>NZ_JAPENL010000002.1:5000-1426696 GCF_026342015.1 Micromonospora lupini
GATCCCGGATGACCACCGCTCTGCTGGTCACCGCCGTGGTCATCGCCGGCCTCGCGACGATAGGCGTCCTGTTGGAGGGCTGAGCGCTCAGAGCCGGCGGTTGGCCAGGCTGGGCAGCTCGGCCCGGATCGCGGCGAGCCGGTCGAGGTCCAGGTCGGCGACGGCCACCCCGGAGCCGTCCGGCAGTTGCGTGAGGACCGTCCCCCAGGGGTCGACAACCATGCTGCGTCCGAAGCACGTGCGGCCGGGCTCGTGGTCGCCCGTCTGACCGGCCGCCGCCACGAAGCACTGGTTCTCGATGGCCCGGGCCCGCAACAGGACCTCCCAGTGGTCCCGCCCGGTGTGCAGCATGAACGCCGCCGGAACCACCAGCAGGTGGGCGTCGCCCTCGGTGGCGAGCCGCCGGTACAGCTCCGGGAAGCGCAGGTCGTAACAGATCGACAGCCCGACCCGGAGACCCTCCACGTCCACGACGACGGGTTGGACGCCGGGCGCGACGGTCGCCGACTCCCGGTAGGAGACCCGGCCGGGGATCTCCACGTCGTACAGATGGATCTTGCGGTAGCTCGCGGCCAGGCTGCCGGCGCGGTCGAAGACCAGCGACGTGTTCCAGGTGTGCTCCCGGTCCGGGCCGGCCTCGTGGAACGACCCGGCCACCACCCACATGCCCAGCCGTCGGGCGACGCCGGCGAAGAAGCCGCCCACCTCCCCGTCGACCGGCTCCGGCTCGGGCAGACCGGCCGCGGGGCCGAGATAGTCGACGTACTCCGGAAGGATGGCGAGGTCCGCGCCGCCGTCGGCGGCGCGTTCCAGCAGCACCTCGGCGGCGGCCAGGTTGGCCTTGCGGTCATCCCGGGCGTTGAGCTGGCAGACGGCGACGCGCATGGGCCCAGAGTACGGCCGGGACGGCCGGCGCGGACAGCGTCAGATGCTTGCCAGCACCAGCGCCCCCACGGCGAACCCGAGGCCGGCGATCTGGACCGGCCGCAGTCGTTCCCGGTCGACGGCGAGCGCGAGCAGCACCGTGCTGGCGGGGTAGAGCGCGGCGACCGCCGCCACGATGCTGAGGTGACCCCGCGCGGCGGCGGCCATGAACAGCGCGTTGGCGGCGCTGTCGAGCAGGCCGGCGACGGCCGCCCAACCCAGCACCCGCCGGTCGAGCCGGAGCCGCACCCCGGTGCCGGCGGCGAGGATGAGGCCGAAGGCGATCGAGCTGGCTCGGACCGCCGCCACCGGCCACATGCCGGCGCTCTCGCCGGCCTGGCCGAGCAGCGTGAAGAAGACGCCGAAGAGCGCGCCGGCCGCGAGGGCCAGGCCCACCAGCCGCCCGGAAGCGCCAGAACCGCCGCCCCCTTCGCCCAGGCTGACCAGGGCGATCGCCACCACTGCCAGGCCGGCGCCGGTGAGCGCCAGCCCGCCGGGGAAGCTCGACGTGAACAGGCCGGCGACGATCGGCACCACCGCGGCGGTGATCGCGGTGACCGGTGCCACCACTGCCATCATTCCGCCGGCGAGGGCCCGGTAGAGCAGCATGACGCCGCCGGCGCCGGCCACCCCGGCGAGCAGCCCCCAGGCGATGTCGGCGACTGTCGGCGTCCCGGGCACCACAAGCACCAGAGCGACCAGCAGGGGGACGCTCAGCAGTTGGGAGACCACTGTCACCGCGATCGGGTCCGCCCGGCGGGACGCCTTGCCTCCGGAGAAGTCGGCGGTGCCGAACGCGATCGCGGAAACCGCTGCCAGGAGGATGGGTAGCATGCCACTGTCGTACCACAATAGTGACCGCAAGGGATAGTTTGATGACCGACACAGGTGGCCGGGTGGGCGCGGTGACCGCCGCCGTGGCCCGGCAGGTACGGGAACTGCGCGCCGCCCGGGGCTGGTCCTTCGAGGAGATGGCCGGCCGCTCCGGGGTGAGCAAGGCGATGCTCGTGCAGATCGAGAGCGCGCGCACCAACCCCAGCGTCGGCACGCTGTGCCGGGTCGCCGACGCGTTCGGCGTCAACATCGCCCGTCTCCTGGAGCCGGACGAGGAGCGGACGGTGCGGATCAGCTCCACGGCCGAGGCACCAGTGCTCTGGCAGGGCGAACACGGCGGCACCGGCCACCTGCTGAGCGGGCTGGGCGAGCCCGACCTGGTCGAGCTGTGGGACTGGCGGATGGAGCCCGGGGAAGGGCACCGCTCCGCCGACCATCCCCGCGGGACCCGCGAGGTGCTGCACGTCCTCACCGGCGCGGTGATCGTCACCGTCGACGGGCAGGACCACGCCATCCGGGCCGGCGACACGATCGAGTTCCACGCCGACCGGGAGCACGGCTACCGCAACGACGCGGCGGAACCGACCCGGCTGATGATGGTCACTGTCACCCCGTCGGGCGAGTGGGACCGCCGCACACGGTCACGCCGGCCGCGTCAGTAGTGAACGGCCGGCGTGACGCGGGGAAGAATCAGGCCGACTTCTCCTCGCGGTCCCGCCGGGCCCGACGCCCGGTGAACTCGCGCGGAACGATTGTCGGGTTGACGTTCTCCAGGACGACCTCACGGGTGATCAGCACCCGGGCGGCGTCGGGGTTGCTCGGCACCTCGTACATCGCGGAGAGCAGGACCTCCTCGATGATGGCCCGCAGGCCACGGGCCCCGGTGCCGCGCAGCATGGCCTGATCGGCGATCGCCTCAAGCGCCGGCTGGTCGAACTCCAGCTCGACGCCGTCCAGCTCGAAGAGACGCTGGTATTGGCGGACCAGGGCGTTGCGTGGCTCGGTGAGGATGCGCACGAGGGCGCTCCGGTCCAGGCTGCGCACATTGGTGATCACCGGCAGTCGGCCGACGAACTCGGGGATGAGCCCGAACTTGAGCATGTCTTCCGGCATGACCTGGCTGAAGATGTCATCGGTCGACCGGTCGGAGACCGACCGGAGTCGGGCGCCGAAGCCGGTGCCGCCCTGACCGGTGCGGGACTCGATGATCTGATCGAGACCGGCGAAGGCGCCACCACAAATGAACAGCACGTTTGTCGTGTCGATCTGGATGAACTCCTGGTGCGGGTGTTTGCGCCCGCCCTGCGGCGGCACGTTGGCCACCGTGCCTTCGAGCATCTTGAGCAGAGCCTGCTGCACGCCCTCGCCGGAGACGTCCCGCGTGATCGACGGGTTCTCGGACTTACGGGCGATCTTGTCGACCTCGTCGATGTAGATGATGCCGGTCTCGGCGCGCTTGATGTCGTAGTCGGCGGCCTGGATCAGCTTGAGGAGGATGTTCTCCACGTCCTCGCCGACGTAGCCCGCCTCGGTGAGCGCGGTGGCGTCGGCGATGGCGAACGGCACGTTCAACATCCGCGCGAGGGTCTGCGCGAGGTGGGTCTTGCCGCAGCCCGTCGGGCCGAGCAGCAGGATGTTGGACTTGGCCAGCTCGACGGCGTCACTGCCGGAGCCCGGCGCGTTGGCCGCCTCTGCCTGGATCCGCTTGTAGTGGTTGTAGACCGCGACGGCGAGCGCCTTCTTGGCCTGGTCCTGCCCCACGACGTAGTTGTCGAGGAACTGGCAGATCTCCATCGGCTTGGGAAGCTCTTCCCACTTCACCTCGCCGGACTCGGCCAGCTCCTCTTCGATGATCTCGTTGCAGAGATCGATGCACTCGTCGCAGATGTAGACCCCTGGGCCCGCGATGAGTTTCTTGACCTGCTTCTGCGACTTGCCGCAGAAGGAGCATTTCAGTAGGTCGCCGCCGTCACCGATCCGTGCCACCTACGTTCTCCCTGCACTCATCGGCCGGAGACCCGGCCCTGACCTGCGGGCGCTGCGCGCCGCCCGGCTTGTTTCACCCCGCCGGCTCAACCGGCGAAGCGGTACGGACCCGACGTTACCCGCTGGCGGGGCATTCTCCGACCCCCAAAACGGGTGTGTCAGAGGTCGGCCGGGAACGGGCGCCCCGGCCAACCTCTGACCCGGTATTGCTCAGCTGGCGGAGTGGGTCGCCAGCAGACCCTTCTTGCGGCTGGTCAGGATCGTGTCGACCAACCCGTACTCCTTGGACTCCTCGGCCGTCATGATCTTGTCACGGTCGATGTCCTTGCGAACCTGCTCGATCGGGCGGTTGCAGTGGCGGGAGAGCATGTCCTCCAGCTGCGTCCGCATCCGCAGGATCTCCCGGGCCTGGATCTCGATGTCCGAGCCCTGCCCGTAGCCGCCCTCGGTGGCCGGCTGGTGGATGATGATCCGCGAGTTCGGAAGAGCCATCCGCTTACCAGCGGTGCCCGCCGACAGCAGCACCGCCGCCGCGCTGGCGGCCTGCCCGAGGCAGACCGTCTGGATGTCCGGACGGACGTACTGCATGGTGTCGTAGATCGCCGTCATCGCGGTGAACGAGCCACCCGGCGAGTTGATGTACATGATGATGTCGCGGTCCGGGTCGGTGCCCTCAAGCGTCAGCAGCTGGGCCATCACGTCGTTGGCCGACGCGTCGTCCACCTGGACACCGAGGAAGATGATCCGGTCCTCGAAGAGCTTGTTGTACGGGTTCGACTCCTTGACCCCGTACGACGTGCGCTCGACGAACGACGGCAGCACGTAGCGGTTGTGCACGGCCGCGAACTGGGGCGGCAAGCTCAGATCGGTCATCGTCAGCTCCTCAGCTCAGGGTCCCGGCGCCATCCGGAACCTGAGCGGCCCCGATGATCACCTTGTCGATGAAGCCGTAGTCCATGGCCTCCTGGGCGGTGAACCAACGGTCCCGGTCCGAGTCCGCCTCGATCTGCGACTGGCTCTGGCCGGTGTGGTGCGCGACGCGCTCCTGGAACATCCGCTTCGTGTAGAGCATCTGCTCCGCCTGGATGGCGATGTCGGACGCCGTGCCACCCAGACCACCGGACGGCTGGTGCATCATGATCCGAGCGTGCGGCAGGGCGTAACGCTTGCCCTTGGTGCCCGCGCAGAGCAGCAGCTGCCCCATCGAGGCAGCCATGCCCATCGCCACTGTCGACACGTCGTTGTCGATGAACTGCATGGTGTCGTAGATCGCCATGCCCGAGTAGACCGAGCCACCCGGCGAGTTGATCCACAGGTTGATGTCGCGGTCCGGGTCCTCCGCGGCGAGCAGCAGCAGCTGCGCGCAGATGCGGTTGGCGACCTGGTCGGTCACCTCACTGCCCAGGAAGATGATGCGTTCCTTGAGCAACCGGTTGTAGACCGAGTCGTCGAGGTTGCCAATGGAGTCGCCACCGCGCGCGTCAATCGCCCGGAGCGACTTCTTGGGGATGTGCATGTCGGTCATGGCAGCCCTTCGCTCTCCGTACCGTCTTTCCCGACACTAACCGCTGTGCGGGGCGGCAGAGTCCCGGTCGGGGCACTGTTCGCTCTCAGCGCAGTTGCGTCGGGCGCACCCGCGGCGCGGGCTTCCGGGCGTACCCGGGAAAGAGTGTGGCCGCCGCCCACCGCGCAGCGGCGGACGGCGGCCGCACCCGACGAATCAGTGCTCGTGGTTGTGCTCTGCCTCGTTGGCGGCGCGCAGCGCGTCAAGGGTGACCTCGTTGCCGGCCGAGTCCTTGATCGAGATGCGCTCCATGACGGCAGCGAGGGCCTTGCCCCGCCGCACGTCGCCGAAGACCGCGGCCGCCGCGCCGGAGCGCACCAGCTGGTCGTAGTACTGCTGCGGGGCCATCCCGGCGCGCTGCGCCCGGTGCACGATCTCGTGACCGAACTCGTCGTCGGAGACCTGCACGTCCTCCGCGTCGGCGAGCGTGTCCAGCAGGAGCTGCACCTTGACGCCCTCGGTCGCCGCCTCGGTCAGCTCGGCGTCGATCTGCTCCTCGGTCTTCTCCTCGGCGGCCAGGTACTCCTCGAGGGAGGCGCCGATCCGCTCCAGCTGGTCGACCATCGCCTGCTTGCGGCTCTCGACCTCCTCGCGGACGACACCCTCCGGCGCCGGCACCTCGGCGGCCTCGACCAGCTGGGCGAGGGCCTTGTCCCGGGCGGCGTAGATCTGCTCGACCTGCTTGCCCTGGGTGACCCGCCCCCGCAGGTCGCCGCGCAGCTCCTCGATCGTGTCGAACTCGCTTGCCATCTGGGCGAACTCGTCGTTCAGCTCCGGCAGCTCCTTCTCCTTGACCGTGCGCACGGTCACCGCCACGTCGGCGTCCCGGCCGGCGAAGTCGCCGCCGACCAGCTGGGTGGTGAAGGTGGTGTCGTCGCCTGCGGCGAGACCGACCACGGCCTCGTCCAGGCCCGGCAGGAGCTGCTTGCTGCCCACCTCGTGGGAGATGTTGCTCGCCTGGCCGCCCGGCACGTCCTCGCCGTCGACTGTGGCGTTCAGGTCGATCTGCACGTAGTCGCCCTCGGCGGCGGCCCGCTCGACAGTCTTGAGGGTGGCGAACCGCTCCCGCAGGTTCTTCACCTGCTCGTCGATCTCGCTCTCGTCGATCTGCAGCTCGTCGACTGTCACCTCGATGGTGCTCGCGTCGGGCAGGGTGATCTCCGGGCGGACGTCGACCTCGGCGGTGAAGTTCAGCGAGTCACCGTCGTTGAACTCGGTGATCTCGACCTCGGGGCGCCCCAGCGTCTTCAGGTCGTGCTCGCGCACCGCGGCGAGGATGTTCTCCGGGATGGCGTCCTGGACCGCCTCGTTGAGGACGGTGCCCCGGCCCACCCGCTGGTCGATCACCGCGGTCGGCACCTTGCCCCGGCGGAAGCCCGGGACCTGGACCTGCGAACCGATCTCCCGGTACGCCTTCTTGAGGCTCGGCTCGAGCTCGACGAACGGCACCTCGATGGCGAGCCGCACGCGCGTCGGGCTCAGAGTCTCGACGGTGCTCTTCACAGGCGTACTCCTTGACGGATCTGGGTTGTGATTCTGGGCCTTCGATTGGCCCATCGAGTGTAGGCGAGCCGGCGCGGCCGGCTGCTAGCGCCCGGGGCGACCCGGACGCTGACGACAGTCGGGGTGGCGGGATTTGAACCCACGGCCCCTCGCTCCCAAAGCGAGTGCGCTACCAAGCTGCGCCACACCCCGTGGCGACGTGCAGTCTATGCCGTCGCCGCGCCCCAGGCAGTGTCGGGGCGTCCCCCACCCGGACAGATCACCCGGAAATACCGAAAGAGGCACTCGCGGCTCGCTCCCTCGCTCCCTCGCTCCAAGATCCGCGCAACGTCGGGGATGTAGGGGTATCGGCGAGCCGGGACGCCACTGTTTCCCCGACGTTGTGCGGATCTTGGGCGGTGGGACGCGACGCCACCGCCCCGGGCCGTCGCCAGGCGGTGGCGCGGTTACACGTCGGGAACCGGCATTGGGTACGCTGTAGGGCGTCCCGCTCGGCGGGGTGCACGCGGGCGTAGCTCAATGGTAGAGCTTCAGTCTTCCAAACTGACTACGCGAGTTCGATTCTCGTCGCCCGCTCCACCGACGAAGGCCCAGGCAGACCGCGTCGCGGCACCTGGGCCTTCCTCATCTTCGATCCACGTGCCGCCCGCGTTTCGAGCCGGCAGGTCATGCCCACTGCCGGCTCGGGAAGCCGATGTCGTCGAAGAGTGAGTGGTGCTCGGCGAACGCCGCGACGGCGCGTCGGGCGGCGGCGACGGTCTCGTCCACGGTCGTGAGCACCGGTACCGGTCCCCTGGCGGGCAGCCGATAGCTCGCGCGTCGCAGTTCACCCGCGATTCAGCGAGCAGCCGCCAGGGCAGCTCCGCCGGCGACGTTGCCGCGACGGGCCGTAGCGCCGTGGTGGCGTCGCGGACGACCGCCGGTGCGGGGATCGGTAGCCGGTGACCGCCGCCCGGTGGTGCGCCCGTGCGTCGGTGTCGACGCGCCGCACGGCCGCCCTGGCGATGGGCCCGCACCAGCGACGCGCTGTCGTCGCCCGCTGCAGATGTAGCCCCCAGGCAGGACGAAGACCCGTCGGTCAGCTCGTTGGCACGAGAAGGTAGGCCCGCCGCGCGGCGTCGCCACCCTCGTCACAGGCGATGGGACAGGCGAAGCCGACGATGACGCCGTCGTCGTTGACGTCCTCGGCGGAGCGGAGCGTCACCGTCGGGGGGAGGTTCCTGACCCTCTTGTTCAGGTCGATCATCCGGCCGCCCTGCCAGAGGAACGCCCGCTCGTTGTAGAACTGGTCGCTGCTGGTCCGGGCGAGGCCCACCACCTGGCCGGCCTCGTTCACAGCGCGCGCCTCGGAGTAGTTGCCGCCGAGGGATCCGAGATCGCGGATCGTGCCGTTGCGCCAGAGCGTCGCGTGCATCTCGCCGCTGGTGTTCTGCGAGACACCGACGACGTGGCCCCGGTCGTTGATGTCCCGGGCGTACGTGGACTCCGTGACGCCGCCCAGGGTGCCGAGATCCGTCAACGCGCCACCCTTCCAGACGAAGGCGTGCAGGCCGCCGCTCGGCACAGCGGCACCGCCCACGACGTGCCCGGAGCCGTTCACCCCGTAGGCGATGCTGTCCGTGCCCCACGGCCCTGCCTGGCCACCGAGCGTGCCCAGGTCGATGACCCTGCCGTCACGCCAGACGACCGCCCGGGTCGGCGCCCCCTGCCTCTCGAACCGGCTGCCGACCACCACGCCGTCCTCGTTGATGTCGTACGCCGCGCTTCCGCTGCCCGCGCCGTAGCCGGTGCCGAGGTCGGTCATGCCGCCGCCGGAGTACCGGAAGGCGTGTGGGGGGGTCCGTCGCGTTGACATGGGTCGCCCCCACGACGACACCCTGCTCGTTGATGGCCTCGGCGGAACTCGCGCTGTACGTGTTGACGTAGAGCGCGCCCAGGTCGCTCATCGCCCCGTCGGACCAGGCGAACGCGTGGAAGTTGTAGATTCCGTCGATCGTGGAGTGGCCCACCACGGTGCGGGCGTTGTTGAGGGCGGATCCGTCGCTGCTGGGCGGCTCCCCGGTGCTCGGCACACCGAGTGTGCCGAGGTCGATGAAGGTGTACGTGGGCAGCGCGGCGGCTGCCGTCGCGGCGGCCGGCACGGTGGCCAGACCGGTCGTCAACACGATCAGGAAGCCCAGACTTCTCCGCAGTCGACTCATCGACCAGTCCCCTCGTTGGTGGCGTCTGTGGCAATGATGTCGGCCAACGGGGTCCAGGGGCTTACGTCACCCTTACCGATCAGATTCCTTGACAGGCATCGATACGTTGTCAACCACTGCGCCGGGGCGGCCCGCGACCCGAGGTACCGCACCTCGTGGCCGTCGCAGACCGGCCCGGTCGCCGACGTGCTGTACTCCGCTTCCGGCAACTCCGCCCCGCGACCACGCCGCCGCCGAGGAGCCTGCCGCCCGGGTCGTCTCGCCCCGGGCCGACGCCGCGGGGCATGCCAGCGACCGCTGACCACCGCGGGTCGGGCAGACCCGAACGGCGGACGCGGCGGCCGGCCACGGATGATCCGTGGCCGGCCGGGTAAGCAGCGGCCTTGCCTGGTGGGGAGACGACCGGTGTCGCGGTGTCCCGCGACGGACGCACGGGCGGGCGGCGCTGGCCGGCCCGCCCGTGCGCGCCCCGGTCAGTTCGAGGTGACCCAGTTCCAGGCCGAGACGACCCACTCGGTCTGCTGCAGCCAGGCGACGCCGAGACCGACGAGGAAGACTGCGGTGGCCAGGTGCGCGCCCCACGCGCTGCGCCGGACCCGCCCGAGCTGCCGCTCCAGCACCAGCCGGCCGATCACCCGGGCCAGCGCGAACAGGCCGACCGCCACCAACAGGCTCAACACGAGCACCAGCAGCGGGCCGGACAGGTTGCCCCCGCCGGAGAGCGCCCAGATCCCCCAGCAGACGAACGCGAACAGGCCACCGGCCGCGCTCCACTCGCCGCCGCGACGCAGCTGGGCCAGCCGCCAACTCAACGGCCGCCGCGGCGCCGGCTCGTCCGGCCAGCCGGTGCCGGTCGGCTCCTGCTGCACCACCGGGAACGGTTCGGTCCGCGGGGTGCGCGGCTGACCCACCGGCGCGACACCCCGGCGGAAGCCGTCCCGCTGCGGCGGCACCCCGACGCCTGCCTGCGGTGGGACCTCCACGGTTCGCTCCGCCCACGGCTGCGTCTGGTCTGCCATCTCGTCCTCCCCCTGACCGGCGGCGACACCACCGCCCGAATCCGAGGGTAGCCAGCCGGCAAATCGGTCGCCGACCGCCGTCCGGCGCGAACCCGGCACGACGTGCCGAAATCCACACCTGGCGAGGTACGGTCGGCTGATGGGTGATCCGGAGCGACGCAGGCGACGACTACGCCACCAGCCCGACTCCGACCAGGCGGCGACCGCCGACGGTTCGACGGTCAGCACGGCCGGCGTACACGACGGCGTGGAGCCGCCGCCACGACGTCGGGGGCCCGGCGGCGACGACCGCGACGGCGAGCGGGGGTTGCGGGGGCTTGTCGGCTCCGGCTCGTCCCAGGTGGGGCTGACCGCCGCGCTGCGGGCCCGGGACGCCGCCCGGCCCACCGACGACGATCTCGCCGAGGCGGAGGCCCGGGTGGTGGTCGTCCGCCGCAACTGGGTGCCCCGCGAGGATCTGCCCCGCTCGCCGCGCTGAGGGCGGCAGCCCGGGTCAGGGCAGGTCGGGCAGCTCCCCGGTCTGCTCGTACGTGGCGACCTGGATGATCCGGCGGGCGTGCCGCTCGTTGCCGGAGAACGGCGTGTTCAGGAACGCCTCGACGATGCCGGTGGCCTCGTCCAGGGTGTGCTGACGGGCGCCCACCGCGACGACGTTCGCGTCGTTGTGCTGGCGGGCGAGCTGAGCCGTCTCGACGCTCCAGGCCAGCGCGGCGCGGACGCCGGCGACCTTGTTCGCGGCGATCTGCTCGCCGTTGCCGGACCCGCCGATGACCACCCCCAGGGAGGTCTCGTCGGCTACCACCCGGTCACCCGTGTGCAGGCAGAACGTCGGGTAGTCGTCGTCCGGGTCGTAGCTGTGCGGGCCGACGTCGACCACGTCGTACCCCTGCTTGGCCAGGTGGTTGGCCAGGTGCACCTTCAACTCGAAACCGGCGTGATCGGATCCCAGGTAGACGCGCATACCGGGCAGTCTGTCAGGCCGCGCTCTCCGACGCCGCAGGGGCGGCGTCGGAGAGCCGGGTTCGTCACACGGTCGTGCGGGGAGGTCACTCAGCGCGGCAGCTCGGCGACCACCAGGCCGCCGCGCGCCTTCGGGGTGAACCAGGTGCTCTTGCGGGGCATCTTCTCCCGGGCCAGGTTCACCGCGACGAAGTCGGCCACGGTCACCGGCGCGATGAGGACTGCCAGCTCGGCCCGCCCGGCGTCGACCTCACCGGTGAGCCAGCTCGCCGGGTAGTCGCCGCCCACGTAGGTGATCCGCTTGTCGCCCGGGTCCAGTCCCAGGGCGTCGCGCAGCAGCAGCCGCTCGACCAGGGCGTGGTCCAGGTTCTCCAGGCGGGCGTCGGCGGTGGCGGGCAGGCGCACCGCGTACCCCTCGCCGGCCAGCCGCAGGTGGACGGTGCCGCCGGCCGCCGGGACCTCGACCGGCCCGTCGATCGGCTCGACCTCGGCCCCCGCCGCGCGCAACCGGTCGAGCAGTTCGCCAGGCGTGGTGGTCAGCTCGCTGACCAGCCGGTTGTACGGCTGGATGGCCACCGACGCGGGCGTGGTCACCACGGCCAGGAAGCGCGACAACCCGCCGGTCTGGGCGGCCAGGCTGCGGTGGTTGCCGTCGGCGACGACCAGCTCGCCGCCACCGGCGAGACCTGTCAACGCATCCTGCTCCGGACCGGGGCCGACCAGCCAGATGGCGTGGGTGCGCCCCGCCTGGTCGGTGTCGGTCGCGGCGGGCGCCCCGGCCGCGTCGGTCGCCGCCGCGAGCGCGGCGTGCAGCTCGTCGCCGCTCCCGGTCTGCAGCAGGAGTACGGGTGAGAGCAGGTGACCCAGCGCCTCGGCCAGCGCGACGCGCTCGCGCACCTTTGCGATGAAGACGTCCTCGTTGCGGATGACCAGGCCCGGCTCGTCGGCGCGGGTGGAGATCTGGTCGGTGTCCACCATCGCGAACAGCCCGTACGCCGTCTCCTCGCCCGGGGCGCTGATCCGGTACAGCACGACCACCTGCTCGGCGGGGGTGTAGCTGCCGTCGGCCTTGGCCTCGGCGAGGCGCGCCACCGAGTCCGGCAACGCGTCGAGGAAGGACGTGCCCAGGCTGCCGGGCGCCCGATGCGGCATCTCGATGCCGAGGGCGCTGTGCGGGTTCGCCTCGATGATCGCGGTGATCTCCGCGTCGTCGGCGAACTCGTCGTAGTTCTGCGCGCCGGTGCCGCCAGTGGTGATCCAGGCCCGGGCGATCGGATGCACGACAGTCATGCCCACTGACGCTACCGGCGGCGACGGCGCGGGCGACGGGGACCCGCGCGGCGTCCACCAGATGAAAGTGTCGGGCCGCGGCGTGGTGGTCAGCCGGCGCGACCGGACGCGCCGTTGTGCCGCCGGTGCCGGCCGGCGACGACCGGTCCGGAGTTGCCGCGCCGGCCGTTCACTGCGGGTCCGGTGACGGCGTTGCGCCGGGGCGCGGCGGGCGGTCCCGGCACGGGACGCGGTTCCGGCGGTGGCGCCGGAACGGGTCGCGGGTTCAGCGGCGGCGTCGGCACGGGACGCGGGGCGGCGGGCGCCGGCGGGGGCGGGGCTGGCTCGGCCGGCGCGGCCGCCGACACCGCGACGGGTTCCACGGACGGCGGTACGACCGGGTCCTCTGCCGTCGACACGGCCGGCGCCATCGGCACGACAGGCGTCGGTACGACAGACATCGGCACGACAGGCATCGGTACGACAGGCATCGGTACGACGGGCGTCGTCGCCGACACGGCAGGTGTCGTCGTCACCGGTGTGACAGGTGTGGGCGTCAGGCGCGAGGTGACCGGCACCCGGGCCACGCCGACCACGATGGGCGGGGCGAGCAGGTCCACCACGTGGGCGGGAAGGTCCGGGCGGACCGTCGGCCAGCGGGAGTCGTCGACCGACCAGTACGCCGCGCCGGGAGTCTCGATCACCCCCTGTCGGGTCGACTGATCGTCACCGGACGCACGGTGCTTGGCCATCGGGATTGCCTCCACGAGCTGCGGGTGCGGCCCAGCGGGTCGCTGCGGCGGACACCGAGGGAAACGACGCCCCCCGCCCAGCGGTGACGCAGTGACCGCGAGGCGTACCCGCCGCCGACGAGACGCGCCCCCGCCCGGTCCACGAGACGGTGGCCGGACGGGGGCGCGTGCGCTAGTTGCTCAGTCGAAGATCGGGCCCAGGTCGCGGGTGCGCTTGAGCTCGTAGAAGCCCGGCGTGCCGGCGACCAGCAGCACGCCGTCCCAGAGCCGGCCCGCGGCCTCGCCCTTCGGTCGCGGCGTGATCACCGGGCCGAAGAAGGCGACAGGCGTGCCGTCCGGGCCGGGCGCGTGGATGACCGGGGTGCCCACGTCCTGGCCCACCGGCCGCATACCTGCCTCGTGGCTGGCCCGCAGCGCCTCGTCGTACTCGGTGCTCTCGGCGGCGTCGGCAAGCGCCGGGTCCAGCCCGGCCTCGGTCAGCGCGGCGACGTAGAGCTCCTGACCCCGCTCCTCCTTGCCGAGGTGGATGCGGGTGCCGAGGGCCGTGTAGAGCTTGCGGAGCACGTCGTTGCCGTAGCGCTGCTCGGCGGCGATGCAGATCCGTACCGGACCCCAGGCGGTGCTCAGGAACGTCTTGTAATCCTCGGGCAACTCGTCCCGGCCCTCGTTGAGCACGGCCAGGCTCATCACGTGGAAGCGGATGTCCACGTCACGGACCTGCTCGACCTCGAGCAGCCAGCGGGACGTGATCCACGCCCACGGGCAGGCCGGGTCGAACCACATGTCGGCGGTGACACGATCGGTCACGGTGAGGTCCCTTCGCGACGGGTGACGCCGGACGTCCGACGTCTCCTCCGATCCTCACCCCGCGGCCCATCGACCGGCACCTGAATGAGAGCGTGACCTCGGCCACCGCTTGCTGCCCGTCCGTGGAAGACTCGGATCGGGCCGGACGTCACGAGCGGTCGGCAGACGGGCGCCGCCGGGCGTACGGCGAGACGTGGGATGGAGACGAACAGTGCCGGGAGTGCGTAACCTGACGCAGGTCGAGGCGACCGAGCGGGCCCGCCTGCTCGAGGTGACCGGGTACGACATCAGTCTGGACCTGTCGACCGCCGTGCTGGCGGCCGACAACCGCACCTTCCGGTCGACGACCGAGGTCCGGTTCCGCTGCGGCGAATCGGGAGCGAGCACGTTCATCGAGGTGGCCGCCGAGTCGGTGCGGTCCGCGACGCTTAACGGCGCCGCGGTGGACCTGTCCGACTGGTCTGCCGAGAAGGGCCTCACCCTGTCCGGGCTGGGCACTGACAACACCCTGGTCGTCGACGCGGACTTCGCCTACTCCAACAGCGGGCAGGGCCTGCACCGCACTGTCGACCCGGTGGACGGCGAGACGTACCTCTACAGCCAGTTCGAGACGGCCGACGCGCAACGGGTGTTCGCCTGCTTCGACCAGCCCGACCTGAAGAGCGTCTACACCTGGCACGCGACTGTGCCGGGGCACTGGCGGGTCGTGTCCAACATGCCCGTGCAGCGCGAGGAGCCGGCCGACGAGGGGCTCAAGACCCTGCACTTCACCGAGTCGCCCCGGATGAGCACGTACATCACCGCGCTGTGCGCCGGCCCGTACCACGAGGTGCGCGACAGCCACGACGGCATCGACCTGGGCGTGTTCTGCCGGGCGTCCATGTCGCAGTACCTGGACTCCGACGACCTGTTCCTCATCACCAAGCAGGGCTTCGACTTCTTCCACGAGAAGTTCGGGGTCCGCTACCCGCTGCCCAAGTACGACCAGCTGTGGGTGCCCGACTTCAACGCCGGCGCGATGGAGAACTTCGGCTGCGTCACGCACGCCGAGTCGCACTACCTGTTCCGCTCGCAGGTCACCGACTTCGAGTACGAGCAGCGGGCCAACACGATCCTGCACGAGCTGGCCCACATGTGGTTCGGCGACCTGGTCACCATGCGCTGGTGGAACGACCTGTGGCTCAACGAGTCGTTCGCCGAGTGGGCCAGCCACTGGTGCAACACCAACGCCACCCGGTTCACCGAGGCGTGGACGACGTTCCTGTCCATCCGCAAGAACTGGGGCTACCGCCAGGACCAGCTCTCCTCCACGCACCCTGTCTACACCGAGATGCCGGACATGGAGGCCGTCGAGGTCAACTTCGACGGCATCACGTACGCCAAGGGCGCGAGCGTGCTCAAGCAGCTCGTCGCGTACGTGGGCGAGGAGCCGTTCGTGGCCGGGCTGCGGGCGTACTTCGGCAAGCACGCCTGGGGCAACGCCACCTTCGACGACCTGCTCACCGAGCTGGAGACGGCCTCGGGCCGGGAGCTGCGCAAGTTCGCGGCGCAGTGGCTGGAGACCGCGCAGGTCAACACGCTGCGGCCGGAGGTGACGATCGGCGCCGACGGCACGTACGAGCAGGTGGTCGTCCGGCAGGAGGCGCCGACGGCGTACCCGACGCTGCGCACCCACCGCATCGGCGTGGGCCTGTACGACCTGACCGACGGGCGGCTGGTCCGCCGCGAGCGGTACGAGGTGGACGTGACAGGCGAGCGGACCGACCTCGCCGACCTGCGCGGTGTCCGGGCGGCCGATGTGCTGCTGCTCAACGACGACGACCTGAGCTACACCAAGCTGCGCCTCGACGACCGGTCGATGGCCACTGTGGTGCAGCACATCGGCGGCTTCGACTCGTCGCTGGCCCGTGCCCTGTGCTGGACGGCCGCGTGGGACATGACCCGCGACGCCGAGCTGGCGACCCGCGACTACGTGGCGCTGGTGCTGGCCGGGCTGTCCGCGGAGACCGACATCAACCTGGTGACCGCCACCCTGCGCCAGGCCACCACCGCGCTCACCCTCTACGCCGACCCGGCCTGGGCGCCCACCGGCTGGGCGGGGGTGGCCCGCACGGCGAAGGACGCGCTCGCCGCCGCCGAACCGGGCAGCGGTTTCCAGCTGGCCTGGGCCCGGGCGTACACCTCGGCCGCCCGGTCCGAGGAGGACCTGGCCACGCTGCGCGGCTGGCTGGACGGCACCGGCGCTCCGGCCGGGCTGACCGTGGACACCGAGCTGCGCTGGACGGTGCTCGGGGCGTTGGTGGCCAACGGCGCGGCCGGCGCCGCCGAGATCGAGGCGGAACTGGCCGGCGACCGCACCGCCAGCGGCGAGCGGGAGGCCGCGTACGCCCACGCGCTGGTGCCGACCGCGGAGAACAAGGCTGCCGTGTGGGCGCTGCTGACCGGCCCGGACGCGCTGCCGAACTGGCGGCACCGGGCCCTGTTGCAGGGCCTCGCCCACCCGGCGCAGGTGGAGCTGGTCACCCCGTACCGGGAGAAGTACTTCGCGGCGATCGGCCAGGTGTGGGCCACGCGGGACAGCGAGCCGGCGCAGGAGTTCGCCCAGTTGGCGTACCCGACCTACCTGGTGGAGGACGACACGGTGGCGGCCACCGACGCGTGGCTGGCAGGCGACGGCAACCCTGGCCCGCTGCGCCGACTGGTCGCCGAGGGCCGCGACGGTGTGCTGCGGGCGCTCAAGGCCCGCGCGAAGGACGCCGAGCAGAGCTGACCAGCGAGTACGCGGCCCGGGCCGGCGTGGGTGCGAGCCCACGCCGGCCCGGGCCATTATGTTGCGGAAGGAGGTGAAGGGCATCCCGCACTACTGGCGGGTGGAACGGGGCGACTTCGGCCCGATCATCTACCGCTATCGGCTCGGCGAGGGCGACCATTACGAGCTGTTGGGCACCATCGGTCCAGACGACGCGGTGACCGTGGACGAGCCATGGACGATGAGGTTGGACCCGAGCGCCTGGCCCCGCTGACACGTGAAAGCCCGGCCCGCTGAAGAGCGGGCCGGGCTTCGTCGTACGAGGGGTCAGCCCTTGCCGGCGTGGCTGGCCAACTGGTCGAGGCCGTTGATGATGCCGCCGGCCAGGTCGCCGCCGCTGAACGCGCCGACCATGGAGAGCGCCGCCAGCTTGGCGTACGTGTCGGGGATCCGCTTGCGGGCGTGCCGCCCGGTGACGATCTCCAACTGGCGCTGGTTGGGCGACACGGCGATCAGCACCGACTTGTCGGGCTCGGCGAGCTGGCGGTGCAGCCGCTGGGCGTGCTCACGGATCGGCTCGTCGAGGCCGCCGACGAACACCGAGAAGACCAGGCCGGTGCCCTGGTCGGCCAGGCGCAGGGCCTCGTCGATGCGCAGCAGTTGGCGGGTCGAGAACGGCCCGTCCAGCACCTCGGGCGGATTGTCCGTCCCGGTCTGCTTCTCACCAACGGTCACTTGCGCCTCCGGTTCCACCGGCCGGCGCCTCGACGCTGGCCTGCTCTAGCTTGTGGCTGGTCAGCGCGGGTGCCTGCGCTCCCGCGGCCAGCGCGGTGCCGGCCGAGTCGGCCAGCTGCTCCGGGCGGCCAAGGAACCAGACCGGAGTGAAGTCGAAGGGCCGGCCCGGCCGGTAGCGCTTGGCGCCACCACCGCCACCGGCGCTACCACCACGGCTACCCGCGTACGCCAGGCCGGCGATCACCAGCACCGCGGCCACCGGGATGCCGACGAAGACCAGCAACGTCTCGGTAACAGACAATCCCAACGCCCCCAGGCGGAAGAAGGACCTCGAACAATCGGGTCGGATGGACGATCATGATGGCGACCGGCCAGCTCCGTCACCATTCACGTTAGCGGAGTCGACGGCCCGCCAGATTGCGGGGTGCCGATCCCATCCGTCACTGGCGTGCTCCAGTTGCGCAGCGGTCGCGATGAGCCGCGCGTCGTCGCCGTACCGGCCGGTGAGGAGCACCCCGACGGGCAGCCCGTCGGTCGTCGCGCCCACTGGCAGGGACACGGAGGGATCGCCTGTGACGTTGAAGATGGCGCAGTAGGGCGAGAAGCGGCGTTGCCTGTCGAAATCGGCCGCCGGGTCGCCGTCTGCGGTGAACCAGCCGACTGGTGCCTGCGGTGTGGCCAGGGTAGGGCAGAGCAGCAGGTCGCAGCCGGCGGTGCGGGCGGCGCCGAGGCGGACCTGTGCCTGCAGCTCGCCGAGGGTGGCGGCCAGCGCGCCCGCGGAGACCGTCGCGCCCCGGGCCCGGAGCAGTTGTGTCAACGGAAGCAGCTCCGCCTCGCGGTGCGGGGGCACGGGGGCCAGCGCCAACACGTACCAGATGATCTCGAACAGCGGCCACGCCTGGGGCCCGAGCGGCGGCGGCACCTCGACCACCTCGTGGCCGACGGCGGTGAGCAGGGCGGCGGCTCGGTCGACGGCAGCCACGCAGTCGGGGTGCACCGGCTCGTCGGCGAGCATCGGCGTGGTGAACCGGCCGATCCGCAGCCGGCCGGGCTCGGCCCGGCGGGCGGCGGCCAGGTATCCCCCGGGCGGCGCGGGCGGCGGCAGGTAGGGCTCGCCGGGCACCGGCACGGCCATGACGTCGAGGAGCGCGGCGACGTCGGCGACGGTCCGCCCGAGCGGGCCGCTGGTGGGCAGCCCGAACGCGCCGGAGCCGAGCGGCCCGCCGGAGACCAGGCCGCGACTGGGCTTGTAGCCGATCAGACCGCAGAGCGACGCCGGGATGCGCAGGGAGCCGCCGCCGTCGGACCCCTGGGCGATCGGCACCAGCCCGGCCGCGACCGCCGCCGCCGCGCCGCCGCTGGACCCACCGGCGGTGTACGCGAGCTGCCACGGATTACGGGCCGGCGGCGCGACGCGGCCCTCGGAGTAGAGCGAGCAGCCCAGCTCGGAGGTGGTCGTCTTGCCGAGATTGACGAGGCCGGCGGCCTTGATGAACCGGACCACGTCGGCGTCGACAGGCGGGACGAAGTCGGCGAACGCCGCGGAGCCGAAGGTGGTGCGCACCCCGGCGGTGAGGGTGAGGTCCTTGATCGCGGTCGGCACCCCGTGCAGAGGGCCGCGCTCCTCGACGGGCGCGGCGTCGGCGGCGCGCGCGGCCTGCCGGGCGAGGTCCGGTGTGACGGTGACGAACGCGCCCACGGTGTCGCCGAGGGCCGCCACCCGGCCCAGGCAGTGCTCGACCAGGTCGACGCTTGTCAGCTCGCCGCGGGCGATCGCGGCGGCCTGCTCCAACGCGGTCAGGTCGTGCGGCTCGGCCATCTCCTCATCCTGCCCGCTGCGGTCGGCCGTCGGCCTCCGACACGACGGCCCGACCCGCCACGCTCCACCCGCCCACTCCGCAGATCGTGGACAGTTCCCGTTCGCGGATGACGGAAGTGTCCACGATCTGCTCCGTCAGGGGCGGGACCGGCCGAGGAAGCGCAGGGCGTTCGTGGACAGGAGCTTGTCGCGTTGGTCGGCGGTGAGGAAGTCGGCGGCCCGGACCACCGCGCCGGCCGGGCGTTCGCCCAGCGGGTACGGGTAGTCGCTGCCGACAAGCACCCGGTCCTCCCCCATCGTGTCGACGAGCAGCCGCAGCGCGGGCGGCGCGAAGACCACCGAGTCGACGCTGAAGCGGTCGACGTAGCTGCTGGGCGGGGCCACGGACGCGCCCCGGACCAGGTCGCCGCGACGGTGCCAGGCGTTGTCGGCGCGGCCGAGCCAGAAGGGGAAGCTGCCGCCGCCGTGCGCGAAGCAGATCCGCAGCGTGTCCGGCACCCGGTCGAAGACGCCGCCCAGGATCATCGCCAGCACCGACAGGTGTGTCTCGGCAGGCATTCCGGCGAGCCAGCGAGCCATCCAGCGGTCCAGCCGGGGACCACCCGGCATGTCCCAGGGGTGGACGAACACCGGCGCGCCCACCTCGGCGCAGTGTTGCAGGAAGGTGACCACGCCCGCGTCGTCCAGGTCCCGGTCGCCGACGTGGTTGCCGATCTCCACGCCGACGTGCCCGGCGGCCAGGCTGCGATCCAGCTCGGCGCAGGCGGCGTCCGGGTCCTGCAGCGGCACCTGGCAGAACGGCACCAGCCGGTCACCGCCGGCCGCGGTGACCTTCAGGGTCAGGTCGTTGAAGATCCGGGCGACCTTCACCGCCTGGTCGGCCGGGCGGTCGTAGCTGAAGAAGACAGGCGTCGGCGAGACCACCTGCACGTCGATGCCGTCGGCGTCCATGTCGGCCAGTCGCGTCGCGGCGTCCCAGCACTCGGCGCCGACCGGGCGGAACTCGGTCTCCCCCACCATGATCATGGCGGCGCGCTCGGAGTCGACACGCAACCACGGCCAACCGGACCCGCCGCACGTCGCGCCGAGGTCCGGCCATCCCTTCGGTACGACGTGCGTGTGCACATCGACAGCACCAGTGGGCATCAGCCCTTGCCCGGGTGCAGCGTGCCGCAGTTCGCGCAGGTACGCGACGCCTCGTCGGCGTAGAACGCCTGAAACACCGGCGGCAGGTCGGCCGCGATGTCGCGGACCTGCAACTCCACCTCGTGCACCTGGTTTCCGCACTCCGGGCAGTACCACCTGAAGGTTTCCAGCGTGCCCTCCTCGCGGACCCGCTCGACGACCACACCGATCGAACCGGCCTCCGGCCGCTGCGGCGAGTGCGGGGTGTTGCGCGGCAGCATCCACATCTGACCCTCGCGCACGTGCACCGTACGCGGCCCCTCGGGAGTCATCAGGTTGATGTGCATGTTGCCCTTGACCTGGTAGAAGAACTCCTCGTACGGGTCCACGTGGAAGTCGGTGCGCTGGTTGGGACCGCCCACCACCATGACGATGAAGTCGTCCCCGCCGGGGTACATCTCCTTGTTGCCCACCGGCGGCTTCAACAGGTGCTGGTTGTCAGCGATCCAGCCCGGAAAGCTGAACGGCTCGGCGATCTCACTCACGACTGACCTCCCGAGGGAAGAAGTGCCACGGCCTGAATCTCGATGAGCAGGTGCGGGTGCGGCAACTGGTGCACCGCCACGGTGGTGCGGGTCGGCCCGGACGCGTCGAAGAACTCCGCCCACACCTCGTTGTAACCACCGAAGTCGTTCATGTTGACCAGGTACGTGCTCACCTGGACGAGGTCGGCGAGGTCCGCGCCGACCGACCGCAGCAGATCGCCGATGTTCTCGATGACGGCCCGGGTCTGCGCCCGGATGTCGAGGTTCGTCGTCCCGAACTCGTCCACCTCGACGCCGGCGAAGCTGTTGTCCGCGCGCCGCGACGACGTACCGGACACGAAGACGAACCCACCCGCCACCTTGACGTGCGGAAACGCCCCGCGCGGGACGGCCTTCCCCGCCACCACCCGTGCGGTCACGACGACGCCCGCAGGGACGCCGTGCCGAGCTTCTCGACGACGGCACGGACATGGGCGCCGGGACGCAGCGGTACAGCGGCGGTGGCCGCGCCGGCGAGGAAGACCCAGCCGGACTCCAGCCGCACACCGTGCCGGCCGGCCAGCCGGATGCCCTCGTCGAGCGCCCGGCGCGGATCACCCAGGATCGCCGCCGTCGAGCCGACCTGGGCCACCCGCCCGTCGACCTCCAACAGCACACCCAGGTTGTCCAGCCCGTCCGGCAGCGGCGACCACGGCCCGATCACGAAGGCGGCGGCCGAGGTGTTGTCGGCGATCACGTCGGGCAGCGAGAAGCGGAAGTCCGCGTACCGGGAGTCGATCAGCTCGATGGCCGGCGCGACAGCGCGGACGGCCGTGGCGAAGTCGCCGACCGGCTCGCCCGGCTCGGGCAGCCGGTCCAGCAGGAACGCGACCTCCGGCTCGACCCGGGGATGGATGTACGCGGCCGGGTCCACGGCACCGCCGTCGGGCACCCGCATCGCGTCGGTGAGCCGCCCCCAGATCACCTCGTCCACACCGACCTGGGCCATCTTGGCCCTGCTGGTCAGCCCCATCTTCAGCCCGACCAGCCGCTCGCCACGTTCCAGCCGGCGCCGCACCAACGCGGCCTGCACGCCGTACGCGGTGTCCACGTCCAGACCGGCCTCGGCGGCGAGCTGCGGGATCGCGCGGGCCGTGTCGGCCGCCGCGCCCAACGTCTCGGCGATACCGGCGATGTCCGGTCCGATCATGCTGCGCCATCCTTGCTTGCCAGGTCGAGTGCCACGTCCACGATCATGTCCTCCTGGCCGCCGACCATCCGACGTCGGCCCAGCTCGACAAGGATCGAGCGGACGTCCACGCCGTACTTGGTGGAGGCCCGTTCGGCGTGCCGCAGGAAGCTGGAGTAGACCCCCGCGTACCCCAGGGAGAGCGTCTCCCGGTCCACCTGGACCGGCCGGTCCTGCAACGGGCGGACGATGTCGTCGGCCGCGTCCATCAGCGCGAACACGTCGCAGCCGTGCTTCCACCCGTGCAGCTCGGCGACCGCCACGAAGACCTCCAACGGCGCGTTGCCGGCGCCCGCACCCATGCCGGCGAGGGAGGCGTCGACGCGGACGGTCCGGCCGGACGGCGAGCCGAGCGGTCCGGCGCCGAGGATGCGGCCGTGCTCGACGGCGAGCACGCTGTTGGCCACCCCGAGGGACAGGTTGTGGTGCGCGTGGATGCCGATCTGCGTCTCCGGCGCGAGGACCTGCCGGTACGCGTCGACCCGCTGGGCCACGTCGGACATCAGCAGCCGGCCGCCGGAGTCGGTGACGTAGACGCAGTGCGCCCCGTACGACTCCATGAGCTTGGCCTGCCCGGCGAGCCCGGCCGGATCGTTCATGTGCGACATCATCAGGAACCCGGCCACGTCCATGCCGTTCTCCCGAGCCCAGGAGATGTGCTGGGCGGAGATGTCCGCCTCCGTGCAGTGGGTGGCGATGCGGACGCTCGTCACCCCGAGCGCCTTCGCGGCCCTGAGGTCGGCGATGGTGCCGATGCCGGGCAGCAGCAGGGTGGTCAGCTTCGCCGTGGTCAGCACCTCGGCGGCCGCGGAGATCCACTCGGCGTCGCTGGCGGCGCCGTGGCCGTAGTTGACGCTGGAACCGGCGAGCCCGTCACCGTGCGCCACCTCGATGGCGGCCACCCCGGCGGCGTCCAGCGCGGCGGCGATGGTGCGCACCTGCTCGACTGTGTACCGGTGGGCGATGGCGTGCATGCCGTCGCGCAGCGTCACGTCCTGGATGTACAGGTCGGTCATGCCACCGCTCCCGTTGAGCGCAGGGCGACCAGCCGCTCCGCGGTGCGCAGCGCGGCGGAGGTCATGATGTCCAGGTTCCCGGCGTACGCCGGCAGGTAGTGCCCCGCACCGGAGACCTCCAGGTAGACCGACACCTGCAACGCGGTGAGCTGCCGCCCGAGCGTCGGCACGTACGCCCGCACCCTGTCGAACTGCACGTCCTGCTTGAGCCGGTAGCCGGGGACGTACTCCTGGACCGTCGCCACCATCTCGGCCACCGAGGCGGCGACGGCGGCGGTGTCGGCGTCGGCGTCCGGGCAGAGGCAGTAGACGGTGTCGCGCATCAGCAGCGGCGGGTCCGCCGGGTTCAACACGATGATCGCCTTGCCCCGCTCGGCCCCGCCCACCACCTCGATGGCCCGAGCCGTGGTCTCGGTGAACTCGTCGATGTTGGCCCGGGTGCCCGGCCCGGCGGACTTCGACGCGATCGACGCGACGATCTCCCCGTACGCCACAGGGGTTACCCGGCGGACGGCGGCGACGATCGGAACTGTCGCCTGCCCGCCGCAGGTCACCATGTTGACGTTGCGTTCGTGCAGGTGCTCGTCGAGGTTGACAGGCGGCACCACGTACGGGCCGAGCGCGGCCGGGGTCAGGTCGACAACCGTGCGGCCGTGCGCGCGCAGCACCTCGTCGTGACGGCGGTGCGCCCCCGCAGAGGTGGCGTCGAAGACCAGCTCGACGTCGGCGAACTCGGGCATCGCCACGAGCCCGTCAACGCCGTCGGCGGTGGTGGCCACGCCGAGCCGGCGAGCGCGCGCCAGTCCGTCGGAGGCCGGGTCGATGCCGGCCATCGCCACCATCCGCAGGCTGTCGCTCAGCCGCAACACCTTGATCATCAGGTCGGTGCCGATGTTGCCGGAACCGAGCACCGCCACGCCTGTCACTTGTCGCCTCCACTGCTGAAACACGTGCGCACCGAGCCGAGGCCGGAGATCCGCGCCTCGTACGCGGCGCCCGGGGTGACAGGCACCATCGGGCCGAGCGCCCCGGAGAGCACCACGTCCCCGGCCCGCAGCGGGTCACCGGCGCGGGCGAGAGTGCTCGCCAGCCACGCCAGGGCGTGCAGCGGGTTGCCCAGGCAGGCAGCGCCGGCACCCACCGAGACCGGCTCACCGGCGTGCTCCAGCACCATTCCGCACAGCCGCAGGTCGACGTCGGCGAGGCGGCGCGGCGTGGTGCCGAGCACGAAGAGCCCGCTTGAGGCGTTGTCGGCGACGGTGTCCACGATGGAGATGTCCCAGCCGGCGATCCGTGAGTCGACGATCTCGATGGCCGGCAGCACGTGGTCGACAGCGCGGATCAGGTCGACTGTGGTGATCTGCGGATCGGCGAGATCCTTGTCGAGCACGAACGCGATCTCCGCCTCGACCCGCGGCTGGAGCAGCCTGTCGATCGGCACCTCGACCCCGTCGCCGACAGCCATCGCGTCGGTGAGCATCCCGAAGTCCGGCTGGAACACCCCGAAGGTCTCCTGCACCGCACGGGAGGTCAACCCGATCTTCGCACCGACCCGGCGTTCGCCGCGGCCCTGCCAGGCCCGCGCCTGGAGCTGCTGCACGCGGTACGCGGACTCGACGTCGCCCTCCGGCAGCAGCCGCCCACGCAGCGGCGGACACGGCTTGCCGGTGCTGCGGGCGTCGGCCAACTCCCGGTTGGCGGCCTCGATGTCGGCTTCCATGCCCGCTCCCTCGCTACGGCTCACGACAGGTCCACGCAGACGTTCGTGAGTTCGGAGTAGAAGTTCAAGGAGTGCACGCCGCCCTCCCTGCCGATGCCGGACGCCTTCACCCCGCCGAACGGGGTCCGCAGATCACGCAGGAACCACGTGTTGATCCAGACGATCCCTGCGTCAAGTCGGGCGCCGGCCCGGTGCGCGACGCCCACGTCCCGGGTCCACACGGTCGCCGCGAGGCCGTACTCGGTGCCGTTCGCCAGGGCGTACGCCTCGTCCTCGGTGTCGAACGGCGCGACGTGCACCACCGGGCCGAAGATCTCCTCCCGGTTGGTGCGGGCGTCCGGGCCGAGGCCGGTGAGCACCGTCGGCTGCACGTACGACCCGCCGTCGCGGGCGTCACCGAAGGTGGGCGTGCCGCCGCCGGTGAGCACCTCGGCGCCCTCGATCCGAGCCAGCTCGTACGCGCCGAGCACCTTCGCCCGGTGCTGCGGGGAGATGAGCGGCATGGTTGCGGTGGCCTCGTCGGTAGGCCAGCCGTACGCCAGCTCGCCGGCCCGCTTCGCCAGCCGGGCGGTGAACTCCTCGAAGACCGGGCGCTGCACGTAGATGCGCTCGGTGCACAGGCACACCTGCCCGCCGTTGGTGAAGCTGGACCGCATCGAGCCGGCCACCGCAGCGTCCAGGTCGGCGTCGGCGAAGACCAGGCCGGCGTTCTTGCCGCCCAGCTCGAAGCTCACCGCCTTCACGCCGTCGGCGGCGGCCCGCATGATCGCCCCGCCGGTGGCCGACTCGCCGGTGAAGGTGATCGCGTCGACGCCCGGGTGACGGGTGAGGAACTCGCCGGCCGAGTCCGGGCCGAACCCGTGGACCAGGTTGAACACCCCGTCGGGTACGCCGGCGGCGGCCATCACCTCGGCGAGCACCGTCGCCGAGGCGGGCGTCTCCTCGCTGGGCTTGACCACGACGGCGTTGCCGCAGGCGAGCGCCGGGGCGACCTTCCAGGTGAGCAGCAGCAGCGGCAGGTTCCACGGCACGATGACCGCGACCACGCCGACGGGCTTGCGCAGCGCGTAGTTCAGCGCCCGACCGCCGGTCGGGGTGACGGTGGTGAACGACTCGGTGGGCGCGGTCGCCACGATCTCGGCGAACGCCCGGAAGTTCGCCGCCCCACGCGGGATGTCGAGCGTGCGGGCCTGGGCGATTGACTTGCCGGTGTCGGCCACCTCGGCGGTGACCAGGTCGTCGAAGCGACGTTCCAGCTCGTCGGCGACACGGCGCAGCACCTCGGCGCGTTCCCGTTCCCCCATCCGCCCCCACGGCCCCCGCAGGGCCGCGCGGGCGGCGGCGACCGCGTCGTCCACAGTGGAACGCGCTGCCTCGGCCACCTCGAAGACCGGCTCGCCGGTCACCGGGCTCACCTTGGTGAACGTCGACCCGCCGTCGACGAACTCGCCGCCCACGAAGTTGCGCAGCCGCGACGGCCCGGCCGGCGCGCGGCCGGTCATCAGCGTGGCGTCCCAGGTGCCTGTCATGCGCGCCTCCCTCGGCCGAGCGCCGCCGTGATCGCGCCCACCAGCAGCAGCGCGGCACCACAGGCGACCGCGCCGAGCACCCGGTGCTGCCGGCGGACCCGGCGGCGCACCTCGGCGTACGGGGTGGTGGTGAAGGACACCAGCTCGTACTGGGAAACGTACCGGCCGGGCAGTGCCCGTTCCAGTGCGTGCTCCACCCGCCGCCGGGTCTGGAAGACCGGGGAGGCGACCCTGTCCCGCATCTCCACGAAGTTGGTGAGCGCCATCTGCGCGATGGCCTCGGCGTTCTCCTGGCGGCGGCGCTGGAACAGCGGCAACGCCGCCGACCACTCGTCGTCGCACTCGTCGAGACAGCGGTCCAGCTCGACGACGTCCTCGAAGGCGCAGTTCGCACCCTGGCCGTAGAACGGCACGATGGCGTGCGCCGCGTCGCCGAGCAGGCCGACAGTGCCGTTGACCTGCCAGGGGGTGCTGCGCACCGTGCCGAGCACGCCCACCGGGTTGTGCTTGTAGTCGTCGACCAGGTTCGGGGCCAGCGGCACCACGTCCGGGTAGTGCTCGGTGAAGTGCCGCTCGATCGCCAGCGGATTGTCCAGGGCCGCGAAGCTGCCGGCGCCGTCGTTGGGCCAGAACAGCGTGCAGGTGAAGGACCGGTCCGGGTTCGGCAGCGCGATCATCATCGAGGTGCCCCGCGGCCAGATGTGCAGGGCGTCCGGGTCCAAGGCGAAGTCCCCGCCCAGCGGCGGAATCGTCAGCTCCTTGTAGCCGTAGTCGAGGAAGTCCACGCTCTCGCGCAGCAGCCCGTACGCCAGCAGTTGCCCGCGGACCGCGGAGCCTGCGCCGTCGGCGCCCAGGACGACCGACGCCTTCGCGCCCACCGTGCCCTGCGGGGTGTCGAAGCTCAGGGCGCCGTCGGCCGGATCGAGCCCGACGAGCCGGTGGTCGAAGACGACCCGGACCCCGGGCAGCGCGGCCGCCGCGTCCAGCAGGGCGTTGTTCAGCGCGCCCCGGCTGATCGAGTTGATCGCCCGGTCACCGGCAGCGCTGTACGACTGGAACTGCGGCTCCCCCTCGACCGGATGGATCATCCGGCCGCGCATCGGCAGCGCGTCCGTCATCACCTGCTCGGCCAGACCGATCCGGCGCAACGCGTCCAACCCGCGCTCGGAGAGCGCCAGGTTGATCGAGCGCCCCCGCTCGGCCGTGCCGACACGCGGGTCGGGCCGACGCTCGTAGAGGGCCACCGGGTAGCCACGCCGGGCCAGGAAGCAGGCGGCCAGACAGCCGGCCAGGCCGGCGCCGATGATCGCGATCTCGTCCCGCCGCGCGGTCATGCTGAGCCGCCTTTCGTTCCCGACTGCGGGGCTCGCAACCCCGGCTCACTCCTCGCGCTCACAGAGGTCACCTGCCCCACCGTCGCCGCCAACGCGGCGGCGGCCCGCCAACAGTCGAGGTACGTGGAGTAGAGCGGCACCGGGGCGAAGCGGACGATGTCCGGCTCGCGGGCGTCGGCGATGACGCCGTGCTCGTGCCGCAGTCGCTTGGTCAGCTCGGCGGCGTTGCCGGCGCCGACGCGTACCGACAGTTGGCAACCCCTGCGGGCCGGGTCGCGCGGGGTGACCACGCGCAGCGGCCGGTCGGCGGTGACCTCGTCGAGCAGCAGTTCCAGCCAACCGGTGAGCCGGAGGCTGCGCTCTCGCAGCGCCGGCATGCCTACCGCGTCGAACAGCTCCAGCGAGGTCCGCACCGGACCCATCGCGAAGATCGGCGGGTTGGAGATCTGCCACGCCTCCACTGTGGACGGCGGCCGGGACACCGGCGTCATCTCGAACCGGGTGGCCGCCGCGGTGCTCCACCACCCCTCGAAGCGCGGCAGGTCGGGATCGCCGAGGTGCCGCTCGTGCACGAAGACGCCGGCAAGCGCGCCCGGCCCCGAGTTCAGGTACTTGTAGGAGCACCAGGCCGCGAAGTCGACGTCCCAGTCGTGCAGGGCCAGCGGCACGTTGCCCACCGCGTGCGCCAGGTCCCAGCCGACCACCGCGCCGGCCGCCCGACCGGCCGCCGTGATCGCCGGGATGTCCAGCAGCTCACCGGTGAGGTAGTTGACCCCGCCGAGCAGCACCAGCGCCACCCGGTCACCCTCGGCGGCCAGGTAGTCGGTGACGTCCTCGGTGCGCAACGCGTCCTCGCCGGGGCGCGGCCGCAGCCGGACCACCGTGTCGTCCGGGTCCAGCCCGTGGAAGCGGGCCTGGCTGCGCACCGCGTAGCTGTCCGAGGGGAACGCGCTGTCCTCGATGACGATGCGGGTCCGGACGCCGGCCGGCCGGTAGAAGCTGACCATCAGCAGGTGCAGGTTGACCGTGAGGGAGTTCATCACCACGGCCTCCGCGGGCCGGGCGCCGACAAGTCGCGCGGCCGGCCCGGTCAACAGCTCGTGGTACGGCAGCCAGGCGCGCTCCGCCTCCAGGTGCCCCTCGACGCCGAGCCGCCCCCAGGCGTCCAGGTCGGCGAGGAGTTCCTCGCGGGTGGCCCGGGGTTGCAGGCCGAGCGAGTTGCCGGCGAGGTACGCCGACTCGGGGTGGTCGCCGCCATCGGCCGGCGGCACGTGGAACAGGTGCCTGTGACCCGGGTCGGCCTGGTCGAGGCGGAGGGCCTCGCTCTCTGGGATGTGCATGTCTCGCTCTCCGGTCACATCGCGGTACGGGCCGACCACAGCTCCGGGAAGACCACCCGGGACATGCTGCGCTGAAGCCACGCCAGGCCTGCGGAACCGCCGCTGCCGACCTTGGCGCCCATCGTCCGCTGCACCGCCTTGACGTGGTTCCACCGCCAGTCGCCGAACTCCTCGGCGACGCCGCTCAGCGCCTCACCGAGCAGCCGCAGGTGGTTGTCCGGGCCGCCGTCGTCGTAGATCCGCACCCAGGCCGCCTCGACCAACGGGTGCGGGTCGTGTTCGACGGCCACGTCCCGGTCGAGCAGGTCGGCGGGAAGGTCGAAACCGCGTCGGGCGAGCAGCGCGAGCACATCGTCCCAGAGGCTCGGGGTGGCCAGTGCGGCGCTCAGCTCGGCGTGCACCTCGGCCTGCCGGCGGAACGGGCGGATCAGCGTCGGGTCGCGCAGCCCGAGCAGGAACTCCAGCTGTCGGTACATCGCCGACTGGAAGCCGGAGGCCTCGCCGAGCAGATTGCGGAACCGGTTGAAGTCGGCCGGGCTCATCCAGCGCAGGCCCTGCCACGCCGCGTTGAGCCCCTCCAGGTGCAGCTTCGCGCGGCCCAGCGGGGCCAGCGCCTCCCAGATCTGGTCGGCGCGAATCAGCCGCTGCGTCTCCCGCAGCTCGTGGCAGGTCAGCCCGAAGTACAGCTCCATGATCTGGCTGACCATCAGGAAGGACATCTCGCCCGGGTCGTTGCTGAGCGGGTGCTGCATCTTGTGCAGAGCGCTGGCCTGCACGTACGCGTCGTACGGCACCATGTCGGCGAACTCAAGGGTCGGCTCGCCGCCGGTGCGCTCCGCCTGCGCCGCGCGCTGCCCGGGGGTCACCGGTTGCACCGTGGCGACGCGGTTCGGCGCCCGCCGCTCCGTCTGATCCATCATCTCGTCTCCCTCCCCCGGACCAACCGACGTCATGATCTCGCGGTGGGATCGGCCTGCGGAATGCCGGATCAACGGCACTTGTGGGCCTGACCTGACGAACTGAAGGCAGCTAGGCGAATTCGGTTCACGAAAGTAAGGTTCGAGCGTGGACGACATGGACTGGGCGCTGCTGCGCGAGTTGCAGGCCGACGCCCGGCTCTCCTTCAGCGAGTTGTCCCGGCGCGTGCACCTGTCCCCACCAGCGGTCGCCGAGCGGGTCCGCCGGCTGGAGGAGGCCGGGGTGATCACCGGCTACCACGCCCACGTGGACCTGACCCGGGCCGGCCGTACTGTGGTCGCCCTGATCCGGATGTCCTGCTACGGCGCGCGGTGCATCCTGCACGATCCGGAGGTGTCCGGCTGGCCGGAGATCCTGGAGATCCACCGGATCACCGGCGACGCGTGCAGCATGCTCAAGGTGGCCGCCGGCTCGATCGGCGACTTCGAGGCCGTCATCGACAGGCTCGCCCCGTACGGCCAGCCGTCGAGCACCATGGTCCTGTCGTCACCGCTGGACTGGCGGCCGATCACCCCGCTCCCGCCCGCCGACGCCGCCTCCCGCCGCCGCTGACTCCGCCCCGCCGCTGAGTCCGCCCCACCGCTGGCTCCGCCCCGCCGCTGGTTTGCCTCCGCACCAGCGGGAACTCAGCGCCCGTGCCCAGGGGAGGGTTCCGGCGGTCGTCGCCGGTTGGGGGGAAATCATGCAGGGACTTCGCACGATCAACCGCGCGCTCTCGTCCGTACTGACACTTGTGGGGCTCATCGGGGCGTTCGTCCTGTTGTCGGTCGCGCCGGCGCGCGCCGGTGAGAACACCTTCATCGAGGTGACACCGAACAGCGTCCCGGCGGGCAGCCGGGTCACGATCCGCGCGAGCTGCGACAACAACAACGATCGACAGGCCAACGTGCACTCCGACGCGTTCGGGCACGTGATGCTCAGGCCGGACAACGGCTTCCTCAAGGGGGAGGTCACCGTTCCGGGCAACAAGGAACCCGGTGACTACCAGGTCGACCTGCGCTGCCAGAACAACCAGACGGCCCAGACGATGCTGACCGTGCTCAACATGGCCTCGCCCAGCAAGGGTCCGGCGACCGGGGGCGGCGGCACCGCGGGTGGCCGGGGCACCGGCTCGGTCCTGGTCGTCGGCGGCGTGGCCCTGGTGGCCGCAGCGGTCGCGCTCGGCATGGCCGGCGGCCGGCGTCGGAGCGGAGCCGGCTCCTGAGCCGGACCTGCCATGACCCGCAGATCCGCGCGTGCGCGGTCGGACCACCGTGCCCGCCTCCGGGCCGCGGCGGCCCTGCGCGCCTCCGGACGGCTGGTGGCTCGGGCCTCGGGTCGGCTGCGCCGGGTCGCCGGGCAGGCGGGGTCCGCGAGCGTCGCCACCACTGATCCGGACGCCCGGCCGCTGCCACCGAGCCGTCGGGTCGGGTCGACGCGGCGTCGGCTCGGCACCGGCCCGGGACTGCCGGTCCTGGCCGTGGCCACGCTTATGGTGCTGATCGTGGCGATGCTGGGCGTCGAGCAGGTGACCGGGGTGAGTCTGCTGCCGGAGCGGATCAGCGCCGGCCTGCGACCGCCGCCGAAGAAGTTCCCGGTGCTGCCTGCCAGCCGCCCCACGGCGCTCGCCATCGGCAAGATCGACCTGCGGGCGCCGCTGCACGACGTGGGCATCGCCCCGGACGGCACCATCGCCGTGCCCGACGTGGCCCGCGCCCAGGAGGCCGGCTGGTACGACCAGGGCCCCACCCCCGGCCAGTACGGGCCGGCGGTGATCGTCGGCCATGTGGACACCACCACCGGCCCGGCCGTCTTCCACCAACTGCGGGAGCTGCGCGCAGGCGACCAGATCGAGGTCACCCGCTCCGACGGGCGGGTCGCGGTCTTCGAGGTGGACTCGGTGCAGCGGTTCGACAAGGACCGGCTGCCGGTGGACGAGGTGTACGGCGACTTCAGCCGCCCCAGCCTGCGGCTGATCACCTGCGGCGGCCGGTGGGTGGGCGGTGAGCGGGGCTACTCGGACAACCTGGTGGTCTTCGCCTCGCTGGTCAAGACCCGCGACGGTTGATCGTCGGCGTCGAGGTACTCGGCGAGCCGGGCGGCCCCGGTGAGCATCGCCCGGCCGCGCTCGGTCAGCCGTCGACGCCACTGGCCGAGCGAGGCGGCGAGCGGTCCGGCGCCACCGGCGTCACGCACCCGGCGCAGCACGTCGGCGATGTGGTCCAGCCGGTATCCGCCCCGACGCAGCAGATGCGCGAGTTCGGCGTCCCGGACGTCGTCGGGCGAGTAGACGCGGTGGCCTGTCACCCGGTCGCGCTCCGGCCGCAGGATCCCGGCCGACTCCCACTTGCGCAGGGTCGCGGGTCGTACGCCGAGGCGGTGTGCGAGCACGCTTATCGGCACGGCGCCGCGGCCCTGCGGCGCGGGCGCAGTCGCGGTGAGAGTCGTGACCGCTGCCTCGACCGCGTCCAGGGTCTCCCGGTCACGCTGCAGCAGCCCATGACCGTTGTCGATCGTGCGCAACGCCGTCTCGATCTCGCCCCGGTTGACGGCGCGCATGATGTCGCCGCTGGCCGCGTGGCCATGACCCACGATGAGCGCGAGGTAGGCGCTCAGGGCCTTGGCGTGCACCTCGGTGAACCGGCGGTACCCGGTCGCGGTGCGCTCGGCCGGCGGCAGCACGCCGTCTCGTTCGTAGTTGCGGACGGCCTGCGCCGACAGCCCGTGTCGGCGGGCGAGGTCGACCGGTCGGCGTACCCCCGGGTTTGAGGGTTTTGGGGTTGTCACCGCGCTCCCTCGCTCTGAAGTCTCCACCGCTGGTGCAACGATACGGTTGATGCAATGACCACCCTTCTTGACCTGCTCGCCGACTCGCCGACACTGCTCGCGCTCGGTGAGCCGACGCACGGCGAATCCGCCTTCCTCCAGATCCGCAACGACGCCTTCCTGACGCTGGCCGAGCACGGCTACCGGTCGATCGCCCTGGAGAGCGACCGGGCCGCGGGACTGCTCGCCGACGAGTTCGTGCGGGGCGCGGCCGTGCCGCTCGACCGCGTGCTCGCCGAGGGGTTCAGCCACGGGTTCGGCGCCGCGCCGGCCAATCGTGACCTGCTGCTGCGGATGCGCGAGTGGAACGACGGCCGGCCCGCCGCCGAGCGCCTGAGCCTTCATGGCTTCGACGCCCCGCTGGAGATCGAGGGCGCCCCGAGCCCGCGCCGCCACCTGATGCGGGTGTGCGACTTCCTCGACCTGGACCGATCGGAGGAGATCGACGATCTCGTCGGGGACGAGGCCCGGTGGAGCGACACGGCCGCGATCTGGGAGCCGGGCCGGTCGATCGGACGCTCGTCCGACGCCCAGCGACTGCGGGTGCTCGCCGACGACCTGCTGACCGAGCTGTACCTGCAGGCACACCGACGGTCCGACGGCTGGGCGGCGGCCTTCGTCCATGCCACGTCGGCGGTCGCGCTGCTGCGCTACCACGCGGCGGCCGCTGCGCCACTGGCCCAGGGGGAACGCTTCGCCCGCCTGGCCGCTGTCCGGGACGCCCTGATGGCCGAGAACCTGCTCGCGATCCGGGCGGTCGAGGCGGACCGTGGACCCACGCTCGTCTTCGCGCACAACGCGCACCTCCAGCGCCACCCGAGCACGATGACTCTGGGCGCGACGGAGGTGTCGTGGGCCGGCGCCGGGGCGATAGTCGGAGCGCTGCTCGGCGAGCGGTACGCGGTGATCGTCGGCAGCCTCGGCGCGAGCCCCGCCCTCGGCATCTCCGCGCCCGCCGCGTCGACCTACGAGGGCAGGCTCCAGCGGCAGGTCACCCTCCCCGGGTACGTCCCCACGGCCGAGATCGGTCCGGCCGAGCGGAGAACGCACGACTACCGCTACTTCCCGCTGGACCAGGCCACCGTCGACCACGCCGACGCGGTGCTGCACATCCCGACCGGGGTCGACGCGCCAGTGCTCGCCGACCGGATCCTCGCTCTGCCCGGCGTCGAGCAGGTGGTGGCGAGCGCGGCGAACGGGTCACCCGAGGGCGCCTGGGGCGACAGGTTCTTCTCCGTCGGCTCGGACCACCGCCGGCCGTTCGCGACAATCGTCGAGCACGACGTGCCCGGCTTCGACGAGGCCGCGCAACTGGACCGCCCCGGCGTCTTCCGCCTCAACCTGGACCTGGGGCGGGCCGAGTTCGAGAGGCTGTTCGGCTTCCCACCGAAGGCGTTCGAGGAGCACCGCGACGCCTTCGACTTCGCCCGGCTGGACACGGTCACGCCGCATCCGGGGTACGCGCTGCACGGCTTCGCCAGCATCGTGATGCCGGGTCCGCAGATGCTGCCCGAGGTCGACCGGCTACTCGCGATCGCCCACGGCCGGGCTGTCGACCGGCACGAACGCGCGACCCGGCGGGCAGCCGACCAGCGGGACTGAGCGGGCGGCGGGACTGAGCGGGCGGAGGGACTGAGCGGGCGGAGGGACTGAGCCGGCCGGCGCTTCAGCCCCGTCGGGGCTCGGGGTCAGGCGGCTGCCTCGGGGTCAGGCGGCCGCCTCGGGGTCAGGCGGCCGCCTCGGGGTCAGGCGGCTGCCTCGGGGTCAGGCGGCTGCCTCGGGGTCAGGCGGCTGCCTCGGGCTCGCGCAGGTCGAGCCAGTCGGCCCAGCGGGGGTCCGGAGCGCGGTGCCCGAGGACCCGCCAGGCGGTGCCCTTCGGCGCGGCCGGCAGGGCGTGCAGCCGCCAGCCCAGCTCCGCCGGGGTCTTGTCGCCCTTGGTGTGGTTGCACCGGGCGCACGCGGCGACCACGTTCTCCCAGGCGTGCCGGCCGCCCCGGCTGCGCGGGAAGACGTGGTCGATGGTCTCGGCCGGCCCCCGGCAGTAGGCGCACCGCCATCCGTCCCGGGCGAAGATCGCTCGGCGGGACAGCCCGACGTGGGTGCGGTAGGGCACCCGGACGAAGCGGGTCAGGCGGACCACCGACGGCACCGGCAGCGCGTCGCGGGCGCTGTGCAGGATGCCGTCACCGTCGGCGACGCAGACGGCCTTGGCGGAGAGGACGAGGATCGCGGCGCGACGCACCGACACGACACACAGGGGCTCGTAGGTGGCGTTGAGGACCAGCGCGCCGGAGCCCACCGTGGGTCGTATGTCAGGCATCGCGCTCACCCTCCCGGTTCAGCGGCTGCTGCAAAACGCCGCCGATCGGCGCCGGGCACGAGCGCCCGCACCGTCGACGCCCGTTCGATCACCGACGTCCGTTGCGCCAATAGTCCCTGATCGGACCCCGGATTGCACGCACTAATCCGGGGTCGGACATGAAGCTCTTTCCCGCACCTGTCACGATGGCCGGTTCGCCCCGGTCCGACCCGGCGCTCGGGCGCATCTCACCCGGCCGGTGGGTCGGCGGCAGCAGGTCCGGGACGTTGCGGTACGAAGACAGGGTGAGTGCCGCCAGCGGAACGCCCCTTGCCCTGCCCGACGCCGTATCGGTGAACTGCCAGGGCAGCACCTCCTGTGAGTGGATCTACGGGATCACCAGGTCGGCCTGGTTCGCCGAGGGCAGCTACTGGATCCTGCTCAAACCGCTGCGGGTGCTGCTGATACTTGCGCTCGCGATGGTGGCCCGCTGGGCGCTGCACCGGACGATCGACCGGCTGGTCCGGACGACCACCGACGGCGCGGTGCCGACCATGCTGCGGCCGCTGCGCGAGCGGGTGCCCACGGCCGCCGTCGACCCTGCCGAGTTCGTGCCGGAGCGTCGCCGGCAACGGGCCGAGGCGATCGGCTCGGTGCTACGCAGCCTGACCACCGCGTTCGTCTTCGGCATCGCGCTGCTGATGATCCTGCGCGAGTTCAGCTTCGACCTCGCTCCGCTGCTGGCCAGCGCCGGAATCGCCGGCGTCGCCCTGGGCTTCGGCGCGCAGAGCCTGGTCAAGGACCTGATCGCCGGGCTCTTCATGCTCATCGAGGATCAGTACGGCGTGGGCGACAACGTCGACCTGGGCGAGGCGACAGGTGTCGTGGAGTCGGTCGGGCTGCGGGTCACCACGGTCCGCGACGGGCGCGGCGTGCTCTGGTACATCCGCAACGGCGAGATCGTACGGGTCGGCAACAAGAGCCAGGGCTGGGCGCTTGTGGTCGTGGACCTGCCGATCGGCTTCAGCGGCACCGAGGAGGCCAACGCCGTGCTGCGGACTGCCGCCGCCTCGGTGGCTCTGGATCCGGAGCTGTCGCCGGAGATCGTGGAGGCGCCGGAGGTGCTTGGCGTCGAGCAGGTGACAGTGGATGGCGCCGTGATCCGTACGGTGGTGAAGACGACTGCCGACGGCCAGTTCGCGGTGGGTCGTGAGCTGCGCCGCAGGCTGGCAGAGGCGCTGGAGAACTCGGGGATCACCGCGCAGATCGCCGCCGCCCGCATCTATCCCGGTGTGTCGAGTCGGCCGTTGCCGGAGGGTGAGACCGGCCAGGGTGGTGCCACCTGACGCCGACGACACTGGCCAGCCATACAGGGGTCGCGAGCCGCCTGGCCCCTCAGGTATCGTCCGTTCGTTCAGTCGGGGATGCGACGAACGATCCGTTCGCCCTAGCTAGTTGTCAGACGATCGGGCAGAATCCGGAGCACGCGTTCCCGCCGGAGCGTGGTCACATCCTCGCTGATCCGTAGATCTGACGAGTGTTCCCGGCCCGGCCGCCACGAGTTGCCGCACCCGGGGGCCGATGGAGGCGACGGTGCCCGACGAGCGACCTTCCGCGGAAGGCCCGGCCACTTTTCGCGAAGTGTTCGCCCAGCGCGAGTTCCGGGCCGTCTTCACGGCCGGGACTCTGTCCTGGGTCGGTGACTACGTCGCCAAGGCCGCCGTGACCCTCCTCGTCTTCCAGGAGACCAGGTCCGTCGCGCTCTCCGCGGCCGCTTTCGCGGTCAGCTACCTGCCGTGGTTGCTGGGTGGCCCACTGCTCGCCGCCCTGGCCGAGCGGCACCCGTACCGCCGGGTGATGGTGACGTGCGACGTGATCCGCATGGCGCTGATGCTGCTCATCGCCCTCCCCGACCTGCCCGTTCCGGCGGTGCTGGTGCTCCTCTTCGCCTCCACCCTGGCCAACCCGCCGAGCCAGGCCGCGAAGTCCGCGCTGATGCCGCAGATCCTCGCCGGGGACCGGCTGGTGGTCGGTTTGTCGCTGAACGCCAGCATCGGACAGGCGGCCCAGGTCGTCGGCTACCTGCTCGGCACGGCCGTCGCCTCGATCGACCCGACGGTCGCGCTGTTGTTCAACGCGGCCACCTTCGGGCTGTCGGCGCTGTTGGTCCGCTCCGGCGTGCGGAAGCGGCCGGCGACGATGACCAGCGCGCACCGCTCGCACCTGCTCCGGGAGACCGGCCAGGGGTTCCAGATCGTGTTCGGCACACCTGTGCTGCGGGCCATCGCGGTGCTCGTGTTCAGCGCGATGCTGTTCTCGATCGTCCCGGAGGGGCTGGCCGCGGCGTGGGCCAACAAGGGCTTCCGCGGTGGCCTGGACGCGGGCACCGCGCAAGCGGTGATCATGGTCGCCAATCCACTGGGCTTCATCCTGGGTGGGCTGCTGGTGAGCCGACTGTTCGGCCCGACCCGCCGGCTGGCCCTGATGCGGCCCCTCGCGGTGCTCGCCCCGCTGGTGCTGGTGCCGGCGCTGTTCGACCCACCGCCGCTGGTGGTGGCGTTGCTGGCCGCCCTGTGCGGGTTCGCCGTCGCCGGGATGCTGCCGATGGCCAACGGACTCTTCGTCAGGGCGCTGCCGGACGGGTTCCGGGCCCGCGCATTCGGCGTGATGGCCACCGGCGTCCAGATCATCCAGGGTTTCGCGGTGCTTGCCACCGGGTTGCTCGCCGAGCGGTTCTCCATTCCGGTGGTGGTCGGGGTCTGGAGCGCCGCCGGGGTGCTGCTGATGACGATCGCCGCCGTGCGCTGGCCGGACAAGCAGACGGTGGACGACGCCATCGCCACGGCCGCCGCGGCCAACGCCGAGCCGACCCCCGATCCGGGCGGCACCGCCGCCGGCGGCACACCGACGGGCACCGACCTCCGGCCCGTCGACGGCCACCGCCGCCACGCGGTCAGCTGATCCACGGCGTGAGCCGACGCACGGCCTCCGGGTCGGTCCGGCGGCCGACGCACCTGGCAGGATGGAACGGTGAACCCCGCAGGTGAATCCGACAGTCCCGCTGCGTCGATGACCCTCTTCGAGGCTGTCGGCGGCGAACCCACCTTCCGCCGGCTGGTGGACGAGTTCTACGTCGGCGTCGCCACCGATCCCCTGCTGCGACCCATGTACCCGGAGGAGGACCTGGGTCCGGCGTCCGACCGGTTGACCCTGTTCCTGATGCAGTACTGGGGCGGGCCGAACACCTACTCCGCTCAGCGCGGCCACCCGCGGCTGCGCATGCGGCACGCCCCGTTCCGGATCGGCGTGGCCGAGCGGGACGCCTGGCTGCGGCACATGCGCCAGGCGGTGGACCGGCTCGACCTGGAGCCGCAGCTCGCCGTCGCCCTCTGGGACTACCTGGAGCGGGCCGCGTACTTCATGGTCAACGCCATGGAGGACCCGGCCGAGCGCGCCTGACGGCGCGCTCCGGCACGGGGGCCGCGAGCCGCCTCAGAGCAGCGCGCCCTCGTCGTGCAGCCAGTCCACGAAGCTGGTGGCCACTGCCGCGCCGCAGTCGAGCATCTCGACGAGCAGAGCGTCGTGGGTGCCAGCGCCCAGCGGCACCTGCAACTCGGCGTAGATCGGCAGCTGCCCGCGCTCGGTCGGGTCGCCGATGTACGCCTTGCAGAAGCGGCGGGTGTGGTTCCACTCGTTGACCACCCGGTAGGCCCGGTCGGCCCAGTCCGGCGGAACCGTGGCGTGCGGGCGGGCCCGCATCACCAGGATCTCGTCCTCGGGGCCCTCGAGGGTCACCAGCACCGCGTGCCGCTCCCACATGGCGAGCAGGTTGCCGTCGCCGTCGGCCAGGTAGCGCACGTCGAGCAGGTCGAGTGCGTCACAGACGCGGCGCAGGCTCACCGGCTCGATTGTCGCCGGCATCTCGGTCAGTACGGGTCGGTCGCTGCCCGGGCAGTCGTCCCCCGGCTGGCGAGGGCTCGGCGGTCCGACCCGGACCGCGCTCTCCACTGTGATCCCGCTTCGGGTTTCCGGATCGCCGCCCTCGGCGGGACCGGGGCGCCATGACCACCACGGCATCGCTCGTCGCACCTCACTCCCCAGCGGATCCAGCCGCCTACGGTGCGTTGGATCCGAGCATGGACGGTACCCGGACAGCCGGGTTGAAGCATCCCCCCAACGGCCGCACCGGCCCAGAAGAATGAGCAGGGGTCACCCGTTTGGATGAGTAGTGAGGGGTGTCACGGAAAGATCGGTGGCCTTCTGCAACCAGGCCGCTCCGTATGGTGCCACCAGGCCCACCCAACGGCCTGCCACGCGCACCTGCACCCCGGAGCGCGCCGGAGGATCGGCCAGGTCGTCGACCGCGCCGAGGAAGCCCATCCGGACCAGCCCCTGCACCAGCCGCTGCGGCACCTCGACGGCGGGGCCCGGCGGATCGTCCGGCGTGACCAGCACGGCCACGTGGTCGAGCAGCGCGTCGCGCAACGCGCGCTGACCCACCGCCCGGCCCGCCACCCCCTGCTCGCTCGCGGTGCGCAGGGTGCCCGCCGCCGCGTCGGCGATCCGCCGCAGCTCAATTGTGGGCAGCACCTCGACCGGCTCACTGCGCGTCGGTGGCAGCGGCCAGCGCCACTGCGCGTCGCGGCGGGCCGGCAACGTCGCGCCACCGCGTTCCAGCTCCGCCAGCAGGTCGGCGGCGCCCACTGTGACGTCTCCGGCGGCCCCACCGGCGACCGTCCGGGCCACCAGCACCTGCCACGGCAGTCGGGCGAACAGGGCGACCCGGCCGGGAGCACCGGCCGGCCGCAGCCGGACCGGCGCCGCCGGGTCCAGCCGGACCAACCGGGCCAGGAAGGCGCCCGCGTCGGCCACGCCTGTCACGCCGTGCCCGGACGGCGACGCCGCCCGGTCCGGGCCGACGGTGCCCGGTCGCGTCACGCCCCGCCGCCCGGGGCGTACGTGAGCAGGAAATCCCGCTCCTCTGCGGTGATCCGCCGGGGCACCTGGCGGGTCAGGTCGAACGGCACAAGTACCGAGCGGGCGCGGCTGGCCAGCACCTCGCCGTCGTACAGCTCGTACGCGACGGTGAACCGCGACGCCTTGATCTCCTCCACCCACAGCTCGATGCGGACGGTGGGCGCGGCCTCCGCGGTGGCCCGACCCAGCGCGTAGTCGACCGGGCGCAGGTAGTCGACCTCGTGCCGGCGGATCACCACTCCGTCGGCGAACGAACCCACGCCCCAGGCCCGGCCGCCGGCGAACATCAACGCCACCCGCGCCTCCTCGTAGAGCGTGAGGAAGCGCGAGTTGTTGACGTGGCCGTACGCGTCCAGGTCGGACCAGCGCAGCGTGCAGTGGTAGACGAACCGGTCGGACATCAGTCGCGGGTCAGCTTGCGGTAGGTCACCCGGTGCGGCCGGGCAGCCTCCGCGCCGAGGCGGTCGATCTTGTTCTTCTCGTACGCCTCGAAGTTGCCCTCGAACCAGAACCACTTGGCCGGGTCCTGGTCGTCGCCCTCCCAGGCCAGGATGTGCGTGGCGACCCGGTCCAGGAACATCCGGTCGTGGGAGATGACCACGGCGCAGCCGGGGAACTCCAGCAGGGCGTTCTCCAGGCTGGAGAGCGTCTCCACGTCCAGGTCGTTGGTCGGCTCGTCGAGCAGGATGACGTTGCCGCCGATCTTCAGGGTCAGCGCCAGGTTGAGCCGGTTGCGCTCACCGCCGGAGAGCACCTTTGTCGGCTTCTGCTGGTCCGGACCCTTGAACCCGAACGCGGCGATGTACGCCCGCGAGGGCATCTCGACCTTGCCGACCATCAGGTAGTCCAGCCCGTCGGAGACGACCTCCCAGACGGTCTTGTCGCCGTCGAGGCCCTGCCGGTTCTGGTCGACGTACGACAGCGAGACGGTGGGGCCGACGCGGACCTCGCCGCCGGTCGGCTCCTCCAGCCCGACGATGGTCTTGAACAGCGTGGTCTTGCCGACGCCGTTCGGACCGATGATGCCGACGATGCCGTTACGCGGCAGCGAGAACGACAGGTTGTCGATCAGCAGCCGGTCGCCGAAGCCCTTGCTGAGGACCTGCGCCTCGATCACCGTGCTGCCCAGGCGCGGGCCCGGCGGGATCTGGATCTCCTCGAAGTCCAGCTTGCGGGTCTTCTCCGCCTCGTTGGCCATCTCGTCGTACCGGTCCAGGCGGGCCTTGGACTTGGTCTGCCGGGCCTTGGCGTTGGAGCGGACCCACTCCAGCTCCTCGGTGAGGCGCTTCTTCATCTTGGCGTCGCGACGACCCTCGACGGCCAGCCGGGCGGCCTTCTTCTCCAGGTAGGTGGAGTAGTTGCCCTCATACCCGATCGCCCGGCCGCGGTCCAGCTCCAGGATCCAGCCGGCCACCTTGTCCAGGAAGTACCGGTCGTGGGTGATCGCCATGACGGTGCCGGCGTACTTGGCCAGGTGCTGCTCCAGCCAGGAGACGCTCTCCGCGTCCAGGTGGTTGGTGGGCTCGTCGAGCAGCAGCAGGTCGGGCGCCTCCAGCAGCAGCTTGCAGAGCGCGACGCGGCGGCGCTCACCGCCGGAGAGCTGGGTCACGTCGGCGTCCGGCGGCGGGCAGCGCAGCGCGTCCATGGCGAGTTCGAGCTTGGAGTCGATGTCCCACGCGTCGGCGTGGTCAAGCTCCTCCTGGAGCTTGCCCATCTCCTCCATCAGCTCGTCGGAGTAGTCGGTAGCCATCTGCTCGGCGATCTTGTTGAACCGCTCCAGCTTGGCCTTGGTCTCGGCGACCGCCTCCTCGACGTTGCCGAGGACGGTCTTGGCGTCGTTGAGCGGGGGCTCCTGGGCGAGCATGCCGACTGTGTAGCCGGGCATCAGCCGGGCCTCGCCGTTGCTCGGCTTGTCCAGCCCTGCCATGATCTTGAGGAGGCTGGACTTACCGGCGCCGTTCGGGCCGACCACACCGATCTTGGCCCCCGGCAGGAAGCTCAGCGTCACGTTGTCGAGCACGACCTTGTCGCCGTGCGCCTTGCGCGCCTTTTCCAGGACGTAGATGTACTGGGCCACGGTGCGGGCTACCTCCGTCGGATTGCTGTCGCCTGAGTCGGCGGCGCGGCGCGGGCTGGGACCTGCACCCGCCGCCGCCGGCCGGAAGCCGGCCGCGCGCACGCCATCGTCAATCCTGACAGGTACGGCGCGCTTCGCCCACATCACCCCGCCCCAGGAGTACGCGGGCGCGGCTGTCGACAAGATCACCCTCGGGATTTCGGCGCGTACGAGGCGGGTAGGAGACTCCGGCACGGGGCACAAGACGCCGCAGCTACGCTCAGTACGCTCATCGCGGTGGACCCGTCAGTACCCGGAGGTGGCCGATCGTGACCGTCCGTAGCTCCTTTGTCGTAGTGGCGAACCGTCTGCCGGTCGACGAGGTGAGCACACCCGAGGGACGGCAGTGGCGACGCAGCCCCGGCGGGCTCGTCACCGCGCTGCATCCCGTGCTCGCCGAACACCAGGGCACCTGGGTCGGCTGGGCCGGCGGCACCGGCGCCGCCCCCGAGCCGTTCGACCTGGAGGGCATCCGGCTGCATCCGGTCCCGCTCAGCGCCGAGGAGTTGGAGCGCTACTACGAGGGCCAGTCCAACGCGACGATCTGGCCGCTCTACCACGACGCCGTGGAGACACCTGCGTACAAGCGGCGTTGGCGGGAGGCGTACCGCCTGGTCAACGCCCGGTTCGCGGAGGCCGCGGCGGACGTCGCGGCCGAGGGCGCGACGGTCTGGGTGCAGGACTACCAGCTCCAGTTGGTCCCGGCGATGCTCCGTGAGCTTCGTCCGGACCTGCGGATCGGGTTCTTCCTGCACATTCCCTTCCCGCCGATCGAGCTGTTCATGCAGATGCCGTTCCGCACCGAGATCCTGCGCGGTCTGCTCGGCGCGGACCTGGTGGGCTTCCAGCAGCGGCTGGCCGCACAGAACTTCGTCCGGCTGGCCCGGCACCTGCTCGGGCTGCGCTACGAGGGGCAGATGATCCAGGTCGACGGTCGGCAGGTGAAGGCGGGCGCCTTCCCCATCTCCATCGACACCCAGGAGATGGAGCGGATGGCCGCCGACCCCGCGATCCAGGCGCGGGCCAAGCAGATCCGCGCCGAGCTGGGCGACCCGAAGACGATCATCCTGGGCGTCGACCGGCTGGATTACACCAAGGGCATCGAGTTGCGGCTCAAGGCGTTCCGCGAGTTGCTCGCTGACGGAAAGTTGACAGTTCCGGACGCCGTTATGGTGCAGGTGGCCACGCCGAGCCGCGAGCGCGTCGAGCACTACCAGGCACTTCGGGTCAAGGTCGAGCGCGAAGTTGGTCGGATTAATGGCGAATTCGGCCGAGTCGGCGTGCCTGCCGTGCATTACCTCCATCAGTCGTACAGTCGCAGTGAACTCGCCGCGATGTACGTTGCTGCGGACGTGATGATGGTGACCCCGCTGCGAGACGGTATGAATCTGGTAGCCAAGGAGTACGTCGCATCCCGTGCCGACCAGGGCGGTGCGCTCGTGCTCAGCGAGTTCGCCGGCGCCGCAACGGAGCTGCGCCAGGCCTTCCTGTGTAACCCGCACGACCCGGACGCGGTCAAGGACGCCCTGCTCCGGGCCGTGCACGTGGAGAAAACCGAGGCACGCCGCCGGATGCGGACAATGCAACGTCACCTGCGTACCCACGACGTGGGGCACTGGGCCAAGTCTTTCCTCTCCGAACTCGGAGTTCCCGAGGCGGAGGACGCGTGAACACATCCGTCAGCGACGGAGCGGCGATCGCCACCGGGGTGCTGGACCCCGAGCTGCGCTCCGCCATCGGCCGGATCGCCCGGGTTCCGCAGCTCCTGATCGCCTGCGACTACGACGGCACACTCGCGCCGATCGTGGAGGACCCGAGCACCGCCGTACCCCTGCCCGAGTCGGTGGCGGCGATCCGCGCGCTCGCCGCGCTGCCGCAGACGAGCGTGGCAGTGGTCTCCGGTCGGGCGCTGCGGGACCTGGCCGCGCTCTCCCGGCTGCCCAGCGAGGTGCACCTCGTCGGCAGTCACGGCTCCGAGTTCGACATCGGCTTCGTCGAGCGCCTCTCCCCCGAGCTGGTCGCCGTGCGCACCCAGGTGCGCAACGCGCTGCGGGAGATCGCCGCCGAGCACCCGGGCATCAGGCTGGAACGCAAGCCGGCAAGCGTCGCCGTGCACACCCGGGGCGTCGACCCGCGCATCGCCGCCGCGGCCATCGAGGCGGTCCGCAACGGTCCGGCCAGCTTCGACGGCGTCACCGTGACGCAGGGCAAGGAGGTCATCGAGCTGTCCGTGGTGGCCACCCACAAGGGCACCGCCGTCGACCAGCTCCGGACCCAGCTCTCCGCCAGCGCGGTGCTCTTCATCGGCGACGACGTCACCGACGAGAACGCCTTCGGCAACCTGCACGGTCCGGACCTCGGCATCAAGATCGGCACTGGCGAGACCAAGGCCGGCTTCCGGGTGGCCGAGCCCATCGAGGCCGCCCGCGCGCTCGGGCTGCTGCTGGAGACCCGCCGACACTGGCTCTTCGGCGAGCGGGCGGTGCCCATCGAGCGGCACTCCATGCTTGCCAACGGTCGTACGGTCGCGCTGCTCACGCCCGAGGCCAAGGTCAGCTGGCTCTGCCACCCCAAGCCGGACTCGGCGGCGATCTTCGCCGACCTGGTCGGCGGCAGCCCGGCCGGACACTTCAGCGTCGCCCCGGAGCGCGGTGGCATCCCGCTGGGCCAGCGCTACCGCTCCGGCACGATGACAGTCGAGACCCGGTGGTCCGGGCTCACCGTCACCGACTGGCTGGACAAGCCGGCCCGGGAGACCACTCCGGACGACAGCCCGGCGGTCATCACCGGCGACTCGACACTGGTCCGGGTGCTCACCGGCAGCGGCCGGGTGCGGCTGGAGTTCGCGCCCCGACCCGAGTTCGGTCAGGTCGCCGTGCAGATGCAGCCGCTCGGCGACGGCCTGCTGGTGCTCGGCTCCAACGAGCCGGTCGCCCTCTACTCCCCCGGGGTCGAGTGGCAGGTCAACAACGACGGCGGGTACGAGACCGCCAAGGCGGTCGTCGACCTCTCCGCCGCCGGCGGGCAGGTCGTGCTGGAACTGCGCTTCGGCACGCACAGCCTGGAGCACCACCGGGTGCCGATCCACGAGCGGCAGGCCGCCGCCGAGCAGCCGTGGAAGGACTGGGTGGCGTCGCTACGGCTGCCCTCCACCTCCCGCGACCTGGTGGCCCGCAGCGCTCTCACCCTGCGCGGCCTCTGCCACGAGGCCACCGGTTCGATCCTGGCCGCGGCCACCACCTCGCTCCCCGAGGAGTTGGGCGGCGTCCGCAACTGGGACTACCGCTACTGCTGGCTGCGCGACGCCGCGCTGACCGCCCGCGCGCTCGTCGACCTCGGGTCAATCGAGGAGGCCGAGGCGTTCCTGCGCTGGGTCGACGGCTGCATCGAGCGCACCGGCGGCCACCCGGAGCGGCTGCACCCGCTCTACACCATCGACGGGTACGAGCTGGGCGCCGAGGCGGTCATCGACACGCTGCCCGGGTACGCCGGCTCCCGGCCGGTCCGGGTCGGCAACCTCGCCAACCACCAGCTCCAACTCGACGTGTTCGGCCCGATCGCCGACCTGATCGCGGCCGTCGCCGACGCGCGGGGCTCGGTCCGTGACGACGAGTGGCGGGTCCTGGAGAACATGGTCGAGGCGGTCCGCCGCCGCTGGCACGAGCCCGACCACGGCATCTGGGAGGCCCGGCTGCCACCCCGGCACCACGTCTTCTCCAAGGTGATGTGCTGGATGACAGTCGACCGGGCGCTGCACGTGATGCGCCAGCACGGCGGCGAGGACCGGTCGGAGTGGAAGGACCTGCGCGACCGGATCGGCGCCAACGTGTTGGAGCACGGCTGGCACGACGATGTCGAGGCCTACAGCGTCGCGTACGGGGATGAGGACATGGACGCCTCGTCGCTCTGGATCGGGCTGTCCGGCCTGCTCCCCGGCGACGACCCGCGCTTCCTGTCCACCGTCCTGAAGATCGAGGCGGACCTGCGCAGCGGCCCGGTCGTCTACCGCTACCACTGGGACGACGGCCTGCCCGGCCGCGAGGGCGGCTTCCACATCTGCACGGCGTGGCTGATCGAGGCGTACCTGCGCACCGGCCGCCGCACCGACGCCGAGGAGCTGTTCGCGCAGATGGTGCTCACCGCCGGCCCGACCGGCCTGCTCCCCGAGCAGTACGACCCGCTCGCCGAGCGCGGCCTGGGCAACCACCCGCAGGCGTACAGCCACCTGGGGCTGATCCGCTGCGCCCTGCTGCTGGACAACATGCTCAAGCAGTAGGACCACCGCACCGTCCGGGGCCGGAGGCGCTTGCGCTTCCGGCCCCGTCCTGATCCACACGATATCCGCGAAGTGGCGCCATCCCGCCGCCCAGACACCGCCACATCGCCGACCTGGAGTGGATCACGCCGGCCGGGTACCCGCACGCGCCCGCTGTCTCACCCGTCGAGCGCGCCCACCACGTCGCCCACCACGACCACGGCCGGCGGTCGCACCTCCGCCGTGAGCACGTCGGCGGCCACCGCGTCGAGCGTGGACCGCAGCACCCGCTGGGTGCCCGTCGTGCCCTCCTGGACCACGGCGGCGGGTGTCTGCGGCGACCGGCCGTGGGCGATCAGGGTGGCCGTGATGGCGGCGAGGTTCTTCAGCCCCATCAGGATCACCAACGTGCCGCGCAGGCCCGCGAGGGCGTCCCAGCGCACCAGCGAGGCCGGCGCGTCGGGTGCCACGTGCCCGGAGACCACTGTGAACTCGTGCGCCACCCCCCGGTGGGTGACCGGGATACCGGCCGCGGCCGGAGCGGCGATCGAGCTGGTCACCCCGGGGACCACGGTCACCGGCACGCCGGCCTCGGCGCAGGCCAGCAGCTCCTCGCCGCCGCGACCGAAGACGTACGGGTCGCCGCCCTTGAGCCGGACCACGACGGCGCCGGCCAGGGCCCGGTCGACCAGGATCCGGTTGATCTCCTCCTGGGCTCGGGACGGGCCGTAGGGGATTTTCGAGGCGTCCACCAGCTCGACGTCGGCGCGCAGCTCGTCCAGGAGCAGGCCGGGCACCAGCCGGTCGGCCACCACCACGTCGGCCTCGGTGAGCAACCGCCAACCCCGCACGGTGATCAGCTCCGGATCACCCGGCCCCGCCCCGACCAGCGCCACCCGCCCGACCTGCCGCCCGCCGGTCGTCCCGGTCGTCCCGGTCGTCCGGGTCGTCCCGGTCGAAGCATTGGGCCCGCCCTGCGCCGGAGCGACACCGCCCGGAGCGACACCGCCCGGAGCGGCTCTGCCCGGAGCGAGGCGGGCCGCGAGCAGGTCACGGACGGCGTCGCGGACGGTCATCGCCCGCCGGGGATCCCCGCCGCCGAACACGGCCACGGTGACTGGGCCGTGTCGGGTCACCGCCGGGGTCCAGGCCGTGGCGGCGGTCCGGTCGTCGGCCCGGACGCAGAAGATCCGCCGCTCGGCGGCGACGGCGCTCACCGCGGCCGCAGCCATCGGGTCGTCGATCGCCACCTGGACCAGCCACGCCCCGTCCAGGTCCTCCGGCGCGAACCGGCGCGGCACCCAGTGCAGCCGACCCGCGTCCACCCGGGCCTGCAACGCCGGGGTCAGCTCCGGCGACACCAGCAGGACGTCCGCGCCGGCGTCCAGCAGCGCCGGCACCCGCCGGGTGGCGACCGCGCCCCCGCCCACCACGACCACGCGCCGCCCGTCGAGCCGCAGACCGAGGGGGTACGGGCTGGCGCTCACGCCGCACCACCGGGGCGTTCGCTGGGCGCGGTCACTTCTCGGCCACCCCGGCGGAGTCGAAGGTGGCCACGTCGTGCAGCACGCGGACGGCGCCGGTGACGACCGGCAGCGCCAACAGGGCGCCGGTGCCCTCGCCGAGGCGCAGGCCAAGGTCGATAAGCGGGTCGAGGCCGAGGTGGCGCAGCGCCACCGTCGCGCCGGGCTCGGCCGAACGGTGTCCGGCGACCATTGCCGCGACCGCGTCCGGTGCGAACGCGGCGGCGGCGAGCGCCGCGGACACCGCGATCACGCCGTCCAGCAGGACCGGCGTCCGGCGGGCCGCGGCGCCCAGGATCAGTCCGGCCAGCGCGGCGTGCTCCAGGCCACCGACGGCGGCGAGCACGCCAAGCGGGTCGGCCGGATCGAGTGTGTGCCGGGCCAGCGCGGCCCGCACCACGGCCACCTTACGGGCGTACGTCGGGTCGTCGATCCCGGTGCCCCGGCCGGTGGTGTCGAGCGGGTCGGCGCCGGTGAACGCGGCGATCAGCGCCGCCGCCGGGGTGGTGTTGCCGATGCCCATGTCCCCGGTGAGCAAGATGCCGGCCCCGGCGTCGATCAGCTCGTCGGCGATCCGGATGCCGGTCTCCACCGCCGCCAGGGCCTCGTCGCGGGTGAGCGCGGCGGTCACCGTGAGGTCCCGGGTGCCCCGGCGTACGGAGGCGGCGACCAGTCGGGGCGCGGACGGGTCGGCCGGACCGGGGACCTCGGCGACGGGCAGCGGGGTCGCCACCCCGACGTCGACCACGGTGACCGAGGCGCCGGCCTGCCGGGCGAACGCGTTGACGACCGCGCCGCCGGCCAGGAAGTTGCCGATCATCTGGGCGGTGACCTCCTGCGGCCATGGACTGACCCCCTGGGCGTGCACCCCGTGGTCGCCCGCGAAGATCGCCACGGCGGCCGGCTCGGGGATCGGCGGCGGGCAGGCCCCGGCCAGCCCGGCGAGGCGTACCGACAGGTCCTCCAACAGGCCCAGCGAGCCCGCCGGCTTGGTCAGCCGGCCGTGCAGCTCACGGGCGGCGGCCATGGACGCCTCGTCCAGTGGCCGGATGGCCGACATCGTGGTCTCCAGCATCATGCCTCCATGATCTCGCGCAGCACCTCGATGAACGCGTCTGTGGTGTCTCGGTCGCGTACCGCCACCCGCAGCCAGTCCGGGCCGAGGCCGGGGAAGGTGTCGCCCCGGCGTACCGCCCAGCCCCTGTCGCGCAGGGCCTCCCGGATCCGGTTCGCACCGGGCAGGTGCAGCAGGACGAACGCGCTGGCCGGGCGGCCCGCGACGCGTACACCGGGCAGGTCGGTCAGGCGCGCGACCAGGTGGTCGCGGTCGGCGGCGAGGTCGGCGGCGATCGCGCGTTCGGCCTCGACCGCGACTGGAGTGGCGCAGGCCGCGGCGGCGGCCAGTGCGGGCGTGGAGACGGCCCAGAGCGGCTGGACGGCGGCCAGGCGGGACAGCAGCTCCGGTGCGCCGAGCAGGTAGCCGATCCGCAGCCCGGCCAGGCCCCACGTCTTGGTGAGGCTGCGCAGGACGACCAGGCCGGGCAGGTCCCGCCGCTGCGCCAGCGACTCCGGCTCGCCGGTGTGCCCGGCGGTGGTGTCGGCGAACGCCTCGTCGACCACAAGTATCCGGCCCGGACGGGCGAGCGCGGCCACGGTCCGCGCGGGGTGCAGCACGGACGTGGGATTCGTCGGGTTGCCGATCATCACCAGGTCCGCGTCGACGGGCACCAGGGACGGATCCAGCCGGAACCCGTCGGCCGGGTCCAGCAGCACCCGCTCGACGCGGTGGCCGGCGGCTCGTAGCGCCGCCTCCGGCTCGGTGAACTGCGGGTGCACCACCACGGGTCGGCGGACGCCCCGCAGGGCCTGGGCGATCAGCACGAAGCCCTCGGCGGCGCCTGCGGTGAGCAGTACCTCGTCCGGGTGACGCCGGTGCCGGGCGGCGACGGCGGCGCGGGCCGGCGTCGGGTCGGGGTAGCGGGCCAGGTCGGTGAGGGTGGCGGCGATCGGGCCGGCAAGCCAGGCCGGCGGCGGCGCCTGGCGGACGTTGACGGCGAGGTCGATAAGCCCGACGCCCACCTCGGAATCGCCGTGGTGCGCCAGATCCGGCTCCTCGGTGGCCGTCCGCTCGGCCACGGCGAGCGGGGACGGCCCGCTCGGCTGATCACGCATGTCCGCGATCCTGCCGGGAAGGTGGCCGGCGGGACAGTCGATGTCGGCGTAAGCCATGTCACCACCTCACGGGTTTATGAGTTCTTCTCATGTATGAATCGGAAATGTCATAACTTGGCCACGTGAGCAACCGACCCCTTGCTGCCGCTGGTCGACTCGTTCCTCTACTCCGCGCCGGTCTCATCGCCGGCATCGTGATCGCCGCCGCCGCGTACCCGCTTGTCGCCTTCACCGGGCTCGGAGCGAAGGCCACCGCGCACGCAGTGGAACAGAAGACCAGACTGCTGACCACCGCCCTGCCCGCCGAGACCTCGTACGTCTACGCCGCCGACGGCAAGACCGTGCTGACCATGTTCTACGAGGAGTACCGGCAGTACACGAAGCTGTCGGACATGTCGCCGAACATCCAGCAGGCGATCGTCGCCGCCGAGGACTCCCGCTTCTACCAGCACCACGGCGTCGACCCGAAGGGCGTGGCCCGCGCCTTCGTGGCAAACGCCCGCTCCGGCGGCTCCCAGGGCGCGTCGACGCTGACCATGCAGTACGTCCGGATGGCCCTGCGGGACAGCGCGACCACGCCCAAGGAGGTCCAGGAGGCCACCCAGCAGACAAGCATTCGCAAGGTCAAGGAGATGCGGATGGCGCTGGACCTGGAGAAGGAGATGAGCAAGGAACAGATCATGGAGCGGTACCTGAACTCGGCGTACTTCGGTCACCGCGCGTACGGCATCTACGCGGCCAGCGAGATCTTCTTCTCCAAGACCCCGAAGGACCTCACCCCGGTCGAGGCGGCCACCCTCGCCGGACTGGTCAAGTCCCCCTCCGAGTACGACCCGGCCGACTCCGACCAGAAGGAGGCCACCGGGCGACGCAACTACGTGCTGGACCGGATGAGCCAGCTCGGCTACCTCTCCCCCGACTCGGCGGCCGCGGCGAAGACCGAGCCGATCCGGCTGAAGCTGACCAACCCGCCGAACGACTGCGCCTCGATCATCGAGAAGTACAACAGCTGGGGCTTCGCCTGCGACTACCTGAAGAACTGGTGGAGTGCACAGCCCGCGTTCGGGGCGAACCGGCTGGAGCGGATGGACAAGCTGCGCCGGGGCGGCTACCGCATCGTGCTCAGCGTCGACCCGAAGATCCAGGCCGCGGCGGAGAAGAACGTCGGCGCCAAGGAGGGCACCGGCAGCCCGTTCGCCAACGGCATCGTGGTCTCCGAACCGGGCACCGGGCGGGTGAAGGCGATGGCGGTGAACCGGAACTACTCCCTGGATCTGGCCGACAACCCGCCCAGCTCCAACCCCGAGGCCGGGCCGAAGGTGAAGGCCAACTACCCGAACACGGTGGCGCCGCTGCTCGGCGGTGGTGACCTGCCGGGCTACCAGGCCGGATCGACGTTCAAGATGTTCCCGATGCTTGCCGCGCTGGACTCGGGGATGACGCTGTCCACCTCGTTCAACGCCCCGTACCGCTACAAGTCGAACGTCTACGACGGGTGGGCGCCCTCAAACGCCAGCGGCGCGATGACCGGCCAGCAGACCATGTGGTCAGGCTTCGGCAAGTCCGTCAACACGTACTTCGTGTGGCTTGAGGAGAAGGTGGGCGCGGACCGGGCGGTCCGGCTCGCCGAACAGCTCGGACTGCGCTGGCGTACCGACGTCGACCGGGAGCAGGCGTCCCCGGGCAAGGCCAAGAAATGGGGCGCGTTCACCCTGGGCGTCTCCGACGCGACGCCGCTGGAGATGGCGAACGCCTACGCCGCCGTCGCGGCCGACGGCCGCTACTGCGAGGCGATCCCCGTGCAGGCGATCATGAACCGGGACGGCACGCCTGCCACGTACGCCACTCCGGGCGGTCTGCACCGGGAGGTCGCCAAGCCGCGCTGCCGCCAGGTGGTCAGCGCCGACGCCGCCCGAGCGGCCACCGACGCCGCCCGCTGCCCGACCGGCGACCGGCCGGCACGCGGCGGCTGCGGCGGCTGGTCGACAGCCGACAGCGTCCGGGGTACGGTCGGCCGCCCGGTCGCCGGCAAGACCGGCACCACCGACAGCACCAGGTCCGCCTGGTTCGTCGGCTACACGCCGGAGCTGGCAGCGGCGAGCTTCATCTCCGATCCGGACAATCCGTTCAACGCCGTCGGTGACGGGCAGTCCCAGATCCCGATCGCGGCGGTCGCCGAGACCCTGCGCGACGGCCTGAAGGGCACGCCGACCCGTGAGTTCACGCCACCGTCGGACGCCATCGTCGGATGACGGCGCGGGTCAGCGCAGATCCGCCGCCACGAACGACCAGAGTTCGAGGTCGACCCGGCCACCGCCGACGAAACCCGCGTTGCGGAGCAGCCCCTCGTAGCTGAAGCCGGCCTTCTCGGCGACCCGGCGCGACGCCAGGTTGCCGGGGGCCACCCGCAGCTCGACCCGCTGGAAGCCGTGCTCCAGGATCAGCGCGATGGCCACCGCGTCCACCGCCTCGGCGGCCAGGCCGAAGCCCCGCGCGTGGGGTGCCATCGCGTAGGAGACCTCGGTGAGCCGGGCGCCCCAGTCGGTACGCCGCGTCCAGAGGGAGCCGACCACCTGGTCGTCCTCCCGGCGGACCACCGCGTAGTGGTCGCCCTCGCCGCTGTCGCGCCGCTGCCGGGCCAGATCCGTGCACCAGGCGTGCCCGTCGATCGGGCCGGAGTCGTCGGCCAGCGGCAGCCACCGCCGGGTCAGCTTGTCGGCGAAGATCTCCCCGGCCGCCGACGCGTCCGCCGCCGTCAGCCGACGCACCTCAGTACGCGGGGTGGAGACTGTCAACGCCGGAAACCGGCGGACCGCCAACTCACCGATCACGCGGGCACCACGGGAGGCTGTGCGGGCGCCGCCTCGGCAGCGGCCGGCTCGCTGACCGCCGCGGCAACCACCCGGGCGGCGGTCGCCGCGTGCCCCGCCCAGTGCAGGGTGAGTTGCGAGGCGTGCACGTTGCGCCACACGAAACCCTCAGGAGTGCCGCCGTCCCAGCTCCACGCCGGCCGCTGACCGGCGCGCGGGGTGAGCACCGACCGGTGCTCCTTGTGCCCGACGACCACAGTGCCCTGCGCGGCGACCACGCTGTCGGTCTGGGCAGTCGCCTCCCGATAGCCCACCACGAGACCGTCGCGGCTCACGCCCACCGCGTCCAGCACACCGCACATCGGCAGCCCGTCCAGCTCACGGGCCAGCCACAGCAGGCCGGCGCCCTCGGCGACCACCGGCCGACCGGTGCGGGCCAGCTCGGCCACCGCGATGCAGAGCCGCCGGTTGGCCGACAACTGCTCGGCGTACGACTCGGGCAGCGCACCCCCGACGACAAGCGCGCGGGTGCCGACAGGCAACGCCTCGTCGCGCAACGGATCGACTGTCACCACCTCGGCGCCGGCGGCGGACAGCAGCTCGGCGGTCTCCGGGTGGCTGAAGCTGCCGCCCGGCCCACCGGCAAGGGCCACCAGCGGGCGCTGCGCCGGAACGACAAGCTCGCCGAGCGCCTCCTGCGGCGACCAGGCCACCGCCGGCAGTGGCGGAGCGGAACGGGCCAGCCCGAGCAGCCGCTCCAGATCGACTGTGGCGGCGACCGCCTCGCCCAACCGGCGCACCGCACGAACCGCGTCGGCCGAGGCATCGACCACCGGCGCCACCCCGTGCCGGCGGGACGGCAGCACGGCCGGCAGGTCCTGGCGACGCAGCGCGCCGTAGACCGGCACTCCCACGTCGTCAAGCGCCTCGCGCAGCATCGCCTCGTGCCGCGACGACGCCACCCGGTTGAGGATCACCCCACCCAGCCACAACTGCTCGTCGTACGAGCGGAAACCGTGCACCAGGGCGGCCACCGACTGCCCCATCGCCGCGACGTCGACCACCAGCACCACCGGACTGCGCAGCGCGGTGGCCGCGGCGGCCGTGGACTCCTGCTCCGGGCGGCCACCGACGGAGTCGTACAGGCCCATGCTGCCCTGCACGACGGCGAGCGCGGCCCCCGCGGCGCCGTGTGCGACGAGCGGGGCGAGCCGGTCGACGCCGACCAGCCGGGGATCGATCACCCGGCCGGGCCGGCCGGCGGCGAGACCGAGGTACGCGGCGTCGACGTGGTCCGGGCCCAGCTTGAACCCGGCGACGTCGACACCCCGCTCGGCCAGGGCGGCGAGCAGCCCGATCGCCAGCGCGTTCTTTCCGTGCCCGGAGGACGGCGCGCTGAGCACCAGGCGCGGCACGACGGTCATCATCGACTCCTCGCGGGCGGCGGCGGGGACGCGACGGCCGACCGGGGTCGATCCGTCGGCGTGACGATACCCGCCCGGCCCGACGCGCGAGCACCGCCAACCGGGGCCGCGCGCACCGTCTCGGCCCGGTCGCGGTGAGTGGCCCCGGTCATACGGGTAGCCTCGGTGCCGTGTACCGGTTCCTGCTGAGCCCACGCTGGTTGGGCGCCCTCGCGCTTACCCTGGTCGCCTCCGCCGTCATGGTGTGGTTGGGCAACTGGCAGCTGGACCGCTACCGAGGCCGTACCGAGATCAACGAGCGGATCGACGCGGGCGAGCGGATGTCCCCGGTGCCCCTGGCCGACGCGTTCCGCGCGCCCACCGGTGGCCCCGGGACCGCCGGTCCGGCCCCCGCGAAGGACAGGGTCTGGACCCGGATCACCGCCACCGGCCGGTACGACCCGTCGAACACGGTCCTGGTCCGTGGTCGGACCGTCGACAGCCGGGTCGGCTTCGAGGTGCTCACCCCGCTGGTGCTCGCCGACGGCAGCGCGCTGCTGGTGGACCGGGGCTGGATCCCGCCCGCGCCGGGCGGGGCGACAGCCCAGCCGTCGGTGCCCACCCCGCCGGGCGGCGACGTGACTGTCAGCGGCCGGTTGCACGAGACCGAGAGCGGCGCCGGCACGGTGGATCGCCGCGGCGGCCGGCTGGAGACGCGGCGGATCGCCGTGCCGCGCCTGGCCCGCGAGCTGCCCTACCCGGTCTACGGCGGCTACCTGCTGCTGGACGACCAGACCCCGGCCGCCGACGCGGTGTTCAAGGCCGTGCCGGTCGGGCACACGAACAACTGGCAGAACTTCGGCTACGTCGTGCAGTGGTGGCTGTTCGCCGCGATGGCGCTCTTCGGCTACGGCTGGGTGGCCCGCCGCGAGGCACGCCGGGCCGCTGGTCTCGACGGAGCGACGGCCCCGCTGGACCGGGCGGCCGAGCCGACGCCGAGCGCGTCCGCCTGACTCTGCCTGCTCAACCGCTGCGCCGGCCGGCGTGGATGGCGCGGACCGCGTCGATGGTGTCCGCCTCGGCGGCGGACTTGTCGTCGCGGTAGCGCACCACGCGGGCGAACCGCAGCGCCATCCCACCCGGGTAGCGGGTGCTCGTCTGCACCCCGTCGAAGGCGATCTCCACGACCTGCTCCGGGCGGACCCGGACCACCCAGTCGCCCCGCTCCACGGCGAGGTCGAGGAAACGCTCGGTCTGCCACCGCAGCAACTCGTCGGTGAGCCCCTTGAACGTCTTGCCGAGCATGACGAAGTCGCCGGTGCGCGGGTCACGGGCGCCCAGATGCAGGTTGGACAACCAGCCCTTGCGCCGGCCGCTGCCCCACTCGACGGCGAGCACCACCAGGTCGAGGGTGTGCCGGGGTTTGACCTTGACCCAGGCGGCGCCGCGCCGGCCGGCGTCGTAGGGGGCGTCCGGCGCCTTGACCACCACGCCCTCCTGCCCGGCGTCGAGCGCGGCGGCGAACGCCGCGCCGGCCTGCTCCGGGCCGTCGACCTCCATCCGCCCGACCAGCAGCGACGAATCGACCGCGCCGGCGAGCGCGGCCCAGCGCTCCCGCCCGGGCATGTCGATCAGATCCTGGCCGTCGAGGTGCAGCAGGTCGAAGAAGTACGGGGTGAGCACTGTCGCGCCGGTGCTGGCGGCGGCCGCGAGCACCGCCGGGGCGACAGGTGTCCGGCCTGTGGTGCTCGGTGTGGTGCGCCGGGCGGCCCGACTGGAGGTCTGCTGGAACGGCAGTGGGCGGCCCGTCTCGTCCAGGCCGATCGCCTCGCCGTCGAGGACCAGCTCCCGACCCGGCAGGGCGCGGACCGCCGCGACCACCTCGGGCACCCGGTTGGTGATCTCGTCGAGGCTGCGGGTGAACACGGCGATGTCGGCGCCGGAGCGGTGCACCTGGATGCGGATGCCGTCGAGCTTCACGTCGACCACCGCCGGCGTGCCGGTCGCGGCGAGCGCCTCGTCGACCGAGGGGGCGCTCTGCGCGAGCATCGGCGCCAGCGGTCGGCCGACCTGCAAGCCGAAGCCGGCCAACTCGGCGGCCCCTCCGGCCAGCGCGGCCACCGCCACGGCACGCAGGTCACCGGCGAGCAGCAGCGCCCGACGAACCGTCGCCACCGGCACCTCGGCGGCCCGGGCCACGGCGTCGGCGAGCAGCCCGGCCTGGGCGCCCTGCCGCAGCTCGCCGCTGAACAGGCCGGTGAGCAGGCGCTGCTCGTCGACAGTCGCCGCCGCATAGAGGGCGCCGAGCAGCGCCCGACGGCGGGCCTGCGACCCGGCGCCCTGCACGGCGGCGATCTGCTCGATGGCCGCATCGACGGCGGCCACGGTCAGCGTCGGCTCGGCGGCCGGTGGCGGCAGGTCACGCAGGCTCGCGTAGCCCACACCGGTCTGCCGCTGGCGCAGCTCACCGGCGAGGTAGCCGGCGCCGGGCTCCACCTCGGCCGGGTCGAGCCGGCGCAGCGCGTCGGCGAGCAGCTCCACCTTGGCCCGCCGGCCACTGGTGGCGCCCACGGCGGCGGAGGTGGCCGCCAGGTCGATGAACCGCACGAGGCCCATCCTGCCAGCCACCTCCGACACCGCCCGGGCATTGCCGTGCCCGGGCGGTGTCGGCGCGGTGCCGCAGCCCACGAGGGGGCGGCGGGAATCAGGCGGAGACGGGCTCCTCGATGCGCAACCCGCGGGCGCGGACCTCGCCCGCGACCCGGGAGAGCACCGAGTCGAGGGCGACCAGGGCGGCGGACAGCTCACCGAGCTGATCGTTGAGCGTGTCCTCGGACCACGCGGAGACGTCGACGTCCCCCAGTGCGCTGACGGCGGCCCCCAACCGGGCCATCACCTCGTTCGTACTCATGTTCGAAAGCCTATAGCAATCCCATCAACGACACGCCACAAACTTGCAGATCAGGCGCAAACTTGCAGTTCTCAGGCGGCGGCGACATTGCGCAGCAGCAACGCCTCGGCGAGGCACACCCGGGCGAACTCGCCGAGGTGCAGGCTCTCGTTCGGGCCGTGCGCCCGCGCGTGCGGATCCTCCACGCCTGTCACCAGGATCGCCGCCTGCGGGAACATCTCCTGGAAGGTGGCGATGAACGGGATCGAACCGCCGATACCGACGTCCACCGGGTCGGTGCCGTCCCACGCCGTACGGAACGCCGAACGGGCGGCGTCGAACATCGGCCCGGACGCGTCGATCACGCACGGGTTGCCGTCGTGCTCCAGGCTGACTGTCACCTGGGCGCCCCACGGAGCGTGCTTCTCCAGGTGCGCGCGCACCGCCGCGTACGCCCGCTTGGGGTCGTCGCCCGGGGCGAGGCGGATGCTGAGCTTCGCCTTCGCGGCCGGCACCAGGGCGTTCGGGGCCTCGCCGGTGGACGGCGCGTCGATGCCGAGCACCGACACCGCCGGCTTGGTCCAGAGCCGGTCGGTGATCCGCCCGGTGCCGATGAACTCGACGCCCTCGGCCAGCCCGGCCTCGGCGCGGATCCGGTCCTCCGGGTAGTCGACCGTGGCGCCCTCCCGAGCGACCAGCCCGTCCACCGCCACGGAGCCGGCGTCGTCGTGCAGGGTCGCCAGCAGGCGGACCAGGGCGGTCAGCGCGTCCGGCACGGCACCGCCGAACATGCCGCTGTGCACCGCGTGGTCAAGCGTGCGCACCTCGACGAAACAGTTGACGACGCCACGCAGCGAGGTGGTCAGCGCCGGTACGCCGATGTCCCAGTTGCCGGAGTCGGCGATCACGATGACGTCGGAGGTGATCTCGTCGCGGTGGTCGATCAGCAGTTGCTCAAGCGAATCGGAGCCGTACTCCTCCTCGCCCTCGATGAACAGCACCACACCGACCGGCAGCGCGTCCCCGTACGCGCGCAGCGCCGCGACGTGCGCCATGATGCCGGCCTTGTCGTCGGCCGCGCCCCGGGCGTACAGGCGGCCGTCGCGCTCCACCGGCTCGAACGGGTCGGACTCCCACAGCGACCGGTCGCCGACCGGCTGCACGTCGTGGTGGGCGTAGAGCAGCACGGTGGGCGCACCGGGCGGGGCGGCCCGACGGCCGATCACCGCGGGCTGCCCGCCGGAGCGCACGATGTCGACGTCCAGGCCGCAGCCGCGCAGCAGGTCGGCGACCGCCTCGGCGGAACGCTCCACGTGTGAGTGGTCGAAGCCCTCGAAGGCGATGCCGGGAATGCGGACGAGACGTTCCAGGTCGGCGCGTACGCCGGGCATCTCCCGCTCGACGGCGGCCCGCACCGCGGACTCGGACATGATCGGTGAGGTCATGACCGGAATCGTATGCCGGCCTTACCCAGGCGTGCCGGCCGAGCCCGTACCGTCACCGTCGCCCGCCGGGCCGGAACCCGTCCGCGCGCCCGGGGCGGCCCGACCGGCGCGGTGCGCGCGGCCGGCGGCCTCGGTGGCGGCGTCCATCCAGGAGCGGGCCCGGCCGGCCGTGCCGCCCACCCACTCGCCGACGTCGCTCGCGCCGTCGCCGAGGCGGCGCAGCAACCCGACAAGCGGGTCGGTGGAGCTGCTGAACTCCTCCCGGTACGACTCGGCGGCGGCCTTGATCTCCTCGGAGACGCTTGTCGTGGCGTCGTCGTCGCGGCGCGGATAGTCCCCGGCCAGCACCCGCCCGTACGCCCCGGAGTCGATCCACTGCCGCAGCTGCGCCGCCCGCGCCACAGGCGTCGGGTGGGTGCTCCACGCCGTCATCCGGATCTTGTGCAGGCTGTCGCGCAGGTCGCCACCACCGGCGTACTCGGCTGCCTGCTCCAGGAAGGCTGTCGTGTCGATCTGCGACAGGTCGCCGCCGCCCGCGAGCTTCATGAGCAGCCGCAGCGCGGCGGCCGGGTCCTGCCCGGCGAGCAGGCCGGCCCGGTCGGCGGACAGCTCCGCCTTGCGCCACCACTCAAGCATCGCCGCGATGATCGCCCGCAGGGCGAACGCCCCCACCGGCAGCCAGCTCAGGTTGGCCGCCCACCGGGTGAGGATCATGAGCATCGTCTTGTAGACCGCGTGCCCGCTGCCCACGTGCCCCAACTCGTGGCCGAGCAGGCAGCGCAGCTCGTCCTCGTCGAGCTGCTGCACGCACGCGGAGTTCAGCACGATGAACGGCCGGTCCAGGCCGACGGCCTCGGCGCCCAGCCAGGGCGACTGCGTCACGTACAGCTCGGGCAGCTTCGCCACGTCGAGCACCGCCGCGGCCTCGGTGTAGCGCTGCCACACCGCCGGATACTGCCGGTGATCGACGCGGATGCCGGACGCCAGCACGGAGAGCCGGAAACCCCGCTCGTTCCACATGCCGAAGAACGCCCGCACCACGTCGTCGAAGCCACGCAGCTCACGCAGCGCGACCAGGGCGCCCCGGTCGGCCGGATGCTCCCAGGCCCGCGAGCTGATGCCGGTGAGGGTGGTGCGGCGCCGCGCTGGCGCGTCCGCTGCCGTCATGATGGGTTCCCCGTTCGCCGTGACTCCTCGCATCGTGCCGCAGCGGTCGGCCGGCGTCCATGCCCCGGTCAGCGGACCCGCACGTAGTACCGGGACGCGTCGAGCGGCAGCGTCGGCGCGCCGTCGACCACCAGGTCGGCTCGCGCGGCGGTGTCGTCGGCGGCGAAGTGCGCCAGCTCCCCGGCATGCCAGCGACGCAGCTCGGGCAGGATCTCCGGCCCGTCCCGCTGGACCGCACGGGTCAGCCGCAGCGGCGCGGGCGCGGTGACGAAGACGGCGAGGGTCAGCTCCGGCCGGACCACGGCACGGGCCGCGCTGACCCCCTCCACGATCAGCACCGGCGTCATCGGCACCGGCACCGGGCGGGGCAGGAAGCACCGCCGCACCCAGCTGTAGCGCCGATAGGCCCCCGGCTGTCGTCGGCGCAGCGGGGCCAACACGTCGGCATCGAGACGAGGCCAGAAGGTGAGCTGGTCGTCCCAGCCGTCGAGCAGGTCGTCCGTGTGCACCACCGGCGGACGCCCGCCGGGCAACGCCGCCAGGGCGTCCGCGAGGTGCGCGGCGAACCGGCTCTTGCCCGCGCCGCTCGGCCCGTCGACCGCGACGAGCCGGGTCCGCCCCAACCGCGCCGGGCCCGCGAGCACCCGACGTGCCAACTCGGTGTACGCCTCGACGACCACCACCGCCGGCACCCGCGCGGCGGATCGCCCGGTCGGCCGGCCGACGTCCATCCCCTCGTCCCCGCCCTGCTCCACGCCCTCGTCCCTGCCCCCGGCACGCGCCGTCAGGCCCACGCCACTGCCGGCCCTTCTGGGCAAGCCCCTGGTGACGAGTCCGCGCACGACCGAAGTATGCCCCGCACACGCCCCGGTGGCGGGAGGTCACCGCCCAGATCGACTCGGGTTCCTTGATACCGGCGTGTCCCTGCGGCCAGGACACCCCGACATCAGGGAACCCGAGTTGATCACGCCGGTTTCAACTGGGTGACACGTCCGGCTGACGCCCCGGGTCGGTCATTCTCACGTCCGGGGGATTTGGTGCGGCGACGGGTGACGGGCGGCCCGTTCGACGCGCGGGCCGATACCCGAGTCGGCATGATCGGGTGGTGCTCCGAGACGTGATGAGCCCCGGCATTGACGCCCTGCTCGAACAGGCCCGCGCCGGGCTGCACCGATTGACTCCACAGCAGACCGTCGAGGCGGTCCGCGGTGGCGCTCTGCTTGTCGACACCCGTACCGACACGCAACGCCGCGAACAGGGTGACCTGCCCGGGGCGGTCGTCATCGACCGCACGGTGCTGGAATGGCGGCTCGATCCGGCCAGCGCCTGGCGCATCCCGGAGGCCACCGCCTACGACCGGGAGATCGTGGTGGTGTGCCGCCAGGGCTACAGCTCCAGCCTGGCCGCCGCCAGCCTTCAGACCCTCGGCCTGCGCCGGGCCACCGACATGATCGGCGGCGTCGACGCGTGGCTGGCCGCCGGCCTGCCCACCACGGACCGCCCCGCCGACATCCGGCTCTGAACCCCGGCCCTGAGCCGCCCTGCTCCGCGTCGGCCACGCCCCGCAGCTGGAGGTCGCCCCGCAACCGCAGGTCTGCGCGGCACGTCTGCCCGCGCCGCCGGAGATCACGCTGAAACGTGGATGTAGTGGCATCCCGGTTTCGTCGACACCACAACTTCATTGATCGAGCACGATCTTGCGGCGCCGCACAGCGCACGGCCACACGCACAGCGCACGGCCACACGCTCAGCGCACGCCCTACGCTCAGCGCGCAGCCACAGGCGGATCACGCGCGCTCGCGCGGTCCAGTGGCATCCCACGGATCGTGTGCGATCTCGCGGCCCCCCGGGTCAGGCTCAGGTCGGCGGGGCGCCGGGTGGGATGAAGGGGAGACCTGGGGGTGGGCCGCTCTCGATGAGGCGCCAGAGGGCGTCGGTGTCCAGGTGCTCCTCGACGAGGTCGCCGAGCAGGTCGAGCGAGCCTTCCCGGGCGGCGGCGAAGCTGGTGGCCGGCGCGACCCGGAACCCGCTGCGCCCGGCCAGCCGGGCCGCCTCGGTGAGGAACCAGCGGCGGAACCCGTCGGACTCGAACGCCCCGTGCCAGTGCGTACCGTGCACCGCGCCGAGCACCGCGCCCTCACCGCTGCCGTCTGCCCCCGTCAGCAACGGGGTCAGGGCCGGGTCGGTCTGCGAGACGTACCCGTGGTGGATCTCGTAGCCGCGGACCGCCACGTCGCCGGGGCCGGTGCCGACCGACTGCCGGACGGTCTTGCGGGGATCGAAGGTGATCTCGATGGGCAGCAGGCCGAGCCCGGGCACGCTGCCCTGCCGGCTCTCGACCGGGTCGTGGATGGCCCGGCTGAGCATCTGGAAGCCGCCGCAGAGGCCGAGCAGCGGCTTGCCGGCTGCCACGTGTCTGGTCACCGCGTCGGCGAGGCCGGTCTCGCGTAGCCAGGCGAGGTCCGCGACTGTCGACTTCGAGCCGGGCAGGACGATCAGGTCGGCGGCGGCCAGTTCGGCCGGTTCGACGGTGAGGCGTACGCGCACGCCCGGCTCGGTGGCGAGAGCCTCCACGTCGGTGGCGTTGCTGATGCGGGGTAGCCGGACGACGGCCACGTCCAACCAGTCGGTGCCGTGCGGAGCGGCGGGGCGGCCGAGCACCCGGCCGTAGGCCAGCGAGTCCTCCGCGTCGAGCCAGAGGTCGAGCGACCAGGGCAGCACCCCGTACGTGGGACGGCCGGTCACGTGGCGCAGCATGTCCAGCCCGGGCTGGAGCAGACCGAGGTCGCCGCGGAACTTGTTGATCACGAAGCCGGCGATGAGCGCCTGGTCGGCCGGGTCGAGCAGGGCCACCGTGCCGAACATCGAGGCGAAGACGCCACCCCGGTCGATGTCGCCGACCACGATCGCGGGCAGGTCGGCGTGCCGCGCCAGCCCCATGTTCACGTAGTCCCCGGCCCGCAGGTTGATCTCCGCCGGGCTCCCGGCGCCCTCGCAGATCACCACGTCGTACGCGGCCCGCAGCTCGGCAAGCGCCGTGTACGCGGTCTCGGCGAGCTGGGGCCGCAACTGTCGGAAGGTGCCGGCGGTGATCGTGTCGACAGCCGTACCGAGGAGGACCACCTGGCTGGCCAGATCACTGCCGGGCTTGAGCAGCACCGGATTGAAGCGCAGGTCCGGGGCGAGCCCGCTGGCGGCGGCCTGCATGGCCTGGGCGCGGCCGATCTCACCGCCGCGGCCGTCCGGCCCGACCACGACGGCCGAGTTGTTCGACATGTTCTGCGCCTTGAACGGCGCCACCTTCACGCCCTGCCGGTGCAGCCACCGGCAGATGCCGGCGGTGAGCACGCTCTTGCCGGCGTCGGAGGTGGTGCCGGCGACCAGCAGCCCGCCGCTCATCGCCCGTTCACCCGCCCCGCCGCGCCCCGGACCAGGCCACGCCCCGACCCGGCTCCGCAGGTCAGCAGGCCGCCTCGCCGCCCAGCCATCCGCAAGCCACCCCCGTCGTTGGCCCCGCCGGACAGCAGGCCACCCACAGACTGGGCACCGCCGGACAGCAGGCCACCCACAGACTGGGCACCGCCGGACAGCAGGCCCCCCACAGACTGGGCACCGCCGGACAGCAGGCCCCCCACAGACTGGGCACCGCCGGACAGCAGGCCACCGACGGACCCGTCCCTGCCGGACAGCAGGCCGCCCCCGGGCCCGAGGGCGACGGCCCGCAGGCTGCGGCGGGCGACGGCGCCGGCCAGGCGGCCGACCGTCACCGGGTACGCGGCCGCCAACCCGAGTGCGGCCAGGCCGACAGCGCCGGAGATGCGGGCCGCCCGCTTGAGGTGTCGTGCCTCGGGACGGGGGCCGTCGCCAAGGAACGGGCGGACCTCGGAGCGCCCGAAGTACATGTTGCGGCCACCGAGGCGGACACCGAGCGCGCCGGCCATCGCCGCTTCGCACTGGCCGGCGTTGGGGCTCGGGTGATCGTTGCGGTCCCGTCGCCACACCCGCCAGGCCCGCTCCCGGTCGCCGTTCGCGACCGGCGCGACGGCGATGGTGAGGAGCCCGGTCAGCCGGGACGGCACCAGGTTGAGCAGGTCGTCCAGCCGGGCGGCTGGGGTGCCGAACCGTGCGTAGCGCTCCGATCGGTGGCCGACCATGGCGTCGAGGGTGTTCGCGGCGCGATAACCCAGCAGACCGGGCAGGCCGGCGACAGCGCCCCAGAGCAGCGGCGCGACCACCGCGTCGGAGGTGTTCTCCGCGACCGACTCGACTGTCGCTCGGGCCAACTCCGACTCGTCAAGCGTCGAGGGGTCCCGGCCGCAGAGGTTGCCGAGGCGTCGTCGGGCGGCGGGCAGGTCACCGTCACGAAGCGTTCGACCCATGACGGCGGCCTCGTGTCGGAGCGTACGACCGCCCAGCACGGTCCAGGTGCCGGCGGCGACGAGCACCGCGCGGCTCACCGGCCGGTGTCGGGTGGCCGCTGCCGCCACCGCCCCGAGCACGACGGGCCCACCGACGGCCAGCGCCGTGAACACCGCGCCGGCGGTCCGGTCCGGCCGATGCAGGCGACGCTCCAGAGCGCCCGCCACCTGGCCGAAACCGGCGACCGGATGCCACCGGCGAGGGTCGCCGAGCAGCCTGTCCAGCGCGTAACCGGCCAGCAGGCCCACCGCGTTCGCCACAGGTGCTGTCCGTCGCACGCGTACCACCCCCCGGCCGGCCAGCCTAGACGAGCACCCGGTACGCCGGCCGCGACCGCCGTGTTCCATCGACGTCACCTCCGCCTGCTCCCGTCACGCGGGGTGACGACGCCGATCGCGTCGCCACCCCGCCCCCGTCGTACCGCCCGTGCACACCGTCGTGCACGGCGTCCTCAGGCAGCCAAGCCGCCGCCCGACTGCCACCGGCCGGTACCGACCTCAGGCAGCCAGGCCGCCGCCCTGCCCGTCGGCAGCCCGAACTGCCGCCCGTCCCGGCCGACCGGACCGAACTGCCGCCCATCCCGGCCGACCGGACCGAACTGCCGCCCATCCCGGCCGACCGGGCCAAACTGCCGCCCGTCCCGGCCGACCGCGCCGAACTGTCACGCCGGCTGCGGGACCCGCCCCCGGCCGCGCCGGCCCCGACCGGACTGCGGAACCTCCGGCCGGCCCTCGTCGGACACCGGCCCCAACTCGTCGTCGGGGTCGCCCTCCGGGTCGGAGTCGTCCGCGCTCACCGCGAGGGTCAGCTCGTCGTCGACGGCCACGCGCCCTTCTCCGCCGCCGACAGAGAAGCCGTCGTCGAGGGAGTCACCGCCGAGGGAGGCGTGGTCGAGCGGGCCGTGGTCCAGCGGGTTGGTACGCAGCGAGCCGTACTCCGGCAGCTCGAAATCGTCGTCGAGCGGGCGGTCGTCGAGCAGTACCGGCGCCTGGTCGTCGGGCACCGGTTCGGTGGGTTCGCCGTGTACGCGGCTCTCGGTGGCCCCGTCCTCGACGATGCTCGTGGTCGTGGTCGGCCGGTTGCGCAGGAAGCGGGCACGCCCCCGGGACAGGTCGTGGCCGACGGCGACCGCCTCCAGCTCGTAGAGCGTGCGGTGGTTACCGGCGTCGTCGGTCCAGTCGCGGGTGTAGAGCCGGCCGCAGACCACCACCGGGTCGCCGACCATCACCGAGGCGGCCACGCCCTCGGCCAGCTTGCGCCAGCAGTTGACGCGGACGCGCAGCGAGTTGCCGTCGACCCACCGACCGGTGTCGCGGTCGAGCCGGCGGGCGGTGGAGGCGACCTTGAAGTTGGCCACCAGGGTGTTGCTCTGGGTCGTACGCCGCCACTCGGGCGCCGTCAGAATATTGCCGACAATCGTGACGTACGTGTCGAACATCGTCCCTCCAGGGGGTCCGGGGTCTGCCAGCGCGAGTCGACTCGACACCGAGCATCGACACCGGGTGCGCCCATCGCGAGCGCCCATCTCCAACCTGTGGATGACGAGGCCATCTGTGGACAACGCCCTGATCACACCCCCGCTGTGGTACGGCCGACCCAGCTGTCCGAGCGCCGACGGTTCCGGAGCCGTCCGAACTGGGTATGGATTTGATCAACGCACCACCGACAAGCTCCACGTCGACGAGAGGTCAGCGCCATGATGATCACTACTTTCGGCTCCGCAACCGTTTCCGAGGTGCGGCGATGAGCGCCGTGGCGAACCCGGCGACCGTGGCCGAGTGCCTGCGGGTGGGCGCGGGGTTCTCCCAGGGCGACCGCAACTGGATCGCCGAGCAGTTCGCCACCCTCGACGCCCGGCTGGCCGGTTTTCACGCCGACGCCACCGAGCTGGAGGTCTCGGTGAAGGACCGGGAGGCGCGGGGTCAGAAGGTCACCCTGGAGTGCTGGATCGCCGGCCGACAGAAGATCGTCACCACCTCCGGCGAGGAGGACCTGCACGCCGCCCTCAACGACGTCCGCGACGACCTGCGCAGGCGGCTCAACGACGCCAAGACCCGGCAGGAGCCCCGGCACAACAAGCACCTGCGGGAGGTCCCCCAGCCGCAGGGCGAGGTCGACGAGTCCGAGGACCCGGCGCGCGCCGACGCGGAAACGGCGTAACCCACGCCCCGCCCCCGCGGTCCCGCACTGTCGGCTCCCGCCGGAAAGTGCAGGATCGCGGGGCAGCGGGCGGGCGCCGACCGGGGCTACCGCCGGGTAGGTCGGCGGCGTAGCGTCGCGTTCGTGGAACCGGACGTGTTGGGACCGCCGTACGAGCGGCAGACGATCGACCTGGGCACCGACGACGAAGGCCCCGTCGTCGCGACACTGGTCCGGCGGCGGGCCGAGCGCCCCACCGGGCGGGCGGTGCTCTACGTGCACGGCTTCGTCGACTACTTCTTCCAGACCCACCTCGCCGACTTCTTCGCCGAGCGTGGCTGGGACTTCTACGCGCTCGACCTGCGCAAGTACGGCCGTAGCCTGCTCGCGCACCAGACGCCGAACTTCTGCCGCGACATCAGCGACTACTTCCCCGAGCTGGACGCCGCCGCCGAGATCATCCGCTCCGACGACGGCCACGACACCCTGCTGGCGATGGGCCACTCCACCGGCGGCCTGATCCTCTCGCTCTGGGCGGACGCCCGCCGCGACGCCGGCACCGTCGACGGCCTGGTCCTCAACAGCCCCTTCTTCGACCTCAACGCCCCCTGGGCGGTCCGTCGACCCCTCGCGGCCGCCGTCTCCCGACTGGGCCGCAGGGCGCCGCACCGCATCCTGCCGTTCGGCCTGGGCACTGTGTACGGCGAGAGCCTGCACGCCGACCACCGCGGCGAGTGGACCTATGACCTGGCGTGGAAGCCGCTGGCCGGGTTCCCGGTGCGGGCCGGCTGGCTGAACGCGATCCGGGCCGGTCAACGCCGGCTGCGCGCCGGCCTGGACATCCCGGTGCCGGTGCTGTTGGCCTGCTCGACCCGCTCCTTCCGGGGCACCAGGTGGCACGACAACGCGACAGTGGCCGACGCGGTGTTGGACGTCGAGCACATGGTCCGCTACGCGCCCCGCCTCGGCCGGCACGTCACAGTGGCCCGCTTCGACGGCGGGTTGCACGACCTCACGCTCTCCGGCCCCGCCGTCCGCAAGAAGGTCTTCGACGAGGTCGGCAGGTGGGCCGAGGCGTTCCTGGCCGCCGGCCCCACCGCCCCGGCCGACCCCGCAACGACCGAGGCGAAGCCGATCGACCCCGTCCCGACCGGCGACGTCCCGACCGGCGACGTCCCGACCGGCGACGGCCCCCGGGTGCCAGGCAGCCGGCAGCCGACGGCCGGTCGCGCCGAGGCGACGCCCGTCGGCGACTGACACCCGCCGAGCCCGCCCCGAGCCGAGGCGGACCGGCTGGCCGGCCCGCCGCAGGGTCGTCGCCGCAGGTCACCGACGCGTCCGAGCGGGCTGGCGGGAGCCGAGCGGCGGTCCGCGGCTCAGGCGTCGCCGGGTGTGGCCGGGAGGACGGCCCGGATCCGGTCGAAGGTCGCGATCGGGTGACCGTCGATGCCGGGCAGCACCAGGCCCAGGCAGTACAGCGCCACCTCCCCGGCAGCGTCGGGCTGCACGACGAAGACTGGCGCCCCGACGTACCCCGCTGGCAGCTCGCTGGTGATCCGCACGTCGTCCCCGTCGCGGACCACGCGCTCGATCCCCACCTCCAGGGGGCGCGAGTCGTCCTCGCGTACCCCATGGGCCAGCACGAAAGCGGAACTGGCGTCGGGGCCGAGGCCCGCGACGGCCTCGGGCCCGGCGGCGATCGTGGCCGGGACCGGCTGCACCCGCCACCGCCAGCCGCCGTCGCCGGCGTAGCGGTGCAGGCCGGCGGTCGGCAGCACGGCGACCCCGTCGCCCGGAAAGCGGGCCCATCCAGGCACGATCTCGCTCTCCGCGACGACCTTCGGCGCGACGCCGGCCGGCTCGGTGACGCTCGCCCGCAGGCCCAGCTCACCGCCCGGAGCGCCGACCAGGTCGGCCGCCGTCAGCAGCGCCTCCCCCACCGGGTCGTCGCCGTCCTGGAAGAAGAAGGCGGTGCCGTGGGCGTCGGCCGTACGGTACGGCAGGATGGCGCGGCCGACGACCTGGCACAGCTCGTAGGCGACGCCGCTCTCGGCGTCGGGGTCCAGCAACACCAGCCGAGGGTACGGGCCGCCGCGTGGTCGACCTGCGGGAACCCGGATGCCGGTCGCCCTGCCTTCGTGAGACCCTGCTCGACGACGCGGACGGGGGCACCCTTTACCCCGGCGTGCCCGGGGTCGGCGGTACCCTTCTGGCGCGACATCCACGCCGCGCGCCCGTAGCTCAGCGGATAGAGCAGGGGACTTCTAATCCCAAGGTCGTAGGTTCGAACCCTACCGGGCGCACCACCGTCGTCGCAGGTCAGCGCAGCTGGGCATTGAGTTCGTCAAGCGCATCGTGGACATACTCCTGCCCGAGACCGTCCGGCAGCGTGACACGGACCGCGTAGGCGAGTTCCACGAATGCCCGCCGAACCGTGTACAGCTCCGCGTCGGTCAGCTCGATGCGGTGCCACGACGCCCTGGGCGCCTTGGCCGGCTCGTCGACGAGCCTTCGGGCGACGGTCTGGGCGAGCGCGTACGGGCTGCCGGTCCGCGCGTCCCACTCGTTCTCGCCCAACTCCTCCACCGCGCACGCGACAACCTGCCCCCAGCGGCGGAACTCCGCCGGATCGCCGCGCAGCTCATAGCCGGTGGGATGCAGTCGCACGGCCGTACGGGCGATCGGTACGTCGTCCAGGCCGACGCTCACCTCGCCGAGTTCGAACTGAACGCCCTGCCGCTGCCAACCCCGCGCGATCTCCAGCGCTCCCACGGGGTCGGCACCGGCCAGCAGCAGCGCATGGCTCACGGCCCGCTCGTCCCGTTCGATGGCGTGCATGAGCGCGGTGTGCCCGTTGCCGTCGACCACGTTCGGATCGGCGCCCGCGGTCAGCAGCACGTCGACGGCGGCGTGGTCACCGCGCCGAGCGGCGAGGATGAGCGTCGGAGTGCCGTCGGAGCGCCGCGAGTTCGGATCGGCGCCGTGGCTGAGCAGGATGCGGATCGCGGCGGGCGCGACCGAATCCAGCACCGCCTGCACGATCGGGGCCTCCTCGCCGTGCCCGGCACCGGCACCGAGGTCCAGCAGGTAGCGCAGGATCTCCAACGCCGCGGGCTGGGGCCGGTGCCGGGTGGCGGCGATCGCGGCGGCGAGAAGGCTGCCACGGTCGGCGCCCTCGACCTCAAGGGCGCCACGATCGACGAGGAGCCGGACGACGTCGAGATGACCGTTGCGCACCGCCGACCGCAGCGGCGACTCGTACTGCGGCCTCCTCGCCCGCAGCGACGCCCCCGCGTCCACCAGCAACCAAGCGATTTCCAGGTGCCCCGCACTCGCCGCCTCGGACAGCACGGTCCCCGTGTAAGGGCTGGCGGCGGAGTCGGGGGCGGCGCCGTCTGCGAGCGCTTTCACCACGGCCGCCGGATCGGCCGCTTGGACGGCCGCAACAAGCTCTGCATCACGATCCACGACGACGACCCTATGTGGCGCGTGTCGGGAGGACAGTTCGATAACCGTGCGCGGCATGGCAGCGCGCACAACCTCAACCCATCGACGGTCGTACAGTGGGGAACGTCCTGGCCCCAGTGATCGTGGCGGGCGTGTCCCCCTCTGCCCCGCCCGGAAGGAGCACAGTGAACCGACCCCTCAGGTCCGCGCTCGGCGTCGCCCTGACCGCCGCCCTCCTGACCTCCGTCGCCGTCGCGCCCGCCTGGGCACACGCCGGGGGCCGACCGCCGGCAGTCGTCGATCTGCCGGACGGATTCCAGCCCGAGGGCATCGCCACCGCCGGCCGCTACGCGTACTTCGGCTCCCGCGCGACTGGCGAGATCTACCGCGCCGACCTGGTGACCGGCCGGGGCACGACGATCAGCGCACCCACCGGCACCCCGTCGCTCGGCCTCAAGATCGACCCGCGCGGCCGGTTGTTCGTCGCCGGCGGCACGGCCGGTGACGCTCGCGTGCTCGACACCCGCACGGGCGAGGTGCTGGCGCGCTACCAGTTCGCCACCGCCCCGACGTTCGTCAACGACGTCGTCCTGACCCGCGACGCCGCGTACTTCACCGACTCCAACCGGCCGGTGCTCTACCGACTGCCGCTCGGTCGTGGTGGCGCGCTGCCGCCCGCCGACGGCTTCACGACCATCGCGCTGACCGGCGCGTACGAGCAGGTCGGCACCGGCGTGAACATCAACGGCATCGTCGCCACACCGGACGGCAGGGCGCTGATCGTCGTCCAGTCCAACACGGGCACGCTGTTCCGGGTCGACCCGGCGACCGGCGCGACCACAGTCGTGGCCGTGCCCGGCTACACCTTCACCAACGGCGACGGCCTCCTCCTGCTCGGCCGCACCCTCTACGTCGTGCAGAACAGCCTCAACCAGATCGCGGTGGCCACGCTGAACCGCACCGGCACCGCCGGAACGGTCACCGGCACGATCACCGACCCGGAATTCGACGTGCCCACCACGGTTGCCAAGGCGTTGGGGCGGCTCTACCTGCCCAACGGCCGCTTCACCACGCCACCGACTCCGACCACGCCGTACACGGCCGTCGCGGTCCGCCCCCGCTGAGGCCCAGGCGATGAGGTAGGCCGGCGGGTCGCTGGACGCCCCTTCGTTCACGTCCCGCCGGCCGGGACCTAGCTGCCGCTCGCGCCGCTGGGGCTGCCCGCCGTGTCGATGTGCTGTTGAGCGGTATACCTCAGAGGTATGAATATGACTCTGAGGTATACCGCTGACGACCGCATCCGCCCCCACGGAGGTGACCGAGGGGCACCGCCGGCCTGGCCAACCTGCTCGGCACGGCCAGGGCAGGTCGCTGACGGGCTGGTCAGGTGGCGCGCAGACCGTCGCAGACCACGGCGATGACGCGGTCGCGGGCACCGGTGTCGGTCGGGTCGGCCTCCCGCGCGAGGCAGCCGCTCATCAGGGCTTTCACGTCGGCGAAGGTGATTTCATCCCGCACCGCGCCCGCCTGTTGGGCGGCCTTCAGCAGGGCGTGCAGTCGACCTGACACGTCGCTGCCGGCCTCGACGGCAGCCGACTCGATGTCGAATCCGGCACCGGCAAGTGACTCGGCCAAACCACGGTGGTCGGTGCCCTCGTGGATGAGTTCGGCGAAGAAGGTGAAGAACGCCGTCCCCGGCTCCTCCGTCGCCGCCAGGGCGTCCGCCCGCGCGGTGAGCACCGCCATGCGATCCAGCAGGACGGCCGCGAACAGGGATTCCTTCGTCGGGAAGTGGCGGCTGACCGTGCCGGTGCCCACCCCGGCACGTCGCGCGATCTCGTGGACCGGCACGGAAAGCCCTTCGGTGGCGAATGCATCCGCAGCCGCTCGCAGCACCAACGCTCGATTGCGCCGGGCGTCGGCGCGCGGTGCCCGCGCAGGCTTGCCCGTCATCGAGTTCATCTCCTACCTGTTCAAACGGGATGGCCGTCCCGTATATTCACTCCATCCGGGACGACGGTCCCGATTATAGGGATCGGGAGGGCCACCATGCCCAGATGGACCGCCGACGACGTCGGCGACCAGCATGGCCGCACCGTCGTCATCACAGGCGCCAACAGCGGCATCGGGTACGAGACTGCCAGGGTGCTCGCAGCCCGGGGCGCCTCGGTCGTCCTGGCCTGCCGCGACCGTGACAGGGCCACCGCCGCGGCGGCAGCCCTGCCCGGCGGGGACGTCACCACGCTCGACCTCGACCTGGGCTCGCTCGCCTCGATCCGCCGCGCTGCGGACGAACTGCGATCGCGCCACGCTCGGCTGGACCTGCTCATCAACAACGCGGGACTGATGATGCCGCCGCTCGGCCACACCGAGGACGGGTTCGAACTCCAGATCGGGATCAACCACCTGGGCCACTTCGCCCTGACCGGGCTCCTTCTCGACCGGCTGCTCGCCACACCCGGCTCCCGCATCGTCACCGTCAGCAGCTCGGCGCACCGCCAGGGGCGTATCGACTTCGACGACCTCCAGTTCCGGCGCCGCCGCTACCGGCCGCCAACCGCCTACGGTCAGTCGAAACTCGCCAACATCCTTTTCACGTACGAACTCCAGCGCCGCCTCGTCGCGGCGAAGGCCCAGCCCATCGCGGTCGCTGTCGAACCCGGCATCGTCTCCACGGGCCTCCAACGCCACGTCACCGGCGGGATGGCCGTCGGTGTCGCGGTCGTCGGAAAGCTGATCGGCCAACCCACCGCCGCGGCCGGCGCGCTCGCCACCCTGCGCGCTGCCACCGACCCCACGGTCAAGGGCGCCGACTACTACGCCCCCGACGGTCGGTTGTTGAACGCATCGGGTCACCCGGTGCCGACCCGATCAAGCCCCGCGTCGCACGACGTCGACACCCAGCGTCGACTGTGGGCCGAGTCCGAGCGGCTGACCGCTGTGACGTACTCGTTCACGGGCGCGGCCGCATGATGCTCCGCTGGCTGCTCAGGATCACGGCGATCTACCTCGGCGTCCTGGGTGCCGCCGCACTGCTCGTCCCGCAGGCCGCGTCATCCGGCCTGGGCCAACAGTTGACGCCGTTCGACGTGTTCGCGAACGTTCGCGCGGCATCAGTGTCGAGAGTCGGGATCCGCCAGACGTCTCCGCGGCAGCTACCTGGCCGGCCGGCGACGGCGAACGGTGGGTCGAGCCCCACCGGAAGCGGGTGCCGGGCGCTCGCGTCGGTGCCATATGCTGCCCGCGTCCGCACGGGGGCCACGGGGGCCACGGGGGCCACGGGGGCCACGGGGAGAATCACATGCGACGGCACGGCAGGGCAGCGCTGACGGCTGCGATCCTCACGGCGGCACTGGCGGGCTGCGGCACGCCGGCCGGCACGGACGGTGACCTGTTCGACGACTGGCACGCGATGGCGGCGGCGCAGCAGTTCGCCCCGAAGGCCGGCGAGTGCCACGTGATCCCCGAAGCCACCTCGTACCTGAGCAGCTACTCTCCCGTGGACTGCGCGAAGACCCACCTGGTCGAGACGTTCCACGTCGGCACCTTCACCGGCGCCCTGGCCGCGCGCAGCGCCCCTCCCAGCGTGGAGTCGGCGGCCATGCGCTCCGTCTTCACCGACTGCGACACCCGGGCCAAGGAGTTCGTCGGCGGCGACTGGCGCACCGCCCGGCTCTCCGTCCAGGTCGCACCGACCTCGCCGAACGGGTGGGCGGGCGGCAGCCGCTGGTACCGGTGCGACATCTTCGAGCTGGACGAGGTGGACGGCGCCAACGGCGACAGCGACCGGGCCATCCACCGGGCCGGCACGCTGCGCAACGCCGTGGGCAGCCGCTCTCCGCTGACGTACGGCTGCATGAACGAGGACGAGTGGGGCCGGCTGCGGCCAGCCGCCTGCACGACCGGGCACCAGTTCGAGTTCGTCGGCGTCTGGACCGCCCCGAACCGCTCCTACGCCGACGCTGTCCGCGACGAGGACTCGGTGCACCCCGCCTGCCGTACGCTGGTCGCCCGCTACGCCAAGGTGCCCGTCGACGCCAACCTGCGTTACCGCATCGGCACCGCGTACCGCTTCCCCTCGCAGGAGCTGTGGGCGCGCGGTGACCGTGGTGTGCGCTGCTACTTCTGGTCCGGCGGCGCCGCCGTCAAGCGGTCGATCGCCAACGGTGGCACGAAGGCGCTGCCGATCCGCTGAGCCGGGTCAGATCCGGCCCAACAGCGCCGCCAACGCGACGTCGCCCTGACCGAGTTGCGTCCCGCCGGCTGCCGCCACGACCACGAACCGCCGGCAGGCGTCGAGTTCGACGTACCACTCGGGTCCACCGCCGCCCAGGGTCCGGAGCACCGCGAAGCGGGACGCCGGGGTGGCGCAGTCGGCCGCCGGCCGGGTGGTGGCCAGCGCCCGGAGCGCCTTCGCCTGCCGCTCGGGTGGCAGTGCCCCGCCGTACACGAAGTCTCCGGCCGGTTTGCCGCCGCCCCGCTCGGACGGGGGCACCTCGTAGACGCAGAGGCGCAGCGGCCCGACCTTCGGACCCGCGCCGGGCACGACACGTCCGGGACGGCCGAGGTGGGTGTCGACCCACACCATGTCGGACCACCGCTGCGCGCAGCCGGCGGTCTCGGCCGCCGACGATTCGACAAGCCCGACGGTACGACTGTCGACAGTGGTCAGGCGCAGTCCGTCAAGCGCGGCGCGCACCTCCGGGCGCGGCTTGCCGCAGGCGTCCGTCGGCACGTACGGCCGCAGCCAGCGGCCCCGGTCGTCGAGCAGTGCCAGCCAGGGCGGGACGACCAGGTCGAGGGTGCAGGCGATCTCCCCTCGGCCCCGGCTCTGGTCGGACAGGCGCAGCGCAGCCACCAGGGCGCCGATGTCGTCGGCGCGACGCTCGGTGGTCACCTGCTCCCGGCCGCCACCGGCACCCGGCCGTACCTCGCGGCCGCAGAGCACGGCGGCGACCGGGACGAACGCGGGATCGATCCGCCCGATCTCCGGCTCGACCCCGGCCGGCGTCGTCGCGCCCGGCGATGCCGCCGTCGGCCCGGCCGATCCCGGCGGTACGGGCAGCACGACGCCGGCCTGCGGTGCGCTTTCGACACAGGAGGTCCACTTCTCGACGATCTCGGCCGGGCCGGGGTCATCGCTCGTGTTGGCCGGGCCCGCGCAGCCGCTCAGTGCCAGGCCGCACAGCCCCATGCCGAGCAGCGCCGCCGCCAGTGTCGTTCCGCCCGAGCGCATCCGGCTCACCACCTCTCACCAGGAGATGAGACGGTCGGTGCCGCTCCCCGGTTCCGGCTGTGGCGACGACCGGCCCGACGCTCACCCCGACGGACGAATCCGACGGCGCCGGGAACGCGTGCCGGTCCTGCGACGTCGCATGGGGATGGATGCGAAGACCCTCGCCCGTACGGCCGCTCTCGCCGTGGCGACGCTGCTGGCCGCGGTGGGCTGCGGAGGATTCGCCAGGTCGACGAACCCGCCGCCTCCTCCGGCACGTGGCAGCGGAACGGCAGGGCCCGTGGAATCGCGCCCGCCGACCGGCGCGACACCGGCTGCCATCCGCCTCGTCGACGAGGACGTGGCCGACCTGCACCTCTGGGTGAGCAATCAGTCGTTCGAGGACGACCGGGTCACCGTCACCGTCAGCATCGACGGCACCCGGCTCGTCGATCAGCCCTTCGACGTGCAGGGCCAGCACAACTGGATCCTGTTCCCCGTCAAGCTCCCGCCGGGCAGCCACGAGGTGACCGCCACCTCGCAGACGGGCGCCGCGACACACGAGCGGTTCACCGTGCCCGAGAAGGGACGCCGGTACGCCGTGCTCGGCTACTGGAGCGACCCGGGCCGCAACGATCGTCATCTGAGTTGGCTCGTCCGGTCCCGCCCGGTCGCCTTCCAGTAGCCGAGCCCGCCAAGCCGGCCAAGCCCGCCGAGCCCGCCAAGCCCGCCAAGCCGGCCGAGCCGGCCGAGAGTGACGTCGCCGACCCGGGGCGAGGCCGCCGGTCGGACCGGGTCGCCCGTCGGCATGATGGCCCGATGGCACATCTGGGACAGGTCGCGGTGCTGGTACGCGAGTACGACGAGGCGATCGACTTCTACGTGGGCGGCCTCGGCTTCGAACTGGTCGAGGACACGGCCCGCCCGGACGGCTCACGCTGGGTGGTGGTGCGACCCCCGGGGGCTCGGGAGACGGCGCTCCTGCTGGCCCGGGCGAGCAGCGCCGAGCAGCGGGCGCGGGTGGGTGACCAGACCGGCGGTCGGGTCGGCCTGTTCCTGCACACCGAGGATTTCGCCCGGGACCACGCCCGGATGGCCGCCGCCGGGGTGCGGTTCCTGGAGGAGCCACGGCACGAGGCGTACGGCTCGGTGGCGGTCTTCGTCGACCTGTATGGCAATCGGTGGGATCTGATCCAGCCGCGCAGCGCAGAGTGACGACAAGGCGACACCATGCGTACGGTGGGTGAACGCTCACCGTACGCCATGCTATTCTCCGATGTCGATCTCTGCCGCGCGGACCCGGACCGGGTCGTTGTCGGAAGGACATCTCCCGATGCCGGCGACCGCCGCCCCGACCGTGCCACCGCCCGCTCTGGACAATCCGGCCGGCGGGGCGTTCAGCCTCATCTTCACCACACTGCCGGCGCTGCTGCGGCTGACGTGCGGGCTGGTCGGCGCCGCGGTGGCGCTGTCGGTGCGTACCCCGCCGGTAGACGAGGCCCTGCTGCTGCCCGGCGTGGCCGCGCTGACCGGATGGTCGCTCTGGTACGCAGGCCGCGCGGTACGCCACGGAATCACCCCGGCACTTGTCGCCGGTGACGTCGGCGTCACCGCGCTGGCCTGCCTGCTCATCCCTCACCTGGTCGCGCCCGAGGTGCTGCCCGGCGAGGGCAGTTGGATCGCGGTGCTCGCCAGCACCACCGTCATCAACGCGCAGGCCACCGCACCGGCTCGCTGGTCGGTCCCGGCCGGGCTGCTGGTCACCGCCACGTACGTGGTGGGCGCGCAGGCCGCCGGCAACCCCGCCGAGTCCCGGGCGCACGCCGCCACCCTGCTGGTGCAGACGGCCTGCACGGCGATGATGACGGGAGTGATGCGCCGCCGGATCGGGCGGGCCGACCGGGCGTTCGCCGAGCATCAGCGGTTGACCCGGGAGGCGTTTGTCGCCCGGGCCGCCCGGGAGGCGGAGCGCCAGCAGAATCGGGACCTGCACGACACAGTGCTCGGCACGCTGACCATGGTGGGGCTCGGCGCGGTGGCTGGCCCGTCGGCCTCCTTCCGCGACCGGTGCGCCGCCGACCTGCGTACTCTCGTCGCGTTGACGGACCTCGGTCCGGCGCCCGGCGACGGCCCGGTGCCACTCGACGGCCGGTTGCGGACGGTGCCCGACCGGCTCCCGGACCTGCCGGTGGGCCTGGAACTGGCCTCCTGCGCGGTGCCCGCCGGGGTGGCCGACGCGTTCACCGAGAGCGCCTACGCGGCACTGTCCAACGTGGTCCGGCACGCGCCGGGTGCGCAGGCCACACTGCGGTTGACGCGCGACGCGGTCGCGGTCGTGGTCGAGGTGGTCGACGACGGCCCCGGCTTCGACCCGGACACTGTCCCCCGGCACCGGTACGGGCTGCGCGAGTCGATCCACGGTCGGATGGCGGCGGTCGGCGGACGGGCCGAGGTGCACTCCGCGCCCGGTGCGGGCACCCGGATCCGACTGGAGTGGCCCGGTGTCGGCTGACCTCGGCGCCCCGGCGGAGCGCACCCGCACCCGCGAGGCGCTCGTACCGGGGCCGCAGCCCGGCCCGGCCGACGGGCCCACGCCGCCCGAGTCCGCGGTGCTCGCCGCGCCGGCCGCTGTGGCGCACGCCTCCGACCGGGGTGCCCGGATCGTCGCCGTCGCCATCGCGCTGGCCTGGCATGTCGCGATCGGGCTGCCGGCGGTGCTGGCGGCTCGGACGCAGTTCGCCGCGCCGACTGTGGTGCTCGGCGGTTGGATCCTGGTCGCCGTGACGGGCGCGGTGGCCGGTGTTCGGCTGCTGCGGGGGTCGCCGCTGCCGCCCTGGCCGTTCGCCGGGTTGCTGCTGGTCGTCGACGCGGCCGTCTTCGCCGCGGTCGGCGAACGGCAACTGTTCGCCGCCGCGAACTGGGTGTGGGGCACGCTCGGCTGGTTCTTCGTGCTGGCGCTGTGGGGCCGGCGGGTGGGCGGCCTGGTCGCGCTGTTGACCACGCACGCGTTGATCGCGCTCGCCGCAGTCCTCGCGCACGGCCCCGGCGCGGCGGACCTGGCCCGCTACACGATGTACGTCTACGGCACCTTCTCGCTGCCGGTGGCGGTCTTCGTCGGCAGCGCGGTGATCGTCGGCCTGGCTCGGGACCGGGCCGCCGCGGCTGCCGCCGTGCACACGCTCGCCGCCGAGCGGGCCGCCGCTGAGCGGGGCCGGCAGGAACGCCGTGACCGGCTCGCCCTGGTCGGCGCGGCGGCGGGCCGGGTGCTCGGCGAGCTGGCCGCCGGGGAGGTCGACCCGGACGACCCGGAGGCGCAGCGCCGCTGTGTGCTGGCCGCGGCCCGGCTGCGCCGCCTGATCGCCGAGTCCGACGACGTGCCCGACCCGTTGTTGCACGAGCTGCGGGCCGCCGCCGACCTGGCCGAACGCAACGGGCTGCCGATCGACCTGATCGCCATCGGCAACCCACCGCCGCTGCCGGTGGAGATCCGCCGCCGGCTGGCCGACCCCCTCACCGGCCTGCTCGCCGACGCCCGGGGGTGGGCCCGCCTGACCGTCGTGTCCGGCCCCGGTGAGGTGGTGGTCAGTCTGGTCACCCCCGACCGGGAGGGGCCGGACGCGACAGGTCCCCCGCCCGGGGAGCACGAGGACGGGCCGGTGCAGCACCTCTACGAGCGGGACGGGGACATCAGATGGGCGCAGACCCGGTGGTTGGGGTGACGGGTGACCGGCTGGTCGGGGTGGCGATCGTCGACGACCACCCGGTGGTCGTCGAGGGGGTGCGCGCCTGGCTGGCCAGCGAGCCGCGACTGACAGTGCTGGCCACCGGCGACGACCCGGACGAGGTGTTGCGGGCGGCCCCGGACGCCGACGTCGTGCTGCTCGACCTGCGGCTGCACGGCCGGATGGCGCTGGACAAGCTGGCCGAGCTGAGTGCCACCGGGCGGCGGGTGGTGGTCTACTCGGAGCACACCGACCCGGAGACGATGCTCGCCGCGCTGGACGCGGGGGCGGTGGCGTTCCTGGCCAAGCACGAGGGCCGGGAGCACTGCGTGGCGACCGTGTTGGCCGCGGCGAGCGACCGCCCGTACGTGCCGCCGGCGCTGGCCGGCGCGATGGTCGGCGATCCGAGGCCGGACCGGCCGATGCTGTCCGACAAGGAGCGTGAGGCGCTGCTGCTCTGGTTCCAGTCGATGTCCAAGGCGTCGGTGGCCCGCCGCATGCAGATCAGTGAGCACACGGTGAAGCAGTATGTGGACCGTGCGCGGATCAAGTACACCCGGGCGGGGCGGCCGGCAGCCACAAAGGCGGCGCTGCTCGCCCGTGCGATCGAGGACGGGCTCGTCCGCCCGGAGGAGATCGGCATCTACCGGTCACAGGCGACGCACGACCGGCCGACCCCCTAACGGGCGTCATGACAGTGGCCGGCGGATCGGCGAGGCTCAACCCACAGCCAGCTGACCGGGAGGTCGTGACGATGCACGGCGACGCGTCCCCCTTCTTCATCGGCCCACACCGGTTCGACGCGCCGGACGACGACGTGGGCCCGACCCTCGACCGGCGTTACGACATGCGCCCGCTCCCCGGCGAGAAGGTGCTCGGCAGGCACCGCTTGCTCGTCGCGGGCTACCTGCTCGGGCCGACCGAGACACGACGCGGTTGGCAGCTCCCCGGGCCGGTCTCGGTGACCGTCACCGACCAGCGGATCTGCTGGGTGGGCACCGGCTCGCAGCTGTCCCTGGTCGCCGACGACACCTCCCGGGCACGGCTCGCGGGGCGGCTGACCGGTCTGATGACCGGTCAGATCCGCTGGCAGTGGCCGTCCCGGCTGGAGCTGCCCCGCACCGATCCGGCACAACTGATGATCGTCTGCGACGCGTTGCGCACCATCCAGCAGCCGGCGCTGGCCCTCGGCGGGTCACCGGGTGAGGTGATCGCGCTGGCCCGGCAGGTGCGCCGGGCGGTGGCCATGTTCCGGCTCACCCGCCCGCAACTCGTGGACCTCTCCGCCCAGGAGCGTGACGTTCTGCTGCTGCGGGCAGGCCCCGCGCTGCTGGCCGGGGAAACCCGGATCACCCTGCCCGGCTCGCTGCCTGTGGAGTTCCGCTCCCGGGACGACTACTACCGCTCGGGGCCGGAACCGACCTCCTGGGACGGCTTCGCCGGCGGGGCGGCATCCGGGCGTTGGTGACGCGGAGCGACCCGGGCGTTGGTGAAGCCCAGCGCCCGGGTCGTCGCCGTCAGAGGCTCGCGGTGCGTTCCTCCCCGGCGGCGTCCAGCGCGGCGGCCTCCTCCGGCGTCGGCGCGGTGCCACCGAGGTGCGCCGGGAGCCACCAGGTGTCCTCCGGGCCGGCCGGCGCGTCCGGGTAGTCGCGCTGGGCCCGCTCGACGAGCGCGCTCAACTGGGTGGTCAGCTCGGCCGCCAGCACGTTCGGGTCCGGGAAGTCCGCCGGCTGGATCGGCTCGCCGATCAGGATGGTGATGGGTGTGTGCCGGCGGGTGAGGGTGCGCGGGCGGCCCTTCGTCCAGAGCCGCTGGGTGCCCCACAGCGCGACCGGCAGCACCGGCACCTTCGCCGAACGGGCCATCCGGACCGTGCCGCTCTTGAGCTCCTTCACGGTGAACGACCGGCTGATCGTTGCCTCGGGGAAGACACCGACGACCTCGCCCTGCTTGAGCGCGCCCACGGCGGCGCGGAACGAGGCAGCGCCTGCCTGCCGGTCCACCGGAATGTGCCGCATGCCGCGCATCAGCGGGCCGGAGATCTTGTGCGTGAAGACCGAATCCTTCGCCATGAACCGCACCAGCCGGCCCGACGCGTTCGCCCCCAGACCGGCGAAGATGAAGTCGAGGTAGCTGACGTGGTTGCTGGCCAGCACCGCCCCGCCCGTGCGGGGTACGTGGTGGGCGCCCTCGATGGTGATCTTCAGGTCGAGGACCCGGAACAGCGTCTTGGCGGTGGCGATAACGGGCGGGTACACGAGCTCCGGCATCCGCAGAATCTACCCTGCCGGGCTGGGGATCGGCTGGGTGGCGACCCGGCGGCCATCCGGCGGCGACGCGTGTGGCGCGCCGCCGCCGGTACGCCGGACGTGGCTCAGTCGGCGAGGCTGTGCAGATCGAGCCGGCCCCGGGCGAAGGCGTCCACCCGCCCCCAGCGACCCGGGATGTCGAGCACCTCGATCCGGCCCATTCCGACCGGCAACCGCGGTTCGACCGCGAGATGGCCGTCGTGCGGTTCGAGGCCGAGCATGGTGCGCAGCAACAGCAGCGGCGTACCTGTCGACCACGCCTGCGGGCTGCACGCCGTCGGATACTCCACCGGGAACTTCGTCAGCTCCCGCGGATAGCCGCCGAACGCCTCCGGCAGCCGCCCGTCGAAGTAGGTGGCCGCGTCCAGGATGCCGTTGGCGATGGTGGCGGCCTCCTCGGCGAAGCCGTACCGGCGCAGGCCCCAGGCGATGAAGGAGTTGTCGAACGGCCAGATCGTGCCGTTGTGGTAGCCGATCGGGTTGTACCGCGTCTCCCCCTCGGCGAGGGTCCGCACCCCCCAGCCGGAGAAGAGCCGCGACCCCACCAGGTGCTGTGCGACCTGCTCCGCGCGCTCGGGGAGGACGATCCCGCTCCACAGCAGGTGGCCGATGTTGGAGCTGAGGACGTCGCACTGGCGACCGTCCGGATCCAGGGCCAGCGCGTAGTACCCGCCGTCGGCCACCCACCAGTCGCGGTTGAACCGCTCCTTCAGCTCCGCCGCCTCCCGCTCCAACTGGTCGGCGAACTCCGGGTCACCCCAGAACTCGCGGGCCATCCGCGCCGCGCGGACCTTCGCGTCGTACGCGTACCCCTGCACCTCGCAGGTCGCCCGCGGAAAGGGCGGAAGGGTGCCGTCGGAGTAGGAGATCGAGTCCCAGGAGTCCTTCCAACACTGGTTCTCCAGGCCGGTCTCGGTGTTGCGCCGCTCGTACCAGATGTAGCCGTTGCCGACCAGGTCGGCATAGCTGTCGATCCACCTCAGCGCGGCCCGGGACTCCTGTTCCAACTCCTTGACCAGCGCCACGTCCCCGGTCCACCGCTCGTACTCGTCGAGCAGCACGACGAACAGCGGGGTGGCGTCCACCGACCCGTAGTACGGCGAGTGCGGTTGCTCCTCGAAGGCGGCGGTCTCGCCGTAGCGCATCTCGTGCAGGATCCGCCCCGGATCCTCGTCCCGGAAGTCGTCGAACCGACTGCCCTGCAGCGACGCCAGGATGCGCAGTGTCGTCTTCGACAGCTGCGGTGTGAACGGCAGCGTCTGCAGGCAGGTCAGGATGCTGTCCCGGCCGAACATGGTCATGAACCAGGGCAGACCGGCGGCGGGCAGGGTCGCGCCACCGAGCGAGAGCGGCGAGAAGCGCAGCGCCGCCAGGTCGATCAGGCTGCGCCGGTACGTGCTTGCCACCCGACCGTGCTCGCTGTTGACCTTGGGAGCGTCCGCGATCCACTTCTCCAGATCATGTTGCAGGGCGAGCCGCTCGCCGCCGTGCATCCGCAACCCCATCCGCAGGTCCCGGTCACCGGGCCCGACCGCGCGCGTCTGCACGTCGATCGTCGCCTCCCACTGCTGGTTCGGCTCCAGGCGAACCGTGTACGCGAACCCGCGGCTGTCGTACCGGGCCGACACCGACGAGGAAATGATCGTCTCGCGGCGGAAGTTGCCCCGGCGGTAGCCCAGGCGCAGCTTGTCGGCCTCGACCTCGGTGTAGATCTCGCCCTTCTTGTTCAGAATCTCGTCCTTGACCTGGAACAGGTCCGCGAAGTCGGACGCCGCGTCCATCCGTACTTCGAGGTCGACAGCCTTCTCGTCGTGGTTGAGGATGGTGAGCTGCTCCCGGAAGCTGCCACCTACCGCCCGCTCCCGGATGATCGACAACTTCGCGTCCACGTAGTGCGTGGCCATGCCCGGCACGAGGAAGAACCTGGACTCGAAGTACTGCAGGTCGTCGTACGAGAGCGAGTTGAGGCGTTCACCGTTGACGCTCAGCACCCAGGTGGACAGGAAACGGGTGTCGATGGAGAAGAGCCCGGTCGGCTCGCTCGGCGTCGCCTCGATGTCACCGGTGTCCTCGCAGACGACGAATGTGTTGCCGTCCAGGATCCGGATCGTGTTGCTCTGGCCCATCAGTGCACCTCCCCCGCGAAGCGGCGACGCGGCCCGACGGCATCGGGCGACCCGGGGAAGATCCGCTCCACCTGCACCACCAGCCGGGCGTCGCCAGTCACCGTCATGTCCCCGCGCAACAGGGCCGCCAGGCCGTGCTCATGGCCGCTGGCGATGTCGTCGAACAGCATCGGGCTGGCGCCGATCACCGTGTCGGCCTCCCGATCCTCCTGGGTCACGTTGAGTCGCCCGTGGTCGATCGCCACCAGCCAGTGTCGGGTCTGCGCACCCTCGTGCAGGTCGAACCGCACGGTCCCGGAGGTCTTCGCCAACAGGGGCTCGTACCCCCGCCGGTCCAGGTCCTCAAAGAACCTCGTGGTCGCGTCCACCATCGGGTCACTCCTCCCAGTTGGCCGGGCCCGGGATCCCACCCGGCGCGCTCGCCTCGCGCGCACTGCCGGCGTTGCACGTCCGAGCACGGGTCCCCGCCCACCCACACGGTCAACCTCGCCCAATTCGGGTGACCCCCACCCGCTTCGGTGATCAAGAGCTTCGCGTCACGACACGCCGGTCGTGGTAACGCAAAGCTCTTGATCACCGAGCTGGGTGGCGACGGCACCGCGCCGGCCCTCCCCGGGGGGAGGGCCGGCGCGTCCGCGGCGGACGATCAGTTGTTCGGGTCGTCGGCGCTGATGTCGGCCAGCACCGACTGCGGTTCGCGCTCGACCGCGAGGTCGCCCATCGAGACCAGCCCGACCAGGCGCCCGTCGTCGATCACGGGCAGTCGGCGTACGGCGTACGTGCGCATCAGGTCCGCGGCGGACACCGCGTCGTCGTACTGGCTCACGGTGATCACATCGCGGCTGGTTATCTCGTTCAACCGGGTCGAGCCCGGGTCCATGTTCTCCGCGACACCACGGACCGTGATGTCCCGGTCCGTGACGATACCGACGACACTGTCGCCATCGGTCACCACCACGTCGCCGATCGCGCTGTCGCGCATCTCCTGCGCGGCGGCGATAAGCGTGTCGTTGCCGTCCATCGTCACCAACCGGGTCGTCATGAACTCTCCGACCGTTGTCATGGTGCTCCCCTCTCGGTGTCGGCACGGCCCGTCTACCCGCCGCCGGGGAGGGGGTAACGCCGACGGCCGGGCCGCTGTCCGGGGCGAGTCGACTATCCGCGTGGGCGGCGCAGGTGGCGCAGTTCGTAGAGGCCACTGCTGGTCAGGCTGTAGAAGACCGGCAGGACCAGGAAGATCGTCAGCGCGAACAGCGGGTCCGTCACGAATCCGATGAGAACCGCCAGCGCGTACCCCACGATCCCGACCGCGGCCCGCCTCCGTTCCGCGGGGAAGAACCCCCGCGACACCGCCGGGTCGACCAGGTCGTGCCGGTGGGTCAGATAGTGGTACAAGACCAACCAACTCGTCGAGAGCAGCATGCCGACCAGACCGTAGACGGCGACGCCTGTGCGCTCGTTCGCCAGGTCGCTCTCCCGCACGGCCTGCGAGACGAGCGAGGTCGCGAACGGCAGCAGCGCCGTCGTGAACAGCACCCCGAGGTTGCACCACTGCAGACCCTTCCCGCTGCCCACCACCCGGTGGAAAGCAGCCCGGTGGTTCAGCCAGGTGATTGCCACGAGCAGGTACGACGTCACGTAGGCCAGGTAGGCCGGCCACTGCTCGACGAGCGCGTGCAGCAGCTGGCCCCGGGCGACCCGGGGCGGCTGGAGGTCGAGCACCAGGAGCGTGATGATGATGGCGAAGACCCCGTCGCTGAACGCCAGCAGGCGGGACGTCTCCGACCGCAGCGCCGGGCCGCCGGTGCCGTCGCGAATCCGCCTGGCGTCGTCGTTGCCCTGATCGGCGCTCATCCCACCCCCTCCCCCGAGGTGCCGCCCTCCCCGGCGCCCCGCCTCGGCTGCGCCGGGACGGCAGTCGCGTATACCCGCCGATGCTCGGAGCACCCGCGACGGGGGGCGGCGGCACCACCTACCGTGAGTGGGTGCTGACGGGCGAACGGGAGCTGCGGGAGCTGGTCGCCGCCAACGCCTGGCTGACCCGGGCGCTGACCGTGGTCCGCGATTCGGGACTGCCGGACGCCTGGATCGGCGCGGGCGTCCTCCGCGACCTCGTCTGGGGCGAGCGGTACGGCGACGGGTTCGACCCGGCGACGGTCCGCGACGTGGACGTGGTCTTCTTCGACCCGACGAGGCTGTCCCGCGACGACGACCACCGGGCCACCGCCCGACTCGCCGCAGCCTGGGCAGCGCCGCCGTGGGAGGCACGCAACCAGGCGGCGGTGCACACCTGGTACGCGTCGAAGTTCGGCGGCGACCCGATCCCCGCGTACCGCAGCGTCGTCGAGGCGGTGGCCACCTGGCCGGAGTACGCCACAGCCGTGGCCGTGCGGCTGCGCCCGACAGGTGGGCTGGAGGTCTGCGCCCCGTACGGCCTGGGTGATCTGCTGGGCGGGGTGTGGCGGCACAACCCGGCCCGGGTGGACGTCACGCTGTCCCGGCAGCGACTGGCTCGCCACCGGCCCGCGCACCGCTGGCCCGGCGTGACCGTGGTCGAACCACGCTGACCCCGCTCAGCCGCGGGGCGGCATCCCGTAGATCCGCTCGACGTGCAGGCGCAGCACCAGCCGCCGGTCGGCGACCATTGCGTTGCGGTAGTCGGCCCAGTCCGGGTGCTCGCCGCGCAACGACCGGTAGAGCTCCACCAGCTCCTCGACCGTGGCGTCGTCGACGTCGGCCGCCGGAGCGGTCAGCTCGGCCCGCCCCTCGACCACGGCGTACGCCCAGCCGTCCTCGCTGCCGACGTGGAAGCTCGCGCGCGGGTCCCGACGCAGGTTTGCGGTCTTGGCCCGGCCGTCGGTGACGGACACCCGGAGCAGGCCGGCCGCGCGGTCGAACGCGTAGACCACTGTGGACAGCTGCGGTCGCCCGTCGCGTTTGAGGGTGGCCAGCACGCCCATCGAGCGGCCGGCGATCAGGTCGGTCAACGCCTGCTGGGTCGGGTCCTCCGGCACGGCTTCCTCCAGGTGGCGCGGTCGGCTTCGTCAATCCAAACATGACAGACGTGTTCCCGCCCCCGATGCGCGGCCGCCACGCACTGCGGGCCCCCACCGAGACCGGCCGGGAGCCCGCAGGACCGCAGCGGTCAGCGCCGCTCGGCGGCCACCAGCTCGGCGAGCTGTACGGCGTTGAGCGCCGCGCCCTTGCGCAGGTTGTCGTTGGAGCAGAACAGCGCCAGCCCGTACTCGACTGTCTCGTCGGCGCGGATACGACCCACGTAGGTCGGGTCCTGACCGGCGGCCTGCAGCGGCGTCGGCACGGCGGTAAGCGCGACGCCTGGCGCGTCGGCGAGCAGCTCGTGGGCCCGCTGCGGGGTGATCGGGCGGGCGAAGCGGGCGTTGATCTGGAGCGAGTGGCCGGTGAAGACCGGAACCCGGACGCAGGTGCCGGAGACCTTGAGGTCGGGGATCTCCAGGATCTTGCGGCTCTCGTTGCGGAGCTTCTGCTCCTCGTCGGTCTCGAACGAGCCGTCGTCGACGATCGAGCCGGCCAGCGGCAGCACGTTGAAGGCGATCGGCTCGGCGAACGAGCGCGGCGCGGGGAACTCCACGGCCGACCCGTCGAAGGCCAACCCGGCGGCGTGCTCGGCGACCTTGCGGACCTGCTCGTCCAGCTCGGCGACACCGGCCAGCCCGGCGCCGGAGACCGCCTGGTACGTCGAGACGACCAGGCCGACCAGACCGGCCTCGGCGTGCAGCGGGCGCAGGACCGGCATCGCGGCCATCGTGGTGCAGTTGGGGTTGGCGATGATGCCCTTCGGGCGGTCGGCGGCGGCGTGCGGGTTGACCTCGGCGACCACAAGCGGCACCAGCGGATCCATCCGGAACGCCGACGAGTTGTCGATCACCACGGCGCCGGCCTCGGCCACCCGGGGCGCCAACTCCAGAGCGGAGCCCTTGCCCGCCGAGAAGAGCACGATGTCCAGCCCGGAGTAGTCCGCGGTGGCCGCGTCCTCGACAGTCACCTCGCCGTCGCGCCACGGCAGCGTCCGCCCGGCGGACCGCGCCGAGGCGAACAACCGCACCTGCTCCGCCGGGAACTCCCGTTCCGCCAGCACCTGCCGCATCACGCCACCGACCTGGCCGGTGGCCCCCACAATGCCGATCCTCATGCCCGCGAGGCTACCCACCCCACCCCCACGACCGGCACCCCTTTCCCACCCCCGGGTCCCGCATCACACCAGGCCCACCCACGTCCCCCGGAGGCGGTTGATCAAGAGATTTGCGTCAGAAATCATGCTCCGTTTGACGCAAACCTCTTGATCACCGAGGTGAGGCGGGTGGGGGGTGGGGGGTGGGTGGGTTAGGGGTGGTTGTTTAGTTCGCCTAGGTTTGCTGCTTCGAGGTCGGTGCGGATTGTTGCGGCGTCGCCTTCGATCACCAGGGTCAGCGCTTCCGGGTGGAGGTGGGTGGCTGCCGCCTCGGAGACCTCGCCCACGTCGGCGTTGAGCAGTTCCTCGCGCAGACGGGCGTGGTAGTCGTCCGGCAGGTCGTGCACCACGAGCGTGGTCAGCGCGGACGCGATCGCCCGAGGGCTCTGCAGCTCGACCGAGAGCTGCCCGGCCCGCCAGGAACGGGCCACCGCCAGCTCGTCCTCGGTCACGCCGCCCGCCTGCGTACGGGTGATCTCGCCGACCGCCTCGACCAGGGCCGGCGCGGTGACGGCGGTCTGCACGCCCGAGCTGACCGCGAACCGGCCGAACCGGCGGGACGAGGCGAACTCGCCCCGGATGCCGTACGTGTAGCCGCGCACCTCGCGGATGAGGTGGTTGAGCCGGGAGGTGAACGCCCCGCCGAGCACCGTGCCGGCGAGGGTCATCGGCACGTGGTCGGGGTGCGCCCGGTGCGGCGACGGGTGGCCCAGCCGCAGCGTGGACTGCACCGAGCCGGGCCGGTCCACCAGGATGATCCGGCGGTCGGCGCGCAGCGGCACCTCGATCGGGCCGCCGCGCTCGGCAGGACCGCCTCCGGTGCCGGCGAACGCCGCCCCCGCCAACGCGTCCAGGTCGATCCGGTCCAGGTCACCGGCGACGATCAGGGTGCCGGGCCGCAGGAACCACTCGGAGTGGAAGACGGTGATGTCCTCCACGTCCAGGGCGGCCACCGAGTCCGGGTCGCCGTACATCGGTCGCCCCCAGCGGTTGTCGGCGCCGAACAGGTCGGCGCGCAGCGCGGCGTCGGCGCGCGGGCCGGGGTTGGCCCAGTCCATCCGCAGCGCGGTGGCCTCGTCGTCGCGGACGCGCCGGACGTCGGCCGGGTCCAGCCGGGGCGTCCGGACGGCCTCGGCGAGGAGCTGCACCGCTGCGGTCAGCCGGTCCACCGGAACCTGCACGCTGATCTGGAACGAGTCCCAGTCCAGCCCGGTCACCAGCTCGGTGCCGAGCGCCTCGATGGCCAGCGCGTACGCCGTGGCGTCCCGTTGCGCGGTGCCCTCCTCCAGGGCCTTGGCGAGCACCCCGCCCAGCCCCTCCTTGCCCGTCAGCTCCCGGCCGGCGCCGGCGTCGAGCAGCAGCAACGCCACGGCGAGGTTCTGACCGGGCAGGTGCGCCGCGACCACCTGGCCACCGCCGGCCGCGCGGCGGACCACCGGCGGGAACCGGTACGGGCGAGCGGCACCCGGGCCGGGACGGTCGGCGATCAGCGTCATGCGGTCTCCTCGGGCAGGTAGGTCAGGGTCACCCGGTCGGCGGCGCCGAGCACCTCGGCGGCGGTCTCGGCGATCTGCTCGGCGGTCACCGCGAGCCAGGCGGGCAGCCGGTCGGCGGCGCGGGCCGGGTCGCCGAACTGGGTGGTGTACCGACCGAGGGTGTCCGCGCGGCCGTCCACCGTCGACATCTGCCGCCACCAGGCGGTGCTCAGCAATGCCTTCGCCCGGTCCAGCTCGGCTGCGGTGACCGGCACGGTGGCCAGTTCGTCGACGACAGTGGCCAGCCCCTCGGCCAACCGCTCGGCGCTCACGCCGGGGCGGGCGGTGGCGGTGGCGATCAGCGGCGCCGGGGCGTGCGCCAGGTCCACCCCGTACGCCCCGACCAGGTCGGGTTGGGCGATCCGCTCGCCGTCGGCGAGCCGCTGGTAGAGCCGGCTGCCCCGGCCGCTGCCGAGCACTGTGGCGAGCACGGTGAGCACGTCGTAGCCCGGGGTGCCGAACGCGTGGCCGCGGTGTGCGACGTAGACGCGGGGCGCCGGCACGTCGGCGGTCACCGTCTCCACGGCGGCCCGTCCGGTCGCCGCGACGGTGCTGCCGTCCGGGGCGGCCGGAATGTCCTCGCGGGCGGGCAACGCGCCGAAGTACTTGTCGGCGAGCGCGAACACCTCGGTGGCCCGGGCGTCGCCGACGACCGTGAGCACCGCGTTGTTCGGCGCGTAGTACGTCTCGTGGAACGCCTGGAAGGTGGCGAGGTCGGCGGCGTTCAGGTCGGCCATCGAGCCGATTGTCGAGTGGTGGTACGGGTGCCCCGGTGGATAGAGCAGCGGGAGCAGCCGCAGCCACGCGTCGCCGTACGGGACGTTCTCGTAGCGCTGCCGGCGCTCGTTCTTCACCACGTCGCGCTGGTTGTCAAGCGTCTCCTGGGTCAGCGCCGGGACCAGCCCGCCCATCCGGTCCGCCTCCAGCCAGAGCGCCAACTCCAGGTGCTCGGCCGGGACCGTTTCGAAGTAGTTCGTCCGGTCCGGGTTGGTGGTGGCGTTGAGCGAGCCACCGGAGCCCTGGATCAGCTTCATGTGCTCGGTCTTCGCCACGTTCACCGAGCCCTCGAACATCAGGTGTTCGAAGAGGTGGGCGAAACCGGTCTGCCCGGCCGGCTCGTGCCGGGATCCGACGTCGTACCAGAGATTGACTGCCACCGCGGGCGCGGTGCGGTCCTCGCTCACCACCACACGCAGGCCGTTGTCCAGTCGGGACGTCTCGATGGGCCAGGGGTAACCACTGTCGGGCATGGCACGACGCTATCCGATCTCGCGGGCGGAAAGGTGACGTGCCGCCGGTCGACGAGCCGATCGGTCGGCGGGGCATCGAGTCCGTCCGTCGGGGTACCGCGCAGGAATGACCCCACCGACCCCCGGCCCACCCGCACGCCGCCGGGCCGGCCCGGCCGCCAGCGGCGTCGAACGCGCCAGCGCCGCGCTCGGCCGGCTGCGCCGTGGCCGGCTGCTGCATCCGGCCGGTCGCTCGTTCGCCGCCGAGGTGACGATGTGGGGTACGCCCGGACCTCCCACCGGCGTTGCCCTGCTCGACGACCCTGGCCGGTACGCGGCCGTCGTGCGGCTCTCCAGGGGGACGCCCACGCCGGATGGCTGGCCTGACGTGCTGGGTCTGGCGGTGCGCGTGCACCTCGACACCGGCCGCACATTCGACCTGCTGGTCAGCTCAAGCGGCGCCGCGCCGGTGCTGCGGAACCTGCCCCTGCCCCGCCGCGGTTTCACCGGGACGTACACCACGATCATGGGTTATCGCACGGCCCGGCGGCGGCTCTGGCTGGCCGCTCTGGCGGACCCGGACGCGGTCGACCTCGGCCGCGGTCTGGCCGCCGTCGCGGCGGCGGCCCGGGCGGACGCGCCGCGCCTGGTGCTCGCGGTCGCGTCCGCCGTGGGGAGGTGGCGCCCGGTCGGGCAGGTCACCATCGGCGCTCAGCTCGACGCCCGGGAGGACGCCGCGCTCGCGTTCGACCCGGTGCGCAACCTGCCACCCGACCTGCGGGCGGCCGGCCCGCTCGCCTGGCTGCGCGAGCAGACCTACCGGGGGTCACGCCGGGCCCGCGGCGCGACGGCTCAGTCCGGGGGTTCGACGGCGGCCACCGTCTGATCCGAGGTACGCCGCTCCAGCACGGTGTCCGGGGCGGCGTTCTGGTCCTCCTCGCGGATGTCCGAATCGGCGAGGATGGCCTCCGCCTGTGCCTGCGGGTCGTCGCTGCCCGCCGCCACCTCCTCGGGAAGGAGGTGGTGCGCGCGGGACTCCGCCCGCTCCTGATCGCTCTGCTCGTCAGTCATGGCACAGCTGTTACCCCCGGCCCGGCTTCGGCACGCGATGTTCACCCCGCATCTTGGGACGATGGGCCGGACATCCCCGCCCGGTCGGGTACGCTGGCTCCCGTGACGCGGACGTATCCATGGTTTAGGCAGCCGGCTCGCAGGCCGGTGACTTCACCATGATCTGACGTCACCACGGACCGAGCCGGCTGGGCAGGAGCTGTCGTTCCTGCCCTTTTGCGTACGAGCAGCCGGCTCGTCCCGGGCACCGGCCCCGGGCACGGTCGGCGGAAGGATGCCCACCGTGACGACCCCGGAGACCGATCGGGTCAGCGATCAGCGGATCGACCGTGTCGTGCCGCTGACCACGCCCGCCCTGCTGCACCACGAGTTGCCCCTGGACGCCCCGCTCGCCGCGGCCGTGCTGACCGGCCGTCGCGCGGTGGGTCGCGTGCTGGACCGCGAGGACGACCGCCTGCTGGTGGTCGTCGGCCCGTGCTCGGTGCACGACCCGGCCGCCGCCCTCGAGTACGCCGAGCGTCTGCGCGCCGCCGCCGACCGGCTCGCCGACGACCTGCTGATCGTCATGCGGGTCTACTTCGAGAAACCCCGCTCGACGGTCGGCTGGAAGGGCCTGATCAACGACCCCGGGCTGGACGGCAGCGGCGACGTCAACACCGGCCTGCGCCGGGCCCGGGCGCTGCTGCTCGACGTCCTGCGCCTCGGCCTGCCGGTGGGCTGCGAGTTCCTCGACCCGATCACCCCGCAGTACATCGCGGACACGGTGGGCTGGGGCGCGATCGGCGCCCGCACAGTGGAGAGCCAGGTGCACCGGCAGCTCGCCTCCGGCCTGTCCATGCCCATCGGCATGAAGAACCGCCCCGACGGCAGCATCGGTACCGCCGTGGACGCGATCCGCGCCGCCGGGGTGCCGCACGTCTTCCCGGGCATCGACTTCTCCGGCACCCCGGCGATCATGCACACCCGCGGCAACACCGACGGGCACCTGGTGCTGCGCGGCGGTGGCGGTCGGCCCAACTACGACGCGGAGTCGGTGGCGGGCGCGCTCGACCTGCTCCGGGCGGCCGGGTTGCCGGAGCGCCTGGTGATCGACGCCAGCCACGCCAACAGCGGCAAGGACCACCGCAACCAGCCGCTGGTCGCCGCGGACGTGGCAGCCCAGATGGCCGCCGGCCAGCGCGGCATCACAGGCGTGATGCTGGAGTCGTTCCTGCTGCCCGGCCGGCAGGACCTCGACCCGACCCGCGAGCTGGTGTACGGCCGTTCGGTCACCGACGCCTGCCTCGGCTGGGACGACACCGCCGAGGTGCTCGACCACCTGGCCACCGCCGTACGGGCCCGCCGGGCCACCCTCCCCACCCCGGCGTGAGGGTGTGACCGCCGGCACTGCGGCGCACGGAACACGACAGGCCGGCGCCTGGTTAACTGAGGTGTCGGTGTGTTCAGTGTCCCCGGGCCTCACCTAAATAGCCCTCGCGGAATACCGTTCGGCTGGAGCCGCGTCGCGCCACTCGCCGAGAGGCGACCTACACACCGACACCAGCGCCGCCCCCGGCCCACAAGGCTCGGGGGCGGCGCTGTCCGTACGGCCCGGCGGGCTCAGCCGCGCTGACGCAGACTCGCGAGCAGCGCCGCGCCGACGATCGCGCCGAGGCCTCCGACGAGCAGTGGCAGGCTGGCCGCGACCTCGTCGACGAGGATTCCTCCGGCAATCGCGCCGGCGGCAATCGCGATGTTGCAGACGGTCGCGATCACCCCGCCGACCTGCTCAAGTCGTGCCGGTTGGGTGCGGGCACCCCAGCTCAACACCGTTGTCGGCAGACCGCCGAACCCGAAGCCCCAGAGCACGGTGGCGACGAACAGGCCGGCCACCGAGCCGCCGGTGACGTACATGGCGAGCATTCCCGCGCCGAGCACTGCGGGAAACAGGAACACGCCGGTACGCGGCGAGCGGTCGGCCAGGGGACCGGCGAGTGCCGTGCCGAGGAAATTGGCGACGCCGAAGACGAGCAGCAGCACGGCGATGCCGCCGGCGTCGATTCCGGACATGCTCTCCGCCGCGGGCCGAATGTAGGTGAATCCGCTGAAGTGGCCGCTGAAGATCAGCAGGATCGCGAGCAACCCGGCCCGTACGACGCCGGAGCGCAGGACCGATCCGAGTGCCCGCAACCCACTCGCGCCGGTGGGCGTGATGGACGGCAACGTCGCCGCCTGCACGATCAGGGCGAGCGCCGCAACGCCGGCACCGAGCAGGAACACCGCCCGCCACCCCCAGACGTCACCCAACCAGGCGCCGAGGGGCACGGCCGCGACCGTGGCGACCGCCACGCCGGCGTTGATCAGCGTCAGCGCGCGACCGAGGTGATGGGTGGGCACCAGGTGCGCGGCCATGGCTGTCGCCAACGCCCAGAACCCACCGAGCGCGACACCGAGCAGAAGGCGCGCGGCCAGGAGTACGAGGAGGTTCGGTGCCAGCGCGACGATCAGATTGGAGATGATGGCGAGCAGCGTGAGGCCGATCTTCACGCGCCGCCGGTCGGCACGGGGCAGAACCACCGAGATGAGAAGGGCCGAGAGGGCGCCGGCGAACGCGGTCACGCTGACGGCCTGTCCCGCCGCTCCGACCGACACACCCAGGTCGCCGGCAATTCGCGGAAGCAGGCTGGCGGGCAGGAATTCCGCCATGACGATGGCGAAGATTCCGAGGCTCAGGGAGACGACCCCGGCCCAGGATGCCGTTCGGTCCGTCCCCGATGTTTCCCTCGATGAGATCGTGCTGGTCACGATTCCGTCCTCTGATTGTCGTGGTCGTGCCTGTTGCTCGCCGGGCGCCGCGTCAGCCCTGGTGAGATGTTCGGAGTGGTGGCGCGGGTCAGGTGGAGCGGCATGGCCCGTCTCGTCGGGCGGCGCTCGGGCGGAAATGCGTGGCGCGGGCCGGCCGCCAAGGACGCTATGACGGGCTGTCCCGACGTCCCAGGGCCCTCTGCAGCCGGGGGTGCGACAGGACCCCCTCTGACCGCCTGACCCGGTCATACGATGGATTTGTGAGCGAGATGTCGAACGAGCTTGGCGCGTTTCTGAGCGCTCGACGGGCGCTGGTGACACCGCAGCAGGCAGGTATCCCGGATGTGGGCGTACGGCGGGTGCCGGGGTTGCGGCGCGAGGAGGTCGCGATGCTCGCCGGCGTCAGCGCGGACTACTACCTGCGCCTGGAACGGGGCCGCGATCGCAATCCGTCCGTGCAGGTCCTCGAATCGATCGCACGCGTCCTGCAGCTCGACGACGAGCACCTGGCGTACCTGCTGACGCTTGTCGCGGGCGCTCCCCGAAAGCGCAGACGCCGACCGCGCAAGGAGACGGTTCCGTCCGGCGCGCTCAAGCTCCTGGACTCCCTCGCTCAGCCCGCCTTCATCGAGGGCCGGTACTTCGACATCCTGGCCTCGAACAGCCTCGCCCGAGCCCTCTCCCCGGGCCTGGCCGAAGGCGGGAATCAGCTCAGAGATCTGTTCCTGAATCCGGCCGAGCAAGCACTGCACCCGGATTGGGAGAACCTCACGGAATGTTTTGTCGCGAGCCTGCGCCAGGCCGTGGGCACCGACATCGACGATCCTCGGTTCATCGAACTCACCGGGGAACTCTCGTTGGCGAGCGCGCGATTTCGCCAGCTCTGGGGACGCCACGAGGTACGCGGCCAGAGTGGCACGCCGATTCGGATCCGTCATCCCCAGGTCGGAGACCTGATCCTCAATCGGGAACGGCTGAGCATCGGCGGGGCGGAGGGACTGATGCTCGTCGTGTATCACCCCGACGCCGGGTCCAGTAATGCCGAGAAGCTGTCCCTCCTGGCCTCCGCGGGCCTGCACGTCAGCGGCACGGCGCAACACGCGGTCCGGTAGGCGCGTCGGGATCGCGACCGGTCAGAGGGGTCCTCTCGACCCCCAGGCTGGAGAGGGCTCTGGGTGATCCGAATTGCCGTGGCTAGCGTTCGTGGCGGCCTTTTCGGGCCATTCGATTCGAGAGGACAGCCATGACCGTCACGCTGATCACCGGAGCCAACAAGGGCATCGGCTTCGAGACCGCGAAACAGCTTCTGGAGCTGGGGCACGATGTCTATCTCGGCGCACGCGACGTGGAGCGAGGGGAGAAGGCCGCCGCAACGCTCGGGGCGCGCTTCGTGCAGCTCGACGTGACCGACGACGAGTCGGTGCGCAGGGCACTGGCGACAATTGACTCGGCCGAGGGTCGCCTCGACGTCCTGGTGCACAACGCGGGGATTCTGGAGACCGGGCTCGACGGCCCGGCCGCCCTCCGATCCTTCGACACCAACGCGGTGGGAATCGTGCGCGTCACGGAGGCGGCGCTACCGTTGCTTCGTCGTTCACCGAACCCAAACGTCGTCACCATTTCGAGCAGCGCCGGATCGTTCTGGGCGGTGAACAATCCCGAGCGTCCCGAATTCGGATTGCCGCTCGCGCTGTACTCGGCGTCCAAGGCCGCGGCCACCATGTTGACGGTGCAGTACGCCAAGTCCCATCCGGGCATCAAGTTCAACGCCCTTGAGCCGGGCACCACCGCGACCGACATGACCGCCGACTTCGGAATCGGGCGGCCGGTGCAGGAGAGCGCCCGGCTCGTCGTGCGCCTGGCGACCCTGGATCCGACCGGACCGACGGGGACCTTCCAGGACGAGGCAGGGGACCTGCCGTGGTGAGCAGGTGCGATGGCACGCCCGCGCGCTGCTGCCGGCACCCGGGCCGCCGGCGCGACGTTTGACCGATTCCGACCCGGGTAGCTGATCGACGTGACCGACGACGCATCAGTGGCCGACGAGCCGGACACCCGCGCCCTCGACGACCTGCTCAACGACATCTTCCGAGGTCAGGAGCGAGTCACCCAGGGGGAGATCTATCGCCGGGCCGTGGCCGCCGACCTTCCCGCGGACGTGCTCGCGCGCATCGACGCGCTGCCCGAGGGCGAGTACGCGGTGGACGAGGCCAGCGACCTGCTGGGCGGCACCGTCGCCTGAGCCGGACCAGCGGAAGCAGCGAAGCCAGCGACCCCGAAGGGACATCCACCATGACGCACCACGAGGACAGTGACGAGAAGGTCCCGGCGCTGGGTCAGCCGCCGAAGGGCAGGGACACCACGCCCGAGCCGGACTTCGCCAACGAGCACGACCGCACGGCGGTGGACCGGGACATCATCACCGGCGAGGACGAGGACGAACGGGAGCCGGAGTCGCCGCACGGCTGGTCCGGTATGCAGCGTTGACGCGTACGACAGCGGGGGCCGGCGGATTCGCCGGCCCCCGCTGCGCTGTGTTCGTCGTGTCGGTTCAGTCGTCGTCGTGTCCGCCCTCGGCGGCCTGCTGCGCCGTGGCGTACGCCATCTGGAGGAAGTCGGACGCGGCCACAGCCGTCAACGCGGTGGCCACCAGGCGCGTGAGGCGGGGTGCGAGCACGAGGCCCCCGGTCAGCCCCGTGGCCACCCACACCGCCAGACAGAAGGGGCAGCTCAGCAACTCGCCGATGGCGTGCCGGGTGGAGCTGCCCGAGTCGCGGACCTGCTCCATCACCTCGCCGCTGCCGATCGGCCTGTCGTAGCGGGTGAACGGCGCCCGCAGCGGGCTGGTGACCGCGTCCTTGGACAGCAGCCGGCTCAGCTTGTGCGTGGCGATGGAGAGCAACACGACGTCGGCGGGGGCGGGACGCTCGGGCACCGGGCGGCCGGTCACCTTGACCAGGCCGGCGAGCACCCCGGTCACCCCGGCGTAGGTGCCCATCGCCGCCAGGTAGCCGCCGAGCGGCCGGTGCTCGTGCGGCGCGTACGCCCGGCGCAGCCGCGCCGCCTTCTGTCGCAGGCCAGTGTCGCTCACCCGGTCTCCTCCCCTGTCGTGGTGGTGCGAATGCGGCAGTCGGTGACGGTCTCAGCCGGCCTGGAGGTTGTCGGCGACCTCGCGGGCGAGGTTGGCGAGCGCCTCGTCGGCCAACTGGTCCGGGTCGGAGCCCGAGCCGTCGGTCAGGTCGAGCTGGATCCGGGCGCCGCCGGAGTCGGCCGGATCCACCCGGATCTCGGCGGCCCAGTCGGCGTCGCCCCAGCGGGCGCGCAACTCCTCGCCGCTGATCTCGGCGGGAGGGCTCCCGTCGCCGCGCAGCGGCGCAGGCAACCAGGCCGAGGCCCGAGCCGGGTCGGTGGCCGTGTTGAACACCACCTCGGGTGGCGCGGACATGCCGCGGACGGCTCGTGCCGGCATCAGGCGTCCCGCAGGCGGCTCGGGTCGACCTCCCGGCCCGGGTGCCGGGCGAGGTACTCGGTCTCCAGTTCGGCCGTGCGCCGCAGGTGGTTGGCGAGCGCGGAGTCCGCCGCGTGCCGGAGGGTGTCCAGCCGGGTGCGGTGCAGGCTGTGCATCTCGCGGATCAGATCGTCGTCGGTCAGCTCCGTCGGGTCGACGCCGAGCGCGTCGCCGTCGAGATCGGCGCCGCCGGAGTCGGCGAGGTGGTCGCCGCCCCACTCGGGCACCCGCTGCTCCGGGCTCGTTTCCGTGCTGCCGCTGGACGGAAAGTCGTCCTCGCGTACCGATCCGGTCATCATCGCCCCCCTGGTCTCGTTTGGGCTGGCGTCTAGACGGATGCCCACACCTGGTGACGCCAAACCCTCCCGCCCGCGTGGCACCTACGACACCGCGTCGGAGAGCGCCGTCGTCCCCGGTACCCTCGACGCCATGAGGTGGCTCTGGACCCCGGCGTGGATCGCACGTCACGTGGCCATGGTCGTGCTGGTCGTGGGCTTCCTCGGGCTGGGCTGGTGGCAGATCAGCCGGGCCGCGGCCGGCAACAGCCTCAGCTGGGGGTACGCCGTCGAGTGGCCGATCTTCGCCGGCTTCGTGATCTACGTCTGGTGGCGCGAGGTGCGGCTGGCCCGCCGCAACGCGGAGGCGGCCGCCGAGCCGCCGGCGGACCCCGCCGACACAGCCGCCGTCGAGCCGCCGCCGGCCGCGACCATCGGCTCCCGACCGGCGGTACGCCGACCGGTGCGGGTGGCCCGGGTGCCTGTCGACGCGGCGCTCGGCGACGACGCCGACCTGGCCGCCTACAACGACTACCTGTCATGGTTGAACGCCAATCCGGGCGCCCGGCCCGGTGACTATCCCGGCTGAGCCGGACTCGGAAGGACGGACAAGGTGGGCGCAGCCCTTACCCGGTACCGCGTGATCGCCTGGATCGTGGGCGTGGTGCTGATCCTGCTTGTCGTTGTCGGCATGCCACTGAAGTACGCGTTCGACAACCCGGTGGTGGTGGAGACGGTCGGCCCGGCGCACGGCTTCCTCTACATGATCTACCTGGTGGCCGCGTTCGACCTGAGCCGCCGCGCCGACTGGCCACTGAAGCGGATGCTCCTGGTGATGCTTGCCGGCACCGTGCCGTTCGTCTCGTTCTACGCCGAGCGTCGCGTCACCGCCTGGCTGGACCGGCCCGCGACCCGTACGCCGGAGCCGGTCGCCGGCTGACCGGCCCCGCGACGGGTCTGGTTCAGCGGCGGGGCCGCCACGGGTCGGCCGAGGCGAGGGGGTCGACCAAGCCGCCGTACCGGTTGACCTCCCGGGCGCGCAGCAGTGCCCGGGTGACCTGACCGAACTGCCGCTCGTCGTCGGCGCTGAACAGCAGCACCTCCGCGCCCCGGTGCCATCCCCACAGCTCGTACGGCGGTGGGCGCCAGCGGTCGCCGACCAGGGCGAGTGCCACCGGCAGCAGGAGCACCGCCCCGAGGATGAGGTACGCCTCGGCGGTCAACCGTTGCAGGCCGCCGCTGAAGCCGAGGAGCAGGCCCACCGCGCCGATCATGGCTGCGGTGACCACGACGGCCCGGACGGCGATCCGGTCGTGCGCGCCCCGGGTGGTGCGCAGGTGGGTCAGGTCGACGATGCGATAGCTGGTGCGGCCGACGGTGAACCGGTCGACGGTGACGATGATGCCGGGCCGCGCGTACAGCAGCGTGGACCTGGCTCCGGGCACCGTTCGTTGCGGTCGCGTCTTTGCGCCTTCACGATTCACGGTTCCTCCCGTGGGGCGGTCTGCCGGGTTCGGGACCGTGGCGGGCATCGCTGCCCGGGGACGGGATTCCCGGCTGCGGCTCCATTGTTCTGGGGCACCGCCACTCCACCTGGGCATTTACGGTTCCGAGCCGGTGACCCACCCGGGCGACATGGCCTCGAAACAGCATCCATTTCAGCTTTTATCGGATATTGGCGGTGACCATCCGGCGGCATGCGCCCGGAACGACGAAAGTCAGATATCGGTCAACGGATGCGAAACGGCGCTCCGCCACGTGTCAGCAGCCCCGCTGGTGTCACCGGGAGCAGGGGCACTTCCCGCCACTTCGCCAACATTCGCCCCTGCTTCAACTGCGCGGCACAACCGTCCCGGGTTAGGTTGGGCGAGCCGGTCCGGCCCAGTGCCATCCACCCGGGTGGCCCCGGCCGGTGTCGCCGAGGGCGTCAGCAGCCCCGTCGGCGGCCGTGGGAGAGGAGCCCTTCGCTCTTGTCATCCCTGAGAACCCTGCTGCGCACCGCAGTGCTGGCCGGCATGTCGGCCGCGCTGATCGCCCCGACGGCGGTGGCTCACGCCGAGCCGTCCCCCGCCGACCTGACCAACCGGATCGAGACGTCCTCGGCCGAGTTGGAACGGATCGTGGAGTCGTACAACAAGCTCGCCGAGGACATCAAGGTCAACAAGACCGCGGTGGCCCGATTACAGGCCCGTATCGGCCCTCTCGAACAGCAGGCCGAGCAGAGCCGGGCCGACGTAGCGGCACTCGCCAACACGGCCTACAAGAGCGGTAGCCTGCGTACCGTGGACGCGCTGCTGCGTCCCGGCGGCTCCGTCGCTCTGCTCGACCGACTCGGCACCCTCGACCAACTGACCCGCCAGCGCCAGGAGCGCATCTCCGGTTTCACAGCGAACCAGCGGCGGCTGCTCGACGAGAAGACCCGCCTGGACGCCACGCTGGCCCGGCAGGCCGCGCAGGCCCGCGAGCTTGCGGCCGGCAAGAAGCGCATCGAGGGTGACCTGGCCAAGCTGTACGAGCTGCGTCGACAGGCGTACGGCGCCGCCACCGAGAAACCCGCGCCCAAGGCGGCGCAGGCCGAGGCCAAGAACGTGCCCGCCGTGGCCGGGGACGCCGGCGCGGCGGTGCGCTACGCGTTCGGGGCGATCGGCAAGCCGTACGTCTGGGCCGGTGAGGGTCCGAACGGCTACGACTGTTCCGGGCTGACCCTCGCGGCCTGGCGGGCGGCCGGCAGATCGCTGCCGCACAGCGCCCGGATGCAGTGGGGCGCGGTGGCCCACATCGGTCGGGGTGACCTGCGCCCGGGAGACCTGATCTTCTACAGCGGGCTCGGGCACGTCGCTCTCTACGTGGGCGACGGCCAGGTCATCGACGCGCCGAGCGCCGGTCGTAACGTGCTCAAGCGCGGCATGAACATGATGTCCATCCACGGCTACGGCCGGGTCCGCTGACCGACCCGACACGGCGAACGGCCGGCGTCCCCCTATCGGACGCCGGCCGTTCGCCGTCATTACTACCAGGTCAGGCTGCCTGCAGCCCCTCCGCCCGGGCCAGCTCCCGGAGCCGGCCGAGGGCCTGGATCTCCAGCTGCCGGATCCGCTCACGGGACAGCGAGAAGCGGGACGCGACCTCGGTCAGCGAGTGCTCGCGGCCGTCCTCCAGCCCGTAGCGGGCCCGCATGATGCCGGCCGACCGGTCGTCGAGGTGGTTGAGCAGCCCCTCGATCCGCTGCCGCTCCAGGCCGCTGAGGACGATGTCCTCAGGCGACGGCGCGTCGCTGTCGGCGACCAGGTCGCCGAGGTTCGTGTCGCCGTCGTCGCCCACCGGGGTGTCCAGCGAGACGGTGTCCTGCGACCAGCGGCGCAGCTCGTTGACCCGCTCGACGGTGACGCCGAGCGACGCGGCGATCTGCTCCGGCTCCGGGTCGCTGCCCAGCTCACGGGTGAGCTGCCGGGTCACGTTGCGCATCCGGTTGACGTCCTCCACCAGGTGCACCGGCAGTCGGACGGTGCGCTCCTGCTGGGCGATCGCCCGGCTGATGGCCTGGCGGATCCACCAGGTGGCGTAGGTGGAGAACTTGTAACCACGCTCGTAGTCGAACTTCTCGACCGCCCGGACGAGGCCGGTGTTGCCCTCCTGGATCAGGTCCAGCATGGGCATGCCCGAGCGCACGTAACGACGCGCGATCGACACCACAAGTCGCAGGTTGGCGCGGATGAAGAGGTCCTTCGCGCGCTCACCCTCGACGACAAGCCGCTCCAGGTCGGCCCGGTCGACACCGTCGGGAACGGCGTCCTCGCCGAGCAGGTGCTCGGCGTAGAGGCCGGCTTCGATCGCCTTGGAGAGATCGACCTCCTTGGCGGCGTCCAGCAGTGGCGTCCGGGAGATCTCGTGCAGGTAGACGCCGACCAGGTCGCGCTCCTCGGCAACCTCGTCGGTGCGCATGCCGATGTTCTTGTCCACGTTGCCCACGGTCCCCTCGCTCGCGCCGGTTGCCCGGTTCCTTGCCATTCCCCACGTCCGGTCAGCCCCTGGTAACTTCTGCTGTGCCCACCGTCGCTGACACCTACACAACAGATGAGACGTGTCGGGGATTCCATGTCGTGAGTCGAAAGTGTCACGAATGCCTGAGTAGTTGCTGAGAGCACGGTCCATGTTTGCTGTCAGCACCCGTCGGGTGGCTCGCCGCTGGGCACCTCGAACGGGTTGGTGGGTCGACGAATCGCCTATCGCCCGCACCATGGCAACACCGCCGCGGCACCGGCACAGCGACCCGGGTCACCTCCGCGCTGCGATCCTGGTCACTGCCAGATACGCAGCGATGGACCGGTCGGTTCATCCACGCGGTGTGATTACCCCCCGCCCCGGTGAACAATCCGGAGCCCCGTTCGCTTCCCGGGCGGTGCGGGGCTAGGAGGCGAGCAGGGCGAGAGCCCCGCGAACCTGGTCGGCGGAGCGCGCCAGGGCGGCTCGGGCGGCGGCCACCTCGGCTCCGGAGACCAACGAGACCAGCGCCGTCTTCAGGTCGCCGTCGGCCTCGCCGAGGGCCCGCCGGGAGACCTCCTCCGAGCAGCCTGTCGCCTCGACCAGGATCGAGATCATTCGTCCCCGGAGCTTCGCGTTGGTGGCCACCATATCGATCATGAGGTTCGAGTAGACGCGGCCCAGGCGCACCATGACGGCGGTCGAGAACGTGTTCAGCACCAGTTTCTGCGCGGTGCCCGCCTTCATCCGGGTCGAGCCGGTGACCACCTCAGGTCCGGTGTCCACCCCGATGAACACGTCCACCGACCGGGCGGCCTCCGCCTCCGGATTGGCGCACAGCAGCACCGTCGAGGCCCCCGCGGCGCGGGACGCGGCGAGCGCCCCGAGGACGTACGGGGTGCGTCCGCTTGCCGCCAGACCGACCACCAGGTCACCGGGGCGCACACACCCGGCGGCCTCGTCCGCCCCGCCCCGGTCGTCGTCCTCGGCGTCCTCCACGGCCCGCCACATGGCGTCCGCGCCGCCGGCCAGGTGGGCGCAGAACCAGTGCCGCGGGGAGTTGAAGGTGGGGGCCAGCTCGGCCGCGTCGAGCACGCCCAGCCGACCGGAGGTGCCGGCCCCGAAGTAGTGCACCCGGTGCCCGCCGCGCAGGGCCGCCACCGCCAGGTCAACGGTGGTGGCGATCTCGTCGAGCACCGCGGCGACCGCCGCCGGCACTCGCCGGTCGGCCTCGTTGATCACGGTGAGCACGTCCCGCGTCGACATCAGATCGAGGTCGACGCTGAGGGGATTGCGACGTTCGGTGGGTGCGCCCACCCGGACCGTCGGGCGGGCGGGTGGTGCTGACATGTTCGCGTCCGGCTCCACCGAACCGGGCGTCACGCCCGCCTCCGGCTGGCACCTACCCGGTGCGACTGGACCGCCTCGGCGGTCGCCTCTAGGGCCTTGCGGGCCCGGGACCGGTTGCGGGCGGCCACCCCGACGAACAGGCAGTCGACGACTGTGAGCTGGGCGAGCCTGCTGGCCGTCGCTCCGGAGCGGTAGGTGGTCTCGCGGGCCGCTGTCGTCAGCACGAAGTCGGCGACCTCGGTGATCGGCGAGCGCGGGAAGTTGGTGAGCGCCACGGTCGCCGCGCCCCGCGTCCGGGCCTGCTCCAGCACCTCGATGACATCGGAGGTGGTGCCGGTGTGCGAGATGCCGATCGCGACGTCGCCGCGGCCGAGCAGGGCCGCCGAGGTCAAGGCGGTGTGCACGTCCGGGAAGTAGAAGGCGATCCGGCCGATGCGGTGCAGCTTCTGTTGGAAGTCGGAGGCGACGAACCCGCTGGCGCCGGCGCCGTAGATGTCGATCCGGCCCGCGCCCGCGATGGCCTCGACCACCTGCTCGCAGACGGCCGGGTCGAGCTGCTCGGCGGTCTCCTCGACGGCTCGGGCGTCGTTGAACGCGATGGTGGCGATGATCTGGGCGAGGTCCGCGCCGGGCGGGATGTCACCGCCGACGACCCGGGCGTCCGGCGGCTCGATGCGGCGGGCGGCCTCGGCGGCCAGCCGGATGCGCAACTGTGGATAGCCGTCCATGCCGACCGATCGGCAGAACCGGATGACTGTCGCCTCCGACGTCTCCGCTGCGGTGGCGAGGTCGGTGATGGTCCGACGGGCCGCGGCGGCCGGGTCGGACACGACCAGCCGGGCGACCCGCTGCTCGGCGGGCGACAGCGATGGCAACAGCCCGCTGATGTGGACGATCAGCCCACCGGGCTCGTGACTCGCAGAAATCTTCGGACTCTTCGCCACGGGTGAAACTTACTTTCACGAAGCGTGAGCGTCAACCATGACCGTATGTGGTGGGAAAAGTGTCGACGACCCGGATCACGCGTTTCGCTCAGCCTGCCACTCCCTGAGGATCGCCGCCTCGTCCGCCGGGTCGAGTCCACCCTGCCGTACGGCGTCGGGCCGCGCGGTCATCCAGGACGCGGTCGCCCGAACGGTGTCGGACAACTGACGGACCGTCAGACCCGCGTCCAGCGCCGGCCGGGCGTCCCGGTCCATCAGGCCACCCCACTCCGGCAGTCGCACCCACAGTGGCAGCGCCCGCTCCCCCGACCACTCGCGTACGCCGTGGGCCACCAGGAAGTCCTGATCGACCCAGGTGAGGTGCGGGTCGGCCACACCCAGACCGGCCGCCACGTCGGTCAGCAGCTCGGCGCGGGACAGCGCCGGGCCGGTGCCGTCGTACGTGCCGGCGAGGCGGGCGCCGGCGGCGTGCAGCAACCAGCCGGCCAGGTCGGCGACGTCCACGAACTGCACCCGGTCGGTCGGCCGTCCGGGCGCGAGAACCTCCCCGCCGTTCGCCAGCCGCCGCACCCAGTACGGGAAGCGGTCGCTCGGGTCCTCCGCGCCGACGATCAGCCCCGCCCGGCAGATGAACGACCGCTGCGCGCCCATCCGCTCGCGGACCAGCCGCTCGATGCTGACCTTGCACTCGCCGTACCACCTGTGGTCCGGGCCGACCGGAGCGTCCACGTCCGGCGGAGCGGGCGGCAGCAGCGGCGCGTCCGCCGCGGTCTGCCCCGGGGTGGTGTTGTCCGCGTACACCGAGATCGTGGACACGAATGACCAGTGACCGACGTGGTCGGCCAGCGTGGCGAGCGCGTGTCGGGCATGGCTGACCTGGCGGGTCACGTCCACCACCGCGTCGAAGCCGTCGTCGGCGAGCGGCGTCAGCGCGTCGGGCTCGTCGCGGTCGACGGGCACGAACCGCGCACCGGTGGGCACGACACCGGACACGCCCCGCGCCGCGCAGGTCACGTCGTGGCCCTGCGCGACGGCGAGCCGGGCCACCGCCCGGCCGAGGAACCGGGTGCCGCCGAGAATCAGGATCCGCATCCGCCGATCCTGCGCTCCCTACGGCCGAATGCGCCAACGACTCTGCTGTCGGCAGAGCGCCTGTCGGCCGATGGGTCGTCGCGGCGGACGCTAGCGTGTGGCGCATGGCGGAGCGCAGCGTGGTGGTGACCGGAGGCACGGGTGGGCTCGGCGGGGCCGTCGTCGCCTCGTTCGTCGACGCGGGCTGGCGGGTGGTCGTACCGCAGCGGGCGACAGGGCCCGGGTCGGAGCCGGCGGCGGACGCGCTGGTCCGGGTCGTCGCGGACCTCACCGACCCGGCCGGCGCGGCACGCGTCGTCGAGGCCGCCGTCGGCGACCCGGCGGCGCCGCTGCGGGCGGTGGTCAACCTCGTCGGTGGGTACGCGAGCGGCGGCCTGGTGCACGAGACACCTGTCGAGGATTTCGAGCGGATGCTCACCGTCAACCTGCGACCCACCTACCTGGTCACCCAGGCCGCGCTGCCGCACCTGCTGGCGGCCGACGGCGGCGCGGTGGTGTGCGTCTCGGCCCGCGCGGCGGTCACCCCGTTCGCCGGGGCGGCCGGCTACGTCACGGCCAAGGCGGCGGTGCTGGCCTTCGCCAACGCGGTCGCGGTCGAGTACCGCTCCCGCAACGTGCGCTGCAACACGGTGCTGCCCAGCGTCATCGACACCCCGGCGAACCGGGCGGCACAGCCCGACGCCGACCACTCCCGCTGGGTCACGCCGGCCGAGATCGCGCCGGTGATCCGCTTCCTCGCCTCGACGGACTCCGCGCCGACCACCGGGGCCAGCGTTCCGGTCTACGGACGCGCCTGAACGAGCAGCGACGCGCCGTCGCCGCGCCCGGCCCGCTCCTGCGCCGGCGCGGCGGGCGGGGGCGCCGGGGCGGGCGGGGGCGCCGGCTGCGGCACGTCGGTGGGCGCCGGCCGCTCGGAGGACCCCCGGGTGGGGTCGGGGCGGACGTCGTCCGGCAGCCAGGTCGCCAGGTGCGCCTGGATCTGCTCGGTCACCTCCTCGGCCGAACGGCCCGCGTCGACGAGGACGAAGCTCGGGTACTCGGGCAGGGTCCGGTAGGCGGTGTCCGCGGCTGTCAGCCAGCCCATCGACTCGTGGTCGGTGCCGCGCTCCTCGATGCGCTGGTACGCCACCACCGGGTCGACGGCGAGCAGGAAGGTCACCTGCGGCGTCGGGAAGAGCCGGTAGCCGGCCCGGGCCAGCCGCTCCCAGCGGTGCCCGCCGTGCGCGCGGATGCTGGCGTACTGGCAGGCCGAGTAGCGGTCCATCACCGCCGTCCGGCCGGTGAGCAGGCAGCTGAGCAGGGCCACGGCGATGGCGAGCCAGCGCAGCACGGACTCCACCGCCAGAACGCCGTCCCGCCCGACGAGCCGCTGTGCGTCCGGGAGGCCGAGGCGGTGCGCGAGCCGGCCGAGCCAGCGCCGCCCGCTGGCGTTGCGGCGGTACGCGGCGGGACGGCCGGCGGCGGTGAGCGCGTCGGCCAGCCGGTGCGCCTGGGTGGTCTTGCCCGAGCCGTCGATGCCGATCAGGGCGACGGTGCGCAACCGGGCCCTGCCGCGTCGCATCCCCGATGATCTGGCCACCCTCGACAGGTTATCCGACCCATGCTTGCGGCCCGCGACGTTTGCAGCCGTTTGTCCCCGTTGGCACCCGACCGCGACGACAGCAGGTGTGGGCGACCGGAATGCCGGGTACGGGAGTTGGAATCCAACCGCCTGTCCACCAACACGACCGACGGGAGATCCAGATGGCTGAGCGCGGGGACGAGAGTCTGGTGCACACCCTGAAGAAGGTCGCCGCCGTGCTCAAGCAGTCCGAGATCCCGTTCGCCCTCGGCGGCAGCTTCGCCGTCTACGCCCACGGCGGCCACTCGAGCGACCACGACGTCGACTTCCTGATCCGCGAGGCCGACGTCGAGCAGTCCCTGGAGGCGCTCGTGGCCGCGGGCTTCCGCGCCGAGCGGCCACCGGAGGACTGGCTGGTCAAGGTCTTCGACGACGGGCGGATGGTGGATCTGATCCACCGGCCGATCGAGACGCCGGTGACCGAGGAGACGTTCGCCGACACCGTCGTGCGGCCGGTGGACGCCATCCACATGCCGGTCCTGTCCGCCACCCAGCTCATGGTGCACAAACTGCTGAGCTTCTCCCAGCACTACTGCGACTTCGCCCGCGGCCTGCCACTGGCCCGATCGCTGCGGGAGCAGATCGACTGGGAACGGGTACGCAAGGAGACGCAGCACTCGCCGTACGCCGAGGCGTTCCTGATGCTGCTGGACCGGCTGGAGGTGGTGCCGGAACCCGGCGCCCGGGCAGGAGAGGAGACACCGTGACGAACGATCAGGCCGGTGGCGCGGCGCCACCCGACGAGTACGTCGAAGCGGAGATCCAACGGCTACTCACCGAGGATCCGGCAGTCGCCGAACAGGGGATCACAGTCGTCCGGCGGGAAGACACGCTTGTGCTGCACGGCGAGGTGGAGAGCCCGCACCGGCGGGAGGAGATCCTGCGCCGCGTGTCGGAGCGCTTCCCGGACGTGCCGATCAACAGCGACATCGGTGTGATCCGCGCCCAGGCGCCCACGGAGATCGAGCAACTGCCCTGAGGGAGGTTTCATGGTGATCCGGATCGCCGCCGTGGGCGACGTACATCTGGACGAGGACGTGGTCGGCCGGTTCCGCCCGGCGTTGGAGGAGCTGCCCGAGTGCGCGGACGTGCTGCTGCTGGCCGGCGACCTGACCCGGCACGGCACCGAGGCCGAGGCGCGCTGCGTGGCACAGGAGTTCGGCGGGTTGGCAGTGCCTGTGGTGACCGTGCTGGGCAACCACGACCACCAGTGTGACCAGGTGCCGCAGGTCGTGAAGGTGCTCGAGGACGCGGGCATCACCGTGCTGGAGGGCGACGGCGTGGTGCTGGACTGCGCGGGCGGCCGGCTCGGTATCGCGGGCGTCAAGGGCTTCGGCGGGGGTTTCGCCGGCCGGTGCGCGAGCGACTTCGGCGAGCCGGAGATGAAGTCGTTCGTCCGGACCACGAACGAGAGCGCGGAGCGCCTCGGTGCGGCCCTGCGCTCGCTGGACTGCGACATGCTCGTCGCGCTGACCCACTACTCGCCGGTTCCGGACACGTTGGTCGGCGAGCCGCTGGAGATCTACCCGTTCCTGGGGTCGTACCAGCTCGGGCAGGCGATCGACTCGGCGCCCACGGCGCTGGCAGTGCACGGGCACGCGCACGCCGGCACCGAGCGCGGCACCACCCCGGGAGGGGTACGCGTCCGCAACGTCGCGCACCCGGTGATCAAGCAGGCGTACAGCGTCTTCCATGTCGGGGATCAACTTGATACCGACCAGGTTTCCCCGATCGGAGGGTCGGGTAGACAGAGGTCATGGAGCTGATTCTCTGGATTCTCGCAGTCGTACTCGTGGTCGCCGGCATCCTCGCGCTGTTCCGCCGGCAGATCCTGTGGGGCATCGTCCTCATCGTCGTCGGGCTGTTGGTCGGCCCGGGTGGTGTCAGCATCTTCAATTGACGTTCGTACCTCTTAGACAAACACTCCTTCACAACACCGGGACCCGTCGGGGTCGCCGTGGCCGGAGCTTCGTCCTCCCGACAGAAGCACCGGTCGCGGTGGCCCCGGCGCTTTTTTGTGGGCTTGGCTCGACGACCGAGCGGCAATATCTCGACCATGGAGATATCTCGCGAGGCGGGGCCCCCTCCGGCCGACGTTCGCCGCCGCGCTCAACCTGTCGATCTGGCAGCTGAACGCCTGACCGGCGCCGGCCCTCCGGCGGGAGGCAGCCCCGCCGGAGGACCCCTGGTCCGTCAGCAGCGGGGCACGTTCGGGATGTAGCCGTCGTAACCGGTGTAGACGTACGCGTCGGCGATGTAGCGGCCGCTGCCGATGCGGTCCCAGATCGAGCTGGTGCCGTACGTGCCGGTGACCGTGGTGCCGCTGGTCTGGCAGGCGATGGTCACCCGGGTGCCGTCGGCGACGGTGCCCACCGAGGCGTACCCGGTGCCCGGGCCGGAGCGGACGGTCAGCGGCGTGCCACTGGTGTCGACCGTGGCGTTGCCGGTGCCCGAGCTGCACCCGTTGTCGCTGGTGTAGGTCTTGCTACCCCAGTAGAGGCCGAGGGTGCCGTTGAACCTGACCTGGATGTCGCTCCCGTCCAGGCGCTGCTCGTAGTGCAGGTGAGGGCCCGTGGACCCGCCGGTGCTGCCCACCCAGCCGAGCACCTTCCCGTAGCCGACGGTCTGCCCCACCGAGACGTTGAAGCCGTTGAGGTGGGCGTAGTAGGTCGAGTAGCCGCCTCCGTGGTTGATCCGGACGTACTTGCCGTAACTGGTGCCGCCGAGGTCGGTGACCCGGTCGACAGTGCCGGGGGCGCTGGCCACCACCGGGTCACCGAGGTCGTCGGTGCGGTTGAAGTCGACCGCGTACGCCGGGCTGTGGTCCGACCGGGTCTGCCCCGACCAGGACTGGCCGCACGGGAACGGCACCTTGAAGGTCGGCGCGGCCAGCGCCGGGCTCGCCGGTGCGAGGACTCCTCCGGCGAGCAGGCCCGTCACCAGCACGCTGATCCACCGCTTACGCATCCACTTCCTCCTATGTTCAAAACCTTCGATGAGGTGCCCTCAGCCTGACAGATATCGCCAATCTTCGAAAGGGTCGGGATCCCCGACTGGGAGCGCGTCCACCCAGCGGACACGAGGTTTCGGGATTGTTACTCGCTCGTGTCTGACAGGGGGTGGACCAGACCGGATGCAAGCGCTTACATGTGTGCACGCCCAATCGGACCGGCGACGGGTCACAGCACGACCGCGCCGGCTAGGAAGGAGGACGGCATGGCGGTCTTTACCAGACCACGCCAGGCCTTCGTGATCGCCGGTGTGCTCGGGCTGGCGCTCAGCGCCACCGCTTGCGGTACCGGTGACGACAAGAAGAGCGACAAGGCGGGCTCCGCGGAGTGCGCCCCATACGAGAAGTACCAGGGCAACGACGGCAAGAAGGTCTCCATCTACGCGTCCATCCGTGACGCCGAGGCCGACCTGCTCGAGCGGTCGTGGTCGCAGTTCACCGAGTGCACCGGCATCGAGATCGCGTACGAGGGCAGCGGCGAGTTCGAGGCGCAGCTCCCCGTCCGGGTCGACGGCGGCAACGCGCCCGACATCGCCTTCGTGCCCCAGCCGGGCCTCGTGAAGCGGTTCGCGGACGCCGGCAAGCTGAAGCAGCTCGGCGCCGACACCAAGGCGCTGGCCGAGCAGAACATGCCTGCCGACTGGCTGAAGTACGGCACCGTCAACGGAACGCTGTACGGCGTGCCGCTCGGCGCCAACGTGAAGTCCTTCGTCTGGTACTCGCCGAAGACGTTCAAGGAGAAGGGCTGGGAGGTCCCGACCACCTGGGAGCAGCTCATCGCCCTGAGCGACAAGATCGCCGCCAGTGGCATGAAGCCGTGGTGTGCGGGCGTCGAGTCCGGTGACGCCACCGGCTGGCCGGCCACCGACTGGATCGAGGACGTCCTCCTGCGGACGGCGGGCGCCGAGGTCTACGACCAGTGGACCACCCACCAGATCGCGTTCAACGACCCGCGGGTCGTCGACGCGGTGGACCGCGCCGGCACGATCCTCAAGAACGAGAAGTACATGAACGGCGGCTTCGGCGGCGTCAAGAGCATCACCACCACCGCCTTCCAGGAGGCGGGCCTGCCGGTGACCACCGGCAAGTGCGCGATGCACCGCCAGGCGTCGTTCTACGCCAACCAGTTCCCCGAGGGCACCAAGGTGGCTGAGGACGGCGACGCGTTCGCCTTCTACTTCCCGGCCATCGACGCCGCCAAGGGCAAGCCGGTGCTGGGCGCGGGCGAGTTCGTCGTCGCCTACGCCGACCGTCCCGAGGTGCAGGCGGTGCAGACCTACCTGGCCTCCGCCGAGTACGTCAACAGCCGCGCGAAGCTCGGCAACTGGGTCACGGCGAACAACAAGCTGGACATCGCCAACGTGGCCAGCCCGATCGACAAGCTCTCCGTCCAGATCCTTCAGGACAAAACCGGCGTCTTCCGCTTCGACGGATCCGACCTGATGCCGGCCGCCGTCGGCGCGGGGACGTTCTGGAAGGGCATGATCGAGTGGCTGAACGGCAAGGCCACCGCCCCGGTGCTCCAGGGCATCGAGAGCAGCTGGCCTAAGTGATCCCGGCGGTGGCCCGGTCCGCGTCCGCGGGCCGGGCCACCGGCCGATCCGGACCCGGAAGGGAGGATTGATGGAGTTCGACTTCGCCGATGAGCAGCCGAAGCTCCTCATGCTGATGTACGGGCTGGTCGCCTTCGTGGTGGTGGTGGGCGGTCTGCTCCTGCTGCTCGACGTCGTACCGGCCTGGTTCGCCCGGCGACGGGAGGCGCAGCTCGTCGCCGCCTCGGCGAGTGGAGCTCCTCTCCCCCGCCGGTCCAAGCCGCGGGAGGGGATCCTCGCGATCTTCTTCCTGCTGCCCACGCTGCTGCTGCTCACCATCGGCCTGGTCGTGCCCGCCATCCGCACCATGCTGCTGTCCCTGATGAACGGGAGCAGCACCAACTGGGTGGGGTTGCGCAACTACGGCTGGATGTTCTCCGACGACTCGATGCTCCGGGTCCTGATCAACACCCTGGTCTGGGTGGTTCTGGTCCCGGTGGTGGCGACCGCGTTCGGCCTGATCTACGCAGTCCTGGTGGACAAGGCCCGGTTCGAGGCCGTGGCCAAGTCGCTGATCTTCCTGCCGATGGCGATCTCCTTCGTGGGCGCCAGCATCATCTGGAAGTTCGTCTACGCCTACCGCGGCGACGGAGACCAGATCGGTCTGCTCAACCAGATCGTGGTGAGCCTCGGCGGCGAACCGAAGCAGTGGCTGCTGGAATCACCCCTGAACACGCTGCTGCTGATCGTCATCATGGTCTGGATCCAGGCCGGCTTCGCCATGGTGGTGCTCTCCGCCGCGATCAAGGCGATCCCCGGCGACATCGTGGAGGCCGCCCGGCTCGACGGGGTCAGCCCCTGGCAGATGTTCTGGCAGATCACCATGCCGAGCATCCGCCCGGCGCTGATCGTGGTGGCGGTGACGCTCACGATCGCCACGCTCAAGGTCTTCGACATCGTCCGGACCGCGACCAACGGCAACTACGACACAAGCGTGATCGCCAGCGAGATGTACAACCAGGCGTTCCGGTACGGCCAGAACGGGCAGGGCTCCGCGCTCGCGGTCTTCCTCTTCATCCTGGTCATCCCGGTCGTGATCTACCAGATCCGCAACCTCCGTCAGCAGCGGGAGGGCTGAGATGACGACCGCAACGCCCACCGTCGCCGCCGGCGCCCAGAAGGTCGACGGCACCGCGCCCACCACCGCCGGGCGGGTTCGTCGGCGGCTCAACAGCCGTACGGCCACGCTCGTCTCGATCGTCATCGCGGTGGTGTGGACCATCCCGACGTTCGGCCTGCTCATCTCCTCCCTCCGGCCGGAGGACGAGATCAAGACCACCGGCTGGTGGACCGCCTTCACCAACCCGCAGTTCACGCTTGAGAACTACCAGCAGGTCCTGTTCGGGCGGTCGTCGTCGTCGGGGCAGCTCGCCAGCTACTTCATCAACTCGCTGGCGATCACCATCCCGTCGGTGCTCTTCCCGCTCGCCTTCGCGGCCCTTGCCGCGTACGCGCTGGCGTGGATCAACTTCCGCGGGCGGGACTGGCTCTACATCGCGATCTTCGCGTTGCAGATCGTCCCGCTGCAGATGGCCCTGGTGCCGCTGCTGAGGTTCTTCTCCACAGGCGTCACCCTCGGCGGCGTCACCCTGATGCCGGCGTGGGACCTGGTCGACGAGCAGAAGTTCGCCCAGGTGTGGTTCGCGCACACCTGCTTCGCCCTTCCGTTCGCCGTCTTCCTGCTGCACAACTTCATCTCGCAGCTCCCGGGCGACCTGATGGAGGCGGCACGGGTCGACGGGGCCACCCACCCGAAGATCTTCCGCACCATCGTGCTGCCGCTGATCACCCCGGCGCTGGCCGCGTTCGGCATCTTCCAGTTCCTCTGGGTCTGGAACGACCTGCTTGTCGCGCTGATCTTCGCCGGCGGCGGCAACGAGACGGCCCCGCTCACGGTTCGGCTGGCCGAGATGGCCGGCACCCGGGGCAGTGAATGGCAGCGGCTGACCGCGGGCGCGTTCGTCTCGATCGTTGTACCGCTCGTCGTATTCCTGTCCCTGCAGCGCTTCTTCGTGCGAGGTCTGCTCGCCGGCAGCGTCAAGGGCTGACCCGCTTGCCCGCCGCCGCCTGGCCCCTGAAGGCGGCGGCGGGCGACGGGTACCGAGCGGGGGAACCGTGACGAAGATTGATGATGTGGCCCGGTTGGCCGGGGTCTCCACGGCAACCGTCTCGCGGGCCCTGCGCGGGCTGCCGACGGTCTCGGCCGCCACCCGACGCAGAGTCCTCGCGGCCGCCGAGCAGCTCGACTACGCGGTCTCGCCGAGCGCGTCCCGGCTCGCCGGTGGCCGCACAGGCACGGTCGCGGTGGTCGTACCGCGGATCACCCGCTGGTTCTTCAGCACCGTGGTCGAGGCGGTCGAGGAGTATCTGCACCACTCCGGCTACGACCTGCTGCTCTACAACCTGGGCGGTCGGGAGCAGATCCGCCAGCGGGTTCTGCGCACCGCCAACCTGCACAAGCGGGTCGACGCCATGATGCTTGTCGCCACGCCGCTGCGCCCGGCGGACCTGACCGCGCTGGCCTCCCTGGACCTGCCCGGCGTGACCATCAGCTCGGGCAGCAGGGTGCCCAACTGGCCGTGCGTACGCATCGACGACGTGGCCGCCGCGCGGATGGCCACCCGCCACCTGCTCGACCTCGGCCACCGGCGGATCGCGCACATCTCCGGGGACCCCGACGACGAGCTGGCCTTCACCACCCACCTCGACAGGCGCCGGGGCTACCAGGCGGAGCTGCGGGCCGCCGGTCTGCGACCCGATCCGAGCCTGGACGTCGAGTCGTCGTTCACCATCGACGGCGGCAACCGGGCTGCCGCCGAGCTGCTGGCCCGCGGTGTTCCGCCGACCGCGATCGTCGCCGCCTGCGACGAGATGGCGATGGGCGCGATGACAGCCCTGCGCGACGCCGGGCTGCGCGTACCGCAGGATGTCAGCGTGGTCGGCATCGACGACCACGACCTCGCCGGCGTGCTCGGTCTCAGCACCATCGCCCAGCCCGCTGCGGAACAGGGCCGACTGGCCGCCCGGATGCTGCTCGACCCGCTCGGCGCCCGCAACCTGAGCCCGATCATCGGTCAACGAACCGCCGACGGCGACACACCGGTGATCCTGCCCACTCGGCTGGTGGTCCGAGAGTCCACCGCACCGCCACGGGCACACTGAACCCTCAAAACACCGCGCGACACGGGAGACGACCCTGAACACCGATCCGACCCAGCAGACCTCCTCCGGTCACCCGATCACCGGCTGGTGGACCGAGGCCGCCATCTACCAGATCTACCCACGCTCGTTCGCCGACTCCGACGGCGACGGCATCGGTGACCTGCCGGGCATCACCGCTCGCCTCGACCATCTGGCCGAGCTGGGCGTGGACGCGGTGTGGCTCTCCCCGTTCTATCCGTCGCCGCAGGCCGACGCGGGCTACGACGTGGCCGACTACCGCGACGTCGACCCGCTGTTCGGCACCCTCGCCGACGCGGACAAGCTGATCGCCGAGGCCCGCTCCCGTGGCCTGCGGGTGATCGTCGACCTGGTGCCGAACCACACCTCGTCGGCGCACCGCTGGTTCCAGGCCGCGCTGGCCGCCGCGCCGGGCAGCCCGGAGCGGTCCCGGTACATCTTCCGCGACGGCCTCGGCCCGGCCGGCGACCAGCCGCCGAACGACTGGCAGAGCGTCTTCGGCGGCCCGGCCTGGACGCGGACTGTCGACCCGGACGGCCGACCCGGCCAGTGGTACCTGCACCTGTTCGACACCGGCCAGCCCGACCTCAACTGGGACAACCCGGAGGTGCACGAGGAGTTCCTCGGCGTCCTGCGGTTCTGGTTGGACCGCGGGGTGGACGGCTTCCGCGTCGACGTCGCCCACGGCCTCGTCAAGCAGGCCGACCTGGCCGACTGGCAGGAGCCCCAGGAGATCCTCTCCGGTAACGAGATCGACAAGCCGCGCCCGCCCATGTGGGACCAGGACGGCGTGCACGAGATCTACCGGCAGTGGCGGCGGGTCCTGGACAGCTACCCCGGCGAGCGGGTGCTTGTCGCCGAGGCGTGGGTGGAGCCGGCCGAGCGGCTGGCCCGCTACGTCCGCCCGGACGAGATGCACCAGGCGTTCAACTTCGAGTACCTGCTCGCCGCGTGGACCGCGCCGGCCCAGTACGCGGTGATCACCCGCTCCCTGGAGGCGACCGACTCGGTGGGCGCGCCGACGACCTGGGTGCTGTCCAACCACGACGTGGTGCGACACGCCTCCCGGCTCGGCCTGGCGGTCGGCGGCGGCCGACCCAACGGCATCGGCATCGGCGACCCGCAGCCGGACGCCGCGCTCGGCCTGCGCCGGGCCCGGGCGGCCACCCTGCTGATGCTCGCCCTGCCCGGCTCGGCGTACCTCTACCAGGGCGAGGAGCTGGGCCTGCCCGAGCACACCACGATGCCCGACGAGGCCCGGCAGGACCCGACCTGGGCGCGCAGCGGGCACACCCAGCGGGGTCGCGACGGCTGCCGGGTGCCGATCCCGTGGGAGGCCGACGCCCCGTCGTACGGCTTCGGGCCCACCGACGCCAGCTGGCTGCCGCAACCCCCGTCCTGGGCGGAGTACGCGCTGGACCGGCAGCGCGACGTGCCCGGCTCGACGTACGAGCTGTACCGCACGGCGCTGCGGCTGCGCCGCGCTCACGGCCTGGGTCGGGGCACGCTTGAGTGGTTGTCCTCGGGCGACGAGACGCTCACCTTCCGCAACGGCGAGCTGACGGTGCTTACCAACTTCGGCGACGCCCCAGCACCGGTTCCGCCCGACGCCGAGGTGCTCGCGTCCAGCGCCCCGCTGGACGACCAGGGCGCGGTCCCGACCGACGTGACCGTCTGGCTACGCGGCTGACCCGACCCGACCCGTTCCGCCGGCCGCCCCGCGACAGTGCTCGCGGGGCGGTCGGCCGGGTGGTGCCGACTTCCTTTGGAGCTGATGCCGCAGACGAATCACGCGCAGCGCCCGCGCCGCTGTTACGCGGCGAGCGGCGTCAGAGGCGGTCGGCGCGGGTGTGCAGCAGGTCGTGCACGGTGTCGATGTCGGCCGGTGAGGTCCGCGAGGCGAGCCAGTACATGATGCCGGTGGGGATGAAGAAGAGCTGGAACGCCGCCAGCCCGACCGCGAAGTTCAGCGGTGGCGGGAAGGCCGCGCGCAGACCCTGGAAGGCGACCCCGACCAGCCCGTTGCCGGCCGACCGACCGACCCCGTTGACCAGGTTGCCGAGGCTGTAGACGGTCCCCCGGTGCTCCGGCGGGTTCACGTCGGCGATCAGCGCGAACCAGTTCGGCGAGTTGGCCGACGTCAACGCGAGCGCCACCACGGCGGTGAGCAGGCTCAGCCCGACCGACGGCTCGGTGAACACACTTGACAGCACCGCGCCGATCACCGCGCCGCCGCCGGCGCCGTCGGGCACGTCGATGGTCACCGGCACGAAGAACAGCACGAGGTAGAACGGTACGGCCGCGAGGATTCCGACGGCCGCGACCAACGCCCGGCCCCGAGGGGTACGCCGTTGCACCGCGTCGCCGACCAGCCCGCCGACGATGGAGAGCACGCCGCCGAGCTGGAACAGCGTGGCGAAGACGCTGCCCACCACCACCGCCGTCGACTCGGAGTAGCCCTGCGCCTCGGCCCGCTCGGCGAAGAGCCTCGGCAGCCAGACCAGTGAGCCGAAGGCCGCCTGCGCGGTCAGGCCCTGCAGGATCAACCACCGGTTGGTCCGCCGGGCCAGGATGCGCGGCAGATCGGCGCGGCTGATCCGGTAGTCGTACTCGGCGCCGGCGTCCAACGCGCCGGCCAGCTCCGGTTCGCTCTGGCCGCGCCGGATGTCATAGGTGAACAGGTACGCGAGGGTGGCGACCAGGCCCACGCCGGTCAGCACCCAGAACGGTCGCCGCCAGTCGGTCGCCCCGAGCAGCCCACCCACAAGCGTCCCGGCCAACGTGCCGACGCCCTGGGAGAGCCCCCAGAAGCTCATCACGAGCCCGCGCCGGGTCGGTGAGATCAGGTCGGTGACGACCGAGAAGCCCACCGAGCCGACCGCGCCGAGACCGACCGCCGCGACGAGCTGGGCGGTCAGGAACATGAGGTAGCCGTCGGCGAGCGCGCTGCCTCCGGTGCCCGCAGCCCAGAGCAGGGTGCCCACCATCAGCAGCGGTTTGCGGTTGGTGCGGTCGCCGACGTACGCCCAGCCGACCGCGGCCACCGCGCTGACCAGGAAGCTGACCGCGGTGACGAGGCCGAGCAGCCCGCCCGACACGTCGAACGCGTCGGAGATCGGCCCGTACAGCGGTGGGACCAGCCCGATCGCCACGTTGTCCAGCGAGGCGAGCAGCACGAACACCACGACGCTGTACAGCCGGTGCGTCCGGCCACCGCCCCGGCCGTGCCAGCCCCTGGTCACCGTCATGACCGGCAGCCAACCAGACTCCGACGACGGGGTCGTCACGCGGGTGGGTGCCGGCCGGCTCCCACCCGCGTCGACTCCGGGGGTGTCAGCGGCGGTCGAGGACCAACCCGCGGGCCGCGGCGTACTGGTCACGGACGGCGGGGACGGGCTCCGCCGCGTACTCCTCGGTGCCCTTGACCTCCCACTGCGGCGGCGTCGCACCGCCGAGGGCGACCCAGGCGGCCTGGCGGGCGGCGCCGTCGGCGACGTACTCCCCGGCGGGCGGGACGACCACCGGGCAGCCGAAGACCTGCGGTGCGATCCGGCGGACCGCTGCCGACCGGGCCCCGCCGCCGACCAGGATGACCCGGCGGACTGTGGCGCCCTGCGCGGTCAGCGCGTCCAGGCCGTCGGCGAGCGCGCAGAGCATGCCCTCCACGGCGGCCCGGGCCAGGTGCGCGGCTGTCGACGTGCGCAGGGTCAGCCCGTGCACCGCGCCGGTGGCCAACGGACGGTTGGGCGTCCGCTCACCCTCCAGGTAGGGCACCATGACCAGCCCGTCCGCGCCGGCCGGCGCGGAGAGCGCCAGCTCGGCCAGCTCGTCCAGGCCGACACCCAGCATCGTGGCGGCGGCGTCCAGCACCCGGGCCGCGTTGAGCGTGCAGACCAGCGGCAGGAAGCGGCCCGACGCGTCGGCGAAGCCGGCCACCGCGCCGCTCTCGTCGGCCGCCGGCACGTCGGCCACGCTGAACACCGTGCCGGAGGTGCCGATCGAGACGACCACGTCACCGGGGCCGGCGCCGACGCCGAACGCGGCGGCGGCGTTGTCACCGGTGCCCGCGCCGAGCAGCGCGCCACCCCCACCCAGCTCGTCGGCAAGCGTGCCGGCCGATTCGGCCGGACCCAGCACCTCGGGCACCACGAGCTGCCGGCCGAAGGCCCGTTCCAGCAGGTCGAGACGGTAGGAACCGGTTGCCGGCGACCAGTAGCCGGTGCCGCTGGCGTCACCACGGTCGGTCCGCAGCCCCGCCAACCCCGGCGCACCTGCCAGCCGCCAGGTCAGCCAGTCGTGCGGCAGGCAGACGGCCGCCACCCGGGCGGCCTGCTCCGGCTCGTGCCGGGCCAGCCAGCGCAGCTTGGTGATGGTGAAGCTCGCCACCGGCACGCTGCCGGTGCCCTCGGCCCAGAACCGACTCCCCGCCGCGCCGCCGCCGGCCTCCTCGATGAGGTCGGCGGCAGCGTCGGCGGAGCGGGTGTCGTTCCACAACAGGGCCGGGCGGACCACCCGGCCCGCCTCGTCGAGGCAGACCATGCCGTGCTGCTGGCCGGCGACGGAGACCGCCGCGACGTCGGCCAGCCCGCCGGCCTCGTCGGCGGCGCTGCGTAGCGCCTGCCACCAGGCTTCCGGGTCGACCTCCGTGCCGTCCGGGTGCGGTGCCCGGCCCTGCCGGAGCAGGGCGCCGGTCTCCGCGTCCCGGATGACCACCTTGCAGGACTGGGTGGACGAGTCAACGCCTGCGACCAACGGCATGGCGGGGCCTCAGCGAGCGCCGAGCAGGTGCTCGACGGCGAGCTGGTTGAGCCGGACGAAGGCGAAGCCCCGCTCGGCCACCGCGTCCACGTCGACGTCCTCGAACGCGGACCTGTCGGCCAGGAACTCCTCGTAGCCCTCACCGTCGCCGAGCGTCGGCGTGTTGAGGTCGCCGACCTTGCTGGTGGCGAGCGCCTCGACCACCTCGGGGTCGGCGCGGAACGCCGCCGCCCGCTCCTTGAGCAGCAGGTAGGTGCTCATGTTGGCCGCCGCGGAGGCCCAGACACCGTCCATGTCCTCGGTCCGGGAGGGCTTGTAGTCGAAGTGCCGGGGGCCGTCGTAGGCCGGGCCGCCGTTCGGGCCGCCGTTCTCCAGGAGGTCCACCAGGGCGAACGCGTTCATCAGGTCACCGTGGCCGAAGACCAGGTCCTGGTCGTACTTGATGCCGCGCTGGCCGTTGAGGTCCAGGTGGAACAGCTTGCCCTGCCAGAGCGCCTGGGCGATGCCGTGGGCGTAGTTGAGCCCGGCCATCTGCTCGTGGCCGACCTCCGGGTTGAGACCGACAAGCTCCGGGTGGGCGAGCTGGGAGATGAAGCCGAGCGCGTGCCCGATGGTGGGCAGCAGGATGTCGCCGCGCGGCTCGTTGGGCTTGGGCTCCAGGGCGAACCGCAGGTTGTAGCCCTTGTCGATGGAGTACTGGGTGAGCAGGTCGACAGCCTCGCGGTAGCGGTCGAGGGCGGCGCGGACGTCCTTGGCGAGGTCGTACTCGGAGCCCTCACGGCCGCCCCACATCACGAAGGTGCTGGCGCCCAGCTCGGCGGCCAGGTCGACCTGACGCAGCACCTTGCGCAGCGCGAAGCGACGGACGTCGCGGTCGTTGCTGGTGAAGCCGCCGTCCTTGAAGATCGGGTGGGTGAAGAGGTTGGTGGTGACCATCGGCACCACCAGGCCGGTCTCGTCGAGCGCCTTGCGGAACCGGGCGATGTGCTGGTCGCGGGTGGCGGGGTCGGCCCCGAACGGGATCAGGTCGTCGTCGTGGAAGGTGATGCCGTACGCGCCCAGCTCGGCGAGCCTGTGCACCGCCTCGACGGCGTCGAGCTCGGGACGGGTCGCGTCGCCGAACGGGTCGCGGGCCTGCCAGCCCACGGTCCAGAGCCCGAAGGAGAACTTGTCGGCGGGGGTGGGACGGGGTGCCATGGGGACCTCCGGGGTGGTGGGATGGTGTTGCCCGCTATTAGTTCAGCGATTGAATTATTTGCCCGCCCTATGGCACTGTCAAGGGGTGAGCCCCACCCCCGCCCCGGCCGGCGCAGCCCGTCAGGGCAGCCTCCGCGAGCTCAACCTCGCCCTGGTTCTCGGCCGGATCGCCGCCGCCGACCGCCCCCCGTCGCGCGCCGACCTGGCCACCGCCACCGGCCTGACCCGAGCCACCGTCTCCGCGGTGGTCGAGGACCTGCTCGCGGGCCAACTGGTAAGCGAGGCCGACCCGGCGCCCCGGGCGGGCGCCGGCCGCCCGGCCCGAGGGCTGGTCCTGGCCGACCGGGGCCCGGCCGGGCTCGGCCTGGAGGTCAACGTCGACTACCTGACGGTGTGCGTCGTCGACCTCGCCGGGCAGGTCCGGCACCGCACCGTGCACCGGGCCGACCTGCGTCCGGTCGCCCCCGCCGACGCGCTGGCCCGCCTCGTCGACCTGGCCGGGCAGGCCCGCGCCGACGCGGCCCAGCAGGGCCTCACCCTCGCCGGGGCCGCGCTCGCCGTACCCGGCCTGGTGGACGACGCCGGACTGGTCCGGCTCGCGCCGAACCTCGGCTGGCGGGACGTACCGGTCCCCGAACTGCTCAGCGGCCACCCGTCCCTGACCGACCAGGTGCCGGGCGTACCGGCCCTGGTGGTGGACAACGAGGCCAACTTCGCCGCGCTCGGCGAGCTGCACTCCCGGCCCCCCGGCCTGGCCAGTTTCCTGCACATCTCCGGCGAGGTAGGCATCGGCGCGGGGATCGTCCTGGACGGCGCGCTGTTCCGCGGGGTGCGCGGCTGGAGCGGCGAGATCGGGCACCTCCCGGTCCACCCCCAGGGGCGGCCCTGCCGGTGCGGCGGCCGTGGCTGCCTGGAGCAGTACGCCGGCCAGGAGGCGATCGTGGCCGCCGCCGGGCTGCTGCGGGCGGAGCTTCCCGCGGACATCGCGACGGCGCGGCTGGCCGAGTTGGCCGAGGCCGGCGACCCGGACGCGCTACGGGCGCTGCACGACGCCGGCACGGCCCTCGGGGTGGCGGTCGCCAGCGTGGTCAACCTGCTGGACCTGGACACCGTGGTGCTCGGCGGTGGGTACGCCCCGCTGGCGCCCTGGCTGTGCCCGCCGGTGCTCGCCGAGATCGCGGCCCGGGTGCTCACCGCCGCGTGGTCACCGGTCACCGTCCGGCCCTCGACCCTCGGTCCGGAGGCGGCCGCCGTGGGGGCTGCCGAATCGGTGGTCCGGCGGATCGTCGCCCGGCCCGCCGGCTGGCTGGGCCGCTCCGGCTGACGCGCTCTGGGCGTGCCTCGGTGCGGCTCGGTACGCTTGCCGTCAGGCAACGGCCCGCAGGCGAGGAGTGCACGAGCATGCGTACAGGTCGTCAGACGCGGGCCGGCGTCGGGCGGTGACCACGACCCGACGGGGCGGCATCGCCGGTCCCCTCGGCGACGACGGGCAGGCGTCACGCCGTCCGACCCGCCAGAGCGCCGGCGGTACGCTGCCGGCCGACTCGCCGCTGGCCCGCGAGCTGCTCGACGGGCTCGCCGAGGCGGTGCTGACCACCGACGAGACCGGCCGGGTGACCCTCGTCAACGCCCGGGCGGCAGACCTGCTCCCGGAGATCGTCGCGGGCGTCGAGCTGGCCCGTTGCCCGGTGGCGGCACTTGCCCAGGCCGTGCGGGACGGCACCGACAGCTTCGACGCCGAGCACCACGGCCGGCACCTGCGAGGCGGTCGACGGCAGCTCGCCGGCAGCAGGTACGGCTGGTACGTCCGGGACGTCACGGAGGAGCACGCCCGCACCGACGCCCTGCTGGCCGAGCGCTCCCGCACCGCGTTCCTCGCCCAGGCCGGCAGCCGGCTCGGGCTGTCCCTGCACCGGGACCAGACACTGTGCACCACCGCCGCCCTCGCCGTGCCGTACCTGGCCGATGCCGCCGTGGCGCTGCTCCGTCCACCCGCGCCGGCCGAGCCGCACCCACGCTGGACGCGGTACGCCGACGGCGATCCTTCCCCCGTCACCGGGCTGGCCGGCCCGGAGCTGACCGACGGCGTCCCCGGCCTCGGTGAGGCGTTCGACGGCGTACCCACCGAGCCGAGCGCCGGGCGGGACGCCGAGGCCGCGGACCTGACCGCCGTGCTCCCACCCGGGTTCGGCCGGCCGGGCGCGGTGCTGGTCAGCCCGATGCCCGGTCCCGGGGGGTCGGCAGGCGCGCTGGTGTTGGTCCGCCGTGCCGGTCGGGCCGACTTCGACCCGCGCGACGTCGAACTGGCCCGCGAGTTCGCCGCGCGGGCCGGCGCGGCGCTGGCCGCCGCCGAGCTGTACGGCGAGCAGGCCCACCTGGCCCGGGTGTTGCAGACCAGCCTGCTCCCGCCGGAACTGCCGACGGTGTCCGGCGTGAGCCTGGCCGGCGGCTACCGGGCCGCTGGGGACACGCTGCGCATCGGCGGCGACTTCTACGAGGTCTTCCCGCACTCGCGGGGCGCGCTGTTCGCGGTGGGCGACGTGTCCGGCAAGGGCGTCGGGGCGGCCGTGCTGACCGGGCGGGTCCGCCAGTCGTTGCAGACCCTGCGCCTGGTCGAGCAGCGACCGCTGGAGCTGATCCACCTGCTCAACCGCACCCTGTTCGACGCGCCCGACGCGGCACGGCGCAGCCAGCTCACCACCCTGCTGCTCGGGTCACTGGAGCGCGGGCCGGCCGGGGTGGACATCCGGATCGCCGGCGGCGGCCACCCCGCGCCGCTGCTGGTGACAACCGCCGGTTCGGTCGTCCCGGTCCCGGTCGGCGGGATGCCGGTCGGCGCACTCGCCGACGCCCGGTTCGCCGAGACTCGGGTGCACCTCGACCCGGGCGACCTGCTCCTCGCGTACACCGACGGGGTGACCGAGGCGACCGGCGGCCCGGTCCACGTCGAGAAGTTCGGCGAGCACCGGCTGCGCGCCGCGCTCGCCGCGGCGGCCGGGCTGCCGCCGGCAGCCCTGGTCGACAGGCTGCTCCGGGTTGTCGACGAGTGGCTGGGCCGGCAGGCTCACGACGACATCGCCATGCTGGCGGTGTGCGCCTCGGCGCCGGCCTGAGTCAGGCGCTCCGCGCGTCGGCGCCGGCCCGAGTCAGGCGCTGTGCGCGCCGGCGCCGGCCCGAGTCAGGCGGTTCGAGCCACCGGCGGCTCGCCTGTGGGCCGTTCGCGTGGCGTGCCAGCCGCCCGCTCGGGGCCTGTCGGCCGGCTCTGCCACACCGGTCGGGTCGACCGCTCCGGGTGCTCCGACGAGTCCCTCACCGGCCCGCCTGGCCGGTCCGGATCCTGCGGGTCCGCGTCGTCCGTCCAGTCGCCCCGCCCACGCGGCCGTTCCCCGTCCTCCGTTGCCGAGCCGCTCAGCGTCTGCTGCCGTCGGGCGGCCTCGTCGAACTCCCGCATCCCGTCGACAAGCGCGGCGCGACCCTCCGGGCTCATCGCCGCCAGCACGGCGGCAATCCGCTCCTGACGGTCGGCGCGCAGCTCTGCGAGGAGTCGACGGGCCTCCGGGGTGAGATGGAGAGAGATCTCCCGCCTGTCGAAGCGGCCCGGCTCGCGCTCCAGCATGCCGGCCGCGACCAACCGGTCGCAGAGCCGGCTTGCGGAACTGAGCAACATGTCCAGGCGGGTGGCGAGTCGGCGTAGGTTGATCCCGTCGTATTGCTCGACCACCATCACAGCCCGTAGTTGGGCTCCGGAGACCCGGCTGGCGGTCGCCTCACGGGCGGAATCCCAGACGCCCAGCAGGGCATCCGCCGCCGCGTCCAACGCGGCAGCCATACTCGTCGCAGGGTCCGGCGGACCATGTTTTTCGGCCATGGTGGCCCGAGACTACTCCGAAGCCACTGGTAGTCGAGCTTTGATCAAGGAGGCCTGATGAGCGAACCGGTCAATCGGGCACGACGTACCCTGAACGAGACACCCGCCGACCGTGTCGTGGGCGGTGTCGGAGAGGTCCTCGACGAGGTGTACGGGATCACCGAAGCGGAGCTGTACCAGGTCGACTACCGCCTCTCGGAGCTGTTGCCACTCACCGAGGGTGACTCCCTCCGGGGCGCCGGACACCCCGCCTGGCGGGCCTTCGACCACCAGTCGCCCCTGTTGGTCGACGGCACCGCCTGGCTGCCGGTCAGCATGCGCGGCGAACGCCGGGGCGTCCTGCGCCTGGCGCCGGTGTCCGACGACCCCGCCGTGCTCGTCGAGCTGGCCGACATCGCCACCGCGCTCGCGCACGAGCTGGCCGCCGTCTCCCCCGGCACCGACGTCTACAGCGTCGCGCGGCGCAGTCAGCGGCTCACGTTGGCCGCCGAGATGCAGTGGGACCTGCTCCCCGGCCGCAGCCGGATCCGACAGTCGTTCAGCCTGGCCGGGCAGCTGGAACCGGCGTACGCCGTGCGGGGGGACAGCTTCGACTGGTCCGACGACGGGCAGAAGCTCTGGCTCTCCACCGTCAACGGGACCGGTGAGGGCGTCGCGGCGTCCCTGCTCACGTCGCTGGCCACCCACGCGCTGCGCAACGCTCGCCGGGCCGGCCTCGGTCTGGGTGATCAGGCAGCCCTCGCCGACCAGGCCATCTACGACGAGTACCGGGGCAAGCGACACCTCTCCGTGCTGTTGATGGAGCTGGACCTGCGGTCCGGGACGATGACTGTGGTGGACGCCGGCTCGCCGCGGCTCGTCCTGCTGCGCGACGGGGAGGTTGCCGAGCAGCCGCTTGAGGCGCAGTTCCCGCTCGGCATGTTCGAGGCGACCGACTACCACGAGCAGACGTTCACGCTTGAACGCGGCGACCGGCTCTTCGTGGTCAGCGACGGCGTGGTGGAGGCCACCGGGCGGAACGTGCGCTACGGCGAGACGGCACTGGACCGGTTCCTGCGCCGCACCGGCCCGATGGAGCCGCTGGACGCCGTCCGGTCGCTGATCGGTGACCTGCGCGCCTTCGTGGCGGGCGACCTCGTCGACGATGCAGTGGTGGTCTGCCTGGACTGGACCGGCCCGCAGGCGTGAGCGCCGGCGGTCAGTACGCGCCGCGGCTGTTCAGCACCGCGCCTGCGGTCTTCCACAGGATGGTGAGGTCGGCGGCGAGCGACCAGTTCTCCACGTAGTAGAGATCGAGTCGGATGCCGTCCTCCCAGCTCAGGTCGGACCGGCCGCTGACCTGCCACAGCCCGGTCATGCCGGGCTTCACCAACAGCCGCCGGGCCACGTCACCGTCGTAGCGGGCCACCTCCGAGGGCAGCGGCGGACGCGGCCCGACCAGGCTCATCTGGCCCAGCAGCACGTTGACAAGCTGCGGCAGCTCGTCAAGCGACCACTTGCGCAGCATCCGGCCGACCCGGGTCACCCGAGGGTCGTCGCGCATCTTGAACATGAGGCCGTCGGTCTCGTTGCGGGCCGCCAGCTCGGCGAGCAGCGCGTCGGCGTTGACCACCATCGTCCGGAACTTGAAGACGCCGAACTCCTGCCCGCCCCGGCCCACCCGGACCTGCCGGAACAGCACCGGCCCCCGGCTGTCCAGTTTGATGGCCAACGCGATGACCGCGATCAGCGGCAGCAGCAGCGCCAACGCCAGCGACGACGCCGACCTGTCGACGAACCCCTTGACCAGCTTGCGCGCACCCCGGAACTCGGGCGCCTCGACGTGGATCAGGGGCAGCCCGGCGACCGGACGGGTGTGGATCCGCGGGCCTGCCACATCGGTAAGCGCGGGCGCCACGACGAGGTCGACGCCGGTCCCCTCCAGTTGCCAACCGAGCCGACGCAGTCGGGTCGCCGTCAGCTCACCGGAGGCGGTCACCGCGACCGTGTCCGCGCCGATCGCGGTGGCGGCCTCCGGGATGCCCCTGAACGATCCCACCACCGGCACGTCACCGAGCCGCTGCGCCACGGGCGCGAGCAGCGCGTCGGGGATGCACGCGCCGACCACCTGATAGCCGGCGTACGGCTCCCGGCGCAGCGTGTGCACCAACTCCAGGACGTGTGCGGTGTCGCCGACCACGAGCACCTTGCGGGACCAGCCGGCGCCCTTCGAGCGGGCCCGGTGCAGGCGTTTGCGCACGACGAAGCGGGTCGCCTCCAGCCCGACCGTGCCCACCGCGAACGAGAGGCCGAGGAAACCGCGGGAGACGCCGACGTCGGCGATGTAGCCGGCGATGGCGATCGCGCCGGCCAGCCGCAGGCTCGCCGAGCTGACCCGCCGGTACTCGTCAGCCCCGTAGCCGACGACCCGGTCGTCGTAGCAGCCGAGCGCCTTGAGGGAGATCAGCCAGGCGAGGACCAACCCCGGGGCCACAAGCACGTACGGGATCTTCGAGCCGACCGGCTCCTCGTCCCCGAATCGGCCGACGTACCCGATGAACAGCGCGATGATGAGGATTGTGGTGTCAAGCACGACCAGGACCCGGACGTAGGACCGTTCGTCGGCGCGGGCCACCAGCCCGCTCGGCGGGCCTTCCGGCGTCGCCGAGGTGTTGGCAGGGGTCAACAGTGTCGCCGCGGTCACCGGCCCTCCCACTCTGCTCAGGACGGCCCCGGCCGACGAGTCGGACCGGAGGCGGACGGACGATGCCGGGACACGTCGACATCCTGCCCTGATAACTATGACTGCCGATTGCTTCCGACGTATTGCCGTCACTTTTCTTCAACCCCGCGGCCATAAAGGAACCCGCCGTACCGCTGACGCGGTACGGCGGGTTCCTCCTGCTCTGCGGCCGGTCAGCGCGGCGCCGGGGGGCGGCGCGCGATGGCGGTGAGGAAGATGCTGCCGATCTCGCTCGGGTCCTTCGTGACGAAGACGTCGCCGCCGGTCACCTTGGTGATCGACTCCAACTCGGTCTTGCTGACGCCCTCGCCGATACCGATCATGATGACCTGGACGGGCCGCTCGGGGTCGGCGATCTGCTTGAGCTTGGCGAGCAGTTGCTGCTGGTTGAGGCCGTTGTCGTCCTCGTTCTTGCCGTCGGTGAACAGCACGATCGAGTTGACCCGGCCGGGCTGCCAGTCCTCCTGCACCGCCTGGTACGCGGCAAGCATGGTGTCGTACAGGCCGGTGTCACCGCTTGACGGCTTGACGGTGGCGAGTGCCCCCTCCAACTGCGCCCGCTGGCCGGAGAGCGGCCCGATCGGGACCAGCTCCCGGTAGTCCCGGTTGCCGACCAGCTTGGTGGAGAAGGTCCACAGGCCGATGGACCAGGAGTCGTCGAAGAGTCCGAGGCCGCGGCGGGCCGCGTCCACGGTGACCTCCTCCCGGCTGCGGTTGTTGGCGCTGGGCACCTCGTCCTTCATCGAGCCGGAGACGTCGATGACGGCGAGCATCCGACCGGACTGGGTGGCGATCGACCAGCTCGAGACGACACGCTGTATGGCGGCCGGGTCCAGACCGCCCGCCGCGGTGCCGCCGGCCGCCGGAGCTGTCGACGCGCCGCCGGCCGGGCTCGGGGCGCCCTGCGGCGCGTTGAAGCCGGCGCCCCAGTTGCCGTCCGGGCCGCGCAGCGACTGTGCCGCCAGGCGGTCGCGGAACTTGGGGGCGGTGAGCAGCTCGAACAGCACCTTCGCCGCGGCCGCCTTGGTCGGCTCGATGCCGGGCAGCACCGCGTACGGGTAGTCCAGCGGCATCGGGGCCGGCTCCATGTAGAGCGCGGCGAGCGGCACCGGAGGCTTCTTGCTGTTGTAGGCGATCACGTCTTCTTCGGAGAGCGCCGCCGCACCGAGCGCGCTCGCGATGGACGTCGGGTCGGTGGCGGTCGGGAAGCGGGCCATCAGGTCGTTGCGGAGCGAGGAGCGACCCGTGGCCAGCGCCCGCAGCGCGCCGACGGTGTTGCGCTGGGCGTCCCCGCCCGCGCCGCTGGCCGCCGTGGTCAGCGAGAGCAGGCCGGACAGGCCGGCCGCGTCCCGGGTCGGCTCGACGATGCCGGTACGCAGCGGCTTGCTGCTGTTCACCTGCTTGAGCAGATCGGTCCAGGTGAACTTGGCGTTGGGCCAGCCCAGTCGCGTGGCCACCGGCTCGGGCATCGCCACGACGACGGGGCTGCGGGCGATGGAGGCGCCGTTTGTCGGCGCGAACGCCGTCGCGTCCTTCTTCAGCCGCAGCAGCCAGGTCGAGGAGTCCGGCACCCAGACGTCCGGCGTGACTGCCGTGCCGCTGGCCTGCCCGACGCCGGCCAGCACGGCGCCGTGCTTCGCGGCCACCACGGCGGCCACGTCGACCGGGTCGGACGCCGAGACGTCAACCCGGATGCAGGTGGGGCCGACCGCGGCGCCGTCCTTGACCCACTGGGACGCGGCGGCGTCCACCGCGGGCGCCAGCTCGGAGGCGACCGCCACAGCGAGTCGAATCTCCCCGGAACAGCTGGGCTGGATCAGCTCCTTGTAGCCGAACCAGACGCCGGTGGTGACGACGAGAACCGTCGCCGTCGCGGCGGCGGCTGCTAGATGGAGTTTCGAACGCATGCGATGGCGGCCTGCTGACACGCTGACCATCTTGCGTATTAGGTGCCGTCTCTGCCACATCCGTTCGGACTAAAGTTACGCAGGAGAAACAGTTGATCACCATTTGGCGACAGAGCGTGACGGTGCGGCCCCACGGCGTTGCCAAACCGGTTCCGCTCTCACGTCCGGCCCCGCCGCCCTAACGACGACTCAGGGCAGCACGCAGGTCGGGCTTGCCACCGGCACGGGCTCGCCGACCGGGGCCGGGACGCCCGTGCTCGCGTCCCGCCGGAAGACACGCACCATGTCCGCCCGCTCGTCGGCGACGTACAGGTGCTCCCCGATCAGCGCGAAGTGTCGCGGCCACTCTCCGCCGGTGTCCACTTCGGCCACCAACTCGGGCAGCTCATCGGCCAGGTTGAAGACGGCGATGGTGCCGACCCCGCGGTTGGCGACGTAGAGGAAACGGCCGTCCGGGGTGACCGCGACCTCCGACGGCTGAACGTGGCCCGCCCGCTCACTCGCCTCGACCCGGCCACGCTGGTGCAGCGCCCCGTCGTCGGTCGACTCGTACGCGGTGACCGAGGCGTCCAGCTCGCCGACCAGATAGCAGCGCCGACCGTCGGGATGGCGGGCCAGGTGCCGGGGCCCGGTGCCGGGCGCCGTGCGCATCCGTGGACCGCGCGGCACGAGCCGCCCGCTCGCGCCGTCCAGGTCGTACCGGTAGACCGAGTCGGTGCCGAGATCCACCGCCAGCAGCGGCCCTCGGCCCCGGCCCGGGGAGACCATGTGCGCGTGCGCCCGGTCCTGGCGTTCCGGGTCGGGGCCGTGCCCCTCGTGCACCACCAGGTCGGTGCGCTCGCCGGGCACGCCCTGGACGTCGAGCGGGAAGACCGCCACGCTGCCGCCGCCGTAGTTGGCCGCCACCAGGTGGTCCCCGTCGGGCAGCACTGCCAGGTGACAGGGCTCGGCGCCGCCTGTCGACCGGCTGCCGAGCGCGTCCAGCGCGCCGTCCGGCCCGACCTGCCAGGCGCTGATCTCCCCGTCGGGCAGCTCGTTGACCGCGTAGAGCACCGGACGGGTGGGGTGCCGCACCAGGAACGAGGGCGACGGCGTGACCGCCGCCGTGCCGAGCGGGGTCAGGGCCCCGGTCGCCGGATCCCGGTGGGCGGCGACGATGCCGCTGCCCCGCCCGCCGCTCTGCGCGGTGTAACCCCCGATGTGGACGATCTCGCCCTGACCAGTCACGCTGCACCCCTCTGCCGGCATCCTGGAGTAGATCCAACCAGAGCTGCCCACGAAGGCGACCCGCTAACCGGCTTTCCGCGGACCAGATCGGCCCGCCGCTCCCCCGTCGACGGGCCGCCGCCGGTACGGCGGGGCCGGGTCAGGCGGCCGGCACCGGCTCACCGCGCTGCCGGGCCACGTGCTCGACCAGGGAGATCAACACCAGCTTGCCGGACTGCCGGTCCCGGGCGTCGCAGAGCACCATCGGCACGTCCGGATCCAGGTCGAGAGCCCGGCGTACGGTGTCCAGCTCGAACCGACGGGTGTCCTCGAAGCAGTTCACGCCCACCACGAACGGGATGCCGCGCTGCTCGAAGTAGTCGATGGAGGGGAAGCAGTCGGCCAGCCGCCGCGTGTCGGCGAGCACCACCGCGCCGAGCGCGCCGAAGGCCAACTCGTCCCAGAGGAACCAGAACCGGTCCTGGCCAGGGGTGCCGAAGAGGTACACCTGAAGGTCGTCGTTGATAGTGATCCGGCCGAAGTCCATCGCCACAGTTGTGGTCGACTTGCCCTCCACCCCGGAGGTGTCGTCGGTGCCGATGCCGGCGTCGGTGAGCACCTCCTCGGTCTGCAGCGGTCGAACCTCGCTCAACGCGCTCACAAGCGTCGTCTTGCCTGCACCGAAGCCCCCGGCGATGAGGATCTTCAGTGCCAGCGGGACGGTGAACGAGGTGCCCGCCTGGTCATAGCGCACGGAGTCCACTGACCACCGCCTTGAGGATGTCGTCGTCGGGAAGATCGCCGCCGGCCGGCGGCTCGTGCACCGCGACCAGCCCCTGAGCGAGGAGGTCACCGAGCAGCACCCGGATCACCCCGACCGCGAGGTCCAGCTCGGCCGCCAGCTCGGCCACCGACACCGGGCGACCGGCCAACGTGACCAGCCGCCGATGCTCGGGCGGCAGCTGCGGGTGGGCCGCCAGGTCGAGGTCCGAGCCGGCCAGCACGAACGCGACCAGGTCGAACCCGTCGACGGCCGAGCGCACCCGGCCGCCGGTGAGCGTGTACGGGCGGACCACCGGGCCCGCGTCGCCGTCCAGCCACTCGTGCTGGGGGCCGGGCGGCTCAGCCCGCATCACCGGCATCCGTCGACTGTCGGGCGGCGGCGGTGAGGTTCTCCCCCACGCGGATGACAAGCATCGCCATCTCGTACGCGACCAGGCCGATGTCCGCGTCGGCGTCGCTCACCACGGCCAGGCAGGCGCCCTGCCCGGCGGCGGTGACGAAGAGGTACGCGGACTCCATCTCCACCACGGTCTGCCGGACCGGGCCGCCGTCCACGTGCCGGCTCGCGCCCCGGGCCAGGCTGGAGAAGCCGGCGGCCAGCGCGCAGAGGTGCTCGGCGTCGGAGCGCTCCAACTCGGCGGAGGCGCCGAGCAGCAGCCCGTCGGCGGAGAGCACCACCGCCTCCCGGGCGGCCGGTACGCGTTGCACCAGCTCGTCGAGCAACCAGTCGAGGCTGTCGCTCTGCTTCGTCGTTTGCCGCACTAGGCGTCCCTCTCAGTCGCGGTCGGAGGTTCGGAGGCCGTCGGAGGCGCCGGATCCGGGCCTGCCGCGGCCGGGGTCGCGTCCGGCCGGCTCGCCGGGGTGGTCGTGCCGGGCGCACCGCCCCGAGTGGCCGAGCCCGGAGCGACGACTGTGGCCCGGCCGCGTGCCGTGCCGGCCTGGAGGGCCGCCATGACCTTGCGGACCTCCTCCGGCGATCGTGGCGTCGGCGCGTCGGCGACTGTGGACCGGGGCAGGGCGGTGGGGGCACGCCGTCGCACCCGCCGGGGCAGACCCTCCAGGTCGTCAGTCTCTCCGTCGGACGGCGACCCGCCGTCGACGCCCGGCGCGTCGGCCGACGGTCGGTCCGGCGTCGGGCCCGTGGGCAGGGCGAGGGTGGGCAGGTCGTCGGTGGCGGTCGCGGCCACGGCCGCGCTGGTGCGGCCGGCGCGGGGCCGGGGCACCGCGCCTCGGCGCACGGGTCGGGCCAGACGCCTGTCGCCCGAGGGGGCGGCAAGCGTGGTGGGGTCGGGGCCCGCCGGAGGCTCGGTGGTGACCAGGTCGGTGGGGACCAGCACAACTGCGGTGACGCCGCCCGCCTCGGAGGGCCGCAGCCGCACGCGGACGGCGTGCCGGGCCGCCAGCCGGGCCACCACGAACAGGCCGAGTCGGGCACTCTGCGCCGGGTCGAACTCGGGCGAGCTGGCCAGCCGGGTGTTGGCGCTCTCCAGCGCTGCGGCGGACATCCCCAGGCCCTGGTCGGTGACCTCCAGGACGTACCCGTTGGCGACCTGCTCCCCGGTGATGGTCACCCGGGTGGCCGGCGGGGAGAAGGCTGTGGCGTTCTCGACCAGCTCGGCGAGCAGGTGGATGATGTCGCCGACCGCTCGGCCCAGCACGCCGACAGGCTGCACGGTGGTGATGTCCACCCGGTCGTACGCCTCGACCTCGCTGATCGCGCCGCGGACCAGGTCGACCATCGCGACCGGGTTGCGCCACCCTCGGCCGGGCGCGGAACCGGCGAGAATGACCAGGTCCTCGGCGTGCCGGCGGAGTCGGGTCGCCAGGTGGTCCACCTGGAACAGTTCGGCGAGCTCGTCCGGATCCTCGGCGCGACGCTCCATCCGGTCCAGCAGGTGCAGCTGCCGGTGCACCAGGCCCTGGCTGCGCCGGGCGATGTTGAGGAACACCTCGTTGAGCCCTCGGCGCAGGGTGACCTCGTCCACGGCGGCCTGGACGGCGGTGCGCTGCACCTCGGTGAAGGCCCGCCCGACCTCGCCGATCTCGTCGTTGCCGTACTCAAGGGGTGGCGCCTCCCGGGCGACGTCGACCTGCTCGCCGCGGCGCAGTCGGGTCACCACGTCCGGCAGCCGGTGCTCGGCCAACTCCAGGGCGGCGGTACGGACCCCGCTGAGTCGCCGGACCAGGGTGCGGCCGACCCGCAACGCCACAAGCACCGAGACCACCACGGCGGCGAGCCCGAGCACCCCGGCGGCGGCCAGCCGGACCAGGATCCAGACGGCCACCGGCACCGAACGGTCGGTGAGCCCGTCGGCCTCGGCCAGCTCGAAGTCGCGCAACTGCTGCTGTACGGCGTCGTGGCTGGCCTGCCACGACGCCGCGTCCACAGGTGGCCGACCGGACCCGTTGGCCCCGATCAACGCGTCCTGCATGGCGCGCAGGCTGGTGAACGCCGGGCTCTCGGTCAGTCGCTGGTACGCGGCACGCCCGGCCTCGGGCAGGTCGGACACCGCGCTCTCGGTGAGCCACCGCTGGTTGCCGATGGCCTGTACGAGCAGGGCGTGCTCCCCCTCGGCGAACTTCCCGGCGGTCAGCACACCGGCCAGCATGGCGTCGGTCTGGCCGAGCAGCTCCCGGGAACGGCCCAGCGAGGTGAGGGCCAGCGCCTGTCGGTTGATGGCCGGATCGCTCAGGTTCGCCATCGCGGAGAACGCCTGGAAGGCAGCCGAGACCATGCCGCTGTAGAGGCCGAGGGCGCCGGCGCGGTCCATCATGCCGTCGTCGATGAAGTCCCGACCGGTAGGCAATGCCGCCAGGGCGGCGACAAGCCTGTCGACCCGGTCCTCCAACAGGTCGTCGGCGGCGTCGCGCAACGCCTCCCCGTCGACCCGACGACGCAGCTCGGCGACCGCCCGATCCGTACGCCGGCGCTGGTCGGCCAGGGCGGGCAGCTCGGTGGTGCCGGCGAGCTGCACCACCGACAGTCGACGCTCCCGCTGCAGCTCGGTGACGACCGCCTCGCCGGGGCGGCCCAGGTCGTACAGCAGGGTGCGCGCGGAGAGCAGGTTCAGGGCGGGGCCGAACGTCAGCGTCGTCGCGAAGATCCACAGCGCGAGGAGCGCGGTCACCGGAGCGACGACCAACGCGGTCAGCTTCGAGCGGATCGGCCAGTCGCGGGTTCTCATCAGACCTCGCCCGTACAGGGGTGGCAGGAGGGGCGCCGGCACCGCCGGGCAACGCGCTCGCCGGTCGCGCACCCGGCCGTCGGGCCGGGCACCGGCGCGGGCGCCTTGGGCAGGATACGTAATCGCGCCCGGTTGCACTACCGCCCGTCGCGTCGACATCGACGCTGCGAAATGCGCCTACGCCGGTACGACGAGCGCCCCACCGGTCCACCGACGGGGCGCTCGTGACACCGGTTCGGATCAGATGGTGTCGGCGATGCCGAGCCCCTCGGCGACGCGCCGGCCGTAGCTCGCGTCGCACTGGCTGAAGTGCCAGACCATCTTCTCCTGGATGTGCTTGTCACACTGGGCCAGCAGCGTGGTCAGGTTGTGCACCAGGTCGTCGCGCTCGGCGTCGGTCATCTCGCGGAAGCGGTGGCCGGCCTGCGCGTAGTTGTTCTGCCGCTCGATCGGGGCCTTCATGACGTGCCCGGAGACGAAGGGCCGGTACTCACGGTAGGACTCGTCGGCCTCCTGGAGCCCGGCGACGGAGGACGGCTCGAAGTTGATGTGCGGGTTGCCGCCGCGGTTGTCCACCCCGTACGACATCGCACCGCCGCCCTGGTTGGTGCTGACCTGGACGTCCTCGCGCGGCCTGTTCACCGGAAGTTGGAGGTAGTTCGGACCGACCCGGTAGCGCTGGGTGTCCGAGTAGGAGAACGTCCGCCCGACGAGCATCTTGTCGTCGGAGAAGTCGATCCCGTCGACGAGCACACCGGTGCCGAAGGCGATCTGCTCGTTCTCGTTGTGGTGGTCGCTGATGTTGCGGTTGAGCGTCATCATGCCGACCGGCAGGTAGGGGAACTGCTCCTCCGGCCAGATCTTGGTGTCGTCGAGCGGGTCGAAGTCCAGCTCGGGATGCTCGTCGTCGCTCATGATCTGCACGTTCAGCTCCCACTGCGGGTACTCGCCGCGCTCGATCGCCTCGTACAGGTCCCGGGAGGCGTGGCCCAGCTCGGTGGCCTGGATCGCGTCCGCCTCGGCCTGGGTCAGGTTCTGCTCGCCCTGCTGGGTCAACCAGTGGAACTTGACGAGCACGCCCTCGCCCTGGGCGTTCACCAGGCGGTAGGTGTTCACGCCCGACCCGCGCATCGTGCGGTAGTTGCGCGGGATGCCGTACGGGGAGAAGAGCCAGGTCAGCATGTGCATCGACTCGGGCGTGTCGGACATGAGGTCGAAGATGCGGTTCGGCTCCTGGCGGAAGGTCACCGGGTCGGGCTTCAGCGAGTGGATCACGTCGGGGAACTTGATCGCGTCGCGGATGAAGAAGACCTGGAGGTTGTTGCCCACCAGATCCCAGTTGCCGTCCCGGGTGCGGAACTTGACAGCGAAGCCGCGCGGGTCGCGGGCGGCCTCGGAGGAGTCCCGGCCGCCGATGACTGTGGAGAAGCGGATGGTGACAGGGGTCTTCAACCCCCTCGTCTGGAACAGCTTGGCTCGGGTGTACGTGGCGGCCGGCTCGTCGCCGATAGTCCCGTACGCCTCGAACTCACCGTGCGCGACGAAGCCGCGCGCGTGCACCACCCGCTCCGGGATGCGTTCCCGGTCGAAGTGACTGATCTTCTCCAGGAAGTGGTAGTTCTCCAGCGTGGCGGGCCCGCGCGAGCCGACCGTCCGCTGCTGCTGGTTGTTGTGCACGGGGTGACCCTGGCGGGTGGTGAGGGTCGGCCTGTCGGCCTGCGGGTCGCTCATCGGTCTCCTCCGGAGGCGTGGTGCGGCGTACCCGACCGGTCCCGGGTTGGCCGGGGCGGGTCGCTCGCGGGCGTACGGCGGGCACCACCCACCCAACCGCCTTATCTGGAATGAGTCAAGTTTTCGCCAGAATGTGGCGACACCCGACCGGGGTCGGCGAGGAAAGTGCCTCGGATCGGGATTGGCGATCAGTGCGCGGAGGGAATACCAGGGAACGAAGGAGGAGCCCATGTCGCCCACGCAGATAATCGTCATCGTGCTCGTCGTGCTGGTGATCGTCGCGGCGCTCGCCGTGGCCGTCCGGACGATCGGCCGTCGCCGCGCACTGCGCAGCCGGTTCGGGCCGGAGTACGACCGGGTGGTGCAGGAGCAGGACAGCCGGTCCGCCGCGGAGCGCGAGCTGCGCGACCGGGAACGCCGGCACGCCGAGCTCACGCTCACCCCGCTCAGCCCGGAGTCCCGGGCCCGTTACGCCACCGCCTGGGAAGAGCTCCAGATCCGCTTCATCGACTCGCCGGGCGAGACCGTGGGCGACGCGGACGAACTGGTCACCCGGCTCATCGAGGAGCAGGGCTACCCGACCGGGGACTTCTCCGACCAGATCGCCCACCTCTCCGTCGAGCACGCCCGCACGCTTACCAACTACCGGGACGCGCACGAGATCCACCTCCGCAACTCCCGGGGGGAGGCGAGCACCGAGGAGCTGCGCCAGGCGGTCGTCCACTACCGGTCCCTCTTCGCCGACCTGCTCGGTGAGGAGCCGGTCGGTCAGCGCACTCCCGAAAAGGGTTCCCACCCGGACACTCCGCACGACGCCACGAGCCGCTGAGGAGGCCACCGATGCGCCACGAAGAGCAGCAGGTGAGCAACGACCACCCGGAGGCCGTCCGGTCCGCGCCGGTGCCGGTGCCGCCGACCGGCGACCGGGCCGCCCACCCGGACGTACCCGAGGACGCCCTGGACGACCGGGGCACCTTCGACGACCCGACCACCGACCGCGACCTGACCACCGACGACGACCCGACCACCGACGACCCGACCACCGACCACGAGCGGGCCAACGGCACCGACCCGGGCGCCCTGCACGACCGGACCGACGACGACCGGCTCGCCGACGACGACCGGCTCGCCGACGACGACAGGCTCGCCGACGAACGGGCCGCCGACGAACGGGCCGACACCGAGTGGGCCGACGACCCACGGGCCGAGGACACCGAGCGCCGGAACCGGCCCGACGACGAGGGTGGCTTCCACGAGCCGGGGCCGCTGCCGACTGCCTTCGGCGCCACCACAGTTGCCGACGCGGTGGCGGCGTCCGCGCTGGCAAGCCCGTACCCGCAGGACCAGCCGGACCCGCGGGCCGAGCGGACCGCCCAACCGGGCGACGGCGCCGAGGACGGCGAGCGGGAGGGTCTGCGCGCCGACCCCACCGCCGAACTGCACCGCCGCGACGGTGTCCCGGAGACCGACCGGGACGCCACACCGGCGACCGACGAGGTCGCCGACCCGGACGTCGACGACAGGCACGCGGACGCCGACACGCGCACAGTCGTCGCCGCCGACAGCACGGACGGTGCGCCCGAGCGACGCGGCGACCTGACCGACTGGGCCGGCGATCCCGACGCGGCCGCCGCCGGCGCGGCCGGCTACGGCAGCGCGTCCCCGGACATGGTCGACCCGGACGCCGACGACGAAACGGTCACCACCGAGGCGGCCGGCACCTCCCTGGAGTCCGCCGGGACGTCGCGTCCCGCCGGTTCGACAGTCGCCGCCGAACCGGCCACGCTGCTCGACGGGGACACCGCACAGGGCTTCCGGGACCGCTGGCGGGACGTGCAGCTGCGTTTCGTCGATGACCCGCACGCCGCGGCCGGCGAGGCACAGGCCCTCGTGGAGGAGGCCATCCAGGCCCTCGCCTCCGCGCTGGCCGCGCAGAAAAACACGCTCGGCGGTTGGCAGGACGCCGGCTCGGCGGACACCGAGCAGTTGCGGATGGCTGTCCGCAACTACCGCGACTTCCTGGACCGCGTACTGGGTCGCTGAGCGACACGATCGAGGGGCGCCCCGGCAGGCCGGGGCGCCCCTTGGCGTCCTGGGGGAGGCTGCCGAGCGCCTCGACACCTGCCAGCGGTACAGCCTGGCCGAGTCACCCGCGAGGGCGCGAACCCACCGCAGCGGACGCGCAGGTGTGAAACCTCGCGTAGTGGGTAATACGGCGCGCGCATCAAACCGGTGCCAACGTCGGGACGAGGGGTGACGGGATGGACGGCGGCGGTCTGCGGCTCAATATGAACGGGCTGGACTACCTGATTCTTGCGCTGTACTTCGTCACGGTCCTCGGGGTGGGCTTCGCCGCCCGGCGGGCGATCCGGACCAGCGTCGACTTCTTCCTCTCCGGCCGCTCCCTGCCGGCCTGGGTGACAGGCCTCGCGTTCGTCTCCGCGAACCTGGGGGCCCTGGAGATCATCGGCATGGCGGCGAACGGCGCCCAGTACGGCGTCATGACTGTCCACTACTACTGGATCGGCGCGGTGCCGGCGATGGTCTTCCTGGGCATCGTGATGATGCCCTTCTACTACGGGTCCAAGGTCCGCAGCGTGCCCGAGTACCTGCGGCTGCGCTTCAACAGGCCGACCCACCTGCTGAACGCGCTCAGCTTCGCCGTCGCCCAGGTGCTGATCGCCGGCGTGAACCTCTACGCGCTGGCCCTGGTCATGCAGGCGCTGCTCGGCTGGCCGCTCTGGACCGCGATCGTGGTCGGCGCGGCGATCGTGCTGGCGTACATCACCATCGGTGGCCTGACCGGGGCGATCTACAACGAGGTGCTCCAGTTCTTCGTCATCCTGGCCGGCCTCATCCCGGTCACGGTGATCGGCCTGGTCAAGGTCGGCGGGGTGAGCGGGCTGATGGACGCGGTCCGCGACTCGAAGCTCGGCGAGGCGGGTCTGCACGCCTGGCAGGACACCGCCAGCACCGACAACCCGCTCGGCGCGCAGTGGATCGGCATCGTGTTCGGTCTCGGCTTCGTGCTCTCGTTCGGCTACTGGACGACGAACTTCGCCGAGGTGCAGCGGGCGCTGTCCGCGAAGAACATGAGCGCCGCCCGGCGTACGCCGATCATCGCCGCGTACCCGAAGCTGTTCATCCCCCTGGTCACGATCATTCCGGGCCTGGTGGCCCTGGTGACGGTGAAGGGGCTCGGCGCGGACAAGGGCGACCTTCAGTACAACAACGCGATCCCGCTGCTGATGCGCGACCTGCTGCCCAACGGCGTGCTCGGGGTGGCGGTCACCGGCCTGCTCGCCTCGTTCATGGCCGGCATGGCGGCCAACGTGAGTGGCTTCAACACCGTCTTCACCTACGACATCTGGCAGTCGTACGTCCGCCGTGGCCGGTCCGACGAGTACTACCTGCGGATCGGCCGGTGGGCGACTGTCGCGGCCGTGGTGATCGGCATCGGGACGGCGTTCATCGCGTCCGGCTTCAGCAACATCATGAACTACATCCAGGCGCTCTTCTCGCTCTTCAACGCGCCGCTGTTCGCCACGTTCATCATCGGCATGTTCTGGAAGCGGATGAGCGCCCTTGCCGGCTTCTGGTCGCTGCTGCTGGGCACGCTTGCCTCGCTGGCCACCTACCTGCTCTACAAGGGCGGCGTGATCGGCTTCAACTCCGACCTGGAGGAGAGCTTCTGGGGCGCCGGCATCGCGTTCGTCACCGTGGCCGTGGTCGCCGCGATCCTCACCCCGCTCACCGCGCCCAAGCGCGACGAGGAACTGCGCGGGCTGGTCTACGGGCTGGGCGGCGTCGACCTGAAGGGTGACGTGCTCGCCGGCGACGCCGTCTGGTACCGGTCCCCAGTACTGCTCGGCGTGATCGCGGTCGCGCTCGCCGCCCTCTTCTACATCCCGGTCTTCTAGAAAGGAGTCGGCAGATGAGCAACGACGGCCAGCCGGCGCAGGACCCGCTGATCGACGAGACGCAGGCGGAGGAGCGCCGCTCCGCCGCCGCCCGACTGTTCGACATCCGTCGGGTGATCGGTGGCCTCTTCGTGGTGTACGGGATCATCGTGACGTTGATCGGCATCTTCGACAGCCGGGCCGAGATCGACAAGGCCGAGGGCGTCCGGATCAACCTGTGGGCGGGTCTGGCGATGCTCGCCTTCGGGCTGCTCATGCTGCTCTGGCAGTGGGTGCGCCCGGCCGAGGCGCCGAAACCGAACGAGCAGCAGCCCGGCAGCTGACGCCAGGCCCGACCGCCGGCACCGTCCCCGTGGGCGGCGCCGGCGTCGCGCATGGGCGCGGACGCAGGGGGTACGCCACGGGGATCAGGCAACGTGTCGGACACAGGAGGCAGCACCATGACCGATCGCGACCGCCGACCGCCGCTGGAGGAGAGCCCGCAAACGGCCGCTGCGGTGGACGACGACAGCACCGTGCCGCAGTTGCGGAGCGGGGGCGGGCCCGACCGTGACACGCCGACCTTCACCGAGCCCCGCGGCCGGCCGGAGGACCTCGCTCCGGACACCGACGACCTGATCGGGGACCCCTACGGCGCCGGCACCGGCGCGACCGGGACGGGCACCGGCGCGGGCGGCGACAACATCCGCACGGGAGCGGAACAGCCCTGGGAGCCGGAGGACCTGGTGATGGCCCGCGGACAGGACCTCACCCCGGAGAACCTGGACAAGGCTCGCCGCGACCTGGCCGAGCAGGGCCGCGCGGCGATCGATCGCACCGTGCCCTGACCCGGCTGGCCGGCGGCGGCGCGATCAGCACCGGCAGCAGCCACAGCCCGATGGCGACAAGCGCCAAGCTGGCGGAAAAGGGGTGGGGTCCCCGGCCCGACCGAAACGGTCGGACCGGGGACCCCGGGGGAACCTGCCGCCGGCAGTGCCTCACCTACTGCCGGCGGCGGGTTGGCGCGTGAGCTACCCGCTCAGAGAGCCGGGTAGGCGTTGCGCATGAGCTCCTGGAACTGGGCGGAGAACCACGCACCGGAGATCGGCGCGTCCGGCAGCGCACCCGACGGGCTGTTGCCGTTGCGGGCGTTGCCGCCGTACGTCGGGTCGCACATCCGGTCGAAGCCCTTGCCCTCGTTGTTCGGGATCTCCTTGCTGGAGCCGTCCGACTCGCCCGGGGGCTTCACCCAGACGTACGCGTCGATGCCCGTCGCCGGGTTCGCCCGCGGCCGCTCGCCGAGACCGGCACCGGCCTGGTTGCACCAGTTGCCGGCGTGGTACCGGCGGTCGATCCGACCACCGTTGACGTACGTGTCCACGCTTGTGGTCGCGCCCGGGCCGGTGGGCCGGGCGGAGCCGCCCCAACCGTTGCGGGACGTGTCGATCAGCATGCCGATGTTGGAGTTGAAGCCGACCGAGATCAGCTTGGTACGGAACGCCTGGGCGAAGGACAGCTCATCGACGTAGAAGTTCCAGTCGATCCACTTGGACTGCCGCACCGTCTGGCCGTTCACGTTGTCGGTGACCTTGAAGTACGGCTCCGTGAGCGCCGAGTAGTTGGCGGTGTTGGTGATGAAGCCGTGCACGTTGTTGACAGTGCTGCCGGACGCGACAGCGGCGGTCTTCAGGATGTCGGCGGTCGGGCCGAAGTTCGAGTCCCAGCCGAGCCAGCCGTGGTGCCCGGCGTCGATGTAGTTGTAGACGTTGCCGATCGCGCCCAGCTTGGCCAGGGCGTAGCCGACACCGTTGACGTACGCGCCGTTGGCCTTGACCGTGTCGCACATGGCCGTGCCGCCGGGCTGACCCGAGGTGTTGGTCACGATGTTCGGCAGCGAGTCGATCTCGATGACGTTGATGATCCGGATGTTCCGGTACTTCGAGTCGGACTGGATCGCCGCGATCGGGTCGATGTACTCGGCCTTGTACCGGGGCAGCTCGTCCGGGCCCAGCTCACCGTTCGAGGAGAGCGCGGAGCAGTCGCGGCCGGGCAGGTTGTAGATCACGAACTGGATGTAGCCGGCACCCTGGCGCAGCGCCTCGTCCAGGTGCTCCCGCACCCCGAACGCGCCGTTCGAGCTGCTGTCCGGAGTGCCGTTGATGGCGGCGATCCGGTCCAGCCAGACGGCGGTGGGGTTGTTGGAGACCCGGCTGCCGCCCGTCTCGGCGTCCGCCTTGGCCTTCCACTCCGGGTTCACGTATCCGCGCACACCGGCGTACGGGTTGTCCACCTTGGTGCCCGGAGGAGGCGTGGTGGGCGGAGGCGTGGTGGGCGGAGGCGTGGTCGGCGGAGGCGTCGTCGGCGGAGGCGTGGTCGGCGGAGGCGTGGTCGGCGGCGCGCTGGTGGGCGGCGGGGTGGTGGGGTTACCGCCGCCGTTGCAGACCACGCCGTTCAGGGTGAACGAGGTCGGCTTCGGGTTGCTGCCGCTCCAGGCGCCGTTGAAGCCGATGGTTGTCGACGCGCCAGCGGCGAGGCTGCCGTTGTAGGACAGGCTGCGGGCGGTGACCTGGCTGCCGGACTGGCTGAACTCGGCCGACCAGCCCTGCTGCACCCGCTGGCTGGAGTTGGGGAAGGTCCAGCCAAGCGTCCAGCCGTTGACCGGGTCGCCGAGGTTCTTGATGGTGATGTTGGCGGTGAAGCCACCCTGCCAGTCGTTGGTCGTGTACGCGATGTCGCACTGCGTCGCGGCCTGCGCCGCGGTGACCGGGATCGTCACCAGCCCGCCGGCGACCAGGACGCCCGCCCCGGCGAGCGCCAGGGTCCGGCGTGGGCCGGACAGCCTTCTCCACACATTCATGCCACTGATCTCCTTGGGCGAGACCGGGCTCGCGTACGGCCCGGCGAGACGGCCCGGCGGGCGTCCTGCACGGACGGCCTCCGGCGCCACGGGATTTATTGGGGGGTGCCCGACCCGGACGGGCGGTGGTGGTGTTGGTGGTGATTGGCCGGCGTGCGGCCGACCGATCGGCGGCCGGTTGTCGTCCGGCGAACCGGATGCCCTCGACGCCCTGCCTGCGCGGTGTGGCTCCCCGAACCGCGTGCGCCGATTCTTGCATGGGAGCGCTTCCATGGCAATGGCTCGATGCGCGGCCCGCCCTCAACTCGGACGATACCCCCGAGCAGCGCGAGCGGCACCTGCCGCCCGTTACCGGATGACAACCGCTGGCCGAGCACTGCGGGTCGGCAACAGCGCGGGGCACGCGCAAGGTCGTGCGGGGTTCGAGACGGCACTGCGAGCCGAGAAAGCCGCGTAGCACCCCTTTGCCGCTTACCACCAGCAAAGGTTAAAACGCGAATCTTTCACTTCATTAGTCATGAAACGGTCTAACGTCGGTCGTAGCTCGGTTGTCGCCGGGCTCAGGACAACAGGGATGGAGTGACGCAGGTCATGGCTAAGAAGATGCTCGGGAAGGTCGTTGCGGGCGCCGCACTCGGCGGCGCGTCGCTCCTGGTGTTCGCGCCGGGGATCGCGTTCGCTGACGGGCACCACGGCGAGGACGGCAAGGTCTACGCCAAGCCGCACGTCGTGAAGGCCGGCGACGAGGTCAAGCTCCTCGAGATCTGCCCGGATCGGCAGGAGCACGCGTACGTGTGGTCCAAGGTCACCGGCAAGGTCAAGCTCGAGCCGGCGCGGGACGACCGGGGCGAGGACCGCGGCGAGTGGAGCGAGGAGGAGGACTCCTACGACCACGACGACAAGGGCAAGGACGAGCACGGCAAGGACGACGAGGGCAAGGACGACAAGGCCAAGGACGAGCACGGCAAGGACGACAAGGCCAAGGACGACAAGGCCAAGGACGACAAGGCCAAGGACGAGCACGGCAAGGACGACAAGGCCGACGAGCAGGGTAAGGGCCACGAGGGCAAGGACGAGAACGGCGACGACAAGTCCGACGACGCCCAGCCCGGCGGGCAGGGCGGCGGCGCTGCCGCCGACGCCTACGGCGACGAGGACAGCAAGGACTGGAAGGGCGAGGAGCACGGCCAGGACGCGGACGACAGCCACGAGCAGAAGGACTCGGAGTCCAAGGACGAGGACAGCAAGGGCTGGGAGTCCAAGGACGAAGACAGCAAGGGCTGGGAGTCCAAGGACGAAGACAGCAAGGGCTGGGAGTCCAAGGACGAAGACAGCAAGGGCTGGGAGTCCAAGGACGAAGACAGCAAGGGCTGGGAGTCCAAGGACGAAGACAGCAAGGGCTGGGAGTCCAAGGACGAAGACAGCAAGGGCTGGGAGTCCAAGGACGAAGACAGCAAGGGCTGGGAGTCCAAGGACGAAGACAGCAAGGGCTGGGAGTCCAAGGACGAAGACAGCAAGGGCTGGGAGTCCAAGGACGAAGACAGCAAGGGCTGGGAGTCCAAGGACGAAGACAGCAAGGGCTGGGAGTCCAAGGACGAAGACAGCAAGGGCTGGGAGTCCAAGGACGAAGACAGCAAGGGCTGGGAGTCCAAGGACGAAGACAGCAAGGGCTGGGAGTCCAAGGACGAAGACAGCAAGGGCTGGGAGTCCAAGGACGAAGACAGCAAGGGCTGGGAGTCCAAGGACGAAGACAGCAAGGGCTGGGAGTCCAAGGACGAGCACGGCTCGGACGACGAGCGCGAGTTCGTGTACTACGGCGACGCCAAGGTCGACAAGGACGCCAAGCCGGGTCGCTACGAGCTCAAGGGCTCGTGCGGCGAGGGCGAACTGGTAGTCCTGCCCCACGGTGGGGTCGACGGTGGTGACGGCGGCGTCAGCACCGGCACCGACCGTGGCCTGGCCACCGGTGGTGCGGGCCTGCTCGGCGCTGCCGCGCTGGGCGGGATCGTTCTGATGCGTCGTCGGCGGACCGATGGTTCGCTCGTCTGACGTGACGGCGACACGGGCCGGCGGCCGTCACGGGAGACCGTGGCGTGCCGCCGGCACGGCCGTCGTCGTCACCCTGGCCATGATCGGCGCCGGCATGATCGGCGCCTCGTTGCAGGACCGGCCCGCTGCCCGCCCTCCGCAACCGCTCGCCCAGGCCGGCCCCGAGGTCTCCGGGCCGACGGCCACCGGCAGCGACGCCACCGCGCCGGACGGCGGGGAGCACGCCGCGCCTGACGACGTTCCCGACGGGCTGAACCGGGCTGCCCCGACCACCATCGAGATCCCCCGCATCGGCGTCAACGCGACGATCATGTCGCTCGGCACCAACCCGGACGGCACCGTCCAGGTCCCCCCGTTGGAGCAGGCCGACCAGGCTGGCTGGTACGAGCCGGGCGCGAGCCCTGGTGAGACAGGTAACGCGGTAATCGTTGGGCACGTGGACTCGGCGAAGCTCGGCCCGGCCGTCTTCTTCGACCTCGGCTCGCTCGTGCCCGGTGACACGATCACTGTGCAGCGGGCGGACGGCCAGCCGGCGACGTTCCGGGTCGACTCGGTGAAGTCGTACCCGAAGACGTCCTTCCCCACCGACCTGGTCTACGGGCCGAACGACCGGCCCGGCCTGCGGGTGGTCACCTGCGGTGGCCAGTTCGACGAGGCCGCCAGGAGCTATCGGGACAACATCGTCGTCTTCGCCACCCTGGCGGCGTGACCCGGGCGTACACGAACGCGGGCCGGCCGGTCGGGGGTCACCCGATCGGCCGGCCCGCGCCCGGCGTAGCTGATCAGGCGGCGGCGGAGGTCCGCACCAGGGTGCGGATCTGGCGCAGCAGCACCGACAGGGCGGCGAGATCCGCCCGCGACTCGTCGAACTCCCCCATCGCCCGGCGGGCCCGGTGGATCGACGTGGCGTTCGACTGCTCCCACTGCTGCACCCGCTCGTGCGGCGGCTGATCATCCGGGGTGGAGTCGAGCACCTCCGCGGTGAGCGCGGCAAGCGCGGCGTACAGGTCGTAGCGCAGCGCCATCCGGGCGAGGGTCTGCCAGCGGTCCTCGCGCGGCAGCAGGGAGATCTTCGACAGCAGCGAGTCCACCCGGAACAGGTCGGAGAGCACGAAGTAGACCGAGGCCACCTCGCTGACGTCCCGTCCGCTGCGGGTCGCCGTCTCCACGACGTCAAGCAGGCCGAAGCTGTACATCAGCCGGGTCGCCCGCTCCGCCAGCTCGCGGGGCAGCCCACGGTCGGTCATCGAGTCGATGTGCGCCGCGATGCCCTGCCGCTCGCTGCCGTAGAAAAGCTCCTCCAGCCCCGGCAGCAGCCGGGCCACGCCGTCGCGCAGCCGCGCGATCTCGGTCGGCACGTCGATCGGCGAGCGCCGGTTGGTGACCAGCCAGCGCACCGCGCGGTCGAGCAGCCGTCGGGTGTCGAGGTAGACGCTCGTCTGCAGCTCCGGGGAGACCTTGTTGTCCAGCGCCTCCACCGCGTCCCACAGCTCACGCAGCCCGAACACCTCGCGGACCACCACGTACGCCCGGATCACGTCGGCGGCGCTGGCCGCGGTCTCCTCGACGACCCGGAAGACGAACGAGATGCCGCCCCGGTTGATCGCCTCGTTGACAAGCACGGTGGTCACGATGTCCCGGCGGAGCCGGTGCCGGCCCATCCGGTCGGCGAACCGCTCGCGCATCGGCGTCGGGAAGTACTTGACCAGGACCTCGGTCGTCCACTCCTCGTCGGCCAACCCCTCGGTGAGGATCTCCCGTTCCAGGACGATCTTCACGTACGCGAGCAGCACCGCGAACTCCGGCGCGGTCAGCCCGGACTCGCTGCGCACCGCCAGCTCCTCGTCCGGCGGCAGCGCCTCAAGCGACCGGTCCAACGCGCCGGACCGCTCCAGCTCGTTGATCATCCGTCGGTGCACGGGGAGCAGCGAGGAGGCCTGGGCCTGAGCGTTGTTGATGGCCCGAGCCTGGTCGTAGTTGTCCCGCAGCACCAGCTCGGCGACCTCGTCGGTCATCCCGGCCAGCAGCTCGTCCCGCTCGGCCGTGGTCAGCTCACCGTCAGCGACAGCAGTGTTCAGGAGGATCTTGATGTTCACCTCGTGGTCGGAGGTGTCCACCCCGGCCGCGTTGTCGATGAAGTCGGAGAAGATCCGTCCACCTGTCAACGCGTACTCGATGCGGCCGAGCTGGGTCCAGCCCAGGTTGCCGCCCTCGCCCGCCACCCGGCAGCGCAGGCTGCGCCCGTCCACCCGGATCGCGTCGTTGGACTTGTCGCCCACCTCGGCGTTGGTCTGGGTGGACGCCTTGACGTACGTGCCGATGCCGCCGTTCCAGAACAGATCCACCGGAGCGGTGACGATCGCCTTCATCAGCTCCTGCGGCGAGAGCTGGGTGACGTCGTCGTCGAGGCCGATCGCCGCCCGGACCTGCGGCGTGATCGGGATCGACTTCGCGGTACGCGGGAAGATGCCGCCCCCGGCCGAGATCAGCTCGGGGTTGTAGTCCTCCCACGACGAGCGGGGCAGGTCGAACAGGCGACGACGCTCCGCGTACGAGGTGGCCGCGTCCGGGTCGGGGTCGAGGAAGATGTGCCTGTGGTCGAACGCGGCCACCAGCCGGATGTGCTCGGAGAGCAGCATTCCGTTGCCGAACACGTCACCGGACATGTCGCCGACGCCGACGACCGTGAAGTCCTGGGCCTGGGTGTCCACGCCCAACTCGCGGAAGTGCCGCTTGACCGACTCCCACGCTCCTCGGGCGGTGATGCCCATCTTCTTGTGGTCGTAGCCGGCCGAACCGCCGGAGGCGAACGCGTCGCCCAGCCAGAAGGTGTGCGCCACGGAGATCTCGTTGGCGATGTCGGAGAACGTCGCAGTGCCCTTGTCCGCCGCCACCACCAGGTACGGGTCGTCGCCGTCGTGCCGGACCACGTCCTCGGGCGGCACGATCTGCCCGCTGACGATGTTGTCGGTGACGTCAAGCATCGCGCCGACGAACTCCTGGTAGCAGGCGACCGCCTCGTCCCGGTCGCCAGGCTTCTGCTTCAGCACGAAGCCGCCCTTGGCGCCCACCGGCACGATCACTGTGTTCTTCACCATCTGCGCCTTGACCAGGCCCAGCACCTCGGTGCGGAAGTCCTCCCGACGGTCCGACCAGCGCAACCCGCCCCGGGCCACCGGCCCGAACCGCAGGTGCACGCCCTCGAACCGGGGCGAGTAGACGAAGATCTCGAACTTCGGGCGCGGCGCCGGCAGGTCCGGGATGGCCTGCGGGTCGAGCTTGAACGCCACGTACGCCTTCGGCCGACCCCCGACCGGCTTCTGGTAGAAGCTGGTCCGAAGCGTCGCCTCGATCAACGTCAGGTACGAGCGCATGATCCGGTCCTGGTCGAGGCTCGCCACGTCGTCAAGCGCGCCCCGGATCGTCTCCACCAGCTCGCCGCTGCGCTGCTGCCGCTCCTCGGCGGTCAGCTCGCCAGGCGCGAACCTGGTCTCGAACAGCTCCACCAGCAGGCTGGCGAGCTTCGGGTACGCGATGAAGGTCTGCTCCATGTAGTCCTGCGAGAAGACCGTCCCGGCCTGCCGCAGGTACTTCGCGTACGCCCGCAGCACCACCACCTGCCGCCAGGTCAGCCCGGCGCGCAGCACCAGCTCGTTGAACCGGTCCACCTCGGCCTCGCCGCGCCACGCCGCCGCGAACGCGTTCTCCACGTGCGGGCGTACCTCGGACAGCTCGTGGTGCCCCTCGGGCAACATGAGGCCGAAGTCGTACAGGTAGACCCGACCGTCGATCCGGTCCACCTCGTACGGGTGCTCGTCGACCACACGGACGCCGAGCGAGTGCAGCACCGGCAGCACGGCGGAGAGCATCATCGGCTCGCCGTACCGGTAGACCTTGAACCGCACGTTCATCGTGTCGGCCAGGTCGGCACCGGGCACGCGGGTGCCCGGCCGGGGCGCGAGCTGCTTGCGGAACAGGTGCATCTCGAGCTGGCCGGGCTCCTCCAGCAGCTCCAGCTTGGCCAGGTCCTTCATCGCCTCGTACGGCGTGTGCCCGTCCTTGTAGCCCTCCGGGAACGCGTCGGCGTACCTGGCGAACAGGTGCTTGGCCTGCTCGTCACCGAGCTTGCGCTCCAGCACCAGCCGGTAGTCGTCGTCCCAGAGGCGGGTCGCGTCGGCCAACTCCTCGGCCAGCAGGTCCGCGTCGATGTCGCCGGGCGGCCGGGTCGGGTCGGTGCGGACGATGAAGTGGATCCGGGCGAGCATCGACTCGGTGACCCGGGTCGTGTAATCCACCCCGACGCCGTTCAGCTCACGCAGCAGGATGTCCTGCATACGGAGCCGGTTCTGGGTGGTGAACCGGTCCCGCGGAAGGTAGATCAGGCAGGAGATGAACCGCCCGTACGCGTCGCGGCGCAGGAACACCCGCAGCTGCCGGCGGCCCGCCATCCGCAGCACGCCGATCACCGCGTGGTACAGGTCGTCGGTCTTGATCTGGAACAGCTCGTCGCGCGGGTAGGTCTCCAGGATCTGGAGCAGATCCTTGCCGGAGTGGCTGCGCCGGCTCAGGCCGGAGCGGTCGAGCACCTCCGCGACCTTGCGGCGCACCACCGGCAGCTCCCGGACGCTTGTCCGGTACGCAGCGGTGGAGAACAGACCCAGGAAGCGGCGCTCCCCGATGACCTCGCCGGCCTCGTTGAAGATCTTGAAGCCGATGTAGTCCAGGTACGCCGACCGGTGCACGGTGGCCCGCGAGTTGGCCTTGGTGATGATGAGCAGGCGCTTCTCCAGCACCTTCTCGTGCGCCTCGTGCGTCATCGACGACAGCGACCGGGCCTCCGGCGAGTCCGAGCGCAGGATGCCCAGGCCGGTGCCGAGAACGGCCTCCAGCGCCTTGCCGTCGACCGGGTCGGAGGGGTTCCCGTCCGGGGCGTCGACCAGGCGGTACTCACGGTAGCCGAGGAACGTGAAGTGGTCGTGCGCCAGCCAGCGCAGCAGCTCCACCGAGTCGGTGATGTCCTTCTCCGGCACCGGCGGACGGTTCTCCGAGGTGCGCGCCGAGGCCAGCTCGTCGGCGAGCGCGAGCGCGCGCTGACGCATCTTCGGCCAGTCCTCCACGGCCTCCCGTACGTCGGTGAGCACCCGTTGCAGCTCGCGGCGCAGCCGGTCGCGCTCGGCGGCGTCCCGGACCGGGTCGATCTCGATCCGCATCCAGCTCTCGATGATGTCGCCGGCGATCGCGTCGTCCGGCTCCACGTCCGCCGAGACCTCGCTGAGGCGGCCAAGCGGCTCGCGCCGGACCACCACCAGCGGGTGCACGAGCAGGTGCACGTCCAGGTGGTACGAGTTGAGCAGCGCGGTCACCGAGTCGACCAGGAACGGCATGTCGTCGGTGACGATCTCCACGACTGTGTGGTGCTGATCGGCGTGCGGCTCGTGGATGCGCAGCTTCAACTCGCCGGGCACCCGTTGCTGGGCCAGGTCCCGGTGCGCCCGGGCCGCGTCGAGCATCTCCTCAGCCGTGAAGCCGACCAGCTCCTCGTCCGGGGCGAACCGCCAGAAGCGACCGACAAGGGTCGCCGCATCGTGGTCGTCCCCGGCGAGAGCGACAGCCTGGGCCACCAGGCGCTCCGCGTTGGGGACCGGTTCGTCGAGCTCGGCGTCCTCCACGTCGTCGGCCAACGCCTCGGTCGGAAGTCCCAGATCGTAGATGGTGTCGATGCTCGACCCGGTCAGCCCTGTGACGCCCGTGTCGAGCCGGCCGTAGCCGTCCCCGTCGGTCGCCGAATCGAAGCTGTCCTCGTCCCGGCCGGAGTCATCCTGCCGGAGGTCGGGTTCCGGTTTGATCGCCGGACGCCGGTCCATCGGTGCCACTCCCCTCGACCCACCGCGTTGTGGGTCACTCTGCCGCCCAGCGTAAGCCTGTCGTTTCCCGCCTTCGTCGGCGGACCACTGGCCGGACGTCCGGATCGGGACTTTGTCCTTTCACCCGTTGCGGGTCCGAGGTTGGCCGGTTGCGGGATACCCCGCCCCGCGATGTTCATCACACCGGCCCGGCCCGTCTTTCCGCACGTCGAGCCCCGCACGGGACGCTGGGGACACCCTTCGCGTACTACCGTGCAGAGCAGCCCGAGACCGGAAGGACCGCTTCATGACCTTGTCCTACCCCCGGCCCCACCGGCCGAACCGCTCCCGGCGGGTCGCCGCGCTCACTGCGACCCTGCTCACCGCCGGCGTCCTGGCGGCGTGCTCCGCTGACGACGGGCCGGAGCGCAGCGTCGACGCCTTCCTCGCCGGCTGGCGCAGCGGCGACCTGCAGGCGGTCGCGATCGTCGACACGACAGGCGCCAAGGTGCCGGCGGCCGAGGTGACCAAGGAGATCAAGGAGCTGTCCGGCGAGTTGGCGGCCACCCCGCCCACCCTGACCCGGCAGGGCGAGCCGAAGGTCACCAAGAACATCGCGACCACGACCGTCCGCATCGACTGGCCCCTGCCCGGCCAGGCCCACTGGACGTACGACCGGGAGCTGCGGCTCGTCCAGGGCGACGACGACCAGTGGCAGGTGATGTGGGAGCCCCGGGTGATCCACGAGCAGCTCACCAAGGGCGACCGGCTGGGGCTGCGTCGCGACACCGGCACCCGCGCCGGCGTGCTTGACGCGGCCGGCCAGCCGATCGTGTCGCCCCGCCCGGTGGTGCGGGTGGGCGTGCAGCCCAACCAGGTCACCGACATCAAGAAGCTGGTCAAGGATCTCGACGGGGCCTTCAAGGCGATCCGACCGGCCCTGGTTCCCGCCGTCGACCTGTCCGACCTGCCCAAGCGGGTGGCCGAGGCCGACCCGGCCGCGCTCGTCGAGGTGGTGACCCTGCGCGACGACGCGTACCGCCAGATCAAGCCCCGGATCTACGACCTGCCCGGCACCAAGTTCGCCTCCGACAAGCTCGACCTGGCGCCGACCCGGGAGTTCGCCCGCGCGCTGCTCGGCTCGGTCGACCCGGCGCAGGCCGACGACCTCGCCGCCCACCCGGACCGGTACGTCACCGGCGACCTGGTCGGGCACGGCGGGTTGCAGGGCCGCTACGACGAGCGGTTGCGCGGCGCCCCCGGCCTGACGGTAGTGGTCGAGCGGCCCGACGAGGGCGGCAAGCTGGCGCCCACCGGCGCCGAGCTGTTCCACCAGGAGCCGAAGCCCGGCCAGGCCCTGAAGACCACCCTGGACGTGGCAACCCAGAACGCTGCCGACGGTGCGCTGCGCGCCGAGTCGCGCCGAGCCGCGCTTGTCGCGGTACGCGTCAAGGACGGCGCGGTCCTCGCCGCCGCCAACGGTCCCGGGCCGGCCGGCGAGAACCTGGCCTTCGACGCCCAGGTGCCGCCGGGGTCCACGTTCAAGATGGTCAGCGCGCTGGGTCTGCTGGACCGCGGCGCGGTCACCCTGGACGGGCCGGTGGAGTGCAAGAAGACCTTCACAGTCGATGGCCGCTCCTTCAAGAACTCGGACAACTTCGAGCTGGGCTCGGTGCCGTTCCGCACCGACTTCGCCAAGTCCTGCAACACGGCCTTCGCCTCGCTGGCCCCGAAGCTCGGCGGTGACGGGCTGGCCGCCGCCGGCCGCTCGCTGGGCCTGGAGGGGCAGTGGGATCTCGGCACGGACGCCTTCACCGGCAAGGTGTCGACCGGTGGCAGCCCCGCCGAGCAGGCCGCCGCGTCGTTCGGCCAGGGCACCACGCTTGTCAGCCCGCTGGCCATGGCCGGCGCCACCGCGGCCGTAGCCCGCGGTGCCTTCATCCAGCCGAAGCTGCTTGTCGACCCGGCGCCGGCCAAGCCGGCCGCGACCGACGGACCGCTCAAGCCGCAGTCGATCGAGGCGCTGCGCACGATGATGCGCGAGGTGGTCACCGCCGGCACCGGCAGCGCGCTCAAGGACGTTCCGGGCGGCGAGGTGTACGGCAAGACCGGCACCGCCGAGTACGACGACAATCCGGCCCACACGCACGCCTGGTTCGTGGGCTGGCAGGGTGACGTCGCGTTCGCCGTGTTCGTGGAGAAGGGCGGGGCCAGCACGGCCTCGGCCGTTCCGATCGCCGAGCGCTTCCTCCGCGCCCTACCCACCCCGTGACCGGCTGAGAGCGGCGCGGCCTCGACGACGACCGCGCAGGTGGTGATCGACTCCAGCTCGCCGATGTGGCGGTGTCCCCGCGCTTGGACACCGCCACATCGGCGAAACGGAGTCGATCAATACGTTCGGGTCAGGCGGTGTCGGCGTTGTCGTGGTCTGGGACGTCCTGGGCCGGCGGGGCGGCTCGGCGGAGCAGGCCCGGGCCCGCCGACGCCGGCGGGCCGACCGGCTCCCGCTCAACCGGGGCCGAGATGAGGGCCGCGATACCCGATGCGATGCCGGCCCGCTCCGAGTGGACCGGGCCGCGAACATCGGGCGGCTCCGGCTGGGCCGCGATGCCGTGGGACACCGAGCCCAACCCACGCACCCCAGCGGACCCGACGTCAGCGGACCCGACGTCAGCGGACCCGACGTCAGCGGACCGGGCACCGGAGGACACGGCGCCGGATCGGTCGGCACCGGCGAAGTCGGCGTCGGCGGGATCGGCGTCGGCGGGATCGGCGGCAGCAGTCTCCACGGCGGAGGACGCGGCATCACCAGGAGAACCGGCACCGACGAACGAGTCACGCAAGGTGGCAGCCGACGAGTCGCGCACGCCGGCACCGGCACGATCCGACCGGTCGAGGCGGTCGGACCGGTCGAGCAGCTCCGACCGGTCGAGCAACTCGGACCGGTCGAGCAACTCCGACCGGTCGAGCAACTCCGACCGGTCGAGCAACTCGGACCGGTCGAGCAACTCGGACCGGTCGAGATGCTCCGAGGCGGTCGACGGCCGGCCGTTGCCGCGTCGCGGGGAGGGCGTGGGTCGGGGCGACAGCAGTCGGGGCGGCACCGCCTCCGGGGCGGTGACCGGGGCCAGACCGGCGACCACGGTGTTGACGATCTCGGCGGCGTACGAGCCGTCCGGGTCGTAGTCGGGGTCGAAGACGGTCAGCTCGACGCCCAGGCAGTGTGGGGTGTCGACCAGGCCGGCGAGCAGGATCTCCAGCTCGGCGAAGGCGATTCCACCCGGGTCGGGGGCGTCCACGGCCGGCATCACCGCCGGGTCGAGCACGTCGACGTCGATGTGCACCCAGTAGCCCGCGCAGTCGGCGAGCTGCTCGTGCGCCCACTGGGCCGTCCGGGCGGCGCCCTCGGCGCGCAGCGCCGGCACCGGTCGGGTGGTGATCCCGGCGGCCTGGAGGTCGAGCCGGTACTCGTCCTGGGCGCGGATGCCGAGCACCACCACGTCGATGTCGCGGAAGTAGGGCCGGCGACCCTCCAGCGCGGCCAGGTCGGCCTGCCCGCGCCCGGTGACGAGGGCGAGGTCCTCCCCGGCGGCCGCGCCGACGTAGGAGGCGTTGCCGGGGTGCCGGAAGTCGGAGTGCCCGTCGACGAAGACCAGCCCGATCCGCCCGCCGACCGCCTCACCGAGGCGGTGCATGGCCAGCGCGGAGCCGAGCAGCACTGAGCAGTCGCCGCCCAGCACCACCGGGAACTCGCCCCGGTCGATGATCGAGCCGATCCGCTCGGCGAGGGCGAGGGAGTAGTCGGCGATCTCCCGGGCGTGGCACACGCCGTCGCCGGGCCGCCAGTCGCCGGGGTCGTACCGCGGTGGGGTGACGCAGCCGGCGTCGCGGGCCCGCAGCCGGGCCAGCAGGTCGTGGTCACGCAACGCGCCGGGCGCCTTCGCGCAGCCCGGCACGGAGGTGGACGTGGGGGGTCGCAGGCCAAGATTTGTCGGCGCGTCGAGGACGGCGATCCGGCGCATCATGAGCTCCCGTCCTCGGTGGTCGGGCGGGCCGGCGAAACGCCGGCCCGCGCTGGCGTGCTACGAAGTCATTGAACTCAGAAGAGGGCGCTGGCCAGGGCCCGCCGGGCCGAGGCGACCGCCGGGTCGTCCGGGCCGGCGATGGAGAACAGCGACACCAGGTGCTGGCGAACCTCCTCGCGGTCCTCACCGGCGGTGCGCCGGACCAGGCCGACGAGCCGGGCGTACGCCTGCTCGGCCAGGCCGCTGAGCACCTCGATGTCGGCGGCCAGCAGTTGGGCCGCGACGTCGTCGGGGGCACTCTCGGCGGCGGCCAGCGCGGTGGCCGGGTCGGCGCCCGCCACCCGGCGGGCCACGCCGACCTGGGCCAGGCCCGCGGTGGCCGCGGCGTCCGCCGGGGCGTCGGCAAGGATCTTGCGGTACGCCTGCTCGGCGGCGTCCAGGTCGCCGCTCATGAGCGCGTCGTCCGCCTCGTCGAGGCGGGGGTCCTCCGGTTCGGCGACGGCCACGCCGCCGGCCTTGAGCACGGCCTGGATCCACTGGCGGAGCTGCGCCTCGGGCACCACACCGGAGAAGGCGTCGATCGGCTGTCCGCCGACGACCGCGTAGACCATGGGGATGCCCTGGACCCGGAACATCTGGGCGATCCGGGGGTTTTCCTGCACGTCGACCCGGGCGAGGACCCAGGTGCCACCGCTCTCGGCGGCCAGCCGCTCCAGCACCGGGGCGAACTCGTCGCTCTCCGGGAAGCCGGCCGCGCCGAAGAAGACGATGACGGGCATGGCCATCGACCGTTCGAGCACATCGGCCTGGATGGTCGCCTCGGTGACGTCGACGATTGCGGCGTTGCCGCCGGCGGTCTGCGCGCCGGGCACGCCTGCGGACGGGCCGCCCTGCGGGGGTGTGCCGGAGCGGGAACTGGCTGGTGCGGGGCCGCGCAGCGTGCTGAGGTCGACCGCGCCGCGGGTGAAGATCGACGAGGTGATCCGTGGGTCGCTCATGGTTACCTAGTCTCGCACGCGAGCCCGGATTCCCGGCTCACCCACAACTCCGACGTTGCAACTCTCACGCCCCACCCCCACCCCCGCGATCGTGCACTTTCTGTCACCGGAACGCGGCATTGACCCGGTTCACCCGGACAGGAAGTGCACGATCGACGGGGTCAGAAGCGGGCGGGTTCGCGGTAGGTGCCCCACTCGGCCCGGAGGGCGTCGCAGATCTCGCCCAGAGTCGCCTCGGCGCGGACCGCGTCGAGCATGGCGGGGATCATGTTCTCGTCGGTACGGCTGGCGTCGACCATCCGGGCCACCGCAGCCTGGACCGCCAACTCGTCCCGGGCGCCCTTGCGCTCGGCGAGCACCCGCCGCTGCTCCAGCTCCACCTCGTGCGAGATGCGCAGGATCTCCAGTTCCTTGGCGACGGTGCCGGTGTGGCAGTTGACGCCGACGATCTTCTTGTCACCCTTTTCGAGGGCCTGCTGGTAGACGAACGCCGACTCGGCGATGTGCCCGGTGAACCAGCCGTCCTCGATGCCGCGCAGGATGCCCGAGGTCATCGGGCCGATCTGGTGCGGCCCGTCCCCGCCGAGTTGCCGGATCCGGGCGAAGATCTCCTCCGCCTCGGCTTCGATCTTGTCGGTGAGCGCCTCGACGTACCAGGAGCCACCGAGCGGGTCGGCCACGTTCACCACGCCGGTCTCCTCCATCAGCACCTGCTGGGTGCGCAGGGCGATCTCGGCGGACTCGTCGGTGGGCAGCGCCAGGGTCTCGTCCAGCGCGTTCGTGTGCAGCGAGTTGGTGCCGCCCAGCACCGCCGCGAGAGCCTCGACTGCGGTGCGTACGACGTTGTTGACCGGCTGCTGCGCGGTCAGCGACACCCCTGCGGTCTGCGTGTGGAACCGCAGCCAGAGGGCCTTTTCGCTTGTCACGCCGTAGACGTCGCGCAGCCAGCGGGCCCAGATCCGGCGAGCGGCGCGGAACTTGGCGATCTCCTCGAAGAAGTCGAGGTGCGAGTCGAAGAAGAAGCTCAGCCCCGGCGCGAAGACGTTGACGTCGAGCCCGCGCGAGAGGCCCAGCTCCACGTAGCCGAAGCCGTCGGCCAGGGTGTACGCCAGCTCCTGCGCGGCTGTCGAGCCGGCCTCGCGGATGTGGTAGCCGGAGACCGACAGCGGCTTGTAGCGCGGGATCTCGGCCGCGCAGTACTCCATCAGGTCGCCGATCAGGCGCAGGTGCGGCTCCGGGTCGAAGAGCCACTCCTTCTGCGCGATGTACTCCTTGAAGATGTCGGTCTGCAGGGTGCCGTCCAGCTTCGACAGGTCGGCGCCCTGCCGCTCGGCGGCGACCAGATACATGCAGAACACCGGCACGGCCGGACCGGAGATGGTCATCGAGGTGGTGACGTCGGCCAGGTCGATGCCGTCGAAGAGCGCCTGCATGTCGGTGGCGGTGTCGATGGCGACGCCGCAGTGGCCGACCTCGCCGAGCGCCTGCGGGTCGTCGGAGTCGCGGCCCATCAGGGTCGGCATGTCGAACGCGACGGAGAGACCGCCGCCGCCGGCGCCGAGGATCATCTTGTAGCGCTCGTTCGTCTGCTGGGCGTTGCCGAAGCCGGCGAACTGCCGGATCGTCCAGGTTCGCCCGCGATAGCCGGTCGGATGAAGACCCCTGGTGTACGGGTACTCGCCCGGCCAGCCGATCCGTTCGAAGCCCGGGTACGCGCTGCCCTCCGGTGGCCCGTACACCGGCTCCACGGGCATTCCGGAGAGCGTGGTGAAGTCGGCGTCCCGCTTGCGCGCGGAGTCGTACCGGGCCTGCCAGCGTGCCCGTCCGGCGTCGATCTCGTCGGCGTCCATGCGCAGGGCTCCTCCTCGGTTCCTCGACTGCACGTCGAGTGTAGAGCCCTCGCCTGAACGATCGCTAAGTAAGAGCGTACCGACGGGTAACCAGGTCAGACGGTGGCAGCGGGGCCGCCGATCGCCACGTCGTCGACCCGGATGTTCACCTCGTCGACCCGCAGCCCGTACGCCTCGACCGCCTCGGTGACCCGGGCCCGCACCTGCCCGGTGATCTCCGGCACCGGCTGACCGGCCTCGATCACCAGCACCAGGTTGACCACCGCGGCGTCCCCTGTCACGTGCGCCGAGCAGCCCCTCCGGGCGTCGCCCACCTGGTCCAACCCGACCCGGTCGAGGACGGAGTTGAAGAACCGGGCGACGTCTCCGCCCAACTCGGCGACCCCGGGCACCGCGCGGGCCGCCGCGACGGCGATCTTCTCGATCACCTCGTCGGAGACCTGCGTCGTGCCCCCGGCCGGCACCGACGCCGCCGTCATCTCCTGCGTCGCCTCGTGATCCATGCCCGCTCCCCTGCTCCTCGCACCGGCCCCACCGCCGTGGGGCGGTGCGAGCCTACAAGGGTCGGGCAGCGCCGGGGCGTCCCCGGTGGACGGTCAGCGGGCGAGCTGGGCGAGCAGGGTGTCGGCCGCCGCGTACGGGTCGAGGCCACCCTCGGCCACCTTGGCGGCGAGCGTGCTCAGCTCCGTACCGTCGCGAAGTGAGCCGATCCGGGCGCGGAGAGTGCCGAGCGCGATGGCCTCGATCTCGGCGGCGGCCCGCGCCTCCTGGCGGCGGCGCAGCTCGCCGTGCTCGACCAGCCAGCCCCGGTGCTTGTCGATGGCGGCGGCGATGTCGTCGATGCCCTCGCCCCGGGCCGCCACCGCGCGGACCACCTGCGGCCGCCACTGCCCCGGGCCTCGCTCACCGAGAGCGATCATGCCTTGGATGTCGCGGACGGTGGCGTCGACGCCGTCCCGGTCGGCCTTGTTGACCACGAACACGTCGGCGATCTCCAGGATGCCTGCCTTGACCGCCTGGATCGCATCACCCATGCCGGGTGCGAGCAGCACGAGCGTGGTGTCGGCGAGCGAGGCGACCTCCACCTCGGCCTGCCCGACGCCGACGGTCTCGACCAGCACCACGTCACAGCCGGCGCCCTCAAGCACGCGGACCGCCTGCGGCGTCGCCGCCGCCAACCCGCCGAGGTGCCCCCGACTGGACATCGACCGGATGTAGACGCCCGGATCGGTGGCGTGGTCCTGCATGCGCACCCGGTCGCCGAGGATCGCCCCGCCGGTGAACGGGCTGGACGGGTCGACAGCCAGCACGCCGACCCGGTGCCCACGCGCCCGCAGCGCGCGGACCAGCTCGTTCGTGGTGGTCGACTTGCCCACCCCCGGTGAGCCGGTGAGCCCGACGACCTGGGCCTGCCCGGCGTACGGCGCCAACGCGGCGGCGATCGCCGGCAGCAGGGTGTCGCCGTTCTCCACCAGGGTGATGAGGCGGGCCACCGCACGGGGGTCCCCGGTGCGGGCCCGCTCGACAAGCATCGGCACGTCCCGGCTGCGGCGCACCGACGTGGTGCCCGCCGGGACGCCCTCTGCCGCTTCGCTCACTGCGCCATCTCTGTTCGCGACTGCGGGGCTCGCAAAACCGGCTCACTCCTCGCGCTCACCGCGGCCGTCTCTGTTCGCGACTGCGGGGCTCGCAAAACCGGCTCACTCCTCGCGCTCACTTGTCGGTCTCAGCCTTACCCGGCACGTGGATGATCAGCGCGTCGCCCTGACCACCGCCGCCGCACAGAGCGGCCGCGCCGGTGCCGCCGCCGCGCCGCTTCAGCTCGAGGGCGAGGGTGAGGACGAGACGCGCGCCGGACATGCCGATCGGGTGCCCCAACGCGATCGCGCCGCCGTTGACGTTGACCCTGTCGGAGCTGACGCCGAGGTCGCGGCTGGACTGGATGCCTACCTGCGCGAACGCCTCGTTGATCTCGATGAGGTCCAGGTCCTCCACGCTCAGGCCGCCCTTCTTCAGGGCGTGGTTGATCGCGTTGGACGGCTGCGAGTGCAGGGAGTTGTCCGGACCCGCCACGTTGCCGTGCGCGCCGATCTCGGCCAGCCAGGTCAGCCCCAGCTCCTTGGCCTTGGCCATGCTCATGACGACCACCGCGGCGGCGCCGTCGGAGATCGGCGAGGAGCTGCCGGCGGTGATCGTTCCGTCCTTGGTGAAGGCGGGGCGCAGCCTGGCCAGCGACTCGGCGGTGGTGTCCGGGCGGATGCCCTCGTCGTCACTGATCACCAGCGGGTCACCCTTGCGCTGCGGGATCAGCACCGGGGTGATCTCCTCGGCGAAGTGGCCGTTCTTCTGCGCGGCGGCGGCCCGCTGGTGGCTGGCCGCGGCGAAGGCGTCCTGCTCCTCGCGGGAGATCCCGTGCTTCGTGCCGAGCCGCTCGGTCGACTCACCCATCGAGCAGCAGTCCCAGGCGTCGCTGAGCCCGTCGTGCGCCATGTGGTCCTTGACCACCACGTCGCCGTACTTGTAGCCGGTGCGCTGGCCCATCAGCAGGTGCGGGGCGTTTGTCATCGACTCCATGCCGCCGGCCACCACGATGTCGAACTCGCCGGCCCTGATGAGCTGGTCGGCCAGGGCGATGGCGTCCAGGCCGGAGAGGCAGACCTTGTTGATGGTCAGCGCCGGCACCGACATGGGCACGCCTGCCTCGACAGCCGCCTGCCGGGCCGGGATCTGCCCGGCGCCCGCCTGGAGCACCTGCCCCATGATCACGTACTGGACCTGGTCCGGGCTGACACCGGCCCGCTCCAGGGCTGCCTTGATGGCGATCCCGCCGAGCTTGGTGGCCGGGAGGTCCTTGAGGTTGCCCAGCAGGCGCCCCATCGGGGTCCGCGCGCCGCTGACGATCACCGAAGCCATGCCTGCCTCCGAGGGGGTGCCGAGCTGTACGCCTTAACGATTGTTCGGCCAGACTAGCGTCATGGCTGAGAACTCCCCCGTCGAGCCCGGTGCGGACTACGTCACAGACATCGGGCTTCGCAAGATTGACCACGTCGGCATCGCCGTCTCCGACCTGGATGCCGCGATCGACTTCTACCAGCGGACCTTCGGGATGCGCTGCGTGCACGTCGAGACCAACGCCGAGCAGGGCGTACGGGAGGCGATGCTGACCGTCGGCCCGACCGTCGAGGGGGGCTGCGTGCAACTGCTGGCCCCGCTCAACCCGGAGTCGACGATCGCGAAGTTCCTCGACCGCAACGGGCCGGGCGTGCAGCAGGTGGCGTACACCGTTGCGGACATCGACGTGGCGTGCGCGGCGCTGCGCGAGCGGGGGATGCGGCTGCTCTACGACGCCCCGCGCCGCGGCACCGCCGACAGCCGCATCAACTTCGTGCACCCCAAGGACGCCGGCGGCGTCCTGATCGAACTGGTCCAACCCGCCCCCACCCCCTGACTCCCCCCTGACTGCCCCCCACCCCCACCGCGGTCACCGCGGTGATCAAGAGGTTTGCGTCATCCTGCGCCCCACAGATGACCCAAACCTCTTGATCACCGGGGGTCGGCGGGCGGTGCCCTGGACGGGCGTGCGCGCACTTCTGTGCGTGGTTGGCGGGGTGGTCGGGCACCTTCACGCATCGGCCGATGCAGTTTTTCACAGAGGACTTCCCGCCCTAGCTACCGTTCAGTAACGTCCCGGCCCACAGGGGCGCGACCGGGCCGGATGTGTCGAATGCCGACATGGTGGTCGTGTCCGCCGGCGCCGACGATGGCAGCACCCGGGCCCGTGCGGGTGCGGGGACGAACCGGAGGTCACCGTGCAGGACATCCTCGAAGCGATCATGGCGGCGGAGGAATCGAACGACCCGGACCGCGAGCTGGCGGGCGTCGCCGGACTGCCCGTGCCGGAGAGTTACCGGGGCGTGGTCGTCCGCGCCGAGGAGTCCCGGATGTTCGACGGCATGGCCACCCGGGACAAGGACCCCCGCAAGGCGCTGCACGTGCAGGAGGTGCCGACGCCGGAGCTGGCGCCGGGCGAGGCGCTGATCGCGGTGATGGCCAGCGCGATCAACTACAACACGGTGTGGACGAGCATCTTCGAGCCGGTGTCCACCTTCCGGTTCCTCGAACGCTACGGCCGGGTCTCCGAGCTGACCCGCCGACACGACCTGCCGTACCACGTGGTCGGCTCGGACGCCGCAGGCGTGGTGCTGCGCACCGGCCCGGGGGTGACCCGATGGACGGCCGGCGACGAGGTCGTCGCGCACTGCCTCTCCGTCGAGCTGGAGGACGCCGCCGGGCACGACGACACAATGCTCGACCCGCAGCAGCGGATCTGGGGCTTCGAGACCAACTTCGGCGGGCTGGCCGAGCTGGCAGTGGTCAAGGCCAACCAGCTGATGCCCAAGCCGCGGCACCTGAGCTGGGAGGAGGCGGCGAGCCCCGGGCTTGTCAACTCCACCGCGTACCGGCAACTCGTCTCGCACCACGGCGCCAACATGAAGCAGGGTGACGTGGTGCTGATCTGGGGCGCCTCCGGCGGCCTCGGCGGGTACGCCACCCAGATGGCCCTCAACGGGGGCGCGATCCCGGTCTGCGTGGTCTCGTCCCCGGAGAAGGCCGAGCTGTGCCGCCGGATGGGCGCGGACCTGGTCATCGACCGGGCGGCCGAGGGCTTCCGGTTCTGGAAGGACGAGCAGACCCAGGACCAGGACGAGTGGCGGCGCTTCGGCGAGCGGATCCGCGAGCTGACCGGCGGCGAGGACCCGGACATCGTCTTCGAGCACCCGGGCCGGGAGACGTTCGGCGCGAGCGTCTACGTGGCCCGCCGTGGCGGCACCATCGTCACCTGCGCGTCCACGAGCGGGTTCCAGCACCAGTACGACAACCGCTACCTGTGGATGCACCTGAAGCGGATCGTGGGCAGCCACTTCGCCAACTACCACGAGGCATGGCAGGCCAACCGTCTGGTCGCGCTCGGAAAGGTGCACCCGACCGTGTCGCGCACCTACCCGCTGGAGCAGACCGGTCAGGCCGCGTACGAGGTGCACCGCAACGCGCACCAGGGCAAGGTCGGGGTGCGCTGCCTCGCGCCCTGCGACGGGTTGGGCGTCCGTGACGGGGAGTTGCGGGCCCGGCACGAGGACGCCATCAACAGGTTCCGGGGGCACTGAGCGGGCCACCGGCCGGACGGATGAGCACCCGATGGCCAATACGGTGATCGGCCATTGTTCTTCCACACCCATTAGCCGGAACCCATCCGGATCGAACAAAGGGCCACGGGACGCGCCCGTGGCCCTTTTTCGCGTCACGCTCCGTGGCGCCCGTCCCGCCCGGGACCTGCCAAGATCGCCGATTGGTCCGGCCTCGGCGGCCAGGTCAGTTGACCATGTAATGAGGACACGAAAGCTCCGTACCGCTCTTGCGAAGCACCCTGGGGCGTCTGCCAGTATGTCCCAATGCCCCAGCAGCAGTCCTCCCCTCTCGCGTTCTTCGATAACGCGAACTCGCAGCCAGATTTCACCGTTGGCCTGCGCGGATACAACACTCACCAGGTCGATGACTTCATCGGCCGGATGACCGCCGCGCTGACCCAGTCCGAGCAGGCCCGTGCCGAGGCCGAGCAGCGGATGAACGACGCCCAGCGTCGCCTCCGCCAGGCCGAGCAGCGCATGAGTGCGCTGGAGCAGAAGCTCACCGACACGAACAAGCAGCTCGAGGAGAACAGCCGGCCCACCCTCTCCGGGCTCGGCACCCGCGTCGAGCAGATCCTCCGGCTCGCCGAGGAGCAGGCCAACGACCACCGCAACGAGGCCAAGCGCGAGTCGGAGGGCATCCTCTCCGCCGCCCGCCTCGAGGCCCGGGAGATCACGGACAAGGCCCGCGCCGAGGCCGCCGCGATGAAGGCCAGCGCCGAGCGCGAGGCCGGCAACCTGCGCACCGCCGCCGAGCGCGAGGCCGCCGAGGTCCGTGTGCAGGCCCGCCGCGAGGCCGACACGCTGCGCGCCGACGCGGACCGCGAGACCAAGCAGCTGCGGACGGTGACGGCCCACGAGGTGGCCGAGCTGAAGTCGACTGTCGAGCGGGAGGTGGCGACCCTCCGGGCCACCGCCGAGCGGGAGATCACCCAGCAGCGGGCCAAGGCCGCCCGCGAGGCCGAGGAGAAGCGCGCCGAGGCCACCAAGCTGCTCACCGACGCGCGGGACAAGCGCGACAAGGACCTCCAGGCCCTGGAGCTGCAACTGGCCGAGCGGCGCGAGAAGGCCGAGCGCGAGGAGTCCGAGCGGCACGCCGCCCAGGTCGCGCAGACCCAGAAGATGGTCAGCGAGGCCGAGCAGCGCGCTCGTGCCGCCCAGGAGCGCGCGAAGGAGATCGAGCAGCGCGCCGAGGCCCGCCGGGTCGAGTCGGAGCGCAACGCCGCCGAGACGATCGACAAGGCCAAGGCGCACTCCGAGAAGACGCTCAACGAGGCCAAGGCCGAGTCGCAGCGCCTGCTCACCGAGGCGCGCAGCGAGGCCGAGCACACCACGCAGGCCGCCCGTCGCGAGGTCGAGGACCTCACCCGGCAGAAGGACGCGGTCACCTCGCAGCTCGGTCAGATGCTCTCCGGGCTCGCCGGCATCGTGCCCGGCGTGCCGGCGGCGGCTGCCCCGGCGGCCAAGCCGGAGGCGAAGAAGACCGACGGTGGTCAGGAGCGTGTGACCGCGGAGACCGCCGGCTGACGCGAGGCGTCAGGTCGGGGCATCGAACGGCGCGAGGTGACACCGGGTGACCGGTGTGACCTCGCGCCGTGTGCGTTTCCCAACCCTTGGTGTGGTGCTCTCGCCACGGAGTGAAGTAGGTCCCACAAGGGGCGTCCGTATCGCCCCAGCAGGGGGCGATGCGTGTGAGGATGGGGGCATGTCGCACGGCGAGGAACTGTTCGCTCTCGGCGGGGACGTGACCACGGAGCCCAGCTTCGAGTCCGCTCTGCGGGGGTACGAGAAGAAACAGGTTGACAGGTACGTCGCGCGTGCCGAGCACGAGATCGCGACCCTCGCCGCCGAACGGGAACAGGCCTATACACAGATCCACAAGCTCGCCGGCCAGGTCGAGGTTCTGCAACGGGATCTGACCCAGGTCCGCAAGCAGATGAACGTGGTGGACCGCGCCTCCTTCCGGCACCTGGGCCCCCGCGTCGAGTCGATCCTCACCCTCGCCGAGGAGCAGGCCGAGCAGATCCTCTCCGCGGCCAACGAGGAGATCGAGGCCCGTCGCGCCACCGCCGAGCACATCATCGAAGAGGCCCGCGAGCAGGCCGCGCGGGCGTTGAAGGACTTCGAGATCGCTCTCGCCGCCCGGCGCCAGGAGGAGGAGCGGCACAGCGCCTCCCGCCGCGCCGAGGCGGACGCCACCCTGCGGTCGGCCAAGGACGAGTCGGCGAAGCTGCGCAAGGCCGCGCAGGACGAGCTGGCCAAGGCCCAGCAGGAGGCCACCCACCTGCGGGACACCGCCAAGGAGATCCACACCCGGGCACAGCAGGAGGCCACCAAGCTGCGCGAGGCCGCCCGCGAGGCGCTGACCACAGCTCGGCAGGAGGCCGGCGAGCTGCGCGAGGCGGCCAAGGAGGTGCACGCCAAGGCCCAGCAGGAGGCCAAGCGGCTCACCGACACGGCGACCGAGGCGGGCCGGGCGACTCACGCCAAGGCACAGCAGGAGGCCAAGCAGATCATCGACGACGCGTCGATGGCCGGCCGGGCCACCCGCGCCAAGGCACAGCAGGAGGCCGAGCGGCTGACCACGCAGGCGTCCGAGTCGGCCAAGCGCAGCCGGGCCGAGACCGAGGCGTACGTGCAGCGGATGCGCGGCGAGACCGAGGCGTACGTGCAGCAGTCCCGGGCGCAGACCCAGCAGGAGCTGGGCGCCTGGCGGGCCGGCGTGGAGCAGGAGGTCAACTCGCGGCGCGAGGCGGCCGATCGCGAGCTGGCCCAGCGACGGTCCACCGCCGAGCAGGAGTTCGCCAAGCGCCGCGACGAGCTGGACAAGCAGCACGAGTCCCGCCAGCAGGAGCTGGAGTCGGGCTGGACCGCGCGCAGCACCGAGCTGGAGTCGGGCTTCACCGCCCGGCGCGACGAGCTGGAGACCGAGTACTCGACCCGCAAGGACGCGCTGGAGACCGAGTACACAGGTCGTAAGAACGAGATCGAGCAGGGTGCCGAGGCGATCCGCCTGGCGGCCGAACGGGACGCGTCGGCCCTGCGCGAGCGCGCCGAGACGGAGGCCGCCGAGCTGCTGGGCCGGGCCGAGACCGAGGCGGGCGACAAGCGCCGCAAGGCCGACGAGCACGTCGCGGCCTCGCGCCGCCAGTTCGAGGAGTACGCGGCCACCACCCAGCAGCACCTCGCCACCACGCAGCAGCACCTGGCGGCGACACAGCAGGAGTCGGCGGCCGGCCGGCAGCAGCTCGCCCAGGTGATGCTGGAGATCGCGCAGGCGCAACAAGAGCTCGCCGACCTGCGGCAGGAGACCTGGAAGGCGCGGCAGGAGTCCGACGAACTCGAACGGCAGATGACCGAGGTGCGGCTCCGCGGCACCACCGGCCCGATCGACGGCCCGACGACACCGGCCACTGGCGACCGCCCCGACGCGCCGGCCGGGACTGCGACCGTGTCCGCGTCGGCAGGCGGCGAGGCCGTGACCGGGTCGGGCATCGGTGACGACGGGGCTGCCGCGCCCGCCGACGCTGGCACGGTGGGCGGTCGCAAGGGCGAGCCCGACGACGCTGGTACGCCTGTCGGCGCCGGTGCCGTGGCCGCTCTGAAGCCCGACGACGCCAGCGTGCTTGCCGATGCCGGCAGCGCGAACGGCCGCACGGGCGAGACCGACGACGCCCGGCAGCCGGCGAACGCCGCCGCGGGCGGCGAGTCCGGGCAGTCCACGACCCGGCCGGTGGCCGAGCCGATGACCACTGTCGACGGTGGCGCGGCCAGCGCCGGGGTGGACGGCGAGCCCACTGTGGCGGCCGTTCCGGGCGAGGGTGGCCGGGGCGCCAAGCCAACGAAGATCACCAGCACCGGTGAGAACGGCAAGCGCCCCAGCAAGCCGACCACCGACGAGCGCAGCGCCAAGCCCAGCAAGGTCACGATCGAGAAGGACTGACCGCCGGCACGGCACCGCGACCTCAAGATCGACACGAGATCAGCGAAATCGGGGTGTCCGGCTACCCCGGACATCCCGATTTCCTGCAACCCGAGTGGGTCAAGCCCGGTCTTCGGGGCTTGGGTCGAGGATCGGGCGGCGGAACGGGCCCCAGGCCACGAAGCGTTCGAACAGCTCCCTGGGCGCCGGCCCGTCGTAGGGATTGAGCTGGTACAGGTCGTGCGCCGCCTCGTGGTACAGCCCTGCGAGGTAGATGGTCAACGCGGCCGGATCCTCGTCGAACTCCGCCTTGAGCAGCAGCCGGGCGTCCGCGCAGGGCCAGGGTAGGCCGTCGGCCCGGCAGCACCACATCGGTCGCAGCGGGGTGTGCGGCGTCCGCGTGCCGCAGGGTCGCGGGAACATGGGGTACGGCCCGAGCCGCGGCTGCGGCAACCCCGACACCGGGGTGGGCGCCCCGCCACCCGAGGTCGGACCCGGCGGCCTGCGACCGGCGGACGGCCCCGACACCGGCGTACGTGCTTGGCCGCCTGATCGGGGATCCGGCGGCCTGCGACCGGCGGACGGCCCCGACACCGGGGTACGCGCCCCGCCGCCCGAGGTCGGATCCGACGGTGTGCAGCCGGTGGACGGCCGCGACGCCGTGGCCATGGTGACGGGCAACGACCGGCCGGCGGGGCGAGACGTGGACATGGGGTTGCCTCCTCGACTGGGGCCCGGGCCGGCCGCCGTGCGACGGCAGGCCCGGACGGTGGAAACCGAACCGGTCCGGGACGATCCGGTACGTGACAGTCTGCTGAGAACACGACTACGGTCGGAAGGCATCGCCGCGTCCGGTGGGGTGACTGCGGGAACGGCAGGCCCCGCCGGGTCGGCCGGTGGAGACGACCCTCGACCTGCGGAGGCACTGTGGAAGGCGACGCCGCGCCGACGGCCGACATGATCCGGGCGCAACTGCGTCGACTGCGGATCGGCGCCGGGATGAGCCAGGAGGACTTCGGTCGGCTGGTGCACTACTCCGGCTCGATGGTGTCCGCGCTGGAGCTGGGCCAACGCCCGCTGGACCGGCTCTTCCTGGCCCGCGCCGACGAGGTGCTGACCACCGGCGGCCTACTCGTCCACTTGCTCAAGCTCGCCGAGCGGGACGGCCAACCGAGCTGGTTCCGGCCCTGGCTGGACGCCGAGCGCAGCGCCCGCCAACTGCGCTGCTTCCAACCCACGCTGATCCCCGGCCTGCTCCAGACCGAGAACTACGCCCGCGCGGTGATCCGCTGCGACGACCTGTTGAGCGACGACGAGGTGGAACGACGAGTCCACGCCCGCCTGGACCGACAGTCGCTGTTGGCTCAGCCAGAGCCGCCGCAGTTCGTCGCGGTCGTCGACGAGTTGGTGCTGCGGCGTGCCGGCGAGGAGGTCCGAGGGCTGATGGTCGAGCAGATCAGCCATCTGGTCGCCAGCCTGGCACGGCCGCACGTCAGTCTGCACATCGTGCCGGCCGGAGGCGGGTTGCATGTCGGCCTGTCGGGCCCGTTCAATCTCGCCCGAGGCGCGGACGGGGGCTGGGTAGGGCACATGGAACACCAGATTGACGGCCTTGTGGTCGACAGCGACCACGAGGTGGCTACGCTGCTGACGCGCTGGGAGATGATCAGAAACAGTGCGTTGCCCCGCCAGCAGTCGATCGAGCTGATGAAGGAAGTGGTCACGTCATGGACCTGACCGGCGCTCAGTGGCGTACGTCCACCCGTAGCGGCAATGGTGAGTGCGTCGAGGTGGCGGACAATCTGCCCGGGGTGGTGGGGGTGCGGGACAGCAAGGATCCGTCCGGCCCGGTGTTGGTGTTCGCGCCTGTCGCGTGGCGGGCGTTCGTGGCCGTCGCCAGTCGTCGTACCGCCTGAGCCGGGAGGCCCCTGGTGCCACAGCACGACCCGTCGGCCGACGACCCGGACGCGACCCCGAGTCCCCCACCAGGGCAGACGTCGACGTCGGCGGAGACTCCACCGGCGGTGCCGGTCCCCGCCCCGGGAATCGACCCCGAGGAGCCACCTGCCGTGCCGTCGGGGAAGTTCGGCACGCCTGGGCGTCCCCTGCGCCGCAGCAGCTTCCTGATCGGCTTCACGGGCGCGCTTGGCGTGCTGCTGGCGTACACCCTCTATCTGGGGATTCGCAATGCCGGCGGCATCCTGGTGCTGGTGGTGATCGCGCTCTTCCTCGCGGTGGGCCTCAACCCGGCGGTGGTGCGGTTGCGCACCTGGGGTGTGCCCCACGGCCTGGGGGTGACTGTGGTGGCGTTGACCGTGGTGCTGCTGCTCTGCGGCGGCATCGTGGCGCTGGTCCCGCCGATCGTCACGCAGTCGGGGCAGTTCATCGACCAGATCCCGAGTCTGCTCGACGAGTTGCGCCGCAATCCGACGGTCAACGACCTGGTGGAGCGGTACGACGTGGTGGAGCGGGTGCAGGGCGCGGCCAACGCGAACACCATCGGCCGGGCGCTCGGCGGGGTACTCGGCGGCGCTCAACTGATCTTCGGCACGGTGTTCCGGACGTTGACGGTGCTGGTGCTGACGATCTACTTCCTTGCCTACTTCAACAAGCTGCGGTCGCTTGGCTACTCGTTGGTGCCCCGGTCGCGGCGGGAGCGTGTGCAGCTGATCGGCGACGAGATCCTGGCAAAGGTGGGCGCCTACATGGTCGGCGCGCTGAGCATCGCCGTGCTGGCCGGCGCGACCACGTTCGTGTTCGCGCTGATCGTGGGACTGCCGTACCCGTTCGCGCTTGCCGTGGTCGTCGCGGTGACCGACCTGATCCCGCAGATCGGCGCGACCCTCGGCGCGGTGATCGTGAGCCTGGTCGGCTTCGCCGCCGGCCTGCCCACAGGCATCGCCTGCGCGGTCTTCTTCCTGATCTACCAGCAGGTCGAGAACTACCTCATCTACCCGAAGGTGATGCGGCGTTCGGTGGAGGTCAACGAGGTCGCCGCACTGCTGGCCGCACTGCTCGGGGTGGCGCTGCTCGGCGTGGTGGGCGCGCTGATCGCCATCCCCACGGTGGCCGCGCTGCAACTGATCCTGCGTGAGGTGGTGCTCCCCCGGCAGGAGAGGAGCTGAGCGTCAGTCGGCCGGCCCGGGGACGGGCGTGTCCGCGAAGGCGGCCACCGTCCGGTCGGCGTACGCGCTGACGTCGCCGGCCTCCATCGGCCCGTCCCAGGTCGTCGGCAGCGGCACCTCGACCGCCGGGTTGACCCGCTTGACGATCTCGTCGAGCACCGTCTCCGCGTCGCCGACCCAGAGGTGCTTCGCGCCGGGCACCCCGACCACCTCGGCCTGCGGCACCGCGGCGAACCGCTCCCGCGCCTCGTCCGGGCGCAGGTAGTCGTCGAACTCCGGCACCAGCGCCGTCAGCGGTCGACCCGAGGCGGCCCAGGTGGCCAGGTCCTCCGGGGCGGAGAAGCGCAGCGGCGGGGAGAGCAGGATGGCCCCGGCGATCGTCGGGTCGCAGCCGTACTTCAGGGCTAGGTCGGTGCCGAACGACCAGCCGACGAGCCAGATGTTGGGCAGTTCGGCGAACTCCGCGTACTCGATGGCGGCGGCCACGTCGTAGCGCTCGCCCACCGCGCCGTCGAACGCACCCTCGCTGGTGCCCCGCACACTGCTGGTGCCCCGGGTGTTGAACCGGAGCACGGCCAGGTCGGCAAGCGCGGGCAGCCGCCACGCCGCCTTGCGGAACACGTGGCTGTCCATCATTCCGCCGTGGGTGGGCAGCGGGTGCAGGCAGACGAGGGTGGCCACCGGCGGCCGGTCGGCCGGCAGGGCCAGCTCGCCGACCAGCCGTAGACCGTCGGCGGTGTGCAGCTCGATGTCCTCCCGGCGGCCGGGCAGGATCGACGACGCGCGGATCGCTGTGCTCACCGCACAAGTCTGTCGCGAACTCGCCGCGACCGCCCGCCCAGGCACGAACAGGGTGATCCAGGTCGCTCAGTAGCGCGGCGTGCCCCGGCCGCGCTGCACCGCCGGGCCGCGCCGCTCCCGGGCACGCCAGCAGCCGCTGTGCCAGTGCCGGCGGTCGGTCAGGTCACCCAGGCCGTCGGCGGGCCAGGCCACGAGGTGCGCCACCCCGGGTCGGATCTCCTGGTCACAACCGGGGCAGCGGTACGTCTTGACCGAGGCCCCCGCTCCGATGCCGCGTACCTGCCAGGCGCCGTCGGTCCACTGCTGCACCGAGGCGACGCCCTGCCGGGCCCGGTCGGCGTCCAGGTTGGCGTTCTCGTCCCGACGAGGGCGGTTGCGACGGGGGCTCACAGTCACCAAGCGTACGGTCCGCCGCGCGGGACGGCCCGGGGCGGTCACCAGGTCGTGGGCCGGTCCAGGTGCTCGGCCACCTGCGCCCCGCCCAGGATCGTGACCGCGTCCTCCTCGGTGAACCCCCGGCTCGGAAAACCGAGGTTGGCGGTCAGGTGAGCCTTGGGGAAGCCGAGGAGTTCGAGCACGCCCAGAGGGTCGCGGTAGGCGGGTCTCCCGCCGATCGTCCGGTTTCCCTCGGTGCGGTTCCCGGCGATGCCGACCGCATACTGCACCTCGACGGTGACGTGCGCCTCGGCACCTCGGGTGACCATCAGCACCACGCCGAACGCGGCCGGGAACGGCGCCACAGTCACCTCGCACCTGGTCACCTCGGCTCCCGCCGGCAGCGTCGTGAGTCGCAGCGGCCCACCGCAGCGGCGCGCCTGGTCGAGCCGCAACGCGCCGGCCACCTCGAGCAACTCCCGCTCGCCGTCGGCGATGGCGGTGGCCCGGGCGTACACCCCGGGGGCCGGTTGCCAGTGCCGCAGCCAGACCGTGACGCCGTAGGGCCCCGGGGCGTGCGACACCGACCCGTCGAAGACGCCCTCCGTGATCAGCTCCGGCACCAGCGCCGGCAGCCCGGGGGCGCGCATGGGCAGCGCCTCGGGGGACGCGGAGAGCTCCAGGGTGACCGTGTGCCCGTCGACGTCGAGCCGCGCCATCTCCACGCCGCTCTGCACCGACCAGGACAGGTAGCGGAACCCGTCCGAGGAGAACCCGAAGTGCAGCAACTGCGGATCGGCGCCGAGCAGATCGGGTTGGGCGGCCGCGCCCGGCACGCCGTCGGCGCGCGGCGGCACCACGGCCACCACGGCATCCGCCGGCAGACCGGGGCCGGGCGTCACGTCCGGGCCGGAGTCGACCAGGCCCGCCGGGTCCGTCACCACGCCCAGGCCGAGGACCGCCACCACACCGAGCGCGAGACCGGCGACGGTACGCCGACGGCGTACCCGACCGCGTCCCCGCACCACGGCGGCGGCCAGCAGCCGGTCGGTGTCCACGCTGCCCTCGGCGCGCTCGCGCAGCGTCTGGTTGATCCGCTGGTCGAGGTCGGTCACTGTCGGCTCCCGTTCGTCGTCGGAACGCCGCAGCGCTCCCGGAGGTTGGCGAGGGCCCGCATGGCGTGGGTGCGGACGGTGACCGGCGAGCAGTTCAGGATCTGCGCGATCGTCGCGTCGTCGAGGTCCTCGTAGTAGCGCAGCACCAGCACCGCCCGCTGACGGTCGGGCAGGCCGATGATCAGCCGCCACATCTCGTCCCGGTCGGCCGCCTCGCCGCCGACGTCGCCCCGGTGCGGCCCGTCGACGACGGCGTCGATGACCACTTCCCGGTTCGAGCGGCGTCGCCACCAGGAGTTGTTGGCGTTGACGAGCATCCGTCGCACGTACACGTCGGGGCGGTCGGCGCGGGAGATCCGACGCCAGTGCACGTACGCCTGGGACAACACCTCCTGGGTGAGGTCCTCGGCCCGGTGCTCGTCACCGGTGAGCAGTCGGGCCAGCCGGTACAGGGCCGGGCCTCGACTGCCGACGTACTCCTCGAAGGTCACATCCTGTAGACGCGGTAGGGACCGTCCGGCGTTGACCCGGTCAGCGGTGCGAGTGGTCGCGGAAACCGCGGCGGGTCTTGCGGCCCAGGTAGCCGGCGGTCACCAGGTGCTCCAGCAGCGGCGCGGGCGCGAAGCCCGGCTCGCGCAGCTCCAGGTACAGCTCCCGCTGGATGGCCAGCGCGACGTCCAGCCCCACCACGTCGAGCAGCTCGAAGGGGCCCATCGGGTAGCCGCAGCCCAGCTTCATGGCGTGGTCGATGTCGTCGGCAGTGGAGTAGCTGGCCTCAAGCATCCTCACCGCGTCGTTCAGGTACGGGAAGAGCAGCGCGTTGACGATGAACCCGGACCGGTCGCCGCAGACCACACCTGTCTTGCCCAGCGCGGCGCAGACCGCGCGGGCGGTGGCGGTGGCCTCCGGTGAGGTGCGGATGGTCCGGACGACCTCGACAAGCGGCATGATCGGCGCCGGGTTGAAGAAGTGCAGACCCACCACGTCGGCCGGCCGGTGGGTGGCCATCGCCACGTCGATCACCGGCAGGGACGAGGTGGTGGTGGCCAGCACCACGCCCGGCTTGCAGATCTCGTCGAGGCTGGCGAAGAGCGCCTTCTTCACGCTCAACTCCTCGACGACCGCCTCGACCACCAGGTCGACGTCGGCGAGGTGGTCGAGCGTGGCCGACCAGCTGATCCGGCCGAGCGCGGCGTCCCGGTCGGCCTCGGCGAGCTTGCCGCGCACCACGCCCTTGTTCAGCGAGGTCTTCACCGCCTCGCAGACGGCCGTGGACTTCTCCGCGCCCCGGGTCACCGAGACGACCTCGTACCCGGCCTTCGCGAACACCTCGATGATCCCGGTGGCCATCGTCCCGGAACCCACCACGCCGACCTTGGTGATGGCGCGGTCGCCGTCGGCGAGCGCGGCCTCCGCGGCCGGCGGCGTCGCCTCATCCGGTACGACGACAGGGGAGCCCGGCCGCTGGTAGGTGTAGAAACCCCTACCGGACTTCCGACCGAGCAGCCCCGCCGTCACCATCTGCTTGAGCAGGGGCACGGGGGCGTGCCGGCGGTCCCGCCCGCCGCGCCGGTACATCGTGTCCAGGATCTCGTACGCCGTGTCCAGGCCGATCAGGTCCATCAGCGCCAGCGGGCCCATCGGCAGGCCGCAGCCGAGCTTCATCGCCGCGTCGATGTCCTCCCGGGTCGCGTAGTGCGACTCGACCATGGCGACCGCGTGGTTGAGGTAGCCGAAGAGCAGCGCGTTGGCGATGAAGCCGGCCCGGTCGTTGATGGTGACGTCGACCTTGCCGAGCCGGGCGCACAGCGCCTCGACGTCGGCGACCACCTCGGGCGCGGTGACGACCGTACGGACCACCTCGACCAGCTTCATCACCGGCGCGGGGTTGAAGAAGTGGATGCCGATCACCTGGTTGGGCCGGGTGGTGGCGACCGATATCTCGGTGACGCTCAACGACGAGGTGTTGGTGGCGAGGATGGTGTCCGGCCGGCAGACCCGGTCCAGCTCCGCGAAGATCCGCTGCTTGAGGTCCAGGTGCTCGGGCACCGCCTCGATCACCAGGTCCACGGAGTGCAGGGCGTCCAGCCCCACCGCGAAGCGCACCCGCTCGTGCAGGGCGTCCCGGTCCGCCTCGGCGAGCTTGCCCTTGGCCACCGCGCGATCGGTGGAGCCGGTGAGGGTGGCCCGGCCGCGCTCCAGCGCCGACTCGGAGATCTCGACCGCGAGCACGTCGATGCCGTTGCGGGCGAAGACCTCGACGATGCCGGCACCCATGGTGCCCAGCCCCACCACGCCCACGGTGCTGAACTCGCGCGCCACGACCGGCCTCCCCAGACACTCCGCACGGCCACTGAACGGCCGCTAAGGTTATGCGCGCGAGTCTGCCACGTGACGCTTGGTTGTCGAGACGCCGTGGCATATTTCACCGCCCACGACGTGGGGTCGCTAGACGGCCGGCACGCCGGTCAGCGCCAGCAGCTCCGCGACGAACTCCGCCGGGCGTTCCAGGTGCGGGCTGTGCCCGCAGCCGGGCAACACCACCTCGCGGTACGCGCCGCCGCCCGCCGCCACGTACCGCTCCAGCACCGCACGGGTCTGGCCGACCATCGGCTGCGGCGGGCAGGACTCCTCCCCCGGCCAGCCGGGCACGACACCAAGCGAACCCAGGTACGCCAGGTCGAACAGCGACGTGTCCGAGACGATCACGTCGGCGTCCCCGCGTACCCAGGTGACCGGCGGCTTGTGGGCGACGGCCACCAGGTCGTCGGCGATCCGGAACCAGGTCGGGGCGAGCGCGTTGAGCACGCCCCGCTCCCCCGGCGCGGTACCCGGCCAGTTCGCCGACGGCACCGCCGTGCCGGGATAGTTGTCCTCGCCGGTCGCCGTGGACAGCAGACTGTCCAACAGCAACTCCTCGTCGACGCCCAGCGCGGCGGGATCGGCCACGTAGGTGGCCCGCAGCACGGCGCGCGGGCTGGCCGGCGCGTCGACGCCACGGTCACCGGCGGCGAGCCGCGCGACGAAGTCCGCGTTGGCCGTGCCCGCGCCGGTACCGGCGAAGTCGGGCGTGGTCGGCGTACCTGTCAGGTCACGCGTGCCACCGAAGCCGTACGGCGACACCGGCGCGGCCAACAGCAGCGCGCCCACTCGGTGCGGATGGTCGACGAGCAACTGCATCGCCACTCCCCCGCCGAGGGAGTGCCCGACCACCACGGGCAGGCCGCTGCCGGTATCGCTGCCACCGCCGCTTGCGGTGCCGGCGGTGCCGGCGGTGGCGGCACTGCCGGCGGTGGCGCTGCCCCTGGCGGCGGTGGCGCTGCCTGCGGTGGGGAAGAGCGTCGGGTCGTCAAGTAGGGCGGCGACGTCGTCGGCGAAGTCCCGCAGGCCCCGCGTGGCGTTCACCGGAGCGGTGGCGGAGTCGCCGTACCCCCGCAGGTCGGGGGCCACGACGCGCAGCGTCGGCGGCAGCCGCCGAAGCAGCGGTTCCCAGAACAGCGAGGAGGAGCAGTTGCCGTGGATCAGCAGCACCGGAGTGCCGTCCGGCGGGCCGGCCACCCGTACCGCCTGGGTGGTGCCGTTCGCCGTCACGACCCGCCGCTCGCTCTCCATCCGCGGCATGCTGCCACGCCGCTCTCCGCCGGTCCAGGTGCCTGCCAGCCACCCGGCGACGCCGCCCGGTGTGGCCGACGCCACCGTTCCCGGCGGTCCCGCCGGCTCCGACGGCTCTGTCGGTCCCGCCGGCTCCGGCAGCTCCGGCGACTCCGTCGGCTCCGTCGGTCCCGGCGGGCCCGGCGGGCCCGGCGGTCAGCGGCGGGCGGTCGGCGGCGTGGCCAGCGGCAGTGGCAGTGTCGGTCGGACGTCCCGCCGGGACGGGCCGAAGCTGAGCCCGACCGGATCCGTGTGCGCGACCCCCGGATCGAACAGGCGCAGCTCGGTGCGGCCGAGCCGGATCACGTCACCGTCGGAGAGGCGCTCCACCTCGGTGATCCGGCGGTCGTTGAGCCAGGTGCCGTTTGTCGAGCCCAGGTCACGCAGCGATGCACCCTCCGGGGCCAGCCACACCTCGGCGTGCCGGCGACTCAGGTGCGGATCGTTGATGACCACGTGCCCGCTCGGCGCTCGACCGATCACCTGCGGGTCGACCCGTAAGCGAAAGCTCGCTCCGCGCATCGGCCCACCGGCGACCGTCAACAACGGCAGCAGTTCCGGATGTTCCTCCATGGACAGTCAGCCCTCCACCCCACACCGTTACTCCGCGCGTCAGCCTGCCATCAGACGGTAATCGTCAATACCGACCGGCCGGTCACCTCCTCGCCACCTCCCGGCCACCCACCGTTCGACGGTTCGGGCGGCCGACCCCCGGCACCCGGTGTCTGACCTGCACTGATCAACGAGTGGGCGGGTCACCGCGACTCCCGTCCCGGCGGGCCGAAATCGCGGCCTACCGGTGAGTAATCTTCGGGTCTAGACTTCCGCCATGACGGCTGTGCACGCCCCCGGCACCCCTCGCATCGAGGCGGACGAGCTGGTTTCCACCAGTCCGGCCACCGGCATCGAAGCCGGCCGCCTTCCCGTCGCCACCGAGGCCGCCGTGCGCCAGGCCGTCGACCAGGCGCGCGCCGCCAGCGAGTGGTGGGCCGGCCTGGGCTTCACCGGCCGCCGGCAACGGCTGCTGCGCTGGCGCGCGCTACTCGCCCAGCGGATCGAGCAGCTCGCCGAGCTGATGCACGTCGAGGGCGGCAAGCCGGTTCCCGACGCCATCGTCGAGGTCGTCACCGCGATCGAGCACGTCGACTGGGCGGCCCGCAACGCTGGCCGGGTGCTCGGCCCGCGCCGGGTCCGGTCGCGGCTCATCCTCGCCGAGTTCTCCGGTCACCTGGAATACCAGCCGTTCGGCGTCGTCGGCGTGATCGGCCCGTGGAACTATCCGGTCTTCACCCCGATCGGCTCCGCCGCGTACGCCCTGGCCGCCGGCAACGCCGTCGTGCTCAAGCCCAGCGAGTACACGCCGGTCGTCGGCCAGTGGCTTGTGGACACCTTCGCCGAGGTGGTGCCCGAGCAGCAGGTGTTCACCGCCGTGCACGGCCTCGGGGACGTGGGCGCCGCGCTGTGCCGCTCCGGCGTCGACAAGGTGGCCTTCACCGGCTCCACCGCGACCGCCCGCAAGGTGATGGCCGCCTGCGCCGAGACGCTGACCCCGGTGCTGATCGAGGGCGGCGGCAAGGACGCCATGATCGTCGACAGCGACGCCAACCTGGACGCGGCCGCCGAGGCGTGCGTCTGGGGCGCCATGACCAACGCCGGCCAGACGTGCATCGGCATCGAACGGGTCTACGCCGTCGACCCGGTCTTCGACGCCTTCGTCGACAAGGTCGTCGCACGCGCCGGCCGGCTGACCGTCGGCGCGGAGGGTACCGACATCGGCCCGATCACCATGCCCGGCCAGATCGACGTGATCCGGCGACACATCGAGGCCGCGGTCAGCGCCGGCGGTCGCGCCGTGCTCGGCGGCCCCGACGCGGTGCAACCCCCGTACGTGCATCCGACCGTGCTGGTGGACGTCCCGGAGGAGTCGGCCGCCGTCCGCGAAGAGACCTTCGGCCCGACGCTGACCATCACCCGGGTCCGCGACGCCGACGAGGCCGTCGCCCGCGCCAACGCCCTGTCGTACGGCCTGGGGGGTTCGGTCTTCGGCCGGCAGCGGGCGCTGGCCATCGCGCGGCGCCTGCGCTCGGGAATGGCCTCGATCAACTCGACTCTGACCTTCGCCGGGATGTCCACCCTGCCGTTCGGTGGTGTCGGTGACTCAGGCTTCGGGCGGATCCACGGCGAGGACGGCCTGCGCGAGTTCGGCCGCGCCAAGGCCATCACCCGCCGCCGGGCACGATCGCTGCTGCCGTCGATGACCTTCGAACGCACCCCGACCGACATGGCCCGCCTCGTCAAGGCCATCAAGATGATGTACGGCAGATGAGTGTCGGATAGCCGATCTGGACGCTGATCGGCGCATCCACATGTTTATACAGCGTGCTCGCGGCGGTACATTGCGTTAAATGGGCCACAATCGATTGCGCCACCGCCTCGTCGACAGTGACCAGTCGTGGAGCGCCCGGCAGAGGCGTCGTCGTTCGGACTGGCTGGCGCGCACCTTCCCCGACATCGGCGACATGCACGTCGTCGACCTCGGCGGCCGGCTCGGCACCTGGCACCGCGCCACCGTCCGACCGGCCCGGGTGACAGTGGTCAACCTGGAACAGCCGCCCGCCGCGGTGCCGGAATGGGCCCACGTCGAACAGGCCGACGCCTGCGACCTGCCAGCCCACGTCACCAACGGCACCTACGACCTGGTCTTCTCCAACTCCGTGCTGGAGCACGTCGGCGGGCACGAACGTCGGCTGCGGTTCGCCGCCGCCACGAGGTCACTTGCCGATCGCCACTGGGTGCAGACGCCCTACCGCTACTTCCCCATCGAGCCGCACTGGATCGCACCCGGAATGCAGTTCCTGCCGATCCGGCTGCGCACCGCGCTCGCCCGCCGCTGGCCCCTCGGGCACAAACCGACCCGCAGCCATGAAGCCGCCATCCACCAGGTGCTCTGGACCGAGCTGCTGGACCGTTCACAGATGCGCCACTACTTCCCCGACTCGCGGATGCTCATCGAGCGGGTGGCCGGCCTGCCCAAGTCCCTCATCGCCGTGCGAACCGGGGCGTGACCGGCCGCGAGCCGTCCGGGGGTCCGGGGTCCGTCCGGGGTCCGGGGTCCGTCCGGGGTTCGGTCAGAAGAGGGTCAGCTCGTCCTTCTCGATGCCGCGCAGCCGGTCGTAGTTGACGACCACGCAGCGGATGCCCCGGTCGGCGGCGAGCACCCGGGCCTGCGGCTTGATCTCCTGAGCCGCGAAGACCCCGGTGACCGGGCTGAGCAGCGGATCACGGTTCATCAGTTCGAGATAGCGGGTCAACTGCTCCACCCCGTCGATCTCCCCACGCCGCTTGATCTCGACGGCGACGGCGCCGGAGTTGGCGTCCCGGCACAGCAGATCCACCGGCCCGATCGCCGTCATGTACTCGCGGCGCACCAACGTGTACCCCTCGCCCAGCACACCCGGGTTGGCGGCCAGCAACTCCTGCAGGTGCGCCTCGACCCCGTCCTTGCGCAGGCCAGGGTCCACACCCAGCTCGTACGAGGTGTCCTGGAAGACCTCCTCCAGGGTGATCCGCAGCTCCTCGCCGGCCTTGTTGACCACCCGCCACACGCCGGGGGCCTCCTCCAGCCGACACGGCGGGCTCATCCAGTTGAGCGGCTTGTACGCACGATCGTCGGCATGGATGGACACCGACCCGTCCGCCTTCACCATCAACAGCCGAGTGGCCGGCGGCAGGTGAGCCGAGAGCCGTCCGACGTAGTCCACCGAGCACTTCGCAATGACCAACCGCACCCGACGAGGGTAGCCGAGCACCCGGCCACCACCACCGAGCGGCACTGGCGCGTCGGTGCGATGCTGAGACGGTGTTCGAAGTCCTCACCGGCACCGGTCTCGCCGCCTCAGCGGGCCTGAACGCCTACATACCCCTGCTCATCCTCGGTCTGCTCGCCCGCTACAGCGACCTCATCGACCTGCCCAGCGGCTGGACGTGGCTCGGCAACGGCTGGGTCATCGTCATCCTGGCCGTCCTGCTCGCCGTCGAGATGGTGGCGGACAAGGTGCCAGTGGTCGACCACATCAACGACGTCGTGCAGACCGTCGTCCGGCCCACCGCCGGCGGCCTCGCCTTCGGCGCCGGGTCGTCCTCGGAGACCGTGACCGTCAGCGACCCGGGGAGTTTCTTCACCTCCCACCAGTGGGTGCCCGTGGCCACCGGCGTCCTGCTCGCCTTCGGCGTACACCTGCTCAAGTCCGCCGCACGGCCAGTGATCAACGCGACCACCGCCGGGTTCGGCGCCCCGGTCGCCAGCACCGCCGAGGACGCGACAAGCGTGATCGTCTCCCTGGTGGCGATCATCCTGCCGGTTCTGGTGCTCGCCTTCCTGGTGGGCCTGGTCGTCTTCATCTACTGGTTCCTCCGTCGGCGATCAGAACGCCGTCGGGAACGCGAGGCGGCCCGCGCCGCCGGCTTCCGCGTCTGAGCCGAGCGGCCAGGTCAGCGGGTCAGGGCTGGACATGCCGCTGGCCGGCACCCGAGGTTCGGGATGCCGGCCAGTCGGTCGGGTCGTGCGGTGGGTCAGCTGTTCCAGTGCTGGGTGACGAGGTCGGTGGCCTGCTGCTCCCACTGGGCGTAGGCGTCGGGGTAGGCGGAGACCTGGACGGTCTGCGCGGCGTCGGTCAGGGGCATGTCCTGCCAGCCGTCGACCTGACGCAGGCCCTTGAGGAACGCGGTCGTCGAGTACTCCGGGTTGGTGATCTGCTCGGGGGTGCCCCAACCACTGGAGGGGCGCTGCTGGAACAGGCCCAGCGAGTCGTGGTCGTTGGCGTCGCCGAGGTGGCCGAGGTTGTCGAGCTTCGACTCCTGCAGGCTCGTCGCGATGGAGATGACCGCGGCGCGTTCGGGCAGGCCGGCCTTCTTCGTGGCGGCGATGATCGCCTTGGCGTTGGCCGTCTGCTCACCGTTGAGGGTGATGTGCGACTGGTCGCCCTGCGGCTTCGGCGCGCTGGTCTGCACGACCGCGACCGGCTTGGCGTCCATCGCGGGCGTGGCGGCGTGGGCGGCGATCGGGCCGGCGAAGACACCACCGGCGAACGCGAGACCAGCAACCGACAGCATGCTCTTACGGAAGATCGTGTTCATCAGGGGTAGCTCCTTCGGGGGTAGGAACACCCACGCGACCGACGGGGGTCGGCACGGCGGGGGTGTGAGCACCTCGTCCGGCGCTGCAGATTCAAAGGGGGAAAGTCTCAGGGTCGGCGGCCTGCGAGCGGGGGCTCGTGGCGCCGGGACCGGATGTAACGACCGTCGGGCCGGGGCCATTCCCGGGGCCGCCCATCGCGCCGGCGGGCCGTGCTCCTGCGATCGTCAGGGTGTGTAACGACCCCCGGCCGGCCACGATTCCGGCCCACGGATGCACCCGGTCACACCCCAGACACCCCAGGACCGGACACTACGCCCAGACCGGCCTTCCGCGCCCACCGAAGCCAACGTACGGACGATGATCGACACGACTTCGCTGATATCGGGGCATCCACGGCACCGTGACACCCCGATATCAACGAACCGGTGTTGATCACGGCCAAACCTGACGACCCCGCCGGGACGGTGCGAGCGGACCGCCAAGCGCTGCCCCAGGGCTGATCGGCGAGCGGACATATCGGGTCTTCGGCGACCGGCAAATGCCTAGGATCGGGGCAAGAGCCTAGAGGAGGTCGGCATGACCACAGCGATGGAGATGCCCCGGGTCCAGGAGTGTGTGGTCGCGGCGTGTGCGTACAACCAGGGCGGTGACTGCCACGCCTTCGCGATCACGATCGGCAGCATGGACCACGCGCACTGCCACACCTTCGTCGAGTCGCCCGTCCGCGGCGGCGTGGACGGCCTCACCGCGCAGGTGGGCGCCTGCCAGCGTTCCGACTGTCGGCACAACGAGCAGTTGGAATGCCACGCGTCGTCGATCAAGGTCGGCCCGGACAACGACATGGCCGACTGCATCACGTACGCCGGTCGCTGACCGACCGCCGCCGGCTTCGACAAGCGGCACGGTCAGGGCAGGTCGTTGGCGTGCCGGATGACAGTCACCAGGTCGTCGATGATGCCGGTGAGGGCGAAGTCCTTCGGGGTGAAGACCCGGGCCACCCCGGCTGCCCGCAGGGTGTCGGCGTCTCCGGTGGGGATGATGCCGCCCACCACCACCGGCAGGTCGGCCCGCCCGGCGGCGCGCAGCCCGTCGAGCACAGCGGGTACGGCGGCCAGGTGCGAGCCGGACAGCACGGAGAGCCCGACCAGGTCGACGTCCTCCTCGACGGCGGCTGCCACGATCTGCCCGGCGGTCAGCCTGATGCCCTGGTAGATGACCTCGAAGCCGGCATCGCGGGCGCGTACCGCGATCTGTTCCGCGCCGTTGGAGTGCCCGTCCAGGCCGGGTTTGCCGACCAGCAGCCGCAGCCGGCCGCTGCCCAGCTCGCGCGCCGTGGCGGTGACGCGCTCGCGCACGGCCGCGAGGCCGGGGTCGCCGCCGCCGCCGGTGGCGCCGGCCAGGCCGGTGGGCGCGCGGTACTCGCCGAAGACCTGACGCAGCGCGCCCGCCCACTCGCCGGTGGTCACCCCGGCCCGCACGCACTCAAGGGTCGCGGGCATCAGGTTGGCGGTGGTCGCGGCGTCCGCGCGGAGCCGGGCCAGTGCCGCGTCGACCGCCGCGTCGTCCCGACCGGCACGCCACTGGCGTACGGAGGCGACGGCGGCCGCCTCGACGGCGGGGTCGACCTGTTCGACGGCCTCCGCTCCGGCGACGGTCAGCGGGGAGGGTTCGGTCTCGGCGTACCTGTTGACGCCGACCACCACGTCGGCCCCGGACTCGATCCGGCGGCGGCGCTCGGCGAGCGAGGCGACAAGCGCGCTCTTGAGGTAGCCGGTCTCCACGGCGGCGACCACCCCGCCCAGCTCCAGCACCTTGTCCAGCTCGACGCGCGCTCCGGTGACGATCTCGTCGACGAGCGCGGTCATCACGTGCGAGCCGGCGAAGAGGTCGGGGTATTCGAGCAGGTCCGACTCGTACGCCAGGACCTGCTGCATCCGCAGCGACCACTGCTGGTCCCAGGGGCGGGGCAGGCCGAGCGCCTCGTTCCAGGCGGGCAGTTGCACGGCGCGGGCCCGGGCGTCGCGGGACATCGTGACGCCGAGCATCTCCAACACGATGCGCTGGATGTTGTTCTCCGGCTGCGCCTCGGTGAGGCCGAGCGAGTTGACCTGTACGCCGTAGCGGAACCGCCGCTGCCGGGCGTCGGTCACCCCGTACCGGTCCCGGGTGATCTCGTCCCAGAGCACGCCGAACGCGCGCATCTTGGCGATCTCCTCGACGAAGCGCACACCGGAGTTGACGAAGAACGAGATCCGCTGGACCACGTCGCCCATCCGCTCGGCCGGCACCTGACCGGAGTCACGGACCGCGTCGAGCACGGCGACGGCGGTGGCCAGGGCGAAACCGACCTCCTGCACGGGCGTGGCGCCGGCTTCCTGAAGGTGGTACGAGCAGATGTTGACCGGGTTCCACCGGGGCATCTCGCGCAGCGTGTACGCCACCACGTCGGCGGTGAGCCGCAGGGAGGCGGCCGGCGGGAAGATGTACGTCCCCCGGGACAGGTACTCCTTGATGATGTCGTTCTGGGTGGTGCCGGCGCAGCGGGCCAGTTCGGCGTCCTGCTCGATGCCGACCGTGCCGTACAGGGCCAGCAGCCACATCGCCGGGGCGTTGATCGTCATCGAGGTGTTCATCTCGGCGAGCGGGATGCCGTCGAAGAGCGCCCGCATGTCGCCCAGGTGGGTCACCGGCACGCCGACCCGGCCGACCTCACCTGAGGCGAGTTCGTGGTCCGGGTCGTACCCCGTCTGGGTGGGCAGGTCGAAGGCGACCGAGAGGCCGGTCTGGCCCTTGGCGAGGTTGCGGCGGAAGAGGGCGTTGGTCGCGACGGCCGACGAGTGACCGGCGTACGTGCGCATCACCCACGGGCGGTCCCGCTCGGGTAACCGGCTCGGCGTCTCATCCATGGCCGGAGTCTAAGTTACCGTTCAGTAAAGTGGGTTGTGGAAAACCACACACGTCCATGTCGCGGACGCCTGGGTGTCAAATACGCGCAGTGGCGCTGACCGCCACACCCCGGGCAGCGGGCAGGCCCGACCAGGACGCACACTTGACCTCATGGAAGACGAGCTGGCCATCTCCGTCCGAGGGCTGCGCAAGGCGTACGGCGACAACGTGGCGGTGGCGGGCGTGGACCTCGACGTCCGCCGGGGCGAGGTGTTCGCGTTGCTCGGCCCGAACGGCGCCGGCAAGACCACCACCGTGGAAATCCTGGAGGGCTACCGGCGTCGCGACGCGGGTGAGGTCTCCGTGCTGGGCGCGGACCCGGCACACCCCGCCCCGGACTGGCGCTCGCGCGTCGGCATCGTGCTCCAGGGCACGGGCGAGTTCGACGAGCTGACCGTGGCCGAGGTGGTCCGGCACTTCTCCGGCTTCTACCCCGACGCCGACGACCCGGACAAGGTGATCGAGCGGGTCGGGCTGACCGGCAAGGCGAAGGCGCGCACGCACACCCTCTCCGGTGGGCAGAAGCGCCGTCTCGACGTGGCGCTGGGCATCATCGGCCGCCCCGAGCTGCTCTTCCTCGACGAGCCGACCACAGGCTTCGACCCGGAGGCCCGCCGCGAGTTCTGGGAGCTGATCCGCGACCTCGCCGCGGCCGGCACCACAATCGTGCTCACCACCCACTACCTGGACGAGGCCGAGGCCCTCGCCGACCGGGTCGGCGTGATCGCCGGTGGCCGGCTGGTCGAGGTCGCTGCCCCGAACCTGCTGGGCAATCGGCAGGAGGCCCTCGCGACGGTCTCCTGGCGTACCCCGGAAGGCAACTTGCAGAGCGAGCAGAGCGCGACGCCGACGGCCTTCGTGGCCGACCTGGCCGCGCGTCACGGCGGCGAGGTCCCCGGCCTCACGGTGACCCGGCCGACCCTGGAGGACGTCTACCTCACCATGATCGGACACGCGCGATGACGACCACGACGAAGCCGGCGACGCCTGTCGCCGCGAGCCACGGCCGGCGGCCGGGCGCCGGCGCCCTGGCCCTGCGCCAGGGCCGGCTGGAGATCACCCAGTTCCTGCGCAGCCGGGAGTCCGTGGTCTTCACGATGGGCTTCCCCATCATCATGATCCTGATCTTCGCGTCGATCTTCCACGGGACGATCGGCGGCGGGGTCAAGTTCACGCAGTACTTCATCACCGGCATGATCGCGACCGGCCTGATGACTGTGAGCTTCCAGAACCTGGGCATCTGGATCCCGATCGAGCGGGACCGGGGCGTGCTCAAGCGCTACCGGGGCACGCCCATGCCGAAGTGGGTCTGGTTCGCCGGCAAGGTGATCATGGTGGTGGCGATCGGCATCGCCGAGACCGCGCTGCTGCTGGCCGTCGCGGTGGCACTTTTCGACCTCGACCTGCCCGGCACCGCCGGCAAGTGGTTCACCTTCGGTTGGGTGTCCGTGCTCGGGGTGACCGCGTGCACCCTGTGCGGCATCGCCATCTCGTCGCTGGCCCGCACCGCCCGCAGCGGCTCGGCGGTGGTCACCCCGGTCGCCCTGGTGCTGCAGTTCATCTCCGGGGTGTTCTTCGTCTTCACCGACCTGCCCACCTGGATGCAGCAGGTGGCGGCGCTGTTCCCGCTCAAGTGGATGTGTCAGGGGCTGCGCGCGGTCTTCCTGCCGGAGAGCTTCGGCGCCCAGGAGCCGGGCGGGTCGTTCGAGCTGGGCCGTGTCGCGCTGGTGCTCGCCCTGTGGTGCGTGATCGGCGTGGTGCTCTGCCTGACCACGTTCCGCTGGACCACCAAGCGCGACGGCTGAGCGGTCGGCCGGGGCGGGCAGCCGCCCCGGCCGTCGCGACTCAGTACGTGTAGAAGCCCTTGCCGGTCTTGCGGCCCAGGTCGCCGGCGGTGACCATGCGCTGGAGCAGCTCCGGCGGGAAGAACTTCTCGTCAGCAGTGTCGGTGTAGATGTTCTGCGAGGCGTGCAGAAGCACATCCACGCCTGTCAGGTCGGTGGTGGCCAGCGGGCCCATGGCGTGCCCGAAGCCCAGGCGGCAGGCGGTGTCCAGGTCCTCCGCCGACACCACGCCCGACTCGACAAGCTTGACCGCCTCCACCACCAGGGCGGAGATCAGCCGGGTGGTGACGAAGCCGGCGATGTCCCTGTTGACCACCACGACCGTCTTGCCGATCTCCTCGGCGAAGGCCCGCACGGTGGCCAGCGTGGCGTCACTGGTCTTGTAGCCGCGCACCAGCTCGCAGAGCTGCATCATCGGCACCGGCGAGAAGAAGTGGGTGCCGACGACGGCCTCGGGCCGCTCGGTCACCGCGGCGATCTGGGTGACCGGAATCGCCGACGTGTTGGTGGCGAGGACCGCGTCGGACTTGCAGATCTTGTCCAGGGCGCGGAACACCTCGTGCTTGATCTCCAGCCGCTCGAAGACCGCCTCGACCACGATGTCCGCGTCCGCGGCCGCCTCCAGGTCGGTGGTCGGGGTGATCCGCGCGAGGGTCGCCTCGACGTCGGACGCCTCGATCTTGCCCTTCTCGGCGAACTTCTCCAGCGACTTCCGGATGCCGCCGAGCCCTCGGGTGGTGGCCGCGTCGTCCAGGTCGCGCAGTGTCACCTGCCAGCCCGCCTGCGCCGCCACCTGGGCGATGCCGGAGCCCATGAGCCCGGCCCCGACGACCGCGAGTCGACCCGCCATCTGCTTCTCCCTCGCTGCGATTGAGTGCCTGCCTGCACCCTAGTCGGCGAGCCTGAACGATGACTAAGCGCTCCACGCCTGACGATGTCGGGCGCTTCCGGTGAGCCTGAGCGGGGTAGGGACCGGTGACGGATTCACGACTCCGCTCGGCGAACAAACGCCGGTGTGGGTGCATCGAACCCTACGACAACAGCCCAGCGGAATTTGCCAGGAGTTCATGATGCGTGCAACGCCCTTGGTCGGAACCCTCACCTGCCTTCTGCTCGTCGCCGCGTGCTCGTCACCCGTGCACAAGAGCGGCGACGCCGCGCCGGCCGGCTCAGCAGACCCCGTGATCAGCGCGGCCACCACCGGGACACCCACGGCGTCCACGCCGTCCGCGTCCTCCTCGCCGTCCGCGTCGTCTTCGCCGTCCGCGCGGCCGTCGAGCAGCGCCACCACCACCGCTCCGCTCGTCCTGGGCCCGAGGGGCATCGGCTCGTTGAAGCTCGGGATGACCCGTCAGCAGGCCACCGCGACAGGAATGGTGCGCCCGTTCGACACCACGGGCCGCTGCGGTGTGTCATTCCTGCGTGCCGCCCCGGCCGAAGAGGGGAACGTCACCCTCTCGCCGACCCTGGGAGTCGCCGCCATCAGCGTGTGGCCCGGCATCAAGACGCCCGAGGGTCTGCGCATCGGCATGTCGAGCGCCGAGATGCTTCGGATCTACCCGGCTTACCGGGCCGCCGAGGGCGCGGAGGCGACAAACGCTCGCGGTTACGTGACGGTCCCCGGTAACGACAAGGCCTCCTACCGCATCGCGACGAGGAACGGCAAGGTCACCGGGCTGGCCCTGCAGTTCAGGAACCAGGACTGCTACGAGTAGGCAGACCCGAGACGGCCGGCCTGCGGTGCCAGTGAGCTGGAGATCCGCAGGCCGGTCAGGATCTCGTCGGTCAGGTCCGCGTCGCCGACCTGCTTGATCTGCACGTAGACGCCGAAGCCGCGCTGCGGAACGGCGAACACCACCTCGCTGAACGAGACCGAGGCGGCACACGATGTCCACCGTCGTACCAGCGCCCGGTTACCGCCCACGTCCACGGTCCGGTCGGGCTGCTGGACGCACGAGGTGTGGCTGGGCAACGCGGGCGCCGGGCCGCCGGCGAGCAGGGTCCTGCTCGCGCCGACGAAGACGCCGGGCATCCCACTCGCCGGATCCGGCCAGACGGCGAGATCCGGGGCGACCACGAGACCCGGCGCCGGGCCAGCGGAGAGTCGCAGCACCGAAGGATCCCAGCCGGCGTCCTTCACCTGGCCCGCCCAGCTCGCCGGCACCGCTACCGAAAGAGCACCAGAGGCATCGTGTACGCGAACCCACCCCGACCGTTCCGGCAGCGTGGAACCGGAACCCGTCGTCGCCAGCACAGCGGTCAGTGCGACCCCGACGCCGACGACCCGCCCCAGCTGCCGTACGAACCGGCCACGGCCCGCGTTCCGCTCCATCGACGCGATGACCCGGTGCAGTTCCTCGAGCAACACCGCGGCAGAGGCCCAGCGTTGCCGCGGGTCCGGATGCAGCGCCCGCCGCACCACGTCGTCCACTTCGGAGGGAACTCCGGGCCGAAGCTGGGACGGGCGGGGCAGGGAGCGGCCGGACCTGCCCGTACGGCTGCCACTTGACCATGTCGGCTCGGGCGGGCGGCCGGTCAGCATGTGGTAGGTAGTCGCGCCTATCGCGTACACGTCCGCGCGGATGTCCAGACCACCACCTGCGGTCGCCTGCTCGGGTGGCATGTAGCCGGGTGTGCCGGCCGCGATCGTGAAACCTGACGCGTTGGCGAGCGCCTTGGCCAGGCCAAGGTCGGCGACGAGCACCCGATCCCGGTCGGCGGCCGGCTGGAACAACACGTTGGACGGCTTGAGATCCCGGTGCAGCACGCCGGCCTCGTGCAGCACCGTGACGGCGCTGGCGATGTCGGCCGCGACGAGCAGCGCCTCCCGTACCGGCATCGGCCCCGCGACGAGTCGATCCGCGAGGGTGCCGCCGGCCGCGTACGGCATCACCAGGTACGGCCGCCCGTCCGGCAGCTCACCGACGTCGAGCACACGCACCAGCAGACTGGAATCCGTCCGCCGCATGATGCGCGCCTCCTGCTCGAACCGCTCCCGCAGATCAGCGTGGTACGACCAGTTGTCCGCCAGCACCTTGATCGCGACAGAAGCGTCCAGAGCGTCGTCGGCGCCGAGCCACACAGTGGCGAACGCTCCAGAACCGATACGCCGTACAACGCGGTAACGGCCGATCTTGTCGGGAACTGACACGCCCGTAGTATGGCCGACAAGACGCTGAGGAACGGGGCCTGAGCATGTCAGATGATCTTGATATCGAGGCGCTCGCCGGTCGTGCCGCCAGGGGCGACGCCGCCGCGCTGGACGCGTTGCTGATCAGGATCGGCCCGCAGGTTCTGCGGCAGTGCCTGCGCCTCCTCCCCTGTCGGCAGGACGCCGAGGAGGCGTGTCAGGACGCCCTCCTACAGGTCGCCCGCAAGATCGACAGCTTCGCCGGCCGCTCGAAGTTCTCCACCTGGCTGCACATCGTCACGGCCAACTGCGCCCGGCAGACGTATCGAAGCCTCAAGCGTCGTGCCGACGAGCAATCCACTCCGGTGCTGCCACTCGACGCCGCCGACCCCCGCACCACGAGCGTGATCGCGGGTTCCCGACTCGACCTGCTGGACGCGCTGGAGCGGCTGGAGGCGCACCGACCCGAACTGGTCGCCCCGCTGGTGCTGCGTGACCTGTGCCAGTTGACCTACGACCAGATCGCCGACCACCTCGCCATTCCGGTCGGCACCCTGAAGTCACGCATCCACGACGCACGTCGACACGTGCGTGCCTCGCTCCAGGCCACCTGAGGACGCGAGAGCCGCAGCCGGGCGTCAGATCTCCAGCGACGGTTCCTCGGGGGCAGTGCCCCGCTCGACCGCCACGCCGAGCGCGCGCAGGTCGGCCACGAAGTCCGGGTACCCCCGGTCGACGTGGTGCACGTGCGAGACCTCGGTGGGCCCGTCCGCGCAGAGCGCGGCGATGATCAACCCGGCTCCGGCGCGGATGTCGGTGGCCCGCACCGGAGCGCCGGACAGTCGCCCCCGCCCCCGGACCACCGCGTGGTGCCCGTCGGTCTTGATGTCCGCGCCGAGCCGCATCATCTCGTTGGCGAACATGAACCGGCCGTCGAAGATGTTCTCCGTGATCAGGGAGGCGCCGTCGCTGACCGCCGCGAGCCCGATCGCCATGGGCAGCAGGTCGGTGGCGAACCCGGGGTACGGCAGCGTCACCACGTCCACCGCCCGGGGCCGGTCGTCCATGCGTACCCGGAAGCCGTCTCCCCGGGTCTCGACCAGGCCGCCGGCCGCGACGACCTTGTCCAGGGCGACCTCCAGGTAGGCCGGGTCCAGCCCCGTCACCGTCACGTCGCCGCGCGTCATCGCGGCGCCGAACGCCCAGGTGCCGGCGACGATCCGGTCGCCCACGGTGGCGTGACGCACCGGCCGCAGACCGGCGACGCCGGTGATCCGCAGGGTGGACGTGCCGGCGCCGGAGATCCGCGCGCCCATCTGGTTGAGCATCGTGCAGATGTCGACGATCTCCGGCTCCCGGGCCGCATTGTCGATCATCGTGGAGCCCTGGGCCAGGACCGCGGCCATCACCAGGTTCTCGGTGGCGCCCACGCTGGGGAAATCCAACACGATGTCCGCGCCGCGCAGCCCGTGTGGGGCCTCGGCGATGACGAAACCGTGCTCGCCGGAGATCTCCGCGCCCATCCGGGTCAGCCCGGAGACGTGCATGTCCAGCCCGCGAGACCCGATCGCGTCGCCGCCGGGGTGAGCCACCCGGACGTACCCCCGGCGGGCCAGCAGGGGGCCCAGCACGCAGATCGACGCGCGCAGCCGCCGCACGAGGTCGTAGTCGGCCTCAGCTCCCGGCTGCTCGGGTACGTCGATGGTCACCGAGCGGGACCGGGCGACTCCGCCCCGGGCCACCATCGGGTCGACGGGGTCGTCCGCGTCGAACCGGACGTCGCAGCCCAGCCGTCGCAGCACCTCCCCCATGATCGCGATGTCGGTGATCCGCGGAACATTGGTGATCACGCTGCGACCCGGGGCGAGCAGCGCGGCGGCCATCAACTTCAGCGCCGAATTCTTGGCACCGACGACGTGCACGGTGCCCGCCAGCCGGGCTGCGCCGCAGACCCGGATGACGTCGACGTCGTTGACCGCCGGGTCACCGGCGTCGCCGGGGCCCACAGCTGCGGGCCAGCCGGCCGTGGCGTCCGGCCGTGCGGGGATCGTCAGGTCCGGTATCCGTAGGCTGTGCGTCATGGCCGTCCACCTCACGCGCATCTACACCAAGGCCGGCGACGCCGGCATGACCAGGCTGAGCAACAACGAGCAGGTCCCGAAGACCGATCCACGGATCGCCGCGTACGCGGATGTCGACGAGTGCAACGCGGCGATCGGCGTCGCGCTCGCCCTGGGCCAGCTCGACGAGGAACTACGGGGCGTGCTCGGGTCGATCCAGAACGACCTGTTCGACGTCGGCGCCGACCTGTCGACCCCTGTCGAGCCGGAGCCGAAGTACCCGCCGCTGCGGGTGACCGAGGAGTACGTCGAGCGCCTGGAGGGCTGGTGCGACGAGTACAACGCACGCCTGAGCAAGCTCGACTCCTTCATCCTCCCCGGCGGCACCGCGGGCGCGGCGCTGCTGCACGTGGCGCGGACCACCGCCCGGCGTGCGGAACGGGCGGCGTGGGCGCTGGTCGGCCACGATCCGGACCGGACCAGCCCGCTCCCGGCAAAGTATCTCAACCGGCTCTCCGATCTGCTCTTTATCCTGTCAAGAACGGCAAATCCGGCGGGCGATGTGCTATGGGTGCCGGGCGGCAGGCGCTGACCGTGACGCCGTGCGGGTGTGGGGTTCCCGATCTCGCGACCACCACGCGTAGCTAGAGCTTGATCGACTCGGGTTCATGGAAAACGGGGCATCCCCGCCAGCAGGACACCCCGAGTTCAAGAAGACCGAGTCGATCAAGCCACGACCCGCCGGCACCGCTCAGGCAGCCGGCCAGTCCTGGGAGGCCATACGCGGCGAGACCGCCCCCGGAGGGGCGGCCTCGAGCCAGGAGAGGAAACCGGTCACGGTCGATCGCGCCATGGCGATCTCCACCGGTGCGTGGTGACTCGTACAGCGGAGGATCACCCAGTCGGCGGGCATGGAGAGCCGTTCCTGGCCTTCGGGCAACCGCCGGCGCTCGACCGCGAGGTCCTTGCGGGAGAGAACCCGCTTGGGGCGGAGCGCGAAGCTGAACATTCGATACCAGCGCAGCTCGTCAGCGGCGAACCGGCCGAAGCCGGGTGACCAGCCACGCCCGTCGAGCACGGTGGTGACCCGGACGCTGAGCCGGATGATGCCACCGCTGCGGGTGACGACGGCCCGCCGGACGAAGAGCACGAGAAGCGCGACGAGGATGACGGCGACGCCGATCCCGATCCCTTCGACGATCTCCATCCCCGGTGTGACTCAGCGGCTCTGCGCGGAAACCGGGGTTGCGCTCTCGGCCAGCACGGTGACGCCCTCGGCGCTCACCGAGAGGAAGCCGCCGGCCACCTCGTACGAGACCTGCTCGCCGCCGGCCAGCTTGATGCGGACCTCGCCGGGCTCGGCGAGCTGGCCGAGCAGCGGCGCGTGCCCCGGCAGGACACCGAGCTCACCCTCGGTGGTCCGGGCGACGACCATCTCGGCCTCACCGGACCAGACCTTCTCCTCGACGGCGACGAGCTCGACGTGAAGCTGCTGTGCCACGCTGTCTCCTTGCTGCGGCGACGGATTGCCGAAAGTCTAGTCGGGACGCCGCGCCGACCCCAAGGCGGGTGGGGAGAGCTACGCCACGGCTACTTGGTCTTGTTCTGGAATTCGGGGTGCTCCAGCAGGAACGGGTCCAGTTGTTCATTGTGCAGGGCGGTGAAGAAGTCCGGGACACCCGCCTGGAACTGCTCACCCTTGTAGGTCTTGCCGTCGAAGACCCCACCACCGGGGAGCTTGATCATCTGGATGGTGTTGGGGCGGATGTTCTTCAGGGCGAGCCCGAAGTCGACGACGCTGTTGCCCCGACCGTTGAAGATCAGCGACTGGCCGGCGGCGCGCAGCACCTTGTCCAGCTTGATCGGGTTGGCGACCACGTCGGCGCTGAACGCCTGCCCGACCATCGCCTTGACGAACTGCTGCTGGTGACGCTGCCGACCGTAGTCCGAGTCCGGAACGCCGTTCTTCGGGTACCGCTGCCGGACGTAGTCCAGGGCCTGCCACCCCTTGAGGTGGTGGGTGCCCTTCGTGTAGACCGCCTGCGGCCCGACGTAACCCTCTCCGTACGTCTTGCCCGGCCGCGCGGTGCCGTCCGGCTGCTTGTGCTCGGACCGCACCTCCCGCTCGACGTACATGTCGACGCCGCCCATCGCGTCGACGATCTTCTGGAAGCCTGTGAAGTTGATGATCGCGCCACCGTCGAACCGCTTGATGCCCGTCACGTTCTGCACCGTGGTGGCCAGCAGCTCGAACCCTCGCGCCGCGTCGGGGTTCTTGCCGGGCACCTGGCTGCCGAACGACATCGCAGCGTTGATCTTGGTCTTCTCGCCGGAGAAGTTGGCCTTCTTGAACGCCGGGATCTGCACGTAGAGGTCCCGTGGCACCGAGAACAGGTAGGCCCGGTCCATCGAGGCCGGCACGTGCAGCACCATGATCGAGTCGGCAAGCGGCGCCGCCGTCGGCGTACGCGGGTCGATGCCCACCAGCAGGAGGTTGAGCGGGCCCTTGATCTCGCTCTTCTTCTCCTTGGCGCCCGCCGCCTGGTCACCGAAGAGGTCGGCCTTGCCGACGGCGCCCTCGTAACGGGCCATCAGCACCTCGGTGCCGACGAGCACCCCGCCACTGAGCACTGTCAGCACCAGGCCGAACACGGTGCACACCTTGGCCCAGCGCGGCACGCCTCGCCAGATGGACGACTTGCGGCCACGCTTGCCGGCCTTACCCACGCTCATCTCCGTTCGTCACGCCCACGAAGATGAGACGGGCGCACGTCGTCGAAAGGTTGCAGAAGTCAGCGCTCGTTCACGGTGAACGCGCGGACCCGACCGTATCTCGCGTGCCGGCGCACCGCCGACCATGAGTAACGGACCGCGACGATGGTAAGACGCGAAGATGAACAAAAGACTGCCCCGACATTGCCGGGGCAGTCTTTTGCGGTACGGATTCCGGGCTGTCAGCCCTTCATCAGCTCCTCAGCCTTGCGCTCCAGGTCCTCGAGCCCGCCGCACATGAAGAACGCCTGCTCGGGGAAGTGATCGTACTCACCCTCGCTGATCTTGCGGAACGCCTCGATGGTCTCCTTGATCGGGACCGTCGAGCCCGGCACGCCGGTGAACTGCTCCGCCGCGTAGGTGTTCTGCGAGAGGAAGCGCTCGATCCGCCGCGCGCGCTGCACGGTGATCTTGTCTTCCTCGGAGAGCTCCTCGATACCGAGGATGGCGATGATGTCCTGCAGGTCGCGGTAGCGCTGCAGGATCCGCTTGACCTCGGTGGCGACCTGGAAGTGCTCCTGGCCGACGAACTCCGGGGCGAGGATCCGGGACGAGGACGCCAGCGGGTCCACCGCCGGGTAGATGCCCTTGTCGGAGATCGACCGCTCCAGGTTGGTGGTCGCGTCGAGGTGGGCGAACGTGGTGGCCGGAGCGGGGTCGGTGTAGTCGTCCGCCGGCACGTAGATCGCCTGCATGGAGGTGATGGCCTGGCCCCGGACGGAGGTGATCCGCTCCTGGAGCTCGCCCATCTCGTCCGCCAGGGTCGGCTGGTAACCCACGGCACTCGGCATGCGGCCGAGCAGCGTGGAAACCTCGGAACCGGCCTGGGTGAAGCGGAAGATGTTGTCGATGAAGAGCAGCACCTCCTGCTTCTTCACGTCCCGGAAGTACTCCGCCATGGTCAGCGCGGAGAGCGCCACCCGCAGCCGGGTGCCCGGCGGCTCGTCCATCTGGCCGTAGACAAGCGCGGTCTTGTCGATGACGCCGGACTCGGTCATCTCGGCGATGAGGTCGTTGCCCTCACGGGTGCGCTCACCCACGCCGGCGAACACCGAGGTACCACCGAAGTTGCGGGCCACCCGGGTGATCATCTCCTGGATGAGCACCGTCTTGCCTACACCCGCGCCGCCGAACAGGCCGATCTTGCCGCCCTTGACGTACGGGGCGAGCAGGTCGATCACCTTGATGCCGGTCTCCAGCATCTCGGTCTTCGGCTCCAGGTCCGCGAAGGCCGGGGCCTTGCGGTGGATACCCCAGTGGTCGTCCGGGGTCAGGGTCTCGCCCTCTTTGAGGTTGAGCACCTCGCCGATCGCGTTGAACACGTGGCCCTTGACGGCGTCGCCCACCGGAACGGTGATCGGCTCGCCGCGGTCGGTCACCTCCGCGCCGCGGACCAGGCCGTCGGTCGGCTGCATCGAGATCGCGCGGACCAGGTTGTCACCCAGGTGCTGGGCGACCTCCAGGGTCAGCGTCTTCTCACCGCCGGACAGGTTCACCTTGACGTTGAGGGCGTTGAACAGGGGCGGCATGGCGTCGCGCGGGAACTCGGCGTCGACGACCGGGCCGATGACCCGGACCACGCGACCCGTGGCCGTCTTGGTCTCTACTGGTGCAGTCATCACACTTCACTTCCCGACGCGGCCAGCGCGTTGGCGCCGCCGACGATCTCGCTGATCTCCTGGGTGATCCCGGCCTGGCGAGCCGAGTTCATCTCGCGCGTGTACTTCTCGATCATGTCTTCGGCGTTGTCGGTGGCGCTCTTCATCGCCCGCCGACGCGACGCCGACTCACTCGCCGCCGACTCGATCAACGCCGCGTAGATCCGCGTGTTGATGTACCTCGGCAGGAGCGCGTCGAGCAGCGCCTCCGCCTCCGGCTCGAACTCGTACGCCGGCAGCAGCCCCTCGGAGCGCGGCCGGTCCTCCACCTGCATCGGACCGATCACCTTGGTGACCGGGCTCTGCGTCATCAGCGAGTGGAACTCGGTGTAGACGATGTGCAACTCGTCGACGCCGAGCACCCCGTCCGCCCCGGCCCCGCCGTCGGCGTCGTCCGCACCGGCGGTGAACGCCTTGATCAGCGTCTCACCCACGGTGCGGGCGTCCTCGAACGACGGCTGCTCGCTGAAGCCGGTCCAGTTCGCCTCGATCGGCCGGTCGCGGAACCGGTAGAACCCGACACCCTTACGCCCGATGACGTAGAGCACCGGCTCCTTGCCGTCCGCCTTCAGGCGGGCGATCAGCGACTCGGCCATCCTGATCGCGTTGGAGCTGTAACCGCCGGCCAGGCCACGGTCGCTGGTGACCAACAGGACGCCCGCCCGCCGCACCCGCTCGCGCGGGGTGAGCAGCGGGTGGTCGATCCGCGCGTTGGACGCCAGCGCCGTGAGCACACCGGTGATGGCCTGGGCGTACGGCAGGGACGCCTGCACCCGGGCCTGGGCCTTGGCGATCCGGCTCGTCGCCACGAGCTCCATCGCCTTGGTGATCTTCTTCATCGACTTCGCCGAGCGGATCCGTTGACGAAGAACGCGTACCTGGGCCGCCATCGGATCAGCTCTCGGCCGGGCGGTCGGTAGTGCCGTCGCGGAAGCGGGTCACCGTCTCGCGGTTCTCGTCGCCCTCAAGCGGCTGCGCCGGCGCGTCGTTGACCTTGCGCTCGTCGGCCTTGCCGAGGAAGACCTGCTTGAACTCGCTGATCGCCGCCTCCAGGGAGCCGACGATGTCGTCGCCCCACTGGTTGTCGGCGATACCGGCAAGCACACCCTCGTGCTTGTGCCGCAGGTACTGGAGGAACTCCGCCTCGAAGCGCCGCACGTCACCCACCGGGATGTCGTCAAGCTTGCCCTCGACGCCGGCCCAGACCGAGACGACCTCCTGCTCGACCGGGAACGGCGAGTAGTTCGGCTGCTTGAGCAGCTCGACCAGGCGGACGCCGCGGTCGAGCTGGGCCCGGGAGGCCCGGTCCAGGTCGGAGGCGAAGGCGGCGAACGCCTCCAGCTCGCGGTACTGGGCCAGGTTGAGCCGCAGCGAACCGGCGACCTTGCGCATCGGCTTCACCTGCGCGGCGCCACCGACCCGCGAGACCGAGGTGCCGACGTTGATGGCCGGGCGGACGCCCTGGTTGAACAGGTCCGTCTCCAGGAAGATCTGGCCGTCGGTGATCGAGATGACGTTGGTCGGGATGAAGGCCGAGATGTCGTTGGCCTTCGTCTCGATGATCGGCAGACCGGTCATCGAGCCGCCACCCAGCTCGTCGGAGAGCTTCGCGCAGCGCTCCAGCAGGCGGGAGTGCAGGTAGAAGACGTCACCCGGGTACGCCTCACGGCCCGGCGGGCGACGCAGCAGCAGCGACACGGCCCGGTACGCCTCGGCCTGCTTGCTCAGGTCGTCGAAGACGATCAGGACGTGCTTGCCGCCGTACATCCAGTGCTGCCCGATGGACGAGCCGGTGTACGGGGCCAGGTACTTGAAGCCGGCCGGGTCGGACGCCGGCGAGGCCACGATCGTCGTGTACTCCAACGCGCCCGCCTCCTCCAGCTGCCCCTTGATCGAGGCGATGGTGGAGGCCTTCTGGCCGATGGCGACGTAGATGCAGCGAACCTGCTTCTTCGGGTCGCCGGTGCGCCAGTTGTCCCGCTGGTTGAGGATGGCGTCCAGGGCGACAGTGGTCTTACCTGTCTTACGGTCGCCGATGATCAGCTGACGCTGACCCCGACCGATCGGGGTCATCGCGTCGATGGCCTTGATGCCGGTCTGCAGCGGCTCGAACACCGACTGGCGGGACATCACGTTCGGAGCCTGCAGCTCCAGCTCGCGGAAGCCCTCGTTGGCGATGTCACCGAGCCCGTCGATGGGCTGGCCGAGCGCGTCGACAACGCGGCCGAGGAAGGCGTCGCCGACCGGAACGGAGAGAACCCGCTCGGTGCGCTTGACGCGCTGCCCCTCCTCCAGCTTGGCGGAGTCACCGAGAACGACGACACCGATCTCCCGGACGTCGAGGTTCAACGCCACGCCGAGCGTGCCGTCCTCGAACTCCAGGAGCTCGTTGGTCATGGTCGAGGGCAGGCCCTCGACGTGGGCGATGCCGTCACCGGTGTCGGCGACGGTGCCGACCTCCTCGCGGGAGACGTCGGACGAGTAGGAGGAGACGTAGCGCTCCAGGGCGCCGCGGATCTCCTCCGTCGAGATGGTCAGCTCGGCCATCCTCTGCTTCCTTAAAATTCAGGGGCCCGGGATACCTAGTACCGACCGGTCCGAATGGCGTCTGTCATTCCGGGCGCTGCGGCGGCGGAGCCGCCCCAACTGTGCGGCGGCGGAGCCACCGCATTACGAGGCAGCGAAGCCGCTCAGCGCTTCGCGAGCGCGTTGCGGGTCTCGTTGAGGCGGCGCAGGATGGTGCCGTCGTACAGGTCGGAACCGACCCGAACGCTCACGCCACCCAGGACGAGGGGGTCGACCGTCTGCTTGACGGAGACCTCTCGACCGTATATCGCGCTGAGGCTCGCTCCCAGTCGGCGCTCGTCGGAGTCACTCAACGGGGCGGCGACGGTCACGTACGCCACCTGCCGGTCGCGTCGCTCGGCGGCGAGCTCCACCAGCCGGGTGAGCGCCCCACTGAAGGAGCGTCCCCCGAACCCGCCCAACGCCACCTCGACGAGGCGGACGGTGACCGGGCGGGCCTTGTCGGCGAGCAGCTCGCGGGCCAGGGTGGCCCGCTGCTCGACCGGGGCGACCGGGTCGGCAAGCGTGTTGCTCAGCGCCGACTGACCCGACACGACCTGACCGAAGCGGAACAGCTCGTCCTCGACCTCACCCAGCTCGCCGGCGGAGTCGGCGCTGGCGAGCAGCGCCTCCACGCCGAGGCGCTCGGCGCCGTCGAGCAGCTCCGACGGTGCCGACCAACGGCCGGACACCAGCGTGACGAGCAGGTCGAGAGCGTCGGCGCCGATCCGCCCACCCAGCATGTCGCCGAGCAGGGCGCCCCGGTCCGCGCCGGAACGAGCCGGCTCGGACAGGGCCCGGCGCAGCCGCGGCTCGCGCCGCAGCAGGCTCGCCACGGAGAGGATGGCGTCGGCGGTGGACGTCACCGCCGACGGCTCCGCGCCGCGGACGTACGCGTCGAGGCGCTCGGCCGCGACCTTGTACGACTCCCGGCTGGCGGCCTGCATCAGCGGGCCCCCGTGCTCTCGAGACCGCTCAGGAACCGGTCGACGGTGCCCTTGCGCCGCGCCTCGTCGGCAAGCGACTCGCCGACGATCTTGCTGGCCAGGTCCACCGCGATCGTGCCGACCTCGGCGCGCAGCTCACGCACGATGGTGGCCCGCTCGGCGGCGAGCTGGTCCTTGCCGGCCTGGATGACCCGGTCGGACTCTTCCCGCGCCTTGGCGAGGATGTCCTGCCGGATCCCCTCGGCATCGGCCCGCGCGTCGTCACGGATCTTGGCGGCGTCGGTGCGGGCCTCAGCGAGCTGGGCACGATACTGCTCGAGCAGCTGGTTCGCCTCGGCCTGGGCGGCCTCGGCGCGCTTGATGCCGCCCTCGATCGCGTCGACCCGAGCCTGGAACGTCTGCTCCATCCGCGGGAAGACGAACTTCATCAGCACGAAGCAGAGCACGGCGAAGGCGATCGTGCCGACCACGATCTCCTGCCCGATCGGAATGATCGGGTTGTGGCCTGACTCACCACCCTCAGCGGCAAGGTTGAACATGGTGACCTCCCGGTCGAGGGGCGGGTACTACTTGGCCCAGATGAAGCCGAAGGCGATGCCGAACAGCGCGAGCGCCTCGATGACGGCGAAGCCGATCCAGACGTACGGCAGGGTCATCCGGGACGACTCCGGCTGCCGGGCGGTCGACTGGATGTAGGCGGCGAAGACCAGGCCGACGCCGATGCCCGGGCCGATGGCCGCGAGACCGTAGCCGATGGCGGCGGTGCTGCCATTTACCGCGGCGAGAACGTCCATTAGTGGTTCCTCCTGGTTATCACGCGTGACTCTCACGCGGGACGACAACGGTTGGTGCGTGGATCAGTGCTCTTCGGCGAGCGCGCCCTGGATGTAGCTGGCGCTCAGCACGGTGAAGACGTAGGCCTGCAGGACGATGACAAGCGCCTCGAGAAGGGTCAGCGCCACGGTCATCACCCAGGACACCACCGAGACCGGTGCCAGCCAGGCGTTGGCGTTGAGCATCGCGAAGCCGCCGAGCGTGAAGACCAGCAGGAGCATGTGGCCGGCGAACATGTTCGCGAAGAGACGGACGGCCAGCGAGAACGGCCGGATGATGAAGGTCGAGAACGCCTCGATCGGGATCAGCAGCGGCAGGATGTACCACGGGGCCGGCGGGATCAGGGCGTGCTTGAAGTATTTGGCGAAGCCGTGGTGCCGGATGCCGATGTAGTTGAACAGCACGTAGCTGATCACCGCGAGGATCGCCGGGAAGGCGATGTGCGAGTTCGGCGAGATCTGGAACAGCGGGATGATCGCGAACGCGTTCGTCACCAGCACGAAGCAGAACAGCGTCGTGAAGTACGGAGCGAATCGCACGCCCTGGTGCCCGATCATGTCGACCGAGATGTTGTTGCGCACGAAGCCGTAGATCGACTCGGCGAACCACTGCTTCTTGGTCGGCACCAACTTCGGGTTCCGGTAGGTCGCCAGGAAGAAGATGATCAGCACGCCGACCGCGATCCAGATCATCAAGGTGAACTTGGTGACCCAGTACGAGTCGTGTGCACCCCAGGGCAGGATGCTGGGCAGGTAGAAGTCCTCCACACTGGGTGGGAATTCCGCCTGGCCAGCTGCCAGGACGTTCGCCTGTCCGAACACCGCGTCCCTTCCTAAGTAGGCGTGCCGAGTCGGCGGATGACCAGGATGACTCCCCCAGCCATGCCGAGCACGAAGCCGATGCCGGTGGCGACGCCACCGGTGTCGAGCCACTGGTCGACCAGCCAGCCGATGAAACCCCACACGAGCATGCCTCCGACGAGGTAGCTGAGCGCGGTCCAACCCTGACCGGCGCCGGACGGATAGTCGTCCGGTTCACCGGCGGGACGGGGGGTTTGGTCATCAGCCATGACGGGGCGAACGATATCAGCCGGGAAGACGAGGCTGTGCCTCACCCCCCGCACAACCATCGTTGTGTGGGCATCTCGGGGCTCGCGTCGTCTGTGGGCACGCTACTCCCCTTCCGCCCGTCGGAGAATGACCGGAGGCCGACAGGTTCCCGCGCGTCCGATGGTTGGGACGACCGGCCGATCGGCAGGTCAGCCCCGCGGTCGACGAGCGTGCACCCTGGTCAGCCACCAGAGGTGCACCGCTGTCCACACTGCCACCCCGGCGACGATGCCGAGGCAGAGAGGAATCAACCCGGGCCAACCGGTCGAGGCCACCGCCACCAGGACGACACCCAACAGGGTGAACTTCAGCGCGTACAGGCCCAGACCCAGCGGCAGCAGCAGCTGCGGGTTGATCTCGTCGGCCCGGGCCAGCACCACAGTCGTCAGGGTGTAGCTGAACACCGTGACGCCCACGCCGGCCGCCGCGCCGAGCGCGGCGGTCGTGCCCCCGGTCGCCGCACCCACGATCGCTGCGACCACGGCCAGCCCCACCGACGCGGCCAGCAACACCGGCAGGTGCCGCAGCCGCCACCGCCGATCGGTGTCGGGCGCGACCACCACGGGCTCAGCCACGGGGGTACGCCGGGAAGGCCGCGGCCAGCTCGGCCACCTCGGCGCCGATCCGGGTCAGCTCGTCGACGCCGCCCGGCGCACCGGGATCGGTGCGCACCGCGCGGGCGATCAGGGTGGCCACCTGCCGCAGCTCGCCCTCGCGCATGCCCTGGGTGGTGACGCTCGGCGTGCCCACCCGGATCCCCGAGGCCACGAGCGGCGGCTGCGGGTCGTACGGGATGGCGTTCTTGTTGAGGGTGATCGAGGCGGCGTCGCAGCGGGCCTCGGCCTCCGCGCCGGTCACCCCCAGCTCCCGCAGGTCGATCAGGGCGAGGTGGGTGTCGGTGCCGCCGGACACCTGGCGCATCCCCTCGTCGGCCAGCCCGGCGGCGAGCGCCTGCGCGTTGCGGACCACCTGGCCGGCGTACGTCTGGAACTCGGGCTGGGCCGCCTCGCGCAGCGCGACAGCCTTCGCCGCGACCGCGTGCATCAGCGGGCCGCCCTGCGTGAACGGGAAGACCGCCTTGTCGATGCGCTGGGCCAGCGACTCGCGGCAGAGGATCATGCCGCCGCGCGGCCCGCGCAGCACCTTGTGGGTGGTGGCGCAGACGACGTCGGCGTACGGCACCGGGGACGGGATCGCCCGCCCGGCGACCAGGCCGATGAAGTGCGCGGCGTCCACCATGAGGTACGCGCCGACCTCGTCGGCGATCTCCCGGAACCGCGCGAAGTCGATCAGGCGGGGGTACGCGGTGGCCCCGCAGATGATCAGCTTGGGCCGGTGCGCCCGGGCCAGGTCGCGTACCTCGTCGTAGTCGATCAACTCGGTGTCCGGCCGGACCTGGTAGCCCACCGGGTGGAACCACTTGCCGGAGAAGTTGACCCGGCTGCCGTGGGTCAGGTGCCCGCCGTGCGGCAGGTCCATCGCCAGCACCGTGTCAGCCGGCTGCACCAACGCGGCGTACGCGGCCAGGTTGGCGCTCGCCCCCGAGTGCGGCTGGAGGTTGGCGTGCTCGACCCCGAACAGCTCCTTGGCGCGGGCGATGCCGATCTCCTCGGCCCGGTCCACCTCGGCGCAGCCGCCGTAGTAACGCTGGCCGGGGTAGCCCTCGGCGTACTTGTTGGTGAGCGTCGAGCCGAGCGCGGCCAGCACCGCCGGTGAGGTCAGGTTCTCGCTGGCGATGAGCTGCAGGCCGCCGCGCAACCGGTCCAGCTCGCCGAGGACCACCCCGGCGATCTCCGGATCAGTGGCCCTGAGCTGCGCGAAATCCGGCCCCCAGAAGGTGCTCGTCTCGGTCTCCACAGCGAACGAGTCTAGGGGGCCGCAGACTGGAAGCTGTGAGATGCCTCGTGACCGGAGCTACCGGATACATCGGCGGGCGGTTGACGCCACTGCTGCTCGCCGACGGCCACACCGTGCGCTGCCTCGCCCGCAAGGCGGTGCGGCTGCGCGACGTGCCCTGGGCCTCCGCGGCCGAGATCGTCGAGGGGGACCTGAGCCGCCCGGAGACGCTGCCCGCCGCGTTCGCCGACGTGGACGTCGCGTACTTCCTGGTGCACTCGCTGGGCCGGTCCGACTTCGAGGCGGCCGACCGGGCGGCGGCGACCAACTTCGCGGCGGCGGCGCGCGCGGCAGGCGTACGCCGGATCGTCTACCTGGGCGGCCCGGAGCCGGCGTCCGACGCCGAGGTGCCATCCCCGCACCTGCGGTCCCGCGCCGAGGTGGGCCGGATCCTGCTGGACAGCGGGGTGCCCACGGCGGTGCTCCGCGCCGCGGTGATCATCGGATCCGGCTCGGCGTCGTTCGAGATGCTGCGCTACCTGACCGAGCGGCTGCCCGCCATGATCACCCCTCGGTGGGTCCGTAACCGGATCCAGCCGATCGCGGTCCGCGACGTGCTGCGCTACCTGGCCGGCTGCACCACGCTCCCGGCCGAGGTCAACCGGGGCTTCGACATCGGCGGGCCGGACGTGCTGACCTTCCGCGAGATGATGCAGCGGTACGCGCGGGTGGCCGGCCTGCGCCAGCGGATCATCGTGCCGGTCCGACCGCTCACCCCGTCGCTGTCCTCGCACTGGGTCGGACTGATCACCCCGGTGCCGAACGCCATCGCCCGCCCGCTCGTGGAGAGCCTGATCCACGAGGCCGTGGCGCACGAACACGACATCGCCAGGTACGTGCCCGACCCACCGGGCGGCCTCACCGGCTTCGACGACGCGGTGGCGCTGGCGCTGGCCAAGGTGCGTGACGCCCAGGTGGAGACCCGCTGGTCCACGGCGAGCGGCCCGGACGCGCCTGCCGAACCGCTGCCCACCGACCCGGACTGGTCCGGCGGCACCGCGTACACGGACGTCCGGGAGCGGACGGTGGACGCGTCACCGGCCGCGCTGTGGCGGGTCATCGAGGGTGTCGGCGGCGAACACGGCTGGTACTCGTTCCCCCTGGCCTGGTCGGTGCGCGGCTGGCTGGACCGGCTGGTCGGCGGGGTGGGGCTGCGGCGGGGCCGGCGTGACCCGCACCGCCTCCAGGTCGGCGAGGCGCTTGACTTCTGGCGGGTGGAGGAAATCGTCCCCGGCGAGCTGCTGCGGCTGCGCGCGGAGATGCGACTGCCCGGCCGCGCCTGGTTGGAGATGCGGGCGCTACCCGTGGACGGCGGGCGCAGCCGCTACCAGCAGCGCGCGGTCTTCCTGCCCCGCGGGCTGACCGGCCACGCCTACTGGGGGTCGGTGGCCCCGTTCCACGCGGTGGTCTTCGGCGGTATGGCCCGCAACATCGCCCGCAACGCCGAACAGACCCCCTGACCACCCGCCGCGGACCTGTCAGTTTCCGGTGCGGGCTCCGGTCGTCTGGAAGGCGGCGCGTTCGCTCGGCGGGACGAAGTCGCGGACCGGCTGGTCGCGCAGGGCGACGCGGAGCACCTCCCCCACCGCGGTCACCATCCGGGCCTGCACCGCCTGGCCGACCGCGTCGCGCGGGTCGTCGGGGTTGGCAGCCATCGAGGCGACCGCCAACTGCGGGGTGAAGGCCACCACCGTCTCCGTCTCGTACCGCTCGGAGCTGCCGGTCTTGCCTGCCACCGGGCGGCCCAGGCGGGACCGCAGGTCGGGCGCGGTGGCGCCGTCGCACCGCCCGTACATCGACTGGTCGCCCATCGGGCAGCGGGCCGCGTCCGCCGCCGCCCGCGCCACGTCGGTGTCGAGCGCCTGCCGGCAGTCCGGCTTGGCGGCGTCCACCGGACGGCCGGCCGAGTCGCTTATCGAGACCACAGGCAGCGGCGCGCACCAGGTCCCCTCGGCCGCCACAGTGGCGTACGCCGTCGCCAGGTCCAGCGGTGTCGTCGCGGCCACGCCCAGGGTGAACGGGCCCCAGTTCTTCGCGCCGTAGCGGGCCAACCGCTCGTCGGAGTCGGCGCGCAGCACGATGCCGAGCCGCTCGGCCATCTCCACCACCCGGTCGGCGCCGACCCGCTCGGTGAGCCAGGCGAAGTAGGTGTTCACCGACCGGCCGAACGCGGTCCACATGGTGCGGGGGCCGTCCATCGACGAGGGGCTCGCGTTCGACGGGCACCAGAGGCCGTCGCAGCTTCCCGTCCCCGTCACCGGGAACCGGGTGAGCAGTTGGGTAGGTGCCGTGAACTCGGTCGACAGCGGCAGTCCGGATTCCAGCGCGGCAAGCATGGCGAAGAGCTTGAACGTCGAGCCGCCCTGGTAGCCGTCGATGGCCCCACCGCCGGCGACGAGCTGGTTGACAGTGTTCGGATGGTTCTTCTGCCCGACCGGGTTGTCCGCGACGCTGTAGGTGCGGTTCACCGACATCGCCAGCACCCGGCCGGTGCCGGGCTGCACCACGGCGGTCGGCAACGCCCGCGCCTCGGTCGGGCGGTAGACCTTCAGGACCTGCTCGGTGGTGACCCGCTGCACCGCCGGGTCCAGGGACGAGACGATGGAGAAGCCGCCCCGGCGCAACGTGCGCTGCCGCTCGTCGGCGCTCGACCCGAACGCCGACTGGCTGCTCCACCAGCGGGTGAACCAGTCGCAGAAGAAGCCCCAGTCGTTGTGCCCGTCGGGCACCCCCGTGCAGTCGTTGGGCGTCTCGCTGGGCCGCAACTGCAACGGCTCGGCCTGCGCGGCCGCCGCCACGTCGGCCGGCACCTGACCGGTCTCGACCAGCCGTTCGAGCACGTACGTCCGTCGACGCAGGGCGCTGTCGGCGTCCCCGTTGATCGGGTCGTCGCTGTCCGGCGAGCGGACCAGTCCCGCCAGCAGCGCGGCCTGTGCCACTGTCAATTCGGCAGGCGAGCGGGAGAAGTAGCGCTTGCTGGCGGCGCCGATCCCGTACGCCCCGGCGCCGAAGTAGGCGATGTTGAGATAGCGGGTGAGGATGTCCTCCTTGCTCAGCTCCCGCTCCAGCGCCAGCGCGTACCGCATCTCCTGGAGCTTGCGGGCGGTGGTGACCTCGGTGGCCGCCTGGCGCTGCCGCTCGGTCAGCCGGGGGTCGCTGCTGAGCACGTTGCGGACGTACTGCATGGTCAGGGTGGAGGCGCCCTGCCGGGTCTTGCCGTCCCGCTTGTTCACAGTGAAGGCGCGCACCACGCCGCGCAGGTCCACGCCGCTGTGCTGGTAGAACCGGACGTCCTCGGCGGCCACGATGGCCTGCCGCATCACCGGGGCGACCTCGCGCAGCGGAACGTCCACCCGGTCCTCCTGGTAGAAGGACGTGATCAGGGTGGCGCCGTCGTTGGCGTAGAGGTTGGAGCGCTGGGCGGTGGGCGGCGTACGAAGCGTGCTGGGCAGCTCCGAGTAGGGCGTGGACAGGGCGCTGAAGCCGATTCCGAGGACCAGTGCCGCGGGTAGGGCGGCCCCGGCCAGCACCAGCCCGGCCAGCACACCGGCGATCACCACGGTCAGCAGTTTGTCGAGTCGGGCCCGGATCATCAGCTCTCCCCGCAGGAGCCGGTCACGCTAGGACCCGTTCAGAATGACCCGGAACACCCCTTTGGCCCCTGGTTTTCCCCAAACCCGGAGGAAACTCGCACGACGCTCAGGGCAGCAGCGCGGCGGCCAGCGGGTGGACCGTCTCCTCGATCTCGTCGGCGACCCGGGTGAAGCACTGGTCGCCGCGACCCCAGGGATCGTCGAGATCGTCGGTGGGCAGCGCCGAGGCGCCCAACCGGCTGTCGTGCGCCGCCGCCACCAGGGCCACGCCCCGGGCGTACACCGCCTCCGGGGTCGCCTCGGCCGCCGGCAGCGCGGCGGCGTCCACCGTCGCCAGCAGCCGGCCGAACTCACCGAGCACGAAGGTGCGGGCCGCCGCGTCCGGGCGGAGCGCCACCACGTACTCCTGCTGGTCGGCCGTGGCCGTCAGGACCAGGTCGGCGGCGTCGATGTGGTCCGAGCGGAGCTTGCGGGCCGCGAACCCCTCGACGGCGCCGCCCCGGTCGACGACCTGCCGCGCCGCAGGCGGGTTCATCTCCTCACCCGCGTGCCAGCCGCCCGTGCCGGCGCTGTGGCTGTGCACCAGCTCCTCGGCGCCGGCCGGGTCCTGCGTACGCCGCGCCAACCGCTCCCGCACCGCGACGGCGAGCAGCCGCTCGGCCATCGGCGAACGACAGATGTTGCCCATGCAGACGTGCAGGACTGTGAACGGGGGCACTCACGCCCCCTGGACGTCGACGAGATCCGGAACGACGTCGCGCAGCTTCTCCAGCGGAATCGCGCCGGCTCGCAGCAGCTGCGGCACCTCGCCGGTCAGGTCCACGATCGTGCTCGGCACCGGATCCGGGCAGGGCCCGGCCTCCAGGTACGCGCGCACCGAGTAGCTGAGCTGGTCACGCGCCTCCTCGGCGGTCACCGCCGCCGGCTGGCCCGTCTTGTTGGCCGAGGAGACCGCCATCGGGCCGGTCTCCCGCAGCACCTCCAGAGCCACCGGGTGCAGCGGCATCCGCACCGCCACAGTGCCCGTCTTGTCGCCCAGGTCCCACTGCAGGCTCGGCGAGTGCTCGACCACGATCGTCAGCGCACCCGGCCAGAACGCCTCCACCAGGTCCCGTGCTGCCGTGGGCAGCGAGAAGACCAACCCGTCCAGGGTGTGTCGCGAACCGATCAGCACCGGCGGCGGCATCTGCCGGGTCCGGCCCTTCGCGTCCAGCAGCGCCTTGACCGCGTAGGGCGTGAACGCGTCCGCGCCGATCCCGTAGACCGTGTCCGTCGGGAGGACGACCAGCTCGCCGTTCTTGACCGCCTCGATGGCCGCAGCGATGCCGCGGTCCCGATCGGCGGGCGATCGGCAGTCGTAGAGCATCACGAGGAGTCAGTCTGCCACGCCGGCCCGGGCATCGTGTGCTGGCCGTCCGCCCGTCGGGACGCGGTGGCGTAGCGAGGGCGTCCGGTGAGGTCCGGATGCTCCGCGACGGCCTCGAACCGGCCGTCGGAGGCGAACAACGCCGGCACCGCCACGTCGTGCGTGTCGTCGTGCTCGACCCCGATGACGCCGCCGGGGCGTAGCAGCGCCGCAGCCCGGCTGATCACCGGACGGATCACCGCCAGACCGTCCACGCCGCCGAAGACCGCCTCCGCCGGATCGTGCGCGGCCACCTCCGGCGGCACCACCACCTCCACCGGCACGTACGGCGGGTTGCAGAGCAGCACGTCCACCCGGCCCACCAGGTCGGCAAGCAGGTCCGGCGCCGTCACGTCGGCCTCGACCACCTCGATCGGCCGGTCGCCCGCGGCGGCCCGCTCGGCCGCGTTGCGGCGCAGCCACGCCAGCGCCGCCGTGGACCGCTCGACCGCGATCACCCGCGCGCCGGGCAGCTCCTGCGCCACCGCCAGGGCGATCGCGCCGGTGCCGCTGCACAGATCCACGACCAGCGGCTCAGGTCTGCCGCGCCCCTGCTCGACACCCCAGCCCGCAAGCAACTCCGTCTCCGGGCGGGGCACGAAGACGCCCGGACCGACAGCCAGCTCCAGATGCCGGAAGCCCGCCCGACCGGTCAGGTGCTGCAACGGCTCCCGGCCGGCGCGACGGCCGACCAGCTCGTCGAGCCGGGCCAGCTGGGCGTCGTCCAGGTCGTCGGCGAGCGCCAGGCGACCCCGGGGCACCCCCAGCACGTACGCCGCCAGCAGCTCGGCCTCCACGCGCGCCGGGCCCACCCCGGCGGCGGCGAGCGCCCGCGCCGCGCGGGCGACCGCGGCGGACGGACGGGTACGGCCTGTCCCTTCGGGGGGGTGTTGCGGCAGAGTGGTCACGCGACAATCATGAGGCGTCACGGACGACGCCACGAACCTGTGCGTCAAGACGCACACGGCAGGAGGTTGTGGGTGGGCTGGCTCGACCGGGTCGAGGACCAGGTTGACACCCTCACGCAGGCGCGGGCTTTGCAAGAAGCAAGTCGCTCCGCGGAGTCGTACGCGTTGTTGGAGCGGGTGATCCGCACCACCACCGACCCGACGGCCCGCGCGGACGCCCTGGTGCAGCGCCTCTCCGCGCTGATCAATCTCGGTCGGACGGCGGAGTTCACCCGGGCCATCGAGGAGGCGTCGGCGGCCGTTCGCGATCTCGCCGAGCCCTACCTGCACGGGCACCTCAACGCGCTGGCTGCGCTCGCCGCGCACCATCAGGGCGCGCTTGACCGCTGCGTCACCCACCTCGTCAAGGCCGCCCGGGCGCTGAGCGCCGTGGAGGACCCGGACCGGGACACCGCGTGGGGCTGGCACGACCTCGCGATGGCCTACAGCTACCTGAGCTTCCACGGCTACGCCCTGGGCGCGATCGAACGCGCGCGGCAGCTCGGGTTGACCGCCGGCATCCCGGAGGAGACCTTCGCCGCACCGGGCATCCGGCTGCGCAACGCCGTGGCGCTGGACCACAACGGGGACAGCGACGGCTGCCTGCGGGTGCTGCGGGACGTCGCTGCCGACCTGGCCCGGTTCGTCCGCAGCGGGCGGGCGGGTCGACTGCGCCCGAGCAGCCTCGCCGCGTACGGCTACTCGGCGGCACGGCAGGCAGCGCTCGGCGACCCGTTGGAGTCGACAGGCGAGGCCGAGCCGTCCCACCTGCTCAGCCACGGCGGGGACAGCGCCCGGGCACGGGACATGCGACAGCTCGGCATGGTCTGCCTGGCCGTCGCGGACGGTCGGCCCATCGAGGCGGTCGCCCGGCTGGACACCATCCGGGTGTCCACCGAGACGCTCGGCGCGGCCGAGCCGGCCCGGCTGCGCAGCATCGCGCTGGCCCGCGCCGGCGACCACTCGGCGGCGCACCGTGCCGACCGGCTGGCGTTCCGGCTCGCCGCCCAACGCAACGACCGACTGCGCGACGTCTACATCGACGGCATCGCCGCCCGGATCGACCACGAGGAGATGCGTCGGGAGGCGGCACGGTACGAGGGCGAGGCGCTTACCGACCCGCTCACCGGACTGCCCAACAGGCGTCGGCTGGAGCGGTACATCACCGCCGTCGTCACCCGGGGCGAGCGGGTGGTCATCGGCGTCTGCGACCTGGACGGCTTCAAGGCTGTCAACACCCGCCACGGGCACCACTCGGGCGACCTGGTGCTGCAACGCATCGCCGGGGTGATCAACCGGGTGATGCGCCGGGGTGACTTCGTGGCCCGCTACGGCGGGGACGAGTTCGTGGTGGTGCTCCCGGAGACCGGCATGACCGAGGCCGCCGAGGTGGCCCGCCGGATCGAGGCGGCGGTGCGCAGCGAGGACTGGGAGTCCCTGGTGCCCGGCACCCCGGTCGGAGTGAGCATCGGCTTCGCGGAGGTCTCCGGCGGCGGCGGGCTGCGCGACGCGCTCAGCGTCGCCTTCGAGCAGGCCGACCGGGAGATGCTGCGCGCGAAGTCACGCCCCCGCGCGAGCTGACCACCGGCGGCCGGTGCGGCCGCCGCGTCGGGCGGGGCGAGGCAGGCGGCGGCGTCCGCGACCCGCGCCGGCCCACCGGGCCGGCGGCGGCAGGGTCAGCGGCGGGTCAGCTCGGTGTCGCCGGCCAGCCGGGCGGCGCGGTCGGCCTCGGCCAGGGCGTCCAGCACCCCGTCCAGGTCGCCGGCGAGCGCCAGATCCAGGTTGTACGCGGTGTAGCCGATCCGGTGGTCGGTGATCCGGTTCTGCGGGAAGTTGTACGTGCGGATCCGCTCCGAGCGGTCCACGGTGCGCACCTGCGCCTTGCGGGCGTCCGAGGCGGCGGCGTCGGCCTGCTCCTGCGCGGCGGCCAGGAGCCGGGCCCGCAGGATCCGCATCGCCTGCTCCCGGTTCTGCAACTGGGACTTCTCGTTCTGGCAGGAGACGACGATGCCTGTCGGCAGGTGGGTGATCCGCACCGCGGAGTCCGTGGTGTTCACCGACTGGCCGCCCGGCCCGGACGAGCGGAACACGTCGATCCGCAGCTCGTTGGCGTCGATGGTGACGTCGACGTCCTCGGCCTCCGGCAGCACCAGCACCCCGGCGGCGCTCGTGTGGATCCGGCCCTGCGACTCGGTGACCGGGACGCGCTGCACCCGGTGCACGCCGCCCTCCCACTTGAGGCGCGACCAGACGCCGTTGCCACCCTCGGGCACGCCCTTCGTCTTGATCGACAGCGAGACGTCCTTGACTCCGCCGAGGTCCGAGTCCTGCGCGTCGATCACCTCGGTGATCCAGCCGTGCCGCTCGGCGTAGCGGGTGTACATCCGCAGCAGGTCGCCGGCGAACAGCGCCGACTCCTCACCGCCCTCACCGGCCTTGATCTCGACGATGACGTCCTTGGCGTCGTGCGGGTCACGCGGGATGAGCAGCTCGGCGAGACGCTCCTCCAGCGCCGGCAGGGACGCCGCGATCGCCTCGGTCTCGGCCGCGAACGAGGGGTCCTCGGCGGCCAGCTCGCGGGCCGCGGCCAGGTCGGCGCGCGCCTGCTCCAGCTCACCGGCGGCCTTGTGCAGCGGCACCAGCGCGGCGTACCGGCGACCCACCCGGCGCGCGGTGGCCTGGTCGGCGTGGATGGCCGGGTCGGCCAGCCGCTTCTCCAGCTCCGCGTACTCGTCGAGGAGGCCGGCCAGACGCTCGCTGCTCATGCTGCGGATGCTCCTTCGAGGATGCGACACCGGCCGGCTCGTTGGCCGGACGCCGGGCGGAAACAGGCAGAACGCGGACGGCGCCCGTGTCCGGTGGAAAACCGGACACGGGCGCCGAACGGGGAGTTACTTGGCCTTCTTGGCCTGAACCTTGGCGTACTTCTGCTGGAACTTCGCGACCCGGCCGGCGGTGTCGAGAACGCGCTGCTTACCGGTGTAGAACGGGTGGCAGGCGCTGCAGGTCTCGACGTGGATCGCCCCGCCCTTGGCGGTGCTGCGGGTCGTGAACGTGTTACCGCAGGAGCAGCTGACCTCGGTGGTCACGTACTCCGGGTGGATGTTTGCCTTCATCTCGCCTCGGTCCTCTCGTTGGTGGTCGCCGGGTCGCCGTCATCACTCGTCGCGCCGTACGCGACGGGCTCGGGCGTGAACCGGAACCGGTGGCCGATTGACCAGTGTGCCATGGGCCTGAGCCGACCCGGCAAGCGGGCCGCACACCTCGTCCGGCATCGTCAACACGTGCCTACCCGTCCGCATTCCCGCCCCCTCCCGGGGCATTCGCGCACTCCGGGGACCACCGCCGCGTACCCCACCGGGGGTACGCCTGTCGAGCCGGAGGTGCGCCGATGACCCGACTCATCGCGACCCGGGGGCTGCCCGCCTCGGGCAAGACCACCTTCGCCCGTACGCTCCAGCCGTCCGTGGCGCGGGTCAACCGGGACGACCTGCGCCGGATGCTGCACGGCGAACGGCTGTTCACCAAGTGGGCCGAGGCTCAGGTGACAGTCGTGCAGCGGGCCCAGGTGGAGGCGCTGCTGCGGGCTCGGGCGGACGTCTGCGTGGACGACACCAACCTGCGCGCCCGCGCCCTGCGCGACTGGGCCGAGCTGGCAGCGCGACACGGCGCGGATTTCGAGGTGCACGACTTCACCGACGTACCGCTTGACGAGTGCCTGCGCCGCGACGCCGCCCGCCCGGCGGCCGAGCAGGTCGGCGCGGACGCGATCCGTCAGCTGCACGAGCGGTACCTGAAGGGGCGGACCCTGCCCCTGCCGGTGCCGCAGGCCCGCAGCGGAGGACCCGCCGCCGTGCACCCGCCGTCGACAGAACCGCCGGAGATCGTTCTGGTGGACATCGACGGCACCGTCGCGCTGGCCGTGTCCCGCAGCCCGTACGACATGACCCGGGTGAGCCAGGACCAGCCGAACCCGGCGGTGATCGCGGCGGTCCGAGCCATGCACGCCGCCGGGTACGGGGTGGTCTTCTGCTCCGGGCGGGACGCCTCGGCCCGACCGGCGACCGAGGCGTGGCTGGCCCGGCACGTCCGAGTCCCCTATCTCGGCCTGCACCTACGCGCCGTCGGCGACACCCGGAAGGACTCGATCGTCAAGCGGGAGATCTACGACCGGGAGATCCGGGACCGTTACCGGGTGGTCGGGGTCTTCGACGACCGTGTCCACGTGGTCCGGATGTGGCGGGCTCTCGGCCTCACAGTCTTCCAGGTGGCCGACGGCGACTTCTGACGCGAGGGGTTGCCGAGGGGTTCCTGGCGGGACACGACGAAGGGGCACGGCCGCGGCGGCCGTGCCCCTTCGTCGTCGGTCACCCGGGAGTGGTTACTCCCCCGGCGTGGACTTCGCGATCTGCATCAGGAACTCGATGTTGGTGCGGGACTGCTTGAGCCGGTCCAGCAGGAGATCCATCGCCGCCTGCGAGTCCAGCGAGTGCAGCACCTTCCGGAGCTTGTGGATGATGGCCAGCTCCTCGGGTGCGAGCAGGACCTCTTCCTTCCGGGTGCCGGACGGGTTGATGTCGATGGCCGGGAAGGTGCGCTTGTCGGCGATCTTCCGGTCCAGCTTCAGCTCCGCGTTGCCGGTGCCCTTGAACTCCTCGAAGATGACCGTGTCCGCCATGGACCCGGTCTCCACGAGCGCCGTGGCGATGATGGTCAGCGACCCACCGTTCTCGATGTTGCGGGCCGCGCCGAGGAAACGCTTCGGCGGGTAGAGCGCGGTGGAGTCGATACCACCCGACATGATCCGGCCGCTGGCCGGCGCCGCCAGGTTGTACGACCGGCCGAGCCGGGTCACCGAGTCGAGCAGGACGACGACGTCGTGCCCCAGCTCGACCAGGCGCTTGGCCCGCTCGATCGCCAGCTCCGCCACCGTCGTGTGGTCCTGCGGCGGACGGTCGAACGTGGCCGCGATGACCTCGCCCTTGATCGACCGCTGCATGTCGGTGACCTCTTCGGGCCGCTCGTCGACAAGCACCACCATGAGGTGGCACTCCGGGTTGTTCCGGGTGATCGCGTTCGCGATCGCCTGGAGCACCATCGTCTTACCCGCCTTCGGCGGCGACTGGATGAGCGCCCGCTGGCCCTTGCCGATCGGCATGACCAGGTCGATGACCCGGGTGGTCAGGATGTGCGGCTCGGTCTCCAGCCGCAGACGCTCCTGCGGGTAGAGCGGCGTGAGCTTGTAGAACTCCGGCCGCCGCCGCGCCTCGTCCGGCTCCATCCCGTTGATCGTGTCCAGCCGCATCAGCGGGTTGTACTTGTCCCGCCGCTGGTCACCCGTGTTGCCGCCCTCGCGGGCCGCACGCACCGCGCCGGTGATCGCGTCACCGCGGCGCAGACCGTACTTCTTGATCTGGGACATCGAGACGTACACGTCGTTCGGGCCGGCCAGGTAACCGGTCGTCCGCACGAAGGCGTAGTTGTCGAGCACGTCGATGATGCCGGCCACGGGGACGAGCACGTCGTCCTCGCCGACCTGCGGCTCACGGCCACCGGTGTCCCCACCGGTCTCCGCCCGCTCGCCACGCCCGCGCCGACGGTCGCGGAAGCGGCTGCGCCGGCCACGCCGACCGCCGCCCTCACCGTCGTCGTCGTCGCTGTCCCGCTCGACACGCTGACCGCGGTCGTTGCGGTCGGTGCGCTCCGAACGGTCCGTACGCTCGGCGCGCTCGCCACGGTCGTTGCGATCGCTCCGGTCGTTACGGTCGCCCCGGTCGTTGCGCTCGGCACGCTCGCCACGGTCGGCACGCTCGCCCCGATCGTTGCGCTCGGCACGCTCGCTCCGGTCGTTGCGGTCGCCCCGCTCGGCACGGTCGCCGCGCTCGTTGCGCTCGGTCCGATCGTTGCGGTCGGCACGCTCGCCACGGTCGGCACGCTCGCCCCGATCGTTGCGCTCGGCCCGCTCACCGCGGTCGGAGCGCTCGGCGCGGTCGTTGCGCTCGGCGCGGTCGCGGCGGTTCTCGCCACGGTCGGGCCGCTCGCCGGCCTCCACCTCGTCGGTGCGCGCCTCGGAGGAACGGACCTCAGAGGAACGCGCCTCGGAGGAACGCGGCTCAGAGGAACGCGGCTCAGAGGTCGCTGCCTCAGAGGTGCGGGCCTCAGAGGTGCGGGCCTCAGAGGTGCGGGCCTCAGAGGTGCGAGACTCGGCCGGGGCGGTCCGGCTGCGCCGGGTACGGCCACGACCCTCGGTCGCGGTAGCCGGCTCGGCCGGCGTCTGGTCGGTGCTGCGACTCTCGGCCGCCGGGCGATCCACGGTCTCCCGCACCTCCTCACGGGCCGGAGCGGCCGCAGCCGCGACCTCGGCTCGCGGTCGAGGGGTCCCGGCGGCGTTGCCGCCCTGCCGCTCGGAGATCGCGGCGATCAGCTCACCCTTGCGCATGCGAGCCGTGCCGGAGATGCCGAGCGACGCAGCCAGGCTCTGCAGCTCTGGCAGCAGCATCGCCGACAGACCGGTGCCGCTGCGCCGACGACGGGCGGGAGCGGCAGCGGTGGCATCGCCAGCGACGTTGGAAACATCCGACGTCACGTCGGTGGTGTCGCTCAATGGATTCCTTCCCTCGATAAGGCCGGGACTGCCCGGAGTCGGAGCTCAGGTGGCCGGGCGGCCTCGGTGCACCCGCCTCGCAAGGACGCGTCGCGGGAGTCTGTGACACAGCAGCCGGTGGTTTCCCGACCCACCAAACGTCGGTGAGCAGGTCTCGCCGTCTGCGGCGACCTGTGGAAACTGCGGTGCGGCGTGGGCCTTGGCAGGGGTGACGGGCTGACCGCCGAGAGCTTCGGGGGTGCGCCGCCCCGCAGGAGATCGCGTGCTTCGCGGCTGTGCTAGGTCTAGAGCGTAATCAACTCTTCCGACCTGCGGCAACAGGGTCCCGCTCGGCGTGTCCCAGTCTACCCCGGGCGACCCGCGCGCCGCTGACGTCTATCGGTAACTGCCAGATCTGCCAGTCTGTTCCCGCGTCGAGGCTCGGCGGCGGCTCGCTGAGCGCCAGCACGCTCGGCCCGGCCCCACTGACCACAGCCGCCACACCTGCCGCTCGCAACGCACTGACCAGGGAAGATGTGCCCGGCATCCCGGGCGCTCGGTAATCCTGGTGCAGCCGGTCGACGGTGGCCGGCAGCAGCAGCGCCGGGTCCGTGGTGAGCGCGTGCACAAGTAACGCCGCCCGCCCGGCCGTCAACGCGGCGTCGGCGTGGGGCACGGTGGACGGCAGCGCCGCCCGCGCGGTCGCGGTCAGGCCGCGCTCGGCCGGCACGAAAACCGTGGGTCGTACGCCGGAGGCGACCGGCAGGGACACCGCGCGAGCACCGCTCGGCTCGGACCACGCCACCGTGAAACCGCCGAGCAGGCACGGCGCGACATTGTCCGGATGGCCCTCGATCTCGGCGCCCAGTCGGAGCACCCCCGGCGCGTCCAGCCGGTGCTCGCCGTCCGCGACCAGGGCACGGGCCAGCAGCACCCCGGCGACGATGGCTGCCGACGACGACCCCAGGCCGCGCGCCTGCGGAATCCGATTGACGCACTCGACGCTCAGGCCCCCGGGCTGCGCGCCGAGAACGTCGAAGGTGGCACGCATGGCCCGCACCACCAGGTGCCGGTCGTCGTCCGGCAACTCACCGGCGCCCTGCCCGGTGACCGTCACCTGGACGCCGGCGGTCGTGACCTCGGCGGCCACATCATCGTAGAGCCCGAGGGCGAGCCCCAGCGCGTCGAAGCCCGGACCGAGGTTGGCGCTTGTCGCGGGGACCCGGACCCGGACCGGCCCGGCGGTGAAGTTCGTCGGCACGCGCTCATGCTAGGTCCCGGCACCGACGATCCGGCCCGCCGCCCGCACCCTGGGACCGAAGGGTTTCAGCCGGCCGGCTCGGGAACCGGGTCGGTTGCCGGGTCGGTAAGCGACAACCGGCGGGTGGCGATCCGCCAGCCGACCGCGTACACGAGGGTGACCAGTCCGCAGCCGGCCAGCACCACACGTTCGTCCACCACGTCCACCACCAGGGCCACCGCCAGTTGACTCACCGAGATGGCGAGCGTCGCGAGCATCATGTCGGTGGCGAAGACACGCCCGCGCAGCCGGTCCGGCACCTCGCCCTGGAGGGCGAAGTTCGACATCACCCAGTTGCTGCCACCCGCGAAGTGCGCCACGAAGACCAGCAGCAGCACCAGCGGGAACCAGCGGACCACCGACGTACCCAGGTAGGACAGGCCGTAGAGCGACATGGACAGCGCGAGTCCGGGCAGCAGCCAGGACCTGTTGGTCAACACCCGACGCATCAGGATCGGCCCGACCAGGGCGCCGGCGCCGCGGACCGCGAAGAGCAGGCCGGCCCCCAGCGAACCGACCCCGTAGACGCCGGCGAGCAGCGGAAACACGGTCAGCACCCCGTTGCCCAGGCCGACCGCCGACTTGACCGTGACAAGCGCCAGCACCCGCGGCCGGTGTCCGATGTAGCCGAGCGCCTCGCGGACCGCCGACCAGGTCCGCTGCGCCGGCAACTCCGGGTCGCGGGCCGCCTGCAGGGGCCGGCGGATCCGGGTGGCGAGGCCCGCGGCCAGCGCCAGGCCCGCCGCCGCCACCCAGAAGCAGACGTACGGGCCGGCAGCCGAGCTGAGCACGCCGCCCAGCGAGGCCCCCACCACAGTCATGGTGCCCCAGGCCGAGCCGGCCACGGCGTTGCCGGCGGCCAGCTCGTGCGGCTCCAACACGTTGGGGAGCGCGGCCTGGGCCGCCGGCGAGTAGAACGCCTTGGCGACGGCGACGACCCCGATCGCCACCAGCGCCAGCCAGGCCGTACCGCGGTTGCGGACGCCGAGGAGCAGCAGCACCCCGGCGAGCGCGGCCACGTTCGCGGCGATCATGATCTTCCGGCGGTCGAAGCGGTCGGCGATCGTGCCGGTGTACGGCAGCAGCAGCGCCACGATGCCGGTGTCCACCGCCAGCACCAGTGCGCCCCAGACCCCGCTGCCGGTCAACTGGGGCAGCAGCACCAGCAGCGGCACCATGACGAACCAGTCGGCGCCGAAGACCACCAGCTCGGCGAGGAAGAGGTTGCGAAAGCTCCGATTACCGGTGAGGACCGCGAGGGTGGACGCCACGGAGCGGGACCCTACCCGGTCGGTGTGGGGACGACAGCGGGTCCCAGCAGCGCCGAGACGGTGACGAAGGTGTAGCCGCGCGCCCGCAGCCCGGCGATCATGTCCGGAAGGCCGTGCAGCGCGACCAGACGTCGTCTGTCACCCACGTCGTGCCCGAGCACGATCGTCCCGGGCCGGACACCGTCCACGATCCGCCGGGCGTGGCCGGCCGGATCGTCGGGAAACTCCCGCTCCACCATCTGCGACGACCAGAGCACCAGTCGATAGTTCAGCCGGGCCGCCGCGTGCAGCACCGCGCCACCCAGGTGGCCGTACGGCGGACGGACCAGCCGAGGTGGCCTGCCGGTCACGGCGGCGATCACGTCGTGGCTGCGGCGCAGGTCGTCGTACGCCTCGGCGGCGTCCAGCCGGGCCAGGTCCCGGTGCGCCCAACTGTGGTTGCCCACCTCGTGCTCGGCGAGCCTGTCGCGTACGAGGTCGGCGTGCTTCCTGACCTGGGCGCCGACCAGGAAGAACGTCGCGGGCACCCGGTGCTCGGCGAGGGTGTCCAGCACCATGGGCGTCCACAGTGGCGCCGGGCCGTCGTCGAAGGTGAGCGCGACCAGCCGCTGCGTTGTCGACCCCGACCAGATGACAGGCACCGCCCCGGCGCCGACGTCCTGCGGCCCGTTGCCGACAGTGGCGCTGGCCGGACCGCCGGCGAGCGGCAACCGCCGGTGGGTGAGCCAGGCGTCGGTGGCGCCCGCCCCGGCGGCCGCCCCGGTCACCAGCAGAGCCCCCCGGCGCAGCAGATCGCGCCGGGACCACCCGTGCGCGCTCTCCGTCATCCACCCGCTCCGCCCGCCGCCACCTCGCCCTGCCTACTTGGAGTATGCAAGATGTGACGCAAGGGGCAGCGCCCGTCGACCGATCAAAGTGTTCGAGGCGGCACAGCCGAACGCCCCCGGCAGGCGAACCTGCCGGGGGCGTTCCGGGATGTCGTGCGACTACTCGGTCGGCTCGGTGGGCTCGGACGGGGGCAGCGGCGAGGTGCGGCTACGGGGCAGCCGCAGCACCTCGAACTGGTCCGTGCCGTCCACGAGCGCTCCCGACGGGGCCTGACGTGCCGCCGCCGGTTGCGTGCCGTCGGCAGGCGTCGACGCCGGTGCGCCGGTCGGCACGGCCACCTGGTTCGGGCCGTCCGGCTCGACGCCCTCCGACCCGTCCGGCGCGGTCGCCGCCGGGTCGCCGGAGCGCCGCCGACGACGACGCTCCCGCAGCGACTCCTTGGTGCGCTCCACCATCGTGTAGAGGGTCGGCACCAGGATCAGCGTCAACAGCGTCGAGCTGAGCAGGCCGCCGATCACGACGACCGCCAGGGGCTGCGAGATGAAGCCGCCCTCACCTGTCAACCCGAGGGCCATCGGCAGCAGCGCGAAGATCGTCGCGACCGCGGTCATCAGGATCGGGCGCAGCCGACGCCGGCCACCCTCGACAACCGCCTCCCGGACCCCCATACCCTGCGCCCGGTACTGGTTGATCAGATCGAGCAGCACGATCGCGTTTGTCACCACGATGCCGACGAGCATCAGCACACCGATGAGCGCCGGCACTCCCAGTGGCGTCCCGGTGGCCAGCAGCAGGCCGATCGCGCCTGTCGACGCGAACGGGATGGAGATCAGCAGGATCAACGCCTGGGTGAGGCTCCGGAACGTGGCCACCATGATCAGGAACACGATCGCGATGGCGGCCAGCACCGCCAGACCCAGGTCACCGAAGGCGTCCGACTGATCGGCGCTGACCCCACCGATGGTGAAGCTCGCCCCCGGCACGTCGATGCCGTCCAGCCGCTTCTGCAGTTCCTTCGTCGTCGCGCCCAGGTTCGAACCGGTCGCGGCGCCGGTCACCGAGACGCTGCGCTCGCCGTCGATCCGGGTGACCTGCTGCGGCCCCTCGGCCTGGGTGACGTCCGCGATGTCGTCCAACTTCACCGGCCCGACCGGAAGTGCCCGCAGCTCCTCCAGGGACACCGGCGCGGTCGTGCTCAGCCGCAGCACCACGTCCTGCTGGCGGCCGTCGACCGCCACCTGGCCCAGCGGAGCGCCACGGAACGCCTGCGACACGAGCTGACCCACGGCGGCCTCGGTGAGGCCGACCCGGCCGGCGGCGACCCGGTCGACTGCGACGTCGACCCTCGGCACCCGCTCGGCGAGGCTCGTGGTGACGTCCTCGACGTCCGGGACACCTGCCATCGCCGTCCGGGCCGCCTCGGCGGCCTGGGTCAGCACCTGAGGGTCACTGGCCTGGACGACCACCTCCAGCTGGCTGGTCGAGGCTTCCTGCCCACCGCCGAAGCTGACCTCGCCCAGGCTGTCGCCGATCTTGTCGAACTCCCGGCGCAGCTCCTCACGTACCTGCTTGGCGTCGGTGTCGCCGTCGAGCGCCAACGACCAGCTCGCGACGTTGTTGCCCCCGCCGCCCGCCCACGGGGAGTCGCCACCACCGGCGGTCACCTGGTAGGTCTCGACCCCGTCGACCCGCCCGAGGACCGCCTCGACCTGCTTGGCCGCCGCGTCGGTGGCGGCCAGGCCGCTGCCGGCGGGCAGCTCCTGCCGGAAGCTGAGCGTGTCCTGGCCGGAGTCGTCCAGGAAGTTCGTCTCCAGCTTCTGCGCCAACCCGAAGGTGCCGAACAGCACCAGCAGGCCGAGCCCGACGGTGATCCAGCGGGTCGACCGCTTGCGGGTGGCGAACCCGATCACCGGCAGGTACGCCCGCTGCAACGGGTTGCGCAGCTCCTTCTCCTCGGCCTCGCGGCGCACCGCCTCGTCGTCGACGGTGCCGCCGCGCGGCTTGAGGAACCAGTACGCCAGCACCGGGATCACTGTCAGCGAGACGAGCAGCGAGGCGAGCAGCGCCACGGTCACCGTGATCGCGAACGGCGCGAAGAGTTGCCCGACGAAGCCGCCGACCAGCGCGATCGGCGCGAACACCGCCACCGTCGTGAGGGTGGACGCGGTCACCGCGCCGGCCACCTCGCGGACGCCGGTGATGATCGCCTGCCGCTTCTCCTCGCCGTACTCCAGGTGTCGTTTGATGTTCTCCAACACCACGATGGAGTCGTCCACCACCCGGCCCACCGCGATTGTCAACGCGCCGAGGGTGAGCAGGTTGAGCGAGTAGTCGCCGATCCACAGGGCGAGCAGCGCCACCAGCACGGAGAGCGGGATGGAGACCGCGGTGACCACCGTCGAGCGCACCGACAGCAGGAAGACCAGGATGACGATGACCGCCATCACCAGACCCAGCAGACCCTCGGTGGTCAACGACTCGATCGACTTCTCCACGAACGGCGCCTGGTCGAAGACCACTGTCAGCTCCGCGCCGGAGGCGTCCTTCAGGTCGGCCAGCCGGTCCCGGATCTCGTGGGAGATCTCCACCGCGTTGCCGTCCGGGGCCGCGGTGACGGCGATGCCGAGGCTGTCCTTGCCGTTGGTCCGGGTGATCGCGGTCGCCGGGGCGAGCTGCTGCTCGACAGTCGCCACGTCACCGAGACGAACCGGGGCCGCGCCGGGGGCGACGATGATGCCGCGCAGGTCGTCCAGGGTGGCGATCGGCGTGCCGACCTGCACCGGGAGGGCCAGACCGCCGTCGGTGACCGCACCGGCCGGCACCGACACGCCGTTGGTCTTCAACGCGGCGCCGATGGCTGTCGGCTGGACCTTCGCCGCGGCCAGCTTCGCCGGATCCGGGGTGACCACCACGACGTCGTCGCGGGTGCCTGTCACCTCGACCGTGCGGACGCCCTCGATGCCCTCCAGCTCCGGCACCACAGTCGCGCGCAGCTTCTCGGCGAGCGCCCGCTCGTCGGCGCCGCCGGCCGCGGCCAGCACCACCGCCGGCAGGTCGTCGGTGCTTCCCGCGATGACCTGCGGGTCGACGCTCTCCGGCAGCTGGGCGTCGATCCGGCTCAGCGCGGTCTGCATCTTGTTGACCACGTCGTCCAGGTCGGTGCCGAACTCGTACTCCACCTGGACCGTGGCCGACCCCTCGCGGGACGTGGAGGTGACCTTGTCCAGCCCGGGAATGCCCTGGAGGGCGTTCTCGATCGGCTCGGTCACCTGCGACTCGACGATCTCGGGGCCGGCGCCGGGGTAGGCGGCCACGATGAACGCGGCCGGGAACTCGAGCGACGGCAGCAGTTGCTGCTTCAGTGACGGCACGGCGAACGCTCCGAACGCCGTAATCACCACCGCGATGAGGGCGACAAGCCCTCGGTTGGCGAGGCTGAATCTGGCGAGCAGCGACATCGGCCTGGCTCACTCCTGAAAGAGAATGCGGGCGGGGATAGGTGAAAGTGTGCCGGATTCGATCACCCGAGCCCCCGCCGCCCCCGGCGGCGTCCCACCGCCGCCGGGCGCTACCGCTCTCAGGCCAGGTCGAGAGCGCGGGCGGCGGCCAGCGGGTCGTTCTCGATGGTCACCGGGGCGGGCGCGGTGGAGATCGCCCACTCCGGGTCCTTCAGGCCGTGGCCGGTCACCGTGCAGACCACAGTCGAGCCGGCCGGAACCGCGCCCGCCGCGGCCTGCTGGAGCAGGCCGGCCACGCTGGCCGCGCTGCCCAACTCGACGAAGACCCCCACCTCGCGGGCGAGCAGCCGGTACGCGGTGAGGATCTCCCGGTCGGTCACCGCAGCGATCAGGCCACCGGAGGCGTCCCGGGCATCGAGGGCCTTGGTCCAGCTCGCCGGGTTGCCGATCCGGATGGCGGTGGCGATCGTCGACGGCTCCGGCACCACCTGGCCGGTCACGATCGGCGCCGCCCCGGACGCCTGGAAGCCGTACATCTTCGGCGCCCGCGTGGTGGCGCCGGCGGCGTGCTCCTCGGAATATCCCATCCAGTACGCGGAGATGTTGCCGGCGTTGCCTACGGGCAGGCAGTGGATGTCGGGGGCGTCGCCGAGCGCCTCGACGATCTCGAAGGCGGCGGTCTTCTGGCCGTGCAGCCGGTCGATGTTCACCGAGTTGACAAGCGCGACCGGGTGATCCTGGGCCAGCTTGGCGGCGAGCGCGAGGCAGTCGTCGAAGTTGCCGCTCACCTGGAGCAGCTTCGCCCCGTGCACAAGCGCCTGGGCCAGCTTGCCCAGCGCGATCTTGCCCTGCGGCACCAGCACCGCGCAGGTCAGCCCGGCCCGCGCCGCGTACGCCGCGGCGGAGGCGCTGGTGTTGCCTGTGGAGGCGCAGATGATCGCCTTGTTGCCGGCCTCGACCGCCTTGGAGACCGCGAGGGTCATCCCCCGGTCCTTGAAGGAGCCGGTCGGGTTGGCGCCCTCCACCTTGAGGTAGACGTCGCAGCCGAGCCGGGCCGAGAGCACGGGCGCCGGCAGCAGCGGGGTGTTCCCCTCGTGCAGCGTGACGACCGGCGTGGCCGCGGTGACCGGCAGCCGATCCCGGTACGCCTCGATCAGACCCCGCCACATGTCGCTCTCCTCGCCGCTAGCCCTATACCGACCCGAGCATCAGGCACCCTGGACCACCCTGCCGCAGCCATCGATGGCAGACCCCGGGTTACCCACCTATCGGGACGGGAGAGCCGCCCCGATGGTCAAACGACTCACGCGCCGCCCTCGACCCGCAGCACACTCGTCACCGATCGGACAATGTCCAGGCCGCGCAGCTCGACAACTGTCGCGGCGAGCGCGGCGTCCGGCGCGACGTGGGTGACGATGACCAGCTCGGCGTCGCCGTCCCGGCCGGGCGCCCCGCCCGCGGAGCCCTGCCGCACTGTAGCGATCGACACGTCGTGCCGGGCGAACACGCCGGCCACCGCGGCCAGCACACCCGGACGGTCGGCCACGTCCAGGCTCACGTGGTAGCGGGTCAGCGCCTCGCCCATCGGCCGCACCGCCAGGGCCGCGTACGCGCTCTCGCTGGCCGCGCGGACCCCGGCGAGCCGGTTGCGGGACACCGCCACCACGTCGCCGAGCACGGCGCTGGCGGTCGGCGCGCCACCCGCGCCCCGGCCGTAGAACATGAGCTGCCCGGCGGCGTCCGCCTCGACGAAGACGGCGTTGAACGCGTCGCCGACGCTTGCCAGCGGATGGCTGCGCGGGATCATCGCCGGGTGCACCCGGACGCTCACCGTCTCCCGGCCGGCCGGGTCGACGCCCCGGGCGGCGATGCAGAGCAGCTTGATCGTGCAGCCCATCGCCTGGGCGCTGGCCATGTCGGAAGCTGTCACCTCGGTGATGCCCTCGCGGTGCACGTCGGCCGCGCCCACACGGGTGTGGAACGCCAGCGAGGCGAGGATCGCGGCCTTGGCCGCCGCGTCGAAGCCCTCCACGTCGGCGGTGGGGTCGGCCTCCGCGTACCCCAGCTCGGTGGCCTCTTCCAGGGCCTCGGCGAAGCCGGCGCCGGTGGCGTCCATCGCGGAGAGGATGAAGTTGGTGGTGCCGTTGACGATGCCGGTGACCCGGTTGATCCGGTCACCGTGCAGCGACTCACGCAGCGGTCGCAGCAGCGGGATGGCACCGGCCACGGACGCCTCGTAGTAGAGGTCGCCGCCACCCTCGGCCGCCGCCTCGTGCAGGGCCACGCCGTCCTCGGCGAGCAGCGCCTTGTTGGCGGTGACCACGCTCTTGCCGGCCCGCAGCGCCTCGACCAGCCAGCCTCGGGCCGGCTCGATCCCGCCGACCACCTCGATCACCACGTCCACGTCGTCGCGCTTGATCAGGCCGAGCGCGTCGGTGGTGAACAGGTCCTCGTCGACCGGCAGGTCACCGCGGTCGCGGCCGAGCCTGCGGACGGCGATGCCGGCGATCTCCAGTGGAGCGCCGATGCGGGCGGCCAGGTCGGCCGACTGCTCGTGCAGCAGCCGCACCACCTCCTGGCCGACAGTGCCGCAGCCGAGCAGCGCCAAGCGCACAGGTGACGTCATCCCACATCCAATGCCAGCAGATCGTCTTCGGTCTCCCGCCGGACGATCAGACGCGCCTGGCCGTCGCGCACCGCCACGACCGGCGGTCGGGGCACGTGGTTGTAGTTGCTGGCCATGCTCCGGCAGTAGGCGCCGGTGCCGGGCACTGCGACAAGATCTCCGGGCTGCACGTCGGCGGGCAGGAATTCATCCTTCACCACGATGTCCCCGGACTCACAGTGCTTTCCCACCACGCGGGCGAGCAACGGCTGCGCGGCCGACGCCCGGGAGGCAAGCGTCGCCGAGTAGGACGCGTCGTAGAGCGCGGTGCGGATGTTGTCGCTCATCCCGCCGTCGACGCTCACGTACGTGCGGATGCCGTCCAGGTCCTTGACCGTGCCGACCTCGTAGAGGGTGAACACGGCAGGCCCGACGATGGCCCGCCCCGGCTCGATCGACAGGTGCGGCACGGCCAGGTTCTCCGCCGCGCACTCCGAGTCGACGATCTTGCGCAGGCGCTTGGCCAGGTCCTGCGGAGCGGCCGGGTCGTCCTGGGTGGTGTACGCGATGCCGAAGCCGCCGCCCAGGTCCAGCTCGGGCAGCTCCACCCCGCGCGCGTCGCGGATCTGCGCCTGAAGGGCGAGCACCCGTCGGGCCGAGACCTCGAAGCCGCTGGCGTCGAAGATCTGCGAGCCGATGTGCGAGTGCAGGCCGCGCAGCTCAAGCACGTCCTCGCCGAGAATCTTGAAGGCGGCGTTCGCGGCGGCGCCGCCGGCCAGCGAGAAGCCGAACTTCTGGTCCTCGTGGGCGGTGGCGATGAACTCGTGGGTGTGCGCCTCGACGCCGACGGTGACCCGGACCAGCACCCGGGGTCGGACCCCGCGCTCGCGGGCCAGCGCGGTGAGCCTGTCGATCTCGGTGAACGAGTCGACGATGATCCGTCCCACCCCGGCGTCCAGCGCCCGGGCCAGCTCGGCCACCGACTTGTTGTTGCCGTGGAAGCCGATCCGCTCCGGCGGCATCCCCGCCGACAACGCAGTGGCCAGTTCGCCGCCTGTGCACACGTCGAGGTGCAACCCCTCCTCGGCGATCATCCGCACCACCGCGCGGCAGAGGAACGCCTTGCCCGCGTAGTAGACGTCCTCGGTCGGGAAGGCAGCCCGGAAGTCGCGGCAGCGCGAGCGCAGGTCGGCCTCGTCGAGGACGTACACCGGGGTGCCGAACTCGGCCGCGATGTCGCGGACGCTCAGGCCCGCGACGGCGACCGCGCCGTCGGCCCCGCGCGTCACGCTGCGCGGCCACAGCGCCGGCACGAGGGCGTTGACGTCGGCCGGGGTACGCAGCCAGGCCGGCCCCTGGTTGCTGATGTCCGCGTGCAGCGCACCAGCCTCGTGAGCCCGCATGTCACATCCTCTCGGGAGCGGAGACGCCGAGCAGGTGCAGCCCGTTGGCGATCACCGTGCGGGTGGCGTCGTTGAGCCAGAGCCGGGCGCGGTTGGCGTCGGTGACGGGCTCGTCGCCGCGCGGCAGGATCCGGCAGGTCGGCTCGTCGTAGAACCTGTGGTACGCCTGCGACACGCGCTCCTCGAGGTAGCGCGCGACCCGGTGCGGTTCCCGCAGCTCCGCTGCCGAGGCGACCACGGCGGGGAACTCGGCGAGCGCCTTGAGCAGCTCGTTCTCCTTCTCGTGGTCGAGCAGGTCGGGGCGGAACGCCGCGCCGTCGCCGCGGGTGAGCCCGACCTGGGCGGCCTGGCGGGCGGCGCTTGCCGTCCGGGCGGCCACGTACTGCACGTAGTAGACCGGATTGTCGCGGCTCGCCCGTGTCCACAGCTCGATGTCGATGTCGATCGGGGAGTCGCTGGAGTAGCGGGCCAACGCGTACCGGGAGGCGTCCACGCCGATCGCGTCGACCAGGTCCTCCAGGGTGATCACCGTGCCGGCCCGCTTGCTCATCCGCATCGGGGCGCCGTCGCGCAGCAGGTTGACCAACTGCCCGATGAGGATCTCCAGGTTGCGCTCCGGGTCGTCGCCGAAGCAGGCGGCCATCGCCTTCATCCGGCCGATGTAGCCGTGGTGGTCGGCGCCCAGCATGATCACGACGCGCTCGAAGCCGCGCTCGCGCTTGTCCAGGTAGTAGGCGCAGTCCGCGGCGAAGTACGTCCACTCGCCGTTGGACTTGCGCAGCACCCGGTCCTTGTCGTCACCGAAGTCTGTGGTGCGCAGCCAGGTGGCGCCCTCGGCCTCGTAGAGGTGGCCCTGCTCGCGCAGCCGGGCCAGCGCCAGGTCCAGCTCGCCCCGGTCGTGCAGGTCCTTCTCGTTGAAGTAGGTGTCGAACTCGACCCCGAAGTCGCGCAGCGACGAGCGGATCTCGTCGAACATCAGCGCGACACCCTCGACCCGGTAGACCTCCTGGGCGGCGTCGTCGTCGAGCGAGCGCACCTCCGGCCGGCGGGCCTGCACCTCGGTGGCGATCTCGGCGATGTACGCGCCGCCGTAGCCGTCCTCCGGCGCGGGCTCACCCTTGGCGGCGGCGAGCAGCGAGCGGGCGAACCTGTCGATCTGGGAGCCGGCGTCGTTGAAGTAGTACTCCGTGCCCACCTCGGCGCCGGTGGCCCGCAGCAGCCTGCTCAGCGCGTCGCCGACGGCCGCCCAGCGGACCCCGCCGATGTGCACCGGGCCGGTCGGGTTGGCCGAGACGAACTCCAGGTTGATCTTCTCACCGGCGAGCCTGTCGCTGCGGCCGTACTCCGCGCCGGCCTCGACGATCAGCCGGGCGAGCTGGCCGGCGGCGGCGGCGTCGAGCCTGATGTTCAGGAAGCCCGGCCCGGCGATCTCCACCGACTTGATCCCCGGCGCCCGGCCCAGCTCGTCGGCCAGGGCGGTGGCCAGCTCGCGCGGCGGGACGCCCACCTTCTTGCTCAACTGCAGAGCGAGCGTCGAGGCATAGTCGCCGTGCTCGGGGTTGCGCGGTCGCTCCACCACCGTGCGCTCCGGGAGCGCGGCGTGATCCAGGCCACGGCCGGTGAAGACGGCGTGGGCGGCGGTGAGGACGACCGAGGCGAGTTCTGCAGGAGTCACCCAACCATGTTATCGGGGGTAGACTCGGCCACTCGGCGGCTACCCTGCGCGTCATCCGGCCCGCCACTCCCCTGACCGACCGACCTGACGAGGCACGATGAGCATCAGCACCCCGGGCGGCCCTGAGCGCCGCCCGACCGTGGTCAGCACCGGCAAGAAGCCGGCCGCGGGCCGGCCGGCGTCCGGCGCCAAGGCCGGCACCGGCAAGCCGGCAGCCACGCCACGGGCAGGCGGCAAGGGCCCCCGCAAGCCGGTCACCCCGGTCAAGGTGAGCCAGGGCCGGGCCTGGGGCCCGATCGCGCTCTTCGTGGCCGTGGGCGTGCTGGCCGCCGGCATCATCGGCTACGGCGCCTGGGCGTCGTTCCAGGGCGCCAAGCCGTGGGACAAGAAGGCCAACGCCATCGACGGCATCGTCAACATCCGCAAGACCGACAAGGCGAGCCTCGAGTACGAGTCCCACAAGTCGGGCCCCCTGACCTACAAGTACTCGCCGCCCGTGGGCGGGGTGCACAACGCGGCCTGGCAGAACTGCATGGGCGACGTCTACGACGCCCCGATCGCCAACGAGCACGCGGTGCACAGCCTGGAGCACGGCGCGGTCTGGGTCACCTACCGCCCGGACCTGCCGAAGGACCAGGTCGACAAGCTCGCCGGCAAGGTGCGCGGCGTCGAGAAGATGCTGATGAGCCCGTACGAGGGTCTGGACAAGCCGATCTCGCTGCAGGCGTGGGGCTACCAGCTCAAGGTCGACAACGCCGACGACAGCCGGGTCGACGAGTTCATCAAGGACCTGCGGGTGAACGCCTCCGTCGAGGGCCCGACCGCCCTGTGCAACCAGGGTGTGACCGCCACCGGCACCACGCCGCACGAGCTCCAGCAGCAGCCCCCCACCCAGTAAGGACGGCCATGACAGCGCCCGCCACCACCGACACAGAGCCTGACGACGTCGTGGCCACCCCGGACGAGGGCGGCCGGGCCCCGGCGCGGCGCTACGGTCTCGCGGCGCTCGCCATCATGGTGGTGGTGGGCCTGCTGCTCGGGTACGCCGGCGGCCTGCTCACCCCCCGGCTCGTCCGGCCCGGTGACTCCTCGGTCGAGGCGGGCTTCGCGCGGGACATGACGACCCACCACGCCCAGGCGGTGGAGATGAGCCTCATCGCGTACCGGTCGGCGACGCTGCCCGAGGTGCGGCAGATCGCCGTCGACATCGCCACCGGCCAGCAGGGCGAGATCGGCGCCATGCAGACCTGGCTGCGCGAGTGGGGTCTCAGCCCGACCGGTTCGAACCCGCCGATGTCGTGGATGTCGGACGGGGCCACCGTCAAGGACGGGCTGATGCCGGGCATGGCCACGCCGCAGCAGATGACCTCGTTGCGCGACGCCAAGGGCATCGAGGTCGACAGGCAGTTCCTGAAGCTGATGTACGACCACCACCTGGGCGGCATCCACATGATCGACGCGGCGCTCGGCGAGACCGACAACGCCGAGGTCGTGCGGGTGGCGCAGACCATGAAGAACACCCAGCAGATCGAGTTGAACAACCTCCGACAGCTCCAGGCGCAGGCCAAGGGCTGATCCACCGCACGGGCACACCGGGCCCGCGTCGCCGCCATCCACAGGCGGGACGCGGGCCCGCGCCGTACCGGCGTGGGCCCGCCACGGCGGGCCTGCGCCATGATCGACTCGGGTTCCTGAAAGTCGGGGTGTCCGAGGCGCGTTGACAGCCCGGTTTCCAGGAAATCGAGTCGACCAACGCCCATATTGTCCGTTGGATCCCGTATGGGCGATTCGAGCGATCCAGGCGATTACGTTGCTTAGAGAGTTTTCTCCGCACATATCGTGACCGGAGGTGATTCGGGCTCGTTGCCCAAGACGTGGGGGTTGCACTCAGAGACGCACGGCGCTCGGTCACCAGTTGGTGCCGACGCCACACCATCGGTGGTGACGGGGCGGTGGCAGCCGTCCGTCGCGGACAGCGGCAGGGCGAGCCGGGAACGCTCAGCCGCGAACAGGAACTCGAACTGATCGACACACTCCGGGGCGTCCACCCCGACGAGTTCGGCCTGGACGAGGAGCTGTGGACGCGGCAGAGCCTCACCACGCTCATCCAGCGCCGGTTCGACCTCCCGCTGGACGCGGGGGCTGTCGGGGCGTACCTGCGGGCCTGGGGGTTGGGTCCGCGGGAACCGCGCGAGCGCGCCTGCGGGCTCTGCGTCAGCGCGGTCGAGCGCTGGGTACGCAGCGAGTACCCGGCGATCACCCGGACGGCCCAGGAGCACCTGGCCGAGGTCTACTGGATCGGCCGGGTACGGCTGCGCGGCACGATGCCGGCGGCCGACGTGATCTCCGCCGTGTCGTCCCGGGGCCGGGTGCGCTTCATGATCACCACGCCGACTGTCGACCCGCCGCTCCCTCGCGACTTCGTGCTGCGACTCAGCGGCGAGGAGCAGCGCACCGTGCACCTGATCGTGGACGGGTCCTGGCCACGCAACGAGTGGCCGCGTCGTCTGCCCCGGCGGATCGTCCTGCATCCGCTGCCCAGTTGTGGGCGGGCGATCGCGGCCTGAGCACCGGGTGGGCCGGTCACCGACACGATCGGCTCACCCGATACCGATTCGGCGTACGAGGAGGAGGTTTGCTAGTCTTCTCCAGTCGCTGAGCCCCCGTAGCTCAGGGGATAGAGCACCGCCCTCCGGAGGCGGGGGCGCAGGTTCGAATCCTGCCGGGGGCACACCAGGATTTGCCGGGCGCAGGAGCACATTGGCTCCCGCGCCCGTCTTGTTTGCGCCGACGGTCACCTCGGCGGGGATGATCGACTCCATCGCGGCGATATCGTGGTGTCCGAGACCCCGGATACCCCCACATCGGCGACATGGAGTCGATCACGGTCTCCCGCGCGGGACGCTCACCTGCCGACGTACGCCGCCAGGTGTTCCCCGGTGAGGGTGGAGCGGGCGGCGACGAGATCGGCCGGGGTGCCCTCGAAGACGATCCGGCCGCCGTCGTGACCGGCGCCCGGGCCCAGGTCGATGATCCAGTCGGCGTGCGCCATGACCGCCTGGTGGTGCTCGACGACGATCACCGACTTGCCGGAGTCGACGAGCCGGTCCAACAGGCCGAGCAGCTGCTCGACGTCGGCGAGGTGCAGGCCGGTGGTCGGCTCGTCGAGGACGTACACGCCGCCCTTCTCGGCCATCCGGGTGGCAAGCTTGAGCCGCTGCCGCTCGCCGCCGGACAGTGTGGTCAGTGGCTGACCGAGGCTGAGGTAGCCGAGGCCGACGTCGACGAGCCGGTCGAGGATGGCGTGCGCGGCAGGCGTACGCGCCGCACCCGTGCCGAAGAACTCCTCGGCCTCGCGCACCGACATCGCGAGCACCTCGCTGATGTCGCGGCCGCCGAAGCGGTACTCCAGGACCGACGCCTGGAACCGCCTCCCCTCGCACTCCTCACAGGTGGCGGCGACACCTGCCATCATCCCCAGGTCGGTGTAGATGACGCCGGCGCCGTTGCAGCCGGGGCAGGCGCCCTCGGAGTTGGCGCTGAACAGCGCCGGTTTCACACCGTTGGCCTTCGCGAACGCCTTGCGGATCGGGTCGAGCAGACCCGTGTACGTCGCAGGGTTGCTCCGTCGCGAGCCGCGGATCGCGCTCTGGTCGACCGACACCACCCCGTCGGAGTCGGACACCGAGCCGTGGATCAGCGAACTCTTTCCCGAGCCAGCCACGCCGGTCACCACCACGAGCACGCCGAGGGGAATGTCGACGTCGACATCGCGCAGGTTGTGGGTGCTCGCGCCGCGTACCTCAAGCACACCCGACGGCGCCCGGACGGACGTCTTCACGCGGGCCCGGTCGTCCAGGTGCCGCCCGGTGAGCGTGTCGCTGGCGCGCAGCCCGTCGACGGTGCCCTCGAACACCACCTCGCCTCCGGCGGTGCCGGCGCCCGGCCCGAGATCGACGACGTGGTCGGCGATCGTGATCGCCTCCGGCTTGTGCTCCACGACCAGGACGGTGTTGCCCTTGTCCCGCAGGCGCAGCAGCAGGCCGTTCATCCGCGCGATGTCGTGCGGGTGCAGCCCGATCGTCGGCTCGTCGAAGACGTACGTGACGTCGGTGATCGACGAACCGAGGTGGCGGATCATTTTGGTGCGCTGCGCCTCGCCGCCGGAGAGCGTGCCCGAGGGCCGGTCGAGCGACAGGTAGCCCAACCCGATCTCCTCGAACGAGTCGAGGAGGTGTTGCAGCCCGGTGAGCAGCGGCGCCACCGACGGCTCCCTGATGCCCCGGACCCAGGCCGCCAGGTCGCTGATCTGCATCGCGCAGACGTCGGCGATGTTCTTCCCCTCGATCTTCGACGAGCGGGCCTCCGCGCCGAGCCGGGTGCCGGCACAGTCGGGGCAGGTAGTGAACGTGACCGCACGGTCCACGAAGGCGCGGATGTGCGGTTGCAGCGTGTCGACGTCCTTGGAGAGGAACGACTTCTGGATCTGCGGGATCAGGCCGACATACGTCAGGTTGATGCCGTCGACCTTGATCTTGGTCGGCTCCCGGTGGAGCAGGTCCTGCAACTCCTTCTTCGTGTATTTTCGGATCGGTTTGTCCGGATCGAAGTAGCCGCAGCCCCGGAAGATCCGGCCGTACCAGCCCTCCATGCTGTAGCCGGGGATCGTGATCGCGCCCTCGTTGAGCGACAGGCTGTCGTCGTAGAGCGCGGTCAGGTCGAAGTCGGTGACCGAGCCCATCCCCTCGCAGCGCGGGCACATGCCACCGAGACGGTTGAAGGTCGCCTTCTCGGTTTTCGTCCGGCCCGCGCCGCGGTCCACAGTGATCGCGCCGGTCGCCCGCACCGACGGCACGTTGAAGGAGAACGCGTTCGGCGAGCCGATGTGGGGTTGCCCGAGCCGGCTGAAGAGGATGCGCAGCATCGCGTTGGCGTCGGTGGCGGTGCCGACGGTCGAGCGGGCGTTGGCGCCCATCCGCTCCTGGTCGACGATGATCGCCGTGGTCAGCCCGTCCAGCACGTCGACCTCGGGCCGGGCCAGCGTCGGCATGAAGCCCTGCACGAAGGCGCTGTAGGTCTCGTTGATCATCCGCTGCGACTCGGCCGCGATGGTGCCGAACACCAGCGAACTCTTGCCGGAGCCGGAGACCCCGGTGAACACCGTCAGCCGGCGCTTCGGAAGCTCGACCGTGACGTCCTTGAGGTTGTTCACGCGCGCGCCCTGCACCCGGATCAGGTCGTGCCGGTCGGCGACGTGCGCCGCGGGCGGGTCCGTGGCCTTGCTCATGATGTCTCCATCTTCTCGGGCGGGCGGGAGCCCTCAGGTCACGGCCGGTGCGGCTCGGGGAGGCTCGCCCAGGCCGATGCGACACGTGGCAGTCACGCTATGGGCGGCGGCGTGGCAGGCGCTTCTCGATTCCTGATGGGTCTGGTCACCTGCTTCGCCGTGCACGACGGCATCCCGGCCGTCGCGAGCGCCGCCTCCCGCCGGTAGGTGCTGGGCGGCACACCGACCAACTCGGTGAAGCGGGTGCTGAAGGTGCCGAGCGACGAGCAGCCGACCGCGAAACAGACATCGGTGACACTGAGGTCGCCGCGACGCAGCAGCGCCATCGCCCGCTCGACACGCCGGGTCATGAGATAGCTGTACGGAGATTCGCCGTAGGCGAGCCGGAACTCCCGACTGAGGTGGCCGGCCGACATGTGGACGCCCCGGGCGAGCGCCTCGACGTCCAGGGGCTGCGCGTACTCCCGGTCGATGCGGTCGCGGACACGGCGCAGCCGCGCGAGATCGCTCAGGCGCTGACTCTCGGCGGATCGGCTGGTCACCTGGAAAATCGTGCCACAGACCCCCGACGAGTTGGACCGTCCAGGGCCGCGCGCCCAGTCTGACTGCGCTGACGCGTACCGTCAGCCGGCCTCGCGGCGGGCGCGGGCCCGGCGCTTGCCCTCGTGCATGGCCTGCACCCGGGCCACCGGGATGGTCCGGCCCTCCGCGACCAGGTCGGCGGGGAGCGACTGCGGCGCCGGCATCAGCGCGACCCAGGGGTCGCCCCCGGCGACCAGTGGCGGCACCGTCCGGATGGTGAAGTCGGCCGGAGTCACCTCGGTCACGTCGGACCAGTCGACCGGGAAGGAGACCGGCATGCCGGGCCGCAGTCGCGGGCTGTACGCGGCCACGACCGTCGCGCCGCCGGCCCGGGTGGCGTCCACGAAGACCTTCCCACCCCGGTCCTCCTTGATGTACGCCGTGGTGGCGAGCGCCGGGTCGAGCCGCTCGGCGCGGACGGCGAGCGCCCGGGTGGCGGCAGCCAACTCCTCGGCGGTGGGGTCACCCGCCACCGGGACGAAGACGTGCACGCCCTTGGCGCCGCTGGTCTTGACGGCCCCGGCGAGGCCGGCGTCGGCGAGCGCCTGCCGGACCAGCAGGGCGGCGGCGACGGCCGCGCGGAACCCGTCGCCCTCGGGCGGGTCCAGGTCGAGCACCAGGTGGGTCGGTCGGTGCAGGTCGGCAGTCGTGGCAAGCGTCGGGTGGTACTCGACGGCCCGCTGGTTGGCGAACCAGAGCAGGGTGCGCCTGTCGTCGCAGAGGGCGTACGAGATCTCGCGGTGTGACGCCTCGGCCCAGACCGGCGCCCGGCGGACCCAGTCCGGGGTGTAGCGGGGCAGGTTCTTCTGCATGAACGGCGGCTGGCCGGGGCGAACCCGGATCACCGACAGCGGCCGGTCCCGCAGCTGCCCGATGAGCGGCTCCCGGACCGCGTCGAGGTAGTCGACCAGGTCGCGCTTTGTCGCGTCGTCACGGTCGGACAGCGGCTGGTCCAGGTTGGTCAGGGCCACGCCGTCGCGGGTCTCGTCAGCCTCACTCACCCGATCACCCTCCCGGCCCCGGCGTCGTCGGTCAACCGGACGCGGCGCTTCGACCCGGAACGATTCCGATGACAGGCGCGTCGACGTCGGGCCGACCGTCGGCCTCGGGCCGCGAGCCGGCCGGGTGCCGGGGCAGCGTGCCCAGCGCCACCAGCAACGCGGCGAGCACCAGTCCGGCGGCCACGGCGTACGCGACCCGGTAACCGCCGGCCAGCGCCACCACCTCGGCCCGACCGGCGGCCCGTAGGCCGTCGCTGCGGGCCGCGGCCAGGGTCGCCAGCGCGGCCAGGCCGACCGCCCCGCCGACCTGCTGGGTGGTGTTGGCCAGCCCGGACGCGAGCCCGGCGTCGCTGTCGGTCGCACCGATCATGGCAAGCGTGGTGACCGACGGCAGGGTCAGGCCGCCGGCCACCCCGAAGATCACCAGAGCGGGGAGTACGTCGCCGAGGTAGCCGCCGTCGGCGCTCAGCCGGGCGAGCAGCAGGAAACCGACGGTCGCCAGGCCCAGCCCGGCCAGCAGCACGGTCCGGGCGCCCCAGCGGCCTATCAGCCGACCGGCCAGGCCGAGCGAGACCACCGCGATGACCACCGGGGTGGGCAGGAACGCCCAGCCGGTGGCCGCCGCGTCCAGCCCGAGCACGAGTTGCAGCTCCACGGCGAGCAGGAACTGGAAGCCGAAGAACGCGGCGACCATGAGGAACTGCACGGTGTTGGCCGCGACCAGGCCCGGCACGCGCAGCACCCGGGCCGGCAGCAGCGGGGTCGCCGCCACCCGTTGGCGTACGGCGAAGCCGCCGAGCAGCAGCGCGGCGAGCGCCGCCGCGCCGAGGGTCCGCGGGCTGGTCCAGCCGTGCTCGCCGGTCCCCACGATGCCCAGCACGGCGGCCATCAGGCCGGCGGTGGCCAGCAGGGCGCCGGGCACGTCGAGGCCGGCCCGCAGGCCGATGCCCCGTTCGGCGGGGAGTTGGCGGACGGCGGTGAGCAGGATCGCCGCCCCGATCGGCAGGTTCACCAGGAAGATCGACCGCCAGCCGGCCAGTTCGGTGAGCAGTCCGCCGGCGACCGCGCCGACCGACGCGCCGGCCGCCCCGGTGAAGCTGAAGACGGCGATGGCGCGGGCCCGCTCGGCCGGCTCGGGATAGAGCCGGACGATCATGCCGAGGCTGACCGCCATGGCGAGCGCGCCGCCGACGCCCTGGCCGAACCGTGCGCCGACGAGCAGGGCCGGCCCGGTGGCCGCCGCGCAGGCCATCGAGGCCAGTGTGAACAGCGCGACGCCGGCCAGGAAGACACGACGCCTGCCGAGCAGGTCGCCGAGGCGGCCGGCGAGCAGCAGCAGCCCGCCGAACGCCACCAGGTAGGCGTTTACCACCCAGGCCAGTCCGGCGGCGCCGAAGCCGAGGTCGCGTTGCACGGAGGGCAGGGCCACCGACACGACACTGCCGTCCAGGATGATCATCAGGCTGCCGGCGCAGAGCACGAGCAGGGCCGGCCAGCGGGCCGGGACGGTGCGGTCCATCGCACGCCTCCTTGGTGCACGGTTTGTTACCGACGTCATCGTCTGTGACCATGAGCCGGAGCGGAAGGAGGCACTCTGATGTCCCAGAGGAACAGCGATGTGTCCGCGCAGGTCGCGGCGGAGCTCACCTGTGCCGCCGGGAACGTGCCGTTCACCCCCGGGCAGGCCCGGGCGTGCACAGTCCGCGAGGTGCTGGACCGGGTCGGCGGCAAGTGGAGCATCGGCATCCTGGTGGCCGCGTCGAACGGTCCGGTGCGCTTCACCGAGTTGGAGCGGCACATCGAGGGCATCAGCCGCCGGATGCTCACCCTGACCCTGCGCAACCTGGAGCGCGACGGTCTGCTGCACCGCACGGTCTATCCGACAGTGCCGCCGAAGGTGGAGTACACGGCCACGCCGATGGCGCTGGAGCTGTACGAGTCGCTTGTGGCGTTGACAAGTTGGGCCGAACGGCACCGCGGGGCCATCACCGAGGCCCGGAACAGGTACGACGCCGAGCACGCCGGTTGAACCGGACCCCGGGTGTGGGGAACGCCACCACGTTCGTCTGACCGATCGGTCAGGATCTGACCGATCGGTCAGGCATGCTGGTTCACGGAGGTGGACCGGTGATGGCCAGAGCGGTGTCCGAGACGCACGGTGAGATCCTCGCCGCGGCGGCGCGACGGTTCGCGGTGACCGGCTACCGGGGCACCTCGTTGCAGGACATCGCCCGCGAGGTCGGCTGCTCCAAGGCCACCGTGCTCTACCACTTCGCCAACAAGGAAGCCCTGCTCGCCGAGCTGATGGCGCCAGCGATCGGCGTGCTGCGCGACCTCGACGACCAGCTCACCGGCCGGACCGGCGCGGCCGCCCAGGAGGTCGCCGCCCAGGGCTTCGTCGACCTCGCGGTCCGCTTCCGCCGGGAGATCGCGGTGCTGCGCGGTGAATTCCCCGAGCTGCTGTGCCAGCCGGCGTTCGCGCACATCCAGCAGATCTCCGACCGGCTACGGGACGCGTTGGCCGGCCACTCCGACCGACCGGGCGCCCGGATCGCCGCGCTGGTGCTGCTGGCCGGCATCTCCGAGGCGTGCGCCGAGTTCGCCGACATCCCCGACGACGAACTGCGCGCCGCCCTGCTCGCCCTCGTCCGGCGGGCCGTCGAACCCGTCGACGCACCCTGACCCCTCCCACCCACGACCGAGGACAAGGACTCCTGATGGCCACCCTGCTCTACCGGCTCGGCCGGGGCGCGTTGCGCCGGCGACGGCTCGTCGTCGCGCTCTGGCTCGTCGTACTCGTCGGCGCCGGCCTGGCCGCCGCCACCCTGCGCGGCCCGACGGCGAGCAACTTCACCATGCCCGGCACCGAGAGCCAGCGCGCGCTCGACCTGCTCGCCGAGCAGTTCCCCGCGGCCAGCGGCGCGACCGGCACCATCACGGTCAAGGCGCCCGGGGACGGCCAACTCGCCACCCCACAGGGCCAGGCCGTGGTGCAGGAGCTGGTCCAGCAGGCCGGGACGCTGCCCGGCGTGGTCGGCGCGGTCAACCCGCTCCAGGTCGGCGCGGTCTCGCCCAACGGCAGGTACGCGCTGGTCCAGGTCCAGTTCGCCACCGGCGCGGACGAGGTGACCGACGAGCAGAAGACCGCGTACGAAGAGGTAGGCGCGGCGGCGAAGGCGCAGGGTTGGCAGGTCGCCCCGGGCGGCGAGGTGCTGGGCGGCGAGCCGGAGATCGGCTCGACCGAGGCGCTCGGTGTCGTGGTCGCCGCGATCGTCCTGATCATCACCTTCGGCTCGCTGGTAGCCGCCGGAATGACAATGCTCAACGCGCTCATCGGCGTGGGCGCCGGCATGGCCGGGCTGTTCGCGCTGAGCGGTGTCGTCCAGTTGACCAGCACGGCGCCGATCCTGGCGCTGATGCTCGGCCTCGCCGTGGGCATCGACTACTCGCTGTTCATCACCTCCCGGCACCGGCAGAACCTGCTCGACGGCCTGCCCCCGGACGAGGCCGTCGGCCGGGCCGTGGGTACCGCCGGCTCCGCAGTGGTCTTCGCGGGCGCCACGGTGGTCATCGCGCTCGCCGGACTGGCGGTGGTGGACATTCCGTTCCTCACCGTGATGGGTCTCGCCGCCGCCGGCACGGTCACCGTCGCCGTGCTCGTCGCCATCACCCTCCAGCCGGCGCTGCTCGGCTTCGCCGGCCGCCGGGTGCTCCCGCGCAGGCTACGCGCCGTCCCCACCGACGGCGCCGCCACCGACGGCGCCGTCACCGACCGCACCGCCACCGACGAGGACGACACGGACGTCACCGACCGGCCGGCCGCGACGACCACCACCACCGAGCAGAACCGGTTCGGTTTCCGCTGGGCGCGCCTGGTCACCCGGTTCCGCGTACCTGTCATCCTGGTCGGCCTGCTCGGCCTGGGGCTGCTCGCGCTGCCCACGCCGGACATGCGGCTGGCCCTGCCGGGCGCCGCGACGGCCGCCGTCGGCTCCCCCGCCCGGGTGGCGAACGACCTGACAGTCGAGGGCTTCGGACCGGGCTTCACCGGCCGGCTCGCTGTGGTGGTCGCCGGTGACTCGCCGCAGGCCACCTCGGCCGCCGTACCGCAGGTCACCGCGCTGCTCCAGCGCACCGACAACGTCCTCGCGGTGGCACCGCCCCAGCTCAGCCCGGACGGCCGGACCGCGCTGCTCGGCGTGGTGCCGAAGACCGGCCCGACCGACGAGGCCACCGAGACGCTCGTGCACGACATCCGCGGCTCGGTGAGCGGCATCCGCGACGCGGACGTGCTGCTCACCGGCGTCACCGCGATCGGCATCGACGTGTCCGAGAAGCTCTCCGACGCGCTGCCGATCTACCTGCTGCTTGTGGTCGGGCTCTCGGTGCTGCTGCTGATGCTCGTGTTCCGCTCGCTGCTGGTGCCGGTCAAGGCCGCGCTGGGCTTCCTGCTCACCGTCGCCGCCACGTTCGGCATCACGGTGGCGGTGTTCCAGCAGGGCCACCTCGCCGACCTCGTCGGCCTGGACACGCCCGGCCCGCTGATCAGCTTCCTGCCGATCCTGCTCATCGGCATCCTGTTCGGCCTCGCGATGGACTACGAGGTGTTCCTGGTGTCCCGGATGCGGGAGGACTTCGTACACGGGAAGACCGCCAGGCAGGCCACGATCAGCGGCATGGGCCACGGCGCCCGCGTGGTCACCGCCGCCGCCCTGATCATGATGTCGGTGTTCGGGGGCTTCGTCTTCCTCGACGACCCGGTGATCAAGTCGATGGGCTTCGCGCTCGCCATCGGCGTGGCCATCGACGCCTTCGTGGTCCGCATGACAATCGTCCCGGCCGTGATGTCCCTGCTCGGCGACCGCGCCTGGTGGCTGCCCCGCTGGCTCAACCGCGCCCTGCCGAACGTCGACATCGAGGGCGAGGGGCTGCGTACCCACCTGACGAACCAGACCCCCACCCGGGTCTGACGCGTCCCGACCACTGAAGGTGCGGCGCCCGCTCGGGCGCCGCACCTTCCGGCACCACTCACACGCCGGCCGGGTACGTCTCCATCTCACCGGCGACTGCGGGGACCGCCAGCGGATGCAGGGCCGTCGTCTCGTCACACCAGATGAGGGCGTCGTAGCGCTCCCCCAGCCGGGTCGGCACGTAGTTGCCCCAGGACTCGAAGGACGGGTCGTAGACCACCCCGATCGCCCGGTGATCAGCGGGTTCGGTGACCCAGTCCGGCTGGTCGTCGCCGCCGAAAACGAGCACCGCCCGCTCCGGCATCAGCTCGTGCAACCGCCGTTCCACAGAACCCTCCCGCGCCGGCGGCACCACAATCGCCTCGGCGGGCGAGCCCCACCGGGGGGCGGCGATCACCGTGCCCCGGTAGGTGCCGAACCCGATCAACGCCACCGCGTCGTCGCCGTGCCGCTCGCGGGCCAACTGACCAATGTTGACCATGCCGTCCGCGGCCATGTCGGTGGCCCGCGCATCCCCCACGTGCGTGTTGTGCGCCCAGACGATCCCGCGGGCGTCCGGGCCGTAGCGTTGCAGCAGCCGGTCCAGGGTGTCCTGCATGTGGGTGTCACGGATGTTCCACGAGTCCGGGCCGCCGGCCACCATCGCCCGGTAGTACCGCTCCGCGCCGGCCACCACCTCCGCGTTCTGCCAGGCCGAGAAGCGGTCCGGACCGTCCGACATGGCCTGTTCCCGGGTACGCGCCAGCAGCCTGACAACCTCCTCCTCGCAGCGCGCGGAGACGAACCGGCTGGCCGCGCCGTACTCCTCGACCCGCTTGCCGTACGGCTCGAAGCACCGGTACGCGTCCTGCGCCGCCTCCAGCGAGGTCGGGTCCTCCTCCCCCAGGTAGTCGAAGATCGCCTGCATCGACTCCCAGAGGCTGTAGACGTCGAGCCCGTGGAAACCGGCCCGCCCGTCCTCCGGCCGCTCCAGATTCCACGCCCGCAGCCAGCGGCAGAAGCGCGCCACCTCGGCGTTCGCCCACATCCAGGTCGGCCACCGCTCGAAGTGTTCCAACGCCGTCTGTGGATCGGGGGCCCCGCCCGGCGCGGCGGTGACCGAGCGGTGCACCCGGTCGCAGTCCGGCCAGTCGCCCTCCACCGCCACGAACGAGAAGCCGCACTCCGCGATCAGCCGACGGGTGAGCTGCTCGCGCAGCCGGTAGTAGTCGTAGCTGCCGTGGGTGGACTCGCCGATCATCACCACCCGGGCGTCCCGGACGCGCTCCAGCAACGGGTCGAAATCGCTCGGCGCGCCGAGCCGCTGAACCAGCATGGCAGCGGCTACCCGGCGGTCGCGCCGGCAAACCGTCGGCGCGTCGCCCACCGACACGCCGTGCGCGTGTACGGCTGCGGCCAACGGGTAGCCGACCGGCATGACCGTCACCGGCGTGCAGTTGCAGGAGTACCTGGCCGGCCTCGACTACCCGGTCTCCCGCGAGGACCTCGTCCGCTGGGGGCAGGAGAACGGGGCCAGCACTGCCATGTTGCAGATGTTGCGGGCGTTGCCGGCCGAACAGTTCGAGTCGCCGTCCGACCTGAGCGAGGCGCTGACCACGCTCGCGTGACTGGCCGGTCACCGCGCGTGCAGCAGCCGGAACAGCACAAGCCACTGCTCCGGCCAGACGTACCCCACGGGGGTGTCCGACGCGATGCGTGTCGCGCGCAGAGCGGCCGCGACACGGGCCGGCGGGTGGTGCCGGCGCAGGGTCGCGGCGAGCGAACCGCCGACACCCTCGAAACCCCACCCCACGAGCCTTCGGTACGCCGGCAGAGCCGCCACCGGCAGCAGCGGCTCCGGCCGTCGCTCGATGCGCAGGATCCCGGCGTCGACCGCCGGCACCGGCCGGAACGCGGTGCGCGGCACCCGCCCCGCCAGCCGCCACCCGAACTCCGGCCACGTCGACACGGTGAGCCGGGTCCACCTGCCGTAGTCGCCGCTGCGTCGGCGCGCGTACTCCAGTTGGGTGAGCAGGGTCGCGGACCGCAACCGGGGCGCGGCCAGGCACCACCGCACCACGGCGGAGGTCAGCGACCACGGGATGTTGCCGACCACCGCGAACGGCTCCGGTGGCGGCTCGGCGGCCAGGAAGTCCGCCTGCCGGTGCTCCACGTTGGACAGCTCCGCGCAGACGGTGGCCAACTCGCGGCGGACGGCCGGGTCCACCTCGTACGCCGTCAGCCGCCCGCACCGGGCCGCGAGCGGTCGGGTGAGCTGGCCCCGGCCGGCGCCGACCTCCAGCAGGAGCCCGTCCGGATCGGGGTCGGCGGCGCGGACCACCCGCTGCACGGCCGCGCGGTCGACGAGGAAGTTCTGGCTGAGTACGCGACGGGACCTGTCGCGTTCGGTTGATCGAAACGGGCGGGGCGCCACGGGTCGTCGTCCTGTCTGTCGCCACTCGGCGACGGGCTGGACAGGCAGCAGGAATTGCCGGACCTGTCCGAGTGGATCGGGACTCGGACGGCCCTGGACGATGCGCGGGTACGCGATGACGAGGCGACAGCCTCGCGCCGTGGCGAAGGATCAGCGGCGGCGGGGCGTCAGCCCCGGCGCACCGCGACGTGGACCGATCAGCGGCAGGTCACGTCCCAGCCCGTCAGGGCCGGACGCCGGACGCGCGGACGGGACACCAGCAGGGCACCCCAGGCGGCCGGCGTACCGACCCCCTCGATCAGGGCATGCGTGATCATGCCGGCCACCCTACCGACCCCCACCCCAACTCCCCACCCATTTCCCGCCCCCACCCACCCACCCCTCCCCCCCCTCCCACCCACCCACCCTCCCAGGCGTGGCCTTGCGGCGGTGATCAAGAGGTTTGGGTCATCCCGCACGGCGCGTCGTGACGCAAACCTCTTGATCACGAGGGTGGGGGTTGGGGGGGTGGGGTTGGGGGGTGGGGTTGGGGTTACGGGAGGGGGATTGTGCGGGATTCTGTGCGGGCGGTTTCGGCGGCGGCGAGGATCGTGACGACCTCACGGCCGAAGCGGACGTCGCAACGGTGGTCGCGGGCGCCGGTCCGCACCTGCTCGACGAGCTGGTCGATCGCGACACCGAACGCCGTCGCGGCGTCGTTCTCCCCGTAGGGGACGGTCTCGATGCCGTTCTCGCCGTAGAACACGAACTCCCGGGCCATCGCCTCGCGCGGGGCATCCAGGGACAGCGAGGCGCTGCTGGTGGCACCGCCGTCGTGGGTGAGCAGCAGGTGCACCATCCCGCTCGGCCCGTCCATCGCCGCCACCTGGGTCACCCGCCCCAGCACCGGCAGGAGAATGGAGAGCGCGTGCGGGGCGATGTCCCAGAGCGCGCCGTGCTCGCGGCGCCACAGCGAGCCGCCGTACGGGCTGCCGTCCTGGAAGATCGACGCGAACGCGGTGGTGCGGCCGTGCTGCCAGCCACCGGCGGCGGCGGTCGCGGCGAGGAACGCGGTGACGTTCGGCTGGAACCGCTGGGTGAAGAACACGACCGAGGCGACCCCGGACGCCTCGGCGGCGGCGACCACCCGGTCGGCATCCTCGACGGTCAGCGCCAGCGGCTTGTCCAGCAGCAGGTGACGGCCGGCGGCGGCGGCACGGACCGCGATGTCGGCCTGAACGTCCGGCGGCAGCGCGACGGCGATCGCCTCACACTGCTCGATCAGCGCGTCGACGTCAGCGTACGCCGGCACCCCGTACCGCTCGGCAAGCGCCGACGCGCGCTCCGGGTTACGTCCCCACACGCCGACCAGCTCCGCGTCCGGATGTGCGTGCAGCGCCTTACCGTGCGTCTCGATCGCCCAGTGACCGGTGCCGAACAAACCGAACCGCAGCACGTGTACCTCCGCTTTTTCCCCGCACCGTGACAACGCCACGGACGCGATCCACGCTAGTCGCCCCACCAGGGTCACCGGCGGCGGGTCGCCAACCACAAGCAGCCTGACACCCCCGCGAGCAACGGACGGCACGTCCCAAGGCCGCCGGTCACGGGCCGCCGCGGGCCGCCGCCCCGGATCGTCGATCGCGAGGCCGTGGATCGCGGCTGTCGGCAGGCAGGCCATCCGTGCCGCTTGATCGTGCTCGATCCAGGAAACAGTGGCCTCAAGCGCAGTCGAAGCCACTCTTTCCTGGATCGAGCACGATCAGGGCGGGCTGGGCGGGCAGGGCGGGCAGGGCGGGCAAAGCGGGCAGGGCGGGCCCGGGGGGTTGCTCCATTCGTGGGGGCGGCTCTACAGGGGGCGTGTGCACCTCGGCCGGCGGCGGGCGCGGCGAGGCAGGTCAGCCGCTTACTACGACGGTTAGTAGGCTGTGCCGGTGATTGAGGCAACGACCGGGTGGGGCCGATGACGAGCGCGGCGGCCGACTCGCCGGTGGACGGGCTGCTCGCGACGGCGTCGATAGTGCTGTCACTGCTCGTCGCCGTGTGGGCGCTGGTCGCGGCGGTACGCCACCGGCCGCCGGACCGGGTGCAGTTCAGCGGTCTGGCCGTACTGGAGTTGGCGCTGCTCGCCTTGGGGGTGCTGGCCCTGGTCGCTGTCGGTGGCGGGGACCGGCCGGGCGAGCCCGGCGCGTTCTACGGTTACCTGGCCACGCTTGTCTGCCTGCCACCGCTGGCCTGGGTGCTGGCCCGGATGGAGCCGACCCGCTGGGGATCGGCGATCGTCTGCGCGGTGTGCCTGGTCGCGCCGGTCGTGGTGGTCCGCCTGCAGCAGACCTGGGAGGTCCTCGGTGGTTGAGACACGACCGACCCGACGCGCCACGAACGCCGGACCGGGCCGGCTGCTGATCGCGGTCTACCTGCTCTTCGCCATCGCGGCGACCAGCCGGGCAGGACTGCAGATCGCCACCAAGTTCGACGAGGCCCCGGTGGCGTACCTGCTCTCCGCCCTGGCCGCGCTCATCTACATCGTGGCCGCGGTGGGTCTGGCCGGTGCCGGGCACACCGGCCGCCGGGTGGCGCTGGCCTCCTGCTCGGTGGAGTTGGTCGGGGTCGTGGCGGTGGGCATCCTGAGCGTTGTCGACAAGGACCTGTTCCCCGACGAGACGGTGTGGTCGCAGTTCGGCAGCGGGTACGGCTACATCCCGCTGGTGCTGCCGGTGCTCGGCCTGTTCTGGCTCTGGCGGACCCGCCGCGCCCCCGCCTGAAGCGGGGACGCGGCGGTGGCGGGTCAGGCCCGTGGGCCGCCTGCGACGTAGATGACCTGACCGGAGACGAATCCGGCCCCCTCGCTGGTCAGGAACGAGATGGTGTGCGCGACGTCCTCCGGACGACCCGGGCGGCGTACCGGGATCTCGGCGGCGGCGTGCTTCTGGAGATCCTCGAAGTCGACCTTCATGCGGGCGGCGGTGGCCGCGGTCATGTCGGTGACGATGAAGCCCGGCGCGACCGCGTTGACTGTCACCCCGAACGGCCCCAGTTCGATGGCGAGCGTCTTGGTGAAGCCCTGCAGGCCCGCCTTGGCCGCCGCGTAGTTCGCCTGACCCCGGTTGCCCAGCGCGGAGGTGCTGGAGAGGTTCACGATCCGCCCCCACTTGCGCTCCACCATGTGCTGCTGCGCGGCCTGGCTGAACAGGAACGCGCCCCGCAGGTGCACCCCCATGACCGTGTCCCAGTCGGCGTTCGTCATCTTGAACAGCAGGTTGTCGCGGAGCACGCCGGCGTTGTTGACAAGCACTGTGGGTGCACCCAACTCGGCCGCGACACGGGCCACCGCCGCCTCGACCTGGTCGCGGTCGGAGACGTCGGCGCCCACGCCGAGCGCCCGGCCACCGTCGGCGGCGATGGCGTCCACCGTCTCCTTGGTGGCGGCCTCCTCGATGTCGACCACGGCGACGGCCATCCCGTCGGCGGCCAGCCGTCGGGCGGTGGCCGCGCCGATGCCGCGTGCGGCTCCGGTGACGATGGCGACGCGGGGCTCCTCCGACATGATTACCTCCCGGTAACGTGGGGTCGATCGGAGGAGCTTAACGTCAGAACCCCGGACCCCGGCATAGGCGAATCCACCGGTATCCGTGCCCGGAGACCTTCACCGCGCCGAGCTTGCCCAACTCGCCGTAGCCACGGTCGGTGAGCACGTCGATCGGCAGGTCGGCCTCCGGTTCGAGGCTGCTCAGGTCCACCTCGACGTCGTCGGTGCCGAGGTTGTGCACGAAGACCATCGTCCCGGTCGGCCCGTCCGCCCGGTGTGCCAGCACCCCGGCCGGCATGGCCACGTCGATGTGGGTGGTCGAGCCGGAGCCGATCTCGGGGGCCTCGCGCAGGGTCCGGATCATGCGCTCGAACCAGGCGAGCAGCGACCTCGGGTCGCCGCGCTGGGCGGTGACGTTGACGTTCTGGTAGCCGAACTCACCCTTGTCGATCACCGGGCGGACCAGCTTCTCCTCCTCCGCCGTGGAGAAGCCGGCGTTCGGCTTGTACGACCACTGCATCGGGGTACGGATCGCCTCCCGACCGGGCAGCGACAGGTCCTCGCCCATCCCGATCTCCTCGCCGTAGCGCAGCACGGGCGTGCCCCGCATCGAGAACTGCAGGGCGTACGCCAACTCGATGCGCCGACGGTCGTTGCCGAGCATCGGGGCGAGCCGGCGACGGATGCCCCGGTCGTAGATGCGCATGGTCTCGTCCGGGCCGAACTGCTCGTACACCTCGTTGCGCTGTTCGGTAGTCAACCGGGACAGGTCGATCTCGTCGTGGTTGCGCAGGAAGGTGGCCCACTGCCCACCGACGGGCAGCTTCGGGGTGTCGCGCAGCGCCTCGATCAGCGACTCCGGGTCCTGCCGGGCCAGGGCGAGCATGAGCCGGCCGTTGAGCATGAAGTCGAAGAGCATGTGGATGCGGTTGCCGGAGCCGCTGGTGTCGCCGAAGAACGTGGGCAGTTGGTCCGGTTCGACGTTCGCCTCGGCGAGCAGGACGGCGTCGCCGCGCCGCCACTGCACGTGCTGGCGCATCTCGGTGAGGAACTCGAAGTCCTTCGGCGAGTTCGGGTTGCCCGGCTCGGTCAGCTCGATGATGAACGGCACGGCGTCCATCCGGAAACCGGAGACCCCGAGCTGGAGCCAGAACGACATGATCTTCTTGACCTCGGCGCGGACCTGCGGGTTGGCGAAGTTGAGGTCCGGCTGGAACTTGTAGAACCGGTGGTAGAACCACGCCTTGGCCGTCCGGTCGTAGCTCCAGGTCTCCTTCTGCTCACCGGGGAAGACCATGCCCTGGTGCCTGTCGTCCGGCTCGGTGTCGGACCAGACGAACCAGTCGCGGTACGGCGAGTCAGGTGACGAGCGGGCGGACTGGAACCACGGGTGCTCGTCGGAGGTGTGGTTGACCACCAGGTCGATGATCACGCGGATGCCCCGGTTCTCCGCCTGGTGCAGCAGCTCGGCGAAGTCGCCGAGGGTGCCGAAGCGCGGGTCCACGTTGTAGAAGTCGGTGACGTCGTAGCCGTCGTCGCGGTTGGGTGACGGGTGGATCGGGTGCAGCCACAGGCAGGTGACGCCCAGCCGCGCCAGATAGTCCAGTCGACCGATCAGCCCACGGATGTCACCGACACCGTCGCCGTCGGAGTCGGCGTACGTGTCGATGTCGAGGCAGTAGACGACGGCTTCGGAATACCAACGGTCACCCATGCCGGAGGAACATCTCCGGTCGATCACCACGGCAAACCCGGGCGGCGGGGCCGGGTGAGGTTGGTTACCGTGCCGGTCATGGAGATCGACCTCGTACCGCCGAGCGAACCGCTGGACTGGGCCCGGGGCGTCTGGCTGCGCCCACCGGTCCGCGCCGAGGACGGCCCGGCCGGCGAGCTGGTCGTCGAGGCCGGTGCGGAGACCGACTTCTGGCGGCGGACCAGCTACGGCTTCGTCCACGACAACGGGCCCGCTCTGCTGGCGCCGCTGCCGGTCGGCGCCGCCATGGAGGTGAGCTTCCTCCTCGACTTCTCGGCGCAGTTCGACCAGGCCGGTGTGCTCGTCCGGGTGGACGAGTCGACGTGGGTCAAGGCGGGCGTCGAGGTGAGCGACGGCGAGGCCCAGCTCGGCGCGGTGGCGACCCGGGAGTTTTCCGACTGGTCGGTGTCCCCGGTCCCGGGGTGGGCCGGCCAGGAGGTGACAGTGCGGGTCAGCCGGGCAGGCGACGCGCTTACCGTGCGGGCCCGCGTCGCGGACGCGGCCTGGCGACTGGTCCGCCTCGCACCGATGGATCCGGCGGCCGAGGCCATGGCCGGCCCGTTCTGCTGTGCGCCGACACGTGCCGGCCTCACAGTGGTCTTCACCGGCTGGCGGCAGGGCCCGGCCGACGCCGCGCTGCACCCGGAGGGCTGACCCGGCCCCTGCGCCTGACGGGCTGACCGGCAGGCGTGGCACGACTCACCTGCAGGTGTGCCACGCCGACCGCTGGGTATGACCTTCCGATCCCCGGTAGCCGGCTCGGAAGGACGACCAATGGCGTACGCCCAGACTGGTGACCCGTCCGAGTTCACGGGCCTGACCGGGTGGGTGGCGGCGGTGATCGAGGCGATGGGCCCGGTAGGCGTGGCGCTGCTTGTCGCGTTGGAGAGCATCGTCCCGCCGATCCCCAGCGAGATAGTGCTGGCGCTGGCCGGCTTCCTGTCCCACGAGGGCAAGTTCAACGTCTTCGTCGTGGTGCTGGCAGCGACGGCCGGCTCGTTGGTCGGCGCGCTGGTGCTCTACTGGCTCGGCGCGGCGCTCGGCGAGGAACGGCTCAAGCGCTGGCTGGACCGGATCCCGCTGGTGGACCGCGACGACCTGGAGAGGGCCGACCGCTGGTTCGAGCGGCACGGCCGGTGGGCGGTGTTGATCGGCCGGGTGGTGCCTGTGGTCCGCAGCCTGGTCTCCGTCCCGGCCGGCGCCAACCGGATGCCGCTGGGCGAGTTCGTCCTCCTCACCACGATCGGCAGCGGGGTGTGGAACGCCCTCATCGTGGGTGCCGGTTACGCGCTGGGCAGCCGCTGGCAGGACGTCGCCCGCTACAGCGACTGGTTCAACTACGCCATCGGGGCGGTCTTCGTCGTGATGGTGGTCCTGTGGGTGATCCGCAAGATCCGCCGCCGTCGCACGCGCGACGACCGGCGGTCGGTGACCGCCGGTCGTTGAACCGCGTTCCGCTCAGCCGGGCAGCGCGACGGGCTGCTGGGGCCGGCGCAGCACCGCCTGCTCCAGCGCCGACCAGGCGGTCGTCGTCACCAGGTAGATCAGCGCCGCGAGCGGCAGCACCAGCGCCACAAGCACTGTCGTGAACGGCAGCAGGGGCAGCAGCCGGCCGAGCGTGGCGGCACCCGGGCCCTCGGTGGGCGTACCGGCCACCGTGCCGACCGCCGCCTGCGCCCGGCGGGCCCGGCGCGACGACCACCAGGCAAGCACCAGCAGCAGGGCCAGCAGGGCGACGAAGAGCGGTCCGGCCGCCCCGGCCAACCCGTCGCTCACGTGGTGGCCCAGCGGCACCCCGGCCAGCCGCTCGTCCAGCAGCCCTGTGCCGCCCTCGTCGGTGGCGAACAGCCGGTACAGCACCAGCAGGAACGGCGCCTGGAGCAGCAACGGAAGGCAGCCGGCGATCGGGTTCGCGCCGGCGGAGCGGTAGAGCGCGAACACCTCGCGCTGGAGGGCCGCCGGGTCGTCGGCGTACCGCTGCTGGAGATCGCGCACCTGGGGGGCGAGCGCCGCGCGGCGCCGTTCCCCGCGGACCTGCGCGACTGTCAGCGGCGCGATGAGCAACCGGACGGCGATGGTGAGCAGCACGATGGCGGCGACGGTCGCCGTGCCATCGGCGAACGGTTCGAGCAGATCGGTGAGCCAGGACAACGCGGTGCCGGCGGCGCCGACGACGCTGTGCAGTGGTGCGAAGGCGAGCATGGGAAACCCCTCGGTCCGATTCCGGTGGGTCCTCCCCCGGCGGCGACCGCCGGCACGGAGGACCGGTGACTGCGGGATCGGCCGCGCGGCGGTGTGGCGCTACGCGGCCGAGGGGCGTCCGGGCGCGCGGGGGCGAGGTCGGCCGGCGGCGTCCGGGTCGATCTGACGGGGAACCCGGCGACCTCGGGCGCGGGCACGCAGCCCGGCCCAGCGTCGCGCGACGCCTGGCGCCCCCGCCTGGCCGACAACGTGCGCGGCGAGCAGCGCGGTGAACAGGACCAGAGCGGTCAGGGCGGCCCCCGCCAGCAGGTCGGCCGGGCGGTCCGCAAGCATGGTGAGCTGGGCGAACGCGGACATCCACGCGACCCAGAGGAACCCCAGCGGCACCGGCACGGGCTCAGCATAGGACCCGCTGTCGCGCCGTCCGGCCGAATCGCGATCGCCCCGACCGGCTCAGCCACGCGCACACGGGCCAGTAGTGGCCGACACGCGCGGGCCGCGCGCCGTTCCACGTTTCCGGGCGTTGCCACTGTGGGTAACCATGCGGCCGACCGACGCGGACGGACCGCGAGAGGCAGAAACGGACGGTGGTGTCGCGATGACGGGCCAGCTGGCGGAGGCATCCAGCGGGACGACCGCGGGAACCGATGTGCTCACCGTGGGTGTCGAGGAGGAGTTCCTGCTCGTCGACCCGCACACCGGAGCCGCGGTGCCCGCCGTCGACCTCGTGCTGGAGCAGGTGCCGGCGGAACTGCGCGGTCAGGTGGAGCGCGAGTTCCAGACCAGCCAGATCGAGATCGGCACTCCCCCCGGCCTCGAGCTGTCCTCGATCCGGCACTCCCTCGGCGTACTGCGTAAGGCGCTGAGCGACGCGGCCGAGCGGGCCGGCGTACGGCTGCTGGCCATCGGCACCGGCCCGGTGGACGGCCCGGTGCCGCCGGTGGTCGACAAGCCCCGCTTCGACCGGATGATCGAACGGTTCCGGCTGCTCGTTCCCGGCCCCGGCAACAACGGCATGCACGTGCACGTGGGCATTCCCGATCCGGAGACCGGCGTGCAGGTGCTCAACCACGTCCGGCCGTGGTTGCCGATGCTGCACGCCCTCACCACCAACTCGCCGTTCTCCCGTGGCGAGGACACCGGCTACGCGAGCTGGCGCTCGGTGGAGTGGGAGCGCTGGCCGTCGGTGGCGCCGACGCCCTGGTTGGAGTCGCACGAGCACTACCAGCGGCTGATCCGTCAGTTGATCTCCAGCGGGGTGATGCTCGACGAGGGGATGCTCTACTGGTACGCCCGGCTGTCGGCGAAGTACCCGACCGTGGAGCTGCGGATCGGCGACGTCTGCCCGACGGTGGACGACGCGGTGCTGGTCGCCGCGCTGGTCCGGGCACTCGTGGCCACCGCCATCGCCGACGTCGAGGCCGACCGGCCGGCCCTGCGGACCGACCACCACCTGCTGGTCGGCGCGCACTGGCGGGCCGCCCACGACGGCCTGGAGGGCGACGGCGTCGACGTCACCACGGGCGAGCTGCGCCCGGCCTGGGAGCTGCTGGACGGGTTCGTGGAGCGGCTGCGGCCGGCGCTGGAGCAGCACGGCGACTGGGCGGAGGTGTCCGACCTGCTGGGCGGGCTGCGCCGCCACGGCACGGGCGCGGCCCGGCAGCGCGCCGTGTACGCCCGTACCGGACGGCTCGTCGACGTGGTGCAGGACGTGGCGCGACAGACCCGCGGCTGAACGCGCCCGTGACAGGATGATCCCGTGGCGCAACGACTGATCGTCATCGGCGGGGACGCCGCCGGCATGTCGGCGGCGTCCCAGGCGCGACGCCGCCGTGGCAGCGACGACCTGGAGATCGTGGTCTTCGAGCGGGGTCACTTCACCTCGTACTCGTCGTGCGGCATCCCGTACTGGATCAGCGGGATGGTGTCCGGCCCCGAGGAGTTGATCGCGCGGACGCCGGAGACGTTCCGCACGCAGTACGCCATGGACGTGCGGATGCGCCACGAGGTGACGGCCATCGACCTGGAACGCCGCGAGGTCGTCGCCCGGGACCTGGAGGGCGGCGGCGAGGTCCGCGAGCGCTTCGACGACCTGGTGTACGCCGCGGGCGCGGTGCCGGTGCAGCCACCGTGGGCGGACACCGACGCGGGCGGCGTGTTCGGGATGCAGACCCTCGACGACGGCGCGGCCCTACGCGCCTGGCTGGACGCCGAGCCGCAGCCGCGCCGGGCCGTGGTCATCGGTGGCGGGTACATCGGCGTCGAGATGGCCGAGGCGCTGATCGAGCGCGGCCTCACGGTGACCCTTGTCGAGGCGGGCGAACAACCCATGGCGACGGTGGACGGCGACATGGCCGAACTCGTCGCCGAGGCCATGCGCGGCCTCGGCGTCACGATCCGCACCAGCCTGCCGGTGACCGGCCTGGAGCAGCGGGACGGCCGGGTGTCCGCGGTGGTCACGGCCGAGGGGCCGATGCCTACCGACGTCGTGGTCCTGGGTCTGGGCGTACGCCCGAACACCGCGCTCGCCAAGGCTGCCGGCTTCCCGATCGGGCCGACGGGTGGCATCCGGGTGGACCGCCGGCTGCGGGTGCCGGGACTGCCCGGGGTCTGGGCCGCCGGCGACTGCGTGGAGACGCTGCACCGGGTCAGCGGAATGCCTGTGCACGTGCCGCTGGGCACGCACGCCAACAAGCAGGGCCGGGCGGCCGGAATCAACATCGGCGGCGGGTACGCGACCTTCCCGGGCGTGATCGGCACGGCGGTGACCAAGGTCTGTGACCTGGAGGTGGGTCGCACGGGCCTGCGCGAGCGGGAGGCCGAGGCGGCAGGCTTCGAGTTCGTCTCGGTGGTGGCCGAGTCGACCAACCGGGCCGGCTACTACCCGGGCGCGCGGCAGATGACCGTCAAGTTGATCGCCGAGCGACCCAGCGGCCGGCTGCTCGGCGCGCAGATCGTCGGCTGGTCCGAGGCTGCCAAACGGATCGACACGTTGGCCGTGGCGCTGTGGAACGGCATGACGGTGGATGACATGACCGCGCTGGACCTCGGCTACGCTCCGCCGTACGCGCCGGTCTGGGATCCGGTGCTGATCGCCGCCCGAAAGGCGGTCGACGCGCTGGCCGCTCTCGACCGCTGACCCGCGTCCGCCGTGGAGGACCACCCCGTGACCCAGACTCCGACCAGGTCGGCAGCGCGCCGACGCCCGACAATGGTCGATGTCGCCCGGCACGCCGGGGTCAGCCTGAAGACGGTCTCCCGGGTGGTCAACGACGAGCCGGTGGGGCAGGAACTGCTCGGGCGGGTGCTGGCCGCCATCGCCGAGCTGGGTTTCCGGCGCAACGACATCGCGCGCAACCTGCGCTCGCGGCAGCTCAACGCCACAGTCGGGCTGCTGATCGAGGAGATCGCCAACCCGTTCTACGCCACCATCGCGAGCGTCGCGGCAGAGATCGCCGCCGCGCACGGCACCATGTTGATCACCGCCTCCTCCGAGGAGGACCCGGAGCGCGAACGCGCCGTCCTCCAGGACTTCACCCAGCGCCGGGTCGACGGGCTGCTTGTGGTGCCGGCCGGTGACGACCACTCGTTCCTGCGCCGCGAGGTCGAGCTGGGCATGCCTGTGGTCTTCCTGGACCGGCCACCGCAGGGGCTGCTCGCGGATGCCGTGCTGCTGGACAACCGCGGTGGCGGCCAGGCCGGGGTCGGCGCGCTGCTCGACGAGGGGCACCTGCGGGTGGGTCTCCTGCTCGGCGCGCCGAGCGTCCCCACCATGCGTGAGCGGCTGGTCGGCGCGCGGGCCGCGCTGGCGGCGGCCGGGGTCGAGCCGGACGACGCACTGGTCCGCGACCGCCTGATCGCTCCCGAGGACGCCGGTCGGGCTGTCGCCGCGCTGCTCGACCTTCCGGACCCGCCCACCGCGTTCTTCTGCGGCAACAACAGGCTCACCGTCGGCGCTCTCGCCGAGCTGCACCGGCGGGGCAGCGACGCGGCGTTGGTCGGCTTCGACGACTTCGAGCTGGCCCACCTGATGCCCCGGCCGTTGCGGGTCGTCGGGTACGACACGCGGGAGCTGGCCCGGGTAGCGACGGAGCGCCTGTTCCACCGCATAGCCGGCGACGACTCCCCGCCGTCGACCACAGTGCTCCCGACCCGCCTCCTCCGCCGCGGCCTGACACGCCCCTGACCCCCTCGCCCGGGTCGATCATGGAGTTGATCGACCCGGCAAGGGTTTAGCCCGCGACGGCGAGGAGGGCGTCTACCTCCGGCTTTCGGGGTGGGTCGGCGCCCCGGTGGGCGCAGGTCAGCGCCGCGACAGTCGCGGCCTGGCGCAGCACAGTGCTCCACTGCTGCTCGGTCACCGCCGCGAGCCGGTCGGCCGGCCGGTCACCGAGCGCGTCGACGTCGGCCAGCGCGGCCAGCAGGCCACCCGTGAACGAGTCGCCGGCGCCGACGGTGTCGACAACCGTGGTGCGTACCGCCTTTTGTTCGTGCAGCGCGCCGTTCGGGGCGAGCAGCAACGCGCCCTCGCCGCCCCGGGTGACCACTCCGCAGGCCACCCCGGCCTCGCGCCACTCGGCAAGCACGTCGCCCACCGAGCGGTCCGGGTAGAGCCAGGCCAGGTCCTCGTCGCTGGCCTTGACCAGGTGCGCGAGGCGGATCTGCCGGCGTGCCCGCACCTGCTCCGCGGCCCGGTCCGTGACGATGCTCGGGCGTAGGTTGAGGTCGATCGAGATGGTCAACCCGTCGCGGTCGCGTTCGCGGGAGAGCAGACCCTCCAGCACGTGCGCGCCGGGCGCGAGCGCGAGCGCGAGCGACCCGGTGTGCAGGGCCGTCGCCGACGATCCGGCCAGCTCGGGCAGCTCCTGCGGGGTCCACTGCCAGTCCGCCGTGCCGTCGAGCCGGAACTCGTAGCTGGCCTGCCCGGCCGCGTTCAGGGTGGCCACCGCGACCGAGGTGGGCTCCTCGGCGTGGACCGCCCACCGCAGGTCCACCCGGTTGGCCGTCAGGTGCTCGGCGATCTGCCGGCCGTACCCGTCGGGGCCGAGCCGGGCCAGCAGCCGTACCGGCTTGTCGAGCCGTGCCAGGGTGACCGCCACGTTCGCCGGGGAGCCACCCGGCACGGCCCGCTGCCCGTCGGCGGTGACCACCAGGTCGATGAGGGCCTCACCCGCGACCACGATCATGCGGTCACCGTGCCCGGGGCGAGCGGACCGGGGCCACCGAGCCCGTCGGCCGAGCGGGACAGCAGCACCGCCTGGTACGCGTGGTAGACGTCCGGCCGGCCGTGCCAGACCGTGTCGGCGGGCAGGTTCTCCGCGTCCAGCTCGTGCCGCCAGCCGGTGCCGTCGATGAGGTAGCGGCGCGCGTACGCCCAGAAGACCCGGTACCAGTCGGCGTAGACCGCGTCGCCGGTGCGACGGTGCAGGGTGATCGCCGCGCCGATGGCCTCGGCGAGCACCCAGTGCATCCGGGAGCGCACCACCGGCCGGTCGTCCCAGTCGATCGTGTAGACGAAGCCGTCGGCGCCGTCGACAGCCCAGCCGCGCCGCACGGCGGCGGCGAACAGGGTACGGGCGTCGGCGACCAGCCAGCCCGGTGGCTGCTGCAGGACCGCCTCCAACTCCAGCAGCAGCCGGGCCCATTCCAGCCAGTGGCCCATCGTCGAGCCGTACGGCCGGAACGGGTCGGCGGGCTGGTCCCGGTTGTAGTCGAGCAGTGGCGTCCAGTCGGCGGTGAAGTGCTCGGGCAGTCGCCAGTCGTGCCGGGCGGCCTCGGTGTGCACCAGGTGGGTGGCGATCCGCAGGGCCCGGTCGGTCCAGCTCGCGTCGCCGGTGGCGGCGGCAGCGGCGAGGAACGCCTCGACCATGTGCATGCTGCTGTTCGCGCCTCGGTAGTCCTCGGTGACCGTCCAGTCCCGGTTCCACGATTCGCGGACCGCGCCGGCGTCGTCGTCCCAGAACCGGTCCCGCACGACTGTCAGCACGTCGGCGAGCAGGCGGTCGGCGCCGGGTCGCCCGGCCCGGGTGGCGCTGGACGCGGCGAGCAGCACGAACGCGTGGTCGTAGCCGGCCTTGCGCTCGTCGGTAGGTGTGCCCTGCTGGTCCACTCCGCCGAACCAGCCGCCGAACCTGTCGTCGCGCAGCAGCGTGCTGAGCGCGGCGACGCCGTGGTCGACGAGGGCGGCGGCATCCGGGTCGCCGCCGGAGTGGGCGAGCGCTGCCACGTGCGTCATCCGGCAGGTGATCCAGGTGTGGAGAGGCTCGCCACGGTCCGGGGTGCGGTCGTCGGTGAGCCACCAGAACCCGCCCTCGGGGCGGACCGCGCGGCGGGCCGTGTCGAGCAGCGTGCGGGTCTGGTCGGCGAGGAACCCGTCCAGGTCGGGCAGGTCGGGCGACCCTGCGGGAGCGGGGGTCGTGGCGGCGTCGGGTCGGGGCAGGTCGGTCATCTCAGCTGGTCACCGTCGGGTAGGAAAGGGGCATACGGCCAGAATCGGCGGACGGACCGGGTTCGCGTCGGGAAACCCGCCAACGGGACACCGTAAACCGGCCTGTCGCGCCGGGTAAGAGCAAGAGGATCATGTGTACGATTCCTCCCGCCTCGCCCGTTGACATCGTTGTCAGGTCTCAACCCTGCTCCGACGGCCGGCCGACTGTCAATTGCGCCTGCGTCACACCCGCCTGGCTGAGCGACCACTCAGCGTCCTCGGCGTCGGTGGTCCCTGCCCGGCACGCCGCACCACGGGCCCCGCTCAGTAGTAGTCGTCGATCGGCCGACGTGCATCCTCGAACAGCGCCGGCCCCTCGTAGCGGACCGGAGGCAGCGGCGGGGTGGCCGGCTTGACCTCCTCGAACTGCTCGCCGGACAGGGCGTACACCACCCGGCCGAGGCCGGACCTGTCGATCGCGGTCGCGCACATCGGGCAGGGCTGGCAGCTCGTGAACATCGTGGTGCCGGCGGCCGCCTCCGGGGAGAGTTGCCGGGCAGCCCAGCGCGCCAGCTTCAGCTCCGGGTGGGCGGTGATGTCCGAATCCGAGACCACCGTGTTGTGGTCCTCGATCAGGACGACGCCGTCCGCGCCGACAAGCAACGAGCCGAACGGCCGTTCGCCCGCGGCACCGGCCCGGCTGGCGATGTCGACGGCGCGGCGGAGAAACGTCTCGTCCTCAGGGGTCATGAGTCCACGCTAGCCACAGTGGACCTGGCACGCGAACACTGTCGACTCGACACGGGCAAGGCCCCAGGATGACCGGATGGATCTGCCTGAGGGACTTGCCTGGATACGAGGGTCAGCGGGCGGCCGGGCCTGGCTGGCCACGCTCCCGAGGTTGCTTGCGGAGTGCGCCGAGGGGTGGTCGCTGCGACTGGGCCCGCCCTTCCGGTACGCGTACGCCTCCCTCGCGCTCCCCGCCGACCTGCCCGACGGCACGGCGGCGGTGCTCAAGCTCCAGTTCCCGGCCGAGGACAGCCAGCACGAGGCCCACGCGCTGGCCCACTGGGACGGCGACGGCGCAATCCGGCTGCTCGCGCACGACCCGCAACGGCACGCCCTGCTCGTGGAACGCTGCCGACCCGGCACACCGCTGTACGAGCTGCCGACGGACCGGGCACTGGACGCGGCGATCGACGTGCTGCCCCGGCTCTGGCGGCCGGCCGGCGCACCGTTCACCCCGCTCGCCGCGGAGGCGGCCGGCTGGCTCGACCGCATCCCCCGAAGCTGGGAACGGACCGGCCGGCCGTACGAGCGGCGACTGCTCGACGCGGCGTGCAGCCTGCTCGTCGACCTGGCATCGAGCCAGGGCGAGCAGGTGCTCGTCAACCAGGACATGCACGCCGGCAACGTGCTCGCCGCCGACCGCGAGCCATGGCTGGTGATCGACCCGAAGCCACTGAGCGGCGAACGGGAGTTCTCGGTCGTGCCGCTCGTGCGCGGTCAGGAGCTGGGGCACTCGCCGGCCGCCGTCCGGCACCGGCTCGACCGGCTCAGCACCGAGCTGGGGCTGGACACCGAGCGGGTACGGGGTTGGACGATCGGCCACACCATGGCCTGGAGCATCGACGGGGACGTCGTCTTCCCGCACCAGATCGAGACCGTCCGCTGGCTGCTCGACGGCGAGTGAACCTCCGGCATTGCGCCGATGATCGCGCTCGATCCAGGATGTAGTGGCCTCCGCGCTCCGACAGGCCACTACATCCTGGATCGAGCACGATCATGCCCACGGGAGCAGGCGGCGGCGGGCGGCGGCGGGCGGCGGCGGGCGGCGGCGGCGGGCGGCGGCGGGCGGCGGGCGGCGGTTCAGGCGGGTTGGCAGGTGCGGCACCAGTAGAGGTTGCGGCCGGCCAGCTCGCCTCGGCTGACCTCGGTGCCGCAGACGTGGCAGAGCCCTCCGGCGCGGCGGTAGACGTACACCTCGCCGCCGTGGCGGTCGACCCGCGGCGGCCGACCCATCGCCTCCGGCAGGTGCACGGCGCGGACCGTGTCGATCCGCCCCTGCCGCAGAGCGAGGCGCATCAACTCGACCAGGTCGGCCCAGAGCGCGTCCCAGCCGACTCGGGTCAGCCCTCGGCCCGGCATGGTCGGCGGCAGCCCGGCACGGAAGAGCGCCTCGGTCACGAAGATCAGCCCCGTGCCGGCCACCACCGACTGGTCCAGCAGCAGCGCCGCGAGGGGCGTCGGGCTGCGGGAGATCCGGGCGTACGCCCGCTCGGGGTCGGCGTCGGCGCGCAGCGGGTCCGGTCCGAGGCGCTCGCGCAGGGCGCTGACCTCGGGCGGGGTGAACAGTTCGCAGGCGGTGGGCCCGCGCAGGTCGAGCCAGTGCCTGTCACTGGCCAGCCGCAGCCGGAGCTGGCCGACCGGATCGGGCGGCGTCCCCGGCCCGTCGGTGAACTTTCCGTACAGGCCGAGGTGCACGTGCAGGGTCAACTCGTCGGCGTAGTGGTGCAGGAGATGCTTGCCGTACGCCTCGGTGCTCTCCAGGACGGTGCCGGAGAGGCGGGCGGCCCCCTCGGCGAAGCGGCCCTGCGGGCTGGCGGCGTGCAGCTTGTCCCCGGCGAACAGCTCGGCGTGCCGGGCCGCCAGGCGATGAATCGTGTGTCCCTCTGGCACGGGTGCCAAGGATAGCCAGCGCGGCGGCTGGGTGCGCCGCGCTGCGGCGTCAGCCCTGGCGCTGCTCCTTCAGGTCGGTCACGAACGCCGCCCAGGTGGCCGGCGCGAAGGTGAGCGCCGGGCCGGTCGGGTCCTTGCTGTCGCGCACGCCCACGACGTCGGGCAGGTTGTCGGCCACCTCGACGCAGTTGCCGCCGCTCCCGCCGCTGCGGGTGCTCGTGCGCCAGCGGGCACGGGCAAGGTCAGTCATGATGCTCCTCGATGATCGAAGTGATCATTTTCTCTGATTCTGCCTCACCCGACGCCAGCGCCTCCAGGTCCGACCAGACGTGTTCGAAGGCGGCCACCTCGGCTGGCTTGTCCAAATACAGCGCTCCGGTGATGTTCTCCAGGTAGACGGTGGTCGGCTCGGTCGACGCCCGGCCGAACGCCTGCGGGAAGCCCAGCAGGACGAAGGTGCCGGTCTCGCTGGCCAGGGGCGGACCGGCGGCGAACGGGAGCACCCGCAGGCTCACGTTCGGCAGCGCGGCCACGTCGAGCAGGTGGCGGAGCTGGCCGGCCATCGCCCGGCGGTCGGGGATGGTGCGCCGCAGCACCGCTTCGCTCAGGACGACCCGCAGCACCGGCGCGGTGGGCAGCCGGCGCACGAGGATGCCCTGTCGCTGCAACCTGACCTCGACAAGCTTCTCCCGCTCCTCCCGCTCAGGGTCGGGTTCTTGCGGCGGAACAACTCGCCGGCGTACTCGCGGGTCTGCAGGAGGCCGGGGATCAGCTCAGCGTCGTATTGCCGCAGGACCGACGCCGACGATTCCAGGCCGACGTACAGCGAGAACCAGGACGGGACGACATCGCCGTACGAATGCCACCATCCTTTGGCGCGAGTCTCCTTCGCCAGACCGGCGACGATGTCTCTCATGTCGTCCGGCACACGGTAGAGAGCGCACATCGCACGGGCGTCCACCACCCGCACGGGGACCAGACCCTTCTCGATGCGCCACACCTTCTGCCGCGAGCAGTCCAGCGCCTCCGCTGCGGCGTCAAGCGTCACCGCGGCGTCCACCCGGAGCTGCGTGAGCAGCCGGCCGAGCTGTCGCCGAGGAACCGTGGACCCGCTTGTTTCATCAGTCATGCAACATCACCGCGCCCCTCCTGCAACATCGAATGTTTCACCCCGCACGCAATTCTTTTCCATTCCGCGTGCGTCAATACGGCCCGAGAGTAGGGCGGCGGGGAGCGTTGCACAAGGGGGCCGGCGTGGAACACGCTGTCACGTATCCGGATCGCGAATAGCGCCAACCGAAATGGCGTTCGGCAGGCCGCCACCAATGCGGGATACGGGCCGGGAAATGTGTCGGAGAGGATGCCGTGGCGCGCGTGTCGTACAACGAATATCTCTTGGTCACCGCGCTCACCCTCGCCCGTCGGCACCGGCCCGTCTGGAGCTGGGCGCGCTGGCGCAGGGTGTGCCGCTGCGGCGCGGAGTTGCCCTGCCGGGCCCGCCACCGCATCCCGATCAACCGCGGGCACTGGCCGACGTGACCGACCTGAAGCCCGGCGACCTCCTGCTGATCGGCGAGGGCTGCTCGGTGCAGTTCTCCGGCGAACGCGCGCTGCGCCTGCGACTGGTGAGTGTGGACACGCGCCCGACGTACGACGGGTGGGTCTGGTTGACCGGCTACGTCCTGAGCGACAAGGACCTGGCAGTCGACAAGCGGGAGGTGTACGTGCGGCGGGCCGGTCTGCGGGTGCTGCGTACCGCCCCTGCGCCGGCCCGGCGGGCCCGGTCTTGACGGCCGTACCCGGGATTGGTGTCAGGAAACGCCCAGGTGGGTATTTCCGGGTGGTACCGCGTGGGTGCCACCCGATTCCGTCGGCCACCACGCATTCATCAGGAGGTGTGTAGTGGTCAGGATTCCTTCGCTGTCCCGCCGGTCCGAGCCGGCGCCGACGCGGGACGAGAACCTCGACGGCCGGATCGACGGCCGCGACACCCCGGTCGCCGACCGGGACAGCAGCACGGCGGTCACCGACACCGACCGGTCCGAGGACGTCACCGGCCGACCGGTGGTCACCGATCGGGACGCCGACCAGACGACGTACCGCAGCACCACGGCGACCGACGACCAGGCCGGCGCGGCCGAGCGGCGTGCCGCGGAGCGCGCGGCCGTGGCCCGGGCCGCCACCGCCCGCCCGCTTGAGGGCGATTCCCGACCCGGCGCCGTCCGGTCGGCCGACACCCCGACCCCGCCGGCCAGCGTCGCGGCGACCGCACCGACTGTCGACCGCACGGCCGAGCGCGACACCGACGTCGACCGGGACCGCACGACCCGGCGACCCGAGCGCGACACTGACCTCGACCGGACGACCGGGCGGCCCGACCCGACGGACCGCGTCGTGACCGACCGCCCGGTCGACCCGACCCCCGGCCACACCGAGCCGGAGCCCCCGGTGACGCGCGGCCCGAAGCCACGGGCCAGCCTGCTCGCCACCCTCGGCCTGATCGTCTCCGTCGCCGGTGCGCTGTTCGTGCTGACCGGCACCCTCGCCGGGTACGGCATCGGGCTCGGCGCGTTCGGCGCGGTGCTCTCGGTGCTCGGGCTGATGGCCACCCGCCGCCGGCACGTCGCCGGCAAGACCGACGCGCTGTTCGGCGTGCTCATCGGGCTCGCGGCGGTGGTGATCGGCGTGCTGGCGATGACCGGTCAGTTCGACTGGCCGACCACCGACGGCGACTGGGTGCCGCGCTTCCGGGAGTGGCTCGACTCACAGTTTGTGGACCGTTTCTAGCGGGCACTGTTCCGCTCGCCGGTGATGCACCGGCGAAAGACCCGGCGGTTCGCCGGCAGCCCGACCACCCGGTGGTTCACCGGCCGGGCGACACCCTTTCAGGGGCGGCGGTTCGCCGCCCCTGAAGTGTTTCCGGGGCCCGGTTCGCCGGGCCCCGAAGCGTTTTCACGACTCCGCTTGCCCTCCACGCAACGAATCGCAGCCCCAGACCGCTCAGACGCAACGAATGTTCGGTCTGCGCAACTCTCGGTGGTGGATCCTGCCGCTGGACCCGCATAGCGTTGAGCAACGGCGCCAGCCCGTGGGCCACGGAGGCCGGGCGCGCCCGACCCCTGGGAGCAGGACAATGACGATGGACGCCACCAGCCAGCGCCTGTTGATGTGCCGGCCGACGTACTTCGCCGTCGACTACGCGATCAACCCGTGGATGGACCCGAGCGCGCCTGTCGACGCCGCGCTTGCCGTCCGCCAGTGGGAGCAGCTGCGCCAGACGTACCTTGACCTGGGCCACACCGTCGAGGAGATCACTCCGGTGCCCGGCCTGCCCGACATGGTCTTCGCCGCCAACGGCGGCACGGTGATCGACGGCAAGGCGATGGCCGTGCAGTTCCGCGACCCGCAGCGCGCCGACGAGGCGCCTGCCTACCGGGCCTGGTTCGAGGCCGCCGGCTTCGAGATGTACGACCCGAAGCACGTCAACGAGGGCGAGGGCGACGTCCTGCTGGCCGGTGACCACCTGCTTGCCGGCACCGGTTTCCGCACCGCCCACGCCGCGCACGCCCAGTTGCAGGAGGTCTTCGGCTACCCGGTGATCACCATGCAGCTCGTCGACCCGCGCTTCTACCACCTGGACACCGCGTTGACAGTGCTCGACGAGCGGACCGTGGCGTACCTGCCGGAGGCGTTCTCCCCCGGCAGCCAGGCCGTGCTGCGCCGGCTCTTCCCCGACGCGGTGCACGCCACCATGGCCGACGCCGAGGTGCTGGGCCTCAACGCGGTAAGCGACGGACGGCACGTCGTGCTGCCCGCGCAGGCCACCGACCTGGCCGCCAAGCTGCGCGACCGGGGCTACGAGACCATCGGGGTCGACCTGTCCGAGCTACGTAAGGCCGGCGGCGGACCGAAGTGCTGCACGCTGCGACTCCGTCAGGGAAAGGCGACCAAGTGATCGAGGACATGCTGCGGACCCCGTCCGCCGTCCGGGACGCGGAGAAGTACACCGCGCACAACTACCACCCGCTGCCGGTGGTGATCTCGTCCGCCGAGGGCGCGTGGCTCACCGACGTGGACGGCAAGCGTTACCTGGACTGCCTGGCCGGCTACTCGGCGCTGAACTTCGGCCACCGGCACCCGCAGCTCATCGCCGCCGCGCACGCGCAACTGGACCGGCTCACACTCACCAGCCGCGCGTTCATCCACGACCAGTTCGCCGACTTCTGCCGGGAGCTGGCCGAGCTGTGCGGCAAGGACCTCGTGCTGCCGATGAACACCGGCGCCGAGGCGGTGGAGACCGGGATCAAGGTGGCCCGCAAGTGGGGCTACCAGGTCAAGGGCGTCACCCCGGGCCAGGCCAACATCGTGGTCGCCGAGGGCAACTTCCACGGCCGCACCACCACCATCGTGAGCTTCTCCACCGACGAGGACGCCCGCGCCGACTTCGGGCCGTACACCCCGGGGTTCACCGTCGTGCCGTACGGCGACCTGGACGCGCTCACCGCGGCGATCGACGAGAACACGGTGGCCGTGCTGCTGGAGCCGATCCAGGGCGAGCAGGGCGTGGTGGTGCCGCCGGAGGGCTACCTGCCGGGCGTACGCCGGGTCTGCACCGAACGCGACGTGCTGTTCATCGCCGACGAGATCCAGTCCGGTCTGGGGCGTACCGGTCGGACGTTCGCCTGTGACCACGAGGGCGTCGTGCCGGACATGTACCTGCTCGGCAAGGCGCTCGGCGGCGGCATCGTGCCGGTGTCCGCGGTGGCCGCGAACGCCGACGTGCTCGGCGTACTCAAGCCCGGCCAGCACGGCTCCACCTTCGGCGGCAACCCGCTCGCCTGCGCGGTAGCCATCGAGGTCGTCCGGCTGCTGGCCACCGGCGAGTTCCAGCGCCGGTCGGCCGAGCTGGGCGAGCGGCTGCGGGCCGGTCTGGAGGGGCTGGTCGGCAAGGGCCTCGTCGAGGTGCGCGTCCGTGGCCTGTGGGCCGGTCTGGACATCGACCCGGCGCTGATGAGCGGGCGGGAGGCGTGCGAGCGGCTCGCCGAGCGCGGCGTGCTCGCCAAGGACACCCACGGCTCCACCATCCGGCTCGCCCCGCCCCTGGTGATCACCGAAGAAGAGATCGACCTGGCGGTGGCCCAGCTCGCAGCGGTGCTAACCGCCTAACCCCGCCCCCCGCCGACCCCGGTTGATCGGGGTCGGCCGGGGCGGCGCGCCGCGGGCGCGTCAGGGGCGGGGTAGGCGCATGGCCATCGTCGGGGCCTCGGCCATCACCGAGGTGGGAGTGAACGGGGCGCCGGTGGGCAGCTCCTCGGCCCGACCGATCTGCACCCCCGGGTACAGCTCGATCATGTCGTTCTCGCCCAGCACCCGGGACTGCTGCGGCGCCAGGGGAATCCGGTCCGCCTCGTTCATCGACCCGGCCGGCCGGATGCCGGAGCCGTTGGTGCTGACGTCGGTCACGATGACCTCGCCGACCCGCAGCTCGAAACGGACGTGACCCCGGCTGATCCACCGCCGGGCCTCGTCGTTGAGCCACTGACCGAGCATGATCCCGCCATCCTGCTCGGGCGCCCGACCAGCCACGATCGACTGCTCCTCGCTCAGCACGAACCGCCGCCGGACCAGGCCGCCGACACGCACCGCGAGCACCTCCGTACGCGGACGCGGGCCGCCGTCACCGAGGCGTACGCCATGTCGCGGGCAGGTCGGCACGCCGTTGCGCAGCGAGGGCGGCGGCTGCCCGGCCGGGCTGCGGTCCGCGCCGCCGGCCAGGTCGGCGAAGGCGCCGCCCCCACCACCGCTGCCGAACAGCGCGCAGCCCGACTCCGGGCAGCGCCACTGCCGGGCCAGCAACTTCGCCCCGGTCGGCGAACGCTTGCCGGCGACCGGGGCGTGCCCGCCGCCGACGTGTGCGATGAACACCGGCCCGCCCGCGCCCGGCACCGGGGCGACCACCCGGCCGGGCTGCTCGACGAGCCACGGGAACCGCCCGCGCAGCCCGTCGAAGCGGACCCGGCTGAGCACCGGCAGCCCGAGCAGGTCGGCGACCTCAAGCATCCGGTCACCCGGATTGTCGAGCACCTCGACGAGCCCGTCGTCGGCCCAGCGGCGAACGACCATCCGCTCGTTGGACGTCAGGTCGGCGTCCGAGAGCAGCGCGCGGTGCACCACGGCGTACACCTGGACGCTGTCCTCCTCAAGCTCGCGGGAGAGCGCGTCGATGACCATGCCGAGGCGCAGCAGGCTCGCCGGCCGGCCGCCGTCGATGTCCTGGTAGCGGATGATCTCGGCCAGGTCGAGCACCGCGCGGGCCAGCGACGGGTCGGTGCAGACCCGCCCCTCGATGGCGTCCAGAACCTTGCTGATCTCGAATCTCATGCCGCACTCCGGACGATGTCGTCGATCCGCCGGGCCAGCTCGACGTCCCGGCGGGTGACCCCGCCGGCCGAGTGCGTGACACAGCGGAAGGTCAGGGTCCGCCATCGGATGTCGATGTCGGGATGGTGGTCGAGCTCCTCGGCCACCGCCGCCACCCGGTCCACCACCGCGATGGCGGCCGGGAAACTGCCGAGCTGGACGGTGCGGCCGATGCCGGTCGGGTCACCCGACCAGTCGGCCAACCCGCCCAGCTCTTTCCGCACCGCGTCCGCGGTGAGCAGGTCTGCCATGACCAGACCCTACCGGTGGCGAAGGCGGCCAGAAACGCGCGGCGGGGCGGCATCATCAGATGCCGCCCCACCGATCAGTCCTCGCGTTCAGCCGCGCAGCGGCCGGCCCACCTCGTGCAGGTGGCCGAGCGCCTGGCGGTACGACTCGATAAGCCCGGTCTCCGCGTACGGGATGCCCTGCTCGACGCAGTAGGCGCGGACGATCGGCTGGGCCCGGCGCAGGTTCGCCCGGGGCATGTTCGGGAACAGGTGGTGCTCGATCTGGTAGTTGAGGCCGCCCAGCGCGGTGTCGACCAGCCGGCTGCCCCGCACGTTACGTGAGGTCAGCACCTGCTTGCGCAGGAAGTCCAGCTCGTCCTCGGCGGTCGGCATCGGCATGCCCTTGTGGTTCGGCGCGAACGCGCAGCCCATGTAGAGGCCCCACAGCCCCTGGTGCACGGCGGCGAAGACCAGCGCCTTGCCCGGCGACATGACCGCCAGCAGCAACGCCACGTAGCCGGCGGTGTGCGCGAGGAGCAGTCCGGCCTCGACCGCGCGGTGCCGCATCGGGGTCGCGTACCTGCCGCTCTGCTCCCGGCCGATGATCGCCCGGATGCTCGCCACGTGCAGGCTCAGGCCCTCCAGGAAGAGCAGCGGGAAGAAGAAGTACGCCTGCCGGCTGGCCATCCAGCGGTGTGCGCCCCGGGTCTCCAGGGCCTGTTCGGGAGTCCACACCAGGGCGCCCGCGCCGACGTCCGGGTCCTCGTCCTCGTGGTTCGGGTTGGCGTGGTGCCGGTTGTGCTTGTCGACCCACCAGCCGTAGCTGATCCCGACGGCCCCGTTGCCGGCGACCAGCCCCACGACCTCGCTGGGACCGCGGCGACGGAACATCTGGCGGTGCCCGGCGTCGTGACCGAGGAACGCGACCTGGGTGGTGGCAACCGCAAGCACGGCAGCGAGCGCCACCTGCCACCAGGAGTCGCCGACCAGGAACACGGCGACCCAGCCGGCCACGAAGGCGCCGAGGGTGAGCACGAGGCGGGCAACGTACGAGGCAGGGCGCCGTTCCAGCAGGCCGGCCTGACTGATCCGTCGGGACAACTGTGCGTAATCACTACCCCGCCGTCGTACCGGCGGTTCCGCCACCGCTCCGAGCGCCATTACTGCTCCCGTTCCGCTTACGCCCGAACCAGGATGGTTCGAGATCAATGTCAGTCTCCCCGCATCGGTTGCGCTGAGTAACCCTGACAACCCCCGAATGGGGGGTAGGGCGAGCCCTACCCCCCGGCCTCGGTTCACCCCAGCCGGGCCACTGCGGCGCGTAGTCGGGCCAGGTCGCGACGCCGCCGTTCGTAGCTGGCGGCCAGCCCGATCAGCGCCAGCCCTCCGGCGCCCAGGTAGATCCATCGGGGCAGCAGATCCCAGCCACGGGCAACCTCGTGCAGCGCCAGGACCGCCAACACCCCACCACCGAGCAGCACCGGGGCCTGCCAGCGGCGGGTGGCGCCGGCAAGCACCACGCCCAGCGCCGCCGCGCCGAGCAGCAACCGTCGCCACGGCTGCGGGTCCTGCCCGGCCAGCACCGCCACCAGGCTCGGCAGCAGCGCCGCGACGAGCCCCGGGCCGAGCGCCGGCCAACTGGTCAACCCCGGCCGCGCCCGCAACGCCAGCAGGCCCGCGCCGAGGGCGAGCGCCGAGGCCGGCAGGGTGTACGCCTCCAACACGGTCACCCCACCGGCGGCGAGCAGCACCCACGCCCCGAGCAGCTCGCTGGTCCCGGCGATGGCGGCGAACCGCCACCGTCGACCGGCCGGCTCCCCCCTGCGCAGCAGCCGCAGGGCGACGGCCGCGCCCCACAGCACGCAGACGGTCGCGAGATGCCGCGCCGCCTCGACGGTGAGAACCGCCGCCACCACGGCCACCGCCTGCGCGGCGGCGTCCAGCACCCGCCCGACCGGCGCCAGCACCGTTGGCCGCCGGCTTGTCGCGGCGTCGACCGCGACCGACCGCGCCGGGTCGGCCGCAGCGGCGGCGGCGAGGATCAGCGCGGCCACCCCCAGCAGCGGGTACGCGGCTGCCCGCAACGGCTGCCCGTCGGCGATCGGAGCGGTCACCGCCAGCGCACACGCCGTCCCCACCGCCGCGACGCTCCCGACGACGCGCACCTCGACCAGTCGCGCCCCGGTGGCGACTACCACCGCCGCCACCAGCAGCGTGCCCTCGGCCGCGAGCGTGCCGGACCGGGTGACCAGGAGCCCCGTCACGCCGGCCGCGGCCAGCACCGCCCCCACCGGCACGGCGATCGACGCGAGCGCCGGGCGGGGCGTCACCAGCGCGGCGAACAGCAGCGTGGACACCCCGGCGAGCAGGATGGCGGCCGGCTGCGCCGGCCAGGGCACACCTGTCGCGACGAGCAGGACCGGCAGCGCGGCGGCGGCGAACGGCAGGCCGGCCAGCAGCGGCAGACGCACCCGCCGACCAGCAAGCGCCACGGCCACCGCCAACGCGACAAGCGCCAGCCCGGTGGGGAACAGCCCTCGATCGGCGACGACAGTCGGCGCACCGGACCAGACCTCCCAGATGCCGTACGGGGCGATCAACGCCACGACCACCGCAGGCAGCGCGGTCAGCACCGCGACCGCCGCCAGCACGACACCCGACGCCCTCAGCAGGCCCCCGATCTCCGACGGCCCCCCGACCGTCGACGACCCTCCGACGGCTGGCGGCCCCCCGATCGCCGGTTCCCCCGACACCGGCGACCCGGCGGCGCCCACCACCGGCCCCCCAGCGACCGACAGCCCCGACTCGTCGCCGCTCGTCGGCAGGCCCCACCGGGCGACGAGCGCGACGCCCAGTGCCGCCAACGCGGCGTACAGCGTCACGGGCTCGTCCCCCGCCGCCAGCAGCGGCGCGACCCCGGCCGCGAGCACCGCGACCACGGCGCCCGTGACCGCGTACCCGATCAGGTCGACCCGGTGGCGACGCACCGCGAGGACCGCGACAAGCGACAGCCCGGCGGCGCACAGGGCGGCCCGGGCCTGCCACCAGGGCGTCGCGCCGGCGGCGAACAGCGCCACCGCGGCGATGCCGGGCAGCGTGAGGTGCGCGACAAGCAGTCCCGCGCCCGACACCCCGCGGTACGTCCCACCCCGCCGCGACGCCAGCGCCACCCCGAGCACGGTGCTGGTGCCCAGCACCACCACGACGCCTACCGGATCGGCGAGGGCCACCAGCAGCGCGTGCCCGACCAGGACGGCGCTGCCGAGCGCCCAGCCCAGCAGGGTGGCCGGGCGGGACGCCTGGCGAGCCAGCACGGCGAGCACCAGCGCGACCCCACCCGCCAGGTCGACGGCCACCACCGTCGCCCACGACGCCGTCCAGCCGGCCGGCACCGCGAGCAGCACCGCCACCGCACCTGCCGAGGCGAGCGGCGCCCACGCGCTGCGCGGCAACAGCAGCGCCGTCGCGCCAAGCGCCAGCGCCACGGCGGGCGCCACCTGCCAGCCCCAGCTCAGGTCCGGTCCCCACCCGGCCCCGTGCCACGGCGGCAGCGACCGGACGACCGCGGCGACCGCCAGCACACAGGCGACCACCGCGGCGAGCTGCGCCGTCCCCGCCGCGACCAGCAGCGATCCGGCGCGCGGACCGGGCCGCCAACCCGTCGGCAGCAGCCGCACCGCCCCGGCCAGGACGAGCGCCACAGTCGCCGCCGCGAGCAACAGCAGCGACGGGCGCAGCTCACCCACCGGGCGCAGCAGCGCGGCGGCGAGCACCGGAACCAGCAGCCCCCCGGCCACCGCCCGCGCCGCCGAACCACCGACAAGCAGCGCCGCGCCGAGAGCCGTCACCGCTACCAGCAGCAGCGGCGCCCCGGCCAGCAACGGCGACCCCGCCGCCCGCCCCAGCACGAACGGCACCAGGGCACACGCCGCGGCACCGACAAGCGCGCCCACGTGACCCGCCCCGGCGAGCACCCGACCGGTGAACCGGCCCGCCCCCTCCCCGTCGCGCAGGGCGACAAGCACCGCCAGGTTCAGCAGGGCCACCCCGAGCAGCACCAGCGTCCACCCGGCCGCGCCGACCGCGGCCTGCACCGCGAGCAACGGCAGCACCGGCTGCGCCGCCAGCAGACCGGCGAACCACGGACCGGTCAACCCGCTCAACCGGCCGTACGCCACGGCGACCGCCGCGCTGACCCCCCCGACCAGCGCGGCGTACCGGGTGCCCGGCCAACCGGCCACGCCGGCCAGGTTCACCGACCAGGCGGCGTACCCGTCCAGCACCACCAGCAGCAGCCCCACGGCGGCGAACGTCTCCGCAGTGCCCCGCAACCCCCGGCGAACCGCCAGCAGCGGGCCGGCCAGGACGAGCGCCGTGACCGCCGCCAGGATCAGCGCCCGGCCACCGATCCCCACGGACGCCCAGGCCACCGCCGTGAAGACCACTGCCGCGGTGCCGAGCAGCAGTCCACCGAGGACGAACAGCAGCCCCTGCACCGTCCGGGTCGACGTCTCCGCCGCGCCGGGCCGCGCGTGCTCCACGGCGACAGCGGGCACGGTGGACGCGACGACAGGCGCCGGCCCGACGACAGGCGCCCCCGCCGCCAGCCCCGCGCGGACGACAGCCGCCAGCTCGGCCCGCCGCCGCGAGGTGGTCGCCAGGAGGCCGGCCAACTCGGTGTACGTCAGACGTGCCCGCTCCACCTCCGGACCGAGCCGATCCACCTCCCGCCCCAGTCGGACCACCTCGGCCGCGACCGGATCCGGAGGGCGGCGGCAGCCGGCGCATCCGGCGCTCAGATCGGCCGGGGCACCGCAGGCGGGGCAGGGATAGCGGGTGTCGTCCACCCGGTCATCATCGAGAAACCGGCGGGCAACGGCACAGAGTGCGCGTACCTAGGGTCGCGTGTGGTCGTGCACCCAGGCGGCGTACCCGGGGTCGCCACTGTCCACCCGCGACACCAGGATCTCCGGAACCTCGTACGGGTGGCTGGCGCGGATCTGGTCCACGAGCGCGGCCAACCGATCCGGTGCGGTCTTGAACTGCACGGACCACTCGGTGCTCGTCTCCACCCCGGAACGCCACCAGTAGGTGCTGTCCACCTGACCGCCGACCTGGGCACAAGCGGCGAGCCGCCCGGCGACGGCCGCGGCCGCCAGCACGTCCGCAACCGAACGCGCATCCACCACCGTCGTCACCACGCTGATCTGGTCCACGAGCGCACCCTACGCGGCGCCGTCCCGATTGGCCGCGATCCACGTGTCAATCTGCGCCCACCAATCGAAGAGCCAGTCGATGCGCTGCTGCCGGCCGGTCGGCACCTCCTCCGGGGGCACCGACCAGAACCGCATCACGATCCGCTTGTCCATGGGCAGCTCCCGCCACACATCGGCGACTGTGAGCATCCGGTCCAGTCCGGTGTGGGCGACGAAGATGACCCCGGCGTCCGGGGCGGCGTCCAACGCGGCGAGCACCCCGCCGGGCTGCGGGGCGAGCACGTGGCGCATCCGCTCGGCGCGCTGCGCCATCCGTTCCAGGCCGAGGGAACGCAGCCGGGCGATGGCCCGCAGTCGCCGCTTGGGGGTGAAGTTGCCGCCCTCCGGGAAGATCACGAAGGCGTCGTTGTCGTCCAGCCCGGTGGCCAGGTGCCCGACCTGGCGTACGGTCTCCTCGCCGCGCTCCGGGGTGGGCGCGATGAACCGGTTGGGCAGCCGGTTGAGCAGCACGTCGATCGCCGGATCCCACTGGAGGCTGTCCTTGAGCACGATCCGCGGCTCCCGGTGGAACCAGTTGACCAGCCCGTGGATCAGGATAAACGAGTCACCCGGCCCGGCGTGCCGGCACAGCACCAGCTCCGGCCGGCCGGGCAGCGCGGTGTCCGGGTCCGTACCGACCACGTCGATGTGCAGCCGCAGCGACCAGCGGGCCTGCCAGAACAGCACCCGCAGGAACCAGCCGGCCACCACGTAGTGCGCGCGCTGGAAGGCCGGGGACCGGCTGCGCCAGCCGAAGCCGGACGCCAGCCACAGGACGAACAACGCGAGCAGCGCGGCTGCGTCCCAGACCAGGTAGACGCAGCCGATCCAGAGCAGGCGCAGGGGGCGGAGCCGGCCCGGGACCAGCGGCGAGGCGGCCGCCGCGAGCAGCGCCCAGACCGGCAGCGTGGTCACCACGGCGATCGCGAGCAGCACCACGCCGGGGGCGATCAGCAGCCGCCGCAGCCACCTGGGGGGCAGCGGCATCAGCGCTCCACGTTGGCGGCGAGGTAGCGGCGCGAAGCCGTGTACGCCCGGCTGATCCGCCGTCCCACCGCCGCCATGTCCCGGTACGCCCACGGCGTGTCGTCGCGTGGGTTCAGCCCACCGGTCGGCAGGACGTGCACCTCCACCCCCTCGGGCAGCGCGGCCATCTCACGGAAGAAGCGGTGCCGGCGGGATATCTCGAACGCGACCTGCGCGATCTCCCACGGCCGCCGGGGTGGCGTCAGCTCCCGCTCGATCCGTCCCACCTGGAGGACGAAGATCTGGCCGGCGCCCGCGGCCACCGCCTCGCCGATCGGAATGGAGTTCACGATGCCGCCGTCGACGTAGTGCGCGCCGTCGATCTCCATGGGCGGGAGCAGGCCCGGCACCGAGGCCGACGCCATCACCGCCGGCACCACCGGACCGGTGTCGAACCAGTGCTCGGCGGCCCGCTCGATGTGTGCCGCGCAGCAGCGGAACGGCACCCGCAGATCGGCGAAGGTGGTGTCCACCCCCAACTCGGTCTCCAGCAGGCGGCGCAGCGGCCGGGGCGAGTGCAGGTGGGTACGGGCGGCGAAGCGGCGCAGTTGCCGGGCGACCGAGTCGCCGTACACCTCGCTGGCCTCGGGTGAGGCCCAGAGCCGTACCAGTCGGTCGGTCACCGCCTCGGACGGGTCGGCGGCGACCAGCGCGCCGTTGACCGCGCCGATCGAGGTGCCGAGCACCATGTCGGGTTGGATGCCGGCGCGGAACAGAGCCCGCAGCATGCCCACCTCGACGGCGCCGAGCACCCCGCCGCCACCGAGCACGAACGCCACCGGTCCCCCCGCCATGTCCTCATCCTGGCATGCGCCCGCCGCCGACCGACGGGCCGCCGCCGACCCGCGGTGGGCGCACCCCGGCCGCCGTCCGGCGACGATCCACCGCACCGGCGTTGACAGGCCGGACACATTCGCGCAACCTGATACCGCTCCCACCCCAGAGGGCAGGTGCGACAAGTGAAGGCAGCGCTGCATCCGGGCCGATTGCTGGCCCGCAGGTACCGACTCATCGACCAGATCGGTGCCGGCGGCATGTCGGTGATCTGGCGCGCACGGGACGAGGTGCTCGACCGCGTCGTGGCGCTCAAGGTGCTCGCGCCGTCGCTCGCCGCGGACGCGCGGTTCCGCGACATGGTGCGGGAGGAGGCGCGGGCCGCCGCCCAGTTGGTCCACCCGCACGTGACGTCGGTGCACGACTACGGCGAGACGGTGGACCCGGACGGGTCCATCACCTCGTTCGTGGTGATGGAGCTGCTCAGCGGCGAGGAGTTGGAGCTGCGGCTCACCGAGGGCCCGCTGCCGTGGCCGGAGGCGGTCGAGGTGGGCGCCCAGGTCGCGGACGCGCTGGCGGCCGCGCACCGGCTGGGCATCGTGCACCGCGACATCACCCCGGCAAACGTCATGATGACCGCGATGGGGGTGAAGGTCCTCGACTTCGGCATCGCCACCCGGATCGGCGCGCCGGACGAGGACGAGGACGGCGGCACCTTCGGCACCCCGGCGTACGTGGCCCCGGAACGGCTCGACGGCGCACCGGCCCAGCCGGCCACCGACGTCTACTCGCTCGGCGTCCTGCTGCACGAGGCGTTGACCGGCCGGGTGCCGTACCCGGCGGACACCTGGGAGCAGCTCAGCGCCGCGCTGGCCGGCGGCCCGGCGCCGACCCTGGCCGACCTGCCGGAGCTGCCCGCCGCGGTGGCCCGGATCTGCCTGCGGAGCCTCTCCCGGGACCCGGCGGACCGGCCGACGGCCCGGCAGCTCGCCACCGCGCTGCGCGACCAGCGCCTGCCACCCGACCCACCGACCGCCACGATCCGGGTGCCCACGCTGGCCCTGCCGCCCAGCTCCGCTCCGGCGGCGCACGCGGGCGTCGCGACGGTGACGGCGGCGCCCGCGGCACACAGGGGCGACGCGACCGAGCCGCCGCTCGACGACGTGACGGAGCCACCCGGTGCGGCGCCCGGCCGCTCCCGGCGTCGGGCGCTGCTGCTCCTGGCACCTGTGGTGCTGGCCGTCGGGGTGGCGCTTGCCGGTGCGACCCTGCTGCCCGACCAGCAGCCGGATCGCCGGGCCCAGCCGTCGTCCGGCCCGGTCACGCCCGCGCCCACCGACCCGCCGACCGACCCGACCACCGACCCGCCGGCCAGCGAGCCGTCCCGGCCGACCCCGACGCCGTCGTCGCCACCTGCCACCCGCACGCCCACCGGCGAGCCGAGCACCCTCGTGGAGGCCGCCAACCGTGTCGACGGGCTGATCGGCGCCGGCCTGCGCGACGGGGAGATCCGCGAAGACGTCGCCCTCGACCTGCGCAACGAGCTGCGCAACCTGCTGGCCGCCGTCGGCTCCGGCCGGGACGCGCTGGCCCCACCGGTGGCCCGGCTACGCGAGAAGGTCACGGTCCGCCTCGGCGAGGGTGCGATCAGCCCGGCGTACGCGCAGCGGCTGGACGCCGCCATCGCCGAGCTGGGCGCGGCACGGGTCTGACCCGGGGCGACACCGTCAGCGGACCGCGACGGGAGCCGCCTCCCGGACGACGGGCCGCCCGAGGGCGAAACGCCGGTAGACGTCCTCGTAGCCGTACGCCATCCGCTCGACCGAGAAGTTCTCGGCGACGTGCGCCACGCAGTCCTGCGGGTCCAACTCCCGGGCGGCCAGCAGCGCGGCGGGCAGCTCGTCGGGCCGTTGGCAGACCAGCCCGGTGAGTCCGGGCCGCACCAGTTCGGGCACCGCGCCCCTGTCGAGCGCGACTACAGGCGTACCTGTCGCCATCGCCTCCAACATCACCATGCCGAACGGCTCCTCCCACTGGATCGGCATGATCAGGCAGCGGGCGTCGACGAGCATCCGCAGGGTCTCGGCGCGGTCGGCGTTGAGCACGACTGTCACGTCGTCGTCGACAAGCGGCGCGACGACCTGCTCGTAGTAGCGCCGCTCGGCCGGTTCGTTGCACTTGCCGGCCAGCAGCAGCGGCAACCCCGCCTCCCGGCAGGCGCGGATGGCGATGTCCGGGCCCTTGTCCGGGCTGAACCGGGCCAGCCACAGCACCGGGCCGGGGCCGGGCGCGATCTTGCGCGGAAAGCCACGCAGGTCCAGCGCGTTGTGCACGGTGCCGGCCCAGGGCAGGCCCGGGTTGAGTCGGCGCTGGGCGTGCGAGATGGCCACCAGGGCGACATCCTCGTCGGCGTCGCCGAGCACGTCGCCGTACTCACCCACCGGGTTGCCGTGCACGGTCGCCACCGTCGGCACGGACCGGCGGCCGGCCACGAGCGGGCCGATCGTGGTGTGGTCGTGGATCACGTCGAAGTCGGCCGGCCTGATCATGCGATTCACCCGGGCCAGGTGCGCCAGCTCCGGCAGTGACTCGCCGAGCCGCTCGTACTGGACCTGGGCGACGGTCGAGACGAAGCCGCCGGCGGCGGTGCCGTGCTGCTCGCCGGCACCGAACAGCGTCACCGCGTGGCCGTGCGCGGTCAACGCGTCCACCAGGCAGGCCACCACCTGCTCCAGGCCGCCGTAGCCGGGCGGCGGCACGGAAAGCCATGGCGGGACCACCATCGCGATGCGCAACGACCGCTCCGGCGAGCGGTCGGCGGGCGGGTGGTTCACGGCCACGAGTCCTCCCCGTTGATCCCCGATCGGGTATCGCCGTCGGTCGGCATGGTCCGCGGCGGTTTCCCCGCGCAGCCTCCGGTAAACCGGACAAGACGGACGCCTACCCGCCGACCAGGAGTTGATCGTGCACGGCTCGTACGCCCGGCGCCGACCACGCCACCCGCTCCACCTGGTCCCGTTCCCACCACGAGCGGACCACCCCGGCGAGGACCAACGTGTCGCCGTCCACCTCCACCGTCACCCGCTCGGCGCCGAGCGTGCGCGCCAGGGCACGCCGGACGTCCTGCCGCAGCCGCTCGCCTGCGGGTGGCGCGGACGGTCGCACCTCCACCAGGTTCGTGATTCCCCGTACGCCGTCCAGCCGGCGCAACTCCCCCTCGGCGGCCCGGCGCTGCCAGCCGAACTCGACCTCGCCGCGCAGCATCAACCAGCCGTTGGCCACTGTGATGTCAAGCCGTTCGGCGGGCACGAAACTGTCCCACTCCAGGGCCCGCGCGGCGGCGAGGGCGACATCCCCGTCGGTACGCCCCGGCGTCCCCGGCAGCCGCACCTCGACCTCGTCGGCCACCACGCGCACCCCACGCACCCGCTGGGCGCAGCGGGTCGCCGCCCAGGCACGGGCCGCCCCGTCCACGAACCCGGTCAGGGTGACCACTCCCTGGTCGACGGCCACCCCGATCTCGTTGGGCCGCAGCCGCGGATCCCAGGCCAGCTCGGCCAGGACCTCCCGCTGGATCCGCTTGTCGTCGCGGACGTCCACAGGCCCTCACCTCCGTCTCGCCTCGTCCAACGAACCTGCCGGGAGTACGGGTGACGGCGGTTCACCCGAGGAGGGTGAACCGCCGTCCGGGCGGAAAAGAGCGGCGGGTGACGGAGCCGACCCCCTCGGCCCCGCCACCCGCCGCCGGAGGGAGGAGGCAGGTTCAGTTGTCGGTCAGGACGTCTCGGCGAGCGTCACCGTCGCCGTCTTCTCGGCGCCGTTGCGCTTGAAGTGCACCTCGACCCGGTCGCCGACCTTGCCGGCCTGCACCGCGCCGACCAGGTCGTCGGAGTCGTTGATCGCCTTGTCGCCGAAGCGGGTGACCACGTCGCCGCGCTGGAGGCCGGCCTTCTCGGCGGGGCTGCCCGTGGTGATCGAGGCGACAAGCGCGCCGCCGCCCTCGGCCTGGTTGACGCCGACGCCGAGCGAGGGGTGGCTGACCTTCTCGCCGCGCTGGAGCTTGCCCGCGACGTCCTTGGCCTTGTTGCTGGGGATGGCGAAGCCCACGCCGATGTTGCCGGTGCTCTGCCCGGAGGTGGCGATGGCGGTGTTGACGCCGATCACCTCGCCGCGGGTGTTGACAAGCGCGCCACCGGAGTTGCCGGGGTTGATCGGGGCGTCGGTCTGCAGCAGGCCGGAGATCGAGCTGACCGCCTGGCTCTGCTGGTTCGGGTCCTGCTGCTGGCCGCCCTCGCCGGCCCGGATGGTGCGGTCCCGGGCGCTCAGGATGCCGGCGGTCACGGAGCCCTGCAGGCCGAGCGGGCTGCCCAGGGCGAGCACCTGGTCGCCGACCTGCATGGCGTCGCTGTCGCCGAAGGTGGCCGGCTTGAGGTTGCTCACTCCGTCGGCCTTCACCACGGCCAGGTCGGTCTTCGGGTCGGTGCCGACGATCTTCGCCTGCGCCTTGCTGCCGTCGGCGAAGACCACCTGCACGGTGTCCCCGCTGGCGGAGGCGACCACGTGGTTGTTGGTGAGCACGTAGCCGTCGGCGGTGAGCACCACGCCGGAGCCCTCGCCGCTGTCGGTGGCGATCGACACGACGCTGTCCTGGACCGATGCGGCGATCTTCGGCAGGTCGGCGCTGTTGAGCACGGGGGCCGCCGTGTAGGTGCGGGTGACGCCGCCGTTGTCGCCGTCGAGGGCGAGCGCGAGCGCACCACCGGCGACGCCGGAGCCGAGCATCAGGGCGAACACCGCGACGCCGGCGCCGGCGAACTTGGCGATCCGGCCCGGCCGGGGTCCGGAGCCGGGCGGCGTGGCCTGCGGCCCCCAGGGCGGCACGGGCTGCCCCGGCTGGTGCTGCTGGTGCTGGCCGTGCTGTGGGTAGCCCGCGACCGGCTGGCCCCCACCGGCCCAGCCGGACTGCTGGCCCGCGTGCCAGCCGGCGCCGGGGTACTGGCCGGCGGCCGGCTGCGGGTAACCGGGGTGGCTGGGCTGGCCGGGCTGGCCGGAGTAGCCAGGCTGGCCGGAGTAGCCGGGCTGGCCGGAGTAGCCGGGCTGGCCGGGCGCCGGGTGGCCGGAGACCGGGTAGTGCGGCGCGGACGCGCCGGCGGCGGTCGACGGCTCGTACCCCGAGGGCTGGGCCGCGGTCGACGGCTCGTACCCCGAGGGCTGGCCCGCGGTCGGCGGCTCGTACCCGGTCGGCTGCCCGGTGTGCGGGGCGGACGACGTCGGTCCGTCGGAAGCGGCGGGCACGGCCGGGGTGGCGACGGTGGGCGCGGTGTCCCCGTCGGTCGAGACGACCGGAACGGGGGTGGTCGGAGAGTCGGACTGCGCGCGCTCGTCGCGCGGCAGCTCGGCGGTGGGGTGCGACGGCTCGGCGTCGGTGGGGGCCGGCCGGCGCTGCGGGTCGGACTCGAACTCGGTCATGGGACTACCTTCTCCCCCGGCACTGCAATCAACCTGGAACCGTCCTGGAAGTTGGCTGAAAGTCACTCGCCCAGGTCGTCGACCTTGGGCACCTGCGGCAACCGGACCCGGAAGGTGGCCCCGCCGCCGGGCGTTTCGAGCACCTCGACCGAGCCGTGGTGCGCGGCGACGAGCGCCGCCACGATGGCCAGGCCGAGACCGGTGCCGGTGTTGCCGTCGGCCCGTCGGGTCCGGGCCGCGTCGGCCCGGTAGAACCGCTCGAAGACCCGCTCGGACTGCTCGGGCGAGAGACCGGGGCCGGTGTCGACCACGTCCACGACGGCGAGGTTGCCCGGCTCGGCGCGCAGGCGCAGGCTGACGTCGGCGTTCGGCGGGGTGTGGGTCAGCGCATTTGTCACCAGGTTGCCGATGATCTGCCGCAACCGCGCGTCGTCGGCATACACGACGAGCGGGCCGGAACCCGGCTCGATCTCCAGCTCGATCCGCCGCTCCGGGGCGATCGCCCGCGCCGCCTGGACGGCGTCGGAGGCCAGCACCGGCAGCTCCACCGGGGCCAGCGAGAGCGGCCGCTCCCGGTCCAGCCGGGCGAGCAGCAACAGATCCTCCACCAGCAGACCCATCCGGGCCGCCTCGTCCTCGATCCGGCGCAGCAACCCGGCCGTCTGCTCCGGCGCGCGGGCGGCGCCCTGCCGGTACAGCTCGGCGAAGCCACGGATGGTCGTCAGCGGAGTTCGCAGCTCGTGCGAGGCGTCCGCGACGAACTGCCGCATCCGCTCTTCGGAGCGTCGGGCCCGCGCCTCGGACGCCTGCGCCGCGGCGGCCGCGTCGCGGGCGGTGCTCTCCGCCGAGCGGGCAGCCGTCTCCGACGCCGCGCGGGCGGTGAACGCCGCCTCGATCTGGGTGAGCATCGCGTTCAGCGCCCGGGAGAGCCGGCCCAGCTCCGAGGTGGGCTGCTCGTGCCCCTCCTCCGGGTCGGGCACCCGGCGGGTCAGGTCACCACCGGCGATGGCGGCGGCCGTCCGTTCGATCTCGACGAGGGGCTTGAGGCTGGTCCGTACGATCGCCGCGCCCACCGAGGCCAGCATGATCAGCACCGCGCCGCCGACCAGCAGGTCGATCCAGACGAGCTGCTTGACCGCGCGGTCGACCTCGGTCAGCGGCTGACCCACGGCCAGCACCGAGCCGTCCGGCTGGGCGGCGTAGTAGACCCGCCAACGGGTGCGCCCGTCCTGGGACAGGATCGTCTTCGGCTGCCCCTCCAGGTCCTCGAAGCCGGCCCGGGTGGTGGGGAAGCTGGGCAACTGCTCGGGGGCGCGACTTTTCTTGTCGTAGTACGGCCGGGACACCTGGTCCTCGTCGGCCAGCGAGACGACGTAGTCGCTGGGCAGCGTCACGTTGACCTCTCCGCTGCGCAGACCCGGAAGGTACTGACCGAGGCCCTGGGTGGCCGACCGGATCTGCCCGTCCACCTGGTCGACCAGGTAGTTGTGCAGGAAGTAGGCGGTCAGCGAGCTGATCACCAGCAGCGCTGCGGAGACCAGCGCGAGCACCGACGTGACCAGCTTGACCCGCAGCGGTACGCCCCGCAGCCGCCCCTTGGCCTGCTGGACGGCGTTCACGCCGCCGGCTTGCGCAGCACGTACCCCACGCCGCGGAGAGTGTGGATCAGCCGCGGCTGGGTGGTGTCCACCTTGCGCCGCAGGTAGGAGATGTAGGACTCGACGATGTTGTCGTCGCCGCGGAAGTCGTAGTTCCAGACGTGGTCGAGGATCTGCGCCTTGGACAGCACCCGGTTGGCGTTGAGCATCAGGTAGCGCAGCAGCTTGAACTCGGTGGGCGAGAGCTGCACCCGCTGCCCGGCCCTGTGCACCTCGTGGGTCTCCTCGTCCAACTCCAGGTCGGCGAAGGTGAGCCGGGACGGTGCCTGCTCGCCGGTGGTGGTGCGGCGCAGCACGGCGCGGATCCGGGCGGTCAGCTCCTCCAGGCTGAAGGGCTTCGTGACGTAGTCGTCGCCGCCCAGGGTGAGCCCACGGATCTTGTCGTCGGTGGCGTCCCGGGCGGTCAGGAACACCACGGGGGTACGCGTGCCGCCCTCACGCAGCATCCGGATGACCTCGAAGCCGTCCAGGTCCGGCAGCATGACGTCGAGCACGACCAGGTCGGGCCGGTGGTCCTTGGCGGCGTTCAGGGCCGCGCTGCCGCTGGTCGCGGTGGCCACGTCGAAGCCCGCGAAGCGCAGGCTCGCGGAGAGCAGTTCGAGGATGTTGGGGTCGTCCTCGACGACGAGAAGTCGCGCCTCGGTCTGGGTAGCGGGCATGGGCCCAATCATCGGTGACCTCACTGCACCGGCGCTGGACGCTTCCTGGAAAAACCCTGTGAGTCGCCGGGCGGCCGGGCAGGTGTCAGCGCAGCAGTCGGCGCAGCCCGTCCAGGGCGCCGTCGAGCAGCCGGATCGCCGTGCGCAGTTGAGTGTCGCTGAACTGCCGCGCCCGTGCCAGACGGCTCACCTCGGCGGTGAACGAGGCCAGCCGCTTGTCGAACTCGTCGAGCAGGGCGGCGCGCGGCACGTCCGCCGACGGGGGCCGGTACGACGACGTGGGTGGCTCCCACCGCGTACGCCTGGTCTGCCGGGTGGCCTCGCTCAGCTCCCGCTTGAGGTCGCGCGTCGAGCCGCGCACCTCGCTGCGGATCTCGCCGGCCAGGGTGGAGAGGTCGGCCACCGAGGCCGCGATGTCGGCTTCCAGCGCGGCCAGCTCACCGGCGCGCTGACGCAGCTCGGCGAGGCCGGCGTCGGTGATGGCGTACGTCTTGCGCCCCCCGGCGGCGGTGTGGCTGACCAGCCCCTCGACCTCCAGGCGTTGCAGGCGGGGGTAGATGGTGCCGGCGCTGGGCGCGTACAGCCCGAGGAACCGGTCCTCCAGGAGGCGGATCAGCTCGTAGCCGTGCTTGGGGCCGTCGTCGAGGAGCTTGAGCAGGTAGAGCCGGAGCCGCCCGTGGCTGAACACGGCGGTCACGGCAACTCCTCCTCGTCGGCGGCCACCGGTCGGGCGAGGAGCGAGATGCTTCCCGACGTCGCGGAGGCCCAGAGCTTACCGTCGCCGGCGCCGAGCACTCCCTCGCTGCTGGGGAGCGGGAATCGGGAGTTGCGCACCTGCGGGAAGCCGCTGGTGATCCGACCGGAGGCGGTGTTCAGCCGGACGGCGAGGTCGCTGTCCGCACGGACCCGGACGGTGATGCTGCCGGAGATGGTGGTGAGCTGGATCTCGCTGCGTCGGGGGTTGTCCAGGTCGCAGGTGATGGCGCCGGAGACGGTCTGCGCGCGCACCCGGTCGGCGGCGCTGTCGGCGAGGATCACCTCCCCGGAGACGGTCTCCAGGGTGAGGTCGCCGCGCACGCCGAGCGCCTCCACCGGGCCGGAGGTGATCTTCGCGGAGGTGTTGCCGCGCAGGCCCATCAGGGTGATCTGGCCGGCGACGACGTGGGCAGTCGTCTGCCGGCGCAGGCCGGAGGCGACGAGCGACCCGGAGACCAGTTCCAGGTCGGCGAGGACGTCGGCGGGCACGGCGACGGAGACGTCCACCCGGGGGTAGCGGTGGATCATCTGGAACCACCGCAGGACCTCCGACCAGCCGTGGCCACGCTCCTGCCGGATGCTGAGCCTGCCGTCGGCGTGGTCGATCAGGACGGGCCGGCGGCCGACCTGGGTGACGTCGATCCGGGCCGGGCCGTCGGTGGCGACCACGTTGAGTCGTCCACTGATCAGGCGGACGTCAAGCCGGGTGACCGGGCCGTCCACGGTGAGCCGCTGCGGGCTGTCGACAGTCCATCCGGCCATGGCGTCCTCCCCTCGACGGCACGCCCACGCGTGCCGACGAGAAGACTGTAACGCGATACATCGCGACACACAAGACTGTCGCGAGTCGCCCCCTCCCGTCCGCTCAGGCCGCCAGGTCCAGGTCCCGGCCCTCGGTGGCCGACACCACGGGATCCGCCGTGGTCAGGGTGGGCACCGGCCGCAGCCGGGCCCGCGTCGCGGCACCCGTCGGAGGCACCAGGTGTACGGCCGACTCGGCGGCCCGGGCCAGCAACCGCCGGTCCGCGTCGCCTGCCGGATGAAGCGCGGCCGCGACAGTCACCGAGACCACCAGTTGCCGTGCCGCGACCACCCGGGCAACCGAGCGCAGCAGGGTGTCCGCGCCGAGGAAGGCGGCGGCCGTCGTGACCGCTCCGGTGGCCTCGCAGCGGTACCCGAGCCGCAGCGGCACGACCGGGCTGCCCGCGTCGATGGCGGCCTGGAACATCGCGGACCGGAACCCGCCCCCGGGGCGGCAGTCGGCCGCGCCGTCCCCGGCACACCAGGTCGTACCCTCGGGGAAGACCGCTACCGACCGGCCGGCGCGCAGCGTGTCGGCGAGCCGGCGCACGGTGGCCGGCAGCGCCCGCGGCCGGGACCGGTCCACGAAGACCGTGCCCGCCGCCGCCGCGAGCAGCCCGACCACCGGCCAGGAGCGGATCTCCCGTTTCGCCACCATGCGGGTGGGCGCGACCGCCAGGACGGCGAGGATGTCCAGCCACGACACGTGGTTGGCGACAAGCAGCGCGCGCCGCCGGGGCAGCCGACCTCTGATCACCAGCCGCACGCCGAACGCGCGCACGGTGCCACGGGCCCAGCCGCGAAGCACCGCCTGCCGCTCGCGTGCCGGCAGCACGGGCAGCAGCACCGCCACGCCCACCCCGGCCAACAGCATCCCGCTCGCCGCGACCAACCGGAGCACCCGGCGGGCCACCGGCACCGTGGGCACCTCGCCGGCCGCCGGCAGGCAGTCGTCGTCGCAGCCCGAGAAGGGCCGCCAGAGGTCGTGCGCCCGGACGGTCACCGCTGGTCCCCGCCCAGGAAGTGCCGCAGGTAGCGCGGGTTCATCCGGTCCAGGGAGAAGAGCACGTAGAAGTCCGCACACCCGAAGTCCGGGTCGTACGACGGCTCACCGCAGATCCACGCGCCGAGCCGCAGGTAACCACGCAGCAGCGGGGGCACCGCCACGCGGTCGGCCGGATCGGTGGCGAAGGCCGGGGCAGCCGCGGCGGCGGCCGGCTCGGCGAACCACGGACGCAGCGGGCGCACCCGCAGCGGTGGCGGCGACAGGTGCCGGGCCTGGGCCTGGGCCCACACCCCGGCGACCGTCCGACCGCAGTCGTCGACGGGCACCGAGGCGCAGCCGCCGAGCCAGCGGGAGCCGCGCAGGTGCAGGTAGCGGGTGATCCCCGCCCACATCAGGTTGATCACCGCGCCCGAACGGTGGTCCGGGTGCACACAGGACCGGCCCGCCTCGACGAGGTCGTCGCGGAGCGGATCCAGGGCCCCGAGGTCGAACTCGTCCTCGGCGTACCGCCGGTCGGTGCGACCGGGCGGCAGCAGCCGGTACGTGCCGACGACCTGCCCGGTGCGGTCCTCGCGGACGATGAGGTGGTCGCAGTGGGCGTCGAAGGGGTCCACGTCCAGCCCGGCGCCGCCGGGGGCGAGGGTGGCGCCCAACTCGGTGGCGAACACCTCGTGACGCAGGCGTTGCGCGGCCGCGACCTGGGTGGGGTCGTCGGCGATCAGCAGGGTGTATCCGCTGGTCGTCAGGGGTGCGCCAGCGACATGCAGAACGGCCATGGGAACTGTGTAGGTGCCCCGGGTTGCCATCGGTGGGCACCACTGGTGTCGACCGGATGAACGCCGACCGGCGGATCCCTCCCACCGCGGCCGTGCGAGGCTGCCCGACGGGCCGGCGACGGCGCCGCCCCACGCCCCACGGAGGTCGCCCATGCGCATCGAGTCCCGCTACAACGGGCCCACCGGCTCCGGCAACGGCGGCTGGAGCGCCGGCCTCTTCGCCGCCGAGGCGGGACCGGGACCGGTGGAGGTGACGCTGCGTCGGCCACCGCCGCTGGAGACGACGCTGAGCCTTGTCGACGGTGAGGTGCGGGACCCGGCCGGCGAACTGGTGGCCGAGGTACGCCCCGCCAGCGCCCTGGACGCCGTCGTGCCCCCGGTCGACCGGGAGACGGCAGTGGAGGCGTCGACGCGCTACCCCGGTTTCGTCGAGCACCCGTACCCCGGGTGTTTCGTCTGCGGTCCGACCCGGACCGACGGGTTGCGGATCTTCCCGGGCCGGCTGCCGGACGGTCGGACCGCAGCGCCGTTTCGCGCGCCCGAGCAGGTGAGCGACGCCACGATCTGGGCCGCGCTGGACTGCCCCGGCGGCTGGACGGTGCTCGCGCCGGGCCGCCCGTACCTGCTCGGCCGGATCGCCGCGGTGGTCACCGCCCGGCCGGCGCCCGGCGACGAGTGCGTGGTGACCGGCGCGCTGATCGGCGTCGACGGCCGTAAGGCGCTCGTGCACACAAGCCTGTACGGCCCCGGCGGCGCGCTGCTCGGCGCGGCCCGGGCCACCTGGATCGCCAGCTGAGGCCCGCCGTCTCGTCCGCAGGGAGGAGACGCCTCCACCCCGAGGGGGACCACGCCGTACGGACCGGGCCTGATTGACCTTGTTGCTCGGTACCGTCACGCTGTGCCACGGCGTACCTCGACGCCACACGGGAGGAGAATGATGACTGACGGGCAGCGAAGCCCCACCAGCGACGGTCAGATCGTGGTGTCCGGTCTGACGAAGCAGTACAAGAACGTGCGGGCGGTGAACAACCTGTCCTTCACCGTGGCACCGGGGCGGGTGACAGGCTTCCTCGGCCCGAACGGCGCCGGTAAGACCACCACGCTGCGCATGCTGCTGAACCTGGTCACGCCGACCGGAGGCACGGCCACCATCAGCGGCCACCGCTACGCCGACCTCGCCGACCCACTGCGGCACGTCGGCGCGATCCTGGAGGCGTCCAGCGCGCACAAGGGCCGCACAGGCGTCAACCACCTGCGGGTGATCTGCGCGGCGGCCGGTCTGCCCCGGTCGCGGGCCGACGAGGCGCTGGAGCTGGTCGGGTTGACCCCGGCGGCGAAGCGCAAGTTCAAGGGCTACTCGCTTGGCATGAAGCAGCGGCTCGGTATCGCCGCCGCGATGCTCGGTGACCCCCGGGTGCTGATCCTCGACGAGCCGGCCAACGGGCTGGACCCGGAGGGCATCCGGTGGATGCGCGGGTTCCTCAAGAACCTCGCCCACGAGGGTCGTACGGTGCTGGTCTCCAGCCACCTGCTGTCGGAGATGCAGCTGCTCGCCGACGACGTGGTGATCATCGCGGCCGGGCAGCTCGTCCGGCAGGGTCCGGTCGAGCAGGTGCTCGGTTCGATGGCGCAGGGCGCGCGGGTGCGGGTCCGTACCCCGCAGGCCGAGGCGCTGACCACCGCGCTGAAGGCGCAGTCGGCCACCGTCGACACCGACGAGCACGGCGTGCTGCTGGTCGCCGGGGTGGACGCCCCGACGATCGGCCGGGCCGCCCTGGCCGCGGGCGTGGAGCTGCACGAACTGACCACCGAACGGCCCGACCTGGAACGGGTCTTCCTGGAGCTGACGGCCGGAAAGGCGGGCATCCGATGAACCTGGTCCGATCCGAGCTACTCAAGATCCGTACCACGAACACCTGGTGGATCTTCGCGCTGATCAGCCTGCCGCTGTGGGCGCTCACACTGCTCATCAACTGGCTGCAGGCCGACGCCCTGACCAGCACCAGCCCCGCCGACGTGGGCGACCAGGCGGCCCAGTTCGAGGCCGCGGCCACTCCGGACGCGCTCTCGTCGAACCTCTTCACCACCGGGCAGTTCTTCGGCCTGCTGATCATCATGCTGCTCGGCATCATCGTGGTGACAAGCGAGTTCTTCCACCAGACGGTCACCACCACGTTCCTGACCAACCCGCACCGCACCGCCGTGATGATCGCCAAGCTGGTCGCGGCGGGTGTGCTGGCGCTGCTGTTCTGGCTGGTCACCACCGTGTTCAACCTGATCGCCGGCTCGGCGGTGCTGAGCGCCGTCGGGGTGGACTCCCAGTTGGGCAACGACGCCGCCTGGCGGGCCATCGGGTTGAACCTGCTCGCGTACCTGCTGTGGGCGGTGTTCGGCGTCGGCATCGGCGTGCTGATCCGCAGCCAGATCGGCGCCACCGTGACAGGCATCCTGCTCTACCTGGGCGGCTCGATCGGTGCCATCTTCGTGATCGCCATCCTGGCCGACAGGTGGGGCGACTGGATCAACAACCTGCAACTGCTGGTGCCGTCGCTCGCCTCGTCGCTGATGGTCACCGGGACCGACATCCCCGGTAACCCGCCGCGCTGGGCGGGTGCCGCCGTGCTCATCGGGTACGCGGTGGTCACCGGCCTCGTCGGCAGCCTGCTGCTGCGCCGGCGCGACATCTCCTGATCGACTGGGTTCCGGGGTGGCGGCGGCACGGCCGCCACCCCGGATCACCAGTCACCCGCCCGGGCAGCCCCGGCCACCGCTGATCGGTACGCAGTGCGTGACGGGCGGGTCGGACTCCTGGTCGGCGGGGACGTGCCCGGTCAACCCGGTGGTGGTCATGCTGGCGACAAGCGCCACCGCCACGTAGAGCAGCACCATCCCGCCGAGCGCCCCGCCGAAGTGCCGCCGCCAGACCGCCTCCCCGGCCAGTACGGCGAGCAGCAGGCCGAGCGCCGGGAGCACCGCGTTGAGCAGGAGCCCGGTCGTCAGCACGGCGTCCGTGGTCGCGCCGAACGCCTGCGCGTCGTCGGCGCTCGGCGTGTACGGCCTGGACACGCGCCGGATCAGGCCCACCAGCAGCAGGAACGGCACCCCGTAGAGCCAGGCGAAGAAGAGCCCGCCGAGGCCGGCCCGCTTCACGAGCGACCCAGGTACACGGCGGCGCAGACCCCGACGCTGAGCGCCGCCGAGGTGGTGCCGGCGAGCACCGCCGAGGGGATGACGCGGACGACGAGCGCGGCCACCAGCGCCGTCACTCCCAGCAGGCCGAGGAGCACAGGCGTGCCCCACACCAGCCCCACGAACACCAGCGACTCGCCCGGCGACAGGCAACTGAACCAGGCCGCGCAGTCGTTCCGCGGCGCGCTCGGCACACTCGTCGTGCCCACCGCCAGGGCCGCTATCGCGGTCCCGTACCAACCGGACGCCACCGCCATGCTCCGGCCGTAGCGCCCCCGTACCCCGTGCTGATCCATGCGCCCGATCCTGGCGAACGGCCACCGCCCGGACAACGGTAGGGATACTCAGTTCCGACGTACCAGCCGGTGACGTGCCGCGCAGGGGTTGCTGAACTTCTGGCATCTTCTGTGAAACCGGCCACCCGGCCGAGGCGGAAATGCCTGCGGGATCCGTACGGCGTAGCCTGGGAGTCGTCCTGTCCGTAGTCCATCAACTGGACGCGACGGACACCGCGTGACAAACAGAACCCGCGTGAAAGAGGCGATTACCGGCCGTGTCGACCCAGCAGACTTCGCAGGAGAACCCACTGGCGGGTTTCGGCCCGAACGAGTGGATCGTCGAGGAGATGTACCAGCGCTACCTCGCCGACCCAACGAGCGTCGATTCGGCCTGGCACGACTTCTTCGCCGACTACCGGCCGGCGCCCGGCGCCGGCACACCGCGCGGGGCGGAGACGTCGGGCAAGCCCGCCGCCGCGCCCGAGCCGGACGGCCAGCCCGAGCCGGCGGCCACGGTCAGCCAGCCGAGCGCCCCGGCGAAGCCGAGCGCCGCCAGCAAGCCGGCCGCCGCGCCGTCGACGCCGGCCAAGGCCGCGCCCGCGAAGGCCACCCCGGAGAAGGCCGCACCGGCCAAGCCGGCCGCGAAGGCCGCCGCGCCGACCGCCGACGGCCCGCAGACCACCCCGCTGCGGGGTGTCGCCGCGAAGATCGTGCAGAACATGGACGCCTCGCTGAGCGTGCCCACCGCGACGAGCGTCCGCGCGGTCCCGGCGAAGCTGCTCGTCGACAACCGCATCGTGATCAACAACCACCTCGCCCGGGGGCGCGGCGGTAAGGTCAGCTTCACCCACCTGGTCGGCTACGCGATGGTCCGGGCGCTCGTGGCGCACCCGGAGATGAACAACTCCTTCGCCGAGGCCAACGGCAAGCCGGCAGTGGTCCGCCCGGCGCACGTCAACCTGGGCATCGCCATCGACCTGGCCAAGCCGGACGGCAGCCGCAACCTGGTGGTCCCCTCCATCAAGGGCTGCGAGCAGATGGACTTCCGGCAGTTCTGGCAGGCGTACGAGGACGTGGTCCGGCGGGCGCGGCGCAACGAGCTGACCATGGAGGACTACTCGGGCACCACGATCTCGCTCACCAACCCGGGCGGCATCGGCACTGTGCACTCCATGCCGCGGCTCATGCAGGGGCAGAGCGCGATCATCGGCGTCGGCGCGATGGAGTACCCGGCGCCCTACCAGGGCATGTCCGAGGCCACCCTCGCCGAGCTGGCGGTCAGCAAGATCATCACGCTGACCAGCACGTACGACCACCGGATCATCCAGGGCGCGCAGTCCGGTGAGTTCCTCAAGGTCATGCACGAGCTGATCCTGGGCGAGCACAACTTCTACGACCAGATCTTCACCTCGCTGCGCATCCCGTACGAGCCGGTGCGCTGGGTGCGCGACGTGGCGGTCAACTCCGAGGGTCAGATCAACAAGACCGCCCGGGTGCACGAGCTGATCCACGCGTACCGCGTGCGCGGTCACCTGATGGCCGACACCGACCCGCTGGAATTCACCATCCGCAAGCACCCGGACCTGGACGTCCTGCAGCACGGGCTGACCCTGTGGGACCTGGACCGCGAGTTCCCGGTGAACGGCTTCGCCGGCCGCCAGCGAATGAAGCTGCGCTCGATCCTCGGTGTGCTGCGCGACTCGTACTGCCGGCGCGTCGGCATCGAGTACATGCACATCCAGGACCCGGAGGAGCGGCGCTGGATCCAGGAGCGGATCGAGCGCAAGTACGAGAAGCCGGCCGCCGACGAGCAGAAGCACGTGCTCAACCGGCTCAACGCCGCCGAGGCGTTCGAGACCTTCCTGCAGACCAAGTACGTCGGCCAGAAGCGCTTCTCGCTGGAGGGTGGCGAGTCGCTGATCCCGCTGCTGGGCGAGGTGCTGGAGTCGTCCGCCGAGAGCGGGCTGGACGAGGTCGTCATCGGCATGGCCCACCGGGGCCGGCTCAACGTGCTGGCCAACATCGTCGGCAAGCCGTACGAGAAGATCTTCTCGGAGTTCGAGGGTCACCTCGACCCGCGCTCGACGCAGGGCTCCGGCGACGTGAAGTACCACCTGGGTCAGAACGGCAAGTTCACCACCCCGGACGGCGAGCACGTCGTCAAGGTGTCGCTGGTGGCGAACCCGTCGCACCTGGAGGCCGTCGACCCCGTGCTGGAGGGCATCGTCCGGGCCAAGCAGGACCGGATCGACCTCAAGCTGGAGGGCTACACCGTGCTGCCGCTTGCGGTGCACGGTGACGCGGCGTTCGCCGGGCAGGGTGTGGTCGCCGAGACGCTCAACCTGTCGCAGTTGCGCGGCTACCGCACCGGCGGCACCGTGCACGTGGTGGTCAACAACCAGGTCGGCTTCACCACCGCACCGGAGTACAGCCGGTCCAGCCTCTACAGCACCGACGTGGCCCGGATGATCCAGGCGCCGATCTTCCACGTGAACGGCGACGACCCGGAGGCCGTGGTCCGGGTGGCCCGGCTGGCTTTCGAATACCGGCAGGCGTTCAACAAGGACGTCGTGATCGACATGGTCTGCTACCGCCGGCGCGGCCACAACGAGGGCGACGACCCGTCGATGTCCAACCCCCAGATGTACAAGATCATTGACTCGAAGCGTTCGGTGCGCAAGCTCTACACCGAGGAGCTGATCGGTCGCGGCGACATCACCGTGGAGGACGCGGAGGAGCTGCTGCGCGACTACCAGGCGCAGTTGGAGAAGGTCTTCAAGGCCACCCGGGACGCCGCCGCCGCGCCGCGTCAGCTCAACCGCCCCCGCCGCGAGGAGGAGCCGGAGCCTGCGGTCGACACCGCCACCGACGCCGCAGTCGTGAAGGCGATCGGCGAGGCGCACGTCAACCTGCCGGAGGGCTTCACCCCGCACAAGCGGATCCAGCAGCTGCTCGACCGGCGGGCCAAGATGTCCGTCGAGGGCACCATCGACTGGGGCTTCGGCGAGATCATCGCGTTCGGGGCACTGCTGCACGACGGGGTCACCGTCCGGCTCGCCGGGCAGGACTCGCGGCGCGGCACCTTCGTCCAGCGGCACGCGTCGGTGGTCGACTCCCGCACCGGCGACGACTACCTGCCGCTGAAGTCGCTCACCGGCGACGGCGAGCGCTCCCGGTTCTTCGTGCACGACTCGCTGCTCAGCGAGTACGCGGCGATGGGCTTCGAGTACGGCTACTCGGTGGAGAACGTCAACGCGCTCGTCGCCTGGGAGGCCCAGTTCGGGGACTTCGTCAACGGCGCCCAGTCGGTGATCGACGAGTTCATCTCCTCCGGCGAGGTGAAGTGGGGTCAGCGCTCCGCGGTGACCCTGCTGCTCCCGCACGGCCACGAGGGCCAGGGCCCGGACCACACCTCCGGTCGCCCGGAGCGGTTCCTGCAGATGTGCGCCGAGGACAACATGCGGGTGTCCATCCCGACGACCCCGGCGAACTACTTCCACCTGCTGCGCCGCCAGGCCCTGTCGCCCAAGCGCAAGCCGCTCGTGGTGTTCACGCCGAAGTCGCTGCTGCGGCACAAGCTCTGCGTCTCCTCGGTGGAGGACTTCACCACCGGCACCTTCCAGCCGGTGCTGCGCGACACGGCGGCCCCGGCACCGGAGTCGGTGAAGCGGGTGCTGCTCTGCTCCGGCAAGGTCTACTACGACCTGTTCCAGGCCCGGCAGGAGCGCGGCATCACCGACACCGCGATCATCCGGATCGAGCAGCTGTACCCGCTGCCGGTGGAGGAGATCCGGGCAGCCCTCGCGCAGTACCCGAACGCTGAGGACTTCGCCTGGGTGCAGGAGGAGCCGGCCAACCAGGGCGCCTGGTCGTTCGTCGCGCTCAACCTGCTGGAGCACCTCACCGACGTCCGGCTGCGGCGGATCTCCCGCCCGGCCGCGGCGGCCCCGGCGGTCGGCTCGGCAAAGACCCACGAGGTCGAGCAGACCGCGCTGATCGAGGCGGCACTCCCCCGCCCGTGACCTGACCGCGCCACACGAGCCGGGGCAGGGCCGTCGACCACGGTCCTGCCCCGGCTCGCGTCGGTCCGTCCGAACCACCGAACCACCGACCCGCCCGGCCAACGCCGGGCCGAGCACGAGGACGTACGCCGTGTACTTCACCGACCGTGGCATCGAGGAACTTGTCGAACGCCGGGGCGACGAGCAGGTGACCCTGGAGTGGCTGGGTGAGCGCCTGCGCGACTTCGTCGACCTCAACCCCGACTTCGAAACCCCCATCGAGCGCCTGGCCACCTACCTGGCCCGCCTGGACGACCCCGACGACGAAGACGCCTAACAGCCCCCACCCCGTCGAAGTTGATCATAAAGTTGGCCGCGCGTGTCGTCGGCGTGTCGAGCTACAACCTCATGATCAACCGGCAGGGCGGGGTGCGGACGGTGGGGAGGGGGCGGAGGGCCCGGGTTTTGGGGATCGCGATCTTCTAGGGTTGGCGTGTGGCTCGCAGTGTGTATCTGACAAGCGTCGGTTCGGGCGGGGGCAAGTCGACGATCGCCCTCGGGCTGGCCGAGTTGCTGTCGCGACAGGTGGGGCGGATCGGCGTGTTCCGACCGCTGGTCCCCGACGCCGTCCCGGACCCGATCCTCGCCCTGCTCAGCGAGCGGTACCGGGTCGAACTGCCGCTGTCGGAGCTGGCCGGGGCGACGTACGCCGAGGCAGCCGCGCTGGTGGCCGACGGCCGCCGCGAGGAGCTGATCTCCATCGTGGTGGAGCGTTACCGGGCGGTGGAGCGGCAGTGCCCGGCGGTGGTCGTGGTGGGCAGTGACTTCGACGAGCCGGGCGACCCGGCGCACCCCCGCGAGCTGGCCTTCAACGCCCGGCTGGCCACCGAGTTCGGCAGCGTGGTGGTGCCTGTGGTGGACGGCTACGAACAGGAGCCCGCGGCCGTCGCGGCGGCCATGCGGGGGGCGTACCACGATGTGGCAGACCTGGGCGCGACGGTGCTGGCGGTGATCGCCAACCGGGTGTCCGAGCCGATGACGCTGCCGGAGCTGCCCGTGCCGGCGTACGCCATCCCGGAGGTGCCGAGCGTGTCGGCGCCGACGGTGGCCGAGGTGGCGGCGGCGCTCGGCGCGACCCTGCTGGCCGGGGACGACGCCGCGCTCGGGCGGGACGTGCTGGACTTCGTGGTCGGCGCGGCGCACGTGCCGACCCTGCTGGGTCACCTCACCGAGGGCGCTCTGGTGATCACCCCCGGAGACCGGGCCGACCTGCTCGTCGCCGCCAGCGCGGCGCACGTGGCCGGGCAGGTGTCCGTGGCCGGGCTCGTGCTCACCCTTGGCGAGCAGCCCGACCCCCGGGTGATGCGGCTGGTGGAGGGCCTGAACACCGGCCTGGCGGTGCTCTCCGTGGTCAGCGACAGCTACGACACGGTGGCCGCGTCCAGCCGGATCGAGGGGCGGCCCAGCATCGCCAACCCACGCAAGGTGGAGGCCGCGCTCGGCGCGTTCGAGCGCTGCGTGGACACCGACGACCTGGCCCGCCGGCTGCGGGTCAGCCGGTCGGCGCGGGTCACCCCGCTGATGTTCGAGAACGAGCTGATCGACCGGGCCCGCTCGAAGCCCCGGCACCTCGTGCTGCCGGAGGGCGCCGAGGAGCGCATCCTGCGGGCGGCCGAGATCCTGCTGCGCCGGGGCGTGGCCGACCTGACGCTGCTGGGCCGCCCGGACGACATCGCCCGGCGCACCCGCGAGCTGGGCATCGACCTCGGCGACGCGCGGCTCGTCGACCCGGCCACCAGCGGGTGGCGCGACGAGTTCGCTGCCGAGTACGCGCGGCTGCGCGCCCACCGGGGCGTCACCTCCGAGTTGGCACACGACATCGTGGCCCAGCCCAACTACTTCGGGACGCTCATGGTGGCCGCCGGGTACGCCGACGGCATGGTCTCCGGCGCCACGCACACCACTGCCGCCACCATCCGACCCGCGTTCGAGATCATCCGTACCGTGCCGGAGGTCTCGGTGGCCTCCAGCGTCTTCTTCATGCTCCTCGCCGACCGGGTGCTGGTCTACGGCGACTGCGCGGTCAACCGCGACCCGGACGCCCCCCAGCTCGCCGACATCGCGATCTCGTCGGCCGACACCGCCGCCCGCTTCGGCATCGAACCCCGGGTGGCCATGCTGTCGTACTCCACCGACAGCTCCGGCGCGGGCGCGGACGTGGAGAAGGTCGCCGCGGCCACCGCGCTGGTCCGGGAGCGTCGGCCCGATCTGCTTGTCGAGGGACCGATCCAGTACGACGCGGCGATCGACCCCGCGGTGGCGGCGACGAAGCTGCCCGACAGTCCGGTCGCCGGCCAGGCCACGGTCTTCATCTTCCCGGACCTGAACACGGGCAACAACACGTACAAGGCGGTGCAGCGCTCGGCCGGGGCGGTCGCCGTCGGCCCGGTCATGCAGGGCCTACGCCGGCCGGTGAACGACCTGTCCCGCGGCGCCACAGTGCCGGACATCGTGAACACGGTGGCGATCACCGCCATCCAGGCGGCCGTCGAGGAGACGTCATGAGTCGGGTGCTGGTGCTCAACTGCGGGTCTTCGTCGGTGAAGTGGCGTCACTATGACGGGGACCGGACCGTCGACCAGGGCACCGTCGAGCGGGTCGGTGAGCCCGGCGGCGGCCCGGCGGACCACGCCAGCGCCGTCCGGCAGATCCTGGCCGGGCTGGACCTGACCGGGCTGGCGGCGGTCGGGCACCGGGTGGTGCACGGCGGCCGGACGTTCAGCGCACCAGCGCTGATCGACGACACGGTGCTGGCCGCGATCAAGGACCTGGTCCCGCTCGCCCCGCTGCACAACCCGGCCAACCTGGCCGGCATCGAGGTGGCGCGGGCCGCCCTGCCGGACGTCGCGCAGGTCGCCGTCTTCGACACGGCGTTCCACCACACCCTGCCGGAGGCCGCCGCGACCTACGCGATCGACAGGGACACCGCGCAGCGGTACGACATCCGCCGGTACGGCTTCCACGGCACCTCGCACGCGTACGTCTCCCGGCGTGCCGCCGAGCTGCTGGACCGCCCGTACGACAAGCTCAACACCATCACCCTGCACCTGGGCAACGGTGCCAGCGCCTGCGCGGTGGCGAACGGCCGCAGCGTCGCCACCTCGATGGGGATGTCCCCGCTCGAAGGGCTCGTGATGGGCACCCGCAGCGGCGACCTCGACCCGACGGTGATCTTCCACCTGCGGCGGGAGGGCGGCCTGTCTGTCGACGACATCGACGACCTGCTCAACCACCGCAGCGGCCTACTCGGGTTGACAGGCGCCAACGACATGCGTGAGGTGCTCCAACGCCGGGCGGCCGGGGACCCGGCAGCCGCGCTTGCCTTCGACGTGTACTGCCGGCGGATCACCGGGTACGTGGGCGCGTACTACGCGCTGCTCGGCCACGTGGACGCGATCGCGTTCACCGCCGGCGTGGGTGAGCACGCCGCGCCCGTCCGGGCTGCCGCGCTGGCCGGGCTGACCCGGCTCGGCATCACCGTCGACGAGGCACGCAACAACGGCGACGGCGACCGGCTGATCTCGCCGGACGGCGCCGAGGTGAGCGTCTGCGTCATCCGCACCGACGAGGAATGGGAGATCGCCCGGGAGACCCGGGACGTGGTCGGGGCGGCCTGACGCCGCCACGACCCGTCCAGGCGGGCCCGATCAGCGCATCGCCAACCAGGCGACGACTGCCACCAGCAGCACGACGACGACCGCCGCACCGACGATGAGCGGCAGGCGGGACGGCGCCTCCGCCGGACCGGCGGCCTCCGGCGTCTGGGTGAAGGCGCGGAACGCCTCGGTGTTGCCGCTGGGGTCGGTGTAGTTCTCAGCCATGTCGGTGACCCTAGCGAAGCCTGTCGCGGCGCACCGCCCCCGCCTCCGCCGTCGGAAGGGGTCGAGCCGGCCGGCGGAGGTGACCCGACCGGGTGGCGGGCAGAGCCGGGCCGGACGGCGGGGTCGCCGGACGCGCCCGGGCACCTACGGTGAGACGGTGGGGCGGGACGGCTCGCCGGTTGCGCACCGGCCAGCGCCGTGGCGGGCGGTCCACCGGGCCGCAGCCGCGCGCCGAGCGCCCGAGGGGTCGTACGTCGTCGGCGTGCGTACGCTCACCCTCGATCCGCGCTCGGCGCGCCCCGCCCGGACGTGCCGCTAGGGTGCCCCCGTGGACGATCTCGTGCAACGCCAGTTGGCGAGCATCGCCGAAGTCGTCGAGGTGGCCGGATCCGCCGGTGTCCAGGTGTGGTTGCGGGGCGGCTGGGCGATGGACTTCGCGCTCGGCGAGGTGTCCCGACCGCACGTCGACGTCGACTGGTACTGCTGGCGCGAGGACGCGGACCGGTTGGCCGCCCTCCTGCTGGCCCGGGGCTGGCGCCCCGACCCCCGGATGCCTGTCGAGTTGCAGCTCGACCTGTTCGCCGCCGACGTGGAGGTGAGCGTCGCGTACCTGGGTCGGGACGACGCCTGTCGACCGACGGTGGGCGCCGGGTCCTGGGCCGGCACGCCGCTGCCGGCCGGGATGCTTGACGCGCCACCCGGTCGGATCGGCGCGTTGACCGTGCCGACGATCTCGGTGCCGGCCCAGATCGAGTTCAAGCAGATGTTCCCGGTGTGGATGCCGGAGCGGCCCCGCCGCCCGAAGGACACGGACGACCTGGCTCGACTGCGGGCTCTGCTTCGTCGAGCAGGTCCTCGTACACCCCGATCTTGAAGCCGATCAGGTCCAGGCACTGGGTGAGCCTGCCCATCTGGCCGGTGACGCGCTCCCGGTGCTCGCGCAGGAGGGCGAGCCGTTCCTCCTCGTTGCCGGCGCCCTCCCGGACGAGGTCGGCGTACCGGCGGAGCGCGGGCAACGGCATGCCCGAGGCGCGGAGGATGATGCAGACGGTCAGCCAGTCCACGTCGTCCTGGCTGTAGACGCGACGCCCGCCGGTCCCACGGCGTACGGGTTCGACGAAGACGCCCTCCTGCTCGTAGAAGCGCAGGGCGTGCACGCTCAAGCCGGTGCGTTCGGCGACCTGCCCGATGCTCAGACTCACGGTGTCCTCGGCCATGCCGAGCAGGGTAACGAGGCTTGACCTAGAGCCGACTCAAGCTCCTAAGGTCCCCCGTGTCCGTTACGACACCGCCAAGGGAGCATCGGCATGCGCTATCGCACGCTCGGCGGCACCGGCATCGAGGTGAGCACCCACTGCCTCGGAACCATGATGTTCGGTGCCGTCGGAAACCCGGACCACGACGACTGCGTCCGCATCGTCCACGCGGCCCTGGACCAGGGCATCAACGTCGTCGACACGGCCGACATGTACGGCCGGGGTGAGTCCGAGCAGATCGTGGGCAAGGCGCTGCGGGGGCGCCGGGACGACGTCGTCCTCGCCACCAAGGTGCACTTTCCGATGGGCGAGGGCCCCAATCAGGGGGGCAACTCGCGGCGCTGGATCCTCAAGGCGGTCGAGGGGAGCCTGCGGCGTCTGGGCACCGACTGGATCGACCTCTACCAGGTCCACCGCCCCGACCCCTCGACCGACATCGAGGAGACGCTCTCGGTGCTCACCGACCTCGTCCGCGAGGGAAAGATCCGCGCCTTCGGCTGTTCGACGTTCCCCGCCGAGGAGATCGTCGAGGCGCACCAGGTGTCCGAGCGTCGCGGCCTCGCACGCCTACGCACCGAGCAGCCGCCGTACTCGATCCTGGCCCGCGGGGTCGAGGCGTCGACCCTGCCGGTCTGTCAGCGCTACGGCATGGGGGTGCTGGTCTGGAGCCCGCTCGCCTTCGGGTTCCTCAGCGGGAAGTACCGCAGGGACCGGCCGGTCGACATGTCGACCGGGCGGGCCGCGCTCCGGCCGGCGCAGTTCGATCCCACTATCGCCGAGAACGCCGCCAAGCTCGACATCGTCGAGCAGCTCGTCGATCTCGCGGCGGGCATCGGCTGCACGCTCCCGCAGCTCGCCATCGCCTTCACCGTGGCCCACCCGGCGGTCACCTCGGCGATCATCGGACCGCGGACCATGGCGCACCTGGAGGATTTGCTCAAGGGCGCCACGCTCACCCTGGACGACGCGACACTCGACCGGATCGACGAGATCGTGCCGCCCGGCGCCAACCGGTACGACCCCAACGCCGCCTTCCCGCCCCGTTCCCTGACCGACACCGCCCGGCGACGACGCCCGCTCGCCGACCGTGCCGCGGCCTGAGCGAGCCGATCGCGGCCCGGCCCGAACCAGGCGGTCGCGGCGCGGCCCGAGCCAGGCGGTCGCGGCGTAGGCACCGTGCGTCGAACCGCGCCGAGCCCGTCGGCGCGGCAGGGCACAATTGGCGTCATGTCGCGTCGCGTCACCCCCGCGCTGCTGGCCAGCGCCCTGCTCATGGCCGGACTGGTCGGCTGCTCCGCCGACGCCCGTAAGAACGAGAGCTGGCAGGCGCCCGCCGAGCCACCGCCCGCCGCCACGCCGACGCCGCAGGTGCCCGCCGGGACCGCACCGAAGAGCGCCTTCGGCGTCGGCGTACGCCAGCTCAAGCTGAACCGGGACGGCCGTGCGCTGCCGGTGACGGTCTGGTATCCGGCGGCCGGGAAGACCGGCGGCGCGGCGAAGCGGTCCGCGACGGCAGCGACGGGCCGGTTTCCCGTGGTCATGTTCAGCCACGGCCTCACCGGGCGGCCGGAGGACTACGCCACCCTGCTGACCCGCTGGGCGGCGGCGGGCTTCGTGGTGGCCGCGCCGACCTTCCCGCACACCTCCCGGGGCAGCGACGGCAACATCCTCGACGTGCTCAACCAGCCGGCCGACGTGTCGTACGCGCTGACCCAGGTGTTGGCGCTCGACGGCAGGGCCGGCGACGGGCTGCGCGGCCGGCTGGCCACCGACCGGGTCGCCGCGGCCGGGCACTCGGCCGGCGGGGTCACCACAATCGGCCTCTTCACCGCCAGCCGGGACGAGCGGCTGGACGCCGGGGTGGTGTTCGCGGGCACGGCCGTCGGCGTGGGTACGGCGTTCGCGGGCGCGACCGCGCCGCAACTGTTCGTGCACGGCGAGCTGGACGAGGTGGTCGACTACGCGGCGGGCAAGGCGGCGTACGACAAGGTGCCCTGGCCGAAGGCGCTGCTCAGCCTGCCGAAGGGCGACCACGGGCGGGCGTTGCTCGGCGACGCGGCGACGCTGCGGGTCGTCGCGGACACGTCAGTCGAGTTCCTGCGCTGGTCGCTGTACGGCGACGCGGAGGCGAAGAAGCGCATCGAAACCGATGCGACACGCGGCGACATCGCCACCTTCGACAACCACCTCTGATCCGCATCCCCACGATCCGCGCAACATCAGGGATGTTGCTGCCTCGGCGCGCCAGGAGACAGCAGTTTCCCCGAAGTTGCGCGGATCTTCGCGGGGCGTGGCGTCAGGCGGTGTGGTCGATGACGACCTTGCCGAAGGCGTCGCCGGAGTGCAGGCGGGCGAAGGCGTCCTCGACCCGGCTGAACGGGACCACACTGTCGATCACCGGGCGGACCTCGTTCTCGGCGCAGAACGCCAGCAGCTCGTACAGCTCCCCCGGCGTGCCCATCGAGGTGCCCAGGATCTCCAACTGCATGGCGAAGACCCGGCGCAGGTTCACCGACGGCTGGTGGCCGGCGGTGGCGCCGGAGACCACGATCCGGGCCATCGGCGCGGCCGACTTCAACGAGTGGTCGAACGTCGCCGCGCCCACCGTCTCGATCACCACGTCGACCCGCTCCGGCAGCCGGGCGCCGGCCTCCAGGGCGATCGCCCCGAGCGCGGTGATCCGTTCCCGCTTGGCGGCGTCCCGGCTGGTCGCGTACACCCGCTTGCCCATCGCGAGGGCGAGCGCGACGGCGGCGGTGGCGACGCCGCCGCCCGCGCCCTGCACGAGCACGCTGTCGGCGTCCGCGACGCGGCCCTTGGTGGTCAGCATCCGCCACGCGGTCAGCCAGGCCGTGGGCAGGCACGCCGCGTCGGTCGCCGCCATGCCGTCGGGCAGTGGGATCAGGTTCGACCGGGGTACGGCGACCCGCTCGGCGAGGGTCCCGGCGAAGTGCTCGGACAGGATGGAGATCCCGCGCGGGTCACCGGGTGTGACGACCACCGGGTAGACGACCATCTCGTTGCCGTCGGCGTCCACGCCTACCGCGTCGCAGCCGAGGATCATCGGCAACTGGCCCTCGGTGAGGCCCACCCCGCGCAGCGACCAGAGGTCGTGGTGGTTGAGCGAGGTGGCCCGCACCTGCACGGTCACCCAGTCGTCCTCGGGGTGGGGCGGCTCGGGCTGCTCACCGACGGTGAGGGCGGCGAGCGGATCGGCGTCGTCGAAACGGGAGGCGAAGGCGGCACGCATGATCGGCACGGTAACAAGCTGAGCGCGCGTTAAGAAGGGCCCCTTCCTGGTGAGAGGGCCCCGGCGCGTGGGCCGGCGGCGCATGCTGCGCCGGAGCGCCTCCGGCCGACGCGTCTCAGCGGCGGGCGACCCCGTCGCGGCGGGCCGCTTCGGCGACGGCCTCGGCGACGGCCGGGGCGACGCGCGGATCGAGCGGCGACGGGACGATCGCGTCGGCGGTCAGCGACTCGGCCACCACGCCGGCGATGGCGTCGGCGGCGGCGACCTTCATCCCCTCGGTGATCCGGGTGGCCCGCGCGTCCAACGCGCCGCGGAACACGCCGGGGAAGGCCAGCACGTTGTTGATCTGGTTGGGATAGTCGCTGCGCCCGGTGGCGACCACCGCGACGTGCCGGGCGGCCACCTCGGGGTGCACCTCCGGGGTCGGGTTGGCCAGCGCGAACACGATGCCGCCCGGTGCCATCCGAGCGACGGCCGCCTCGGGGATCTGCCCGCCGGAGACCCCGATCAGCACGTCCGCGTCGCGCAGCGCCTCGGTGATGTCGCCCTGACGGCCGTCGGCGTTGGTGCTCGCGGCCAGCTCGGCCTTGGTGCCGGTCAGCTCAGCGCGGTGCCGGCCGATGATCCCCTTGGAGTCGCACACGACCACCTGGTCGGGGTCGACCCCACCGGCGATGAGCATCTTCGTCACCGCCACGCCGGCCGCGCCCGCGCCGCTCACCGCCACCCGCAGGTCACCGAGCTTGCGATCGAGCAGGGTGGCGGCATTGCGCAGCGCGGCGAGCACCACGATTGCCGTGCCGTGCTGGTCGTCGTGGAAGACCGGGATGTCCAGCGCCTCGTCGAGTCGCCGCTCCACCTCGAAGCAGCGCGGCGCGCTGATGTCCTCCAGATTGATCCCGCCGAACGACGGGGCCAGCGCCCGCACCACCGCGACGATCTCGTCCACGTCCTGGGTGTCCAGGCAGACCGGCACCGCGTCCACCCCCGCGAACTGCTTGAACAGCACCGCCTTGCCCTCCATCACCGGCAGCGCGGCGCGCGGGCCGATGTTGCCGAGCCCGAGCACCGCCGACCCGTCGGTGACCACGGCGACGGCGTGCGACGCCCACGTGTAGTCGTCGGCCAGGGCGGGGTCGGCGGCAATGGCCTCACACACCCGGGCGACACCAGGGGTGTACGCGAGGGAGAGGTCCTCGCGACTGGTGAGCGGGACCGTCGAGGCGACGGCCATCTTGCCGCCCAGGTGCAGTTGGAAGACGGGATCAGCGGGGTCCACGGTGGACGAAGACATGGCGGTGACTCCAGGATCTGTCGAGCAGATGTGAGGCGGCCGGGCCGGCCGCGAGGTGGGCGGCGAGCGGTGGCACGCGGTGCGGGGGTCACCCGGGCACTTTCCGAGCATAGTGTCGGCACTGCCCCTCGGATGTGAGCAGGGTCATAACGGCCGACGGGGCACCCGTCCGGGGCGGGGCCAGTAGCGGAACACCACCCTCGCGCGCACGTCGGCCACCCCGTACGCCCGGGAGTCGTCGGTGACCAGATCGTTGTCGCCGCGCAGCCACCAGCCGCCGTCCTGCGGACGTACCGCCCGCTTCACGACCAGCAGCTCGGGACGCGTCCGGAAGACGGCTACCACCACGTCACCGGGTCGGATCGGGCGTCCACCCGAGCGGACCAGCACCGCGTCGCCGTGTCGCAGCGTCGGCGCCATGGACGGACCGGTCACCGAGACGGGCGTCAACGGCCCGCGCAGACGCGGTGCCTCCGGCGGGTGATCGGCGCGCACTGGTTTCACCTCCATCCGGTTCGGGGAGCATTCCCAGGAGTAATGTCGCCTTTGATCATCGCAAACTTCCCATGGAGGATCCCGATGCGACTTCCGCGCATCCTTGCGCCCCGCGTCACCGCGAGCGCTCACTGCGACCTGCCGTGCGGCGTCTACGACCCGGCCCAGGCCCGGATCGAGGCCGAGTCGGTCAAAATGATCTGCGAGAAGTACCAGGCGAACACCGACCCGGAGTTCCGCACCCGAGCGGTCATCATCAAGGAGCAGCGCGCCGAGCTGGTCAAGCACCACCTGTGGGTGCTCTGGACCGACTACTTCAAGGCGCCGCACTTCGAGAAGTACCCGAACCTGCACACCCTGTTCAACGAGGCCACCAAGCTCGCCGGCGCCACTGGCGTCAAGGGCAGCCTCGACCCGGCCACCGCCGACAAGCTCCTCGCGAAGATCGACGAGATCGCGAAGATCTTCTGGGAGACCAAGAAGGCGTGACCCACCCGGTCACACCGACGATCCGGCCGGTACGTCCCCAGGACGTGCCGGCCGTCGTCGCCATGGTGCACGAGCTGGCGGCGTACGAACGCGCCCCCGACGAGTGCCACCTCACCACCGAGCAGCTCACCGCGGCGCTGTTCCCGACTGCTCCAGGTCCCGGCGCGGCGTCGGACGGGCCGAGCTGGAGTGGTCGGGCGACCGCCCCGGCGCTCTTCGGCCACGTCGCGGTCGACGAGCGCGATCAGCCGATCGGCTTCGCCCTGTGGTTTCTCAACTTCTCCACCTGGGCCGGCGTGCACGGCATCTACCTGGAGGACCTCTACGTCTCCCCGGCCGCCCGGGGCACCGGCGCGGGCCGGCTGCTGCTCGCCACGCTTGCCGACATCTGCGTACGACGGGGCTACCGACGGCTGGAGTGGTGGATGATCGACTGGAATCCCGCAGCAGGTTTCTACGCCTCCATCGGCGCCGAGCAGATGAGCGAGTGGGTCCCCTACCGGCTCAGCGGTGCCGCGTTGCGCGGCCTGGCCGCTCAGGCGGAGGCGGCCGCCGACACGCGCCCGAACGACTGACCGGGTAGAGTCCCCGACCGGGGGGATGAGGCGTGACTCAACTGACCGGCCAGCCAGCGACCGACGACGACGTGGTGCACCTCACGGTGCCCGCCGACGGCGGTTACCTCGGCGTGCTCCGCACCGCCACCGCCGGTCTCGCGGCGCGGTTGCAGTTCGCGCTCGACGAGATCGAGGATCTGCGGATCGCTGTCGACGAGGCGTGCGCGATGCTGCTCGCCATCGCCACCCGCGACGCCGAGTTGGAGTGCCGATTCTCGGTCACCAACGACGCGCTGACCGTCGAGGTGACAGTGCCTACCGTGCGCGGGGCGACGCTGCCCGCCGAGTCGTCCTTCGCCTGGAAGGTGCTCACCGCGCTGACCACGTCGGCGTCCGCCACGGCCACCGACGGCCGGGCGACGATCTCGTTGCTCACCCGCCGCTCCGGCGGCTACTGACCGACGCGCGACGCCTCCCCCGGCCGGACCGGGCAGGCAGGCGCAGCCGTCGTGACCTCCAGCGGTGCCCGCCCGGCGGGGGCACTCGAAGCGGGTCCGCGTTTCGCCGCCCGCCGCCCGGGTCACTCGAAGCCGAGGGCCTTCGTCGTGGGCGGGCTGACGAGCAGCCAGCCGACGCCCAGGCCGAGCACCATGAGCGGGACGCCCAGCCAGCCCAGGCCGCCCTGGATCATGAACCAGCCGATCGGCAGCAGCATGAGCTGAAGGACGATCGCGGGGGCCCGCGCGCCGGCCTGTCGACGCAGCAGCGCCCGGCCGAGCGCCCAGAGCGCGACGGCCGCCCCGACGGCGAACGCGGTCACCAGCAACGCCGACGCGAGGTCGGTGGTGGTGGCGGTGAGGTCGGCCCAGACCAGCCAGACCGCGATCAGCCCGACGGCGACCGCCTCCGCCCACAGCAGCCGTACCGCCCAGCGGAGGGTGACGGGAATCGGGGCCGAGTCGATGGTCACGCGCGCCACGATACCCGGGCTACCGAGAGGTACAGTGCCGCCCATGCGGGCCGTCCTGGTGGTCAATCCGAAGGCCACCACCACCAGCGAACGCAGCCGGGACGTGCTTGTCCGGGCGCTGCGCAGTGAAGTCGACCTCAGTGTGCGTTACACCCGTCGCCGGGGGCACGCCATGGCGCTGGCCCGGGAGGCCGCCGCCGAGGGGGTCGATCTCGTCGTCACCCTGGGTGGTGACGGCACCGTGAACGAGGTGGTGAACGGCCTGATGACCGCCGAACCACCGGCCGGCGCCGAGGGCGCCTCGATGGCCGACCGGCTGCCGGCGCTGGCCACCGTGCCGGGCGGTTCGACGAATGTGTTCGCCCGCGCGCTGGGCCTGCCCCGGGAATGGCCGGAGGCGACCAGCATGATCCTCGAAGGGCTGCGCCTGGGCCGGCAGCGCACGGTCGGGCTGGGCCGAGCGGACGACCGCTACTTCACCTTCTGCGCCGGCTTCGGCCTGGACGCCGCGGTGATCCACCGGGTGGAGCAGGCCCGGCGGAAGGGTCGGGTCTCCACCCCCGGGCTCTACCTGCGCTCGATCATGGGCCAGTACTTCTTCGCCTCGGACCGGCGGCACCCGGCGATCAGCCTGGAGCGTCCGGGCGAGCCGGTGGAGGGCGAGCTGGCCACTGTCATCATCCAGAACACGGCCCCGTGGACGTACCTGGGCGACCGTGAGATCAACCCGAACCCGTCGGCGTCGTTCGACCTCGGGCTCGACGTGTTGGCGTTGCGTCAGCTCCGGGTGGCTAGCACAACACGGACAGTGACGCAGTTCGCATCCCGCAAGCCGGATCCGCGTGGACGTCAGGTGTTACGACTCCATGACACGGCGGAGTTCACCCTGCTCTCCAGCCGTCCGCAGGCGTTCCAGCTCGACGGCGACTATCTTGGCGAGCGGGAGAAAGTCAGATTCGCATCCATTCCGGCCGCACTCAGAGTAATCTGCTAGGTCTCGGGTACTGCCCTTGGTCGACGCGGCACCGCAACCGCAACGACGGGTGCCGCCACACCGAGGGGCAGGTGCCGGAAATGTCAGCAATGTCACGCGGACTGTACTATATTGATCCTCGACTGTGGCACGGCGGGTAACCAGGAACGCACTGGAACCCGGACAAATGGGTTGTGGGCTTGCTCACCGCCCGGAGTTTTTCCGAGCGTCACCCTTGACATCACGAGAGTTCGTGAAAGTATTCACAAGCGGACTTGAGTTACCGGGACATTGCCTGGATATGCTCGTCAGGTTGAGCTGTTCCAGCAGGTCCCCGGCGCTGAACGCCTGCTCACGCACTGCCGAATGGACGGACGCTAACTGTCACCATCGGCACTGCTGATGCATATAGGAAAAGCACGACAAGCAATTGTTCGCCACCCATCCAGAATGAGGAGTGTTGCCGCCATGGACTGGCGTCACCATAGTGTCTGCCGCGACGAGGACCCGGAGCTGTTCTTCCCGATCGGGACGTCCGGACCGGCTCTCCTGCAAGTCGAACAGGCAAAGGCCGTCTGCAGGCGCTGCTCCGTGACCGACCAGTGCCTGCAGTGGGCGCTCGAGTCCGGTCAGGACGCCGGCGTCTGGGGCGGGATGAGCGAGGAGGAGCGGCGCGCTGTGAAGCGGCGCGGCGGCCTCCGGGTGCTGCGCGCTCACTCCGCCTGATTCCCCCAACGACACAGCCGCACGCCCCGGCGGGTCCGCCTGCCGGGGCGTACTGCTGTCCCGAGCTGCCGGCGCCCGAACCGTCAGCCCGTCGGCGCCAGCGCGCCCCGGTCGTCGACCCGGCGTAGCACCAGCTCGGCCAACTCGGGCGCATCAGTCAACGGGGCCGCCACCGCCACCGCGCCGGCAGCCCGAGCCGACTCGGCCACGGCGTCGTGGAACAGGCCGGGCGCGAGGAAGTACGCGGACACCGCCACCCGTCGCGCGCCGGCCGCCCGCAGCCGGGTGACCGCAACACCTGTCGTCGGCGGGGCCGCCGAGGCGTACGACACCCGGCAGGGCACCCCGAACTCCGCGCCGAGCGCGTCGGCCACCCGGCCCACCGAACCGCGCGCCCGCGCGTCCCGGGTGCCCGCGGCGGCCAGCACCAGCGCGTCGAAGCGCCCCGGGTCGACCTCGCCGAGCCGACGGCGCAGCCCCGCCAGCAACGCCGGCGCCACAGTTCCGTCCGCCGGGCCGAGCACGTCGGTCACCCGTACCGCAAGTGGGGGGCCGGTCTCCGTCGCGGCGGCGACGGCCGCCGGAATGTCCACCCGATTGTGGTACGCGGCGGTCAGCAGCAGTGGCACGACCACCGCGCGCCGATGCCCGGCGTGGGCCAGCATGCGCAGCACGTCGGTCGGGCCCGGCTCGGTGTGGTCCAGCCAGCTCGCCCACACCGACAGACCGGGCCGGACGGCCGACACCGCCCGGGCCAGCGCCCGGGTGGCCTCGGCCGCTCGTGGATCCCGGCTGCCGTGTGCGACAAGCACCACCGGGGCCGCCCCGCCGGCCGCGTCGGGGCCGGTCGGGGTCGTCGATGACGGGATCAGACGTGCAGCCCGCACTCGGTCTTCTCGAACATGGCCCACCGGCCGGCCCGCGGGTCCTCGCCGGCCTTCGTCCGTCGGGTGCACGGCCAGCAGCCGATCGAGCCGTAGCCCTGCTTGAACAGCTCGTTGACCGGGACGTTCCAGCGGGCGATGTAGGCGTCCACATCCTGCTGCGACCAGGCCGCGATCGGGTTGACCTTGACCTTGCCGCGCCGCGCGTCGAACGTCACCACAGGCGTGTTGGCGCGGGTCGGCGACTCGTCCCGGCGCAGGCCGGCGGCCCAGGCGTCGTACCCGGACAGCGCCCGCTCCAGCGGCTCCACCTTGCGCAGCTGGCAGCAGTCGTCCGGCGACTTGTTGAACAGTCGCGGGCCGTACTGGCCGTCCTGCTGGCCGACGGTGAGCCGGGGCCGGATGGACCGGACGTTCACCGGCAGCGTCCGGGCCACCTCGTCGCGGACCCGCAGCGTCTCCGGGAAGTGCAGACCGGTGTCGAGGAAGACCACGTCCACGCCCGGGGCCACCCGGGACACCAGGTGGGCCAGGACGGCGTCGGCCATCGAGCTGGTCACGCAGAAGCGGTCACCGAAGGTCTGCGCCGCCCAGCCGGCGATCTCCAGGGCGGGGGCGCCCTCCAGGTCGCGAGCGGCCTGCTCGGCAAGCGTCCGCAGCTCGTCCGGGCCGCGCCCGGCCGGGTCGGTCGACGTCTGCGCGCCCGGGCCGACCAGGCGCAGGCTCGCGGCGGACACGAGGCTCATCGGGTCACCGCCCGGGAGAGCAGCCCGGTGAACTTCACCGAGAAGACCCGTGCGCAGGCGTGGCACTCCCAGGCGCCGTGCCCCGCCTCGTGCGGCCGCAGATCCTCCTCGCCGCAGTACGGGCAGTACAGGGGTGCCGCTCGGTTCTCGCTGCTCACCGCAGTTCCTCCTCGTCGACTCTGATCACCCAGTTGGCGAACGTCTCGCCCGCGCTCCGCCCGGCCAGGTAGCGACGGGCCAGCCGTTCCACGTACTCCGGAAGCTCTTCGGCAGTGGTCTTCAGGCCGCGCAGCTTGCGGCCGAAACCGGCGGTCTGGCCCTGGGCCATGCCCAGGCCGCCGCCCAGGTGCACCTGGAAGCCCTCGACCTGTCGGCCGTCCGGGCCGACCACCAGCTGACCCTTGAGGCCGATGTCGGCGACCTGGGTGCGGGCGCACGCGTTCGGGCAGCCGTTGATGTGGATCGAGATGTCCGCGTCGAAGTCGCGCAGCCGCTGCTCCAGCCGGGCCACCAGCTCCTCGCCGCGGGCCTTCGTCTCGACGATTGCCAGCTTGCAGTACTCGATGCCGGTGCACGCCATCGTGCCGCGTCGCCAGGCCGACGGCCGGGCCTCCAGCCCGATCCCGCGCAGCGCGTCGACAAGCGACTCCGTCCGCTCCGACGGCACGTCGAGCACCAGCAGTTTCTGGTACGGGGTGAGCCGCACCCGGTCACTGCCGTGCGCCTCGACCACGTCTGCCAGTTGGGCGAGCTGCCCACCGGAGACCCGCCCGACCACCGGGGCGGCGCCCACGTAGTGCCGCCCGTCGGCCTGCTCGTGCACGCCCACGTGGTCGACAGGCTTCGCCGGCAGCTCCGGCGCCGGACCGTCGAGCAGCGTACGGCCCAGGTACTCCTTCTCCAGGACCTCCCGGAACCGCTCCACGCCCCAGTCGGCCACCAGGAACTTCAGCCGGGCCCGGTTGCGCAGCCTGCGGTAGCCGTAGTCGCGGAAGATCCCGACCACGCCGGCCCACACGTCCGGGACCTCGGCCAGCGGCACCCAGACACCGAGCCGCTTGGCGAGCATCGGGTTGGTGGACAGACCCCCACCGACCCAGACGTCGAAGCCGGGGCCGTGCTCGGGGTGGTCGACACCGAGGAGAGCGATGTCGTTCGACTCGTACGGGGTGTCGACCAGCCAGGAGATGGACGTCTTGAACTTGCGGGGCAGGTTGGAGAACTGCTTGTCGCCGACGTACCGGGCGACGATCTCGTCGATCGCCGGGGTCGGGTCGAGCAGCTCGTCGCGGGCCACCCCGGCGACCGGGCTGCCCAGCACGATCCGTGGGCAGTCGCCGCACGCCTCGGTGGTCTGCAGGCCGACCGACTCCAGCCGACGCCAGATCTCCGGCATGTCCTCGACGCGGATCCAGTGGAACTGGATGTTCTGCCGGTCGGTGATGTCGGCGGTGTCCCGGGCGAACTCCCGGGAGATGTCCGCGATCACCCGCAGCTGGGCCAGGCTGAGCTGACCGCCGTCGATGCGGACCCGGAGCATGAAGAACTCGTCCTCCAGCTCGTGCGGCTCCAGCACTGCGGTACGCCCGCCGTCGATGCCCGCCTTGCGCTGGGTGTAGAGGCCCCACCAGCGGAAACGACCGCGCAGATCCTGCGGGTCGATGGAGGCGAAGCCGCGGTGCGCGTAGATGTTCTCGATCCGGGCCCGGACGTTGAGCGGGTCGTCGTCCTTCTTGATCCGCTCGTTGGGGTTGAGCGGCTCGCGGTGGCCGAGCGCCCACTGACCCTCACCCCGTGGCTTGCGCGGCGCTCGGGCCGGGCGAGCCGTCGGGTCCTCGGAACGGGCCGGGATGCTGCTGACCGCCATCGCGGCGTCCTCCGTTGTCTGCTGTGCCTCGGGCTACGCGGGGCGCGGCGGCCGGCCCGCGTAGCGGGCGGGACAACGGTGTCTTCAGACAGCCGGCGCGGAGCGCGCCCGAGACGGATTGGTCGGGCGTCGTCAGTAGGCCGGACAGATCGCGCTGCGCACGCGGCCGTAATCGACGTGGCGACGAGCCACGAAGCGGCGGACGACTGCGGCGGTCATACGGGCCATGCTGCCACACGGCATGGGGGCCGGCCAATGTACACGTGCTCGATCCCACATCACGGGCCCAGGGTCAGTCGACGAGCTGGTCACCGAGGACAGTTCGGGCATAGCGCACGACTCTCCCCTGCCGTACGCCGACGATCAGGCCGTTGTCCCGCAGCGTGGTGAGGTGGTGCGACGCGGTGGCCGGCGCGAGGCCCAGCATCGCGGCCAACTCGCCGGTGCTCAGCGGCGAGTCGAGCAGGGAGAGCACCGCCGCCCGCGTACCGCCGAGCAGGGCGCCCAGCGCCGCGCTGGGCGGCGGCGAGTCCCACAGCCCACCCAGCCCCACCGGTGGATAGCAGAGGGCCGGCCCGGCGTCCCCCTCCATGATCGCGTGCACCGTCGGTCCGGAGAACGAGGTGGGCAGCAGCGTCCACGGGCGTCCCTCCAGGCCGGGCGGCCGAGTCGTGCCGACGGCGACCCGCAGCGCCGCGCCGTCCCAGCGGATCGACGGGTGCAGCTCGCGGAGCAGGGTCCGCCCGCCCTGCTCGGCGGCGAGGAGCGTCCGCCGCCGGATGTCGGCAAGCGCGAGCGCCCGCAGCCGGGGCCAGTCCGGCGCGATCAGCAGGGTGAAGTACCGGCGTAGCTGCGCGACCAGCTCGTCGGGGGCGAGCCGGGGCGCGCCGGCCCGGTCCAGTTGCCGCCGCACCCGGGCCGGGTCGGTGCCGGCGACCGCCCGCAACTCGGCCGCCAGGTTCGGCGCCACACCGATCGGGGTGAGGAAGTCCGGCACGTAGCCGTTGGACGACCGGAGCACCGCCAACAGCGGCTCCAGCCCGGCGCCCGGCAGCAGCCGCTCGGCGCGCTCCCGCCACGGACGGTGCATCCAGTACTTCGCCGGCTTGCGCAGTGCCCAGGAGCTGGCCACCAACTCCGCCAGCGGCGAGTGCACGAACCGGACCCGACTCAGGTCGTCGGGTGAGAACCCAACCTCGATCACCGACGGATTCGACCACGTTCGAACGGTTCGGCGACAGCGCCGGACCACCCGAGGATCCGCACATGGAGTACAGGCAACTGGGCCGGTCGGGCCTGCGCGTGAGCGCGGTCGCGTACGGCAACTGGGTCACCCACGGCAACCAGCTCGACGACGATGCGGCGGCGGCCTGCGTGGCAGCCGCCCTGGACGGGGGCATCACCACGTTCGACACCGCCGACCGGTACGCGCAGGGGCGGGCCGAGGAGGCGCTCGGCAAGGCGCTGAGCGGCGTCCGGCGCAGCTCGATCGAGCTGTGCACGAAGGTGTACCTGCCGGTCGGTCCGGGCGCCAACGACGCCGGGCTGTCCCGCAAGCACATCATCGAGGGCTGCCACGCCTCGCTGAACAGGCTGGGAACCGACTACGTCGACCTCTACCAGGCGCACCGGTACGACGACAGCGTGCCGCTTGAGGAGACGATGCTCGCCTTCGCCGACCTGGTCCGCCAGGGCAAGGTGCTCTACGTCGGCGTCTCCGAGTGGACCGCGCCGCAGCTGCGGGAGGGTCGGCGGCTCGCCGCCGAGCTGCACGTTCCGCTCATCGCCAACCAGCCGCAGTACTCGATGCTGTGGCGGGTGGTGGAGGCCGAGGTGACGCCCACCTGCGCCGAGCTCGGCCTGGGCCAGCTCGCCTGGGCGCCGCTCGCGATGGGCGTCCTGACCGGGCGGTACCAGCCCGGCCGGCGTCCGCCCGCCGGCTCCCGGGCCACCGACAGTTTCGGCGGGTCGTTCATCGCCCGCTACTCGTCGGATCTGCTGCTCTCCCGGGTACGCCAGCTCCGCTCGATCGCCGAAGCCGCCGGCTGCACGATGGCCCAGTTGGCGGTGGCGTGGGTGTTGCACCGACCGACCGTGGCGGGGGCGATCGTCGGGGCGTCCCGACCCGAGCAGCTCGCCGAGACGGCCGGGGCCACCACGGTACGGCTGGACCACGAGCTGCTGGCACGGATCGACGCCGTGCTCGGTGACCTCGTCGAACGCGATCCGGCGAAGACCGCCCGCCCGAACGACGTCATGCCCGCGTGGCGTCCACCGCCTACCGCCGGCTGACACCCGCGAACACCATGGCCGTGGCAGGCTCGGACCGTGGGCGGATTGTCCGAGTCGACCGGGACGGCGTGGGAGCACCTGCGCCGCCTGCCGGTCTGGGTCCCCCCGGCGCTGCTGACCCTGGCGGTGACAGTGACCGGGCTCGGGTCGGCGCAGCTCTGGCGCGACGAGCTGGCGACCTGGAGCGCGGCCACCCGGTCGCCCGGCGACCTGGCCCGCCTGGCCGGCACCATCGACGCCGCCACCGGGCCGTACTACCTGCTGATGCACGTCTGGGTCGCGGTCTTCGGCGACTCGACGATCGCGCTCCGCGCGCCTGCCGCGCTGGCGATGACAGTGACCGCGGGGCTGCTCGCCGTGCTCGGGGCGCGGCTCGTCGACAGGCGTGCCGGCCTCCTCGCCGGGCTGCTGTTCGCGGTGCTGCCGAGCACCTCCCGCTACGGTCAGGAGGCCCGCCCGTACGCCCTGGCCACCGCGCTCGCGGTGCTCGCCACCCTGCTGCTGGTGACGGCGCTACGGCGACCGGGGTGGGCTCGTTGGGCCGGCTACGCCGCCGCCGTGGCCGCGCTCGGGCTCACGCACCTGATCGCGCTCACCCTGCTGGCCGCCCATGCGCTGGTCGTGCTGGTCACCTGGTGGCGCGGCCCGGCCGCGGCCGGCATCGCCTCGCCGGTCGCCGTCACCAGGCCGGGCCACGACACCACGCCGGGCGACGGCTCGGCCGGCCGGGACCGGCGGGTGTGGCGGTGGGTGGTCGCCGTGGTTCCGGCCGCGCTGCTGGTCGGACCGTTGCTGCTGAAGGCCCGGGCCCAGCAGTCCCGGCAGCTCAACTGGGTCGGGCTGGCCCGGCCGGACGACCTGAGCGCGCTGCCCGGCGGCGTGGCCCAGAGCAGCGTGGTGGGCGGTCTGCTGGTCGGGGTCGCCGCGCTCGGCGCTGCCCGGCTCGGGCGGCGCGCCCTGCTGCCGGTGAGCGCGATGCTGCTGCCCGTGCTGCTGCTCTTCGCCGCCGGCACGGTCGTACCCCTGTGGGTGCCCCGGTACCTGGTCTTCGTGGTGCCGTTCGCCTGTCTGCTGGCCGGCGCGGCGCTGGCCGCGGTCCCGGTGCCGGCCGCGCTCGTCGTGGTGGTCCTGACCGGGCTGCTCGGCCTGCCCGACCAGGCCGCGCTGCGACGGACCCACGAGTGGCCGCGCAGCGCGCCTGTGGACTACGCGGGCGCGGCCCACGTGATCGGCGCGGGCCAGCGGCCGGGCGACGCGGTGGTCTACTCGCCCCGGCACAGTTGGCTCTTCCTCGACCTCGGCATCGAGTACCACCTCGGCGACCCACCCCGGGACGTGCTTGTCACCGAGGACGAGGTCCGCCGGGGCGACCTGTGGGCAGCCGAGTGCCCGCAACCGGCACAGTGCCTGGCGGGCACGTCACGGGTGTGGTTGGTCGTCGCCGGCCGGCGTGCCGAGCCGCTTGCCGACGTGCCGGGCGCCAAGGGAGACGCGCTGCGCGCGGACTTCACAGTCGCCCAGGTCTGGCAACGCCCCGGCCTGACCGTCGCCCTGCTGACCAGCCGTCCCGGACGCTGACCCGACCCGCTCAGCCACCCTGCCACGCCAAACGCCCGAGCGGCCGCCGACCGCCGACTGCCCGAGCCCAAACGCCTCTCGAGCCTGTTCGGGGGGGAGCGCCAGGACCGCGACGCGGTCCTGAAGCGGGTGCGCCGCCCTCGACCGCGCCTGACCCACGCACGTCGGTGAGCGGTATACCTGTGAGTCATAGTTATGACTCACAGGTATACCGCTCACCAGGGCAGGTGCGTCCGGACGGAGACACGCCAGGGCGATGGCGAGCGGACCCGAGGAGCAGCCAGCGCGCGGGCCGTCGGCGGCCAGGGGGCGCGTGGCCGGGGAGAGGTCGACAACTGCCCGTCAGCCTTGCGATCGACCGTCCGGGGCGTTGCGGGCCAGCGGGACGACGAGCAGGGCCTCGGTGCCGCCCTTGGCACCCGCGCGCAGCTCGATGGTGCCGCGCAGCTCGCCGGTGACCAGGGCCCGCACGATCTGCAGACCGAGCCGGCTGCCGCGTTCGGCATCGAACTCGGGCGGCAGCCCGCGCCCGTTGTCGGTCACCGAGACGTGCAGCATCTTGCGGAACCGGTGCGCCGAGACCACCACCTCCGGTCGCGCCGACGGATCGACCTCGGCGACGGCTGCCGGCACCACGCCCGTGGTGGGCGGCGGGGGCGCGTCGTCCGTCTCGTCGGCCGGCGGGAAGCCGTGTTCGACGGCGTTGAGCAGCAGTTCGTTGAGGACCATGACAAGCGACGTGGCGATCTCCGCCGGCAGTACGCCGAAGCTGCCCCGACGGCGCATGCCGACGCTCACCTCGGTCGCCGCGACCTCGGTCGCCGCGCTGGCCACCCGGTCGACGATGCCGTCGAACTCCACCGCCTCGTCGCTGGACATCGACAGCGTCTCGTGGACGAGGGCGATCGAGGCGACCCGGCGGACCGACTCCTCCAGGGCTACCCGCGCCTCCGGCATGGCCACCCGGCGGGCCTGCAGGCGCAGCAGCGCGGCCACCGTCTGGAGGTTGTTCTTCACCCGGTGGTGGATCTCCCGGATGGTGGCGTCCTTGGTGATGAGTGCCCGGTCCCGGCGACGGACCTCGGTGATGTCCCGCACCAGCACCAGCGCGCCGATCGGCACGCCGGCGGGCATCAACGGCAGCGCCCGGGTGAGCATCGTGGCCCCGCGTGCGTCGATCTCCCGCCGGGGCGGCGCCTCGCCGCGCAACGCCGCGAGGATGCCGTTCGCCGCCTCGGTGCCGTCCAGCGGGTCGCCCGCCAGCCGGCGGTGCAGCGCGGCCAGGTCCTCCCCCACCAGGTGGGAGGCGTAACCCAACCGCCGGTACGCGGACTGCGCGTTCGGGCTCGCGTAGGTGACCTTGCCACCGGCGTCCAGCCGGACCAGCCCGTCGCCGACGCGGGGGGCGGACGTCGTCTCGCCCGGGTGCCGGGGCGGCGGGAAGGTGCCGTCCGCGATCATCTGGGCGAGGTCGTCGGCGGTGGTCAGATAGTTGAGTTCCAGCTGGCTGGGCGTACGGGCGGTGGAGAGGTTGGTGTCCCGACCGACCACGGCGATCACCTCGCCGGCCTCGCCGTCGGCGGTGCGCAGCCGGACCGGGATCGCCTCGTGCCGGGCCGGCACGTCGCCGTACCAGACCGGGTCGCCCTCCCGCCAGATCCGCCCCTGGGAGTAAGCGACCCCCAGGTGGGCCACCTCCGAGCCGCCGATGATCCGGCCCACCTGATCGTCCTGGTACGCGGTGGGCGCGGTCGTCGGGCGGACCTGGGCGACACAGAGGAAGGTGCCCTCGGCGTCGACAGGCACCCAGAGCAGCAGGTCGGCGAAGGACAGATCGGAGAGCAGCTGCCAGTCGCCGGCGATGCGGTGCAGGTGGTCGATGTCGGCCGGACGGAGATGGGTGTGCTCCTCGGCGAGGTCGCGCAGCGTGGACACGGTGACCAGGGTGCCACGCCGCGCCGCGCCTCACATCGTCGCGGTGACCTTCTTCAGGCCGCGCGGCGCGTCCGGGTTCTCGCCACGGGTCAGTGCCAACGCCAGCGCGAGGCGCTGCAACGGCAGGATGTCCAGCAGTGGCGCGTACCGCTCGTCGACCTCGGGGACGGCGAGCCGGGTGGCGCCCGGCACGTCGGCGGAGCCGACGACCACCACGTCGGCACGGCGCTCGCCGAGGCGGGGCAGCACCTCGCCCATGGACCGGCCGCCCGGGCCGGAGCCGACCACGGCGAGCACCGGGACCTCCGGGTCGGTCATCGCGAGCGGGCCGTGCAGCAGGTCGGCGCCGGAGAAGGCGAGCGCCGGCAGGTACGAGGTCTCCATCAGCTTCAGCGCGGCCTCGCGGGCGGTCGGATAGGCGTACCCGCGGCCTGTGGTGACCAGTTGGCGGGCGAAGCGGTAGCGCGGCGCGAGCTGGGCCGGGGTGTCGTCGGCGAGCGTTCTGGTGGCGAGGTCGGGCAGCGCGGCGAGCGCCTCCCGCTCGGCCGCCGGGAGCACGCCGTCGCCGGCCCGGATGCCCTCGATGAGCATGAGCAGGGCGAGCAGCTCGGCGGTGTACGTCTTCGTCGCCGCCACCGCCCGCTCGTGCCCGGCGGCGATGTCGATGCTCAACTCGGCCGTGTCGGCCAGCGGGGAGCCGGGGGCGTTGGTCACCGCGAGGGTGAGCGCGCCGGAGGCCCGCGCGGAGCGCAACACCTCGGCCAGGTCGGGTGAGCCACCGCTCTGGCTGACCCCGACGACGAGCGCGTCGGACAGGTCGGGCCGGGCGCCGAACAGCGTGACCACGCTCGGCGAGGCGAGCCCGGCGGGCAGCCCGAGCCGGATCTCGGTCAGGTACGCCCCGTAGAGGGCCGCGTGGTCGGAGGTGCCCCGGGCGGTGAAGACCACGTGTCGCGGTCGCCGCTCGGCCACGACGGCCGCGACACGGGCGATAGCCGCGGCGTTGGCGCTGTCGAGCAGGCGCGCGTAGCCGGCGGGCTGCTCGTCGATGTCGGCGGCCATTCCGGACCCTGCACGTGTCACGAACAACTCCCCTCGTGCGCGATTGCCGCGCGTTTCCTGCTCAGTCTTGCACGGTAGGGTCGACAGCAGCAATTGTTCGAGCAGCACTGCGCAGTTGATCACTTGATCATCTCAATATCAACTACGCTGGCCCCGCTGTCTGAAGCTGCGACGAGAGGACACCGTGCCCGAGGGAAGGGACGACCCCGCGCTCTCCGCGACGGAGGAGCTGGCCCTGGCTCGGCTGGCACTTGACGAGGGTGACCTCCACCACGCGGCCGGCCACCTCGCCGGCGCGCTGGCACGGGCGCCCACACTGCCCGAGGTGCACGAGACGCTGGCCCGTCTCGCCGCGGCCGACGGCGGAGGGCTCGACCTCTTCCCGATCAACCACCACACCTTCGTGGGCGCGGTCGTCGCCCGCGCCCACCTGCTCGCCGCCGCCGGTCGCCCCGCCGAAGGGCTGGAACTGCTGGCCGCGGCGACCGGTCACGCCCCCGGCACCGAGTGGGCGGGCGTGCCGTGGGTGACAGCCTCCGAACTTGTCGAACGGCTGGAACCTGACCACATCGCCCGCGTCCTCATGCAGGTCTGCGCGGCGCTCACCGACCCGGTGCCACGGGCCGGCCGGGCAGCCCTCGCGCCGTACCTCACGCTGGCCCGCAACGCCGCCACCGTGCACCCCGAGCACGGCCTCCTGCTGGGCGCGGCGTCCGCGCTGGCCCGGCGGCTCGGCGAGGTCGCGCTGGCGATCCGCTGGGCCAGCCGGGGAGTACGGTGCCAGCCGTCGAAGATGGGCGAGGTCTGGCTCGGGTACGCGTACCGCAGCGCGGGTCGGACTCGTGACGCCCTCGCGGCGCTCGGCCGGGCCGTCGACCTGGACCCCGGCGACCTGGCCATCTACGCCGACATCGCCGGCACCCTTGCCGACAGCGGCCGACTCGACGAGGCGTTGGAGTGGACCGAGCGGGCGCTGGCCCGGGACCCGTCGTTCGACTGCGCGGTGCACACCGCCCACCGACTGCGGCACCTGCGCGACGGCGACCTGTCCCACCTGGTAGCGCTCGCCGACTTCATCCGTGACCACCCGGACGACAGCCACGAGCACGGCGATCTGGCCCAGTGCTGCCGGGGCCGGCCCTGGCTCGGGCAACTGACGCCGGCCGGCGGTCCCCTCGTCGACGCGCTCCGCCAGGCGGTCGCCCACGACGACATCGGTATCGGCGGCGCCGTACGCCTCGCGGCGGCAGCCCCACCGAGCGCCCTGCGGACGGCGACGGCGGTGGCCCCCGGACTGCGGATCGAGGTCGCCGGCGCGGCGGAGCCGGACCCGCGCGAGCCCCGACGCCCGTCCGCGCAGCGGCTGTGGCACTTCGCGGAGGACGTGCCGACGCCTGCGTTGCCGGCGCCCTCGCCGGCAGCCGTGGAACGGATCGCCCAGGTGGCGCACCCGGCGTGGCCGCACCCGCCGGCTGCCTACGACGCGGCGGTGGGCCTGGCCGGTCTCGACGTCGACGATCTGCTCGGGCTGCTGGTGCACCCGCCCGCGGCGCCGGCGAGCGGGCTGGGTCGACTGCTTGCCGCCCAGGATCCGTCGATCTGGGTCCGCGGGGTGCAGGTGTGGGCCTGTCTGGGGCTGCTGCACCAGCGCACCGACGAGCCCTGGGCGGATTCGACCCGACGGCGGGTGCTGCTGGACCTGGTCTGGGGTGTGGAGGACTGGGTCACCGAGGCGGCGCTGTTCGCCCTGATCACCGCCGCCTGGGTGGACCCGGCGGTGCGACCGGACGTGGCGCGCGTGGTGGCCGAGCGGTTGGCCGACGCGGCGGCCGTGGCCCAGGCCCGGCCGGTGCCGATCGCGGTCTCGCTGGCCCACCTCGCGCTGGCCGCGCCCACAGTGGACCCGGACACGGCGGCACTGGCCACCCGGATGCTCGGCGAGCGAACCCCCCGACTCCCCCGCCCCCGCAACCCGCTACGCCGCCTCTGGCAACGCCTGACCCGCCGCCCGTGAAAGAACGCGCCGCGCCTCCCCTCGGGGGACGACGCGGCGCGCGCTCTCGGTGGGGGTCAGGCGACCGGCGCCTTGCCGAGGGCGATCTCGGCCTCCTCCTCCGGGGTGGCCTGCGGCGGCGCCTCGTTGGCGGTGCGCAGCGGGATCTCCTTGATGAACCAGGCGAGCACCGGGATCACGATGGTGAACAGCACGGCCCAGAGGAACACGTGCGAGATCGCGTCCGAGAGACCGGTGAGGACCAGCTCACGTGCCTGGGCGGGCAGCTTCTTGAGCTGCTCCAGGTCCATCGCGCCCTCGCCGCCGCCGCTGAACGCCCTGCCGGCGGCCGAGTCGGCGAGCCGGTTGGCGAAGATCGCGCCGAACAGCGAGATGCCGAACGAGCCGCCGATCGACCTGAAGAAGGTGGCCGCGCCGCTGGCCGCGCCGAGGTCCTTCTGCTCCACGCTGTTCTGCGCGATCAGCATCGAGGTCTGCATGAGGAAGCCCATACCGGCGCCGAGCACGACCATGAAGAGCGAGGACTCCAGCTTGCTGGTTTCGGTGTCGAGCATGGACAGCAGCGCCATGCCCCCGGTCATCACCACGCCGCCGATGATCGGGTAGGCCCGGTACTTGCCGGTCTTGGTGATCGCCCGCCCGATGACAAGCGAGACGACAAGCATGCCGAACATCAGCGGCAGCAGCAGCAGCCCGCTGTTGGTGGCCGAGGCCCCCTGCACGGTCTGCTGGTAGAGCGGCAGGAAGTTCATCGCGCCGAACATCGCGAAACCGAGCAGGAAGCCGATCAACGAGATCAGCGCGAAGTTGCGGTTGGCGAAGAGCGCAAGCGGCAGGATCGGCTCCGGCACCCGGCGCTCCACCAGGCCGAACGCCACAAGCGTCACAAGCGCCAGCACGGCCAGGCCGAGGATCTGCGGCGAGGTCCAGTCGTACTCGTTGCCGCCCCAGGTGGTGATCAGCACGATCGCGGTGATGCCCACCGAGAGCAGGCCGGCGCCCAGCCAGTCGATCCGGTGCTCGGTGCGGTACTTCGGCAGGTGCATCGTGGTGATCAGCACGAGTAGCGCGATGCCACCCAGCGGCAGGTTCACGTAGAACGCCCAGCGCCAGGAGAGGTTGTCGGTGATGAAGCCACCGACAAGCGGGCCGGCGACCATGGCGATGGCCATGATGCCGGCGATCATGCCCTGGTAACGCCCACGCTCGCGCGGCGGAACCAGGTCGCCGATGATCGCCATCACGCCGACCATCAGGCCACCGGCCCCCAGGCCCTGCACGGCGCGGAAGGCGATGAGCTGCACCATGCCGTCCTGCGGGCCGCCGAACATGCCCGAGCCAGCCATGCCGCAGAGGGCCGATCCGACGAGGAAGATGACCACCGAGGTCAGGAAGACCGACTTGCGGCCGTAGAGGTCACCGAGCTTGCCCCAGATCGGGGTGGAGACTGTGGTGCCCAAAACGTACGCGGTGACCACCCAGGTGAAGTGGTCGAGACCGCCGAACTCGCCGACGATCCGCGGCAGCGCGGTGCTGACGATCATGTTGTCGAGCATCGCGAGCATCATCGCGATCATCAGCCCGAACAGCACGACCCGTACGTTGGGTCGTGCGCCGGCCTGTGTTGCCTGAGTCATGGGTAAGCTCCCCCCGAGAATTGCCATACTTACTTGCCGCCCGGCTAGTCACCTTACTAGCCGCACGGTAAGTTGGGTACCAACTGGCGGTCAAGTGATTTGGGGGGCGTGGGTGAGGGAGAGCACAGGCGGCACCCGAGAGCGGATCAAGGCCGTCGCGTTGGAGCTCTTCACCGAGCAGGGGTACGAGAAGACCTCGCTCCGGGAGATCGCCGAACGCCTCAATGTCACCAAGGCGGCGCTCTACTACCACTTCAAGAGCAAGGACGACATCGTCGCCAGCTTCGTCGAGGACCGGCTTGAGCAGATGGACGCGCTTACCGCCTGGGCCGACTCACAGCCGGCGACCCTGGCCACCCGCCGTACGCTCATCTCCCGCTACGCCGACACGATGTTCGGCGGCGACATGCCATCGGTGATGCGCTTCTTCGAGCAGAACCAGACAGTGCTCAAGAGCCTCTCCTCCGGCCAGCAGATGCGTGACCGGATGATGCGGCTGGCCAGCGCGCTCTGCCGAGGCGACGACTCCCCCGCCGCGCAGCTACGCGGCGCCCTGTCGCTGTTCGCCGTGCACACCAGCTGGTTCGCCGTGCGGGCACCGGGCATCACCGACGGGGATCGCCGCCGGCTCGCGCTGGAGGTGGCCGACGAGTTGCTGGCCGCGATCGGCGCGGAGCCCGACGAGGACCCGGCCTCGGCCAACACGGCCGGCGCGCACGGCTGACGAGCCAGCTCGGCAAGCAGGCGGCTCGACGGGCCGGCCGGTCAGGCGCGGGGCAACTCCCGCCGCAGGCCGAGCAGGGCCACGCCCTCCACCGGCGACCAGTCCTTCTCCGGCATTCGGACGAACCCGAGGCGCTCGTAGAGGCGGTGGGCCGAAACTGCCATCCCCGCCCGGACGCAGATCACGACAGCCGTGCAGCCCAACTCGGCCGCCCGGTCGACGCACGCCTGGGCCAGCACCGCGCCGACACCCCGCCCCTGCGCGGCCGGGTCGACGGCCAGCATGCGGAACTCCGCCTCGCCCGGCCCGGACAGCTCGGCGAACGGGGTGCCCGGCAACACGAAGGTGACCGAGCCGAGCACCGCGCCGGTCGCCTCGTCCACAGCGATCAGCACCTCACCGCTGGCCGCCCGGGTCGACACGTCGGCAAGCACCGCCCCGTACCCGTGCTCGCCCTTGAGCTGCCCATCCGCCTCGTACGCGGCAACTGTCAGCCGGGCGACCGCCGGGAAGTCGGCCGTGTCGGCGAGCCGGACCAGCAGGCCGCTCAACCGATCACCGCGATCAGGTCGCCGTCCTGCACGACGTCGCCCTCGTGCACGGCGAGCTGCTGGACCACGCCGTCGGCCTCGGCGACCACCGGGATCTCCATCTTCATCGACTCGAGAATCACCAGGGTGTCGCCCTCGGACACGGTGTCGCCCGCCGACGCGACGACCTTCCAGACGTTCGCCACCATCTCGGCGCGGATCTCCTCGGCCATGTCCACGGCCCTCCCTTTTTCGCGATGTGCCTGCCGACGTATCCAATCACGCGAGGGTGGGACGCGGGAGCGGAGCGGTGCGGCCCGCGTGCCGGGGCTGCCCCGGGGAAAGGCACCGGGTGCCGAGCGCACTACCATCAGCGGGTCGGACCCGACGCCGGGCGGCCGGTGGGTGCACCGGCGCGAGGCCGCGCGCAGCACGGATCCGACCCGACACGAGGAGGTCAGCATGGCGAAGAAGTCCCGCAAGAAGAAGGCTCGTAAGAAGAGCGCCGCGAACCACGGCAAGCGTCCCAACTCCTGAACGCGCCGACGGGCCAACGGCCCGTCACCGGTCAGCTGGACCCGGCGGAGGCCGGGTACGCCTGTGGCCCGGGTCGACGATCGACCCGGGCCACAGGTGTTTCACGATTTCGGTACGCCGACGCTCAGTCGGCAAGCTCGCGGGAGTCGCTGGTCTCGAAGACCACCAACTCGGTGAGCTTGACCCGCAGCCGCTCACGCAGCTGATCGGGTGCGGTCTCGTTACCGCAGCAACGGGCCACAAGCGCCCGCACCTCCTGCTCGAGTCCGTACTCGCGCAGGCACGGCCCGCACTCGTCGAGGTGGTGCCGGATCAGCGAGCGCCGCTCGTCGGCGCACTCGAGATCCAGGTAGAGGTAGACCTCCGCGAGCACCTCGCGGCAGTCCGTCTCGTGCGGCTTTCCACAGCTCACGTCACACCTCCCGGCCGGCAGCGGCAGCGGTCGAGCCCTTCGCGGACCGGGCCGGGCTGAAGCCACGCTCCGCGGCGTACTGCTCGAGCAGCTTGCGCAGATTACGACGGCCGCGGTGCAGACGCGACATCACGGTGCCGATCGGCGTGCCCATGATGTCGGCGACCTCCTTGTAGGAGAAGCCCTCCACGTCGGTCAGGTAGACGGCCAGGCGGAACTCCTCAGGCAACTGCTGGAGGGCCTCCTTGACGTCGCTGTCCGGCAGCCGGTCGAGCGCCTCTGTCTCGGCCGAGCGCAGACCGCTTGAGGTGTGCGACTCGGCCTCGGCGAGCTGCCAGTCGGTGATCTCCTCCGTGGGCGCCTGGATCGGTTGGCGCTGCCGCTTGCGGTAGGAGTTGATGTAGGTGTTGGTCAGGATCCGGTAGAGCCAGGCCTTCAGGTTCGTGCCCTGCTCGAACTGGTGAAAGGCCGCGTACGCCTTCAGGTAGGTCTCCTGGACCAGGTCTTCGGCATCCGCCGGGTTGCGCGTCATGCGCAGCCCAGCAGCGTAGAGCTGATCGACGAATGGCATCGCGTCCCGCTCGAACCGGGCCCTGCGCTCGTCCGTCTTCTCGGTGGTCAACCGCACATCCCCTCGCGTCGGATGCTTTCCCGCCGAGGATACGCGCACGGACCTGCCCACAGATTCACTTCCGGCTGGTGTGCCCGTGCTCACCGCACCCACCCCGCCCGGTCCCGCTGTCACGGGCCAGTCCGGACCATCCAACAGCTGTCGCAGCTGCCGGGCGTCCCGCTCGTCCCGTTCCAGGCTTCGTGTCTCGGTCGGCACCGGTCACCCCCCTCGCAGAAAAGTCGTCCGGGGTTAGTAACGCGAGATGACCGGTGAGGCATTCCGCCCGGCTCTCCCGTTCCTGGTCCCGGCCCCGGTGGCGCCGGCGCTGGGACCAGGAAGGGCCTGGGAGGACTGGTGCCGTCCGTCCGATTCGGGCCGGCGGCACCATCGGATGCAACGACCCGCGACCGGCAGCGGAAACGGTCGGGAGGCTCAGTCGGCCACCCAGCGGTGCCGGCGCAGCCAGTCCCCCACCACGTCCGCCGTGCCGGCCGGGTCCCGCCGTAGGTCGTGCGTCTCGCCCGGCCGGGTCACGACCTGCACGGTCGGCCCGGACGCGGGCACGCCGAACGGGTCCCGGTCACCGTTGACCACAAGCGTCGGCAGGCCGGTGGCCAGCTCGGCGGCCCGGGAGCGTTCCGGCCGGCCGGGCGGGTGCAGCGGAAAGGCCAGCGCGACGACACCGGCCGCGCCCACTGCGCGGGCCGTCCGGCAGGCCACCCGCGCGCCGCTGGAACGACCACCGACAAGCACGGTGGTCACCTCGCCGTGGCGGGCGCGCAGCGCGGCGAGCACCGCCGTCCACGCCTCGTCGAGGTGCCCGGCGGGGGCCGGCGCGCGACGGCCGGCGACCCGGTAGGGCTGGGTCACCCGAATCACCGCCAGGCCGGCCGCGACCGCCGTGTCCCGTACCGCGAGCAGGTCGGGCGCGTCCACGCTGCCGCCCGCCCCGTGCCCGAGCACCAGCAGGGCGGCAGCCGACCGGGCCGGCAGGTCGGTGTCGATCCGCGCCGGGCCGCGGGGGGTGTCGATGTCTTCGCTGGGCAGCACCGACCCATTCTGCGCCGACCTGGCCGGTCACCGGGACGGGTTCGCCCCCGGCGGTCAGCTCAGCGGCACCAGGGTGAGCAGGCGGTCGCGTACCGGCGGCCCGGCGTCGTCGGCCGCGTCCGGATCGGGCTCGACCTCGCCGCGCCAGGCGACAAGCATCGCCCGCCTCTCGCGGGGTGTGGTCGCCCCCCACACGCCGTGGCAGTCACCGACCTCCAGCGCCCACGCCAGGCAGGAACCCTGCACGTCACAACTGCGGCACAGCGCGACGGCGGCGTCCGCCGGCTCGTTCGGCGCCGGAAAGAACGTCTCCGGATCGACGCTCTGGCACGTCCCTCTGGTGCGCCACGCGTCGTCCTCTCGGCGTTCTCGCAAGGCCCGCAGCAGCCGCGGATCTCTCCGTGCCGCAGCCACCTCGTGCGGGCGGGGCATACGCGCCCGTGTCATTCCACCCACCTCCCCCGTGGGACCGGCAAGATCGGTGGACGTCGTCCGCCCCGTGCGAATCGACAGCCACTACCGGCGCTGTGTTGTATCGCACTTCCCGACACCGGGACAAGGGGCTACGGAGAACATGGCTGAACGGCCAGGCGACGAATCGAGCAGAACCCTGGCAAATCGGTGCCCGACGATGCCTGTCATTTTCAGAACAGGGTCAGCTCCGGTGGGGCCGGCAGCGGCGGAACGGACACCCGGGCGGTCAACTCCGGGCCGTCGTTGCGGACGTCACCCACCGCCGGCCCGACCGGGCGGATCTCCAACCCGGCCAGGCGGTCGGGCGACGCGGGCGCGAGCAGGCGTTCGGGCTCGTCGCACGGCCCCAGCCAGGACGACCACCGATCGGGCGGCAGCAGCACCGGCATCCGGTCGTGCACCTCGGCCAGCTCGCCGAGCGCAGCGGTGGTCAGCACGCTGAAGGTGAGCCGGCTCTCGGCGGCGGACTCCCACACCGACCAGATGCCGGCCAGGGCGAGCACCGAGCCGTCGGCCGGGGTCATGAAGTACGCCTGCCGGCCGCCGTCGGGCTGGCGGACCCACTCGTACCAGCCGTCGGCCGGGACCAGGCAGCGGCGGCGGGCGAACGCCCCGGCGTACGCCCGGCTGGTGGCCACCGTCTCGGCCCGCGCGTTGATCATGCGGGCCGCGCCGGCGGCGGACCGGGACCAGTGCGGCAGAAACCCCCAGCGGGCGACGCACAGGCTGCGGTGCCCCTCCGCGGTGAGCCGGATCAGCGGCACGCGATCGGTGGGCGCGACGTTGTGATCCGGTCGGATCGGGCCGTCGGTGTCGTCGGACGACTCGAACAGCGCGCTCAACTCGCCGGAGCCACGGGTCGTCGCGTACCTGCCGCACATGCGCTCACGCTAACTCGTCGGGGGCCCGGCCTGCTGTCCCGCCAACCGGGAGTACGACCGCCGGTCCGCGTCACCCACCGGCGGACACGGCAGAATGTAACCGTGGGGAATCTGACCGCGACCCGGCCGCCGCAGCCGTGGACCGCACCTACCGCATCCGACCCGGTGACGGCGACACTGCGCCTGCCCGGTTCCAAGTCGATGACCGCCCGCGCCCTGGTGCTCAGCGCCGTGGCCGCCGGGCCGTCGACGCTCGCCGAGCCGCTGCGCGCCCGCGACACCGAGCTGATGGCAGCCGGCCTGCGGGCGATGGGTACGCACGTCTCGATCAGCGACGACGAGCGTTGGCTGGTCCGGCCGCACCCGCTGGTCGGCCCGGCGCACGTGGACGTCGGGCTGGCCGGCACCGTGATGCGGTTCGTGCCACCGGTGGCGGGCCTGGCCGACGGGCAGGTCACCTTCGACGGTGACCCGTACGCCCGTACCCGCCCGCTCGGCCCGCTGGTCGGCGCGCTGCGCTCGCTCGGCGTCCGGATCGACGTCACAGGCACGGGCAGCCTGCCGCTGACCGTGCGCGGCACCGGTGGGGTCACCGGCGGTGAGGTGGTGATCGACGCGTCCGTGTCCAGCCAGTTCGTCTCCGCGTTGCTGCTGGCCGCCCCACGCTTCGACCGGGGCGTCGTGGTCCGCCACGTCGGCCCGCCGGTGCCCTCCGCGCCGCACCTGCGGATGACCGTGCAGATGCTGCGGGCCGCCGGCGCCGCTGTCGACGACACCACTCCCGACGTGTGGACCGTCGAGCCCGGCCCGCTCACCGGGCGCGGCTGGGAGATCGAGCCCGACCTCTCCGGCGCCGTGCCGTTCTTCGCCGCCGCCCTCGTCACCGGCGGCGAGGTCACCCTCACGGGTTGGCCGCACAGCAGCGCCCAGCCGCTCGAACAGCTCCGCTCGCTGCTGCAGCGGATGGGCGGCGAGGTCACCCTCACCACCGCCGGGCTGACCGTGCGGGGCACCGGGGTGGTGCACGGCCTGACCGCCGACCTGTCCGACGTCAGCGAGCTGACCCCCGTGCTGACCGCGCTGGCCATGCTTGCCGACTCACCGTCGGTCCTCACCGGCGTCGCGCACATCCGCGGCCACGAGACCGACCGACTGGGCGCGCTGGCGCGGGAGTTCGCCGCCCTCGGGGCCGACATCACGGAGACGCCGGACGGGCTGGAGATCAGGCCCCGGCCGCTGCGCGGCGGGACGTTCGGCACCTACCACGATCACCGGATGGCGCACGCCGCCGCGGTTGTCGGGCTCGCCGTGCCGGGCATCGAGGTGGACGACGTGGGGTGTACCTCCAAGACCATGCCCGAGTTCCCGGCACTATGGTCAGCGATGGTGACCGGAAAGTGCGCGTCCGGAAACCCCGCCGCGGCCGCTGCGGGGTTTCCGGACGCTCACTGAGCTGAGGCGAGAAGAGGACAGGTCCTGGCGACCAGACGGCGGGAGTACGACGAGGACGACGTACGGGTCCGGCCCGGAAAGTCCTCGCGTCCGCGTACGCGCACCCGACCCCAGCACAGCGACGCGGTGGACGGCTTCGTCATCGCGGTCGACCGGGGGCGCTACCAGTGCGTGCTGGCCGGCGCCGAACGTGGCGTGGTGGGGGCCGAGCTGCCCACGGTGACCGCGATGCGGGCCCGGGAGCTGGGCCGCAAGTCGGTGGTCGTGGGTGACCGGGTCAGCCTCGTCGGGGACACCTCCGGCGCCGAGGGCGCGCTCGCCCGCATCGTCCGGATCGCCGAGCGCCGCTCGGTGCTGCGCCGCACCGCCGACGACGACGAGACCACCGCCGAGGGTCGGCTGGAACGGGTGGTGGTGGCGAACGCCGACCAGTTGGTGATCGTCAGCGCGTTGGCCGACCCACCCCCGCGCACCGGGTTCATCGACCGTTGCCTGGTGGCCGCGTACGACGCGGACGTCGAGCCGCTGCTCTGCCTCACCAAGGCCGATCTGGCCGGGCCGGAGGAGGTGCTCGGCTACTACACCGAGCTGGAGCTGCCGTACGTGCTCAACCGCCCCGACTCCGACCTGCGGGCCCTCCGCGCGCTGCTCAGCGGCAAGGTGTCGGTGATGGTCGGGCACTCCGGGGTGGGCAAGTCGACGCTCGTCAACCGCCTCGTCCCGGACGCGCTGCGCGCGGTCGGCGTGGTCAGCGCGATCGGTCGCGGCCGGCACACCTCGACGAGCGCGGTGGCGTTGCGGCTGCCGCCGGTGCCCGGGGTCGACACCGATCCGGGCTGGATCATCGACACGCCGGGCATCCGCAGCTTCGGGTTGGCGCACGTCTCCGCCGACAGCCTGCTGCACGGCTTCCCGGACCTGGTGGAGGGCACCGTCGACTGCCCGCCCAACTGCCCGCACACGGCCGACGAGGCCGACTGCGGGCTGGACGCCTGGGTGGCCGCCGGCAAGGCCGACCCGCGCCGGCTGGCGTCGTACCGCCGGTTGCTCGCCTCCCGGGCCGGCGACGGCGACGCGCGCGGCGACAGCGACAGGCGCGGGCCCGGCGAGGGTGACAGGCGCGGGCCCGACGAGTGACCCGGCGGGCGTCGGCTAGGTTGCCGGCATGACCGGGTACGCCGACGACCTCGCCCTCGCCCACCTGCTCGCCGATCGGGCCGACGCCATCGCCCTGGACCGGTTTCGGGCGCTCGATCTGCGGGTGGAGACGAAGCCCGACCTGACGCCGGTCTCCGACGCCGACACCGCAGTGGAGCGGGAGATCCGGGCGCTGCTGGCCGAGCACCGGCCCGCCGACGGACTGCTCGGTGAGGAGTACGGCGCGCAGCCGTCCGCCGATCCGAACGGCCGTCGGTGGATCATCGACCCGATCGACGGCACCAAGAACTTCGTCCGTGGCGTGCCGGTGTGGGCCAGCCTGATCGCGCTGTACGACGGCGACCGGCCGGCGGTCGGCGTGGTGTCGGCGCCGGCGTTGGGTCGGCGCTGGTGGGCGAGCGCGGGCGCGGGCGCGTACGCCGGGCCGGGTCCGGCCGCGGGCGACCGGATCGGGGTCTCGGCGGTGCGTCGGGTCGCCGACGCGAGCGTCTGCTACTCGTCGCTGACCGGGTGGGAGGCCGCCGGGCGACTCGACGCGCTGCTCGACCTGTTGCGCGCCGGTTGGCGCAGCCGGGCGTACGGCGACTTCTACGGCTACATGCTGCTGGCCGAGGGCGCACTCGACGTGATGGCCGAGCCGGAGTTGTCGCTGTGGGACGTGGCGGCGCTGGTACCGATCATCACGGAGGCGGGTGGCACGATCACGGATCTGGAGGGTCGACAGTCCCCGACCGGCGAGCCGGGCACCGAGAGCAGCGTGGTGGCCACCAACTGTGTGCTGCACGCCGACATCCTCGCCCGGCTGAATCGGCCAGCCGAGCGCTGACCCCCGGCAACCTCTATCCTCGCCAGGTGGTCTCCTCCGGCTGGTGCTTCCTCGCGGCGATGATCGTCGCGTACGGCTTCGCCAACCTGCTCCAGTCGGTGGCTGCGGCACGCACCACAGTCCACCACACGTTCGATCCGGGTCTGCTGCTGCGACTGGCCGGGCACCGGACGTACCTGGTGGGGTTGAGCTGCCAGATCGGCGGTTTCGTGCTCGCCTTCCTGGCCCGGCGGGACCTGCCCCTGTTCCTGGTGCAGGCGAGCGTGGCGGCCGGGCTCGGGGTGACCGCCATCATCGGCGTGCTGGTGCTCAAGTGGCGGTTGCCGATGGCGGAGGTGGCCCTGCTGGCGCTGCTCTTCGCCGGGATCACCGCCCTGGTGCTGGCCGCCCGGCCGGCGCCGTCGAAACAGCTCGGCACCGCCGGCTCGGTGGCCCTGCTGGTGGCGCTCGGGGTGATCGCGGTGCTCGGCGTCTTCACCGTCCGACTGCACGGAGCGCCCGGGTCGGTGGCCCTGGGCTCACTGGCCGGGCTGGCGTTCTCCTCGGCCGCGGTCGCGGCCCGGCCGCTGGCCTCCGCGCCGTCGGCCGAGGCGTTCCTCGCCGACCCGCTGTTCTACCTGCTGATCGCCCACTCGGTCGTCGGCCAACTGCTCCTCGGCCTGGCCATGCAGCGCGGCTCGACGACCGCGGCGGTCGCCGCCATGGACGCCGCCGGCGCGGTGCCGGCGGCAATCGTCGGTCTGCTGCTGCTCAACGACAAGATCTGGCCGGGGCGGGAGTGGCTGGCCGCCACCGGTTTCCTGGTCACCCTCGCCGCCGTGATCGGCCTGACCCGCTACGCCCAGCCGCAGCAGCACCGCTCGGTGGCACACCGCCGGGATCGGGCCATGGTCGGCGCCGGCCGGTCCCTCTGACCGGCCGGCGCATCCGATTGCACGCCGCTCACGCCTCGACGGGCTTGCGGCGGCTCACCACCCGCTCGTAGAGGCGCTCCAGCGCCCCGGCGGTCCGTTCCCAGGTGTAGCTGCTGCGGACGCGGTCCACGGCGGCGTGACCGTAGGCGAACCGGCCGGCGTTGTCGCCGAGCAGTCGGCGCAGGGAGACCCCGAGCGCCCGCACGTCCCCGGGAGGCACGAGCCGGCCGGTGACCTCGTCGACCACGGCGTCCGCCAGGCCGCCCATCGCGTAGCCGACCACTGGCACGCCGCAGGCCATCGCCTCCAGCGAGACCCGCCCGGCCGAGGAGTAGTGCGGGGTGCAGGCCACCACGTCGGCGGACCGGTACCAGGTCGCCATCTGGTCGTGCGGAACCGCCCCGACCAGGCGCACCTGGTCGGCCACCCCGGCGCGCTCGGCCAGCTCACGGAGGCGACGCGCCTCCGCGTGGTTGGCCAGCTCACCGGCGGCTGGGCCACCGGCGATCACCAGCTCGGCGTCGCCGACCAGCCGCATGGCCCGGATCAGGTCGTCCTGGCCGTGCCCCGGGGACAGTCCACCGACGGAGAGGATGCGGGCCCGCTGTTCGCGCGGCGCCGCCTCGCCGTCCGGGTGGAACTGCGCGATGTCCACCCCGGCGGGCACCATCGCCACCGAGGTGCGTTGCAGACCCATCCGGGTCAGCTCGTCCACCTCGTCGTTGCACTGGGCGACGGCGATGTCCACAGCCCTGGTCAGCGCGCGCTCCAGCGGGATCCGCTCTCCCGGGCCGTCGTAGTTGCCGCCCAGGTGGCGCAACTGCTCCACCCCGAGCGAGTGGAAGGTCTGCACGACCGGGATGTCGGTCTCCCGGACTGCGTGCGCCGCCGCCAGGCCACCGATCCAGTAGTGCCCGTGCACCACCTCGGGACGCCAGGCGCCGCTCCACTCGTCGGTCAGCCAGCGTCCGAACTCGGTGACGTGCGGTATCAGACCGGCGGTGGGCAGGGCGGTCGCCGGGCCGACGGGCACCCGGTGCACCCGGTAGCCGTCGACCTCCGCCGTCGCCGGCAGCCCCGGGTCGTCCCGGCGCTCGTAGATGCGGACATCGTGGCCTCTGCCAACCAGCTCGGCGGCGACCCGCGCGATGTGTTGTTGGGTGCCGACCGGCGGGCCGTCGGCGTGCCGGTACGAACTGGTGTGCGCGCAGACGAGGCCGACGCGCATGGGTCACCTCCCTGCGATCTTTTCCTCGGCGGTCCCGGTCAGAGCGTCCCATTAACCTGGGGACCCGGAGCCGAAACCTGGCAGATCGGGAACAGTCACCGCAGGTGCCACCGACACTTGCGCCACGGCAATCACACGAGCCCCGTTCCGGTGCCGGTAGGGACGCTTCCCGATGATCCTCCGGCCGCTGGTGGTATGACCGGGCCCGACCGGGGGTACCGCTCAGGAATGCCGCTGACCCGCACCCTCGACGATTCGACCGTGGTGATCACCGGCGCGTCCAGCGGGATCGGCACGGCCACCGCGTACGCGCTGGCCCGCCGGGGCGCCGCAGTGGTGCTCGCCGCCCGCAGCGAGCCCGCGCTGCGACAGGTCGCGCAGCGCTGCCGAGAGCTGGGCGGGCGGGCGTTGGCCGTCCCGACGGACGTGACCGATCTGGAGTCCGTACAGCAGTTGGCCGACCGCGCGGTGGGCGAGTTCGGGCGCATCGACGCCTGGGTCAACAACGCAGCGGTGAGCGCGGTGGGTCTGTTCGACGAGATCCCGGTCGCCGAGTTCCGACGCGTGTTGGAGGTCAACCTGCTGGGCACGGTGCACGGGATCAAGGCCGCGCTGCCGTACCTCGGCGCGGCCGGCGGCGGCGTGCTTGTCAACAACGCCTCGGTGCTGGCCGAGGTGGCGATGCCGTACCAGTCGGCGTACAACGCCGCCAAGCACGGCATCCGCGGGCTGTCCGACACCGTCCGGCAGGAGCTGCGAGTCACCGGTCGGGGGCAGATCTCCGTCTGCACAGTGCTGCCGGCAACCATCGACACGCCCTTCTTCCGGCACGCGGCCAACCACAGCGGTCGGGAACTGGTGCCACCCCCGCCGGTCTACCCGCCGGAGGTGGTCGCCGAGACGATCGTGCGGTTGCTGCGCCGGCCGCGCCGCGAGGCGTACGCCGGTGGCGCCGCCCGGCTGGTCGGCCTCCAGTGGCGGTTGGCGCCGGCTCTGATGGAGCGCACCCTCGGCTGGTACGTCCACCGCACCCAGTTCGGTCCGGGCGCGCGGCTGGACAGCACCGGAAACGTGTTCCACGCCGATGGGCAGGCCGACCGCAGCGGGGGTTGGCACGGCCGGCGGCGTCAGCTGGTGCGGATGACAGCCGCGTTCGGGCTCGCGGCGGCCGGCACCGCCGTCGGCACCATGGCCATGAACCGCCGATCCCGATCGGATCGCTGATGACAGGCGTCGACCGACCGGACGCGCCGTTGGTCCGCGGCCCACACCCCGAGGCGACCATCGGAGTGGACGAGCGCTGTCGGGTGGAGGTCGACGAGTCGTCCCCGGTCGTCCGGTTGACTGGTGTGCTCGACGCCGAGGAGGCGGGCCGGGTCCACGACGTGTTGCTCGCACGGCTCAGCGACAGGCCCGGCCCGGTGGTCGCCGACGTGACCGGGCTGCTGGTCACCGACCCGGCCGGGCGGAACGTCTTCGCCGAGGTCCGCCGGGAGATCGCCGACTGGCCCGCCGCGGACCTGCTGCTCTGCGACCCGGCGGTCTCCGGGCCCGGTCGCCCCGATGCGGTCCTGGCGGGTGTGCCGGCCTGGCCCACCCTGGACGCCGCGCTGGCCGCGGTCGTCGCGGCCCCGCTGGCGGCGGTCCTGACCGCCGAGCTGCCGCCGACCGTGGAGTCCGCCCGGCAGGCCCGCGAGCTGGTCGCCACCGGTTGTGCGCGCTGGGGCATGCCGACCCTTACCGAGCCGGCGCAGATCGCGGTCACCGAGATGGTCAACAACGTGGTCACGCACGCCCGGACGCTCATGGACGTCCGGTTGGCGCCGCAGGGCGACACCCTGCACCTGGCGGTCCGTGACCACTCGTCGCGCCGGCCCACGTTCGCCGGCCTGTCCCCGCCCAACCGCGTGGGGGGCCGGGGCCTGCTGCTGATCGACACCGTGGCCCGCCGGTGGGGCACCAGCATGGTGCCGGACGGCAAGGTCGTCTGGTGCGTGCTGCACCCGGACGACGAGGCAGCGCACGACTGACGGGCCTCCCGCGCCCGGTGTCCGGTTCGCTGGGGTATGACCGGCGGCGCTCCGGTTACGGCGGGAGGGCAGCGGGTAGTGATCAGACATGCGCGACAACGAGTACCCGACCCCCGTGTCCGACACCGAGGCGGAGGGGCTGCCCGACACCGCCGACGACGACTCGACCGCCAACGACGACGTGCTCACCGGGCGCGAGGCGGACGGCCCGGAGCCGGCCCAACTGCCCGGCGACCGGACGCCGGTGGCGGTGGACCGCTTCGGGACGACCGCCGAGGAGCAACTCGACGGGGAGTCGTTGGACTACAAGCTCGACCGGGAGGTCTACGAGCGTCCGGCGGACGATCCGCTGGCCGGGACGATCGACCCGAAGATCGCCTTCGAGGCGGACAATCTGGAGGCCGCGGCGGAGGCCCAGCTGGACGCCGACGTGATGGACCCGGGCCCCACCTCGGATCCGAACTCGCCGGTCTCCCTCTACGACCACGGTCAGCTCGGCACGCCCGCCGACCACACGGTGGGCCGGCTGGTGGAGCCGGACGAGGGGGCGCACACCGACCAGGAGACCGACTCCGTGGCGTACGACGCCGGGTCGGCGGGCGGCGGGGCGACCGCGGAGGAGCTGGCCATCCACGAGACCGAGCCGCCGCGCTCGGTCTGAGCCGATCAGTCGTCCAGGCCACGCTCGATCGCGTAACGGGTCAATTCGACCCGGTTGTGCAGTTGCAGCTTACCCAGCGTGTTCTGCACGTGGTTCTGCACGGTGCGGTGGGACAGGCCGAGTCGCTGCGCGATCTGCTTGTACGACATCCCCTTGGCCACCAGGCGCAGCACCTCCGTCTCCCGGTCGGTGAGGCGGGGCATTTCCGGCTCCGCGTTCCCGGTCGTGCCCTGCCCCGGCCCGGTGGCCAGCCGCCGGTACTCCCCCAGCACCAACCCCGCCAGGCCGGGCGTGAAGACCGGGTCACCGGCGGCGGTGCGGCGTACGGCGTCGAGGAACGCGGCGGGCGCCGTCGACTTCACCAGGTAGCCGGTGGCGCCCGCCTTGACCGCGTCGAGCACGCTCTGCTCCTCGCCGCTGGCGCTGAGCATCAGCACCCGGACGTCGGGCAGCGCGGCGCGTAGCCCGACGACCACCTCGACACCGGAGATGTCCGGTAGTTGCAGGTCGAGGACTACCACGTCGGGTCGGGCGGCGGCGGCGACCCGGATCGCCTGCCGCCCCTCGCCACTTGTCGCCACCACCAGGAAGCCGGCCTCGGCCAGGTCGCGGGCCACGCCCTCGCGCCACATCGGATGGTCGTCGACGACCATCACCCGCACGGCAGTCACCGCGGTCTCCTCGGCACGGTCAGCTCTACCTCGGTGCCCGCATCGGAGGTCGACAGGATCCGGACCGTACCCCCGAGGTCGGCCACCCGACCGCAGATCGACTGGGCCACGCCGAGCCGTCCCTGCGCGGCGGCCTCGACAAGCCTGCCGTCCGGGATGCCCGGCCCCTCGTCACGGATCGACACGGTCACGGTCTCCCCCTCATCCTCGATCAACACCCAGGCCCGCCCGCCGGCGTGGTGGCCCACGTTGTCCAGGGCCGCACCGGCGGCCGCCGCCAACTCGCCGGCCACCTGCCGCGGCAGGGTGACAGGGGTGGCGGGGGCCGAGAGCGACACCGCCGCCGAGGCGTACCGGCCGAGCAGGCCCCGCAGGTCCACCGCGTCCGTACCGGCGGCAGCGGCAGGTGCGGTGCCCGCGATGAGGGCCCGCAGAGCGGCCTCCTGCTCACCGGCGAGCCGGGCCAGTTCGCCTGCCTCGCCGGGCAGGTGCGCGCCGCGCCGCTGCACGAGCGCCAGCACCTGGAGCACCGAGTCGTGGATGTCGCGTGCCAGTCGCTCCCGCTCGCGGGTGGCCGCCTCCAGTTCCACGGCGTGTTGCAGGCGTTCCTCGGCGGCCACGGCGAGCCGCGCCACGTGCCCGACCACCACCCCGGCGAGCAGCAGCAGGATCACCCCGGTGAACGAGGTCTGGCTGATCCGTTCCCGGATGGCCAGGTCCGCGCCGGCGACCAGCAGCCCGGCCACCGTGCCCCGCCGCCGGCCGCCGGAGACGGCCCAGGCCAGCACCGGGCCGGCCATCCAGGCAGCCCCGAGGGTGGATACGCCGTGCCCGAGCGCCTCCCGCCCGACCAACCAGGGGGTGGACAGCACGATGGCGAGCACCAACCCGAGGTCGGCAAGCAGCAGCGGCCAGCGGCGCCAGGCGGGCCGGGCGTACCCGACGGCTGTCGCCCCGGTCCACACGATCATCGTCAGGATCAGGGCGCCGACGGCGAACGGGTGGGCGTACCTGTCGGCGTCGCGCACGGCGAGTGCGCAGACGTACACGAGGGAGGCCACCCGGAACACCGTGAGCGCCCGCCAGAGCGGCACCTCGAAACCACCCGGCGGCGACGGCATGGCGGTCAGGATGCCACAGCCGTGCCTGCGGCGCGGGGCCACGGAGTGCGCCTCAAGGAACCCTGACGTACGGTGGAAAAGCCGCGAAATACTCCGAGATCCGCTGTCGGGACGGGCCATGACGAATGCAGATCCGCACGCACCGCGTACGGTTGTGCCCATCGAACCCTCCCTCCTGATCGCCGAGGCCTTCGAGCAGGCCCAGGTGACCGAGATTCGACACTCGGTCACCACCTGCGCGCACGCCTCCGGCCTCGACGGCCAACGGCTTGACGACTTCGTGCTGGCGGTCAACGAGTTGATCACCAACGCGGTGCGGCACGGCGGTGGGCGCGGGTGGCTGCGACTCTGGCGGGAGCCGGGCGCGCTGCTCTGCGAGGTGGCCGACCACGGGCAGGGCATCACCCCGCAGCGGCTGGGCGACCGGAGCCGTCCCGCCCCGGACACCGCCGGCGGTTGGGGCCTCTGGCTGGCCCGGGAGCTGACCGACGACATGGAGATCGCCACCAGCGCCGCCGGCACCACCGTCCGCATCACCGCCACCCTCGCCGCCGCCACCGACAGCACCCAGCGCTGAGACCGGGCCCGGGGCGCGAGCCGGATCAGCCGAAGAGGGCCGAGACCGACTCCCCGTTGTGGATCCGGCGCATGGCCTCGGCCAGGGCGGGCGCCACCGAGAGGACCTCGAGTTTCCCGACCCGCTTCTCGGCCGGGATGGGGACCGTGTTGGTGCAGACGATCTCCAGCACGCCGTCCTGTTCGCTGAGCCGCCGCAGCGCGTCCCCGGAGAACAGGCCGTGCGTGCAGGCCAGCCGGATCGAGCGCACCTTCAGGCCGCGCAGGTGCTCCATCAGCTCGACCACAGTGCTGCCCTTGGCGATCTCGTCGTCCAGCACGATGACGTCCCGGTCGGTGACCTCGCCGATCACCGCGCTGATCTTGACCAGGTCGTCGCTGAACCGCTGCTTCGCGCCGGCCGCCACAGGCGTGCCGAGCAGCCGGGCGAAGGCGGCGGCCTCCTTGGCGTTGCCCAGGTCGGGCGAGACCACCACCGTGTCGCTGAGGTCGTAGCGCCGGAAGTGGGTGGCCAGCTCGCGCAGCGCGTGCAGATGATCCACGGGAACGCTGAAGAAGCCGTGCACCTGCGGCGAGTGCAGGGTCATCGCGAGCACCCGGTCCGCCCCCGCCGAGGTGAGCAGGTCCGCGACGAGTCGCGCGCCGATCGAGATCCGCGGGGCGTCCTTCTTGTCCGAGCGGGCGTACGCGTAGTGCGGAAGCACCACGGTGATCCGGCCGGCGGACGCGCCCCGCGCCGCGTCGATCATCAGCAACAGTTCGACGAGGTTCTCCTGCACAGGCGGCACCAGCGGCTGGATCAGGAAGACGTCCCGTTCTCGGCAGTTGGCCTGCAACTGCACTTCCAGACAGTCGTTGGCGAACCGGGAGACCCGCACCGGATGCAGCGGCACCCCCAGGTGGGCGCAGATCTCGGCAGCCAGGTCGGGATGGGCGGTTCCACTGAAAACGGCGATGTCGCGCACGTTCGCAGATCGTAGGCGATGCGGAGGCCAACGTGACGTCTGTCGCTCCGCGCCGCCGGTTTGGGTACGGTGCTGCCGTGACCCCCCAGTACGTCGCCGCCATCGACCAGGGCACCACCTCCTCGCGGTGCATCGTCTTCGACTCCGCCGGGGACATCGTCGCCGCGGCCAAGCGCGAGCACCGGCAGATCTTCCCCCGGCCCGGCTGGGTGGAGCACGACGCCGAGGAGATCTGGGACAACGTCCAGCAGGTGGTCGCCGAGGCGCTGCGGGCCGCCGACACCGATGCCGCCGGGCTGGCCGCCGTCGGCATCACCAACCAGCGGGAGACCACTCTCGTCTGGGACCGGGCCACCGGCCGGCCGGTGGCCAACGCCGTGGTCTGGCAGGACACCCGCACCGGGCCGCTGCTGCGCGAGCTGGCCTCGGCGTACGGCGAGGAGCGCCTCCGTGCCCGTACGGGCCTGCCGCTGGCCACCTACTTCGCCGGGCCGAAGGTGCGCTGGCTGCTCGACGAGGTCGACGGCCTGCGCGAGCGCGCCGAGCGCGGCGAGGTGCTCTTCGGCACGATTGACAGTTGGCTGATCTGGAAGCTGACCGGCGAGCACGTCACCGACGTGACGAACGCCAGCCGGACCATGCTGATGGACCTCACCACCCTCGACTGGGATCCGGAACTGCTTGACGCGCTGGGCGTGCCGGCGGCGATGCTGCCGGAGATCCGCTGCTCCGCCGAGGTGTACGGCACCGCCAGCGGCGTGCTCGCCGGGGTGCCGGTGGCCAGCGCGCTCGGCGACCAGCAGGCCGCCCTGTTCGGGCAGACGTGTTTCCAGCCGGGCGAGGCGAAGTGCACCTACGGCACCGGCAGCTTCCTGCTGCTCAACACCGGCGCCAGCCCGGTGCCCTCCACGCACGGCCTGCTCACCACCGTCGCGTACCAGATCAAGGGCCAACCTCCGGCGTACGCCCTGGAGGGCGCCATCGCCGTCACCGGCTCGCTGGTGCAGTGGCTGCGCGACAACCTCGGCCTGATCTCCACGGCCGCCCAGGTGGAGGAGTTGGCCCGCACGGTGGACGACAACGGCGGCTGTTACGTGGTGCCGGCGTTCTCCGGGCTCTTCGCCCCGCACTGGCGCAGCGACGCGCGGGGCGTGATCGCCGGGCTGACCGGTTACATCACCAAGGGGCACCTGGCCCGGGCGGTGCTTGAGGCGTCGGCGTGGCAGACCCGCGAGGTGGTCGACGCGATGAACGCCGACTCCGACGTGGCGCTGCGCCGACTCCGGGTGGACGGCGGGATGACCGCCAACGGCCTGCTCATGCAGTTCCTCGCCGATGTGCTCGACGTTCCGGTGGTCCGCTCCCGGATCACCGAGACCACCTGCCTCGGCGCCGCGTACGCCGCCGGTCTGGCGGTGGGCTTCTGGCCGGACCTGGCCACCCTGCGCGCCCAGTGGCGCTCGGACGCGCAGTGGGAGCCGGCCATGGCGCCGGAGCTGCGCGAGAAGGAGCTGCGCCAGTGGCGCAAGGCCGTGCAGCGCACCCTGGACTGGGTGGAGTGAGCCCGCGTCGGTGATCGATCTCCGGAGCGACCCGAGAGGAGGACGAGATGCCGTACCTGGTTCTGACGATCATGGCGAGCCTTGGTGTGGCCGGCATGGCGTACGCGGTCTTCCGCCTCTGGCGGGACCTCGGCCTGCTGCGCCGGGGCGTCCGGGTGCCGGGCGAGGTGGTGGAGCTGCGACCGGTCACCCTCGGCCACGGCCCGCGCACCTACTACCCGGTCGTGCGGTACCAGCCCGTCGACGGTTCCGTGGTGACCGCGACGCCGGGGCGTTGGCGGCAGACCCCGCTGTCGACGGCGCCCGGGCCGGTCACCGTGGTGCACGAACCCACCCGCCCGACCCGGATCCTGGTCGAGGCGCCGGGCCAGGCGGGCACGTCCTCGGTGGTCGTGCCCTTCGTCTCGCTGCTCGCCGTCAGCGTGGCCGTGCTGGTCGTCGGCATCGTGGTCTTCCTGAGCCTGAGCTGATCCGCCCTCCACAGTGGTTGGCCCTGGTGGCGGCCCCCACCTACCCCGCAGCCTTCGCCAAGATCGCGATGGTGGAGATCAGCGCGGCCGCCTCGGCCGTCCCCGCCGCCTTGGCCCATCGCCCAGATCGTCTACCTCAACCAGTGCGACCCAGAGACGATCATGCGTAAGGGCGGCGACTGGCTGGCCACCTACGACCAGCGGTTGCCGGTGAGCTTCTCGTAGACCTCGACGTAGCGGGCGCGGGTCGCCTCGACGACCTCGGCGGGCACGTCCGGGGCCGGGACTTGCTTGTTCCAACCGCTGCCCGTGGCCCAGTCCCGCACGTACTGCTTGTCGTAGGAGAACTGCACCCGGCCCGGCTGGTACGAGTCGGCCGGCCAGAACCGCGACGAGTCGGAGGTGAGCAGCTCGTCGGCGAGGACCAGGGTGCCGTCCGGCGCCCACCCCAACTCGATCTTGGTATCGGCGATCAGGATGCCCCGGTCGGCGGCCAGCTCCGCGCCACGCCGGTAGACGTCGATGGTGATCTGCCGCAGCCGCCCGGCGGTCTCCTCGCCGACCTTGTCCACCACGTCGTCGTACGTGATGGGTTCGTCGTGCTCGCCCATCGGCGCCTTGGTCGACGGCGTGAAGATCGGCTCGGGCAAGATCGACGCCTCGCCCAGCCCGCGGGGCAACGGAACGCCGGAGACGGCGCCGGTCCGCTCGTACTCCCGCAGGCCGCCGCCCGTGAGGTAACCCCGGGCCACGCACTCGACCGGGATGATGTCCAGCCGCTGACAGCGGATCGCCCGCCCGGCGAACTCGGCGGGCACGTCGGTGGCCGAGATGACGTGGTTCGGCACCAGGTCGGCGAGCTGCTCGAACCACCACAGAGAGAGTGCGGTGAGCAAGCGACCCTTGTCCGGGATCGGCGTCGGCAGCGCCACGTCGTAGATCGAGATGCGGTCCGAGGCGACCAGGATCAGGTCGTCGCCGTCGGCGTAGATGTCCCGAACCTTGCCCGAGTGCAGAAGTTCCACGCGCCCTAGTACATCACGCGACATCGGCAGGCCCGATTCGACCACCCGCGCCGGGCGATGACCGGACGGACGTTGACACCCTCCTGCGCCGCCTGCGTGAATGGTCCGACCCGTCCGTACGTGCCAGGAGCCCCCGTGCCCGTTGTTCGTCCCCCGATCGCCCGCCTCGGCGCCGACCCGGGCCGACGCCGAGTGCTCACCGCGCTGCTCGGCGCTCCCCTGCTGGCCACCGGCGGGCTGGCCGGATGCAGCGACGGCGCCGACACCTCGACCCAGGACGGGCCGGTCGAGCTGTCGGTCTTCTGGTGGGGCGGGACGAAGCGGGCCGAGTTGACGGAGAAGGCCCTCCGGCTGTATTCGGAGCGCAACCCGCGGATCAGCTTCCGGGTCACCTGGCAGGGCGCCGACGGCTACTACGAGCGGCTGGCCACCCAGGCCGCCGCCGGCAACATTCCGGACCTGATCCAACTCGACGACGCCATGCTCACCGAGTACGCCGAACGCCAGATCGCCCTCGACCTCACCGACCAGATCGCCGACCACCGGTTGGACCTGCGTGGCCTGCCGGAGGGTCTGATCCGCTACGGCACCGTGGACGGGCGGACGATGGCGGTGGCCGCCGGGCAGACCCTCGCGGCAGTGGTCTTCAACCGTGACCTGTTGCGTGAGCTGCGGGTGCCCGAGCCGCGCGCCGGGATGTCCTGGGTGGACTACATCGCCTGGGCGCAGCAGGTCACCGAGGCCAGCGATGGCCAGGTGGCCGGCACGATGGACGCGTCGGGCGACTACCGTGCCCTCTGGCTCTGGCTCCGGTCCCAGGGCAGCGATTTCTACCGGGGGCGGCAGCTCGGCTTCGGCGCCGAGGAGCTGATCGCCTGGTTCGAGCTGTGGCAGCGCGCCCGCACCGGGCGGGCCACACCGGGCGCGGCCCTCGTCGAGCAGGCCGACAGCGGGGAGCCGGCCCGACAGTTGGTGGTCACCGGGTTGACCGCCGCGTCCTTCGCCTGGTCCCACCAGTTGCCGGAGCTGCAACGACTCACCGATTCCGAGCTGGGTGTGGTGGGTTTCCCCGGCCCGCCGGGTGCCCAGTGGGCACGGGCGTCGATGTACTGGGCCGGATTCCGGGGCACCCGCCACCCGGACACGGTGGCCGACGTGATCAACTTTCTGACCACGAACGGCGAGGCGGGCACCATCCTCGGCCACGAGCGGGGCCTCAACGCCAGTCTCGCCGTCCGCCGCTACACCGAGGGCAGCATCACCGACCCGGCTCAGCAGCGCGCCGCCGCGTTCGGCGCCAGCATCGCCGGCCAACTGGGGCCGGCCCCCGCGCCACCGCCGAAGGGCCACGCCAAGGTGCGTTCCCTGCTCGTCACGGCTGCGGAGAGCCTCCGCGCCAGGCGTACCGGCACACGGGCGGCTACCGCACGCTTCCTCGCCCAGGCCAACGCCGCCCTGGCAGCCTGACCCACCGCCGCCAGCCACGCCTGCCGGCCGGCCCGGCCGACCGTCGACGGGTGGTCGTCGGCGGCCGGCCGGATGGGCGACTGTCAGCGCGGGGGACCGCCGCGCCGGTTGCGCGTCAGACGCAGCACCAGGAACACGATGATCGCCACCACCACGAGGCAGCAGAGCAGACCGAGGAAACCGAAGCCGCCGCCGCCACGGGAGCGCCGCCGCGCGGCCTCCACCACCACCTCGCCGGTCCCCGTCGACGCCCAGGCCGCCACCGGCACGAAGACCGCCAGGACGACGGCACCGAGGACCGCGCTGAGCCGGCCCCACCATTTCCCGAATGAAGACATGCGCTCATCCTCGCCGAAGGACGCAACCTCGGCACCTCGGTCCACGCCGAACGACCGGATCGCGCCGGCACCAGGATCGGGTGGCCTCGCCAGCAGGCCGTAGCTGCGGTCCGCGCCCCTCGCCCAGGTCGTCGGAGATCTTGGCCTAGTACGCCTGTGGGCGCCAGCTGACGGCGTTCGTGCACGACCTCCCGAGAGCCCTCCTCGGATGCCCCGCTGTGACGCAGCGCCAAGACGGTTGGGAACTGTGCGCTAACGACACTCCGCGATCCGGGGGGCAGCCTGATATTCGTCAGTCGGATCCGGGGCCGACCCCGGAGCCGCGCGACGTCCGAATCCGTCCGCCCATGCTCGTTCCAGGAGGATTAGCGATGAAGGTCATCAGCAGGCTCGCCGCCGCGATTGCTGCAAGTGGGGCGGCCGTGGCCGTATTCGCCGGCCCGGTCGCCCCCGCGATCGCGACGGCCGGCAACTGGATGCCGGCACCCCCCGCCGCCGCGACGGCCGGCAACTGGATGCCGGCACCCCCCGCCGCCGTGACGGCCGGCAACTGGCTTCCGTAGCCGTTACCGGCAATCAAGCCCCACACCCTGGCCCGCCAAACACCTGGCGGGCCAGGGTGTGCAGGGCGTCGATGACCATCCGATGACGCACCGGAGATTCCAACGTGGCCCGTCCTCTCGCGTCCATCGCGGTCCTCCTCGCCGTCTCCGCGAGCCTGACCGCCTGCGGTGGAGACACCTCCGGCAGTGCGAAGAAGGTCGAGCCATCGGCAGCGACCGTCACGCCAGCCGCTCAGACAACGGGCACGAACACCCCGACGTTCCGATTTCCACCGGACCTGACGGTCGACATCCAGGGCTTCGAATCGAAAGATGCGACGGAAAGTTCCGTGTTGAGGGACGCCAGCTATGCGATCCAGGCAATCCTCGAAGCCGAGGCGGGCGACCAGACCGTGGAGACGCCCAACTTCAAGCGCTACTGGACAGGACCCCACGGGGCCGAGTACGCGGACATGATCATTGGGCGGATCAAGAGCGGGAAGTCGATCACCGGTACCTACCGCTACTACTCCGCGACGGTCAAACCCGGCCAGGGTGGCGCCCGGATCGTCGATTACTGCGAAGACCAACGCGAGGCGTACGACAAGGACGCGAAGACCGGTAAGGCTGCGGTGACCACCCCGTCGCTCTCGGATTTCCGTTCCTGGTCACTCGTGCTGCGCAAGGGGGCCGTCGGCGACTGGCAGGTGACGACCTACAACTGGGTCAAGGGGGCGAAGTCCTGCCGGGTCGCCTGAGCAACAGCAGGTGATGCCGCACGCTCAGGCCCGGCGGGTCCGGCTCACGTCCGCGCTGCGACGGTGCTCCGAGGGCGGAATGCCGTACGCCGAGCGGAATGCGCGCGCGAACTCGGCGGCCCGCGGAAATCCCCAGCGGACGGCCACCAGGTGAATGGGTGTTTCCGCGAAGGCCGGATTGGCGAGGTCCCGATGTGCCCCCTCCAGCCGTTTGCGGCGGATGTAGGAGGCAACCGTCTCATTCTCTCTTTGGAAGAGACGATGCAGGTAGCCGCGTGAGATGTGGTGTCGAGCCGCGATCTGTGGCGGCGCCAGTTCCGGGTCGTGCAGGTTCTGCTGGATGAACTCCTTGACACGCAGCGTCAACACACGCGTTCGGGCCTCCGGCGACTGCTCCTCGTCCGCCTCGACCGCGTGCGCCAGCATGGCGGACACCAGGTCGACCAGTACGGTGCCCAGCCGGCGCCCGTCCGAGGGGCCGTAGAGGCTGGTGTCGGCGGCCAACTGGGTGAGGAACTGCGACAGCAGACGTCCCGGGCCCGACCGGCTCGACAGGTGCCGGCCGATGGCTCGGTCAACGATGCGCTGCGGCAGGGGTAGCAGCGCTCTGGGAATCTCCACGCCCACGGACGAGGCCCAGCCGTGATTCGTCCAGATCTCGTACGGCCGAGATGAGTCGTTCAGGTGAAAATCACCTGCCCGGTACGCATTCTCCCGCCTACCCCAGGACACCCTGGCCGCGCCTTCGCGCAGGAGCGAGAGGTGATAGACCTCGGGGTCGGACTGCCGGATCAGCCGCGGCGTCCGCAGGAAGATCAATTGTTCGAAGCGGGCCGGCCACATCGACACCGCCCCGAGATCGATCAGCCGCTGGCACGCGTGGAAATCGGCGGCCTGTTCGCTCTCCAGCCGCAGCGGCGCGTGCGTGTTGTCCATCCGTTCGCGCCAGGCGTCGAACCGCTCCTCGGCCGGCCAGTCCTCGCTGCGGAACACGGACTCGCGCAACATCTCTCACCACCTCTGCCGAGGGTCCACCCCGCCTGACCTTTGACCGGGTCAGGCCGAACACAATCAAAAACGCGGCCCCCGGCAATGGGAACCGCGTTCTGATGTGCACTTTCCGTGGTAGCGGGGACAGGATTTGAACCTGCGACCTCTGGGTTATGAGCCCAGCGAGCTACCGAGCTGCTCCACCCCGCGTCGACGTGTTAACCATAACCCATCCGCCCCGACGATGATCAGCGGGGTCCTCGCCATGTCCGGAACACGAGTCCCGGACATGGCGAAAGCCCGCCTCCGGCGAACCGGAGACGGGCTTTCAGTCGTAGCGGGGACAGGATTTGAACCTGCGACCTCTGGGTTATGAGCCCAGCGAGCTACCGAGCTGCTCCACCCCGCGTCGGCTCGTTAACCGTAGCGCACCGACCCGGGGCACCGCAAAACGACTCCGATACCGCCGTCAGCCGAGCCACTTCTCGACAGCCGCGACCGCCAGTCGACTGTCGGCGTCGACCTGCGCGCGCTCGGCGGCGGTGTACTCCCAGCCCTGCTCCCAGAGCACCGTCACCACGTCGTCGACCCGGACCGCCCGGACCAGTCGCACCTCGTACGCGCCCGGATCGCCGATGCCCTGCGGGTACGGCGCACGCAGCTCGAACAGCACCGACTCGTCGCCGTACGCTCCCGGGTCCAGCAGTCGCTGCCGCCAGGTCCTGGGGTCGTCGGGCATCCTCTGCTCCGGGCAGGCGCGGACGGCCTGCCGCAGCTCACGCAGCGCGTCGTCGGCGCGGCCGGGACGGTAGATCGTGATGCTGTGCCGGTAACTGCCGTCCGGCACGCTCCCCACCCGGGTCTCCGGTCGCTTGTAGGCCAACGAGCGGGCACGGCGCTGCACCACAGCCGACTCGCTGGGATACCCGGCTCCGCACAGCGCCGGCAGGACCGGGCCCGCCCCGGTCGATTCCAGGCCCGTCCGGTTGGCGGCCGCCAGGACGAAGAAGGCGCGGTCCGGGATCGAGGTCGGTGGGCGGGCGGTCGCCGCGCCGGTGGGCTCGGCCGACCGCGTACCGCTCGGCGTGGCACGCGACGGCGTCGGAGACGAGGGTGCCGTGGACGCCGCCGACGGGGACGGTGGTGGAGCCGACCCGGTCGGCGGCGGCGGGACCGGCGTGCCTGCCGGTGGCGGCAGCGGCGCGGACCCGTCGGCGGAGAACGCCAGCCGCCCACCGGCGGCCACCCCGCCGAGCAGCACCGCCACCGCCAGCGCACTGCCGGCCACCTGGACCCGGGCCCGCCGGTCGGCGTGCCGCCGAACCAGCTCGGGGTGGGCCACCTCCACACCGTCGGCCACGACGGTGAGCGACCGGTACAGGTCGGGAAGTTCAGTTGACATCGTTCGCCTCCAGCTCGTCGATGTGGACGTCGGGCAGCAGTACGGCCAGCCGGGACCGACCTCGCGACAACCAGGACTTGACGGTGCCGAGCGGGACGCCGGCCTCCCGGGCGATCTCCTCGACAGGCATGTCGAACAGGTAGTGCAGGGCAAGCGCCTGTCGCTGCGTCGCCGGCAGTTGGCGAAGGGCGCGGACGAGCAGCACCCCGTTCTCGCTCGGCGGCGGCGTGGTCGGTGGCGGCCCGCTGCGGCTCACCATCGCGCGCCAGCGGTGCAGGTGCCGCCAGCGGTCGTTCGCCAGCCGGGACACCACCAACCGCAGCCACGCCTCGGGCGCCGGATGCTCGGACAGTCGCCCCCACTGCCGCCAGGCCCGCGCAAACGCCTCCTGAACGAGGTCCTGCGCCTCGGTGTGGTCACCGCTCACCGCGTAGCCGTAGCTCATCATCCGCCGGGCGGTGCTGCGGTAGAACTCGTCGAAGCTCTGTGCGTGCCTCACGCCTGCCCCCTTGTCCGCCCCCGTTGCATCAAGGACGGCGGGGAGTGGTCGCGGGTTGCGGCTCAGCCGGACAAAGCATGTCGGAGAGGCGACAGGCCGGCATAACGTACGGATATGACGGAGCCCTCGACGTCAGGACCGCGCGGGTCCGACGACGAGGGCTCCGGGGTGCTCCTCGGGTGGCCGGTCAGCCGCCCGGGGTGGCGCTGGGCGACGGCGGCGGCGCGCTGCCGCTCGGCGTACCACCGGGATTGGCGGCCTGCTGCGCCTGCTGGAACGCGGTGAGCGCCTCGTCCAACGCCTTGAGCGCGCGACCGTACCGCTCGAAGTCGCCGGAGGTCTGCGCGGCGCGGACCTCGGTGATGGCGGCCTGCACCCGGTCCGCGGCGGTGGCCAGCTGGCCGGTCGGCGGCGGGTTGGTGCCGCCTGGCGTCGGCGTCCCGGTCGGGGTCGCGGTCGGCGACGGGTTGGTCGGGTTGCCCCCCGTGGTCGGCGGCGGCGAGGTGCCCTGCCCGGCCCGTTTACCCTGCTCGACCAACTGTTTGATGCCGTCGTTGATGTTGTCGGCGAGCGCCACGAACGAGCCGCCGTCACCGTAGGAGAGCAGCACCTTCTGCAGCAGCGGGTACGCGTCCTGCTGGTTGCTCTTCACGTAGACAGGCTCGACGTAGAGCATGCCGTCGGCGAAGGGCAGCGAGAGCAGGTTGCCGTACTGGACCTGCGCCTGGTTGCTGGAGAGCAGGTTGAGCTGCTGGCGGATGTTCGCGTTGTTTGTCATCTGCTGGTGCACCTGCACCGGCCCGGATATCCGGGTCTGGTCCGGCAGCTCCAGCACCTCCAGCCGGGGCTTCCCGTCGACGTACGACCCGGAGATCAGCGCGGCCAGGTTCTGCCGGCCGTTCGGGGTGACCGCCGAGGTGAGCTGGAACCGCGGGCCCTCCTGGCCCGGGAACTGGGTGAACAGGTAGTACGGAGGCTGCTTCTGGCCGCTGTCCGGAGCGTCCGGCACGTTCGGCACCTGCCAGAAGTCCTGTGCGGAGTAGAAGTCACCCGGGTTGGTCACGTGGAACTTGGTGAGCAGGTTGCGCTGCACCTTGAACATGTCGGCCGGGTAGCGCAGGTGCTCCGTCAGCTCGACCGGGATGTCCGCCTTCGGCTTGATCAGGTCCCCGCCGAACGCCTTGTTCCACGCCTTGAGCACCGGATCGGTGTCGTCGTACTCGTAGAGCGTCACGGTGCCGTCGTACGCGTCGACGGTGGCCTTCACCGAGTTGCGCATGTAGTTGACGTTCTCCCGGGCGAGCTGGAAGGTGCCCCGGTTGGTCAACTCGTCGGTCGTCTCGGTCTGCAGGTTGACCCGCTCCGCGTACGGGTAGGTCGCCGCCGTCGTGTAGCCGTCGACGATCCACTGCACCCGGCCGTCGACCACCGCCGGGTACGGATCGCCGTCCAGTGTGAGGAACGGCGCGACCTTCTCCACCCGGTCGCGCGGGTTGCGCACGTACAGCAGCCTGGAGTCCTTGTTCACCGCCTCGGAGAGCAGGAAGTTCGACTCCTGCTCCTTGATGGCGTACAGCAGCCGCCGGGTGAAGGAGCCGATCTTGACGCCGCCCGCACCGGTGTAGGTGTAGGACTCGCCGCCGCCCTCACCGACCGGCCTGTCGAACTCGGCCTTCTTGTTCGGGTCCGACTGCCCGACGATGGCGTAGTCGTCGGCCGCCATCCGCTCGCCGTAGTAGATGCGCGGCTGCTTGGCCGGGATCTGCTCGGTCTGCGAGGAGCACGCCTCCTGGGTCTTCTCGCCGAGGAAGCCGGAGACGAAGAACGGCTGCCCGCCGCACACCACCTGGTTCGCCGGCGCGGCCACCAGCCCGTACCCGTGGGTGTAGACGGTGTGCCTGTTGATCCAGGTGTTCTGCTGGTCGGTCAGCTCGCCGTAGTTGATCTCACGGACGCCGACGACGTAGTCGGAGGTCTTGCCGTTCACCCCGTACCTGTCGATGTCCAGCTTGGGGCCGAAGTCGTAGAAGCCCCGCACCTGCTGGAGCTGGGTGTACGTCTCGCTCACCAACTGTGGGTCGAGCAGCCGCACGTTCGACACCACAGACGTGTCGGTGGCGAGGTTCCCCGGTGGGGTGAGGTTGCTGGCCGCGTACGGGGTGGTCTCGGTGGCCCCCAGCCCGAACGCCGCACGCGTCGCGTCGATGCTGCGCTGGATGTACGGCGCCTCCTTGTCCTTGGCGCTCGGCTTCACCTCGAAGGTCTGCACCGCCCAGGGGTAGATGCCGCCGATCGCCACCGCGGAGACACCCAGCAGAGCGAGCGAGATGCCCGGCCAGACCAGGTTCCGCATCCAGGCGTTGGAGAACACGATGATCGCGATCGCCACGACGATCGAGATGTACGCCAGGATCTCCTTCGCCGGCAGCAGCGCGTTGACGTCGGCGTAGCCGGCGCCGTACAGCTTGGCGCCCTCGTTGTACTCAAGCAGCATCGCGCGGCGGTCCAGCACGTACGCCAGGGCCTTGAGCAGCACGAACACCGCGACGAGGGTGCTCAGATGGGCGCGCGCGGCGTTGCTCATCCGGTCACCGACGCCCTGCAGCCGAACCCCGCCGAAGAGGTAGTGCACCGCCAGCGCGCCGATCAGGGCCAGCACCACGGCGGTGAAGCCGACACCGAGCAGGTAGCGCCAGAACGGCAACTGGAAGACGTAGAAGCCGATGTCCACCCCGAACTCCGGGTCCTTGACCCCGAAGTCACCACCGTTGCGAAAGAGCAGCCACTGGTTCCACCGGCTCTGCGCGGACAGACCGGCGAAGAGCCCGACCACGGCGGCGGTGAGCGCGATCCAGGTGCCGAGGCGCGGGCTGAGCGCCATCCGGTAACGCTCCAGGGTGGCCTGCTCCACCGAGTGCGGCCGCAGCCGCGGACGCAGCCGATATGCCAGCCAGAGGTTGCCGCCGACGACCACCGCCATGCCGAGGCCGATGACGAGGAACAGCGTCAGCCGGGTGACGAGCACACCTGTGAAGACCTCGGTGTAGCGGACCTCGTCGAACCAGAGCCAGTCCGTCCAGGCCTGAACACCCCAGCCGAGCAGGGTGAAGAGCACGAACACCCCGACCAGGACAGCGATGGTGACGCGGCCGCGCCGGCTCATCCTCGGCAGGGGGCTGCTGCTACGCATTACCACTGTTGGCTCCGCACGCTCGATGTGATCGGCTCCGATCAGGCACCCAGAGTACGGGGTGTTCCTGAGCGTGTCGGGGCACGGTCACACCGGTCAGCAGCGGGTCGGCTGACCACCCGCCCGCAACGTCTCCAGAGCGGTGAGCGCCTCGTCCAGCGAGCCCACCTTCAGCAACGGCAGGTCGGGCTGCGGATTGCGGACCGCCTCGGCGCAGTTGTCCGCCGGCACCAGGAATACCTTGGCCCCCGCATGCTTCGCGCCGACAAGCTTCTGGGCGATCCCGCCGATCGGGCCGACGGTGCCCTCGTCGTCGATGGTGCCGGTGCCCGCGATGACCTTCCCGCCGGTGAGGTCGGCCGGGGTCAGCTTGTCCACGATGCCCAGGGCGAACATCAGGCCGGCGCTCGGCCCACCGATGTCCCCCAGGTCGATGCCGAGCGTGAACGGGTGCGGCTGCTGCTGGTCGATCTCGACGCCGATCCGCGGCCGGCCGTCCTGCTCCCGGCTCGTCACCGTCGCGGTGGCCGCCGCGCCGTCGCGCGTGTAAGCGATCCGCAGGGCCGTACCGGACGGCTTGGCCCGGATCAGCTCGGTGACCTTGGCGGCCACCGGCACCGGCTGACCGTCGACCGAGGTGACCACGTCGCCGACCTTGAGCACCCCGGCGGACGGGCCGTCCGCGGCGACCGTCTTGATCACTACCTGCACCGGGAAGCCCAGCTCACGCAGCGCGGCCGTCTCGGCGCTGGTCTGCGAGACCTTGAAGTCCTCGGCGTTGCGCTGCTCGACCTGCTCCGTCGACTCCCCCGGCGGGTAGACCAGCTCGCGCGGCACCACCGCCTCGTCGTCGGAGAACCAGCCGGCGATCGCCGAACGGAGCCGCACCGTGGGCTGCACCCCCACTGTCGTCAGCCGGAGCTGGCCGGCGGAGGTGGAGGTCTCCCGGCCGGTGACCTGGATGACCTCCTTGCCATCGGCAGTGCCGAGGGTGTTGACCGTCGGGCCCGGGCCGAGCACCACGTACGGGATCGGCACCCGGAGCACCCCGATGCTCAGCAGGGCGGTGAACAGGGCACCGAGCAGGACCGTCAGGCCGCGACGTCTCATGCGCCAGAGCGTACCGATTGCTCCGGGCCCGCCCGATGGATGCGCCACGCGACTTCGCCCTCAGCGCAACGCCAGCGGCGGCTACCAGGGGCGCGGCGCGCGTACCGTAGACGTCGTGCCTGATATTCCGTTCGGTTTCGCGCTCCCGGGTGGGCAACCACCAGACCCCAACGATCCCGCGCAGATGCAGCAGTTCATGTCGCAGTTGCAGCACCTGCTCTCGGCGCCGGGCAGCGGGCCGGTCAACTGGGACCTGGCCCGGCAGGTGGCGGCCAGCCAGCTCGCCGCCGCCGGCGACCCGGCGGTCTCCCCGTACGAGCGCAACGCGGTCGAGGAGGCGTTGCGCCTGGCCGACCTGTGGTTGGAGCCGGCCTCGTCCTGGCCGTCGGGCATCCAGTCCCCGGTCGCCTGGAACCGCAATGAGTGGATCTTCAAGACGCTCGACGTGTGGCGCAAGCTCTGCGATCCGGTGGCCAGCCGCATGGTCGGCGCGATGGGTGACCTGGTGCCGCCGGAGGCGCGCGCCCAGCTCGGCCCGATGCAGTCGATGGTCGCCAGCCTCGGTGGCGCGCTCTTCGGCGGTCAGCTGGGGCAGGCCCTCGGCTCGCTCGCCGCGGAGGTGCTCTCCGCCGGCGACATCGGGCTGCCGCTCGGCCCGGCAGGCACGGCCGCGCTGATCCCGGCCAACATCCGCGCGTACGGCGAGGGCCTGGAGCTGCCCGAGGACGAGGTGCGCCTCTACGTGGCCCTGCGCGAGGCCGCCCACCAGCGGCTGTTCCAGCACGTCCCGTGGTTGCGCGGGCACGTGCTCAGCGCCGTGGAGATGTACGCCTCGGGCATCCGGGTCAACCGCGAGGCGATCGAGGAGGCGATGGGCCGCGTCGACCCGACCGACCCGGAGTCGATGCAGGCGATCGCCCTGGAAGGCATCTTCACACCCGAGGACAGCCCGGCGCAGAAGGCCTCGCTGGCCCGGTTGGAGACCGCGCTGGCCCTGGTCGAGGGCTGGGTGTGCCACGTGGTGGACAGCGCGGCCAGCGACCGCCTGCCCAACGTCGTCCGGCTGGGCGAGGCGTTCCGCCGCCGCCGGGCCGCCGGCGGCCCCGCCGAGCAGACCTTCGCCGCGCTCGTCGGCCTGGAGCTGCGCCCCCGTCGGCTGCGCGAGGCGGCGGCCCTGTGGGCGGCACTCACCCAGCACCGCGGCATCGAAGGCCGGGACGCCGTCTGGGGCCACCCCGACCTGCTCCCGTCGGACGACGACTTCGCCGACCCGGTGGCCTTCGCGATGAACGACACGGACCTGAGCGAGCTGGACAGCTTCGACTTCACCGCTCCCGGTGGAGTGGAGGAGAAGGCCCCCGGGCAGTCGGATCAACCGGATCAACCTGGGCAGTCGGGTCGGTCCGACGAGACCGACGGCGAGGGCGACGCCAAGTCCTGACGTCCGCGCATCGACGTCCCGCGCCGGGTGCCCGCAGATCGACGGCGGGCACCCGGCGCGGCCGACGGACCTGGCCGGTCGACGCGGCTGGCCGGCGGTGGCTCGGGTCTTGTCGGCGGGCAGGCTGACGGTTCAGCCGGGTCTGCCCGACCCGGAGAGAAGCGCGCGAGTCGCTTCCCAACCCTCGAAGGCTGGGTCAAGGGTGGCCAGGTCAGCCGGGCCGCGCAGTCGGCGCCAGCCCGTGGTGACCGCCACGTCACCAGGGTGCGGGGCATTGGCGCGCGCCTGAGCCGGCGTCGCCGTGTCCAACTCAAGCGTCGGTAGCCAGTCCGGCGCGGGCAGCCGTACCGCAACCCCGAGCAGACCCGGGCCGCCGCCCTCGACAGGAGCCACCGCGACCGGTCGGGTGGTGAGGGGGCGCAGCAGCTTGCCGACGGTCAGTGCGGGCAGGTCAGGCACGTCACTGACCAGCACGGCCGCCTGGTCGTAGCCCTCCAGCGCGGCGAACACGGCGTTCGGCGTCGACTCGGCCACCTCGTACACCGTCGTGCCGGGCCAGACCAACGCGTCGGCGAGGGCCCGGTCGGCGGGGGTGACCGCGACCGCGACCTCCACCTCGTTGAGCGTGGCGAACAGGTCGATGACGTCTTCCGCGAGGGCCGCTCGCCATTCGGCCCGGTCGACGCCCGGCGGTGACCAGGGAACCGGCCCGAGCAACGCCACTACCACCCGTCGTGCCACACCCCGACCCTAGCGCCCACCCCGACCGCCCCGACCACCCGCTCGCCGGGCACGGCCAGCCCCGCCCGCGCGAAGGCGTGATCGACTCGCCTTCCTTGAAGTCGTGGTCTCCGGAGGGCATCGACAGCGCGGGTTCCAGGAACACGAGTCGATCAACCTCGGCAGCCCGGCGACTCGGGACATTCTTGATCAGGTGGGGACGGGGGTGCAGGAGGCGGCGGCGACGCCTTCGAGGTAGCCGCGGGCGCGCTCCGACTTGGGGTAGCGGCCGACGAGTGCCCAGAAGCGGGCGTTGTGGCTGGGCACGATGAGGTGGGTCAGCTCGTGCAGCAGCACATAGTCGATCACCCAGTCGGGCATGTCCTGGACGCGGTGCGAGATGCGGATGCTGCGGTCGGCGGGCGTGCAGGAGCCCCAGCGGCCGTTCTGGTTGGTGACCCAGCGGACACTTGCGGGCACCGCCTTCACGCCGTAGCCGCCGAGGTAGAGGTCGATCAGCCGGTTGGCACGGGCGACCAGTTCGTCGTCCGAGCGGGCGAGCCGACCCTCGCGGGCGGCGAGTCGCGCCAACATGCGGTCGACCCACTCGCTCTCCTCGGCCCGGGAGAACTGGTCCGGGATGAGGACGACCACGCGCTCACCGTCACGGTACGCAGACACCGTGCGTCGCCGACGCTGGCTGCGCCGCACCTCGACGACCGGCTTACGCGTCCCCGCCATCACTGGCCCGCGCAGCCTCGGCTACGTGTCACGAAGGAAAGCTAATGCGTACTGACCAGGGGTCCGCAAGGGTCAACCGCACGACACGCGCCCAAAAAATGGTGATTGGTCGTCAGGCGTCCCGAAAATTTCTTGGGCCGGTGGTCGCCGGGACTCCGCCGGGCCGTCTCGTCACCCACCGTGTACGCCGACGGCGCGCCGCCGCGCGGCTCCCCTCCACCGTAGGTGATCACCGAGTCCGGCGCCGCCGCGGGGGCACTCGCACGGGTGGCTGTGAGGGTTTGGTCGGCGTGTCCCCGCCAAACTGACTTATCCGACCTATTTCGCCATGCACACTCTCGACGTCGACTTGCTCACAGTGTCGATGCACAGCTGACATGGAACTGCCCAGACCTGGGTAGGGTCCGCGGACCAGCGGTCACGGAGGTGGCCGTGGAGTGAGACCCAGCGCCGGCGCCCCGTGTGGCCCGCCGCCGGGCACCCCGCCGGGACCGTATTGACCGGCGGACGAGACGAGGAGGGGCACCGTGGCCGACCAGGCCCAGACCTACAACGGTTACTGCGTGAAGTGCAAGGAGAAGCGGGACTTCGAGGGGCACGTGGAGGTCTCGAAGACCGGCATGAACATGGCCAAGGGCAAGTGTCCGGTTTGCGGCACAACAGTGAACCGGATTCTCGGCAAGGCGAAGGTCTGACAGGTACGGATCGACGGGGGGCGGGACGGCCGTGCGGCCGTCCCGCCCCCCGTTGTGGTCCCGGGAGAAGGCGAGCCTGTCGGGTGACCGACAGCACGTCCGGTGGCCTGTGGATAACCCGGCAGATCCTGTGGACAAGGCTGGATACGGCCCCGGCCGCCTGTGGACAACGATCGACCGAGCGCAGGGAAGCGGTCACGATTCGTCACCATGAGTCGTACCGCGCTGCCCCGCCCCACGCTCCTGCCCGGCCTCAGCCGGCTCTGGCGGGATCGACACACCCTCCAGCTCGGTGTCGGCCCGGGGCCCGCCGTGCTGGTGGAGCTGGCCAACCCGCGTACCGCCGCCCTGCTCGACCTGCTGGACGGCACCCGCAGCGAGCGTGACGTGCTGGTCCAGGCAAGCGCGGCCCAGGTCGCCACCGACGACGCGCGTACGCTGCTGGACGCCCTGCGCGCGGCGGGCCTGTTGGTGCCGGCGCACAGCCTGCTCCCCCGCGACCTGGCCGGGCCGGTCCGCGCCCGGCTCGCCGCCGAGGCCGGAGCGTTGGCCCTGGTCGCGGCCCGGCTGCCCGGCACTCCCGCACAGGTGCTGCGTCGCCGGCGGGCGGCCCGGGTGCTGCTCTCCGGCGCCGGCGCGCTCGGCGGTCCGTTGGCGGTGGCGCTGGCCCAGGCCGGCGTCGGACAGGTGATCCCGCACCTCACCGGTTCGGTGCGCCCGGCCGACCTGATCGCGACGGGCATCCCCGCCACCGAGTTGGGTCGGCCGCTGGCCCCGGCGATCCGGGCGGCGGTCGACCGTGTCGCGCCTGGCACCGGTACCCACCCGGTCCGGGCCGCCCGGGTGGACCTGGTGATCCAGCTCGGCGCGGATCGTCCGCCAGCGCTGCTCGCCGCCGGTCTCGCCCAGCGCCGTCAACCGCACCTGCTGGTGACCCTCCGCGAGGGCGTACCGGTCATCGGGCCGTTGGTCCGCCCACCCGCCGGCCCGTGCCTGCGCTGCGTCGAGCTGCACCGCGCCGACCGCGATCCGGCCTGGCCGGGGCTCGCCGCCCAGCTCGCCGCGGCCGAGTCGGTGGCCGCCGGCGCGACCGGCACCCTGCTCGCGGCCATCGGGTACGCGGTCGCGGAGGCGCTGGCGCACCTCGACGGCGGTCACCCCGAGACGCTTGGCGGCGCCATGGAGATCACCGGAGCGGGCCGGTTCCGCCGCCGGGGTTGGCCGCCGCACCCGGCGTGCGGGTGCTCGCCGAGCCGGGTGTACGCACCAGCCCGGCCGCACAGCAGCAGCGGACCCCTCCGGTCGGTAACAATGGCGAAGTGACCGACATCCCGCGCCGGGCCGTGTCCCGGACCGCCAAGCTCGCCGCTCTGCCGCTCGGCTTCGCCGGCCGGACCGTCCTCGGCATGGGTAAGCGCGTCACCGGGCTCGCCTCCGACGTGATCTCCGCGGAGATCCAGCAGCGCACCGCCGAGCAGTTGTTCAGCGTGTTGGGCCAGCTCAAGGGCGGGGCGATGAAGTTCGGCCAGGCGCTGTCGGTCTTCGAGGCGGCCCTGCCGGAGGAGATCGCCGCGCCGTACCGGCAGGCGTTGACCAAGCTTCAGGAGGCCGCGCCGCCGCTGCCGGCCGCGAGTGTGCACAAGGTGCTGGCCGAGCAGCTCGGCCCCGACTGGCGCGACCGGTTCGTCGAGTTCAACGACACCCCGGCCGCGGCGGCCAGCATCGGGCAGGTGCACCGGGCACGGTGGCGTGAGCCGGGGTACGGCCCGTCCGGCGAACCGAACAGCCGCGACGTGGCCGTCAAGATCCAGTATCCGGGCGCCGGTGACGCGCTGCTCGCCGACCTCAAGCAGCTCTCCCGGCTGGGCGGGATGTTCCGGGCGATCCAGCCGGGCCTCGACGTCAAGCCACTCCTCGTCGAGCTGCGTGAGCGGATCACCGAGGAGCTGGACTACGAGCTGGAGGCCGAGTCGCAGCGCACCTTCGCCGCCGCGTACGCCGACGATCCGGAGATCTTCATCCCGGAGGTGGTCTCCACGTCGCCCCGGGTGCTGGTCACCGAATGGGTGACGGGCACACCGCTTGCCGACATCATCCGGGAGGGCACCGAGGAGCAGCGGGACGAGGCCGGCCGGCTCATGGCCACGTTGCATCTCTCCGCACCCCAACGGGCCGGCCTCCTGCACGCCGACCCGCACCCGGGAAACTTCCGGCTGCTGCCCGACGGCCGTCTCGGGGTGATCGACTTCGGTGCGGTGGCCCGGATGCCCGAGGGCACGCCGGAGCCGATCGGCCGCATCGCCGGGCGGGCCCTGCGCGGCGACGCGGACGGGGTGGTGGCGGGCCTACGGGACGAGGGGTTCATCGGTGCCACCGACGAGATCGACGCCGAGGGGGTCCTCGACTTCCTCCGCCCGATGCTGGAGCCCATCGCGGCCGACGGGTTCCGCTTCACCCGGGCCTGGCTGCGGGCCGAGGCGGGCCGGTTGGCCAGCCCCCGCTCCCCCACCTACCAGCTGAGCAGGCAGCTCAACCTGCCCCCGTCGTACCTGCTCATCCACCGGGTGACGCTCGGCTCGATCGGGGTGCTCTGCCAGTTGGAGGCCAAGGCGCCGTACCGCAGCATCCTGGAGCGCTGGCTGCCGGGCTTCGCCCCGGTGGCCTGAGCAGGTCGGGGCCAGACGTCACGAAGGGCGGGTGCCGGTCGGCACCCGCCCTTCTGCGTGGGGTGGTACTAGAGAACGCCCAGGTCGCGCGCCGACTGGTTGCGGCTGTTCATGGCGACGGTACGGGCGGATCGGGTTGCCTCAGTGCGCGTGGTGGTACGACCGGCCTGAGGCCGGCGCATTCGAGCCCTGGTCAACGCTTCGTGGAGTAGTTGCATCTCGAAGGCTCCACTCGGAACGTTCAACATCGTTTTCTCACTCACTGCCGGTGTGCCACCGGCGTAGTTGGTACGGGTCGGGAACATGTCAGGCTGCCAGCCGGACCGCGCCACGCACCTCGGACAGCCCACTGGCTGCCAGGCGCGCCTCGGCCTCGACCCGAAGCTCGGCGTCACGAGCGACGTCCTCCTTGCGCGGACGGCCACGGGGCCGCTTGCGCGGGACGACCGCGCCACGCTCGAAGATCTCGCCGCCCCAGACGCCCCACGGCTCCGCTCGCTCCACCGCCCCGGCCAGGCACTCGACGCGCAGCGGGCAGTCCCCGCAGAGCGACTTGGCCAGCTCGAGCTCGGCAGGCGAGTCGGAGAACCACAGGTCGGGGTCGAACTTCCGGCAGGGCAGGTTCGCCTCCAGCTCGACGCTCACATCGAGGGGGGCCAACGCCAGACTCATCTCCCGGTCACCTCTCTCTCACATCGATCTCGTGGATCGCATTCCGACGTACTTCGGCGGGGCAAAAAACTGAGGCCGCGGATCCCGGTAGCGGGTTCCGCGGCCTCGAGGTGAGCCGGTGTCTGAAGATCAGACCGGTTTGCCTCGAGGTGGAACGCCGCGGACATCCGTGCGCCGCTTGACGCCATTGATGTCCATGCCCGTGATGCCACTGGTCCCGTTGAATCCGGTGGGCGCGACGGCCAGGGTCAGCTCGGCCTGAACCTGGTGCACCTGCGGAACCGACGGTCGTGCGGCCGCAAGGGCCACCCGGACAGCCGACAACGGAGCGCAGACAGACGGCATCGCCGTCAGACGCTCATAGGTGAAGATCTCCACGGTGGCCACCTCCCTCACGTTCCTCGAATCGACTGGACCAACCCCCGTGAGCAGCCGGAATGGCGCCGCTCGCGTGGTGTGTTCTGAGGCTATTCCTCGCCCGGGGGCGAGGGCAAACGAATTTACGACGAGATTTCGAAAGTTTTCTCCGGGCAGACGTCGTCCACCCCAGCGCCCTGCACGAGCGCCAACACCGACTCCCCGTAGAGGCCCAGTTTGCGGGGGCCGATGCCGGCGATGGCGATCAACTCTTCCGGCCTGCCGGGACGCCGCTCGGCAAGCGCTGTCAACGTGGCGTCGGTGAACACCACGTACGCCGGGACCTTCTGCGCGCCGGCCACCCGCTGCCGCCACTCGCGCAGCCGTTCGTGCAGCTCATCGTCGATGTCGGACGGGCAGGTGGGGCATCGACCCAACTTGCGGTCGGGGCCGGCGAGCAGGGTGGCGCCGCAGATCCGACAGGAGACGATCTGCGTCCGGCGTCGTTCGGGACGGCGCGCGGGACCGGTGGAGGCGCCGGCCCGCTCGGTGCCGCCGGAGCGGTCCAGCTGGGGCAGGAACCGCGACGGCCGCCGGGCCCGTCCGCCCGGCGAGCGCGCGGCGGCGTACGACAGCCAGAGCCACTGCCGCGCGCGGGTGATCCCGACGTAGAGCAGCCGGCGCTCCTCCTCGACCTGCTCGACGGTCTTTGCGTACGTGGTGGGCAGGGTGCCCTCGGCGAGGCCGACCAGGAAGACCGCGTCCCACTCCAGCCCCTTGGCCGAGTGCAGGGACGCCAGCGTGACCCCGTCCACCGTCGGCACGTGCTGCTGGGCGGCCCGCCGGGCCAGCTCCTCGGTGAAGTCGGTGAGGGTGACCGGGCGCTCCACCGACGCGGCCTCGCCGATCGGCACCACCTCGGGGGTCGCCGCGTACTCCTCGGCGAGCTGGACCAGCGCGGACAGCGCCTCCCAGCGCTCGCGGGCGGCGCCGCCGGCCGGGGGCGCGTCCGGGGCCCAGCCGACCGCGGTGAGCGCCTCGACCACGGCGGTCGGCAACGGGGTCTCCCCGGGGATCGAGCGGGTGGCCGACCGCAGGGCGACCATCGCCTGGCGCACCTCGGTCCGCTCGAAGAACCGCTCGGCCCCCTGCACGACGTACGGGACGGCGGCCTCGGTGAGCGCCTTCTCGTACGCCTCGGACTGGGCGTTGACCCGGAACAGCACCGCGATCTCCTTCGCCGGGGTGCCCGCGTCGATGAGCGCGCGGCAGCGGGCAGCCACCGCGTTCGCCTCGGCCGGCTCGTCGGTGAAGATCCGCAGGTCCGGCTCGGGACCGGGTGGGCGCTGCCCGCTCAACTCCAGCCGCAACCGTGCCTCGGTGCCCCGGGCCTGGGAGATCACCGCGTTCGCCAGCCCGACGACCTGCGGGGTCGAGCGGTAGTCGCGAACCAGCCGGACCACAGTGGCGTTGCGGTGCCGGCGGGGAAAGTCGACCAGGTACGACGAGGTCGCCCCGGTGAACGAGTAGATCGTCTGGCTGGCGTCGCCGACAACTGTCAGGTCGTTGCGGCCGGCCAACCAGGCCTCGAGCAACCGCTGCTGGAGGGGGTTGACGTCCTGGTACTCGTCGACCACGAAGTGCCGGTACTGGGTGCGGATCTGCTCGCCGACGTCCGGGTGCTCCTCGATGCCCCACACCGCGGCCCGCAGCATGTCCTCGAAGTCGATCACCCCGTTGGAGCGCTTGAGCTGCTCGTACGCGGTGAACACCTCGGCGACCTTCGTCGGCTCGTGCGGCGTGTCCCGCAACGCCCGGGCCGCCGACACGACGTAGTCCCCCGGCTCGACGAGCGACGACTTGGCCCACTCGATCTCGCCGGCCAGGTCCCGCGCGGCGGCCCGGTCGGTCCGCAGGCCGACCCGGGCGGCGGCGAGGGTGACCAGCCGTACCTTGCTGTCCAGCAGTTCGGGCATGGCCCGGCCGGACAGCAGGCGGGGGGCGAAGTACCGCACCTGCCGCAACGCCGCCGCATGGAACGTCCGCGCCTGCACACCATGCGCCCCGAGCAGAGTGAGACGCTGTCGCATCTCGGCGGCGGCGCGGGCGGTGAAGGTGACCGCGAGCACGTGCCGGGGGGAGATCTCCCCGGAGAGCGCCCGGTGGGCGATTCGGGAGGTGATCGCGCGGGTCTTGCCGGTGCCGGCGCCGGCGAGGATGCAGACCGGGCCGGCGGGTGCGGTCACCGCGGTGCGCTGCTCCGGGTCCAGCCCGGCAAGTACGCCTTCCGACGCTGAGTGAACCACCACAACCAGGAATCATCTCAGCTCCTCCGGACGTTGTAGCGGACAGCCTCGGCTTGACCCGCAAGCCGGCGGTCAGAGGAGTTGGAGGATCCGACCATGCTGACGATGTATTCCACCCCCTGGTGCGGCTACTGCCACCGGCTGAAGTCGCAGCTCGACCGGGAGGGCATCGGGTACGAGGTGGTCGACATCGAGCGGGACCCGGCGGCCGCGGAGTTCGTGATGAGCGTCAACGGCGGCAACCAGACGGTGCCGACGCTGCGCTTCGATGACGGCAGCGCCCTGACCAACCCCTCGATCACACAGGTCAAGCAGCACCTGGCGACCCTCAACGCCTGACCGGCCGGGTCACCTCTCGACGAACGGCCGCCCATCCGGGCGGCCGTTCGTCGTGTCCGACATCCGTCACCGCCGGGGCGGCCGCCGGGGTCCCGTGGCCACCGGCGCGTCGATGTCGGCGTCGACCGGGCGGCGCGGCGCGGGGAGCGTCGGTCGGGGCGGCGGTGTGGGTCCACGGCGGCCGGCCGGCGCGCTCAGGTGCCGGCCCCGCCAGAGGTAGACGCCGGCGGCAAACGTGGCCACCCCGACCAGCAGGAACAGCGCCCGGTAGTCCAGGACGCCGACAAGCAGGGCGCCGGCGCCGATGGACAGCGCCTGCGGGCCGCTGACCAACGCCTGGGTGGCCGCCGCGACCCGTCCGACCAGCCCCGGTGGCGTACGTCGCTGGATCAGCGTGTGCAGGCCCACCATCGTCAACGGCAGCGAGACGCCTGCCAGCAGCACCGCCACGAAACCGAGTCGCAGGTCGGGGTACGCGAGCGCGAGCGCGGCAGGTGAGAAGAACGCCACCCCGGCGGCCAGTGTGCCGATCTCTCCGATTCGGCGGACCAGCGCCGGTGAGCAGAGCCCACCGAACAGCCCGCCGACGCCCTGCACCATGACCAGCACGCCCACGAAGGCGGCGTCCCGGTTCAACCCCTGGTCGACGTAGGCGAAGATCAGCGATTCGCTGAAGCCCATCACCAGCGACCCGAGCCCGTAGCCGAGCAGGGCCCGGCGCAGGGCCGGCTCACCGGTCAGGTGCCGCAGGCCGGCGCCCAGCTCGGCGGGCCAGCGCAGCCGCACGGTCGGCGGCGTCAGCGCCGGGCTCGGCACCGCGCTCACCACCGCGGCCGCGGTCACGAAGCCGACCATGCCGATCCCGGCCAGCGCCCACCCGCCGAGCGCCGCGTAGAGCGCCGCGCCGGCCAGCGGACCGATCAGCCGCAGCCCCTGGCGTACGGTCTGCAGCACGCCGTTCGCCTCGGCGAGCAGCTCCAGCGGCACCAACTGCCGGAGCAACCCGCTGAGCGCCGCGCCGAGCGTGATGGACGAGAGGCCGTACAGGGCTGCGACCAGGTACACGAGCCAGACGTCACCCGCGTCGCGGACCGTGAACAGCGGCACGAGCAGCAGCGCGGTGACCACGTTCGCGGTCACGAAGAAGGGCCGGCGCGGGTACCTGTCGACGAACCAACCGACAAGCGGCGCCAGCATCATCGGGGCGATGACGGCGAAGATGATGCCGCCGGCGAGCCCGTTGGAGCCGGTCAGGTCCTTGACCCAGATGGCGAGCGCGAGCAGCAGGATCGACTCGGCGGTCATGCTGGCGAGCAGGCCGCCGAACAGCAGGCGGAAGTCGGGTCGGCGCAGGACGGTGCGCATGGGGTCCCTCCGGCGGGATGGCGTGCCCGGCTGGGCGCGGTCGACGGGGCGTGGACCACGGGTCCGTCGTCGTCGGGCGTAACCGTGGTCCATTTTTCGCAAGACACGCCCCCGCCGGACCCTCCGACGCCGGTCGCGCCGTCCATACTGACCGTGGGGGGCGAATTTCATACAGTTACCGTCGCGTCTGCGGCGGTCGACGGGAAAGAGGACACTGTGCCTCCTGCCGCACCCAGCCCGATCATGCGTCGCCGACGGTTGGGCATCGAACTGCGCAGTCTGCGCGAAGCCGCGGGCCTCACCGGTGACCAGGTTATCGAACGGATCGGTTGGGCGTCCGCGTCCAAACTGTCCCGCCTGGAGAACGGCCGCAGCCGACCGGACCCGCAGGACGTCGGCGTTCTGCTCGACCTGTACGGGGCCGACGCCGCGGCCCGCGACGAGTTGCTCGGGATCGCCGGTGAGGCCGGCGACATGCGCGGGTGGTTGAAGAACTTTCCGGTGATGACGCAGCAGCAGCGCAGTTGGGCCGAGTTGGAGGCGGGCTGCGCGGAGATCTCCGAGTACAACCCGGTTCTGGTGCCGGGCCTGCTGCAGACCGCCGGGTACGCGAAGGTCCGGATCGTCTCGGCCCGCCAGGTGAGCGAGGGCGCAGGCGAACCGGACCCGACCGATGAGCCGGAGACCGAGGTGCAGGCCCGATTGGCCCGCCAGTTGCTGCTGACCCGCGAGCCGCACGCGCCGAGCTACACCGCAGTGCTGGAGGAGGCGGCCCTCGGCCGCCGGGCCGGCCCACCCGACGTGCTGCACGAGCAGTTGGTCCAGTTGTGCGACCTGGCCCTGCTGCCCAACGTGACGCTGCACCTGCTTCTGCGGGATACGCAGATAGGCGACTGGTACCTTCCGCCGACCGCCTTCTCCCTCTATCGGTTCGCCGATCCGCTCGATCCGGAGACATTGGCCATCGAAGGGGGGTTCACCGACGTCATGTCGACCGAGTCAATCACGCTAAATCGCTATAAAGTGGTGTTCGAGTGGCTATGCACGGCGGCACTTGACGCCTCGGACACCCTCTCCTGGCTGATCGAGGCGACGGGACGGCCGACCGGGGCGACGTCCCCATCCACAGTGGCGTTCGGGCCGGCAACGGCGCCGACCCAACGCCGCCGGGATTCGGGGCGACTGACGGATCGGTGATCCACGGGGGACCCTCCGTCGAGGCGTGCGGCACCACTCGTCCCATCGGATCGGTTCACATCAGGAGCAGAGCCATGAACGACATCCACAACACGCCGTCCGTCTCCGCCAACTCGTTGGCGGACGCCCCGTGGCGCACCAGCACACGCAGCCAGACCTCCAACTGCGTGGAGGTCGCACCCCTGGGCACCGGCCCGTCGGCGGTCGCGCTGCGCGACAGCAAGGACCGGGGCGGCCCGGTGCTGCTGTTCAACCGGGCCGGCTGGCTCGGCTTCATCACCGGAGCGAAGACGGGCCAGTTCGATCTGAACTGAGCCTCCCGAACCGGGCGGGGCCGTCGGCAGGTTGCCGGCGGCCCCGTCGTCATGTGCGGCGACGACCCCGCTGACCAGGCATCCGCCGATCGGACGAGGCTCGGAACCAATAGGCGCGTTTCACTTGCTGGGATGAACACGGGGCGTAACATGACCCACGAGAACGTGGAACTTCCACACTGGCTCATTCGTCGCGGTTCATCCGGAGACCCTTATGCGGTTCCTGATCGTTCGCACCGACATCCGCACCGTCGCCGACGGCGACATCGCCGCCGCCTGGGCGGACGGTCATCGCCTCCGCGACGAGACGACCGCGCCGGAACCGCGCCGGCAGACCGTGCACGCCGAGGACCGGGACGCGGCGTTGCTGCTGGCCCGGGCCCTGTCCACGGTCGGCGCGGTGCGAGCCGGCAAGCAACGGGTCAAGGTCCTGCCGCTCGGCGAGCCGCGGCCCGTCTTCCGCCGCAGACCCGGCCGCACCGGCACCTGACCCCACAGACGTCCGTCGTGGTCGGCTCGGCTCCCCCGCCGCGTCATTCGCTCCCACCGGCCACGACGGCCCGTGTTCCCGGCCCGTGACCGCCGCGGCAACGGCGGCCGCGGGCCGGGACCGTGCTCAGTGGTCGGCGTCCACCCAGCCGTCCAACCAACGATGGATGAGGAACAGCGCGATCGACGACGGCGGCGGCAGGATCAGCCGGGCCCCGTCCCCCACGTCCACGGCCCTCCCCGCACACGCTGCCCCGATCTCGGCGCGGCTGAACCACCTGGCGTACGCGATCTCGGACGGGTCGACCCGCACCGGATCCGCCGGGTCGGCGGTGGCCAGGAAGCCCAGCATCAGCGAGCCCGGGAACGGCCAGGCCTGGCTGCCGACGTACGCGATCCGCTCGACGGAGATGCCCACCTCCTCGCGGACCTCGCGCAGCACGGCGGCCTCCGCCGACTCCCCCGGCTCGACGTATCCGGCCAGGCAGGAGTAGCGCCGGCCGCCCGGGGTGCCCGGCCAACCGGCGTTGTTGCCGAGCAGGCAGCGGCCCTCGGGGCCGTCGACGCCGTCGTGCACCAGCACGATCATCGCCGGGTCGGTACGCGGCCAGATCCGCCCGCCGTCGCGATCCACACGCGACCAGCCGGCCTCGTCCATCACCGTCGGCGCACCGGTGGCCGTCGAGTAGCCGTGCCGGGTGTGCCAGTTGAGCAGCGCGAGCGCCGTGGTGAAGATGCCGGCCTCCCGGTCGCCGAGCAGGTGGCCCACCTCCCGCAGGTTGACCGGCCGGGTGCCCGGCACCGTCGGCAGCGGCGCGTCGAGCGCGAAGACCGGCACCCCGTCCGGCTCGACGCCGAGGAACATCGCCGTCGACTCGGCGCCGGCCGGCACGTCGGCCGCGCCGAACAGCACCAGCACGGGAGGCGACACGTCGGTGCGGGCGAGCGTCCGTCCGTCGTCGGTCGAGTCGAGCAGCAGTATCCGACCCCGCAGCCACGCCTCGGTCAGCCACTGCGCGTCGCCCCGCCGGTGCGCGGCGCGATCAAGCGTGGACCGCGCCAGCGGTGGCGCCGTCTCCCCGCTCACGCCCGCGCTCCGGCGCCGGCGGCGGCCCGGCCGGACGCGCCGGGACGACGCCTCACGGCTGCACCGGCTCGGTGTGCACAGGCGTCAGCGCCGCCAGCCCGGGGGTGATCCGCTCGGCGTCGCCGAGCACGACCACAGCCGCCCGGGCGGGCGCGAGGTAGTGGGCGGCAGCCCGCGCGACGTCGTCTACTGTCGCCTTCGCCAGGCGGGCCGCGTACTCCGCGAGGAACTCCAGCCGCAGGCCGTTGCCGGCGTACGCGCTGGTAAGCGCGGCCAGACCGGCCTGTGTGGACATGCCGAGCTGGAGGGTGCCCAGGGCGTACTGCCGTGCCTGCTCCAACTCCTCCGGCTTCGGCGGCAGGGACGCCAGCCGGCCCAGCTCGTACGTGGTCTCCAGCAGCGCCGGGCCGGTGACCTCGGTGGCCACCTCGGCGCCGGCGACCAGAACCGACCCGGCCACCGAGTGCTCGATCACCGAGTGGGGGCCGTACGTGTAGCCCTTGTCCTCGCGGATGTTCTCCACCCAGCGGGACGAGAAGTAGCCGCCGAAGATCAGGTTGGCCAGTTGCAGCGGGGCGTGGTCGGGGTCGGTGCGCGGCACGGCGGGCAGCGCTACCCGCAGCGAGGACTGCACCGATCCGGGCCGGTCGACGAGCAGCAGCGGCCCCGGCTCCAGCGGCGGGGTGGCCGGCAGGGTGGCCGTACGACCGGCCCCGGCCCACCCACCGAGCGCCCGCTCGGCCGCGTCCAGGGCCTTCTCCGGCTGCACGTCGCCGACCACCACGAGCTGCGCCCCGGCGGGGTGCACCCGCTCGGCGTGCAGGCTGCGCAGGGCAGCCGGTCGGACGGCACGGATCTGGGCCGGCTCCGGGGTCTGCGTGGCGTACGGGTGTCGCCCGTAGATCCGCTTCAGCAGCGCCTCGCGGGCCAGGTGCGCCGGCTGGCTCTGGGCGACCTGGATCCGGTCGATCAGCCGGTCCCGCTCGGCGGCCACCTCGTCGCCCGGGTAGCTGGCACCGGTGAGCACCTCTGCCAGCAGTTCCAGCATCCGATCCAGGCCGGTGACCAGGCCGGCGCCGGAGAGCATCAGCCGGTCCGGGTCGACGCCCGCGGACAGTCCGCCGCCCACCTTCTGCAACTCGGCGGCCAACTGCACGCTTGTCATCGAATCGGTGCCGGAGAGCATCGTCTGCGAGAGCATCGCGCCACGCGCGAGGTGGGCGCGGCCGAACGGCACCCAGAGCCGCAGCTCGACGAGGGGCACCGCCGGCCGGCGTACGGCGATCACGGTGAGCCCGTTGCGCAGCGTGCGCTCGGCCTGCTTGGGCACCTTGAGCTTGCGGGTGGGGCCGAGCGCGGGCAGCGTACGCGGCCCGGGGGTTGCGGTGGTGGTCATCGGGCACCTCCGGGGATGACCTCGACCGCGGCGCGGCGCTCCGGGCGCAGGGTGGCCGCAGCGGCCCGGACCTGCTCCTCGGTGACGTCGCCGACCAGTCGGGGCAGGTCGTTGAGCAGGCCCGGCTCGCCGCGTTGCTGTTCCAGGACCGCCATCCGCAGCGCCCGGCCGAGCACCGCGTCGGTGTCGCGCAGCAGGTGGGTGGCCATCCGGGCCTGGGTGCGGGCCAGCTCACCGTCGGTCAGCCCGTCGGTGGCCAACCGGTCCAGCTCCTCGTCGACGGTGCGCAGCACCTTCTCCACGTCGCCCCCGGGCGGCAGGTGCGCCTGGAGCAGCAGCGCGGTGGGGTCGCGGACGTCGAACGGGTCGCCCATGAACCCGAGGTAGCCACCGAGGCTGGTCACCGTGCGGTCCCGCTGCACCAGGCGCTCGACAAGCCGGGACGCGTCGCCGTCGGTGAGCACCTCGGCGAGCACCACGTACGGCAGGTAGCCCGCGAAGTCGCCGACCGGGTCGGGCACCCGCCACGCGCCGGCCACCGCCGGCAGCGGCGCCAGGGCGTCGGTGTACGAGCTGCGCCGCTCAGCGGTCAGGTCGGGCTCGGTGAAATCGGGCCGCCGCGGCGCGGGACGGGACGGGACGTCGCCGAAGTGCCGGGTGACCAGCTCGGTCGCCTCGGCCACGTCGATGTCGCCGCTGACGGCCAGCACCGCGTTGCCGCTGGCGTAGTAGCGGCGGAAGAAGTCGGCGGCGTCAGCGACGGTGGCCGACTCCAGGTCGTCGAACGATCCGTAGCCGTCGTGCGCGTTCGGGAACGTGTCGAACATGACAGGCGGCAGAGTCAGCCAGGGGAAGCCACCGTACGGCCGGCTGAGCACGTTGACCCGGATCTCCTCCTTGACCACGTCGACCTGGTTACGCAGGTTCTCCTCGGTCAGTCGGGGCCCGCGCATCCGGTCCGCCTCGAGGAACAGCGCGCGTTCCAGCGCGTTGCTCGGCAGCGTCTCGAAGTAGTCGGTGTAGTCCAGGTGGGTGGAGCCGTTGAACGTGCCGCCGGCGCCCTGCACGTGCCGGAAGTGGGCCAGCTTCTCCAGGTTCTCCGAGCCCTGGAACATCAGGTGCTCGAAGAGGTGGGCGAACCCGGTCCTCCCCTCCGGCTCGGAGCGGATACCGACGTCGTAGACCACCGCCACCCCGATCACCGGGGCACTGCGGTCGGGGGTCAGGACCACCCGCAGGCCGTTGTCGAGGGTGAACCGCTCGACCGGATACTTCGTCGCTGGAATTCTGGATCTCCGCGCCGCCACGGGATCGACCCTAGCGCGTCGGCACCCCCGCCACCGGCGACCTCCGCGGAGCCACCGTCACCGGGTTGGCGAGGCGGGGCAGGACCTCGGCGCCGACCCGCTCGGCCTCCTCCCGGTGCGGCCAACCGGAGAGGATGAACTCGTCGACGCCGAGTGCCGCGTACTCGTCGATCCGGGTCGCGACCTCGGCGTAGCTGCCGACGAGCGCGGTGCCGGCGCCCTCGCGGACCAGGCCGACACCGGCCCAGAGGTTCGGTGCGACGGTGAGCCCGTCGGTGCGGCCGGCGTTCAGCGCGGCCATCCGGGCCTGGCCGACGGAGTCCATCTTGCGGAACCGGGCGTGGGCGGCGGCGATCCGCTGCGGGCTCATGCCGGCGAGAAGCCGGTCGGCCTCGGCCCACGCCTGTTCGCTTGTGGGCCGGGCGATGACGTGCAGCCGCAGGCCGGTGCGCAGGGTGCGGCCGTGCTCGGCGGCGAGCGCACGGATGCGGGTGGCCCGGGCCGCGATCGCCGCCGGCGGCTCGCCCCACATCAGGTACACGTCGGCCTGCCGGGCGGCCACCGTCTCGGCGGCCGGGGACGCGCCACCGAAGTAGATCGGCGGCGGGTCGGCCAACGGGGTGGCGAGTCCGCCGCCGTCGACCCGGTAGTGCGTCCCGGCGTGGTCGAACGGCCGGCCGGCCCAGGCGCGACGCAGGACCTCGATGAACTCCCCGGTGCGCGCGTAGCGCTCGTCGTGGCCCAGGAAGTCGCCGTACGCGCGCTGCTCGGCCGGGTCGCCGCCGGTCACGATGTTGAGCGACAGGCGGCCGCCGGAGACGGCCTGGAACGCCTCGGCCTGCTGGGCGATCAGCGTGGGCAGCGCGAAGCCGGCCCGGACGGCGACAAGCATGCCAAGCCGCTCGGTGTGCTGGGCGACCGCCGCGCAGACGATCCACGGGTCGGGGCAGCCGGCGCCGACGGGGGTGAGCACGGCGGCGAAGCCGCCCGCCTCCGCGGCGCGGCCGACCTCGGCCAGGTATGCCACGGTGGCGGCCCGGTCGTGGCGGGCGGCGCCTGCGGTGACGGTGGCGGCGCCGACCTGGTCGCCGTCGCCGGAGGTGGGGAGGAACCAGTGGAAAATCACGCAGTCACCCTACCGAGCCGGTAGGAATTACCGACATAACTGAGACGCCCCTTCCCGGCATGTGGATGAGCCTTGACGCTGGCCCTGCTCTGGCCCACTCTTCCTACCAACTAAGTAGGAATACTGCGGATTGGATGGACGATGAGACGGCATCCCCTGCGCCGGTTGGTCACCCTGGCCACCCTCGCCGCCCTCAGCGCGACGACCCTGGGCACCACCGCCGCGTGCGGCGACGACAGCGAGGGCGCGGAGAGCGGTTCCGGCCCGGTGACCCTGCGGCTCGGCTACTTCCCCAACATCACCCACGCGCCGGCCGTCGTCGGCGTGGAGAAGGGCATCTTCGCCGAGAAGCTCGGCGCCGACGTCAAGCTCGAACCGAAGACCTTCAACGCCGGTCCGGCCGCCATCGAGGCCGTCTTCTCCGGCGCGCTGGACGCGACATACATCGGCCCGAACCCCACAGTCAACGCGTTCTCCAAGTCCAAGGGCGAGGCCGTCCGGGTCGTCTCCGGCGCCGCCTCCGGAGGCGTGGCGCTTGTGGTCAAGCCCGGCATCACCGGCCCGCAGGACCTCAAGGGCAAGAAGGTGGCCACCCCGCAGCTCGGCAACACCCAGGACGTGGCGGTCCGCTACTGGCTCAAGCAGCAGGGGCTGACCACCACCAAGGAGGGCGGCGGCGACGTCAAGATCGTGCCGCAGGAGAACGCCCAGACGGTGGAGACGTTCAACAGCGGCGCGATCGACGCCGCGTGGGTGCCCGAGCCGTTCGTCTCGCGGCTGGTCAACGCCGGCGGCAAGGTGCTCGTCGACGAGCGCGACCTGTGGCCGGACAAGAAGTTCGTCATCACCAACCTGCTGGTCAGCACGAAGTTCCTCAAGGCACACCCGGACGTGGTGCAGAAGCTTGTCGACGGCCAGGTCGCCGCGAACGAGTTCGTCAACACCAAGCCGGACGAGGCCCAGCAGGCCATCTCCGACGCCATCGGCAAGATCACCGGTAAGCCGCTGGACCTCAAGCTCATCAAGCAGGCGTGGCCGACGTTGGAGTTCACCAACGACCCGATCCCCACCTCGCTCAAGGCCGGGCTCGACCACGCCGTCGAGGTCAAGCTGACCGAACCTGTGGACCTCAAGGGCCTCTACGACCTGACGTACCTCAACAAGGCGCTCAAGGCGCAGGGCAAGCCCGAGGTCGTCCAGCCATGACGTCGACCACGACGGCGCCGGAGAGCGCGACCACCGCGGTCGCGCTCTCCGGCGTGACCAAGGTGTACGGACGAGGGTCGAACGCCGTACTGGCCCTGGACGGGGTCTCCCTGGACGTGGCGCCCGGCGAGTTCGTCTGCCTCGTCGGCGCGTCCGGCTGCGGCAAGAGCACCCTGCTCAACCTGGTCGCCGGCCTGGACCGGCCCAGCGGCGGGCAGATCGGCATCGCCGGCGGCGCCAATCCGGGGCTCATGTTCCAGGAGCCGGCGCTCTTCCCCTGGCTGACTGTGGACGCGAACGTCGAGGTGCCGCTGAAGCTGCGCGGGCTGCCCCGCGCCGAGCGCCGCGAACGGGTGGCCGAGCTGCTGCGCACGGTGCACCTGGCCGAGTTCGGCCGCAAGCGGCCACACGAGCTGTCCGGCGGCATGCGGCAGCGGGTCGCGCTGGCCCGCACCCTGGCCCTGGACACGCCGGTGCTGCTGATGGACGAGCCGTTCGGCGCGCTGGACGCCATGACCCGGGACATCCTGCACGACGAACTGGAACGGATCTGGTCCGAGCGCCAGCTCTCGGTGCTCTTCGTGACGCACAACGTCCGCGAGGCCGCACGCCTGGCCGACCGGATCATCCTGCTCTCCAGCCGCCCCGGCCGGATCATCTACTCCACCGAGGTGGACATCCCCCGGCCACGACGGATCGACTCGCCAGAGGTCGCCGCGATCGCCGCCGAGGTCACCGAACGGCTCCGTACGGAGGTGGGCCGCCATGGCCAGTGACACCCTCACCAGCACGGCGCGCAGCGACGCGGAGATCTCCGGCCTGGACGCGCTGGAGATCGCCGGGCGAGAGAAGGAGGTGTCCCGCGGCACCCGGCTCTGGGCGGCCACCTGGCCCAAGCTCGCCGCGCTGGCAATCGTCATCGCCGCCTGGCAGTTGGTCGTGTTGTCGGGCTGGAAACCGCCGTACTCGCTGCCCGGCCCGCTCGTCGTCGGCCGCGAGCTGGTCTCCCAGGCCCAGGGCCCCCAGCTCTGGGAGGGCCTGGTCACCACGCTGCGGCGGGCCGCCGTCGGGTACGTCTTCTCGGTCGCCGTCGGCCTGCTGCTGGGCCTGGCGGTGGCCCGGTCCAAGGTGCTGCGGGCCGCCATCGGCTCGATGATCACCGCGTTGCAGACCATGCCGTCGATCGCCTGGTTCCCGCTTGCCATCCTGCTGTTCGAGCTGAGCGAGAAGGCGATCTTCTTCGTGGTGGTGCTCGGCGCCGCGCCGTCCATCGCCAACGGGGTGATCTCCGGTGTGGACTACGTGCCGCCGCTGCTGCTGCGCGCCGGTCGCAACCTGGGCGCCCGGGGGCTCAACCTCTACCGGTACGTGATCGCGCCGGCCGCCCTGCCGGCGATCATCGCGGGCCTCAAGCAGGGTTGGGCGTTCTCCTGGCGGAGTCTGATGGCCGGCGAGCTGCTCGTCGTCGGCATCTCGCAGACCTCGCTCGGCGCCCAGCTCACCTACTCGCGAGAGCTGTCCGACGCGCCGTGGCTCCTCTCCACGATGATCGTCATCCTGGTGCTCGGCCTGGTCGTGGACGCGGCGTTCGGCGCGGCCGACAAGGCGATCCGCCGTCGCTGGGGCGTACTGGACCAGGCTGGTCAGTGACGTGTACGTCTCCGCGCGCAGCGACTATGCGCTCCGGGCGATGCTCGCCGTCGCCGCCGCCGTACGCGGCGGCGGCGACGCGGGCGGTGGTGGCGCCAGCGAGCTGGTGAAGGCGGGCAGCCTGGCCGAGGTGCAGGACATCCCGCTCAGCTTCCTGCAGGGCATCCTGCTCGACCTGCGCCGGGCCGGTCTGCTGCTCAGCCATCGGGGCGCCGAGGGCGGCTACGCGCTGACCCGGCCAGCCGAGGAGATCACCGTCGGGGACGTGCTGCGCGCGGTCGGCGGCTCGCTGACCACGGTACGCGGACTGCCTGCCGACCGCGCCGGCTACCACGGGGTGGCTGCCGGACTCACCGACGTCTGGCTGGCGGTGCACGGGGCGATCGCCACAGTCGTCGACAGCACCAGCCTCGCCGACCTGCTCAGCCGCACCCCTACCGACCGGGCGTCCACGACGTCCTGACCACCGGGGCGGTGTGGTCGGGTCGGTGCCCCGCCGGCCCGACCACACCTTCGTACCGATCCTGACCGGGCCTGCCCCTCCGCCGGCACCGGTCGACCGGTCGCTGCTCAGCCCCGGTGCTCGACAGTCGGGCCGGAGCCCGGGTCGCCGGGACTGCGCAGCTCCACCAGACCGGCGGGAGCATTGCCCGCCGAGGTGGCATGCCAGGGCGCGAAGGCCGCGACCGTCGCGAGCAGCAACCCGGCGAGCCCGACCGCGACCACCAGGATCAGTTCGCGCAGCGCCCCCGAGCCGGCTTCGCCCGCCATGGTCACCCCTCCCGCGCCGGGCCCCCCGCCCGACTCCCCCCGGTGGCCAGCTTCGACCACACCGGCCTGGAGCACAGTCGGCCAGCCGACCCAACAGAGGCTGATTACCGATTCAACCGAACGGTCAGCGGCCGGGGGCATCGCACGCGAACAGGCGTCCCGCCGACCGTTGGACTCGGTCGGCGGGACGCCTGACGGCATCAGTCGATCAGTACCTGGCGGTGCACCACTGGACGGTCTTGACGTCGTTGACCTGATCCAACTCCGATTCGTACTGGTAGAAGCAGGCCGAGGCCGTCAGACCCTTGTCGTTGACCATCTTCGACCAGGAGCCGGAGGTACCCAGATCGTCGTACCAGGCGCGCTGCCGGCCATCCGAGTACCAGCTGAACACCAGCACGCCGCTCATGTAACCGAAGCTGTCGGTCTGCCGCGCCCACGCCGTCCGGCAGAACGCGCTGTACCGCAGCTCCACGTTGGTCGCGGTCTTCACCGTCTTCGCGTCGCTGGCGCAGGAGCCGCGGACGCTCCCGACCAAGGCGGAATACGTCTGCGAGTCCTTGCCGTCACAGGGGCTGCCGCACCCGACGGTGGCCGCTGATCCGGCTGCCGGGACGGCCATCGCGCCGACCACGATTGCGGCCGCCAGTACGCCGGCGGTGCGCGCAAGGCGACGACGGGAGACTGCGGTGGCGGCCGCGCCGGCACGCCGCAGGAAACTGATCATGCGCATGTCCTCATCCAATCGCTTCGCACCGGAGGTGTGTGCGTGCGGACATGCCATCAGCGGCCGCCACGACTCGATCACAGCCCCGTCATAACCATCAGGCCGGACGAGCGGTGATGGACCTGCCGAAGACGGAACCGACCCGCCCCGCCGAAGCGGAACGGGTCGGTGAGGTGCCTGAGTGATCAGACGGTACGCGGGCGGCGCGGACGACGGGACCGGCCCGACGCGCGGTGCGCCGGACGAGCGCCGCCTTCCGTGGCCGAGCCACCGACTGCGCGTCCCCGGCTCACGGCCACCGGCGGGGCGGCGATCGTCACCGGCACACCTGAGGGCTCGCGCGCCCCGGTGACCCGGGCCAGCGCCTCGTCACCCGGACGCACCTGGACCGACTGCGGCCGGATGCCGGCGGTGGCCATCAGCCGGGACACGTCCCGGCGCTGCTCGGGCAGGACCAGGGTGACCACGGCGCCGGACTCGCCGGCACGGGCCGTCCGACCACCGCGGTGCAGGTAGTCCTTCGCCTCGGTCGGCGGGTCCACGTTGACCACCATGTCGAGGCCGTCGACGTGGATGCCCCGCGCCGCCACGTCCGTGGCGACCAGGGCGGTCACCTGGCCGTTGCGGAACTGCTCCAGGATGCGGGTGCGCTGCGGCTGGGACTTGCCGCCGTGCAGCGCGGCGGCGCGTACACCCTTGGAGAGCAACTGGCGCGCGAGCCTGTCGGCGCGGTGCTTGGTGCCCATGAACAGGATGGTGCGGCCCTCACGGGCGGCGATCCGGGTCAACGCGTCGGGCTTGTCGAGCGCGTCGACGTGCAGCACGTGGTGGGTCATCGCGGTGACCGTGGCGGTGCCCGGGTCGACCGAGTGGGTCACCGGGCTGCTGAGGAAGCGGCGGACCAGCCGGTCCACGCCGCCGTCCAGGGTGGCGGAGAAGAGCATCCGCTGACCCTGCGGGGCGACCTGCTCCAGCAGCTTGGTCACCTGCGGCAGGAAGCCCATGTCGGCCATCTGGTCGGCCTCGTCCAGCACGGTGATCTCGACCTGGTCGAGCCGGGCGTCGCCGCGGTTGATCAGGTCGTGCAGCCGGCCGGGGGTCGCCACGACCACCTCGGCGCCGGCACGCAGCGCGTCCGCCTGCCGCTGCAACGACAAGCCGCCGACCACCGTGGCGCAGCGCAGACCGACGGCCCGGGCGTACGGGGCCAGCGCGGTGGTCACCTGCTGCGCCAACTCCCGGGTCGGCACCAGCACCAGGGCCAGCGGGCGACCCGGCCGGGCCTTGCGGCCGGCGGTGCGAGACAGCAGGGGAAGCCCGAAGGCGAGCGTCTTACCCGAGCCGGTACGACCACGGCCGAGCACGTCGCGACCCGCGAGCGAGTCCGGAAGCGTGGCCGACTGGATCGGGAACGGCTCGATGATGCCCTGCGCGGTGAGGGCGCTCAGCAGCGCCGGCGCCAGACCGGTATGGGCGAAAGACGGAATAACTGTGGTCACGCAGAAGCCTTCCTCGACGCGGCACGTGTCGAGGGAGGGCGCCGAAGTCGGCGCTGTCACCGGCGGCAAAAGGCCGCCAGGACTCACAAGCACGAACCGATTAGGGTACGGGCCGGCCCGCCGCCGGGCCGCCGCCTGCTGGGCAGGTCGACGGCGGGGCGGGCCGGTCCCGTCACCGTCACACCCGGAGGGCGCGACGGGTACTACGAACCGATCCGAAGATCAGAGCGGGCGGATGTTCTCCGCCTGCGGGCCCTTCTGGCCCTGGGTCACCTCGAACTCGACCCGCTGGTTCTCGTCCAGGCTCCGGTAGCCGGAGGACTGGATCGCCGAGAAGTGGGCGAAGACGTCAGCGCCGCCGCCGTCCGGGGTGATGAAGCCGAAGCCCTTGTCAGCGTTGAACCACTTCACGGTGCCAATAGCCATGTGTTTCGTCTCCTTGACGGAACGTCGAACCCGCACGTGTTGCGGGCTCGAAGAGGAGCGCTCCGCGCGGGAATGCGCGAATCGCCTGTCGCTTCTGGTCGCCCCGCCCGGAGAACTCCGGACACAACAAAGAGCGCCTGGGGCCACAATCCCGCCAGGCGCACACAGAGTCTCTGGTAACCAAAACTGCAACCCGGTCAACGTATCATGGTTTTCCCGCCCGCGGTCAATCTTGGGCAGAATCTTCGGGCAACTGGGCGATCATGGCCGTGAGCCCTGTCACATCCAGCAGGTCGGCGGGTCGAACCGTCACGCCGTGCCGGACGTAGTGGAAGGCCGCGCCCACCCGGTCGACGGGCACGCCGGCCAGCTCCGCCCAGGCCAACCGGTACACGGCCAGCTGCACGGCGGCCACGTCCGCCGCCGGCCCGGTCGGCTGCGCGCCCGTCTTCCAGTCGACCACGTCGAACCGCCCACCCGGCCGGGCGAAGACGGCGTCCATCCGCCCCCGCACCACCACTCGAGCGATCACCGTGGCGAACGGCACCTCCACCTCCACCGGCACCCGGTCGGCCCACTCGCTGGCCAGGAAGCGCTCCTGCAACTCGACAAGCGCCTCGTCCGGCGCGGCGTCCGCATCTGCCGCGCCGGGCAGCTCGTCCAGGTCGAGCAACCGGTCGGCGCCGAAACGCTGCTCCAGCCAGGCGTGGAACGCGGTGCCGCGACGGGCGTACGGGTTGGGCTCGGTGGGCACCGGACGGCGCAGCGTACGGGCCAGCGCCGCCGGGTCACGGCGCAACGCCACCAACTGGGTGACACTCAACTGACCGGGTAGGGCCACCTCGACCGCGCCGGAGAGCCGGGTCAGCTCGGCCCGCTCGGCCAGCAGCAGATCGGCCTCGCGACGCCAGCGCGCCACCTCCGGGTCCACCTCCGGCTCGACGGTCACCATCGGCCCGGCGACCACCGGGCCGACCGGACCGGTAACCGTCGAACCGACCGGGCCGACCGGGCCGACGCCCACCGGGGCCGGGCCGTCGGTCATCAGGCGGCGCACCAGCCCGGCCGCCTCGGCCAGCGCCGGCCGGCGGCCGCCCAGCGGGTCGGCCGGCCACTCCGCGCGCAGCACCACCTCGGCCGTCGGGTTCGTGGCATCCGGGGTGGGCTCCGGCGCCCACACGTCGACCACATGCCCCGGGCCGCCGTCCAGGCAGGCGTCGTACACCTCCCGCAGGAAGACCGACGGACCGCGCGGTCGCTTCGTCCCCTCCCCCCACCAGTACCCCGAGCAGAGCAGCAGCCGGCGCGGCCGGGTCACCGCCACGTAGGTCAGCCGGCGCTCCTCCCGCTCGTCGTGGGCCCGCCAGGCGTCGGTGAAGTCGCTCACCGCCCGGGCCACGGCCCGCTGGTCGGCCGCGTCGTCGAGCGCCAGCTCCGGCAGCCCGTCGGCGTCGCCCCGCAGCGGGAACGGCAGCACGCCCAGCCCGCCCAACCAGTGGTCGGAGTTGCGCACCGGCCCCGGCCACGACCCACGGCACAGCCCGGCCACCGCCACCACGTCCCACTCCAGACCCTTAGCGGCGTGCGCGGTGACCACCTGCACCGCGCCCTCCACCACCTCGACCTCGCCCGGCGCCAGGCCGCGCTCCTCGTCCTCGGCGGCGGCCAGGTAGGACAGGAACCCGGACAGCGTCGCGCCTGGCGTCTCCCCGCTGAAGCGGGCCGCCACGTCACCCAGGGCGTCCAGGTGCCCCCGGGCCAGGCCGGCGTCACCGGCGCCGTCCCGGCCGGCGCGCACCGCGACCTCCACGTCCAGGCCGATGGTCCGTTCGATGTCCGCGATCAGATCCGGCAGGGCCTGGTCCAGGCGGTAGCGCAACAGCGCCAACTCCATGCCGTACGCGCGCAGCCGCGCGAACCCCTCCGCCGAGTACGCCTGCGCCGGGCCGAGGTCGGCCAGCGCCTCCACCAGGGTCGCCTCGTCCAGCAGATCGGGGCTGATCTCCGAGGTCTCGTCGGCGGCCACCTGACGTCGGGCGTTGGCGATGGCCCGGGCCCGTCGGTGCAGCGCCACCAGGTCACGCGGCCCGATCCGCCAGCGGGCGCCGGTGAGCAGCCGCAGCAGCGCGGCCCCGTCGGTCGGGTCGGCCAGCACCCGCAGCGTGCACACCACGTCGCGGACCTCGGGAGTGTCCAGCAGACCGCCGAGGCCCACCACCTCCACCGGCAGGCCGCGCTCGCGCAACGCCGACTCGATGGCCGGGATCTGGCTGCGGACCCGCACCAGCACGGCTGTCGTCGGCCGCTGCGCCACCGGGATGTGCTCGGGGGCCGCGCCGGGCATCCGGGCCGCGCCGCGCCAGGCGGCGAGCACACTGTCGGCGAGCCACGCCGCCTCGTCGGCGTACGTGGGCAGCAGCGCGCAGTGCACGGTGCCGCCGGCCACGCCCCCCGGGCTACGGTGCGGAATCGGGTCGCGGACGGTAAGCGCGGAGCGCAGCTCCGGCACCCGCGCGCCGGCCGCCCGCAACGGCGTGGACAGGGCGTTCGCCACCCGCAGGATCTCCGGGCGGTTACGCCAACTCGTGGTGAGCCCGAGCGCCTCGGCCGGTTGACCGTCGGCGCGGGCGAACTCCGTGGGGAACCGGTCGAGGGTGCCCGCGCTGGCGCCCCGCCAGCCGTAGATCGACTGGCACGGGTCGCCCACCGCCGTCACCGGGTGCCCGCCACCGAACAGCGCGTTGAGCAGCACCACCTGGGCGTGGCTCGTGTCCTGGTACTCGTCGAGCAGCACCACCCGGAAACGGTCCCGCTCGATCTCGCCGACCCCCGGGTGATCCCGGGCCACCCGCGCCGCCCGGGCGAGCTGGTCGGCGAAGTCCATCGCCTCGAAGTCCTCCTTGCGCCGGGTGTACGCCCGCACCAGCGGCAGCAGACGCAGCCGGGTCTGTTGCAGGGTGAGCGCCTTGCGCACGTCGGCGTACACCCGGCCCGGCCGGGACTGCACCTCGGCGAAGAACCGGCCGGTCCAGGCGGCCAGTTGGTCCGGCGCGACAAGGTGCTCGTCCAGCTCACCGGCGAGCGCCAGCACCGCGTCGGTGATGGTGCTCGGCATCCGGTCCACCTCGGACATGTCACCGTCGTAGTTGCGCACCAGCAGGTCGACCAACTGCCAGCGGGACGCCTCGGTGAGCAGTCGGGTGGACGGCTCGTAGCCGGCCCGCAGACCGTGCTCGGTGACGATCCGGCCGGCGTACGAGTGGTAGGTGGAGACGGTGGGCTCACCGGCGAGCGGGTCGTCCAGCGGGTCGCGGCCCTGCCTGCCGAGGCGGCGGATCAGCTGGTCGAGCCGGGTACGGACCCGGTGGGCCAGTTCACCGGCCGCCTTCCGGGTGAAGGTCAGCCCGAGGATCTGCTCCGGGCGCACGTACGAGTTGGCCACCAGCCAGACCACCCGCGCGGCCATCGTCTCGGTCTTGCCGGACCCGGCCCCCGCCACCACCAGCAGCGGCTCCACCGGGGCGGCGATGATCGCGGCCTGCTCCCGGGTGGGCGCCGGCAGCCGCAGCAGTTTGGCCAGCTCCACGGGCGTGTAGCGGGGTCCGGAGTCCGCCAGCCGGGGCGTCGGCGCGGGGCCCGCGCCGAACAGGGTGGGCTGGGTCATGGATTCTCCGGACGTCGGACGGTCGGCGGCTCGACCACCTGGCGCCCCTGCCCGGAGACCGGGCAGCTGGTGCGCACCGGGCAGACCCGGCACTTCGAGTTGGCCACCGCGGCGAACGTGGCGGCTGCCATCGTATCGGCGGTCCGCCGGACCAGCGCCGTCGCCCAGCCGGCCGCCGGACCCTCGCCCGCCGCCGGCTGATTCTGCTCCCGGGCATCCTTCGCGGAGGTGCCGAGCTGCACCAGCGCCGCACCGCCGGACTCGTCGCCGAACTCGGCGAACGCGCCCGCTTCCACCGCCGCCTGGTACGCGCCGAGCTGCGGGTGCTCGGCCAGTTCCGAGCCGGTCACCGCTGTCGACTTGCCGGTCTTGAGATCGATCACCACCAGCCGGCCGGCCTCGTCGACCTCCAGCCGGTCGACCCGCCCGGTCAGGTCGACAGGTCGCTGCGGATCGTCCAGGCGGACCGCGAACTCGTGCTCGATGGCGAGCAGCCGGCGCGGGTTGGTGGCCAGCCAGCGCAGCAGTTTGTCGACCATCGCCTCGGCGCGTTCCCGCTCGGGGCCTGCCATCCACCGGGCGGCCAACTCGATCGCGTCGAACCGGGCTGCCACGTAGTCGAGCAGGGCGCCCCGGTCGGCGCTGGCGTCCTCGGCGAGCATCGCGGCGGCGTGCACCAGGTTGCCCACCCCCTGCGCGGTGCTGGTCGGACCGCTGCCGCCGTGCCGTTCCAGGAGCCAGCGCAGGCTGCACCGCAGCGCGCTCTCCATCGCCGACGGGGTGACCCGCACCGGCGCCCCCTCGTCGACAAGCGGCCGGTCGTCGGAGAGCCCGCGCAGACCCCACCAGTCGTCGGGGTGCGCGCCGGGCACACCGGCGGCGGCAAGCCGGGCCAACTCGGTCGCCGCGGCGCGCCGCCGGGCCGCCGGCGCGGCCGGGTCGGTGATTGCGGTACGCAGTTCGGCGACAAGCGCCGGCAGGGTGAGCGCCCGGGGCGGCCGGGTGACGGGCAGCGCGCCGAGCTGGTCCTCGTCGTCGTCCTCGGCACCCCCACCATCACTTGTGGAGGCGGCGGCACCACCGGTCGCGCCAGTGCCGGTCGCACCGTCGGCGGCGGGGGTGTCGCTCGGTGAGCCGGCGACGGGTTCGCCACCCGGAGGGCCGGAACGCGGGCCGGGCGGCGTGCCCGGCGGGGTGGGCGGAGTGCCCGGCGGGGTAGGCGGGGTGCTGGGCGGCGCGCTCGGGCCCAGCTCGTGCAGGAAGCGGCTGGGCTGCTCCTCGTGGTCGTCGCCACCGACTGCCGCCGACGCCACCGCGCTGACCAGAAGGCGGTGCCGGGCCCGGCTGATGGCGACGTGGAAGAGCCGGCGCTCCTCGTCCAGCAGCGCCGAGGTCTGGCCCACCACGTTCGCCGCCCGGGCGCCGCCGACGGACCTGCCGGCCAGCACGTCGACCAGCCGCTCCGAGCCGAGCAGGCTGCCGCGCAGACGCAGGTCCGGCCAGATGCCCTCCTGCACCCCGGCGACAGCGACCAGGTCCCACTCCAGGCCCTTCGCGGCGTGCGCGGTGAGCAGTCGTACCGCCGCGCCCCGGTCGGCGGTCGGCGCGATCGTGTCCGCCGGTAGGTCCTGGGCGAGCACGTGGTCGAGGAAGACCTCGGTACGGGCGCCGGGCAGCCGGTCGGTGAAGCGGGCCGCCGCGTCGAAGAGCACCAGCACCGCGTCCAGGTCCCGGTCGGCTGCCTCGGCTCGCCGGCGGCGGGCCAGGTCACCCTCGCCGGCCGCCGGCCGCCCCTGGGCGATCGCGCCGGCCCAGCGCTCGGCCAGCCCACTGGCGTCCCAGACCTCCCAGAGCACGGTCTCGGCGGTCGCGCCGGGTTGGGCGGCGGCGTCCCGGGCGGTGGCGAGCAGCCCGGCCACCGCCTGTGCCGGCTCGGCCCACCGCCTGTCGATGCCGGCCAGCTCCGTCGGGTCCTGCAATGCCTCGACGATCAGCTCACCGGACGGTCGGCGGTCGCCGCCGGCCAGCGCCAGGGCACGCAGACCCTGCCGGAGCCGCCGTTCGGCAAGCGGGTCGGCGCCGCCCAGCGGCGAGTGCAGCAGCGCGACCGCGGCCTCCTCGTCCAGCCGGGCCGGTTCCAACGCGCAACGCAGCAGGAGCAGCAGTGGCGCGACCGCCGGTTGCAGGTGCAGGGGCAGGTCCTCGCCGTGCACGACGGTGGGGACGCCTGCGGCGTGCAGCGCGCGTTGCAGGGTGGGCAACTGCAACGCGGTGGATCGCACCAGCACCGCCATCCGCGACCACGGCACGCCGTCGAGCAGGTGCGCGGCGCGTAGCGCGTGGGCGAGCCAGGCGGCCTCGCTGGTCGCCGACCGGAACGTGTGCACCTCGACCACACCGCCCGGGGCGTCCGGCAACGGGTGCAGCCGTCGGTGCGCCAGCGGACCGCGTAGCCGGCGACCCAGCCGGGCCATGGCGGCGAGCAGGACCGGGCCGGCCCGGTACGACGTGCTCAGCAGCACCTGGGCGGCCGGCGCCCCGGAAGCCGTCCGGAACCGGTGCCCGAAGGTGGTCACCCCGGCCGGGTCCGCGCCGCGGAAGGCGTAGGTGGAGGAGTCGGGGTCGGCGAAGGCGACCAGCGGCTTGCCACCACCGGCGATGACCGAGAGCAGTTCGAGCTGCGCGGGATCGGTGTCGGCCAGCTCGTCGACGTACACGTGGGCGAGGCGGCGACGCTCGGCGGCCAGCAGCTCCTCGTCGTCGCGCAGCAGACCGGTGGCGGCCCGGACCAGCTCGGCCGGGTCGTACGCGATCGAGCCCCGATTGCTGACGTCGCGCAGCGCGAGCACCGCGACGTACTCCCGTAGGAAGCGGGCGGCGGCCGGCCAGTCGGCGCGGCCGAGCTTCTCGCCGAGCCGGGCCAGGTCGACCGGGCCCACCCCGCGCTCGGCGGCGCGCATGAGCAGGTCGCGCAGCTGACCGGCGAAGGCCCGGGTGCGCAGCGCCGGACGCAGGTCGTCGGGCCAGCCGACCGGGTCGTCCTCGGGCTCCTCGCCGACCACGTCCAGCAGCTCACGAATGATCAGATCCTGCTCGGGGCCGGTGAGCAGGCGGGGCGACGGCTCGCCGCGTTCGGCGGCGGCCCGGCGCAGCAGCCCGAAGGCGTACGCCGGGAAGGTGCGCACCAGCGGCTCGCGCAGCACCCGGTAGCCGTCCTGCGCGACCCGGGCCTCGATGCGCTGCCGCAGCGCTGTGGCGCCGCGGCGACCGAAGGTCAGCACCAGGATGCGTTCGGGATCGACCCCCTCGGCGACCCGGGCGGCGACCGCCTCGACGAGGGTGCTGGTCTTGCCGGTGCCGGGACCGCCGAGCACCAGCATCGGCCCGTCGGTGTGCCCGACGACCTCGGCCTGCGTCTGATCGGCCCGGAAGCCCGGGTCACCGGTCGCCGGCCCGGAGTCGCCGACGGACTCAGGCCCGGCGGCGAGAGCGGCGGCACCGCCGCCAGCGGGCGAGGCGCCGGCCCCGTCACCCCGCGCCGGCCCGCCGGACCGTCGCACCAACCGGTACGCCTGCATCACCAAATCCCATCACGCCTGTACGACACCCATCCGCCCCAACCTCACCCCATCCAGACCCGTCGATCATGAGGTTGGCGGCACGACACGCCGACGGCCGTGCCGCCAACCTCATGATCGGTGGATCGGAGTCAGGGTAGGTGCGACTCAAGCGCTTTCAGGGCTTCGGGGACCGTGGCGACAACTGTCAGCAGGTTGCGGCCGGCGGGTTTGAGGAAGTTCTGGTCGGTGAGGGTGGTGAGCCAGTCCAGCAGGGGCCGGTAGAAGCCGTCGGCGTCGACGAGCACCATCGGCTTGGCGTGCAGGGCGAGGGTGGCGGTGGTCCAGACCTCGAACAGCTCGTCAAGCGTGCCCAGCCCGCCCGGCAGGGCGAGGAACGCGTCCGACCTGTCGATCATCAGGGTCTTGCGGCTGGCCATCGAGTCGGTCACCAGCAGCTCGTCCGAGGCCAGGTCGGCGACCTCCAGGTCGACGAGCGCCTGCGGGATGACGCCCACGGTGCGCCCGCCGGCGGCCCGCGCGCCGTCGACCACCGCGCCCATCATGCCGACGCAACCACCGCCGCTGACCACCGTGTGCCCGCGCCGGGCCAGCTCGGCACCGGTCTCCGCGGCGAGGTCGAACCAGCGCTGGTCGAGGGTGCGGGACGAGGCGCAGAAGACGCAGACCGCCGCCATCAGCGCTCCCGGGACTGGTCGGCGGCCTGCTCGGCGGCGGCCTGCTGGTCGGCGCCGGTACGGGCGACGGCCTCGTCGCGCACCGCGTCCTGCTCGACGGAGAGCGCCGCCTCGGCCTCGACGATGTGTCGGACGGCCGCGTTGACGTCGTCGGTGAGGCAGATCAGGTCCAGGTCCACCGGGCCGATCTTGCCGCTGGCGGCCATGGTGTCGCGCAGCCAGTCGAGCAGCCCCTGCCAGTAGGCGACCCCCATGAGCACGACCGGGAACCGGGTGACCTTGCCGGTCTGCACCAGCGTGAGCGCCTCGAACAGCTCGTCCATGGTGCCGAATCCGCCGGGCAGCACCACGAACGCCTGCGCGTACTTGACGAACATGGTCTTGCGGGCGAAGAAGTAGCGGAAGTCGATGGCCAGGTCGACCCAGTCGTTGATGCCCTGCTCGAACGGCAGCTCGATGCCGAGCCCGACGGAGAGCCCGCCGGCCTCGGTGGCGCCCCGGTTGGCGGCCTCCATCACTCCCGGGCCACCCCCGGTGATCACCGCGTAACCGGCCCGCGCGAGCGCGCCACCCACCTCCTCGGCGAGCCGGCACTCGGCCGTGTCCGGGCCGCTGCGTGCCGAGCCGAAGACGCTTACCGCCGGCGGCAGGTCGGCGAGGGTGTCGAAGCCCTCGACGAACTCGGAGAGGATGCGCAGCGCCCGCCAGGCGTCCCTGGTCTTCCAGTCGTCGCGCCCGCGCGAGTCCAGCAGCCGCTGGTCGGCGGTGCTGGTCGGGATCGCCCCCCGGCGCAGCGTGACGGCGCCCCGGTGCCGCTCCTGCCCCGGGCCGCGACCGGCCTCCCGTCCGTTGTTCTGGCTCATGCAGCAACCGTAGTGGAGCCGCACACGTCCGGGGCGCGGGCTACCGACGCCGAGAAATAGTTCGCGATCAAGGGCAACTATTTGGCTTCCCCGTACGTCTTACTATTCACATACCGGGTATGCCCCGGCGCGCGCCTTCGGGGGAGGAGACAGCGTGATCAGTAACAGCGAGATGATCCGGATCCGTCGACAGATGCAGCGACGGATCCACGACGTGGTGGCCGAGCGCCGCCGCACCCGCGATCTCGACCCCGCCCTGTCGCCCGCCGCCGCCACCACCGGATCCGGAGCCGATCAAGAGGTTCGCGCCGCCGACAACGGGCCAGGCTGACGCGAACCTCTTGATCGCCGGGCACGGGGCCGACCGACCGGAGCGGGTCGGGCTGGGTCAGGCCGGGGCGACCGGAGCGGGTCAGGCCGGGGCGAGCCAGCGGTGCAGGGTCGCCGCGCCGTCCCGGATCTTGCTGATCTCGACGTGCTCGTCGGGGTGGTGGGCGAGGTTCGGGTCACCCGGGCCGAAGTTCAGCGCGGGGATCCCCATGGCCGCGAACCGGGCCACGTCCGTCCACCCCAGCTTGCCGATCGGGGCGGCGCCGACAGCTGCCAGGAACTCCTTCGCCGGGGCCGCGTCCAGGCCCGGGGCAGCACCCGCCGCGGTGTCGGTCACCCGCACCTCGAAACCGGCGAACACCTCACGCAGGTGCGCCTCCGCCTCGGCGGGGGTGCGATCCGGAGCGAACCGGTAGTTGACCTCGACCTCACAGAGATCGGGGACCACGTTGCCGGCCACGCCGCCGTTGATCCGTACCGCGTTCATGCCCTCGCGGTAGTCGCAGCCGTCGATGGTGACCCTGCGCGCCTCGTACGTCTGGAGGCGTCGCAGCACCTCACCGGCCGCGTGGATGGCGTTCACCCCGTGCCAGGAGCGCGCCGAGTGGGCGCGTACGCCTGTCGTGGTGACCACCGACCGCATGGTGCCCTGGCAGCCCGCCTCGACGATGCCGTACGTCGGCTCCAGCAGCACCGCGAAGTCCGCCTCCAGCCACTCCGGGAACGCCTGGGCGACCAGGTTCAGCCCGTTGTACCGCGACTCGATCTCCTCGGCCTCGTAGAAGAAGTACGTCACGTCGTAGCGCGGCTCGGGCAGCGTCACCGCCAGGTGCAGGGCGTACGCGGTGCCGGACTTCATGTCGGAGGTGCCGCAGCCGTACATCAGGTCGCCGCGCATGGTCGACGGGAAGTTGTTGTTCAGAGGCACCGTGTCCAGGTGACCGGCCAGCACGACGCGCTGCGACCGGCCGAGGTCGGTGCGCGCCATCACGGTGTTGCCGTGTCGGTGCGTGGACAGGTGCGGTACGCCCCGCAGCACCTCCTCGACACAGTCGGCGATCGCCTTCTCGTTGAGGGACACGGACTCTATGTCGACAAGTACGCGGGTCAGCTGCACCGGATCGGCGAGGACCTCGGGGGTCAGCGGGTTCTCCATGGTTCGCACGGTACCTTCAGGTCTGTCAGCGCGAGGAGCGAGCCGAGGCCGGCCCGGCCGCGACCGAGAGGTGTAACAGTGACGTCCGCAGATTCCGCCTGGGGCATCGGCCTGGCCACCGTCACCGCCGACGGGCAGGTGCTCGACACCTGGTATCCGACCGGCAAGCTGGGCCTGGGTGAGCTGCCGCTGGTCGCCGGTGAGGGCGAGTCGGACGTGCTGGACCTGCCGCCGGGCGCGCTTGGCGACCGGTCGCTGCCCGGTCTGCGTACCGTCCAGGTGGTCACCGTGATCGGCTCGCTTGACGACCCGATCAAGGACGCTTCCGACGCGTACCTCCGGTTGCACCTGCTCTCCCACCGCCTGGTGCGGCCCAACCAGCTCAACCTCGACGGCATCTTCGGCAAGCTGGCAAACGTGGCCTGGACGTCCGCCGGGCCGTGCCCCCCGGAGCGGGTGGACGAGCTGCGGGTGATCGAGCGGGCCGCCGGTCGCCACCTCACGGTGTACGGGGTGGACAAGTTCCCCCGGATGACCGACTACGTGGTGCCCTCCGGTGTGCGGATCGCCGACGCCGACCGGGTGCGCCTCGGCGCCCACCTGGCCGCCGGCACCACGGTGATGCACGAGGGCTTCGTCAACTTCAACGCCGGAACCGCGGGCACCTCGATGGTCGAGGGGCGCATCGTGCAGGGCGTGCTTGTCGGCGACGGCTCCGACATCGGCGGTGGCGCCTCGATCATGGGCACCCTCTCCGGCGGCGGCACCGAGAAGGTGAGCATCGGCGAGCGGAGCCTGGTGGGCGCGAACGCCGGCGTCGGGATCTCGCTCGGCGACGACTGCGTGGTCGAGGCGGGCTGCTACATCACCGCCGCGTCGAAGATCACGCTCCCGGACGGCCGCGTGGTCAAGGCCCGGGAGCTGTCCGGCGTCGACGGCCTGCTGTTCTGGCGCAACTCGGTGACGGGCGCGCTGGAGGCCCGGCCGCGCACCGGCCGGGGCATCGAACTGAACGCCGCCCTGCACGCCAACGACTGACGACCCCGCCGGGTCCGCGGCGCTCGGCCGCGGACCCGACGAGGGTACGCCTCAGCGCAACAGGTACGCCTGGATGATCCGTTCGGTCACCGTGTTGCCCGCGGTGTCCCGAGCGGTGGCCCGCAGGGACACGTGGCCGGGTGCGGCCGGATGGCGCAGCACCGCCAACCAGCCGTCGCCGGGGGCGCGGACCAGCTTCACGTTGCGCCAGGTCTTCCCGCCGTCGTACGAGACGTCGACGGTGAGCGTGTCCACCCGGGCGGCCGGAGCGCCGGGCTGCCGCTGCACCCGCACGGGGACGACGAAGCCCTGACCGGCCGGAGCGCTGTTGTCGACACGCAACGGCGGGGCGAAGCGCACCGCCGACAGGGGCAGCCGGGCCGGCGTATCACCGGCGACGTGTCCCGAGCGGAAGGTCCAGGTGGACTCCACCTCGGTGCTCAGGTCGGTGACGCTGCGCTTCGCCGACGTGACGAGCCGGTAGTTCGCCGTGCCGGGCGGCACGGTGAACTCGCCGTAGCCGGAGTACTCGCTCTCGCCGACCAGCTTGCCGTCGCGCCAGAGCTCGGTCCGCTCGCTGTCGACGAGCGACGCGCCCGGGTGCCCGGCGGCGTCGCTGAACATGGGCAGGTTGACCAGGATGGTGTCACCGACGCGGGTGACGCTGTCCTCGGGCCAGCGCGGGGCCGGGAACGACGGCCCGTACGGGGCCTGGTTCCAGATCTCCTGCACCGTCCGCCCGGCCCGGTACGCGGTCGGGACGGAGAACAGCGCCGTCTGCGGGTTCAACCAGCCGTCCTCGTCCCGCGTTCCGAAGTAGATGTCGGACTCCCACTTCACGCCCCTGGTGTTGTAGTGCTCGACCCGCTGGCCGGGCACGACTGTGGGCAGGACCAGGGCGGCGCCGCCGACGTTGTACTCCAGCACGGGGTACACGGTCCGTTCGGCCTCCAGCCCGGGCTGGCCACCGCGGAACCGGTGCACGACTGTGGCCAGGTCCCGCCTGGTGTAGTCGCGGACGAACCCGGTGGGCAGCCGGCTCGGGATGGCTTCGGCCAGCGAGTACAGGTAGGGGGTGTTGGCCGTGTCCGGCTTGATCCACTGGCTGCTGATCGTGGAGACGAACCGCTCGTCGGAGACCGGCTTGCCGAGTTGACCGCTGGTCAGGCCGGTGAACGTGTCCGCCCAGATCCCGATGGTGTACGCGCTGCCGTCGTCGGCAGTGAAGTTGCCACTGATGTCGATCAGTTCCGGAACGGCGCCCGGCTCGGGGATCGTCGTCCGCACCGGCTTGGTCCGGCGGGCGTCCACCACGATCCGGGTGTCCCGGTCGACTGTCAGTTCGGGCTGCGCCAGCACTGACGTCGCACCCTGCGCACCGTCCGGTGCCGGCTCGTAGACGACGCTGGTCAGGCCGTAGTGCCCCTTGGGCACTCGCACGCTGGCCACGCCGTCGGCGCTGTCGAGGTCCCACCAGGCGAAGCTGTCCAGCCCGACGAGCGTGCTTCCGCTCTCCCCGGTGCGCGCGCCGGCCCGGTTGCGGTGCTCCACGGTCAGCGTGTAGCTCTCCACCTCGCGGTGCACGGCCAGTGGGGTGACCGCGACCGCCGCCCCGGATCGGGCCACGATCCGCCCGGTCCAGTAGCCGTCGGCGTCGCCGAGCCGGGTGTCCGCGGTGACTGTCGTCGCGGCAGTGCCGCCCGCCGGCACGGTGAGCCGGTTGACGCCCAGCCGGAACAGGCCGGCCGGCAGAGCCCGACCGTCGGGGCCGGCGCCCTCGACGCTCAGGTCCACACCGACCGGTGCCGGACCATCGTTTCGCCAGGTCACCGTGCGGGTGATCGGGTCGTCGTCACCGTGCGGCCAGAGCGTACGCCCGAACGAGACGCTGACCGGATCGGTGCTGATCTGCTGGGTGATCGCGTGCGCGACGTCGACCCGCCCGGCGCCCTGCTGGTAGGCGGTCTGGTCCGGGTGTGGCTTGGCGGCGGCCATCAGGGTGGCCTTGAGCCGGTCGGCCCGCCAGCCCGGGTGCTGCTGGGCCAGCAGCGCGGCCGAACCGGCCACGTGCGGGGTGGCCATCGAGGTGCCGGAGAGGGTGACGTAGCGGTCCCCGACCGGATCGCCGATGACGCCGGTGGCGGACCGTGCGGCGACGATGTCGACACCGGGCGCGGTGATGTCCGGCTTCAACGCGTCGTCGCCGACCCGGGGGCCCCGGCTGGAGAAGTCGGCAAGCTTGTCGTCGCGGTCCACAGCGCCAACGGCGAGGGCGGCGTCGGCGCTGGCCGGGGAGCCGACCGAACCGTCCAGGCCGTCGTTGCCGGCGGCGGTGACGAAGAGGGTGCCGGTCTGGGCGGTCAGGGTCTGCACCGCCTCCTCCAGCGGGTCGACCTCCGGGGTGTCCCAGCCGCTGAGGCTCATGTTGACCACGGCGGCCTTCTTCTCCACAGCGGCCCACTGCATGCCGGCGAGGATCGCCGAGTCGGTACAGCCCTGGTCCTCACAGACCTTGCCGTCCAGCAGCGTCGCGTCCGGCGCGACACCCCGGTACTTACCGCCGGAGGCCGCGCCGGTGCCGGCGATGGTCGAGGCGACGTGGGTGCCGTGGCCGACCGTGTCCCGAGCGTCGGGGACCTCGGTGAAGTTGCGTGCCTCGCCCACCTTGCCGGCCAGGTCGGGGTGGGTCGCGTCGACGCCGGTGTCCAGCACCGCGACGGACACTCCCTTGCCGGTGAACCCGGCCGCCCAGGCGGCGGGCGCACCGATCTGCGGCACGCTGTGGTCGAGGGTCACCCGGCGGTGGCCGTCCAGCCAGATCCGCTCGACGCCCCCCGCCGCGTCGAGGCGAGCCCCGGCGGGACCGGTCGTGACCGTCGCCCAGACCGCGCCGAGGGAGGACTTTCCGGTGGTCAGGGCGGCGCCGCGGATCGCCGGCAGGTCGCGGGTCACACGCGTGCCGGGCAGAGCGGCAGTGGTACGCCGGGCGGTGCCCGCCGAGCCGTACGACACCAGCAGCGGCAGGGTGTCGCGGTGGGCGTCGTCGTAGCGCGCCTCGACCAGCCCGGTGACGTCGAAGAGCCGCCGGTCCACCCGACCCGAGCGCAGCAGCGGCAGCGCGTCCGTCGGTGTCACCGAGAGGCGCCCGCGCTGACGCTGGACCAGGAACCGCACGCCCTCGCGGCCGGCGCCGCGGCGGACCGAGGCGCCGGAAGCGGTGACCGTGACCCGGTCACCGGTGATCAGCGTGACGGTGGTCGAACGGTTGGCGATGGGTCCACCCGACGTGGACTGTGCGCCGGCGCCGCCCGGCGGGGCGGGTGCGGCGGGTGCGGCCGATGCGGGGACCGGCGCGGAGAGCGCCAGCGCGAACACGAGGCCGAGAGCGGCCAATCTTCTTGCCTGGTGCAACGGATCCTCCTCGTCAAACGTCTTGATGTACGGGAGTCACATTGACAACCCAGAATTGCATACCGCGTATGCAAAAAGAAGCCAGAAATATGACGGACCTGACACAAGGCGACGAACCGACCGGGCATCATCGACCGGGTGACCTCCATGAAGGACCGGATGCTCGCGGGTGAGCCCTACCTCGCCGACGATCCCGAGCTCATCGCCGACCTGGACCGGGCCGCCCGGTTGATGGAACGCTTCAACACCAGCCCCGCGGCGGATCCGGCGGCGCGGCTCGCGGCGCTGCGCGACCTGCTCGGCGACCTGGGTGCGGACACCTGGATCCGTCCACCGTTCCACTGCGACTACGGCTGGCAGATCCGGATCGGGCCCCGCAGCTTCGTCAACTACAACGCGGTCTTCCTCGACGTCGCGGCGATCACCATCGGCGCGGACGTCCAGGTCGGACCGAACGTCCAGCTCCTCACACCCACCCACCCGGTCGAGCCTGGCCCGCGCCGCGACAAGTGGGAGGCCGCCAAACCCATCACCATCGGCGACAATGCATGGCTCGGCGGCGGCGCGATCGTGCTGGCCGGTGTGACGATCGGCGCGAACACAGTCGTCGGCGCCGGAGCGGTGGTGACCCGCGACCTACCCGCCAATGTGGTTGCGGTCGGCAACCCGGCCCGACCGGTCCGCGAACTCGACTAGGAGACCAGCATGGGCACGATCCACATCGACATCTTCGCGACACTCGACCTGGTGGCCCAGGCGCCGGGCGGCCCGGACGAGGATCCGGAGGGATTCCCGTACGGGGGCTGGCAGGCGCCCCTGTTCGACGAGACGGGCGGCCAACAGGTCATGGAGGGCATGCAGGGCATGGACGCCCTGCTGCTGGGCCGCCGGACGTACGACATCTTCGCCGGGTACTGGCCGAAGCAGGGCGAGGGGACCGACGGCGACATCGCCACCCTGTTCAACCGCATCCCGAAGTACGTCGCCTCACGGGGCAACCCCGACCTGGGCTGGGCCGGCTCGACCCAGCTTGGCGCCGACCTCGGCGACGCCGTGCGCGAGCTGCGGGACAGGCACGAGAAGATCCACGTGATCGGGAGCCTGAACCTGGTCCAGACGCTCCTGCGCGAACGCCTCTTCGACAGGCTCAACCTGTGGATCTTCCCCATCGTGCTTGGCGTCGGCAAGAAGGTGTTCGACGGTGGGGCCGTACCCGCCAACCTGACCCTCGTCGAGCCGCCCGCCACCTCCGCCACGGGCGCGGTGCTCCTGCGGTACCGCCTCGACCCCGGAACGCCCGAGACCGGGGACATGACCCGCGACGGCCGCGGCCAGTGAGAGCTGGTCCCGCTCAGGCCACCGACTGATCGGGCAGGCGGACCACCAGGTCGGCCCGGTCGGCCGTGGGGGTGACCCGGGCCGCGTTGGCCTCGTCGCTGCCCAGCGCCCAGGCCCGTGCCTGCTCCGGCGACCGCCCGTACGCCTCGTGCCGGGCGGTCAACCGGCGCTGGCGCAGCTCGGCGTCCAGGTCGAGAAACCACACCTCGTGCAGCAGCGTCCGGACCTCCTGCCACGGAAAGTCCGGCACCAGCAGGTAGTTGCCCTCGGTCACCACGAGGCGGACCGACGGCGGCACCTCGATCGCCCCGGCCACCGGCTCCTCGATCTCCCGGCGGAACTCCGGCGCGTAGACCGACGTCGGCTCCAATCGGCGCAACCGGCGCAGCAGCGAGACGTACCCGTTGGCGTCGAAGGTGTCGGCAGCGCCCTTGCGGTCGGCGCGGCCCAACCGGACCAGCTGCGACTGGGCCAGGTGGAAGCCGTCCATCGGCACCAGCCGGGCGCTCGGCCCGACCTCGGCGACGACCCGCTCGGCCAGAGTCGACTTCCCGGCGCCTGGCGCCCCGGTGATGCCGAGCAGTTGCCGCGGGCCCGCGTCGGCAAGTGACCGCGCCCGCGCCACCAGCTCGTCGACGGCCAGCACCCGGGCCGGCGGCATCAGCCCAGCACCGGATCGCTGATCGTGAACCGTGCCTGCACGGCCGCCTGCACGGTCTGCGGCTGCGGGTCCAGCTCCAGCTCGGGCACCCCGCCGCCCGCACCGACGTCGAACCCCGCGCGGGCGAACATCGGCCGGTCGGCCGGACCGGCGTCGGCCAGCTCGATCAGCGCCGTGACGCGGGCGCCGAGCGCCTCCGCGTACTCCCGGGCGCGCAGCAGCGCGTCGCTGATCGCGGCGTACCGCGCCTCGCGGTGCGCGGGGCTGTCCGGGCGCAGCGCCCACCAGGGGCCGACCACCGAGACCTGGTCCTGGTCGGCCAGCCGGAGCATCAGCTCACCCAGAGCGGTGAAGTCGGTGACGGTGACAGTCGTGGTGACGCTGCCGAGCCAGCCCACGACGCGCTCACCCGAGCGCTTGGTCTGCGGCCGGACCCACAGGTCGCCGGCCTCCCGCCCGGCCACCGCCGGCTCGGAACCGTCCAACAGCACCCGGACGGCGGCGGCCCGCTCGGCGAGTTGCGTCAGCGTCGCCTCCCGATCCCGACCGCGGGCCGTCACGGTGACCGCGAACCGCGCCAACTCGGGCGGCACCTCCCGGGTCACCTCGCCGCGCACCTGCACCACCGGGCCGTCCGTCGCCATGCCTGCCAGCCTAGTCAGCCACCGGCAGCCACGCCGGGTAGGAGACGACGTCCGGGTCGATCCGGCAGCCCGTCAGATGGCCACCGGCGTCGCCCAGCCCACGCAGCCAGGCCACCTCCACGCCGTGGTCGCCGCCGGCCGGGAACTCGCGGTCCGCCGGGGTGAACCGGCGGCCCCGCAACGCCGACCGCGCCGCGCCGGCCTGCGCGTATGCGGCGGTCAGCGCGGGCGCGTCGCCGGCACGCAGCGCGCCGGCCAGCTCGTCCAGCAGCACCCGGACCTCGGCCAGCTCGTGCAGGACCCGTTCACGGTTGCCGAGCAGCATGTTCGCCGTCCGCTCGGCAGGTGTGCCGGCGACCCGGGTGCCGTCGGAGAAGCTGCCCGCGGCCAGCGCCAGCACCGCGTCGCGTAGTGGCGACCGCTGCACCGCCCCGGCCAGCGCGCCGGCCAACAGGTGCGGCACGTGCGACGCGAGCGCGGCCACCGAGTCGTGCGCCGGCGCGGACATCGGCACCACCCGGGCGTCGAACAGGTCCACCAGCAGCCCGGTCAGCCAGCGGAAGGCGACAGTCGCGGCACCCGTCGTCGGACAGAGCACCCAGGCGGCGCCGGCCAGCAGCGTCGGTGAGGCCGCCGTCAGGCCGGCGGACTCCGCGCCCGCCATCGGGTGCCCGGGTACGAAACGGTCGGTGAGCCCCAGCCGGTCGGCGGCCGCAGCCACCTCGACCTTGGTGCTACCGACGTCGGTCAGCACACAACCCGGCGCGGTCAGGTCGGCCACCTCGGCGAGAGTCCGGGGCAGCGTGGGCAGCGGACCGCAGAGGAAGACCACGTCCCGGCCGGCGACGGCCTGCTCGATCGTGGCCGGGGCCGACACACCCCGCGAGCGGGCCTGCTCGCGGGTCAACGGATCAGGGTCCCAGCCGCTCACGTCGAGGCCGGCAGCGGCGAGGCGCAGCAGCAGCGACCCACCGATCAGGCCGGTGCCGAGCACCGCCGCCCGGACGGTGGCGTACCGCCCGGTGACGCCGTCGGTCATCGCCGGCCGCCCGGGGTCAGGCCCGCAGCCGGCCGGCGACCGCCGCGACGTGCTCGTCGGACTCGGTGAGCGCCACCCGGACGTACCGCTGCGCGGAGGGGCCGTAGAAGACACCGGCCGCGACCAGGATGCCGCGCCGAGCCAGCCAGTCGACTGTCTGCCAGCAGTCCTCGTCGCGGGTGAGCCACAGGTAGAGGCCCGCCTCCGAGTGCTCGACCGTGAAGCCGGCGCCGGTGAACGCGGCGGCCAGCACCTCGCGCCGGGCGCGGTAGCGTTCCCGCTGCTCGGCGGCGTGCCGCTCGTCCTGCAACGCGGCCACCATTGCGGCCTGCACCGGCGCGGGCACGATCATGCCGGCGTGCTTGCGGACCTTCAACAGCTCGGCGACGAGAGCCGGATCGCCTGCCACGAACCCGGCCCGATAGCCGGCGAGGTTGGACCGCTTGGAGAGCGAGTGCACGGCGAGCACCCCTGTGTAGTCGCCGCCGCAGACCTGCGGGGACAGCACCGAGACCGGCTCGGCCGACCAGCCCAGCGGCAGGTAGCACTCGTCGCTGGCGACCACCGCCCCGCGTTCCCGGGCCCAGTCGACCACCTTGCGCAGGTGCGCCGCGGGCAGCACCCGCCCGGTCGGGTTACCGGGCGAGTTGACCCACACCAGCCGGACGCGCGAGGTCGGCCCGACCGCCGTGAGGGAGTCGGCGCGGACCACTGTGGCGCCGGCCAGTCGGGCCCCGTCCTCGTAGGTGGGGTAGGCGATCGACGGCACGACGACCACGTCGCCGGGGCCGATGCCGAGCAGGGTGGGCAGCCAGGCGACAAGCTCCTTGGAGCCGATGGTGGGCAGCACGCCGAGACCGTCGACACCAGCGCCGCAGGCCCGGGCGACCCACGCGGCTATCGTGTCACGCAGGGCCGGAGTGCCGGCGGTCAGCGGGTAACCCGGGGCGTCGGACGCGTCAGCCAACGCCTGACGGATCACCGCCGGAACCGGGTCGACAGGCGTGCCCATGGAGAGGTTGATCAGGCCCTCCGGGTGCGCCGCGGCCAGCGTGGCCGCGGCGTCCAGGGTGTCCCAGGTGAACTCGGGCAGCCGTGCCGATACCGGCGCGGGCCGGTTCAGTGGCCCTCGCCGCGCGGCGGCTGCGCGGCGACGAAGGTGGCGTCCTTCTCCACCTTGCCGATCTTCGAGGCGCCCCCGGGCGAGCCCAGGTCCTCGAAGAACTCGTAGTTCGCCCCGGTGTAGTCCTTCCACTGCTCCGGGACGTCGTCCTCGTAGAAGATCGCCTCCACTGGGCAGACAGGCTCACAGGCACCACAGTCGACGCACTCGTCGGGGTGGATGTAGAGCATCCGGTTGCCCTCGTAAATGCAGTCGACCGGGCATTCCTCGATGCATGCCTTGTCGAGCACATCCACGCACGGCTCGGCGATGATGTAGGTCACCGGTCTTCTCCTCCGCAAGACGCGCCGCGATCTCCCGCGACGGTAAGAGCCTAGTATCTCGCCGGGGAGGGGGTCGATCGTGCTCCGACAGCAGGATGTGGGACACCGGATCGTGGTCCGCCGGATTGTGGGGATTCGCGAAGGCCGCCCGCTGTTTTCCGATGCTCTCGGCGAGCTGGTGGAGTTGAGCGAGACTCATCTCACCCTCGCCACGGCCCAGGGCCCGCTGCGGGTTCCGGTGGCCCAGGTGCACCGGGCGAAGCGGGTACCGCCGACCCGTCGGCCCACCGCCGCGGCGGTGGTGGCGCTCGAACGGGCCGCCGACGAGGCCTGGCCGGCGCCGACACGCGGCCGGCTCGGTGACTGGCTGCTGCGCTCGGCCGAGGGCTGGACCGGCCGGGCCAACTCGGCACTGCCGATCGGCGATCCGGACCGACCGCTGCCGGCGGCGGTGGACGCGGTCGAACGCTGGTACGCCGATCGGGGCCAACCCGCAATGATCAACACACCGCTGCCGCTCGCCGCGCCTGTCGGCGCCGAGCTGGACGAACGTGGCTGGGGCAGCCGTCCACCGACACTCGTACAGACCGCGCCGCTCCCCCTGGCGACGCCCGCCCCCGGTCCGACCCCACCCACCGGCGACGCCCCGCTCGCCGGGACCGCCGGGCCGGGTGGTGCGGTCGTCGAGGTGGCGACCGCGCCGAGCGACGAGTGGCTGGCCGTCGCCGCCGGCCGCAAGGGCGGCCTACCGGATGCCGCCCGCCACGTGCTCACCGCCGTGGACCAGATCCGCTTCGCCCACGCGTACGTCGACGACACGCTTGTGGCGATCGGGCGGGGCGCGGTGACCGGTCAGGGGCGTTGGCTGGGGCTCAGCCTCATCGAGGTGCTGCCGCCGCTACGCCGGCAGGGGCTGGCCCGACACGTGATCGACACGCTGGCGGGGTGGGGCGCCTCGGCCGGCGCGACACACGCGTTCCTCCAGGTGGAGCAGCACAACGCCGCGGCGGTGGCCCTCTACCGGAAGCTCGGCTTCACCACCCACCACACGTACCTGACCCGGGTGGCGCCGCACTGACCGGACGCTCCGCCGCGGCCGCGCGGTGATCCACTCGCGTTCCAGGAAGTCGGGGCATCACGGCCGGGCCGACACCGCGACTTCCCGGAAGCCGAGTCGATCACCGCCCCGCCCGCCGGCGCGCGACCCGTTCAGCGGCGGACCACGCGACGGGGCTTGGCCGCCTTGACCTCGGCGTACCGCTTGAGCTGCTGCGAGCGGTGGTCGAGGCCGAGGGCTGTCGCCACCAGGTACCCGATCATGGTCCCGAGGGTGCCGGCGAGCAGGTAGAGCCAGATCTGGGCGAAGAACGTGCCCGCGCCGCCGGCGAACGGGTTGTGGCCGACCACAAGTGGCCCGACCAGCACGGTCAGGGCCATGGCCACCACCACCACGACTGCCACATCGCCCGCCCACTCGGCCAGCGGCCGCAGGCGTCCCCAGCGGAAGGCGACAACGGCCAGAGTCAGCCCGATCACCACGAACATCACAAGCGACACCCGGTCCGCGGCAGCGTCGTCGCCGTCGAAACCGAACCGGGTGATCAGCCGGGCGACCACGTTGACCGCGAACAGTCCTCCCGCGAGCACCCCGATGGTCCCCCACCGTCTGTCCATCGCACGACCTCCTGCCGAACGCCCCGTGCGCGGGGCCACATCCCTGGCAGGAATATCTACCACCCGTACCTGTGTGACGTCACCAGCTGCCGAGCGTGGGCGGTGGGGCGAGGACCTGACGGAAACCCATCACGGCGAACGTCATCGCGCCGGCCACGATCATCGCCAGGCCGACCCAGTTGTCGCCGGCCAGCAACAGGTCGCCCTCGGTGGTGCGGATGGCGGCCACCGCCATCAGGGCGAACCACGGCACGGCAGGCAGCGCCACCGCCCAGCGACGGCCGACCACCTCGTGCGCGAACCAGCTCAGCACGATGTTGGCGCCGACGGCGAGCAGCGCCGAGACCCCGATGAGCTGCCCGCCGACCCGGAGGGTGGCGAGCAGCAGCTCCAGCACACCTGTCACGACCCCCGCCACGATCACGACGATCGCGCCGCTCACCCGCAGCCCCAGGTCCAGCAGGCGCGGCGGTGGCCCCGCCTCGGGCGGGGTGTCCTGATCGTCGACGACAGACATCGGCGCGGCGGGGAGGGTCACCGGAGACCGGCCGCCGCGACCGGGGACCGGTCCGCGGGGGCCTCTCCGGGCAGCCCGGCGAAGAGGTCGTCCTCCCAGCCGTACGGGCCGACGCCCGGGCCCTTCGCGCCGACCGCGAGGGTGAAGAACTCCACGCCCATGAACTCGCCGCCGAAGTTGCCGGCGATCGAGTAGAGCCAGGAGGTGGCCGGGATCTGGGTGGCGTGCGCCCGCATCGCGGCCTCCTTGGCCGTGTGCTGGTCGGTGCCGTCGATCCGGGCGGCGATCTGCTCGTCCGGGGTGCCGAAGGGCAGCTCGGCCAGATCCTGGATGCCGGCGAACGGATTGTCCGAGGATTCGGCGAAGTGCGCCATGCCGGCCTCCAGCACGCTGAGCGGCATGGCCGTCCAGTAGACCTTGAGCGGGGCGCAGCCCTCGGCCGCGGCCAACTCGACGGCGCGCATCGCCACCCGGTGCGCCTGGATGTGGTCGGGGTGGCCGTAGAAGCCGTTCGGGTCGTACGTGATCAGCACCTGGGGGCGTACCTCCCGCATGATCTCCACCAGGTGCCCGGCGGCCTCGTCGAGGTCGGCCTGCCAGAAGGCGCGGGGGTGGTCGTTCGTCGCGAGGCCCATCATTCCCGAGTCGCGGTAGCGACCGGCGCCGCCGAGGAAGCGGTGATCGCTGACACCGAGCGCGGCGCAGGCGGCGGCCAGCTCGGCGATCCGGTACCCGCCGAGCTGGTCGGCCTCGGCGGCGGCCAGCTGCGCGAGCGCCGGAACGTGGATCTCGCCCTCCTCGCCGAGAGTGCAGGTCACAAGCGTGACGTGTGCGCCGGCGGCGGCGTAGTGGGCCATGGTCGAGCCGGTGCCGATCGACTCGTCGTCGGGGTGCGCGTGGACCAGCAGCAGGCGGCGGTCGGGCAACGTCGTCACGACGGTCACTCTAACCGGCCGTTCTCCCCAGGAGTCGTCGACGCGTCCGCCCAGGTCGGCCACATCACGCCCGGCGCGGCTCTACGATTTGGCCTGTGGACTTTCCGGAGCTGGCCGCCCGTACCCGCCGGTTCAGCCACGGCGCGCCGCGCGCTGTCTCCGTGGCCGAAGACGGCTCCCGGGTGATCTTCCTGCGTTCCGCGGGCCCGGAGGACCCGGCGGACGCGCTCTGGCTGCTGGACGTGGCGACCGGAGAGGAACGCCTGGTGGCCGATCCGGCGACCCTGCTGGGCGCCGACGGTGACGTCCGGGTGCTCTCCCCGGGTGAGCGGGCGCTGCGTGAGCGGCTGCGGCTCACCGCCGCAGGCATCGGTTCGTACGCGCTCGACGCCGCCGGCCGGGTGGCGGTGTTCGCGCTGGCCGGTCGACTGTTCCGGGCCGATCTGGTGCACGGCGACGTGGTGGAGGTGGCCGCGGTCGGTCCGGTGCTGGATCCCCGACCGGATCCGACCGGGGAGCGCCTGGCCTACGTGACCGACGCGGCCGGTGGTGTGCGCCGGGGTGAGCTGCGGGTCATCGAGGCGGATGGCACGGACACCCTGCTGGCCGGCGAGGACGCCGGGGTGAGCTGGGGATTGGCCGAGCACATAGCGGCCGAGGAGTTCGGCCGGTTCCGGGGCTACTGGTGGGCACCGGACGGCCGGATGGTCCTCGCCGCACGGGTGGACGAGTCCCGGCTCGACCGCTGGCACCTGCACGACCCGGCAGAGCCGGCCAGCCCTCCGACGGCCGTCGCGTACCCCCGGGCCGGCGGCCCGAACGCCGAGGTCAGCCTCCACCTGCTGGACCTGGACGACGGCTGGGTAGACGTGCACTGGGACCGGGAGACCTACCCGTACCTGACCGCGGTGAGCTGGGGCGAGGGCAGCCCGCTGATCACCGTGCTGCGCCGCTCGCAGCAGCACGGGCTGGTGCTCGCGGTGGACCCGCGCACAGGTGAGACGCAGGTGCACGCCGAGCTGGCCGACCCACGCTGGGTGGAACCGATCGCCGGCACCCCCGCGCACCTGCCGGACGGCCGGGTGCTTGTCGGCGGCGAACTGGCCCACGACGGGTACGACGCGCGGTGCCTGTTCGCCGACGGCACCCTGCTCACTCCCCCGTCGCTGTACGTGCGGCGGGTCGTGGGTCGGCTGCCTGCCGTCAGCGGCCCGGCCGACCTGCTGGTGGAGGCCAGCGACGGGGAGCCGAGCGAGCGGCACCTGTTCCGGGTCCGCACGACGATCGGGGGCGGGGTGGACGCCCGGCGGCTCACCACCGACTCGGGCTGGCACACGGCGGCAGTCGGTGGGGACGTGCTTGTGGTCGGGACGGCGTCGCTTGACCACGCCGGGGTGCGGTGGACGGTGTCGCGTGGTGGGCAGGAGCTGGCCGAGCTGCGGTCGCTTGCCGCGACACCGCCGTACTCCCCGCTGCCCCTGTTGGAGCGGGTGACCGACCGGCGGCTGCCGGCGGCGGTGCTCTACCCCGACCACCACGTGACGGGCCGGCGGCTACCGGTGCTGCTGGACATCTACGGCGGCCCGGGGCACCAGGAGGTGGTGGCGGCCCGGGCCGCGTGGTTGGAGCGGCAGTGGTGGGCCGACGCCGGGTTCGCGGTGGTCACCATCGACAACCGGGGTACGCCGGGAGTCGCGCCGTCGTTCGAGAAGGCGATCCACCGCCGGGTGGCGGACGTGATCCTGACCGACCAGATCGACGCGCTGACCGCGCTCGCCGGCAAGCACCCGGACCTGGACCTGGATCGGGTGGCCGTGCGCGGCTGGTCGTTCGGTGGGTGGCTGGCCGGTCTGGCGGTGCTGCGCCATCCGGAGCTGTTCAAGTGCGGCATCGCCGGCGCCCCGGTGACCGACTGGGCGCTGTACGACACCGCGTACACCGAGCGTTATCTCGGTCTGCCGGAGGACGGCATGGACGTGTACGCGCACCACTCGCTCATCGAGTTGGCCGCGGAGCCGGTCATCGGCCCGGACCAGGCCCGCCCGCTGCTGCTTGTGCACGGCCTGGCCGACGACAACGTGGTGGCCGCGCACACGCTGCGACTCTCGGCGGCGCTGCTGAGCACGGGTCGTCCGCACGCGGTGCTGCCGCTGACGGGCGCCACGCACATGGCCGCGAACGGCACCGCCGAACGCCTGCTCCCGCTGGAACTGGATTTCCTGCGCACGCATCTGCGCTGACCGGCAATCGGCAGACCGGGCCCTTCGCCGCGTGCCATGCTGACGAAAGCGGGACCCGGCTTTCCCTTGTGCCGAAAGGATTCCAGCATGGTGGGCATTGCGCAGAAACCGTCGGTCGCCGCCGTTCAGGAAGGCGAGTTCCCGATCACGCACTTCCGCACGGCGACCGTCAACGGGATCGAGATCTTCTACCGCGAGGCAGGCCCGGCCGACGGCCCCGCAGTCCTGCTCCTGCACGGATTTCCCACGGCGTCGTCGCAGTTCCGCCACCTGATCCCCCTGCTCGCCGACCGCTACCGGGTGATCGCGCCGGACTTCCCGGGTTTCGGCCACAGCGCCAGCCCGGACCGGTCGACGTTCGACTACACCTTCGCCAATTTCGCCGACCTCATGGACGGCCTGCTCGGCCAGCTCGGCGTCGATCGCTACGCGCTCTACTGCTTCGACTACGGGGCGCCGACCGGCTACCGGCTGGCCCTCAAGGGGCCCGATCGGGTCAGCGCGCTCATCGTGCAGAACGGCAACGCGTACGAAGAGGGTCTGAGCGAGTTCTGGGACCCGATCAAGACCTACTGGGCCGAGAAGACCGACGAGCACCGTCAGGCCATCGCGTTCATCCTCAGCTCCGACACCGTCAAGCAGCAGTACACGGCGGGGGTGAGCGATCTCAGTCGACTCGACCCGGACAGGTGGCTCCACGACGACACGCAGCTCGCTCGGCCCGGTAACGCGGACATCCAGCTGGATCTGTTCTACGACTACGGCAGCAACGTCACGCTGTACCCGGAATTCCACGCCTTCTTCCGCGACCACCAGCCACCGACGTTGATCATCTGGGGCCAGAACGACCCGGTCTTTCCCGCCGCCGGCGCACACCCCTATCGGCAGGACCTGCCGTCGGCCGAGTTCCATCTGCTCGACACCGGCCACTTCCTGCTGGAGGACAAGCTCGACGTCGCCGCCCCGATGATCCACGATTTCCTCGACCGCTCCATCGGCCGTCCCTGAAGGCGGGAACGGCTCGGCCACTTCGCCACTCGTGGTCGAGGAGCGCGCGCCGCCCGATCCGCTGTCAGAGGTGGTCCGCCACGGCGGGAGCCCGGCTTGCCCACGCGTCCGGGTTCGTCCGGGGCTGCACAATGAGCAGTGCGGTCACCAACTGGGCACCCGCTACGGGCACAGCCTCCCGCGGCCCGATGGCGCTGAACACGAACAGCGGAAACGGCACGGCGAAGAGCAGAATCGCCGCAGAGTATCGAAACGAGTGACCACGACGATGGCCCGTTCTTGCGCAGTCCCGACGAACGAACAGTGGTGGTGGTCACGCCGGGCGGGGACAATGCGTTGGTGTCGGATTCCCCGAAGCCACTCGGCTACCGCCTCATCACGGGGCCGGACGATGCCGAATTCTGCGCCCGCGTCAGCGCCCTTCTCGATCACGGCTATCAGCTGCACGGGTCGCCGGCGCTGACCTTCGACGGCGAACGCGTCATCGCCGCGCAGGCGTTGGTGCTGCCGCACTCCGTCGGCTCCGAGGCTGCCGAGGGGAGCGCCAGATAGAGACCACGCCGCTGTTGTCGAGGTCCGATCACCAACGCTGCACAAGGTGTTCCCGGCCCGGTGGTGGATCGTACGGCTCGGGCCAGTAGTCGATGATCTTGCTGATCAGGCCCTGGTCGGACGTCTCGAGCCAGACGCACGCGTCCTGTTGCTCGACGCCGACGTGGACGTCGAGCAACAGGGCGGCGGAACGACCATCGGCGATCACCCGTCGCGGCCGGAGGTGCCAATCGCCGGGATACTCGGTGTTGAACCGCAGGAAAGCGTCCCTGCCGCGAATGCGCTCCCGAGTCTGCGGCATCTCGTACACCACGTCATCGGTGAGCAGGGCGGCCAATCCAGACCAGTCGCGACGCTCCAGAACGTCCACGTATGCGTGGGCGGTCTGCCGGGCTATCGAGGTGTCGTCCACGACGCGGACCCTAGCCTTCGCCGCCGCGCGGACGTCAGACGCCGCGCCTGCGAGACCGACGACGTCAGCCGGCCGCTCGTCCCGAAAGCGGTGCGGCCACCGTCGGCGGTAGTACTGGACCAGGCAGAATTCGTGGTCCTCCGGGTCGGCCATGACGACAACCACGCCCTCGTCGTAGTCGTGCCGTTCGCCGGTGAACCGGCTACCGAGATCGACAACCAGGGCCATGGCGGACCCCGCACTCCATGAGGGGCCGGCCCGCCGCATCCCAGGGGCGCCCTGGGCGCTCTGCGGAGTCGCGCCGCGGACTTCTGGGCTTGCAGCCTCCGATGCGCGCGGCCCGACCCCCAAGATCGCGCTCAATCCTGAATCGAGTGGTATCCCGGCGCCGGACGGCCACTCGATCCACGATCGAGCGTGACCTTGGACGCGACCCGGGCAGCGCCCTCGCGTACTCCATCACACGTCCTCGGAAGGACGTACGCGGCGCGGGGTTGATCATGTCGACGAGCCGTCGTGGCGCGCTGCACGGGGCAGAGGTCAAGAGACCAACGGGGGCCAGCGGTGGGTGCGCCACTCGTCCCATGTCGCGAATCCAGCCGGCGGGTCGTCAATGGGTTCGGTGCCGTCCAGTTCGCCCGACGTGGGGATCTCGAAGCTGGCAGCCCACTCGGCGAGCTCGTCGTCGGACATGGGCCACGTCGTGTGTGCCGCTTCGGCCTGGCGTCGATCGACTCGTTCGCGCTGCTCGGCCGGGGTGAGTTCGAAGTAGCGCATCTCCACCGTCGCGCCGACGTCCGCTGCCGCCTGCCGTAGCGCGGAGCGCTCGTCCCGACCCCAGAGACCGAAGTCGATCGCGACGTTGTTGCCGAGTTCGAGGGCGCGGAGCCCGATCTGGATGAGCCGTCCTTCGATCACGTCCTGAGCCGATGGCGGATTCTCGTCCCCATAGAGAGCCTTCACCCACTCGTCCTTCGTGAGGCGAAGTGCTCTCTGCTCGCTCTCGATGCGTCGAGCAGCGGTGGTCTTCCCCGTGCAGGGCAGCCCCACAGTCAGGAACAGTTTTGGTTGGCTCATCATCACCCGCTTCCGACCGAACGCCACCATCATTGCCGACATCCGCCCGGACCGCAGGTGGCTCACCGCTCACGGCGGCGAAGGGTCCCCTCCCGCAAGAATGTCGGGAAGGGACCCTTGCCTGTCCGCGATCGAGCTACGGCCTGAGGTAGGCGATCGGGATGTTCACACGCTGCTGGGCGTGGACAGCTCAGTGCTTGGGGCTGGGGCCGAAGCGGTTCGCTCCGGGGGTGCCCTCCAACACGAAGAACACGATCAGGACGACGGCGCCCACGAACGGCACCAAGGCGATCAGCAGCCACCACCCCGTCCGGTCGGTGTCGTGCAGGCGTCGCACCGCGACCGCAAGTGACGGCAGCAGCAGCGCCAGCGAAGCGATAAGACCGATGAAGCCGGTCGACGAGCCCTCGAAGGTCAATCCCAGTGCGCTGTCCAGGATGGCGGCGACAATGCTGACAAGAAGAGTGAAGAGGGCGAACCACCAGTACTCAGACCGGCGGGCCCGACCCGAGAAACCGACGTACTGGTTAAGAACCGACTTGATTGCGGCACCGAAGGACATAGCTATCTCCCGTTATTTGAGGGGTTCTCATGGTCAACGCGAAGGCAGCCAAACAGATCGATGTCGCGGGGTCAACGGCTGATCAGGCACGTGAAGGTAGCCATGCATGCGCCGACGAGCCGGACAGGGCTGCCCGTCACTGTCCCTGTACGCGGTAGCGGAGGTGTACGACGCCGTTTCGGAATCGGCGCTCATCGAGGAGCTCGAGGTTGGCGCGGATGCCTGTCGGCAACCCTGGCTTTCCGCCGCCGACGACGACGGGCAGGATGAGAAGCTGGCATTCGTCGACCAGCCCGGCCGCGAAAGCCTGCGCGGCGAGGTTGGCACCTCCCACGGTGAGATCACTGTCGGCCGTGGCCTTCAGCTCGCGTACCGCGGCGGGGTCGAATTGGCGTTCGATTCGGGTGTCGGCAGTCGACACCGCGGTGAGGGTCGTGGAATACACGACTTTGCCCGCCGCCTGCCAGGCGTTCGCGAAGTCGGCAGTGAGGTCGGACTGCGCTGCCAGAGCGGCATCGGTCTCCCAGAGGGCCATCGCCTCGTACAGGCGTCGCCCGTAGAGAAGCGTGCCCGCGGACCGCAGGAGGTCGGTGTGGAACGCGAACACCTCGTCGCCGATGGGGAACCAGTCGAAAGCGCCGCGCTCGTCCTCCATGTAGCCGTCGAGCGACACGTTGTTCACGTAGATCAGCTTTGCCATACCGCTACCTCTCGATGATCAGTGGCGACAGCGTGGACATTCGTCAGTGTGGCGTCCAGCTTGGTGAACGCTTGGCGCCAACCCTCCGCGCTGGGGTGCGCCAGATGTTCGGGGAGCCACTGGCGGATCTCCAGTCGCGTCCGTCCGTCAGCCTCGTCGTGGAACTCGACCCGGAGTCTCGTCTCGAACGGCTCGATGCCCTCCGGCAGCCGGCCACTGACGTGCATGATGCCGTCGAGCAGTTCGCCGTCGGCGACGTCGGTGAGGTCGACGTGGATGCGCACGCGAAGGCCGGGGTTGGAGGCGTTGACCTCGGTCCACCGTTGGAAGCCGCCGGGGCGCACGTCGAACTCGATCTCGTCACGCGGCAGCGAGTTGCCGATCGGGCCCCACCACGCCGCCAGGTGGTCGGGATCGGTGAAGGCCCGATAGACGAGGTCCCGTGGCGCGTCGAACACACGCGAGATGACGAGCTGCGGTGTTCCGGTGGTCATTCGGGCTCCCCGGGGTCGTCGGCAGTCCGGTCCGTTGCCGGCCCGGCGGCCTGCACCGCGGCGAGGTGGGCGTCGAGGCGGGTCAGCGACGCGTCCCAGAGCCGCCGGTAGCGCGCGATCCAGTCGGCGGCCTCGCGCAGCGGGGCGGATTCGAGGTGACTCGCGCGCCACTTGCCCGACCGCGACCGCGAGATGAGCGCGGCGCTCTCGAGCACTTTCAGGTGCCGCGACACCGCCGGCATCGAGATCGACAGAGGAGCGGTGAGCTCGGTGACCGTGGCGTCGCGTTCGGCCAACTCGGCGATGATCGCCCGTCGAGTTGGGTCGGAAAGCGCCGAGAACACCGCGCTGAGCTGATCGGTACCAGCCACCGAAGCTCCCTTCACTTAACCAACTCGTTAAGTGTATTGAGACGCGAACGATGTTGTCAACGAACGGGCCGACGCGGTCCCGACGAAAACAGAAGGGTCCCCTCCCGACGACGCTGTCGGGAGGGGACCCTTGGTTTCTGCGGTGCGAGCTACGACGTGACGTACGCGTTCACGAACGACGGATAGCCGAAGACGCTGGAGATGAAGACCCCGCCCGCCTTGGACCCGTGCACGTGGTAGGCCACATCCACGAAGAGCGGCACCACAGGCGCGTGCTCCTTCATGATCCGCTCGTCGAGCTTGGCCCACTCCAGGCCCTGGTCGGCGGCGGGCATGGCCTGGATGCGGTCCATCTCGGCGTTGATCGTCGGGTCGTTGAAGTAGGACTGGTTGCTGTTGCCCTCGGGCTTGATGGTCCGGCCGTCGTAGAGCACCGGCAGAATCGAAGCCCCGCTCGGCCAGTCCGCCGCCCAGTTACCGATGTAGAGGTCCCAGGGGTTGTTCTTCTTCTTGACCTCGTCGAGCTTGGCGTCGTCCGAGATGTTCCGCAGCGTGATCTTGAAGCCGGCCCGCTCCAGGTTGGCCTTGAGCTGAGCACCCTGCTGCTGCTCGGTCGAGTTGTCGGCGACACCGAGGACCAGCTCCGGCGTCTTGCCACCGAGCAGCTCCTTGGCCTTGTCGACGTTGCCGTTGGCGCCCGCCGGGTACGCGTCGTACGCCTTGTAGCCGATCGTGGCCGGCGGCATCAACGTGGTCAGCGGCGCGGCGACGGTCTGCCCGCCCATCGCCTTGATGAGGCCCTCGCGGTCGATGGCGTAGTTGAGCGCCTGCCGCACCTTCAGGTCGGTGACCCGCTGGTTGTTGATGACGAGCTGGTTGGCGCTCGGGGTCGGCGAGAGGATGGTGCGGGACTTGAGCGCGGCGTCCCCGGCCACCTTGGCGACAAGCGAGGCGGGCACGCTGTTGAAGGCGAGCGCGCTCTGGTCGGCGCCGTTGTCGGCGATCACCCGGTTGCTGGCGGCGTCCGCGGTCGGGCCGAAGCTCCACACGAACTGGTCCGGGTACTGGTGCCGGACCGGGTCGGTCTTCGGGTCCCAGTTGGGGTTGCGGTCAAGCGTGATCTGCACGCCGACCTGGTTCTTGGCGACCTTGTACGGGCCGGACGAGAACGGCTGCTTGTCCAGGTCGACGCCTGTGTCCTTGTCGGCGATCAGCGGCGCGGTGGTCGGCAGCGAGGCCGCGAACGGCAGGTCGCAGCGGGGCTTGGCGAACTCGAAGCGCAGCGTCTTGGCGTCCGGCGTGCTCAGGCCGGGCGGCAGGGACGTCTTGTTCTTCTTGAAGTCCCACTTGGTGTCGAACTGCGGGGTGTCGGCCAGCCACTCCTGGATGTAGGTCGGGCCGCCGGCGAGGTCGGGGTCGAAGGAGCGGGCGATGCCGTACGCGATCTCCTTGGAGGTGATCGGCCGGCCGTCCTCGAACTTCACCCCGTCCTTGACTGTGAATTCCCAGACCTTGCAGTCGTTGTTGACGTTCTTGCCAGGCGTCTCGGCCAGGTCGCCGACGAGAACCAGGCCGCCCTTGCCGTCGTCCTTCCAGGTGGTCAGGTAGCGGGCGAAGAGCGGGTTGGTCATCAGGCCCGCGAACGAGTACGTGCGCTGCGGGTCCAGGTGGGAGATCGGCGACTCCCGGATGATGGTGAAGATGCCGCCCTTCGCGGCGCCGCTCACCTCGGCCGCCGGCCCCTGCGAGTCCTTCGGGTCGGTCGCGATGACCCCGGTCTGCTGCCGTTCGGTGTCCACAGTGGTGCCCTCGCCCGTGTTCTTCGAGCACGCACCCAATGCCACCACCAGAGCGATCGCGCCGCCTGCGGCAGCCACCACGCGTGGTCTCATGAATACCCCCTTCACCCATGTGCCGTGCGGTTTCGCCGGGGCGAGAACCGCCGACGTCCCGAGGATCGTAAGGAAGAAAACCTACGAGTTGTGTAACAGTTGTCGATAAATTTCGCCACCGGTCGGCGTGGCGGACACCAGGCGGCTCAGCGCAGCCGCACCCGCGGGTCGATGGCCGCGTAGAGCAGGTCCACCAGGACGTTCGCCAACACCACGAAGACGGCCGCGATCAGCACTGTGGCCATGATGGTCGGCAGGTCACCCGAGCGCACCGCGTCCACCGCGGTACGCCCCAGCCCCTGGATGCCGAACGTCGTCTCGGTGATCACCGTGCCGCCCAGCGCCCCGCCCACGTCCAGGCCGGCGATGGTCACCACCGGGGTGATCGCCGCGCGCAGCGCGTGCCGCCCGTACACCGTGGGTTTGGCCAGGCCCTTCGCCCGCGCGGTCCGGACGAAGTCCTCCGACAGCGTCTCCAGCATCTGCGCCCGCGACAGCCGGGCGTAGATGGCCGAGAACAGGAAGGCCAGCGCCACCCAGGCGAGCACCAGCCCGCTTGCCCACTTCGCCGGATTGTCGAAGATCGAGGTGTAGCTGGGTACCGGCAGCCACCGCAGGTTGTAGACGAACACCAGCAGCAGCACCGCGCCCACGAAGTAGAGCTGCAACGACGCGCCGGTCAGCGAGAAGCCGATGGCCAGGCGGTCCAGCCAGGTGCCCCGGCGCAGCGCCGAGACCATGCCCAGCCCCACGCCGAGCAGCAGCCAGAGGATCGCCGCCGGGATCACGATGCTCAGCGTCACCGGCAGCACCCGGCCGATGGTGTCCGAGACCGCCTCGTTGGAGACGTACGACCAGCCCAGGCAGGGCGCGTCACACCTGCCGCCCTGCGCGCTGCCCAGGTCCCGGCCGGTGACGATGCCCTTCATGTAACCGGCGTACTGGCTGATCAGCGGGTCGTTGAGGCCCAGGTCGTCGCGGACGCGCTCCAGGCGCTCCGGGTTGCAGTTCTTCGAGCAGATGCTGGTGACCGGGTCGCGCGGCAGGGCGAAGAACATCAGGAAGGTCAGCACGCTCACCGCGAACAGGGTCAGCGTCGCGGAGAACAGCCGCTTGATCAGGAACCGGATCATGAGTCCACCCCTACCGGGACGACTTCGGGTCGAGCGCGTCCCGCAACGCGTCGCCGAAGAGGTTGAAGGCGAACACCAGCGCGAAGATCGTGATGCCCGGGAAGAACACGTACGCCGGGTCGGTCTGGAGGAAGTCCAGACTGCGGTAGATCATCCGGCCGAAGCTCGGCGTCTCGTCGCTGAGGCCGACGCCGATGAACGACAGCGCTGCCTCGCTGGTGATGAACTGCGGCACCGCGAGCGAGAACGAGACCAGGATCGGCGCCCAGATGTTCGGCAGCAGTTGCCGGAAGATGATGTGCCCCAACCCGGCGCCGCTGGCCTTGGCCGCCTCCACGAACTCCCGTTCGCGCAGCGCGATCACCTGCCCGCGGACCAGCCTCGCCGTGCTGGTCCAGCCGAAGATCGCGAACACGGCGATCAGCACACCCACCCCGAAGGCGGACGACACCTGCCCCCGCTCGCCGTAGAAGCGCAGCGTGATGGTGGGAGTGAGCGCCAGCGCGATGATGAGGAACGGCATGGCAAGCGTCAGGTCGGTGATCCAGTTGATCACCGCGTCGAGCCAACCGCCGAGGTAGCCGGCGAGCGCGCCGAGCACGATGCCGATCGTGGCGGTGATCAGCGCGGCGGCGAACGCGATGAACAGCGACGTCCGCAGGCCGTAGATCAGCCGGATGAAGATGTCCCGGCCCAACCCCGGCTCCAGGCCGAACCAGTGCTCCCCGGTGACACCCCCGACGTACCCCAGCGGCATGCCGAAGCCGTCCAGCAGATTCTGGAACTGCTCGCGCGGCCCGATCCCGTAGACCATCTCGATCAGCGGAGCGGACAACCCCAACAGCAGAAAGAACACCAGGAGTACGCCGCTGACCACGGCCGTGCGGTCACGACGCAGCCGCAGCCAGGCGAGCTGACCTGGCGAACGGCCGACGATGCCCTTCGCCGTGGTCGCGATCGCGTCCGGATCGGACTCGATCTCGGCCAGCGCCACACCCTCCACCGGGGACAGGCTCACGACGACACCTCCTCGGTAATCGGAGCAGCCGACCCCGCGACCTCCGGACTCGTGCTGGCTGCTTCCCCTTCGGGGCTCGTGCTGGCCGATTCCCTTTCCGGGAAGTGACATGCGGTGGCCTGGTTTCCGCCGTCGCGCGGGACCAGTGCCGGCTCCTCGGTGGCGCAGATGTCCTGCGCCTTCCAGCACCGGGTGCGGAACCGGCAGCCCGACGGCGGGTCCAGCGGGGTGGGCACGTCACCGGTCAGCCGGATCCGGCCCGCCGGGCCGAGCTGCGTGACGTCCGGGATCGCCGAGAGCAGAGCCCGGGTGTACGGATGCTGCGGGCGCTCGTAGATGTCGGCCCGGTCGCCGATCTCCACGATCCGCCCCAGGTACATGACCGCTACCCGTTGGCAGAAGTGCCTGACCACGGCCAGGTCGTGCGCGATGAACACGAACGCCAGACCAAGCTCCCGTTGCAGGTCGCGCAGCAGGTTGACGACCTGCGCCTGGATCGAGACGTCCAGCGCCGACACCGGCTCGTCCGCGACGATCAGCTTCGGCCGCAGGGCCAGCGCGCGGGCGATGCCGATGCGCTGACGCTGACCGCCGGAGAACTCGTGCGGGTACCTGTTGTAGTGCTCCGGGTTCAGCCCGACCAGCTCCAACAGCTCCTGCACCCGCGCCTTGATCCCGCCCGGCGGTTTGCTGCCGTTGACCTGCAACGGCATCGCCACGATCCGACCCACTGTGTGCCGGGGGTTCAACGACGCGTACGGGTCCTGGAAGATGATCTGCAGTTCCTGCCGCAGCGGGCGCAGCTCTCGACGCCCGGCGTGGGTGATGTCCCGCCCGTCGAACTCGATGCTGCCGGCCGTCGGCTCCAACAGCCGCACCAGCATCCGGCCGGTGGTGGTCTTGCCGCAGCCGGACTCCCCCACCAGGCCGAGCGTCTCGCCGGGGCGCACGTCGAAGTCGAGGCCGTCGACCGCCCGCACCAGGCCGGCGCCGCGCAGCCCCTGGCGGACCGGGAAGTGCTTGGTCAGTCCGCGTACGCGCAGCAGTGGTTCGTCGGTCATCGGGCCACCCCCACGGATGCCACGTTCGCGGCGTAGATCGAGGCGCGTTCCTCGGCGCTCAGGTGGCACGCCACCAAGTGGCCGTCCGCCCCGGCCGCGCGCAGCTCGGGCACCTCGGTGCGGGACAGGTCGCCGACGCGGTCGTCGTAGCGGCAGCGCGGGTGGAAGGCGCAGCCGGTCGGCAGGTTGATCAGGCTGGGCGGGTTGCCGGGAATGGGCACCAGGTCCGCGTCCGCGTCGCCGTGCAGCGACGGCACGCTGGAGAGCAACCCCCAGGTGTACGGATGCTGAGGCGAGCGGAGCACCTGCTCGACGCTGCCGTGCTCGACGGCCCGCCCGCCGTACATCACCAGCACCTCGTCGGCGACCTGGCCGACGACACCGAGGTCGTGGGTGATCAGGATGATCGCGGAGTGGAACTCGGCCTGGAGGTCGGCGAGCAGGTCCAGGATCTGCGCCTGCACGGTGACGTCCAACGCGGTGGTCGGCTCGTCGGCGATCAGCAGCGCGGGGTCGTTGACCAGGGACATCGCGATCATCGCCCGTTGGCGCATCCCGCCGGAGAACTCGTGCGGGTACTGGTCGAAGCGGCGGGCCGGCTGCGGGATGCCGACCCGGTCCAGCATGTCCACCGCCCGCTGGCGGGCCTCGCGCCGACCGGCCTTCGGGTGGTGCACCCGGTACGCCTCGGCGATCTGCCGACCGACGCTGTAGTAAGGGTGCAACGCGGACAGCGGGTCCTGGAAGATCATGGCCATGTCCCGGCCGCGCAGCCGGCGAACCTCCTCGTCGGGCAGGCCGACAAGCTGCCGCCCGCCGACGGAGATCTCCCCGGTGATGGTGGCCCGCTTGGGGTCGTGCAGCCCGAGGATGGCAAGTGAGGTGACGCTCTTGCCGGAGCCGGACTCGCCCACGATGCCAAGAGTGCGGCCCCGCTCAACGGCGAACGACACCCCGTCGACCGCGCGCACCACGCCGTCCGAGGTGTCGAACCGGACCCGCAGGTCGCGCACCCGCAGGTAGGCATCCGAACTGTCCACGGCCGCCTCCCTCAGTGACGAAGAGAACTTACATCAAACTTTCGAGGGTGAAAATAAGCTACAAAGCCGGCGCGTGTCAGCGGGACCGAGCGTAACGAGTCGGCATCGGCCCCGCACCCCCGTCACCTCGCCGTCCACACGCGCCCCACGCCCCGCGCCCCGCGCCCCGCGCCCCGCGCCCCGCGCCCCGCGCCCCGCGCCCCGCGCCCCGCGCCAAGATCTACTCAACTTCCCCGAAGTTGCTGCCTCCGGCGCGCGGGAGACAGCAACATCCCCGATCTTGCGCGGATCTCGACGGCGCACACCACCCCCGAGAGTGGCCACGAAGCGTCGAGAGACCACTACACATACGATCGAGCGCGATCTTGGTGGCTCGACCTTGGCGATCACCGCGCCCAGAGCGGGCCTTTCATTTCGTGCTCGCACCTCGGGTGCGACCTCAGCGACTCAGCGCCAGCTGCAATGGACGCGTGACTACCGCTGGCGTTCCCAGCCATCCACTGCCGTGGACCGAGTCGGAGTACCTCGCCCTCGGTGAGACGGCCCAGCGCATCGGGATCTGCTGGTGCTGACCGAGCCGGTGAAGGCCACGATCCGGCCGGAGGACCTCGTCCCCTGACGAGTGTCGGTCGGCTGGCCTAGGGTCGGTCCATGACCGAGTTCGACGCGGCCGCCGCCGCCGTCCAGGCCGCCCTCGACGCGGGAGCGCGGTACGCCGACGCGCGGGTGATGCACCGCCGCTACGAGTCGATGACCGCACGCAACGGCGACGTGGAGGAGCTGACCCAGGACGAGAGCATCGGGCTGGGCGTTCGGGCGCTTGTCGGCGCGAGTTGGGGCTTCCACGCCGTACCCGATCTGTCGGACGCCGCAGCCCGCGACGCCGGCCGGCGGGCGACGCGGACGGCCATGGCGAGCGCGCGGGTGCCGGGCCCCCCGGTCGACCTGGTCGCGGTCGAGGCGGTGACGGCGAGTTGGGCCTCCGGCTGCCAGATCGACCCGCTCGGGGTGCCCCTGTCGGACAAGGGCGACCTGCTGGTCGGCGCGACCCGCACGATGGCCGAGCACGGCGCGGATCTGGCCGAGGGCCTCTACCAGATCTGGGACACCGCGAAGTGGTTCGTGTCCAGCGAGGGTCACCGCATCGACCAGCGGATCCGCGAGTGCGGCGGCGGCATCTCGGCCACCTCGATCGGTGACGGCGAGACGCAGCGGCGGTCCTGGCCGAGCTACCGGGGGCAGTACGGCACCACCGGCTGGGAGTTGGTCGAGTCGTTGGACCTGGCCGCGCACGCCGCGCAGATCGCCGAGGAGTCCCGGGCGCTGCTCACCGCGCCGCAGTGCCCGGCTGGCGAGACGGATCTGATCCTCGGCGGTGAACAGCTCGCTCTGCAGATCCACGAGTCGGTCGGGCACGCCATCGAGTTGGACCGGATCCTCGGCTGGGAGGCGGCGTTCGCCGGCACGTCCTGGCTGGACCTGGCCCAGCTCGGCTCGCTGCGCTACGGCTCCGAGCTGATGAACATCACGATCGACCCGACGATCCCGGGGGCGCTGGGCAGCTTCGGCTTCGACGACGAGGGCTCCCCCGCGGTCAAGCGGGACGCGGTGCGCGACGGTCGTTGGGTGGGCGTGCTCGCCGGCCGGGACTCGGCCGCGATGGCCGGCCTGGACTACGGCGGCAGCGTACGGGCCGACGGGTGGGCTCGGCTGCCGATGGTCCGGATGACGAACGTGGGCCTGGAACCCGGCCCGCACACCCTGGACGAGATCATCGCGGCCACCGACGACGGCGTCCTGATGGACCTCAACAGGTCCTGGTCGATCGACGACAAGCGGCTCAACTTCCAGTTCGGCTGCGAGGTCGGCTGGGAGATCAAGAAGGGGCGGCGTGGGCGGATGCTGCGCAATCCCACGTACACGGGAATCGGCCCGCTCTTCTGGCGCTCGATGGACATGCTCTCCGGCGAGACCGTGCCCTGGGGGACGCCCAACTGCGGGAAGGGCCAGCCGGGCCAGATCGGGCACACCGGCCACCCGGCCGCGCCGGCCCGCTTCCGCAACGTCCGGGTCGGGGTGTCAGCGTGAGCGCGAGGAGTGAGCCGGGTTTGCGAGCCCCGCAGTCGCGAACGAAAGGTGGCTCGGCATGAGCGCGAGGAACGAGTTGGAGCTGGCCGGGCAGGTCGTCGAGCTGGTCCGGCGTCTTGGCGGGCCGGCCGCACAGGCCGAGGCGGTGGTGACCCGGGCCGACCTGGCCTTGACGAGGTTCGCCAACTCGGCGATCCATCAGAACGTCGCCGAATCCACAGTCGGCGTCCGGTTGCGGGTGCACATCGACGGGCGGACCGCCGCCGGCAGCGGCAGTGTGGTCACCACCGACGGGTTGCGCGCGCTTGTCGAGCGCACCCTGGTGGCGGCGCGGCTCTGCCCGCCCGACCCGGGCTGGCCGGGGCTGGCCCCGCCCACGCCCGCGCCGGCCGCCCCGCCCGTCGACGAGGCCACCGCCCACGCCGAGCCGGACCAGCGGGCCGACCGGGTCGGGGCGTTCGTGGCCGCCGCCGGGGGCCTCACCACCGCGGGATACTGCCGTACCGCGCACCGCTCGTCGGCGTTCGTCAACTCGGCCGGGCAGACCGCGTACGGCCGCTCGGCGGAGGCGGCGATGGACGGCATCGCGCGGCGCGACGGCGCGGACGGGGTGGCCCGACGCTGCGTCGACCGGCTGTCCGACCTCGACGGCGCCGAGTTGGGCGCGCACGCCGCCGCGAAGGCGCAGGCGGCAGCCGACCCGGTCGAGCTGCCGCCCGGGCGCTACGAGGTGGTGTTCGAGCCGGCAGCAGTAGCGGACCTTCTACAGAACCTCTCCTGGTACGGCTTCAACGGCAAGCGGTACGCGGAGCGGCAGTCCTTCGCCGAGCCGGGCGCCGCCCAGTTCGACCGACAGGTGACCCTGGTGGACGATCCGCTTGGCGCGTCGGGTCTGCCGTTCGACGCCGAGGGCACCGGCCGGCGGGCGCTGACAGTGGTCGAGGCGGGCACCACCCGTGCGGTCGCGCACGACAGGCGGACCGCCGCCGAGGCGGGCGCGGAGTCCACCGGGCACGCGATCGCGGGCGGCGCCACCTGGGGCCCGATGGCCCGCAACCTGCGGCTCTCTCCCGCCGTGGCGGGCCCGGCCAGCGCGGTGGGCCGGAGCACCACGGGCGCGGCGGCCGGTGCGGTGGTCGACGCGGACACCTCAGCGCTTGTCGCCGACGTGCGGCGCGGGCTGCTCGTCACCGACCTGTGGTACACGCGGGTGCTCGACCCGAAGAGCCTCGTCGTCACCGGGTTGACCCGCAACGGGGTGTGGCTGATCGAGGACGGCACTGTCGTCCGGGCGGTCCGCGACCTGCGGTTCACCGAGTCGTACCCGCGGGCGCTCGGGCCGGGCGCGGTGCTCGGGCTGGGCTCGCGGGCGGTGCGTCAACCGGACCGGGTGGACGGCGCCTGGTGGGCGGCGCCGTCGGTGCGGCTCGCGTCCTGGCACTTCACCGGCGGCGCCTCCGGCTGACGACCTCGACGACGGGCGGCAAACCGGCGCGTCGAGGGCTTTTCCGCAGGCCAGACACACGGGACACTCCCTTGCGGGGACGGCCCGCAGAGATCGGCGTAACGTGTGTCACTTAGCTGCGTCGGTCGATCCGGCGTGGTCGTTGGTGTGCGCATGACGTGGCAGCGGGTGCGGGTTCGCCGGTCCGCGTGCCGACCGGAGAGAGACCAGCCCGCCCGTACGGGCCCGTCGAGGAGACGACTCGAATGACTTCAACGGCAACGAGGCCGCGAGGAGCGCGGGCGCGCGCCGCCATCGCGGCGAAGACGTTGCGTACCGACCGCTGGTGGTTCGCCCCGCTGATCACCGTGATCGGGCTCAGCGCCTGGGTGGCGTACGCGACGGTCCGGGTCTTCATGCACAAGTGGTACTGGGTGGACCAGTTCCACTACCTGACCCCGTTCTACTCGCCGTGCGTGACCGACAGGTGCGTCGAGGAAGCCTCACACTTCGGCCGGTTCCTGCCCGGCTGGTGGATCATCCCGGATGCGGCGCTGACCCTGCCGTTCCTGCTGCTGTTCCGGCTCACCTGCTACTACTACCGCAAGGCGTACTACAGGTCGTTCTGGCTGTCGCCGCCGGCCTGCGCCGTCCCGGACGGCCACAAGGAGTACGGCGGTGAGACCCGTTTCCCGCTGCTCGGCCAGAACCTGCACCGCTACTTCTTCTACGCCGCCGCGATCATCTCGCTGATCAACACATGGGACGCGGTTCTCGCCTTCCACTCGCCGAAGGGTTTCGGCTTCGGGTTGGGCAACCTCGTCCTGCTGCTCAACGTGGTGATGCTCTGGGCGTACACCATCTCCTGCCACTCCTGCCGGCACATCATCGGCGGGCGGCTCAAGCACTTCTCCAAGCACCCGGTGCGCTACCGGGCCTGGACCTTCGTCTCGGCGTTGAACGTCCGGCACATGCAGCTCGCCTGGATCACCCTCGGCACCCTCGCGCTCACCGACTTCTACGTCATGGCGCTCTCGGCCGGCTGGTTCAACGACCTGCGGTTCATCAACTAAAGGGCCCCTGACATGACCACTACCACTCGCATCGAACGACACCACTACGACGTCGTCGTCATCGGGGCCGGCGGCGCCGGCCTGCGCGCGGCCATCGAGGCCCGGCTCGCCGGCAAGAAGACCGCGATCATCTCCAAGTCGCTGTTCGGCAAGGCGCACACGGTGATGGCCGAGGGCGGCGCGGCCGCCGCGATGGGCAACGTGAACAGCCGGGACAACTGGCAGGTGCACTTCCGCGACACCATGCGCGGCGGCAAGTTCCTCAACAACTTCCGGATGGCCGAGCTGCACGCGAAGGAGTCGCCGCAGCGGATCTGGGAGCTGGAGACGTACGGCGCGCTCTTCGACCGTACGAAGGACGGCAAGATCTCCCAGCGCAACTTCGGCGGGCACGAGTACCCGCGGCTGGCGCACGTGGGCGACCGGACCGGCCTGGAGCTGATCCGCACCCTCCAGCAGAAGATCGTCTCGCTTCAGCAGGAGGACAAGCGCGAGTTCGGCTCGTACGACGCCCGGATCCGGGTGTTCTCCGAGACGACAATCACCGAGCTGCTGCTCGACGGCGACCGGGTCGCCGGCGCCTTCGGCTACTACCGCGAGTCCGGCGAGTTCATCCTCTTCGAGGCCCCGTCCGTGGTGCTGGCCACCGGCGGCGTCGGACGCTCCTACAAGGTCACGTCGAACTCCTGGGAGTACACCGGGGACGGGCACGCGTTGGCGCTGCGCGCCGGGGCGACGCTGATCAACATGGAGTTCCTCCAGTTCCACCCGACGGGCATGGTCTGGCCGCCCTCGGTGAAGGGCATCCTGGTCACCGAGTCGGTACGTGGTGACGGTGGAGTGTTGAAGAACTCCGAGGGCAAGCGGTTCATGTTCGACTACGTCCCCGACGTCTTCCGCAAGCAGTACGCGGAGACCGAGGAGGAGGCGGACCGCTGGTACACCGACCCGGACAACAACAGGCGTCCACCGGAGCTGCTGCCCCGCGACGAGGTGGCCCGCGCGATCAACAGTGAGGTCAAGGCCGGCCGGGGCTCCCCCGCCGGTGGCGTCTTCCTGGACATCGCGAGCCGGCGTTCGGCCGAGGAGATCCGCCGCCGACTGCCCTCGATGTACCACCAGTTCAAGGAGCTGGCCGACGTCGACATCACGGCCGAGCCGATGGAGGTCGGGCCGACCTGTCACTACGTGATGGGTGGCGTCGAGGTGGACCCGGATTCGGGCGCCGCCTTCGGCCACGTCCGGGGGCTGTTCGCCGCCGGTGAGGTCTCCGGCGGCATGCACGGCTCCAACCGGCTGGGCGGTAACTCCCTGTCCGACCTGCTGGTCTTCGGCAAGCGCGCGGGTGGGCACGCGGCCAGCTACGCCGACGGGCTCTCCGCCCGGCCGAAGGTGGCAGTGGACGCGGTCGAGGCTGCCGTGGAGACCGCTCTGGCGCCGCTGCAACGGGACACCGGCGAGAGCCCGTACACCCTCCAGCAGGACCTCCAGGTGGTCATGGGTGACCTGGTCGGCATCATCAGGCGCGAGGGTGAGCTGGCCGACGCGCTGGTGCGACTGGCTGAGCTGCGCGAGCGGGTCGCCAAGGTGAGCGCCGCCGGCGGCCGGCGCTACAACCCGGGCTGGCATCTGGCCCTGGACCTGCGCAACATGCTCGTGGTCTCGGAGTGCACCGCGAAGGCGGCGCTGGAGCGGCAGGAGTCGCGCGGCGGGCACACCCGGGAGGACTATCCGGCGATGGAGCCGAAGTGGCGGCAGGTCAACCTGGTCTGCTCGCTTGACGGCGACAGCGTACGGCTGACCCGTAAGCCGCTGCCGAAGATGCGGCCGGAGCTGATCGGCCTCTTCGACCGGGCCGAGCTGGCCAAGTACCTCACCGACGAGGAGCTCACCGACTTCGACGCTCTCGTCGCCGACGCTGGAGAGGCGGACAACCGATGAGCGCGAAGCGTCAGTTCCGGATCTGGCGGGGCGACGAGACCGGCGGCGACCTGCAGGACTACATGGTCGAGGTGAACGAGGGCGAGGTCGTCCTCGACATCATCCACCGCCTGCAGGCCACCGACGCGCCCGACCTGGCCTGCCGGTGGAACTGCAAGGCCGGCAAGTGCGGCTCCTGCTCGATGGAGATCAACGGCAAGCCGCGGCTGGGCTGCATGACCCGGATGTCGACCTTCGGTGACGAGGAGACCGTCACGGTCACGCCGCTGCGGACGTTCCCGATCATCCGGGACCTGGTCACCGACGTCTCGTTCAACTACGAGAAGGCGCGGGAGACCCCGGCGTTCGCCCCTCCGGCGGACGTCGCCCCGGGCGACTACCGAATGCAGCAGGTCGACGTCGAGCGCTCGCAGGAGTTCCGCAAGTGCATCGAGTGCTTCCTGTGCCAGAACGTCTGCCACGTGATCCGCGACCACGAGGAGAACAAGCAGGCGTTCTCCGGCCCGCGGTACTTCATCCGGGCGGCCGAGCTGGACATGCACCCGCTGGACGCCCGGCCCGACCGCAAGGAGTACGCGCAGGCCGAACAGGGCCTCGGTTTCTGCAACATCACCAAGTGCTGCACCGAGGTCTGCCCCGAGCACATCAAGATCACCGACAACGGGATCATCCCCATGAAGGAACGCGTCGTCGACCGCAGGTACGATCCCCTTGTGTGGCTTGGTAGCAAGATCTTCCGTCGGGGCGAGACGCCCCAGACCAGCGTGACCACCGCCCGCCAGGGCTCGGCGAGCCTGCCGGGCACGAGCCGGGGTGGGGTGCACTCGCACGCGGGTGGCTCGCACGACCCGCAGGCCGAGGCGCAGGCGCAGAGCGGCGTCAACTGGCACCGGGAGGTGCCCCACCCGACCGCGCCGGCGGTCGACGACCGGGGCCGGCTGCCGCTGACGGAGCTGACCTTCGATCGGGCCGCAGCGCCGTCGCCGTTCGGCGACGACGTGACCTTCCCGATGCCTCCGGAGCACCTCAACTTCGCGCACCCGGACCAGGACGAAAAGCACTGACCCCACCTGCACGAACGGGGGCCCCGGCTAACGCCGGGGCCCCCGCCTGGTTGATCATGAAGTTATTGCCCTGCCGACCGGCGTGTCGCGGCAATAACTTCATGATCAACGGGTTCAGCGGAGGTGCGGGCGGAGGGCTGCCACGATCGGGGCGTCGGCGGGGAGCCAGGTGACCTCGTTCAGCTCGTCGGCTGCCAGCCAGCGCAGCGCCTGGTGCTCCAGCGCCTGCGGCTCGTCGTCGTGCAGGAGGCGGGCCGCGTACACCTTGAGCACCGAGCGGCCGTGAGCCATCCGGACGTTGCGGCCGACCCGGTCGCCGATCTCCACGCGTACGGCCAACTCCTCGGCGCACTCCCGGACCAGCGCCTCGGTCTCCCCCTCCCCCGGCTCGACCTTTCCGCCGGGAAACTCCCACATGCCGGCCACCTCTGGCGGGGCGGAACGCGCGCACGCGAGCACCCGTCCGTCCCGGATGATCGCCGCTCCCACGATCACCTTCAGGTCCCGTCGTTCGGCCTGCCCGCCACCATTAGCCCGTTCGGTCTGCACGGGCGTCCAGGGTGCCAGATCAATCGGCGGTTTGGGTACCGACGCCGTCCGCTAGGCCAATAGAACACGGAAGTGTGGGCGTGGACACCTCTATCGAGCGACGACAGACTAGGAGGCACCGACAAGACACGGGATGGCGACGATTTGGCCACAAGCCGGCAACGGCGCTTGGGGGGTGCGGTGATGCGCGTGCTGTTCAACAGCCGAGCCAAGCACGACTACCTGTCCGACGCGTTGACCTTGCTAAGCGGTTGGACGCGGGAAGGTGAACAGATCCGGCGGACGCTGGTGATCGACGATACCCAACACGCGGCGCTTACTGAACGGGTCAAGGTCGTCGCCGACGCTCTGCACCTGCGTCCCGAGATCAGTCGCCGGTCAGACAGCACCCAGATCCGGGTCGGGCACGGCAACGACGAGCCACTGACCGAGGGCGAGGTCCTGCTGGCCGCCCGCATCGAGGACGCGTACCGCGCGGTCACCGAATCCTGACGACCGCCTCCGAGTCCGACACGGCGTCCTGCGGGTACCAGCGCAGCTCGACCGAGTTGCCGTCCGGGTCCCGCACGTAGATCGAGGTCGCCGAGCCACGGGCGCCGAACCGGCTGACCGGCCCGGTCAGCACCGTGAAGACCCCCGATTCGATCACCTGCGCCCAGTCCAGTGGTGCCACCACCAGGCAGAAGTGATCCACATTCGCGCCCTGCGGCTCACCTCGGACGAGGTCGATGATGCTGCCGGGGCTGATCCGCACCGACGGGAACGGGACGCTGCCCGCGCGCCACTCGTCGACCCGTACCGGCGCCAGCCCCAGCCGGCCGCAGTAGAAATCCAAGGACCGTTCCACGTCGGCGACGGTCAGCACCAGGTGGTCGAAACCGGTTACCCGCACCGCGCGCACGCCTCCTCCAGACTGGCCGCCGCGCGCAACCAGCCGCTGAACAGGGCCGGATCGATGTCGCCGACGTCGCGCAACTTCACCGCCGCCATCGCCCGCGCGCCCGGCGTCAGCCGCCCGGACGGGTCGGCGATCTCCTGCCCCCGCCACAGCCCGAAGGTGACGTACGACCCGTACGCCTTGACCAGGCAGACCTGGCGCTGGCCGGGCCGGTCGCCCAGGCCCCAGACCGGGTGGCCGTGCCACATCGCCCCGGTCGCCCCCGGCAGGGCCGCCGCGATGATCGGCGCCAGCTTCTCGCCGATCTCGCGCAGCGGGTCGGCCAGGCCGGCCAGGTAGTCGTCAATACTCACGTCAGAGCCTTTCGCTCGGTGTTGCCTGCCGCGTTCACGATCCCCGCACGAGGGAGGCCGACCAAGACCTGATGCCGCTACGATCGTTGCCCACAGGTCAACGATGGGAACGGTGTGCTGGAGCGGTACGAGGTCGAGACGTTCCTGACGCTCGCGGAGGAACTGCACTTCGGCCGGACCGCCGAGCGGCTGGCCCTCAGCACCGGCCGGGTCAGCCACATCGTGAAGAGGCTGGAACGCCGGATCGGCGCACCGCTGTTCACCCGCACCAGTAGGGTCGTCCGGCTCACCCCGATCGGCCGGCAGTTCGCCGAGGAGCTGGCTCCGCTGGTCGCCGGGATGGACGAGGCCGTCCGCCGCGCGACCGACGCCGCCCGGGGCGTGACCGGCACGCTCCGGGTGGCGTTCCTCGGCGAATGGACCGCGCCGGTGCTGCTCCGGGCGGTGGCCCTGTTCGGCGACCGACACCCCGACTGTCGGGTGGAGGTGCACGAGGCGCAGTTGTCCACCACCCGATCCGGGCTGCTCGACGGCTCGACTGACGTCTTGATCGCCTCGTACCCGTTCGACGGCATGGCCACCGGCCCGGCGCTGCTCTCCGAGGGTCGGGTGCTGGCGGTGGCGGCTGGTCACCCGCTCGCACGGGAGCGGTCGGTGTCGTTGGAGGTGCTCGCCGACCATCCGGTGGTGCAGTACCCGACCGTGACCTCGGCCGAGTTCAAGCACGACCGCACACCGGAGCGCACCTCTGCCGGCCGGCCGGTGCCGAAGGGTCCCGCCGGGAACACCTTCTCCGAGATGCTGTCCCTGGTCGCGCTGGGCCGGGGTGTCCTGCCGGTCGGCGAGCACACGCGGCGCTACTACCCGCGCCCTGACGTGGCGTACGTGCCCATCCACGATGCGCCATCGATCGAACGAGGGCCGGTCTGGTTACCCAGCAACACCACGACCCGGGTACGCGAGTTCGTCCGCGCCGCGACCGACGCGAACCCCCGATGAGACATGCCGTCCGCGCCGGCACGCTGGCACCGGTTTTCTAGCCTGGGTCGCATGGCGAACATCGCGTACGACCGCAAGGAGCAGGTCCAGCAGATCGAGAGCGGGCTGCTCGACGGGGAGCAGATCATTGCCGTCTACGACGCCGTCGGCACCGGCACCGGGTTCATCGGGTTGACCGACCGGCGCGTGATCATCCAGGACCGCTCCTTCGTCGGGAAGCGGCACGCGATCACCAGCATCCCGTACTCGAAGATCACCAGCGTGAGCGTGGTCAGCAACAAGTCGTGGGGCGGCACGTTCTTCTCCACAGGCTCGATCGCGATCCACGTCGGCACCCACACCTACGAGGTGGAGTTCCGCGGCGCGCAGAAGAGCCACCACGTACACAACGTGATCCTGCACCACATCTCCTGACCATCCCCGCGACCGTGGGCCCGGTGGGCGTAATTGCCTTGCCGGGCCCATGGCGTCTCTGATGTCCTCGGTCCACAGCCGCGCGGAAGGAGCAGCCGACATGCCGTACTCGACGAAGTCCCCCCGACCGAATGTCATCCGACCTGAGGAAACGAGGCTTCGTGAGCAGCACTGCTCCGACCATCGCGGCGCGGAAGTGCGCCGCTGACCCCCTGACCAACCCCGGAGGCCGCTGATGTCGGTCTTCGACGATCCCGGCCTCTTCGGCCGGCTGTGGGCCGCCGGCTACGACAGCCCGGGCAACCCCGACCCGGCGCCAGCGGTGGACTTCCTGGCCGATCTGGCCGACGGTGGGCCGGTTCTCGAACTGGCGATCGGCACCGGCCGGGTCGCGCTACCACTCGCCGAACGTGGTCTCGCCCTGCACGGCATCGAGGCGTCCGAGGAGATGGTGGCGCAGATGCGGGCCAAGCCCGGCGGCGACCAGATTCCCGTGGTCGTCGGCGACATGGCTGACGTACAGGTGGCGGGCCCGTTCCGCCTGGCGTACCTGGTCTTCAACACACTGTTCAACCTGGTGGACGCCGAGCGGCAGGCGGACTGTTTCCGCAACGTCGCCCGGGTGCTGTCGCCGGGCGGAGCGTTCGTCATCGAGACGTTCGTACCCGACCCGCGCAGCTTCGACGCCGATGAGCAGGTGCAGGTCCGCGAGGTGACCGAGGACTCCGCGACGATCCGACTGCACCGGTACGACCGGCCGGCGCAGCGGTTCATCCGGCAGACGATCACCTTCGACGGCGACGGTGTGCACCTGAAGCCGTTCGCCATGCGCTACGCCTGGCCGCACCAGATCGACGAGATGGCGCGGCAGGCGGGGCTCCGGCTCACCGAGCGGTACGCCGACTGGCACCGGCGGCCGTTCACCGCCGACAGCCCGTCCCACATCTCCGTCTACCGGGCGGAGTAGCAGCGGTTCGTCGACTCCGGTTCCGTGCGGGTGTGGTTGAACCCCCACCCGCACGGACCGGAGTCGATCGCCCTTGCGCTCTGGGCTGATTCTGCTGTTGGCAGTCTTCTCTGGTCGGGAGGACCCGCGCCGGGTCGACTGACGTCATGCCTCGTTTTCCGCGTACCTCGCCCTACTGGCCCGTCGTCAGTCATCCCCTGCTGCGGCGTGTGCTGCCCGGGTTGGCCGTGTCCGCCCTGGGCGACGGCATGGCGGTTGTCGCGGTGACCTGGCTGGCCATCCAGCTCGCGCCGCAGGGCCAGCGCGGCCTGTGGATCGCGGTCGCGGTGGCCGCGTACACCCTGCCCAGCGCGGCGGGAACTGTCATCTTCGGTCGGTTGCTGCGCGGGCGCGGTGGCGCTCAACTCGCCGGCTGGGACGCGATCCTGCGCGCCGCCGCGCTCGCGGCGATCCCGATCGCCCACCTCGCCGGGGTGCTCACCATCGGGCCGTACGTCGTCCTGCTCGCCGCCTCCGCGCTGCTGCACTCGTGGGGCTCGGCCGGGCGGTTCACCCTGATCGCCGAGTTGCTGCCCGAGCGCCACCACCTGCCGGCCAACGCGGTGCTGACCACCATCTCCGGGTTCGCGACCATCGTCGGCCCGCCGTTGGCGGGCATTCTGATCGGCTGGGCGGGCCCGGTCTGGGTCATCGCCGTCGACGCCGCGACGTTCGCCGTGCTCACGCTCACCTATCGCCTCGCGCTACCCGGCAGCCGGACAATTCATCGGTACGAGCGCGGCGCCTCGCGTACCGCAGGTTTGTCGGTCATCCGCCGCCAGCCCGCGCTGCTGGGCCTGCTGGTGTTGAGCCTCTGGTTCTTCTTCCTCTTCGGCCCGGTGTACGTCGCCATGCCGATCCACGTCACCGACGACCTGCACGCCTCCGCGACGCTGCTCGGCGTGTACTACACCGCCTTCGGCGTCGGCGGCCTCGTCGGCGGCGTGGCGGCCGGGCACCTTCGCCGCTGGCCGCTGCGCGCCACCACGATCGGCATCGTCATCGGGTTCGGCGTCGCCATGCTGCCCCTCGGCCTGGGCGCACCCGTGGGCCTGTCCCTGCCGGCGTTCGCAGTGGCGGGCCTGATCTGGGCACCGTACATGTCCACGTCGATGGCGTTGTTCCAGCGCAGCGCGTCCACTGAGCAGCTCCCCGCGGTGCTTGCCGCGAACGGCGCCGTCCTCGTGCTCGCGGTGCCGCTCGGGACGATGCTCGGCGGCCCGCTGGTCGGTGCCATGGGCGCACGCCCGACGCTGCTGTTCTGCGCCGTGGCGATCGTGAGCCTCGGCCTGGTCGCCGCGGGATTCGTGACGTTGCGGCGGAGCGCGCACGCCCCAACGGCCGCCGAGGTCAGTGCCCGTCGCTGATCTGGACGTCGTCCGGCGCCGGCCTGCCGCGCCCCGTCTCCACCAGTTGCTTGAGACTCATCAGGAAGATCGCCCACTTGGTGCTGCACTCGCGCATGAGGTCGGTCGGCTCGCGCCAACCCGCCTGCGTAAAATCAACAATCGTGTACGTCCCGCGCTGTTCGAAGCGCCACTCGACCTCGGTGCCGATCCACTCGTCGGGGCCACCGACGACCCGCCACCGCACCCGCCCAACCGGGTCCAGCTCAAGGATTTCCAGGTCGAACCCGCCGTCGGCACCGAACCGCACGGCCAACCGCCCGCCGACCTCGCTCTTGCCGGTCGTGTCGATCGACCACCAGCCCGCGACGCCCTCGGGAGTCGCCACCGCGCCGTAGACCTCGGCGAGCGGGGCGACGACGCCCACCTGATGCAGAATGTCCACCACTTGAGACTCCTTCTTCGCCTACGCCAACGTGCAACCTTTAGTTGCTTAACCGTATGCCGACCGCCTCACCGACGCAACCTTTAGTTGCACGTCACGATCGTGTCGTACCCGAGGAACAGAATGCGGTGCATGTCTGAGTCAGGTCCCCAGCGACACCACACCATCGACTACATCGAGTTCACGGTGACCGACCTCGGCGAGGCCAAGCGCTTCTACGCCGACGCGTTCGGCTGGCAGTTCACCGACTACGGGCCGGAGTACGCGGGCATCCGCAGCCCGCACGGTGACGCCGCACCCGAGGTGGGTGGTCTCCGTCGGGACGAGAAGGTGCGAGTGGGCGGGCCGCTGGTGCTGCTCTACTCGACCGACCTGGACCGGTCCGTGCAGGCGGTGAAGGAGGCCGGAGGCCAGGTGGTCGACGGGCCGTACGAGTTCCCCGGGGGCCGCCGGTTCCACTTCACCGACCCCAGCGGCAACGAGCTGGGCGTCTGGGCCGACCAGTAGCGGGCAACGGCCACACGTGAACGAAGACGAGAGCCTTCGCCGCTACGGCCTACGGCCGTCCTCTGCGGACCTGCCGCGGATCCGCCAGGTGCTGCTCGCCGAAGCTGAGCGTGACCAGCAGGACCAGGACACCGAGCTCATGAAGCTGTGCTGCCTGCAACTGTTCAACGCCGGGCAGTTGAGCGACGTGCTCGTGATCTGGCGAGCCAAGGAGTCGAGCTTCGACGCCCACTGCTCGATCGACGTCCAACTGCTATGCGGCGCCGGACTGGCCGCCACGAAGGCGCACCTGGAGGCCGATGGCTCCCCGGACGCCGCCGACGCACGTCAGTACCTGCTGGAGTGCGAGGCCGCCGGCGACTTCGACGGCTTTTCAGCAGCCGAGCAGTCCCGCTGGAGAGCCGACTACTACCTGACCTGACGGACCGCTGCCAGCCGCGACGTCGTCACACTCGGGGCGGCAACGCCCCGCCCAGGGTGATGGCGAGGTAGGCGTTGCGACGTGCAATGAGTCGTCGCAGGTACGGCCGCAGGACGAGGCTGGCCACGAGACGGCCGGCGAGGCCCATCGGTGCGGTGAAGTCGACGACGTCGCGCATGACCGTCGCCGAGGGGTCGGCCGGGTGCGGCGTCGAAGACGGCCTCCGGAACGGCCTGTACGTCAGTAGTGAGCTGGATGCGCGGCACCCAGACACAGTAGGCCCGGGTCGCCGCGACAGCATGATCCGATGGTCACCGCCGGCGGGCGCGGAGCACGCCGGTAAGCATCGGCACTGTGAACTCACCCTCGGCGGTCTCGGGCCTGCTCCCCAGGAAGTCGCGGATCCGGGCGAGCGTGGCCTCCCGTTCCGGCTCCGGCATGACAAGCATTCCGGCCCGGGTGGCGAGTGTCGCGATAAGCGAATCGGCCGTTCTGAGCTGTCCATGGGGAAACTCCGCCTGCTCCGCCGGACCGAACCGGGCAGTCGGGCCGGTACGCGGAACGAGCATGTCGGCGGTAGCCGCGCGCCAACTGGTGACCGTGTCACGCGGGCCGATCGCCGCGCTCCCGCTGACCCGTTCGAGGCCGGCGACCCAGTCGATCCGGTCGTCCATGGTGTTCCACAGGCCCGCCAGGACGCCGCCGGGTGCCAGGACCCGGGCGATTTCCGGCCCCGCGACGGCCATGTCGAACCAGTGCAGGGCGTTGCCGGCAAGCACGGCGTCGACGGACGCCTCCGGCAACGGAATCGCCTCGGCACCACCAGGCAGGGCACGAACGGCAGGCATTGCGCGGCGCAGCTCGGCGAGCATCGCCGGATCGGGTTCGACCGCGACCACGTCCGCGCCGAGGGCGACCAACGTGGCGGTCAGCTTGCCGGTGCCGGCGCCAAGGTCGAGCACTCGCGAGCCGGGCGCGAACTCAAGCGCCCACCGCACCGCGGCCTGCGCGTAATCCGGGCGATGCTCGGCGTACGCGGACGCCGCCGAGCCGAACGACGAGCTGAGCGACATCAGTTCCTCCACGGGCGCACCTCCTCTCGGGTTCCTGGATATCGGGGTGTCCCGGCCGTCCGGACACCCCGCTTCTCAGGAATCCGAGTTGATCAAACCGGGCTACGATGCCTACTCCCGCCAACCGGTCAGTTCCACTCCCTTGGCCAGCTCCACGCGGAAGCCGATGCTGATCTCGCCGCTCTCGCCAGGCGCGAGCGACAGCCGCCAGGCCAGCTCTCCCAGCTCCGTACGCTCCGCCGGCGCCGGCGCCAGATTCGTCTCCCGCACCACCACCGCCTCGTCGCGGGACACCGGCAACTGGTCACGCACCTCGACCGTCGCCGAGCGCGGCGTGTGGTTGGCGACGGTGATCCGGTAGTCCACCTCCCGCCGCCGCGTCGACCCGAGCGTCGCCTTGGTCTCCGAGCGCCGGTGCAGCTTCCGCTCCACCCGCAGCCGGTCGTCGACCCCGAGCCCCAGCTCGATCTCCTCGCCCGGCGCCCACATCGGCAGTTCCGTGGCCGCGACGAAATCGGCGCCGTGGAACACCGCCGCCGGACCGGGCAGCATCGTGTGATCCGACGTGTTGCGTACCGTGGCTCGCAGGTGCGCCTCGGCGGCGCGGACCGGCACGGTCACGTGGTCCAGTCGGGCCGGCAGCTCGACCACGGCGATTGTGGCTCGGTGCGCGCTGCCGTCGGCCGGCACGGCTGCCGGCCTCGCCGGCCGATAGGTGGCCGCGCTGACGCCCTGCTCGACCTGGGCGACGCTCTCCTTCATCCGGGGCAGGGGCGCCGCGGACCGGGCCGGCGCCCCGCCCGGTGCCGGAGGCGACATTCCGGCCGGCACGGCCACCGCCGCGGGGCCGACCAACGCCGGCCGGAACCGGTCGAGATACCAGGGCGACAGTTCGGGTACGACTGTCGTCGCGGCGGGCCGGGCGGTCGAGAGCTGAAGCTCGCACTCCGGCCAGTCCTCTCCGGTGTTCTGACTGACCAACCCGAACCAGGTGACGGTGACGGTGTCCTCGACCAGCCGCAGGTCGTAGGAGGGCCGCCACACCGCACCCTCGACCAGGTAGGTCAGCTCCAGCTCCAACTCCGCGTCATCGGCCGCCACCGAGACCGTCACCTCGGCGGCCAACCGGTCCGGCGTCCGCTTGCCGCGCGCGGCTTTCAGGTCGCGCTCGACCGCTGCCAACTCCGCGGCCAGGTCGGTGCGCCGCCGAGACAGCCCGCGCCGCCGGCCGCGTGACTCGGCGAGCTGACCGGCCACCGAGTCGGTGAAGGCCGCCACGTCGGTCGGCGCCGCGTCGCCGGAGGCCAACGCCCGGGCGTACGTGCCACCGGCGCGCTCGGCCAACCGGGTGAGGAACTCCCCGCGCTGTCCCTCGATTCCGTCCGCGTCCTCGACCTCTGCCGACTCGTCGCTCAGCTCGCGGTGGCGCTGTTCGAGGGTGACGATCTGCGGGTCGGCGCTGCGGGCCTGCCGCCAGGTGGTCACGTCCACACCGAGGACGGTGGCCGCGCCTCGACCACCGACCCGGATGGAGTCGCGTCGCAGGCCGAGTGGGAGCGGCGCGACGCGTAGGCGGTGCTCGCCGGCGGTCAGCCGGGGGCTGCTCCGGCGAGTGACCCGGGCCCGGTCCGGGTAGACGGTGACACCGACGATTGGTGCATCGATCTCTGTGCTCTCCACGGCGCGAGGGTAGTCCAAGCCTGCCGCGCCAGCGCGCCCCGCAGCACCCGCAGGGCACGATGACGTGCGGAATTGGCTGAGGATTGTGGGCCGCCAACCCATTCCGCTCCGGTCCACGCTGGTCGGCTTGCTCAATTCGCAGGTGTGGTGCCGAGGAGATCGGTCTGTTGCTGACAAGCGCGTAGCCGACGTTTGACCAGGTGGGCGAGGTGGTTGAGGCCGCGGGCCGACACGAGCTTCGTTCACCGACCGCAGGTGCGGTCAGGGCGGCGTGTGCGGGACAGTTCCGCACAGCTCAGGTCCTTGTCGGCAGCCCAAACCGTCGGCAAGGCTCGCTGCGATGACAGCTAGTCTGTCGAATCGTCCACTGGGGATGGTCGGGTCCGCCCACGTGGGCCTGACGCCACCCCGATCACCAAGTCCCAAGGAGTGAGTTCATGGGGTTTCGCCAAGTTATGTTGCGTGTCGGGCTTGCCGCTGCCATCGTGGTCGGATCGGGAGCCTCAACCGCAATGCCTGCGTCCGCCGCCAGCAACGACAGTTTTTGGACTTGGACCGCCGATGGCACCGATGGCTGCGGGTACATATTCTTCACTGATTACGGCGAGGGAGCGCCCGGAGGCGGACCCAACGACGACTACATAACAATTCAGGATCTGTGTCCGGACGGCCATGGCGTAATGGGTTACGCGTGGCTGGATGGTGTTTACCTGGGCAAGGAGTACAACGGCATAGGATGGGGCTACGATTCCGTGGTCTGGGATCCGTTCCCGTCCGGCAATGTAAAGGCAGGACAATTGGTCGGCATCAAGGTGTGCCTCGTCGATGGAGCGAATGATCCGACTCCGTCGTACTGCGCATCGGTGAGCCAGCGGAGCGTTGATGGCTAACCGACGGTCCCGGCTGATCTTCTCAAGTCAGACGTTGAAGCGGAACTCCACCACGTCGCCGTCCTGCATGACGTACTCCTTGCCCTCGATGCGGACCTTGCCCGCCGCCTTGGCCGCCGCCATCGACCCGTGCTCGACCAGGTCGCCGTAGGAGACCACCTCGGCCTTGATGAAGCCGCGCTGGAAGTCCGAGTGGATGACACCCGCGGCCTCCGGCGCGGTGGCGCCGACCGCGACGGTCCAGGCGCGCGCTTCCTTGGGGCCGGCCGTGAGGTACGTCTGGAGCCCGAGCGTGCGGAAGCCGACGCGGACGAGCTGGTTGAGGCCGGGCTCGTTCTGGCCGATCGACTCCAGCAGCTCGCGGGCCTCCTCCTCGGGCAGGTCCACCAACTCGGATTCGATCTTGGCGTCCATGAAGACGGCCTCGGCGGGAGCGACAAGGGCGCGCAGCTCGTCGAGGAACGTCTCGTTGGCCAGTTCGGCCTCGTCGACGTTGAAGACGTACAGGAAGGGCTTGGTGGTGAGCAGGTGCAGCTCGCGCAGGTGCTCCAGCTCGATCTTGGCGGCGGCGGCCCCGGAGTACAGGGTGGTGCCACCGTCGAGCACCTCGATGGCGGCCTTCGCGGCGGCGACCGCGGCGGCCCGGTCCTTGCGGAGCTTGGCCTCCTTCTCCAACCGGGGCAGCGCCTTGTCCAGGGTCTGCAGGTCGGCGAGGATCAGCTCGGTGTTGATCGTCTCGATGTCGTCGGCCGGGGAGACCTTGCCGTCGACGTGCACCACGTTCGGGTCGGAGAAGGCGCGGACCACCTGGCAGATCGCCGAGGCGTCCCGGATGTTCGCCAGGAAGGCGTTCCCCCGGCCCTGGCCCTTCGACGCGCCGCGCACCAGGCCGGCGATGTCGACGAACGACACCGGGGCCGGCAGCACCTTCTGCGAGGAGAAGATCTCGGCCAGCTTGCCCAGCCGCTCGTCGGGCAGCCCGACCACGCCGACGTTGGGCTCGATGGTGGCGAACGGGTAGTTCGCCGCCAGCACGTCGTTCTTGGTCAACGCGTTGAAAAGCGTGCTCTTGCCGACGTTGGGCAGGCCGACGATGCCGATGGTGAGACTCACGACGGGACAGCTTACGCCGGTGCCGGCCGGAGCGGTCCACGCGGCTCCGATTCGGCCGGTCAGCCGAGCAGGCGCGGAGCGATGACCGTCTCCGCGACGGTGCCGTCGGCGGCGCGGCTGACCTCGTACGCCGAGACGCCCTCGCGGTCGGCGACCGCCTCGACCAGCCGGGTCCCCCGGTAGACCAGGCCGACGCCGTCGTCGGTGCAGTGGCTGGTGGGCAGCGTCCCGTCGGCGACCAGCTCGTGCATCAGCGGGCGGCGCTGGGCCTCGCTGTTGTAGTGCACGCCGTTGCCGTACGGGAGCCAGCCCAACGCCTCGGTGAAACCGCGCAGCCGGGGGCCGAAGCTGTCGGTGGCACCGCCCACGTGCCAGCAGATCGAGCCGGCCGAGACGCCGGCCAGCACCACGCCGGCCTGCCAGCACTCGTGCAGGATCTCGTCGAGGCCGTGCACCCGCCAGACCGCGACGAGGTTGGCGACGCTGCCGCCACCGACCCAGATGACGTCCTGGGCGAGCAGGTGGGCGCGGACGTCGTCGACGTTCGGCATCGGGAACAGCGCGAGGTGCGACAGGCGGAACCGGGTGTCGGCGAACGCCCCGTAGACGGCGGCGAACGAGGTGGGCTGGTCGCCCACGGCCTGCCCGAGGTAGCAGATCCGCGGCTGCGAGCCGGCCTCGGCCAGCTCGGCGGCCAGCTCGAAGATCGGGCCGGGGCGCAGGTCGGTAGGCCCACGATCGCCCCGGAAGAAGCCCATGCTGGTGGCGAGGATTGTCGGTTCGCTGGTGGGCATCGGAGTCCTTCCATCGGGGCGGTCCGGCATCCATCCTGCCGCAGTCGATCATCCGCCGCGCAGCGGATGGGCGGGCGCAGGCTCAACCATCGGTGCGCGGTGATCGGCGGAGCGCAGGCTCAACCATCGGCGCGCGGTGATCGGCGGAGCGCAGGCTCAACTGGCGCGGCGTTGGCGGGGCACCAGGGCCACCGGGCCGGACGGCGGGGCATCGCCCGGCGCCCGTGCCGAGCCGACGTGGGGCTCGGTGGGCTCCCCGTCGGCGGGGTCGGCGCCGGTCCCGGCCGACCTGCTGGACGCCTGCTCCCCCGGTGCCTCCGTGCACGCGCCGGCCGACGCGTCGCGGAGGGCAACGCCGCCGTCGGGCAGCTCGTCGAGCGGGCGGTCGGTCGCGGGCAGTTGCGCCGCGGCGGCGCGGGGCAGGGTGAACCGTTCGGCGGCGCCCGGCCCGGCCCAGACCGACTCGCGCAGCATCCAGCGGACCTCGTCGGCCGTCCAGCCCAGCTCCGGTCGGGCGGCGATCTCACGGACCAGCCGCCGGGCGGCTCGGGTGTCGTCGTCGTAGAAGCGCATGCACCAGTGGTGCGTCCACATGCCGAGCGCCCGCAGGCCGGCGTCGTCGAGCGAGCGGGCGAGCCGGCCGCAGGCGGTGTCGGTGAACGCCCGCTCGTGGTCGCCCGCCCGGTCCCGCTCGATGGCGCCGACGGCGGCCGGCGCGACGGCCCGCATCCGGCGGTAGAAGGACTGCACCACGGCACGGGGCAGCGGCGGGAACGCGCCAGGTGTCGATGCCGCCGCCCGACCCGCCACGCTCGCCATCGCCGCACCCCTTCTTGAGTTGGTGGCCGGACGCTACCCGCCACGACCGACACTTCCGGGCGGAAATCCCCCACCCGGCCCTCTTTCCCCTGGTGATCAAGAGCTTTGCGTCACCGGGCACGGGGTCTGGTGACGCAAACCTCTTGATCACCGTGCGGGGAGGTGGGGGGAGGCAGGGGGTGGGGTGGGAGGGTTGGGGGGTGGGAGGGTTGGGGGTGGGAGGGTTGGGGGTGGGAGGGTTGGGGGTGGGCGCCGCCTTGGGCCGGGTGCCTCAGTCGCTGACCGGGCAGATCGTCACGCCCGGCGACCGTCGGTACGCGCAACTGCGCTCGACGTACACGACCACCGCCTCGCCGGCCGCCGTCCTGCTGCCCAGGACCACCGCTCAGGTGATCGACGCCATCCGGTACGCGCGGGAGCAGCGACTGCCGATCGCCGTCCGCAGCGGCGGGCACGGCTTCTCCGGGGTCTCCTCCAACAACGGCGGGATCGTCATCGACCTGTCGATGCTCAACCGGGTGCGGGTGCTCGACGAACGGGCCGGACTGGTCCGGGTCGAGGCCGGCGCGCGCCTGGCGAACGTCGCGCAGGCGCTGGCCCCGTACGGCCTGGTGGTCAGCTCGGGCGATTACGGCGGTGTCGGCGTCGGCGGGCTGGCGACCGGCGGCGGCGTCGGCTGGCTGGTACGCGCCCACGGCCTCACCATCGACCGCGTCCGCGCGGTGGAGGTCGTGCTCGCCGACGGGACGCTCGTACGCGCCGACGCCACCCACGAACCGGAGCTGTTCTGGCTGGTCCGGGGGGCCGGCGCGGGGGCCGGCGTCGTGGTGGCGTTCGAGATCGAGGCCGCCGAGCAGCGCAACGTCGGCGTGGCGCAGTTGGTCGTCGAGGCGCACCCGGACGGTCGTACCGTCCGCGAGTGGGCGAGCTGTCTGGCGCAGGCACCCCGGGAGCTGTCCGCCGCCGCCGTGCTGTTCGCCGAGGGCCGCTCGACGCTCATGTCCGTCACCGCCGTGGTGGCCGCGGAGAGCCTGCGCCGCGTCCGGCCCGTCGTGGAGCCGCTGCTGGCCATCGGCAGGGTGCTCGAACACCGCAGTGACCTGCTGCCGTACCCGACGCTGGTGCCGACCGCGCACCTGCACCCGAACGTCGGGCAGCAACGGGGTACGACCACCAACGGGCTGTTCACCGAGCTGGACCCGGGCGTCGCCCGAGCGGTCATGCGGGCTACCACAGGTCCGGGCCGCGCGGTGGTCCAACTGCGCTCGGTCGGCGGGGCGGTCAACGACGTCGCCGCCGACGCGACGGCCTACCCGCACCGGCACCAGAGCACCCTGGTCATCGCCTCGACGTTCCCACCGCAGGGCGGCGCGGCGTTGGACACCGCCTGGCGGGCCGTCGGCGCGCGCGCCGACGGCGAGTACGTCAACTTCGAGAGCCGACCGGACCCGGCCGCGTTCGCCCGGATCTACCCGGGCGAGACCGGCGCCCGGGTGCGCCGGCTGTGGAAGCGGTACGACCCGGACGGCGTGTTCCGCTCGCCCCTGCTCAACGGCCAGGCCGATCGATCGGGGCAGTCCAACCGGTCGGAGCAGTCGACGCGGTCCGGGCAGTCCGCCGGGTCGGGGCGGTCCGGCCACTCCGCCCGGTCCGGGCAGCGGTCGGGCCAGCCGCACCGCCGTCGCCGCTGAGCGGGCGGCGTCCGGGCCGGCGAACCCCCTAGCGACGGCCCGCGCACGCCCAGGTCCGATTCCCGCCAGCCGAGGGCCCGACCAGCGGGGCACCATGGGTGACGTGGAGATGGACTTCGAACGGTGCTACCGGGCGGTGGACAGCCGTGACCAACGGTTCGACGGCTGGTTCTACACGGGCGTGACGTCGACCGGGATCTACTGCCGGCCGTCCTGCCCGGCGACCACGCCCAAGCGGCACAACGTCCGGTTCTTTCCGTCGGCCGCCGCCGCGCAGGGCGCCGGGTTGCGCGCCTGCCGACGCTGCCGGCCGGACGCCGCACCCGGCTCGCCGCAGTGGGACGTCCGCGCCGACGTGGTCGGCCGGGCGATGCGGCTGATCGCCGACGGGGTGGTCGACCGGGACGGCGTACCGGGGCTGGCCGCTCGCCTCGGCTACACAGAACGGCACCTGCACCGGATGCTCCGCGCCGAGATGGGCGCCGGGCCGCTCGCGCTGGCCCGGGCCCAGCGGGCGCAGACCGCCCGGATCCTGATCGAGACGACAGGTCTCGGCATGGCCGAGATCGCGTTCGCCGCCGGGTTCGGCAGCGTGCGGCAGTTCAACGACACGGTCCGCGAGGTGTACGCCAGCGCACCGTCCGAGCTGCGGACGGCCCGGGGCCGGCACCTGGCGGCGGTCGGGGCGGGAACGATCACGCTCCGGCTGGCGTACCGTCCGCCGCTGCACGCGCGGGCGCTGCTGGACTTCCTCGCGGTGCGCGCGCTGCCCGGCGTGGAGGAGGTTCGCGACGGGACGTACCACAGGGGGTTGCGGTTGCCGCACGGCGTCGGCCAGGTGGCGCTGACGCCGGCGGACGGGCACGTGGCGGCGACGCTGCGCCTGGCCGACCTGCGCGACCTCGCGCCGGCGGTGGCCCGCTGCCGACGCCTGCTCGATCTGGACGCGGACCCGGTAGCGGTCGACGCCACGCTCGCGGCGGACCCGGCGCTGGCCCCGGCGGTGGCCGCCGAGCCCGGCATCCGCGTCCCCCGCGCGGTAGACGGCTTCGAAATGGCGGTGCGAGCCGTCATCGGCCAACAGGTCTCGGTCACCTCAGCCCGCACCACCCTGACCCGCCTCCTGACCCCTCCCGATACCACCACCGACGGCGTGTCGCGACAACAACTTCATGATCACCGAGAGCTGCGGGGGTTTCTGGGGGCTGAGGAGGTTTTGGAGGTTCCGGACGACGGATTTGGGATGCCGGTTCGGCGGCGGGAGACCATTCGTGCGCTTGCGCGCGCCGTCGTTGACGGCACCCTCGACCTGGCGCCGGGTGGTGACCGGGAGGAGACCGTACGGCGGCTGCTCGCGCTGCCCGGCATCGGTCCGTGGACCGCCGGCTACCTCGCCATGCGCGCCCTCGGCGACCCGGACGTCCTCCTCGACACCGACCTCGCGATCCGGCGCGGCGCGACCGCGCTCGGCCTGCCCGACACGACCCTCACCGCGCACGCCGAACGGTGGCGCCCCTGGCGGTCCTACGCCACGATCAGACTCTGGAGAGCGGCATGAGCATCGACAGCACAGTCCTGACCACTCCGACCGGCCCGCTGAGCATCCTCGCCGGCCCGGACGGCGAGGTCCTGGCGGCCGGTTTCACACCCGACCCGGCGGCGCTGCTGCCGCTGATCCACCCGACCCTGCGGGCGCCGCTGCGGCAACGCGCCGACCTCGGACCGGCCACCGTGGCCGTCCGGTCCTACCTGGACGGCGACCTCACCGCCATCGACTCGGTGCCGGTACGACAGCACACCGGCGGCGCGTTCATGGCGCACGCCTGGCAGGTGCTGCGCGAGGTCCCGGCGGGTGCCCCGGTCACCTACACCGGGTACGCGGCGCTGGCCGGCCGACCACCGGCGGTACGCGCCGCGGCGGCGGCCTGTGCCCGCAACGCGGCGGCTCTCTTCGTACCCTGCCACCGGGTGCTGCGCACCGACGGCACGCTCGGCGGCTACCGCTGGGGCCTGGACGTGAAGGAGTGGCTTCTCGGTCATGAGCGGCTGTTGACAGCAAGCTGACAGCAGCATCGACACCTATTGACGCTACCGTCGGGTAGTGCCTGTGGAGAGCGACGGCGACCGGGCCGCCCCGGTCGCCGCGGGCCGCCACCCCGTGCACAACCTCTGGCGGCTGCGCCGCTACCTGCGCCCGTACGCCGCCGAGTTCGCCTGGTTGCTTGTCGCGGGGCTCGCCGGCACGGCCGCCGGGATCGCCGTACCGCTTGTGGTGCAGCGCGTGGTGGACGGGCCGGTGGCCCGGCACGAGCCCGCCGGCCTGCTCCAGCTCGGTGGTCTGGCGCTGGTGCTCGGCGTGGTCGAGGCGGTCCTCATCTTCATCCGGCGGTGGGTGCAGTCGTCCTCGGCCGTGGGCATGGAGGCGGCACTGCGCGCCGACGTCTACGCGCACCTGCAACGGCTGCCGGCCAGCTTCCACGACCGCTGGCAGTCCGGCCAGCTTCTCTCCCGGATCACCAGCGACCTGTCGGTGATCCGCCGGTTCCTCTCGTTCGGTGTCTTCTTCCTGGTGCTCAACCTGACCACCTACGTGGTGGTGGTGCTGCTGCTGATCCATCTGCACGCGGCGCTCGGGCTGCTGGTCGCGGCCAGCGCGGTGCCACTGCTGCTGATCACCCGCCGCTTCGGCCGGCACTACCACACCGCGGCCCGCCGGATGCAGGACCAGCAGGGCGACGTGGCGACGCTTGTCGAGGAGACCGCGCAGGGCCTGCGCACCATGAAGGCGTACGGCCGGGGGCCCGAGTTGGCGGCCCGCTTCGCCGCCGGGGCCCGGACGCTGCACGACACAGGTGTGAGCAAGGGCCGGCTGCTGGCGAACACCGCGGCGCTGCTCGACCTGGTGCCCAACGTGACCCTGGGCGTGGTGCTGGTGGCCGGGGCTGCCGCCGCAGCGCAGGGCGTGCTCACCATCGGCGAGCTGGTGGCGTTCGCCAGCCTCCAACTGATGCTCATCTGGCCGGTGCAGTCGCTGGGCTGGATCATCGCCAACGGTCAGGAGGCGGCCACCGCCGCCGACCGCATCCAGGAGGTGCTGGACACTCCGCCGCAGATCGTGGACGCTCCCGACGCGCGCGTGCTGGGCCGGGACGCGGTCCACGGCCGGCTCCGCTTCGAACGGGTCGACTTCCGCTACCCGGGCGCCACCACCGCCGTACTGCACGAGATCGACCTGACCGTCGAGCCGGGCGAGACGTTGGCCCTGGTCGGGGCCACCGGCTGCGGCAAGAGCACGCTGCTCTCTCTGGTGCCCCGGCTGCACGAGGTGACCGCCGGCCGGATCACCCTGGACGGGCACGACCTGCGCGAGCTGCGGCTGGCCTCGCTGCGCCGACTGGTCGGGGTGGCCTTCGAGGAACCCACGCTCTTCTCCATGTCGGTGCGGGAGAACCTCACCCTGGGTCGCCCGGACGCCGACGACGACGAGGTCCGCGCCGCCCTCGCGCTGGCCCAGGCCGATTTCGCGTACGACCTGCCGTGGGGTCTGGCCACCCGCGTGGGTGAGCAGGGGTTGTCCCTCTCCGGCGGCCAGCGGCAGCGGTTGGCGCTGGCGCGGGCGGTGCTCGGCCGCCCGGCGCTGCTGGTGCTCGACGACCCGCTGTCCGCCCTCGACGTACACACCGAGGCGCTTGTGGAGGCGGCGCTGCGGCAGGTCCTGCGGGCCAGCACCGCGCTTCTGGTGGTGCACCGGCCGTCGACGATCGCGCTGGCCGACCGCGTCGCCCTGCTCGACCGTGGACGGATCGCGGCGATCGGCAGGCACTCGGAACTGCTGGCCAGCGTGCCCGCGTACCGGGCGTTGCTCGCCGCCGAACCGCCGCCCGCGCAACCGGCCGGGGCGACCGACACCGCGCCGGGGCGCACCGGGCCGGCGGGGCCGGGCGCGTCCACCCCGGACGGGTGGGGGCTGGTGCGCTCGTGACCTCCGCGGAGCAGGTCGACCCGCCTCCCGATGGGAAGGAGCCGGAGCTGACCCGCTGGCGGGGAACGGCCACCGACCCGGAGGCCGACCGGAGCCGGGCCGAGGAGACCACCCCGGAGGCGGAGGCCCGGCTGCGCCGGCACAGCCGAGCCCTGCTGGCCGACCTGCTGCGCCCGCACCGGGGTCGGCTCGCCGCGGCGGTCGGCCTGCTGCTGGCGCAGAACGCCGCAGCGATGGCCGGCCCGTACCTGGTCATGGTCGGCATCGACCGGGCCATCGGGCCGCTGCGCGCCGGGAACGCCACCCCGCTGGTCGCCGTCGCCGGGGCGTTCGCCGTGGCCGCCGTCACCGAGTACGCGGCCCGCCGCGGCTTCCTCGCCCTCTCCGCCCGGATCGGCCAGGCGGTCCTCCTGGACCTGCGGCAGCGGGTGTTCGGACACTTCCTGCGACTGTCGGTGGGCTTCCACGAGCGGTACACGTCGGGCCGGATGGTGTCCCGGCTGACAAGCGACCTGGACTCGATCGCCGAACTGGTCGACGGTGGCATCGACAGCCTGGTGCTGGCCGGGCTGTCGATCCTGACGGTGGCCGGCATCCTGCTCTGGCTGGACCTGCCGCTGGCCGCGGTGACGCTGTTCGCGTTCCCGTTCCTGTTCTGGCTCTCCCGCTGGTTCGCCCGGGCGTCGGCGGGCGCGTACCGGCGGACCCGGGAGGCCGTCGCGCTCGTCATCGTGCACTTCGTCGAGTCCATGCGGGGCATCCGGGCCGTGCAGACGTTCCGCCGGGAGCCCCGCAACCAGCGGATCTTCGTGGCGCTCGGCGACGACTACCGGCAGACCAGCCTGCACGCGTTCCGGCTCATCGCCACCTACTCGCCGGCGATCAAGCTGATCGGCAACGTCACTGTCGCGCTCGTGCTCTGCTACGGCGGGTGGCGGGTGCTCGGCGGACGGACCGAGATCGGGGTGCTCGCCGCGTTCCTGCTCTACCTGCGCCGCTTCTTCGAGCCGATGCAGGAGCTGAGCCAGTTCTACAACTCGTTGCAGTCGGCGACGGCGGCGCTGGAGAAGCTGGCCGGGGTGCTCGACGAGCGGCCGGCCGTGGCCGAACCCGCCCGACCGGTGTCGCTGCCGACCGGCCCCGGTCACGGCGAGCTGACCTTCCGGGGCGTCTCCTTCGGCTACCGCGCCGACACGCCCATCCTCGCCGGGCTGGACCTGACCGTGCCGGCCGGACAGACTGTGGCGCTGATCGGGCCGACCGGCGCGGGCAAGTCGACGATCGCCAAGCTTGTCGCCCGGTTCCACGATCCGGACGCCGGCACCGTCCTGCTGGACGGGATCGACCTGCGCGAGGTGGCCGACGCCGACCTGCGCCGCGCGGTGGTGCTGGTGACCCAGGAGAACCACCTGTTCAGCGGCACGGTCGCGGAGAACATCCGGTTCGGCCGGCCGGACGCCGACGACGCCGAGGTGCGGGCCGCCGCGCAGGCGATCGGCGCGCACGATTTCATCGCCGCGCTCCCCGACGGGTACGCGACGCAGGTGCACAGGCGCGGCGGTCGGCTCTCCGCCGGGCAGCGGCAACTTGTCGCGTTCGCCCGGGCGTTCCTGGCCGACCCGACAGTGCTGATCCTCGACGAGGCGACGTCGTCACTTGACGTGCCGACGGAACGGCTGGTGCAGCGGGCGCTCGGCACCATCCTGCGGGACCGCACCGCGCTGGTGATCGCGCACCGGCTCACCACTGTGGAGACCGCCGACCGGGTGCTCGTCCTCGACGGCGGGCAGGTCGTCGAGGACGGGCCGCCCGCCGTGCTGGCCGCCACCGACGGTCGGTACGCGGACCTGCACCGGCAGTGGCGCGACTCGCTGGTGTAGAGCCGGCGATACGCAACTCCGTGGCCCGGCACCCTGCTGATGCCTACGATCGGCAGATGACCGATACGGCGAGGACGGCCCGCGCCGGCGTTCCCGAGCGTCCGAGCCTGGACGGGCTCGAGGAGCGCTGGGCGCACCGCTGGCAGGAGGACGGCACGTACGCGTTCGACCGGGCGAAGGCGACCGTTCCGGGTCGCGGCGCGGCGTCAGACGCGCCGAGCCGGAATGGTCGTAGGAAGGACGTGTACGCCATCGACACCCCGCCGCCGACCGTATCGGGCGAGCTGCACATGGGTCACGTCTTCTCGTACACGCACACCGACACCGTCGCCCGCTACCAGCGGATGCGCGGCAAGACCGTGTTCTACCCGATGGGCTGGGACGACAACGGCCTGCCCACCGAGCGTCGGGTGCAGAACGTGTACGGGGTGCGCTGCGACCCGGCCCTGGCGTACGACCCGGTGTGGCGGCCACCGGCCACCCCTGTCGACGACGCCGCGCGCCGCGACCCCACGCCGATCTCGCGGCGCAACTTCATCGAGCTGTGCGAGCTGCTGACCGTCGCCGACGAGCAGGTCTTCGAGGCGCTCTGGCGGCGGCTCGGGCTCTCGGTGGACTGGTCCCTGACGTACACGACCATCGGTCGGGTGGCCCGCGCCACCAGCCAGCGGGCGTTCGTGCGTAACCTGCGCCGCGGTGAGGCGTACCAGGCGGAGGCACCGACGCTGTGGGATGTCGGCTTCGCCACCGCTGTCGCGCAGGCAGAGCTGGAGGACCGGGAGCGCCCCGGCGCCTACCACCGGCTGCGGTTCGCCGGGCCGGATGGGCGCGAGGTGCTCATCGACACCACCCGGCCGGAGCTGTTGCCGGCCTGCGTCGCGCTCGTCTGCCACCCCGACGACGAGCGGTACGCCGATCTGGTGGGCACGACGGTGCGCAGCCCGCTGTTCGACGTCGAGGTGCCGGTGCGCGCCCATCCGCTCGCCGACCCCGCGAAGGGCACAGGCATCGCGATGGTCTGCACGTTCGGCGACCTGAGCGACGTGACCTGGTGGCGGGATCTCGACCTCGACACCCGGGTGGTCATCGGCCACGACGGCCGCCTGCTGCCCGAGCCACCGGCCGGGGTGCCCGCGGCGCCGTACGCGGCGCTGGCCGGGCAGACCGTCAACGGCGCCCGCCGGGAGATCGTGGGGATGCTCGCCGCCGCGGGTGACCTGATCGGCGAGCCCCGCCAGATCACCCACCCGGTGAAGTTCTACGAACGCGGCGACCGGCCACTGGAGATCGTCTCGACTCGACAGTGGTATCTGCGCAACGGCGGGCGGGACGCCGACCTGCGGGCGGCGCTGCTGGCCCGGGGCGCGGAGCTGCACTGGGTGCCGGCGCACATGAAGCACCGCTACGACAACTGGGTGGGCGGCCTGACCGGCGACTGGCTGGTCAGTCGGCAGCGCTTCTTCGGCGTGCCGGTGCCTGTGTGGTACCGGCTCGACGACGCTGGCGAACCGGACTGGTCCCACCCTCTCACGCCCGACGAGTCCGCGCTGCCAGTCGACCCGTCAAGTGATCCGGCGCCCGGCTACGACGAGTCGCAGCGCGGGCGCCCGGGCGGTTTCCTCGGTGACCCGGACGTGCTGGACACCTGGGCCACCTCGTCGCTGACCCCGCAGATCGTCGGTGGCTGGGAGACCGACCCGGACCTGTTCGCGCAGGTCTTCCCGATGGATTTGCGCCCGCAGGGGCAGGAGATCATCCGGACCTGGCTGTTCGACAGCGTGGTCCGATCGCACTTCGAGCACGGCATGCTGCCCTGGCGGGACACCGTGCTCTCCGGCTGGATCCTCGACCCGGACCACAAGAAGATGGCCAAGTCCAAGGGGAATGTGGTCACCCCCCTGCCGCTGCTGGAACAGCACGGCGCGGACGCGGTGCGCTACTGGGCGGCAAGCGGCAAGCCCGGCATGGACCTGGCCTTCGACCCGGCGCAGATCAAGGTCGGCCGGCGGCTGGCCACCAAGTTGCTCAACGCGACGAAGTTCGCGCTCGGCCTGGGCGCCGGGGACGCGTTGCGCGCCGTGGCGACCGTCCCGCTGGACCGGGCCATGCTCGCCGAGCTGGGCACCGTGGCCAGCGCCGCGAGCACCGCCTTCGACTCCTACGACCACACGGCCGCGTTGCAGGTCACCGAGGCGTTCTTCTGGCGCTTCTGCGACGACTACATCGAGTTGGTCAAGGAACGGGCGTACGGCACCGGGGCGGCGGCCGACTCGGCGCGGGCCGCGCTGGCCACCGCGCTGTCGGTGCAGCTACGGCTGTTCGCCCCGGTGCTGCCGTACGTCACCGAGGAGATCTGGTCGTGGTGGCGGTACGGGTCGGTGCACCGCGCGCCCTGGCCCACCACGTACGAGGTGGACCGGACGATCGAGGGGACGGGCGAGCCGGCGCTGCTGCGGCTCGCGGGTGACGCGTTGGGCCAGGTGCGGCGGGCCAAGTCGGAGCGGAAGCTGTCCATGAAGGCGGAGGTGCCGCTGGCCGAGGCGCTGGGCCCGGCGGCGCTGCTGGAGCAGCTCACCCTGGTCGCCGACGACCTGCGCGCGGCCGGCCGAATCGGCAAGCTCGACCTGCTCCCCGACCGCACCCCGGAACTCGTCATCGCCTGCGCCTTCTGACGGGCGTCCGACACCCGCCGGGCGGAGGGCGGGACGGGTCCGCCGCCGCCACCCCCCGGGGCGGCGGCGGACCCGTCGCTCACCAGCCGCGCAGGAAGCGCAGGCCGAGCAGGATGGCCGCCACGGCCGGCCCGACCAGCAGGGTGATCGCCTGGAGCCGGTACGGCATCCGATGCCGCGTCAGCTCGCCCGCGTTGCCCAGCACGATCGCCCCGGCCAACATCAGGAACACGCCCCACCAGCCCGTCTCCAGGTGGATGAGGCGGATGTGGATCAGTTGCAGGGTCGCGCCGAGCAGCGCGCCGGTGAGCGCGAGCAGCGCCACCGCGCGGTGCAGGCCACGAGCCAGTGGGTGGGCGGCCCGCCAGCCGTACGTGCCGGCGACCGCCAGGCAGGGCAGCCCCACCAGCAGCGGCCAGCCCTCCCCCATCGCCCCGAACATCAGCAACGCGCCCACCACGAACACCAACGTGCCGACGCAGGCGATGACGTACCCGGCGAAGGCCCGACCGCCGCCGCGGGCCAGCAACGGCCCGCCGCTGGCCGCGATCAACGCGGCCGGGATCAGGATGAAGCCGGCCCACCAGTGGAACCGGCCGCTGCCCTGGGCGGCCGTCGCTACCGTCGCGCACGCCAGCCCTGCGACCGCCAGGCTCGTGAGCCACGGCCGGCTGCTCCGGGAGTACGGCTCAGCCAACGATGTCCACTCCGCTTCGACGCTCACACCCACGAGCCTGGGCCCCGATGCCCCGTCCGGTCCATCCGGCCAGCCCTACCCGTCGCCGGGGGCTGGCCGGAACCGTACCCCGCACCGACCTCAGCTCGTCTCGCCGGCCACGCTGAACGAACGCAGTCGGTTGACCGCCAGCACGGTGAAGCCGACGCTCACCAGCGCGGTCATCACCGAGGCGACGGGCACCGACACGGTGGTCTCCAGCAGCCCGCTGGGGGCGAGCCGGTCGGCGAGGGCGATCACGTACTGCTGGATGGAGAGCACCTTCGTGCCGCTGACGAAGTTGCCCAGCAACCCCTCCCAGATCAACACGTAGACCAGGCCGAGCAGCACCGGCCGCCGGGTGACCAGGCTGAGCGCGAGGAACAGCGCCGAGTACGCCAGCGCGCCGAGCGCCGCCGCGAACGCCAGCGCCAGACCGAGGCGTACCGAATGGGCCAGCACGCCCGCGACGTAGAGCGGCACCGCGACGGTGGCCGCGGTGACACCGGCGGCGACCGCGAGCTTCGGCAGGATGATCTGCCAGCGCGGCAGCGGCTTGGTCAGGATGTGCACGACGGTGCCGTCGTCGATCTCCGCGCCCAGCACGCCGGTGCCGATGATCAACGCCACCACCGGCAGCACCACCGCCAGGCCGAGGCCGACAAGCACCGGCGGCGCCCACTGGCCGGGGTCCACATCAAGCGAGCGGCAGAGTATGGCAAGGCCGAGGAGCACCAACGGCAGCGGGAGCAGCAGCAGGAACCGGCGTCGGCCGAACAGGCCACGCGCGGTGATCCAGGTAATTGTCGACATGTTCTCAGGCCTCCACCAGGTAGGAGAAGACGCTCTCCAGGGACTCGTCGGACGGCACCAGCTGGCGCACCCGGATGCCCTGGCTCAGGGCGATCCGCGGCAGCGCCCGGGTGAAGGCGCCGTAGTCGCCGGCGCGCACGGTCAGGCCGGTGCGGTCCAGCTCGACGCCGCTCACCGACGCCTCGGCGATCAGGGCGACGGCAAGCGCCCGGTCGTCGGTGGAGCGCACCGCGAAGACGTGCGGGCGGTTGGTCATCAGCCGGCGGATGGTCCGGAAGTCACCGGAGGCCGCCAGCCGACCGGCCACCATCACCTGCACCGTCCCGGAGACCTGCTCGACCTCCTCCAGGATGTGCGAGCTGAACAGGATCGTCCGGCCGGCGTCGCCCAGCTTGTGCAGCAGATCCATCATGTGCAGCCGCTGACGTGGGTCCATGCCGTTGAACGGCTCGTCGAGCAGCAGCACCTGCGGGTCGTGCACAAGCGCGGCGGCAACCCGGGCACGTTGCCGCATGCCCTTGGAGTACGTGCCGATCCGGCGGTCCTGCGCCGACTCCAGCTCCACCAGGTCAATGGCCCGTCGGGCCGCCGCCGCCGGGTCGGCCAACCGGTGCAGCTTCGCGCTGGCGAGCACGAACTCGTACGCGGTGAGGAAACTCTGCACCGCCTCGCGCTCGCTGACCAGTCCCAGCCGACGGTAGACGTCGGGGTTGCGCCAGGTCGGCTCGTCGTCCAGGGTCACCGTGCCGCGCGACGGGGCGAGGAACCCGGCCATCATGTGCAGCAGCGTGGTCTTGCCGGCGCCGTTCGGGCCGAGCAGACCTGTCACACCCGGCCCGAGGGCCATGCTGATGTCGTTGACGGCGACCACATTGCCGTACCACCGGGACACCCCGGTCAGGCTCAGCGTGCTCATCAGGAGGCGACCTTCCGGTAGCGGGCCAGCAGGAGGGCTGTCGCGCCGGCGACCAGCAGCACCGCGACCAGGGCGTAGACCGGGCCGAACCCGCCGATCAGCATCTCGCCCGGATCGCCCTCGACCAGCAGGTCACCAAGCGACCAGATGCCGACTCCCTGCACAAGCGTGGTGGGCGACGCCAGCCCGGCCAACTCGTTGGCCGTGTGCGACGGCAGGATGCTCAGCACGCCCACGATCGGGGTCGTCATCAGGAAGACCGCGACCACGCCGCCGGCGGCGAAGGCGCGCTTGCCGGTCAGCGACGCGATGAGCAGCCCCACCGAGGCGAAGACGACCGCCCACAGCGCGGCGTAGAGCAGGCCGGGGAGCAGGTCGAGCAGCTCGTTCCAGACCCCGTGCAGCCCGTCCTTGGTGGTGAACGCGGCACCCAGGAACATCACCAACTGCGGCCCACCGAGCAGCAGCCAGAGGCCGGTGACGAGCGCCAGCAACTTGGCGAGCGCGTAGTCGGCGCGGGGCAGCGGTCGGGAGAAGTACAGCGGCAGCACACCGCTGCGCAGGTCCCGGGAGACCAGCTCCGGCGCGGCCACCGCGACGAAGAACAGGACCAGCCAGCTCATCGCGTCGGCGAACTGGGCGTAGGTGGCGACCGGCTCGCCGAGCTGGCTGCGGAGGGCGGCCAGCGCCACCGCGACCAGGGTGACGATGCCGACCACCAGCCACGGGAAGATCTTGGCCTTGGCGCTGCGCCCGAACCCGAAGATGGTACGCAGCCCGTGCAGGTAGAGCGCGCCGAAGACGTGCCGGCGGCCCAACCGTGGGCCCTCGTAGCGTTGGTAGCCGATGTCGTGGATGACGCCTGTCGGCGTGGGCCGCACGGTGGCGGATGACAGCTCAGGCATGGGTGAGCTCCCTCGTGGCGAAGAGTTCGGCCACCCGGTGCCGGCGCTGGTCCAGCCGGTGCAGCGGCAGGTCCAGTTCGGCGACCGCGCCGAGGATCAGGTCGTAGGTGCTGTCGTCGGCGAGCGGTACGAGCAACAGCCGGCCGTCCCGCGCCACCGGCAGTTTCAGCTCCGCGAGCCGGGCGGCCAACTCCTCGGTGCCCTCGCTGACCTCGACGGCAAGCACGTCGGTGGCCGAGGTCATCGCGGAGATGTGGTCGGCGCGCAGCAGTTTGCCGCCGTCGATGGCGATCAGCGTGTCGCAGATCCGCTCGACCTCGCCCAGCAGGTGCGAGCACACCAGCACGGAGATGCCGAACTCGGTGCCGATCCGGTGCACAAGCGCCAGCATCGCGTCCCGGCCGGCCGGGTCCAGCCCGTTGGTCGGCTCGTCGAGCAGCAGCAGGTCGGGGTCGTGCACGAGCGCCTGGGCCAGCTTGACCCGCTGCTTCATGCCCGTGGAGTAGCCGCCGACCGGGCGGTAGCGCTCCTCGTAGAGCCCGACGTGGCGCAGCGCCTCCGAGGCGCGCTCGCGGGCCGCGGTGCGCGGCAGGCCACTCATCCGGCCGAGGTGGGTCACCAGCTCGGCGGCGGACAGGTCCGGTGGGAGGCAGTCGTGCTCGGGCATGTAGCCGACGCGGGCACGGACCGCCGCGGGCTCGGTGGTCGGGTCGATGTCGAGCACCGAGACCTGACCGCTTGTCGGGGCGATCAGGCCGAGCAGGATCTTGATCAAGGTGGATTTGCCGGCGCCGTTCGCGCCCACCAGGCCGATGATCCCGGGCTCGACGGCGACGGTGAGGTCGGTGAGCGCGGTGACCCGACCTCCGTACGTCTTGGTGAGCGACTGGGTCGCGATCAGTGTCACGACGCCAGCGTAGGGAGTCGATGGCCCACACCGACACCGGCGCGCCCCCGGGTGCTCCCCTGATCCTCACGGCGAGCCACCCCTAAGGTCCGCGGGGGACAACGACGAACGTTTGCGCCGGTCGTGCGTTCGGCCAGACCCCGCCGCCGGAAAGACCCCTCCCGGGTGGCACGATTCACTTCCCGTTCACCGGGCAGTGTTCCGGGGGATATTCGGCCGCCAAAGCGGGAGGATCGTGATGGTCGAGGTTGGCGTCCCCAAGGTGAGTGTCGTGGTGCCCGCGTACAACTGCGGTCGGCACATCGAGAAGCTTGTGGAGTCGCTGCTGCGCCAGTCGTTACCGGCCGACGAGTTCGAGGCGATCTTCGTCGACGACGGGTCGACCGACGGCACGGGCAAACGGCTGGACGGGCTGGCCGCCGAACACCCGCACATCCGGGTGCTGCACATCGAGAACTCGGGCTGGCCGTCGCGCCCGCGCAACCTCGGCATCGAGGCGGCCCGCGGCGAGTACGTCTTCTTCGCCGACGACGACGACTGGTTCACCGACCAGGCGTTGGAACGGCTCTACGACTGCGCGAAGACGTACGACGCGGACCTGGTGATCGGGAAGATGGCCGGGCACGGGCGCGCCGTGCCCCGGGAGCTGTTCCGCAAGAACCGCTTCGACGCCACCCTGGAGAACTCCCCGCTGATCGACAGCCTGACCTGTCACAAGATGTTCCGCCGCTCCTTCCTCAACGAACACGGGCTGCGGTTCCCGGAGGGCGGCAAGCGGCGACTCGAGGACCACGCCCTTGTCGTACGGGCCTACTTCCTGTCCCGTCGCACCTGCGTGCTGTCCGACTACACCTGCTACCACCACGCCCAGCGCGGCGACGCAGGCAACGTCACCGCGTCGCGGCTGGAGCCGGCGAGCTACTTCGCGAACGTGCGTGACGCGCTCGACGTCGTCACCGCCCACACCGAGCCGGGGCCGCTACGCGACCGGCTGCACCGGCGGTGGCTGCGCAACGAAATGATCAACCGGCTGCGCGGCAAGCGTCTGCTGGGGGCTCCCGACGACTGGGTGGACCAGGTCGCGGCCGAGATCCAGCAGATCATCAAGGAGCACCTGGCTCCCGGGGTCGCCGCTGGTCTCCCGCCGCTGCAACGGGCCGTGGCGTACCTGGCCGAGCACGGCCGGGTCGCGGACCTGCGACGGCTGGCCCGGTGGGAGGCGGGCATCGCGGGGCACGGCAGGATCGACGACCTCCAGCCGGACGAGCACGCCGTCACGGTCACCGTCGCCGCCGAGCTGCGCTCCGCGAACCAGCCGATCGGCTTCCGCGCCGACGAGGGGCGCGACGTGTTGGTGCTTCCGGTCGATGAGATCTCCTCCGACGTGCTGGACTCCACCGCGCAGGTCCGCAAGGCCCGCCTCGACGTGGTGGCCCGCCGCCGGGAGACCGGGGACGAGATCTTCCTGCCGGTGGAGTTCCAGGTCGAGCGGGTCGCGGGCGGCGACGGCGCGGAGACCGTCCACCTCGTGCACCGCGCCACCACCACCATCGACTTCCGCGCCCTCAACGGGGGTCGCACCCAGGGCAGTTGGCTCCTCAAGGCACGGATCACCAACGCCGGATGGACCGAGGACGCGCGGCTGCCGCTGCTCTTCATCTGCCCGGCCGACGGCGTGCCGCCGCGGATCCGCGACGAGCGGAAGGTCTGGAACCGCTTGCGGGCGGTGGTTCGCCGGGTCCGGCGCTGACCCGTCCGTTCGGGTCGTGGAGTGGCGGCCTCGACCGATCGGCGGTCTGCTGCGAAACTGTGTGCCGGTCAGCGAGTGGGGGGTGTGGATGAGCAACGGCTGGGTGCTGCCCGACGAGGTGCTCCGGGATGCGCCGGCGTACACGCCGCGTCCGGGTGAGCTCGCGGATCTTGAGCTGCTGCTGACCGGCGCGTACGCTCCCCTGACCGGCTTCATGACCCGCGCCGACCTGGTGTCGGTGAGCCGACGCGGCCGGTTGGCCGACGGCACGCCGTGGCAGGTTCCGGTGACCCTGCAGGTGCCGGCCGCGCTGGCGCAGGGCTTCGACCCGCGCGACCCGGCCCGCCGGGCCCTGGTGCTGACCGACGGCGAGGGGGCGCCGGCCGCCGCCCTGGACGTCGCGGACGTCTGGCCGGTACGCGAGGGCGTGGCGGGCCTGGGTGGTCAGCTCCGCCGACTCGGCGAGGGCGGCCACGGCCCGTTCCAGCGATTGCGTCGTAGCCCGGAGGAAGTCCGCGCGCTGCTGCCCCCGGGTCGGGTGCTCGGGGTCATCGCCGACCGTCCGCTGCACCGGCCGCAGCTCGCCCAGATCGCGCACGCCGCCCGGACCCTGGCCGCGCACCTGCTGGTGATGATCCCGGTCGGCGAGGGCGGCGTCGGTGGGCTCGCGCCGGAGGCGCTGGTGCGTACGATCTTCGCCGCCCGGGACCGGATGCCCCCGGCCACCCTGGTGGCCGTGCCGCTGTCCCATCGCCGGGAGGAGATCAGCGACGCTCTGCTGCGTGCCCGCGTCTCCGCCGCGTACGGGGTCACCCACCTGCTCTCGACCGGGGAGATGCTCTCCGGCGCCGGGCTGCGCGTGCTGGTGCCGCGTGAGCTGGCGTACGACAACCGGGACGGGCAGTGGCGCTGGCGGGAGGACATCCCCCCGCGTAACCGCCGCCTCGCGCTCACCCAGGACGAGATCGACGACCTGCTCGACCGGGGCTTCCCGCTGCCGGAGTGGCACACGCCTCCGGCGGTGGCGAAGGAGTTGGCCCGGGCCCGGCCGCCGCGCCGGCACCGGGGGCTGGTGGTCTTCCTGACCGGCCTCTCCGGCTCCGGCAAGTCCACAGTCGCCCGGGGGCTGGCCGACGCGCTCCGGGAGAACGGCGACCGGACGGTGACCCTGCTCGACGGGGACGTGGTACGCCGGGAGCTCTCCGCCGGGCTGGGCTTCAGCAAGGCCGACCGCGATCTCAACGTCCGGCGGATCGGCTGGGTGGCGGCCGAGATCGCCCGGCACCACGGGGTGGGCATCTGCTGCCCGATCGCCCCGTACGCGGCGGCCCGCGCGACGGCGCGGGAGATGGCCCTGGCCGCCGGGGCGGGCTTCGTGTTGGTGCACGTCGCGACGCCGCTGGAGGTCTGCGAGCAGCGGGACCGCAAGGGCCTGTACGCGCGGGCCCGTGCCGGTCTGCTCACCGGCATGACAGGCATCGACGATCCGTACGAGGAGCCGACAGACGCGGACCTGGTGCTCGACACCACCCACCTGAGCATCGCGGACGCGGTGCAGGCCGTGCTGCACCACCTGACCGAGAGCGGCTGGGTGGAGTTGAAGATCCAGTCTGCCTGAGGCGTCGTCCCACCCCTTTCCTTCCGCCGGTTCCGGGCACGCGCTAGTGTTCATCTTTGTTGGAACACGTTCGACCGCGTGAGAGTGCGTGGACCCTGGGAGGCACGGCGAATGCTCGCTCAACAGCGGCAAACGGCGATCCTGGATCGGGTCCGATCCACCGGTGGCGTTCGGGTGACCGACCTGGCGACCGAGTTCGGCGTCTCCGACATGACGATCCGCCGCGACCTGGAGGCCCTGCAGGAGCGTGGCCTGCTGGCCAAGGTGCACGGCGGCGCCACCGCGGCCGGCCCCAGCTCGACCGACGAGCCGGGCTTCCACGCCAAGTCGGTCCGCCAACTGCCGGAGAAGGCCGCCATCGCGGACCGCGCGGCCCGGCTCGTCCGGCCCGGCGCGGCGGTCGCCCTCTCCGCCGGCACCACCACCGCCGAACTGGCCCGCCGGCTGGTGGACATCCCCGGCCTGACCGTGGTGACCAACTCGCTTCCGGTGGCCGAGATCCTGCACGGCGCGGGCCGCCCCGACCAGACGGTGGTGCTCACCGGCGGCGTACGGACACCGTCGGACGCGCTTGTCGGCCCGCTCGCGGTCGGCGCAGTCCGGCGGCTGCACCTGGACCTGCTCTTCCTCGGCGTCCACGGCATCACCGAACGGGCCGGCTTCACCACCCCGAACCTCATGGAGGCGGAGATCGACCGGGCGCTGGTGGCCGCGGCGGACCGACTGGTGGTGCTCGCCGACCACACGAAGTGGGGCACTGTGGGCATCTCCTCGATCGTCGAGCTGGCGGCAGCCCACGTACTTGTCAGTGACGAGGCGTTGCCTCCGCCCGCACGACGGGTACTCGGCGAACAGGTGGGCGAATTGATCATGGCAAGGGCGACAGGGGCGGGCCGCGCGACGCGCACGCCGACGAGTGAGGAGACGGCGACGTGAAGCGCACCGCGATCGACCTGGCCGACGGCCGGGAGCTGATCTACTTCGACGAGAACGACGACGCCGTCCGCGACCAGCCGGACCGCCGGGACCTGCCGCCACCGCCACCCGCGTCGCAACTGCGCTACGACCCGCTCACCGACGAGTGGGTGGCCGTGGCGGTGCACCGGCAGACCCGCACCTTCCTCCCGCCCGCGAACGAGTGCCCGCTCGATCCCTCGGTGGGCGACCGACTGACCGAGATTCCCGCTCCGGACTACGACGTGGTGGTCTTCGAGAACCGGTTCCCGTCGTTGAGTGGGCGCGTCGCCGACGAGCCCGGGGAGATCACCCCGTTCACGCCGGTACGGCCCGGCGTCGGTCGGTGCGAGGTGGTCTGCTTCACCTCCGACCACAACGCCTCGTTCGCCAGCCTCCCGCCGCGTCGCGTCCGCACCGTGCTCGACGCGCTCGCCGACCGGACCGAGGTGCTCGGCGAGCTACCCGGCGTGGAGCAGGTGTTCTGCTTCGAGAACCGGGGCGTCGAGATCGGCGTCACGCTGCACCACCCGCACGGGCAGATCTACGCGTACCCCTTCGTGACGCCGCGCACCCGGGCGCTGCTGGCCGCGGCCCGCCGGCACGCGGAGCGGACCGGCGGGGCCAACCTGTACGCGGACGTGCTGGCCGCCGAGCGCGCGACAGGCGACCGGGTGGTCACCGAGAACGACCACTGGACGGCGTTCGTGCCGGCGGCGGCCCGCTGGCCGTTCGAGGTGCACGTCGCGCCGCGCCGCGTGGTGCCGGACATCCCGGCGCTCGACGACAGCGAGCGGGACGCCTTCGGGCCGCTCTACCTGGACCTGCTGCGCCGCTTCGACGGCCTGTTCGACATGCCGATGCCCTACATCGCGGCGTGGCACCAGGCGCCCGTGCGGATCGACCGCGAGCTTGGCCACCTGCACCTTCAGCTGTTCAGCATCCGGCGGGCCAAGGACAAGCTGAAGTACCTGGCCGGCTCCGAGTCGGGGATGGGCGTCTTCATCAACGACATCTCCCCCGAACGCGCCGCCGAACTGCTGCGCGCCGCCTGACCCGGCGGGACGGACGTTGCGGGAAACAGGGCGCGGGGGGCCCGGGACAGGGCCCCCCGCAGGGAAGGGACGGCTGGCTGTGCTCGCCACAGCCGGGAAGGCTGGCTGATCGGCACGCGTGTCGCGGGTCGACCGCGGTCAACCTTCCGTGGACGCGACTGGCATCTCGTCCACCCTGGTCAACGAGGCGCGCCGGACCTGGGTGACGCCGCAGGTGTGTCGCCCCACGGACACGCCGGAGCCCGCCGGCGGGTGCCGACGGGCTCCGGTGCTGCTGCTGTCGAATCAGGCGGCGAGCTTGCGGGCCAGGTTCTCGTCGAGCGCGTTCATGAACTCGTCGGTGGTCAGCCACGGGGCGTCGCGCGAGATGAGCAGCGCGAGGTCCTTGGTCATCTGGCCACCCTCGACGGTGTCGACGATGACCTGCTCCAGGGTGTTGGCGAACTCGGTCACCGCAGGCGTGCCGTCCAGCTTGCCCCGGTGGGCAAGGCCCCGGGTCCAGGCGTAGATCGACGCGATCGGGTTGGTCGAGGTCTTCTCGCCCTTCTGGTACTGCCGGTAGTGCCGGGTGACAGTGCCGTGCGCGGCCTCGGCCTCGACGGTACGGCCGTCCGGGGAGAGCAGGACCGAGGTCATGAGGCCCAGCGAGCCGAAGCCCTGCGCGACGGTGTCGGACTGCACGTCACCGTCGTAGTTCTTGCAGGCCCAGACGTAGCCGCCCTCCCACTTGAGCGCGGCGGCGACCATGTCGTCGATGAGCCGGTGCTCGTAGGTGATGCCGGCGGCGTCGAACTCGGCCTTGAACTCGGTCTCGAACACCTCGGCGAAGATGTCCTTGAACCGGCCGTCGTACGCCTTGAGGATGGTGTTCTTGGTGGACAGGTAGACCGGGTAGTTGCGGTCCAGCCCGTACCGGAACGACGCCCGGGCGAAGTCGCGGATCGAGTCGTCGAAGTTGTACATGCCCATGGCGATGCCGCCGCCGGGGAAGTTGGCGACCTCCATCTCCATCGGGGCCCCGCCGTCGGCAGGGGTGTAGGTGATGGTCACCGTGCCCGGGCCGGGGACGACGAAGTCGGTGGCCTTGTACTGGTCACCGTGGGCGTGCCGGCCGATGATGATCGGCTTGGTCCAGCCGGGGACCAGCCGCGGCACGTTGGACATGATGATCGGCTCGCGGAAGACGACGCCGCCGAGGATGTTGCGGATGGTGCCGTTGGGCGACCGCCACATCTTCTTCAGGCCGAACTCCTCCACCCGGGCCTCGTCCGGGGTGATGGTCGCGCACTTGACGCCGACGCCGTGCTCCTTGATGGCGTTGGCGGCGTCAATGGTGACCTGGTCGTCGGTCTCGTCGCGGTACTGGATCGACAGGTCGTAGTAGTGCAGGTCGACGTCGAGGTAGGGCAGGATCAGCTGCTCCCGGATCTGCTTCCAGATGATCCGGGTCATCTCGTCGCCGTCGAGCTCCACGACCGGGTTGTTTACCTTGATCTTCGCCATCGGCCGGCGCTCCTCTCGGGGGACACGTGCTCAAGCAGTACGAGCGTACTGCAATTGGGCCGGCAGCCCTCAGCCGGCCTCGACCGACCGGGAAAAACCGGGCTGCGCGGCACAGCAGTTCCCTGACACCATCGCTCGATGCCACTGAGCCGCACCCTCGGGTCTATCACGGTGACCGCACTCACGGACGCGGAGGGTGCCTTCTTCCAGCCTCGCGCGGAGGCATTCCCGCACGCCACGGCGGCCCATTGGCAGGAGGCCGACCGCCGCGACCCCGCCTCGGTCACCGCCGACGGGCAGTGGTGGCTGCCGTTCCGCAGTTTCGCGATCCGCTCCGGCGACGGGCCGGTGACACTCGTCGACGCCGGGGTAGGCCCGGCCGACTCCCTGGCCGCGAGCTGGGCGCCGGTGCCCGGCCGGCTGCCCGCCGAACTTGCCGCCGCCGGCATCGATCCGGCCGACGTCGACACGGTCGTGCTGACCCACCTGCACAGCGACCACATCGGCTGGGCTGTCACCGGCACACCCGGCCGGCCCTACTTCCCGAACGCGAGCTACCTGCTCCAGCGCGCCGAGCTGGAGGCGGCCGAGGCGATCAACCCGCGCCTGCCGGCCGGGCTGGTCGCGCCGTTGCGCGCCGCCGGCCAGCTCCGGGTGGTCGACGGCGACACGACAGTGACCCCTGCGGTACGCCTGCTGCCCACTCCCGGGCACACCCCCGGCCACCAGTCGGTGCTCCTGAGCGCGGCCGACGAGCGGATGCTGCTCACCGGCGACCTTCTGGTGCACATGGTGCAACTTGTCGACCCCACCCTGGCGTACGCCCACGAGGAAGACCCGGACGAAGCCCGCACCTCCCGGCTGAACGCCCTGCACACCCACGTCCCCACCGTCCTGGCCACCCCCCACCTCTCCACCCCCTTCACCCCCCTCACCCCCCTCACCCCCCTCACCCCCTTTCCTGGGTGATCAAGAGGTTTGCGTCAGGAATCGCGCTCGTGGTGACGCAAACCTCTTGATCACCATGGGTGGGGTGGGACGCGGAAGGGCGCGCCGGCGGAGCCGGCGCGCCCTTCCCGAAGCGGTGGGATCGGGTTACATGCTGGAGACGTCGCCCTGCTTGGCGCGGACGGCCTCGGCGGCGGCCAGGAGGCTGGCCCGCTCGTCGGCGTCCAGGTCGGTCTCGACGACCCGACGGACACCCTCGGCGCCGATCTCGGCCTCGACACCCAGGTAGACGCCGGAGATGCCGTACTCGCCGTCGACCCAGGCGCAGACCGGCATGACGGCACCGGAGTCCTCGGCGACGGCCTTCGCCATCCGGGCGGCGGCGGCGGACGGGGCGTAGTACGCCGAACCCGTCTTGAGCAGCGCGACCACCTCGGCGCCACCGTTGCGGGTCTTGACGACCAGCTCCTCGATCTGCTCGGCCGGCATCGCGTCGCGCAGCGGCTTGCCGTCGACGGTGCTCCTGGACGGCACCGGGACCATGGTGTCGCCGTGCGAGCCCAGGGTCAGCGTGCGGACCGACGCCACCGGCACGTTCAGCGCCTCGGCGACGAAGTTGCTGAACCGGGCCGTGTCGAGCATGCCGGCCTGGCCGAGCACCCGGTTCTTGGGGAACTGGGTGGCGATCTGCGCCAGCGCGGTCATCTCGTCGAGCGGGTTGGAGACGACGATGACGACGGCGCTCGGGGCGTACTTGGCCACGTTCTCGGCGACCTGCCGCACGATCTTGGCGTTGGTCTCCAGCAGGTCCATCCGGCTCATGCCCGGCTTGCGCGCCAGGCCAGCGGTGATCACGACGACGTCGGAGCCCTCGATGGCCTCGTAGCCCTCGCCGTTCGGGCCGGTGGTCACACCCACGACCTTGGTCTCGAAGCCCTCGATGGCCCGCGACTGGTTGAGGTCGAGTGCGAGGCCCGCGGGCTTGCCCTCCACGATGTCGGTGATCACAACGGTGTCGAAGACGTCGTACTCGGCCAGGCGCTGTGCGGTGGTGGAGCCGTAGAAGCCAGCCCCGACGACAGTGACCTTCTTACCCATGGTCGTCCCACTCCCTGATACCAGTCGGTTTTCCGGACCGTATCAGCCATCCTGGCACCGATCCGGCCAGGGGCGGACAGTTATGACCGGACGGACGCGAACGGCACTCGTGGGACGGCCGCGACGGCTCAGCCGCGCTCGGCGCGCTCCACGACGTTGGTGAGGAGCATGGCGCGGGTCATCGGGCCGACGCCGCCGGGCATCGGCACCACCGCGCCGGCCGTCTCGGCCACCTCGGGGTCGACGTCGCCTGTGTAGCGGCCCTTGCCGTCCGGGCCGATCACGCGGGTGATGCCGACGTCCACGACCACCGCACCCGGGTTGATCATGTCGGCGGTCAGCAGCCCTGGTACGCCGGCCGCGACGATGACGATGTCGGCGGCCCGGGTGTGCGAGGCGAGGTCGAGGGTGCCGGTGTGGCAGAGGGTGACTGTGGCGTTCTCGCTGCGCCGGGTGAGCAGCAGGCCGAGCGGGCGACCGACTGTGTTGCCCCGGCCGACGACCGCAACTGTGGCGCCGCGCAGCGCCACGTCGTGGCGGCGGAGCAGCTCGACGATGCCGCGCGGGGTGCAGGGCAGCGGACCGTCGTAGCCGAGGACGAGGCGGCCCAGGTTGACCGGGTGCAGGCCGTCGGCGTCCTTGGCCGGGTCGATCAGCTCCAGCACCCGCTGGGTGTCCAGGTGGGCGGGCAGCGGCAACTGGACGATGTAGCCGTGGCACGCCGGGTCGGCGTTCAGCTCGGCCAGGACGTCGTCGACCTGCTGCTGGGTGGCGTCGGCCGGCAGCTCCCGGCGGATCGAGGCGATGCCCACCTCGGCGCAGTCACGGTGCTTGCCGTTGACGTACGCCTGGCTGCCCGGGTCGGCCCCGACCAGGACCGTGCCGAGCCCGGGGGTGATGCCGCGTTCCGCGAGAGCTTTCACCCGGATCCGCAGCTCGTCCTTGATCTCCGCCGCGGTCGCCTTGCCGTCCAGAACCGTCGCCGTCACCACCAGATCGTCTCATGTCCGGCACCTGCCGATCCGGCGACCTCGCTCCGGCCGGCAACCGAGGCCCCAGTCACGCCGCCAACGGTAACGATGAGTTAGGTGTCGCTCATCACTATGCGTGACATTCTGTGCAACCTGTCACCGGGAAAACGGTCGGACCCGCCAGGGCCGGGCCGGGACCGGACAACTCGCCGAAGGCTGCCGAATACGGCCCAGTCGGCCAGACATCGCCCCCTCGCCGACGGCGAATGTGCAGCTCAGTGCCACCCGTCCCGTTTGGGGTAGCACGCGCGGCGGCACCCGGCAAGGAAGGTGTCCTCGGACCGTTACGCACCCGCAACCGGGTCGTTGTCGACGGCCGGTATCGCGACCTACCGTTACCGCTTGTTGCGCAGCGTAAACCCAGCGTCGGGCCTGACTGCGCAGCGTGAGGAGATGAGGAGGCTCAATGCGAGTTCGTAGACTCGCCGCCTGGACCGCCCTCCCGCTCGCGGTGACGCTGGGCCTCGCGGCCTGCGGCAGCGGCGGAGACGGTGGATCCGGCGGCAGCGGCAATTCGGCGGTCAGCATCCAGATCGGCGAGCCGAAGCACCTGGTTCCCACGAACACCACCGAGACGGCCGGCGCACAGGTGCTCACCGGCCTGTTCAGCCCGCTCGTCGACTACGACGCCCAGAACAAGCCGTACGAGGTCGCCGCGCAGTCGATCACCTCGTCCGACAACAAGGTCTGGACGATCAAGCTCAAGGACGGCTTCACCTTCCACAACGGCCAGAAGGTCACGTCCGAGGACTACATCAACGCCTGGAACTACGGCGCGTACGCCCCCAACGGTCAGGACAGCAACTACTTCTTCGAGAAGATCGCTGGCTACCCGGACCTGCAGGGCAAGGAGCCGAAGGCCAAGGAGATGTCCGGTCTGAAGAAGGTCGACGACCTCACCTTCACCGTGACGCTCGCCGAGCCGTACATCGACTTCCGGACGATGCTCGGTTACACAGCCTTCTACCCGATGCCGGAGGCCGCGTTCTCGGCCCCGGGCGTGCTCAAGGACTCCTACGAGCAGGCGCCGATCGGGCAGGGCCCCTTCAAGATGAAGGGCACCTGGCAGCACGACAGCAAGATCGATGTCGAGCGCTATGACGCGTACCCGGGCGAGAAGCCCAAGGTGCAGAACATCGAGTTCCGGATCTACCAGCAGCTCACCGCGGCCTACGCGGACGTCCTGGCCGACAACCTGGACGTGCTGCCGACGATCCCGAGCGAGAGCCTGAGCACCGCGCCGACCGACCTGGGCGACAGGTACCAGACCAGCCCGATGTCGTCGTTCCAGTTCCTCGCGTTCCCGACGTTCGACAAGGACTACTCAAGCCCGGACGTGCGCAAGGCCATCTCGATGGCGATCGACCGTGACGAGATCACCAAGTCGGTCTTCAAGGGCTCGCAGCAGTCGGCGCGCTCCTTCGTCTCGCCGGTCCTGCCGGGCTACCGGGAGAACACCGCGGGCAAGGCGGGCGAGTTCAACCCGACCGAGGCCAAGAAGCTCTACCAGGCCGCCGGCGGCCCGAAGAAGATCGTCATCTCCTACAACGGCGACGGCGGTCACAAGGACTGGGTCGACGCCACTGTCAACCAGCTCAAGGCCAACCTGGGTGTCGACGCCGTCGGTGTCGCCGAGCCGAAGTTCGCCGACCTGCTGACCAAGGTCGAGAAGAAGACGCCTGTGGGTGCGTTCCGGATGGGTTGGGTCATGGACTACCCGACCATGGAGGACTACCTCGGGCCGCTGTACAGCACCAACGGCTCGTCGAACTACTACGGCTACAGCAACCCGGAGTTCGACAGGCTCGTCAAGGAGGGTTCCGCCGCCAAGACGCAGGACGAGGCGATCGCCAAGTACCAGCAGGCGGAGGACATCCTGGCCAAGGACATGCCGGTGATCCCGCTCCGCTTCGGCGAGAACGTGTTCGGCCACTCGTCCAAGGTCAAGAACGTGCAGATGGACCTGTTCCAGCGGGTCAACCTCGTCAAGATCGAAGCGGCCAGCTGAGCTGACCAACGGTTGCGGGTCACCCGGGCTACGACGCCCGGGTGGCCCGGACCGCGCTATCCGGCGCGGGCCCGCACGCGGGCTCGGCGCGTCGGTGGCGCCGGCCTCCCCCGGGCCGGACGGCACGTCTCGGATATTTCGGGTACGACCAGAGATGCCGTCCTGCGACCCTTTCGCATATTTCCGGAGAGACTGCTAAGCATGTTCCGCTACATCTTGCGGCGCCTACTCCAGATGGTCCTGGCGTTCTTCGGGACCACCCTGATCGTCTACGCGCTGATGTTCGCCGGCCAGGGCGACCCCATTCAGGCCCTCGCGGGCGAACGACCGGTGACCGCGGCCCAGCGGGCCTACCTGACGGAGAAGTACCACCTGGACGCGACAGGCGTGGGCGGCTTCTTCTACCGCTACTTCGACTACGTCAAGAGCCTGCTCCAGGGCGATCTCGGCCAGTCTCTGACCGGCCGCCAGATCGGTGACATCCTCCAGGCGGCCTGGCCGGTCACCCTCAAGCTCGCGCTCATCGCGCTCGCCGTGGCGATCATCTTCGGAGTCAGCGCCGGCGTGGTCGCAGGCATCCGCCGGGCCAGCATCTTCGACAACTCGACGCTTGTGCTGACCCTGCTCGTGCTGGGCATCCCGACCATCGTGCTGGCACCGCTCGCCCAGTTCTTCCTGGGCGTCAAGTGGCAGCTCTTCCCGCCCACCGCCGGCTCCCAGCCGACGTTCTACGCGCTGCTGCTGCCGGGCATCGTGCTCGGCTCGCTGTCGCTGGCCACCGCGCTGCGGCTGACCCGAACCTCGGTGGCCGAGAACCTGCGCGCCGACTACGTCCGGACCGCGCGGTCCAAGGGCCTGGTCAAGCGCCGCATCGTCACCGTCCACGTGCTGCGCAACTCGCTCATCCCGGTGGTCACCTTCCTCGGTGTGGAGCTGGGCAACCTGATGAGCGGCGCGATCATCACCGAGGGCGTCTTCAACATCCCCGGCGTGGGCTTCAACCTCTTCCGCGGCATCCGCACCGAGGACGGCCCCCTGGTGGTGGGCATCGTCAGCGTGCTCGTCGTGGTCTACCTGGTCTCGAACCTGGTGGTGGACGTCCTGTACGCCGTACTCGACCCGAGGATCCGCTATGAGTGACTTTGAAACTGTGGCGGCCAGCGAGAACCAGGCCGCACGGCGTGGCCCCTCGGGCGAGCCGGGCACACCCAACCAGGTGGGCGCCGCGAACAAGCCGCGCAGCCTGGCCGGCGACGCCTGGCGCGACCTACGCCGCAACCCGATCTTCTGGATCTCGCTGACGCTTGTCGTCGTCTTCACCCTGATGGCGCTGGCCCCAGGCGTGTTCACCGCCAACAGCCCGAACGACTGCCTGCTGTCCCGACAGCACGCCGGGCCGTCCGGCGGGGCCATCTTCGGGTACGACTTCCAGGGCTGCGACACGTACTCGCGGGCGGTCTACGGGACGCGGGCCTCGCTGCTGGTCGGCACGCTCGCCGCGCTCGGCACCGGCGTCATCGCGCTTGTCATCGGCATGCTGGCCGGGTACTTCGGCCGCTGGGTCGACGCCGTGCTCTCCCGGGTGATCGACGTGGTGCTCGGCATCCCGCTGCTGCTGGCCGCGATCGTGCTGCTCAAGCGGGTGTCCAGCGACAGCGACAACGCGCGCATCGCAGCGGTGATCTTCGTGCTGGCCATCCTGGGCTGGACCACCGCCGCCCGGGTGGTGCGCTCCTCGGTGATCACCGCCAAGGAGCAGGACTACGTGGCGGCGGCCCGGATGCTCGGCGCCGGCAACGGCCGGATCATGTGGCGGCACATCCTGCCGAACTCGCTGGCCCCGGCCATCGTCGTGTTGACCATCGCGCTCGGCTCGTTCATCGCCGCCGAGGCGACGCTCTCCTTCCTGGGGATCGGCCTCAAGGCGCCGACCATCTCGTGGGGCCAGGACATCGACACCGGTCGCATCCACATGCGGGAGGCGGCGACGCCGCTGATCGTCCCGTCGGCCTTCCTCGCGCTGACCGTGCTGGCGTTCATCATGCTCGGCGACGCGATCCGTGACGCCTTCGACCCGAAGCTGCGGTGACCTCATGACCGTCAATCCCACTCCCGCCTCCGCCACACCCGAGGGCGGCCATCTGCTGGAGCTGCGGGACCTGCATGTCGAGTTCCGGACCAACGAGGGCGTGGCCCGGGTGATCAACGGCGTGTCCTACCACCTGGACGCCGGGGAGACCCTCGCGGTGCTCGGCGAGTCCGGCTCGGGCAAGTCGGTCACCGCCCAGGCGATCATGGGCATCCTGGACACGCCGCCCGCGTTCGTCCGCTCCGGCCAGATCCTCTACCGGGGTCAGGACCTGCTCACCGCCTCCGAGGAGCAGCGCCGGCAGGTCCGCGGCAAGGAGATCGCGATCATCTTCCAGGACGCGCTCTCCGCGCTGAACCCGGTCTTCCCCGTCGGTTGGCAGATCGGCGAGACGTTGCGTCAGCGCTCCGGCATGTCCCGAGGCGACGCCCGCCGCCGGGCCGTCGAGCTGATGGACCTGGTCAAGATCCCGGGTGCCGCCAAGCGGATCGGCGACTACCCGCACCAGTTCTCCGGCGGCATGCGGCAGCGCGTCATGATCGCCATGGCGCTGGCGCTGGACCCGAAGGTGCTGATCGCCGACGAGCCCACCACCGCGCTCGACGTCACAGTGCAGGCCCAGATCATGGACCTGCTGGCCGACCTGCGTCGGGACCTCGACATGGCGATGATCCTGATCACCCACGACCTGGGCGTCGTCGCCGGCGTCGCGGACCGGATCGCGGTCATGTACGCGGGCCGGATCGTCGAGCACGCCGACGTCCGCTCGCTCTACAGGGCGCCGGCCCACCCGTACACCAAGGGGTTGTTGGAGTCGATCCCGCGGATGGACGTCCGCGGCCAGGAGCTGTCGACGATCAAGGGGTTGCCGCCGAACCTGATGCGCATCCCCTCCGGCTGCCCGTTCCACCCCCGGTGCCCGTACGTCCAGCAGGTCTGCGTGGACGTGGTGCCGCACGACCTGGTCCTCGGCGACGGCCGGACCAGCGCTTGCCACTTCGCGCAGGAGGTTCGTGATGACAGCGCCCGCTAGCTCCACAAAGGTCCGGGGCGAGACCATCCTCTCCGTCGACAACCTGGTGAAGCACTTCCCGATCAGCCAGGGTGTGCTGTTCCAGCGGCAGATCGGCGCCGTGAAGGCCGTCGACGGCGTGAGTTTCGAGCTGCGCCGGGGCGAGACGCTGGGTGTGGTCGGCGAGTCCGGCTGCGGCAAGTCCACACTCGCCCGGCTGCTGATGCGGCTGGAGACGCCGACCTCCGGGCGGGCCACCCTTGAGGGCAAGGACCTGTTCAAGGCCTCCGGGTCGGAGCTGCGCCGGCTGCGCCGCAACATGCAGATGGTCATGCAGGACCCGTACACCTCGCTGAACCCGCGGATGACTGTCGGCGACATCATCGGCGAGCCGTTCGAGATCCACCCGGACGCCGCGCCGAAGGGCAGCAAGGCCAGGCGGGTCCAGGAGCTGCTGGACGTCGTCGGGCTCAATCCGGAGCACATCAACAGGTACCCGCACCAGTTCTCCGGCGGTCAGCGTCAGCGCATCGGCATCGCCCGCGCGCTCGCGCTGCGGCCCGAGGTGATCGTCTGCGACGAGCCCGTCTCGGCGCTTGACGTCTCCATCCAGGCCCAGGTGATCAACCTGCTGGAGCAGCTCCAGGACGAGTTCGGGCTGTCGTACATCTTCATCGCCCACGACCTGTCGGTGGTCCGGCACATCGCCGACCGGGTGGCGGTCATGTACCTCGGTCGGATCGTCGAGATCGGCACCGAGGACGAGATCTACGAGCGCGCCACCCACCCGTACACCCAGGCACTGCTCTCGGCCGTGCCGGTGCCGGACCCGGAGGTACGCGACCAGCGGAACATGATCCGGCTGGTCGGCGACGTGCCGAGCCCGGCCGACCCGCCGAGCGGCTGCCACTTCCGGACCCGCTGCTGGAAGGCCCAGGACATCTGCGCCAAGGAGGACCCCCAAACGGTCCCCAGAGCAGCAGACCCCCACCCGTCCGCCTGCCACTTCGCCGAACTCCGCCCGCCAACCCCAGCCTGATCGCACCCCGCCCAGCCCCGCTGATCATGAAGTTATTGCCCCGCACATCGGCGTGTCGGGGCAATAACTTCATGATCGACGGGGTCTTTGGTCAGTGGAAGAAGTGGCGGGTTCCCGTTAGGTACATCGTCACGTTTGCCTTTCGGGCCGCTTCGATCACCTCTTCGTCGCGGATCGAGCCGCCGGGCTGCACGATGGCGCGGACACCGGCGTCGATGAGGATCTGCGGGCCGTCGGCGAACGGGAAGAACGCGTCCGACGCCGCGACCGACCCCCGGGCGCGGTCGGCACCTGCGCGGGTGACCGCGAGCTGCGCCGAGTCGACCCGGTTGACCTGACCCATGCCGACCCCGACGGTGGCGGCGTCCTTGGCGAGCAGGATCGCGTTGCTCTTCACCGCGCGGACAGCACGCCAGGCGAACGCCAGGTCGCGCAGCAACTCCTCGTCGGCGGCCTCGCCTGTCGCCAACTGCCAGTTGGCCGGGTCGTCGCCGGGGGCGTCCACCCGGTCGGCGACCTGGGCCAGCACCCCACCGGTCACCGACCGCAACTCCACGAGCGCCGGCGTCCAGGCCGGCGCCCGCAGCAGCCGGATGTTCTTCTTGCCCTGCAACACCTCGACGGCGCCCTCGTCGAAGCCGGGGGCGACCACCACCTCGGTGAAGATCTCGGCGACCTGCCGGGCCAGCTCGACCGAGACCGACCGGTTGACAGCGATGACGCCGCCGAACGCCGACACCGGGTCGCAGGCGTGCGCCCTGCGGTGCGCCTCGGCGACGTCCGCGCCCACCGCGATGCCGCACGGGTTGGCGTGCTTGATGATCGCCACCGCCGGCTGGTCGGTGAAGTCGTTGGCGGCCCGCCAGGCGGCGTCGGCGTCGACGTAGTTGTTGTACGACATCTCCTTGCCGTGCAACTGCTCGGCCTGGGCCAGCCCCGCCGGGGCGTCCGGGTCGGTGTAGAGCGCTGCGGGCTGGTGCGGGTTCTCCCCGTAGCGCAGCGCTGTCGACTTGCGCAGCGCCAGACCCGCGAACTGCGGCCAGGAGTCGTCGGCGGGCGCCAACTCCCTGGCACACCACTGGGCCACCGCGACGTCGTACTCGGCGATGTCGGCGAACGCGCGGGCGGCCAGCGCGCGACGCTGGGCCAGCGTGAAACCACCCTCGTCGAGCGCACCGAGCAGCGCCGGATAGCCGGCCGGGTCGGTGAGGACCGCCACCGAGGCGTGGTTCTTGGCGGCGGCCCGCACCATGGCCGGGCCACCGATGTCGATCTGCTCCACGCACTCCTCGACGCCGGCCCCGGAGGCGACTGTCGCCTGGAACGGGTAGAGGTTGGAGACCAGCAGGTCGAACGCCGCCACGCCCAGCTCGTCGAGCTGTGCCACGTGCGTGTCCTTGCGCAGGTCCGCGAGGAGGCCGGCGTGCACCTTCGGGTGCAGGGTCTTCACCCGGCCGTCGAGCACCTCGGGGAAGCCGGTCACCGTCTCCACAGGCGTCACCGGAACCCCGGCGGCGGCGATGGTGCCCGCCGTGCTGCCGGTGGACACGATCTCCACACCGGCCGCGTGCAGGGCCTGAGCCAGCTCGACCAGCCCGGTCTTGTCGTAGACGCTGACAAGCGCCCGCCGAATCGGGCGGCGCCCGTCCTGAGTGGGACTCACGGAACCGTGACCTTCCTTCCGGTGATGGTCCAGCCTTCGCGGACCAGGCGGCCGACCTGCTCGACGAGCTGGCGGCGCTCGGCTTCCTTGATGCGCTCGGTGAGCGCGTCCACGTCGTCGTCGTCGAGCACCGGCACCGCGACCTGCGCCACGATCGGCCCGGTGTCCATGCCGGCGTCGACGAAGAAGAGCGTGGCACCGGTGAGCTTCACGCCGTAGGCGAGGGCGTCACGCGGGCCGTGGATGCCGGGGAACGCCGGCAGCAGGGTGTTGTGGGTGTTCAGGTAGCGGTCGCCGAAGGCGGCGAGGAAGTGCGGGCCCACCAGTTTGAGGAAGCCGGCGGAGATGACCAGGTCGGGCTGGTGTTTGGCGACGTGCGCGGTGAGCGCGACGTCCCAGTCCTCCCGGGTGTCGTGGTCGCGGACCCGCTCGACGAACGTCGGCACCCCCGCCGCGTCGGCCCGGTCCAGGCCCGCGATGCCGTCGCGGTCCGCGCCGACCGCGACGACCTGTGCGCCGTACGCGGGATCGACTGCGGCGTCCAGCAGGGCCTGCAGATTACTCCCGGAGCCGGAGATGAGGACGACGATGCGGGCGACGGACGCGGGCTCGGTCACCGGGCCACCCTATCGGGCAGGTCAGGACGCCCCTCGGTTGGGCGGTTCGCCGATCTGTGACAGTGACCGACGGGCGGAGTGAGCGGTTATCGGGAGTAACGCGTGGTATGTCGTCACGCTGCTGTGCTGTGCCTGAGGTGGTCTGACCGCGATCATGGGTGGGAACAACAGCAGCAACTGACGGAACCAGTCCAAGGAGCTTCTCGAATGCAGCCCGGCAATCCCGGTCAGGACCCGTACGGCCAGCAGCCCAACCAGGACCCGACCGCACCCCAGCCGCCGCACGACCCGTACGCCCCGCCGCCGGCCGCCCCGTACGGCCAGCAGCCCACCTCGGGTCAGCCCTACGGCCAGCCCACCTCGGGTCAGCCCTACGGCCAGCCGCCGGCGGCTCCGTACGGCCAGCAGCCCGGCGCCCCGTACGGTCAGCAGCCGCAGGACCCGTACGGCGCACCGCAGGCCCCGTACGGCCAGCAGCAGCCCTACGGCGCCCCGACGTACCCGAACGCCGGCTACCCACAGCAGCAGGGCCAGAACAACACCCTGGGCCTGGTGTCGATGATCCTCGGCATCGCGTCGATCCCGCTGATCTGCTGCCTCTACCTGGGCATCCCGGTGGGCATCGCGGGCGTGGTGACCGGCTACCTCGCCAAGCAGAAGGTCGCCCAGGGCCAGGCCAGCAACGCCGGCCAGGCCAAGACCGGCCTGATCTGCGGCGCGGTCGGCGTCGGCCTGGGCATCCTGCTGCTCATCGTGGGCATCCTGGGCAACTTCAACCTGCCGACCGAGCCCTGACGAGACGCTGCTCCCGACGGGGCGCTCCGGATTCGTCCGGGGCGCCCCGCGCCGTCTCCGCACCCCTGCCGGCCAGACCCACCGACGGCCGGGCCGCCGTTCGCCGGGCCGCCGTTCGCCGGGCCGCCGTTCGCCGGGCCGCCGTTGGCCGGGCCGCCGTTGGCCGGGCCGCCGTTGGCCGGGCCGCCGTTGGCCGGGCCGCCGTTCGCCGGGCCGCCGTTGGCCGGGCCGCCGTTCGCCGTCGTGCCGGGCGGGTGGTCAGGCTCCGGGCCGGACCGGCGGTGTCTGGGCGGCGCGCGGGCTCCGGACGAGCACCCGGGTGGCAGCGGCGCCGAGCAGCGCGCCGACCGCGACGACCCCGGCCGCCACCGCGCCGACCTGCCAGGCCACCGGCCCGAGCTGCGCCAGCCGCCCGGCGCCGAGCGGCCCACCGGACGCCGCGGCGGCGACGCCGAGCAGCACGCCGGCCACCGGCCCGGCCAGCGCCGCCGGCGCCAACAGCTCCGCCCACCGCCGTGGCGGCCGATCCGGCCCGCCGGACCGGGCCAGCCGGCGGGCGAGCAACCAACCGGCGACCATCCCGGCCAGGACCGGCACCGCGAGCAGCAGGGCGCCGACGCCGTCCACCGGGCCGCGCGGCAGACCAGCGAGCAGCGGTACGGCCGGCAGCGCGCCGACAGACACCTCACTGGTGCGCACGGCCGTGTCGACGCCGACCGCGAAGCCCGGCCCGAGCAGGTAGCTTGTCGACCAGACCGCGGCGTTCGGCGCGTACGCCATGCTGACCACTGTGATCCCGGCCTGCCCGGCCACCCCGGTCCGGTACGCGCCGATCATGTCCGCGGCGTCACCGCCACCGGTGGCCACGGCCAGGCCGGCCGCCCCCGCGCCCGCACCGAGCAGCAGAAGCGCGGCAACCAGCCCGGTGCGTACGCCGTCGCGCAGCGGCCCGGGGATCCGGGTGACGAGCAGCCGGGTCACGGCGGTGATCCGGATCGCGCCGACCAGCGCGCCGAGCGTGCCGACCACCGCGAACGTGGCCGCCGCCCGCACCGGGGACACCTGCGGCCCGCTCGCGCCGATCAGCACCGCGGCGAGCGCGCCGAGCAGCGCGTACGCCAGGCCGACAGCTCCGGCGGCGATAAGCGCGCGGCGCGGTGAGCGGGTGTCACGGGCACCTATCGCGCGACTCACGTGCACGCCGGCGCGGGTCAGTCGCCAGAGCGCGAGGACGGTGAGCGCCAGCGGGGCGAGCCCGAACGGGCCCGCCTCGGTGTGCAGCGGCACCCCGTGCCCCACCAGCCAACCCGCCAGCGCGGTGCGCAGAGTGCCGCCCAGCGTGGTGGAGTCCGCGCCGAGCTGGACCAGGCCGAGCACGATGGCGACCGGCAGGTACGAGGTGAGGGCCGCCCCGGCGGCGGCCACCCCGGCGGCGACGGGCAGTGGCGCACGCCCACGCGGCGACCCACCGGCGCGCGGCGCGGGCACCCGCCGACGCGGCGTGGCGCGGTCGACCGGCCGGTCGTCGGCGCGTACGCCGCCGGCCCGGCTGGGTGGGTCAGGGGTGACGGGGGACATCCGCTCTACTCTGGCACGTCGCGCGGGCGGTGGCAGTCCGTTAACCCGCCCCGGAGGGCGGCGAGTTGGGCGAACCGCGGTCGGAGGCGCCCCGCCGGGTCTAGCGTCGGGCCAGAGGGGGTGGCCGTCGTCGCCAACCGGGTCGCATCCACCGGTCGCGGCCCGGGTCGGCCCGCCGCCCACGACAGCCCGGAGGCACCCGTGACGACCGCATACCCGCCACCCCCACCGGCCAGGGGACGCGACCGCACCACGCTCTGGGGCGTGCTTGGCATCGTCCTCGGTCTGATCTGTTGCGGCATCCTCGGCATCATCTTCGGCTACCTGTCGCTGCGCGACGCGCGGCGCAACGGCAAGTCGCCGGTTCTCGGCTACCTCGCCATCGTGTTCGGCGTGATCAACATCATCGGCGGCTCGATCCTGCGTCTCACCGGCAACTACCCGTTCTGGAACAACGACTGACCCGCCGGTACGACGAAGGGGCCGACCGGAACCGGTCGACCCCTTCGCTGTTGCCGTGCCGGCTCAGCTGCCGGACATGATCTCCCGCATCAGCTTGGCGGTCTCGGTAGGCGTCTTGCCGACCTTGACGCCGACGGCTTCGAGCGCCGCCTGCTTCGCCTCGGCGGTACCGGCCGAGCCGGAGATGATCGCCCCGGCGTGACCCATGGTCTTGCCGGGAGGCGCGGTGAAGCCGGCGATGTAGCCGACCACCGGCTTGGTGACGTTGCCCTTGATGAACTCGGCGGCCCGCTCCTCGGCGTCGCCACCGATCTCACCGATCATCACGATGGCGTCGGTCTCCGGGTCGGCCTCGAACGCCTTGAGGGCGTCGATGTGCGTGGTGCCGATGATCGGGTCGCCGCCGATGCCGACGCACGTGGAGAAGCCGATGTCACGCAGCTCGTACATCATCTGGTAGGTGAGCGTGCCGCTCTTGCTGACCAGGCCGATGCGGCCGGCGCCGGTGATGTCGGCCGGGATGATGCCGGCGTTGGAGGCGCCCGGCGAGGCGATGCCGGGGCAGTTCGGCCCGATGATCCGGGTCCGCTCGCCCTGCGCGAGGTTGTACGCCCAGAACGCGGCGGTGTCGTGCACCGGCACGCCCTCGGTGATCACCACGGCCAACGGGATCGCGGCGTCGATCGCCTCGACGACGGCGGCCCTGGTGAACTGCGGCGGCACGAAGATGACAGAGACGTCGGCCCCGGTCTCGGCCATGGCGTCCGCCACGGACGCGAAGACCGGCAGCTCGGTACCGTCGAAGTCGACCTTCTGGCCCGCCTTGCGCGGGTTGACGCCGCCCACCACGTTGGTGCCGGCGGCGAGCATCCGCCGGGTGTGCTTGGAGCCCTCGGAGCCGGTCATCCCCTGAACGATGACCTTCGAGTCCTTGGTCAGCCAGATAGCCATGATCAGACCCCCGCAGCTGCCAGCTCGGCGGCCCGCTCGGCCGCGCCGTCCATGGTGTCCACCCGCTGTACGAGCGGGTTGTTCGCGCCGTCCAGGATCGCCCGGCCGGCCTCGGCGTTGTTGCCGTCGAGCCGGACGACGAGCGGCTTGGTGACCTTCTCGCCGCGCTGCTCCAGCAGGGCGAGCGCCTGGATGATGCCGTTGGCGACCTCGTCGCAGGCGGTGATGCCGCCGAAGACATTGACGAAGACGCTCTTCACGGCCGGGTCGGAGAGCACGATCTCCAGCCCGTTCGCCATCACCGCGGCGCTCGCGCCGCCGCCGATGTCGAGGAAGTTGGCCGGCTTGACGTTGCCGTGCCGCTCACCGGCGTACGCGACGACGTCGAGGGTCGACATGACCAGACCCGCGCCGTTGCCGATGATGCCGACCTCGCCGTCGAGCTTGACGTAGTTGAGGTCCTTGGCCTTGGCGGCCTGCTCCAGCGGGTCCACGGCGGCCTGGTCGACGAGGGCCTCGTGGTCCGGGTGCCGGAACGCGGCGTTCTCGTCCAGGGTGATCTTCGCGTCGAGCAGCAGCAACCGCCCGTCGCCGTTCTTCGCGAGGGGGTTCACCTCGACCAGGGTGGCGTCCTCGGCGACGAACGCCTGCCACAGGCCGACGGCCACGTCGACCACCTGGTCGGCGACCTCGGCCGGGAAGCCGGCGGCGGTGACGATCTCCCGTGCCTTGGCCTCGTCGACGCCCGTGTTCGCGTCGATCGGCGCCTTCACCACGCGGTCCGGGGTGTCGGCGGCGACCTGCTCGATGTCCATACCGCCGGCCACGCTGGCGATGCAGAGGAAGGTGCGGTTCGCCCGGTCGAGCAGGTAAGAGAAGTAGTACTCCTCGGCCACGTCCGCCGTCACCGTGATCATGACCTTGTGGACGGTGTGGCCCTTGATGTCCATGCCGAGGATGTCGGTGGCGCGGGCCACCGTCTCCTCGGCGCCCTCGGCCAGCTTGACGCCGCCGGCCTTACCTCGGCCACCGACCTTCACCTGCGCCTTGACGACCACGCGACCGCCGAGGCGTTCGGCGATCGCACGGGCCTCTTCCGGGGTAGTGGCGACGCCGCCGGCCAGCACGGGCAAGCCGTGCCGCTCGAACAGGTCCCGCCCCTGGTACTCGTACAGGTCCACGATTGCGCGTCCCGTCCCGTCTCCGCGGCGCGCCGTCGCGCCGCCACCAGCGTTCAGAAAACAGTTTGACGCCTGTCATCAGTTGAAACAGGCCATTGGCGGCAGCCTAGCGAGGCGGGCACCGCCGGCAACCGAGCGGGTGCACGGTGTGCGGTAATGCACAACCCCGCGCCGACTGGGGCCGATTCCTGCCGCGTCGTGGGCGGCATCAGTCGTCCGGGCGATGTTGCCGGGGGTCCGTAACCCGCCCGTCGGGGCGTCGTTGAGTCAGGTGTCGGCGCGCTGAGCAGCGCAAAGACGGGATACGGCCGATGCCCTGTCGGTCGAGGGGTGGCGGCGGGGCATCGTGCATAGAGGGGCCGGACGTGTGAGGGGTGCGTCCGGCCCCTCCCCCGTGCCCAAATTCGGTAGGCGCCGCAGAGCGGGCGCCTCAGGCGACCGGCTGCCGCCTCAGGCAACCGGCTGCCGCCTCAGGCGACCGGCTGCCGCCTCAGGCGACCGGCTGGGCGACGTTCTGCCGGACCCACTCGACGATCGCCTGCGTGGTGGCGCCCGGCGTGAAGATCTTCGCGACGCCCAGCTTCTCCAGCTCGGGGATGTCGCCGTTGGGAATGATGCCGCCGCCGAAGACGACGATGTCCCGGGCGTCGCGCTCGCCCAGCAGTTCCAGCACGCGACGGAAGAGCGTCATGTGCGCGCCGGAGAGCACGGAGAGACCGACGGCGTCGGCGTCCTCCTGGATGGCCGTCTCCACGATCTGCTCGGGCGTCTGGTGCAGGCCGGTGTAGACGACCTCCATCCCCGCGTCGCGCAGGGCGCGTGCGACGACCTTCGCGCCACGGTCGTGACCGTCCAGACCGGGCTTCGCGACGACGACCCGAATACGAGAGCTCATCAGCGCACACCTTTCACCGGCTCCACGGCCTTTACCTGAACGAACGGTAACCCGCCGGACCGGAGCCGGGAAATCCGGGCCGGAAACACGTCCGACATTCCGCCGCCACCGGGCGTGGCCTTCGGCACCGCCTTACCCGGGTCCCGGCGTCAAGCCGGACGACTCCGCCGGATCGGTCACGCTCGGCGACGAACGGGTGGTTACGGGGGCACCGTTCGACGGCGCGATGCATGACAATCTCGGACGCAAACGGACAGATCGACACGCCAATTCGGCGCTCTGGCTTGTGACTCGCCTGGTGGTTGGCTAACGTGTCCACGGTTGTCATCAGGTCCATGGACGGGTGACGACGCGGTCGGCAGACGTTCACCTGAGCTTCACGGACGTCCATCGGCCGCCTCGGAACCCCGACAACGGAGGGTGTGCGTGCGCCAGCGCCTGTCGTCTGAGCCCGATCGATATCGCGGTCGTCGCCGCGTGCCCACCCCCCCGCGTAGCCGTTACGCGGCCGTCGTCACCACCGCCTTCGTCGGCGCGGGCATCGTCGCGCTGGGCGCGTCGGCCCTGCCGGACGCCAAGGACGTCAGCCCGACGGTGCTCGACGAGCTCAAGCAGGCGTCGGTCACCAGTCAGGACGTCGCGGCCCGTGCGGACAACGCCGAGCGCGCCTCCCGGGACAGCCGCACGAAGGAAGCGGCCGAGCCCGAGGTCTGGATGCTGCCGCTGCAGGGTTACGACTTCAACTCCCCGTACGGGATGCGGTGGGGCAAGCTGCACACAGGCGTCGACCTGGTCGTCCCCGAGGGCACTCCGTACGTGGCGGTCCACGACGGGCTGGTCACCAAGGCCGGCTGGTTCGGCGGCTACGGCTACGCGGTGATCGTCCAGCACGCCGACGGCAGCGAGGCCATCTACGGCCACTCCTCCGCGCTCAGCGTCAAGGAGGGCCAGCAGGTCAAGGCGGGCGACCAGCTCGGCCTGGTGGGCCAGACCGGCCACGCCTACGGCACCCACCTGCACCTTGAGCTCCATGTCAAGGGCGCGCCGATCGACCCCGTTCCGTACCTGCAGGAGCGCGGAGTGGACATCAAGCTGCAAGTCGAGGCAATCTACAGCGACGTAGCGGGATCCTGACTCTGCGTACTGACCGTTGACCGCCCGGATCTGTCGATCCGGGCGGTTTTTTCTACGCCGTTGACGGCCGATGTCTGCTGGATCACAGGACGGACTGTGACCGACCGCACGCCACTGCATGATCACTTTTCCGGACGGAATGCTTCAGACCGGCCTATACCAGGTCAGCCCGCCTGCGGCCCACGGTCCGGCCGCCCGGTCCCGAACAGCCGTCCAGCTCGGCCCGACACCAGTATTTCGAGGTCAAGTGCCCCTCGACTGTGAAGGTCCGCCGTGCAGGAAGACAGCCCCGTCCAGAACGAGAACACCCCCGACACCACAGTCGAGCAGCCGCGGAACGCCCGCCGGCGGAACCGCCTCATCGTGCTTGGCGCGGCCGCGCTTGTCGCCCTCGGCCTGGGCGGGGTCGCCGTCGCCACCGCCGGCCCCGACCGGCCAACGCCCACCGCCGTCTCGATCGACACCCAGTCCCGGGCCGAGGCCGCCAGCCGGGCGGACCGCTCGGCCCGCGAGTCGAGCGCGCCGACCTCCCCGCCGGCCAGCCCGACGGTGAGCCCGTCGACGGCCAGCGCCAGCCCTACACCGACGAGGAAGGCCACCGCCAAACCGAAGCCGAAGCCGAAGCAGACCACCAGGCCGACGGCCGCCTGGGTCGACCCGATGCCGGGCGCCTCGGTCACGTCCTGCTTCGGCGAGCGCTGGGGCACCCTGCACGCAGGGATCGACCTGGCGCTGCCCTCGGGCACCCCCATCCGCGCCGCGGCCGCCGGCACTGTCACCCAGGCCGGTGACGCCGCTGACGGGTACGGCAACTCCGTCTTCATCGACCACGGCAACGGCTACCTGACCCACTACGCCCACCAGAGCCGCATCGCGGTGACCGTCGGGCAGAAGGTCAAGGCCGGCCAGGTGATCGGCTACGAGGGCGCCACAGGCGACGCCACGGGCCCGCACCTGCACTTCGAGGTGCACCAGGGCATGTGGAACCAGATCGACCCCGCGCCGTTCATGCGCGCGCACGGCGTCGACCTGGGCTGCTGAACCTGGCGTCAGATCGGCGATGTGGGGGTGTCCGGGAGATCGGATGCCCCCACGTCGGCGTTGTGGAGTGGACCGCCTCGGGACGTCAGAGCTTGTCGACCGGGGCGTGGCGCAGCACCAGCCACATGGTCTGGTCGCCGAAGTCGATCTGCGCGCGGGCGCCCGGGCCGTGCCCCTCCACGGCGAGCACACGCCCCAGCCCGTAGCGCTGGTGGTTGACCCGGTCGCCGGCAGCCACCTTCGGCCCCTGCGGCAACTCACTGGCCGTGGTGAGGCGGCTGGCGTCCACCCCGAGCCGCTGGGCAAGCTGCGCCGCCTTCGGCGTACCCCCGGTGAAGGTGCCGCGCCCGCCGGGCGCGCGGTCCGCGCGCCCGCCGACGCCGCCGCCCCCGCCGGCCCACGAGGTGTACGACCCCTCGGTGCGCTCCCAGCGCACCAGCTCCGGCGGCAGCTCCTCCAGGAACCGCGACGGCGGGTTGTAGGACGGCTGCCCCCACGCCGAGCGGGTCACCGCACGGGAGAGGTAGAGCCGCTGTCGGGCGCGGGTGATGCCGACGTACGCCAGCCGGCGCTCCTCCTCCAGCTCGCGGGTGTCGCCAAGCGAGCGCAGGTGCGGGAAGACGCCGTCCTCCAGCCCGGTCAGGAAGACCACCGGGAACTCCAGCCCCTTGGCGGTGTGCAACGTCATCAGGGTGACCACGCCCTGGTGGTCAGGGTCGTCGGAGGGGATCTGGTCGGCGTCGGCGACCAGCGCGACCTGCTCCAGGAAGCCCGCCACCGTGGCGCGCTCGCCGTCGGCGCCGGTCGCCTCGATCCGCTCGGTGTACTCCCGGGCGACACTCACCAGCTCCTGGAGGTTGTCCACCCGGCCGGCGTCCTGCGGGTCCAGGCTCTCCTCCAGCTCGGTGAGGTAGCCCGAGCGGGTCAGCAGCGCCTCCAGCACCTCCTCCGGGGTGCCGGTCTCCGCCAACTCGCGTGCGCCGTCGAGCAGCGCCACGAAGTCGGCGATGCCGTTGGCCGCCCGGGTGGAGATGCCGGGCGCCTCCCGGGCCCGGCGCAGCGCCGCGCCGAAGGAGATCCGGTCACGGCTGGACAGCGCCTCGACACACGCCTCCGCGCGGTCGCCGATCCCCCGGCGCGGGGTGTTGAGCACTCGCCGCAGGCTCACCGTGTCGTCGTCGTTGACCACCGAACGCAGGTACGCCAACGCGTCGCGGACCTCCTTGCGCTCGTAGAAGCGCACCCCGCCGACCACCTTGTACGGCAGGCCGGCGCGGATGAACACCTCCTCGAAGACCCGGGACTGGGCGTTGGTGCGGTAGAAGACCGCCACGTCACCGGGGCGCGTCTCGTCGGCGTCGACAAGCCGGTCGATCTCCCGGCCCACCCAGTCCGCCTCGGCGTGCTCGGTGTCGGCCACATAGCCGACGATCCGCTCGCCGTCGCCGGCCTCGCTCCACAGCCGCTTCGGCTTGCGGGAGGTGTTCCGGTCGATCACCGCGTTGGCGGCGTTGAGGATGGTCTGGGTCGAGCGGTAGTTCTGCTCCAGCAGGATCGTCCGCGCGTCGGTGAAGTCCCGCTCGAACTCCAGGATGTTGCGAATCGTCGCGCCCCGGAACGCGTAGATCGACTGGTCGGCGTCACCGACCACGCACAGCTCCGCCGGCTCCAGCCCCTCGGTGCCGGAGACCAGCTCCTTGATCAGGACGTACTGGGCGTGGTTGGTGTCCTGGTACTCGTCAACAAGCACGTGCCGGAACCGTCGGCGGTAGCTCTCCGCGACGTGCGGGTGGGACTGGAGCAGGTGCACCGTCGTCATGATCAGGTCGTCGAAGTCCAGCGCGTGCGCCTCGCGCAGCCGGCGCTGGTAGAGCGTGTACGCCTCGGCGAGCGCCCGCTCGTTGGGCCCACTGGCCCGCGCGGCGAACTGCTCCGGGTCGACCAGCTCGTTCTTCAGGTTGGAGACCTGGGCGGCCAACCCACGCGCCGGGTAGCGCTTCGGGTCGAGATCCAGCTCGCGGGTCACCAACTGCATCAGCCGTCGGGAGTCGTCCGCGTCGTAGATCGAGAACGTCGACTTGAGGCCGGCGTGCTCGTGCTCGGCGCGCAGGATGCGGACGCACGCCGAGTGGAACGTCGACACCCACATCAGCCGAGCCCGCGGGCCGACAAGCGCGGCGACCCGCTCCTTCATCTCGCCCGCGGCCTTGTTGGTGAAGGTGATGGCGATGATCTCACCGGGATGCACGTCCCGTGCGGCGAGCAGGTAGGCGATCCGGTGGGTGAGCACCCGGGTCTTGCCGGACCCCGCGCCGGCCACGATCAGCAACGGCGAACCGGCGTGGCTGACGGCGTCGCGCTGCGGCCCGTTCAGCCCGGCGAGGAGCTGCTGCGGATCGAGGCGGGCGGAGGCCGACCCGGGCCGGTGCGGACGGGCCGGCGCGGACTCCGGCGCGGACGGGGACGCGGGAATGTCGAAGAGAGGATGCATCGCGCGCCAAGTCTATGCCGCCAGCCGGACACTTCCCGACCGCGCCGTCCGGGCGGCCGGCCGCCGTGCCGCCGCCCCGCGTACGCGGTCGGGCCGCCCTTTTGCGCGGAAATCCTTGCGCGCCGGCCACCGGCGTGGGCATACTCGACGGCGTGATCGCTGCGCGTTACTACTTTTACTACGGCACCGGGAGTCCGGCTGCCGTAGGTCGCGCCTGATCGACAGACCTGCGAAAAGCCCCGGGCTCCTGGAGTCCGGGGCTTTTTCCGTCCCGGGTTCCGGGCACCGGGCACCACAGCGCGAGAGGTACCCGATGATGACAGACGTGGTGGAGCAGAACGGCGGCCCGGCCGGGCCGGAGGCGGGGCAGCCCCCGGCGACCGGGGGCGTGCCGGAGGCGGTGCCTGCGGTACGGGCCGACGACCCGACCGAGGCACGGACCGGCACCGTGGAGCCGACCGCCGCTGCGCGGATCGTGCAGATCAGAGAACGGATCGACGAGATCGACCACGCGTTGATCGCGCTCTGGCAGGAGCGGGCCGCGCTGTCGCAGGAGGTCGGGGCGACCCGGATGGCGTCCGGTGGCACCCGCCTGGTGCTCTCCCGGGAACGGGACATCCTGGAGCGCTTCCGGCTCGCGCTGGGCGCCGACGGCACCCAACTGGCGCTGCTGCTGCTGCGCGCGGGCCGCGGGCCGCTCTGAGGCAACCCCGGTGGGCGGCGGCGGGCCGCTCTGCGGCGTCGCAGTGGGCGGCCGCGGGCCGCTCTGAGGCACCCCGGTGGGCGGCGGCGGGCCGCTCTGCGGCGTCCCGGTGGGCAGCGGGCGCCGGCCGGGCCGACCGGCGGCGCGGGAGCGTGGCGGCCCGGTCAGGGCCCCCGGACAGACGAAACCGCCTGCCGTCGTCGTGGTGACGGCGGCAGGCGGCTTCGGTGACTCACACCTCGTGGGTGGCGACGATCTCGCGCCGCTCCGCGAAGTGGCAGGCACTCGGGTGGTCCGTGTCGCGCCGGATCTCCAGCAGCGGGACCTGCTCGGCGCAGACTTCCTGCGCCTTCCAGCAGCGGGTCCGGAACCGGCAGCCCGAGGGCGGGCTGATCGGCGACGGCACGTCACCCGTGAGCCGGATGATCGTCTTGTTGTTCCGCTGGGTCGGGTCCGGCACCGGCACCGCCGACAACAGCGCCTGGGTGTACGGGTGGGTCGGCCGCTCGTAGATCTCGTCCTCGGTGCCGATCTCAACGATCTTGCCGAGGTACATCACCGCCACGCGGTCCGACAGGTGGCGGACCACCGACAGGTCGTGGGCGATGAAGATGTACGAGAGCCCCAGCTCGGTCTGCAGCTTCTCCAGCAGGTTCATCACCTGCGCCTGAATGGAGACGTCAAGCGCCGAGACGGGCTCGTCGCAGACGATCACCTCGGGCCGCAGCGCGAGCGCGCGGGCGATGCCGATGCGCTGACGCTGACCGCCGGAGAACTGGTGCGGGTACCTGTTGATGTGCTCCGGGTTGAGCCCGACCAGGTCGAGCAGCTCGCGGACCTTGGCCCGACGGCTGCCCCGGGGCGCCACCTCCGGGTGGATCTCGAAGGGCTCCCCGATCAGGTCACCGACGGTCATCCGCGGGTTGAGCGAGGTGTACGGGTCCTGCATCACCAGCTGGATCTGTCGACGCAGTCGACGCAGCGCCCCACCGGAGAGCTTGGAGATGTCCTGGCCCTTGTAGACCACGCTGCCGGCGGTCGGCTTCTCCAGGTTCATCAGAACCCGGGCGAGGGTCGACTTGCCGCAGCCGGACTCGCCGACGACACCGAGCGTCTCGCCGGCCCGCAGACCGAACGAGACCCCGTCGACGGCCTTGACCTGACCGACGGTCTTCTTGAACACCACGCCCTGGGTGACGGGGTAGTGCTTGACCAGGTCATTGACCTCGAGGATGTTCTCAGACACGGTTCACCAGCTCCTCGGCGAAGTGGCAGGCGCTGGCCCGGGCAGGGCCCACCTGGAGCAGCGGGGGAACCTTCTCCCGGCACACCGGCTGAGCCATGGGGCAGCGCGGGTTGAACGGGCAGCCCGGCGGAATGTTCATCAGGTTCGGCGGGAGGCCCTTGATCGTCCGGAGCTGCTGCCCCTTCTCGTCCAGACGCGGGATCGAGTCGATCAGGCCCAGCGTGTACGGGTGCGCCGGCTTGGCGTACAGGTCGTACACGTCGGCTTCCTCGACGATCCGGCCCGCGTACATGACGGCGATCCGATCGGCGACGTCGGCGACCACACCGAGGTCGTGGGTGATCAGGATCATGCCCATCTGCCGCTCACGCTGCAGCTCCGCGAGCAGGTCCATGATCTGGGCCTGCACGGTCACGTCGAGCGCGGTGGTCGGCTCGTCAGCGATCAGCACCTCGGGGTCGAGCGCCAGCGACATCGCGATCATCGCGCGCTGCCGCATACCGCCGGAGAACTGGTGCGGATAGTTGTTGTACCGGCCCTTGGCGTTGGGGATCTTGACCTGGTCGAGCATCTCGATCGCGCGCTTCTTGGCCTCCGCGCGACCCAGGCCCCGCCGAACCCGGAACTGCTCGGCGATCTGGAACCCGACGGTGAAGACCGGGTTCAGGGCGGACAGCGCGTCCTGGAAGATCATCGCGATGCCCTCACCGCGGATGCGGCGGCGCTCCTCGGCGGACATGCGCAGCATGTCCTTTCCGTGGAAGCGGACCTGCCCACCGGTGACGAAGCCCGGGGGCGTGTCGAGGATGCCCATGATCGTCTGCGCCGTGACGCTCTTACCGGAGCCGGACTCGCCGAGCACGGCGAGGGTCTCCCCCGCGTCGACGTGGTACGTGACCCCGTTGATGACCTTTGCGACGCCGTCCCGGGTACGGAACTCCACCCGCAGGTCGTCGACCTCGAGCAGCCGGCCGGAGGGGCGCCCGGACCCGCCGGATCCCGGCGCGGACTGCTCAGACACGAGAATGTCGGACACTGGATTTCCCCTAGCGGAGTTTCGGATCGAGGGCCTCGCGGACCGCTTCACCGAGCATCACGAAGCTCAGCACCGCGGCGACGAGGAATGCGGCAGGGAAGAACACGAGCCCCGGCGCGACCCGGATGAAATCCTTGCCCTCGCTGATCATGATGCCCCAGGACACCACCGGCGACTTCAGGCCGACACCCAGGAACGACAGGGTTGCCTCGGCGCCGATGAACGAGCCGACCATGATCGTGCCGTAGACCAGCAGTGGGGCCAGGCAGTTCGGCAGCAGGTGCTTGAGGATGATCCGGCCGCTGCCGGCACCCAGCGCACGCGCCGCCACGATGTAGTCGGCCTCCTTGGTGGAGAGCACCGAGGAGCGCATCAACCGCATCACGACCGGCCAGCTCAGCACGATCAGCGAGATGATCACCAGGCCCATGATCTCGGCCTTGCTGTTGCTGCTGCCCGAACCGTTGAACGTGGTCAGGATGACGATCGCGCCGAGCACGAACGGCACTCCGAAGAACACGTCCGCGACCCGGCTGAGAATCGTGTCGACCCAGCCACCCATGTATCCGGAGATGATGCCCATGAAGCCGCCGACCAGCAGGGTGCCGACCACGGAGAGCACGGCGACCACGATGGAGGCACGGGCGCCGTAGATGACCCGGGCGTAGACGTCCCGGCCCTGCAGGTCGTACCCGAACCACGCGTCGCCGGACGCCTTGTTGAGGCTGCGCGAGAGCGCTCCGTTGACCGGGTCGCCCGGGGCGAACAGCGACGGGAAGGCGGCCATCAACAGGAAGATGACGATGATCGTCGCCGAGATCCAGAACAGCGGCTTGCGGCGCAGGTCCCGCCAGGCGTCACCGAGCAGACCACGAGGCTTCTCGTTGCCCTGCGGCCCGGGGGTGGCGGGGGTGTCGGTCGGCTGCGCGGCAGGGGTGCTGACGATCGATGCGGTACTCGGGTCACTCATAACGGATCCTCGGGTCCAGGGCGGCGTAGAGCAGGTCGACCAGCAGGTTCATCAACAGATAGACGACCACCAACACCACCACGATGCCAACCACGGTAGCGCTCTCCTTGGTGACGATCGCGCGGTAGACCTCGCGGCCGATCCCGTTGATGCCGAAGATGCCCTCCGTGACGATCGCGCCGCCCATCAGGGCGCCGAGGTCGGTGCCGAGCAGGGTGACGACCGGAATGAGCGAGTTGCGCAGCAGGTGCACACCCACGACCCGGCGCATCGGCAGGCCCTTGGCGATGGCGGTGCGCACGTAGTCGGCGCGACGGTTCTCCGCGATGCTCGTTCGGGCCACCCGGGCTATGTACGCCACCGACGCGCTACCGAGCACGAAGCCCGGCACGATCAGCTCGGAGAACCGCATCTCGGACGAGACGGTCGGCTTGACGATGCCCCACTGCACACCCAGCAGCCACTGCAGCACGAAGCCGACGACGAACACCGGCAGCGCGAGCAGGAAGAGGGTCGAGACGAGGACGAGATTGTCCAGGAAGCCGTTGCGGCGCAGACCGGTCAGGATGCCGGCGCCGAGGCCGATCACGGCCTCGATGGCGAGCGCGACCAGGGCCAGCTTCAGGGTGTTCGGGTACGCCGTGGCGATGATGTCGCCGATGTCGCGCTGCGAGAACGTCTGGCCGAAGTCGCCCTGGAGCAGGTTCTTCATGTAGTTGCCGTACTGCACGAAGACGTTCTGGTCCAGGTGGTACTTCTCGGTCATGTACGCGACGTACTGGTCGGGGCAGCGGCGCTCGCCGCACTTGCCGGCGAACGGATCGCCGGGGACGGACCAGACGAGCCAGTAGATCAGGAAGGTCGAGCCGATGAAGACCGGCACGAGTTGGAGCAGCCGTCTCAACAGATAACGGCCCATGGGGTGGTCCTCCAGACAGGGGGCGCGTCGGACGGCCGACACGGTGGTGACAACGTGGCGAGTGGCGTGCTGTGGCACCCACTCGCGGAACGGCCCCGGGTCGGGCTCACCGGATGTGGCGAGCCCGACCCGGGGTCAGACCGTTCGGATCAGAGCTCGACCGAGGTGATGTCGAGTTCGCCGACGTTGTTCAGCTCGAGCTTCTTGATCTTCTCCGAGTGGCCGGACTGCTGGCCGTAGAAGTAGATCGGGATGCTCGGGACGTCCTGGTCGACCTTCTCGATGGCCTTGGCGAAGGCCTCGTGCGAAGCCTCGAGGCTCGGCGCGGAGCTGGCCTGCTTGGCCAGGGTGTCGACCTCGGGGTTGCTGTACAGGCCGTCGTTGGACGAGCCACCCTTGACGTAGAGCGGGTTGACCCAGTTCTCCACGTCCGGGTAGTCCTGCTGCCAGGCGGCACGGTACGGGCCGGTCATCTTGTGGGCGTTGATGTTCTGACGGAACACCGCGAAGGTCGGGATGCCCTCGGCGCGAGCGTCGATGCCGAGGTTGGTCTTGACCTGCTGCGCAACCGCGTCCATCCAGTCCTTGTGGCTGGAGTCCGAGTTGTAGTAGAAGACCATCTCGCCGGTGAAGCCGCCGGCCTCGGTCAGCAGCTGCTTGGCCGTGGTCGGGTCGAACTTGCAGGCGGTGCAGTTACCCGGCTTGGCGCCCGGGGTCAGCGGGTTCGCCCAGCTGTCGGCCGGCTTGCGGGTGCCGAAGAAGATCTTGTCCGAGATCTCCTGCCGGTTGATCGACAGCGAGACCGCACGACGCAGCTTCGGGTTCTGGAAGCGCTTGTCGTAGATCGGGAACGCGATCAGCGCGGTCGACGGCGTGACGGTGTTCAGGCCACGGTCACCGAGGTCGGTCTTCCACTTGTCGCCGGCGAGCGCCGAGGTGGGGACGACCTCCATGAAGTCCAGGTTGTTGGCGAGCAGGTCGGCGTAGGCCGCCGTCTCGTCCTGGTACAGCTTGACGTCGACGTCCTTGATCTTCATCTTGTCGCGCAGGCTGTAGTCGTCGAAACGAGTCAGCTTGATGAGGACGTTGTCCTGCCACGAGACGAACTTCACCGGGCCGTTACCGATCGGCTTCTTGCCGAACTCCTCGGGCTTCATGGTGAAGAACGCGTCCGGCAGCGGCATGAACGCGCTGTAGCCGAGCTTGGTCGGGAAGACCGCGGTCGGGGCGGCGAGGGTGACCTCGAAGGTCTGCTCGTCGATGACCTTCAGGCCGGACAGCTCCTTGGCCGTCGGCGTCGGGGCCTTCTGCGGGCCGTCCGCGCCGTCCGGGTCCTCGGTGTAGGTCTTGTCGAAGCCCGCGATGTCCGCGAAGAAGGAGCCGTTCTGCGCGCCGTTCGGCGAGTACGCGGCCCAGTTCCAGGCGTCGACGAAGTTCTTCGCCTTCACCTCGGTACCGTCGTGGAACTTGGTACCCTTCTTGATCTTGATCGTGAAGACCTTCGAGTCCTTGGTGTCGATGGACTCGGCCAGCGCGTTACGCGGGGCCCCACCGTCGTTGGGGTACTCGACCAGGCCGGTGAACAGCCAGTCGATGACCTTGCCACCGCCGGTCTCCGTGGTGTTCGACGGAACCAGCGGGTTCTCCGGCTGGACGCCGTGGATGACGATCGCGCCATCCTTGCTGGCGGCGGCGTCGCCGTCGCCGTCACCGCTCGAGCAACCGCTCGCGACAAGCGCGGCAGCCGCGCTGAGCGCGATCGCGCTCGTCGCCCGCTTCGAGACTCTCATTCCGAGGGGCCTCCTCTTTCTAACCTGGTTCCGTCGTGGGTTTCACGCACGTTTGGGGGTGACACCGCCCGACCACCCCGGGGCGGGGGTCGCCGGGACCACAGGGAAGTTTGGGGACACCCCTGATGTTCCGATCCGCCGGGCTCCCTCACCCGACGAGGCACGACCCTACGCAGGCGACACAGCCACGAACCCGCCGGGAAACAGCGGAGGTCGTGGTCGTGGGCCGTACGGAGTGCCACACACCAAGGGTGAGGTGCTGCCACTGTGACACCCACTGGCCTCTTCCGTGAAGGTGCCGTTATCAAGCCGTTAGTTGCCCGCCACGTTGCCGATACTTGAAAAATGATCACAAAACGGTCGGGGCAGGTGTCTCTGACCTGGAAGCACATGACCTGCTAGAGCGCTCGCGCCGCGCTCAGGCTCGGCTTCTGTGAGCTTTTCCGCATGACGAACGCGCGGTCCACCGCCCGTCGCGGGCTCGATTTTCTTTGCCCGTCCGGACGAGGTCACCGTCGGCTGCACGGGCACCATGGCCGGCTGGGTGGACGAGGGCGCCGCGGGCGCTTCTCTGATCATCAACTGGCGACCGCGGCCGGTACGACGACACCGGCCCCGGCGCCGCACGAGGCGGGGCCGGGGCCGGTGGTGTGGTGGGGATGGATCAGGCGGTGAAGCGGACCTTGCGACGACGCACCAGAAGCACGGCAACCGCACCCGCGGCGAGCAGCAGCAGACCGGCGGTCGCCGCCATCGCGATCGGCGAACCGGTCAGCGGCAGGGCGCCGCCGTTGCTGGCCGGCGAGGTGGACGGGGCCGGGCTGGCCGGCTGCGCCGACTCCGACGGCGTGGCCGACGGGGTGGTCGGCGACGGCGACGCGCTGGGGGTCGGCGACGCGGTGGCCGGCGGGGTCGCGGGGGTGGCCGTGAAGGTGGCCGCCGCCCGGGCGGTGACGGTGGCGCCGGTGCTGCCGCCGAGGATCAGCTTCTGCGCCTTCTTGGCGCCGGTGAACAGGAACACCCGGCCGAAGGAGACCGAGTCCTGCGCGGTGAGGGTCACGTTGACCGTGCCGGCGGCCTCGGCGGACAGCCAGAACTGCCCGCCGTTTGTGGTCGTGGTGACCGGCTTGCCCTCGGCGTCGACGGCGGTGCCGCCGGTGGCCGCGACGGTGATGGCACCCGCCGGACCCTTCACGGTGAACGGACCGGCCTTGCCGCCGACGGTAGCGGTGGCGCTGGCCGGGTCGACGGACAGCTCGGCACGCGGCTCCGGCTGGTCGGTGGCGTTGTTGACCAGGTAGTTACGAACACCCTGGATCACGGCGTACTGATCGCGGGCGAGCAGACCCTTCTCCCAGTCACCCAGCTCGATCTTGTCGCTGAAGTGCCAGACGGCGGTCTGGGTGCCGAAGTAGAGCAGCGTGTCCAGCCGCTTCTGCCCGATCTTCGCCGGCGGCGTGACACCAGCGGCGGCGAGAAGCGCTGTGGCGTCGGCGTTCGGGTAGCCGTGGGTGAGCACCCACTGGACCTTGCCGAGGTTCTGCACCTCGGACTTGTCCCAGGTGCCCTCCTCGTACGTGCCGTCGAGCTTCACGTTCGTGTGGTAGTCGATGCAGAACGCCGGCACCAGCTTGCCGTCGACCTTCAGGGCGAGCGCAGACGTGGTGCGCGTCTTGCCGTCGAGCTTCAGGGTGACCTGGCTGCCCTCGACCGCCTTGGCCACGCCGGTGGCCGGAGCAGCGGCTGCGGCACCCGCCACGCCGAGCGCCAGCGCGCCGCCGGCGACGGCCGCCAGCGCGACCCGCGCCCAGTGTCGTCCTCGTTGTCCGAACATCAAGAGTGTGTACCTCTCCCCCAGGGGTGACCCGCGACCGCGGGCACGTGTGAGCCACCGCCTCCGCGGGATGCCAACACCCACGCGCGGAAACGGGACCGGGGCAGTATGGGACGACGCTTGATCGTTTGTCAGCCCCGCCCAGCGGCATCCGTGGCATCTGCCCGAAATGCCCTGGCGGAGGAATAGATCACACGAGCCGGCGGTCCGCCGCCCAGCGGGACAACTCGTAGCGGTTGGACATCTGGAGCTTGCGCAGCACGTTCGACACGTGCGTCTCCACCGTCTTGATGGAGATGAACAGCTCCTTGGCGATCTCCTTGTACGCGTACCCCCGGGCGAGCAGGCGCAGCACCTCCCGCTCCCGGTTGGTGAGCTGGTCCAGCTCCGGGTCGGCCACCGGGGCGTCCGGGCGGGCCGCGAAGGCGTCCAGCACGAACCCGGCGAGCCGGGGGCTGAAAACGGCATCACCGTCGGCGACCCGACGGATCGCCGCGGCCAGCTCGTCCGGGGAGATGGTCTTCGTGACGTACCCCCGCGCGCCGGCCCGGATCAACCCGATCACGTCCTCCGCCGCGTCGGAGACGCTCAGCGCCAGGAACTTGACCTGCGGATGGCTGCGCCGCATCGCCTCCAGCACGGCGCGGCCACCGCCGTCGGGCATGTGCACGTCGAGCAGCACCACGTCCGGCCCGGTGGCGGCGATCCGCGTGACCGCCTCGGCCACCGTGCTCGCCTCACCCACCACCTCGACGTGGGCGCCCAGCTCGGCACGCACCCCGGCGCGGAACATCGCGTGGTCGTCCACCAGGAACACCCGCAGGCGCTCGGGGCGGCTGGTCGCCGGGTCGAGATGCTCCATCGGCTGCTCCGCCATTGTCACTTGTTCCTCTCTGCTGCGGACGAGTCCCGGGAGATCGGCAGGATCAACCGGACCTCGGTCCCCTCCCCCGGGCCGGACCGGATCTCGGCCCGTCCGCCGTGCCGCTTCATCCGTCCGATGATCGAACCGCGTACGCCGTGCCGGTGGTCCTCCACCGTATCCGGATCGAAGCCTTTCCCCCGATCCCGGACGAAGACGCTTACCTGATCGGGCTCCACCTCGGCGTAGAGCGACACGGTCTGCACGCCTGCGTGCCGGGCCGCGTTCACCAGCGCCTCCCGCGCGGCGGCGACAAGCGCCCCGACCTTCTCGTCGGTCTCCCGGTCGCCCACCACCACGGTCTCCACCGTGATCGCGAAGGTGTCCTCGACCTCGGCGGCGGCCTGCTCCAGGGCGGCGGCGAAGCGCTCGCTCGGTGACGCCGTGGGCTTGTAGAGCCAGTTGCGCAGCGAACGCTCCTGCCCGCGGGCCAACCGTTGCACAGTCTTGACGTCGGCGGCGTTGCGCTGGATCAGAGCGAGCGTGTGCAGGACCTGGTCGTGCACCATCGCGGCCAGCTCGGCCCGCTCCTGCTCGCGGATGCGTCCCTCGCGCTCCGAGCGGAGCTGGCTGTACGTCCGCCACAGCACCGGCGCGGCGACCACGCCGACCCCGGCCAACCCGACCAGCGCGAAGATCACCCCGTTGATCACCGCGTCGAAGTTCTGTGCCGGCGAGTAGACCGCCGCGACACCGATGATGCCGACCGCGACCAGCACCCCGCCGCCGATGAACCGGAGCACGAAGGCCCGCCTGTCGCTCTCCTCGACGACCGCACCGAGCCACGGGACCGGCATCGTGTCGCCCCAGCGCCGTCGCCGCTCGGGTGCCGACTGGTGCCAGATGACCCCGGCGCCGACCGCGATGATGGCCACCAGCCAGCCGGCGGTGCCCGCGGCACCGACCGAGTCGAAGACCATCACCTGGATCAGCAGGACACCGAGCCCGATCCCGACGAACGGCAGGAGCTGGGCCACGTCGCGCCGGGGTGGCACGGCGGTGTCACCGGGTCGCAGCGGCACCACCGCCCAGAAGGCCGCGTAGAGCAGGAGGCCGAGCCCGCTCAGCCCGAGCAGCACCATGAACGCGACGCGCACCCGCAGCACCGAGATGCCGAGATGGTCGGCGATACCGGCGGCGACGCCGGCGGCCATCCGGTGCTCGGGAGCGCGGTAGAGGCGCGGGGGCGGAATCACGGTGCTGATCGGAGGCTCCCTGGTCACGGTGGTGGGCTGGGCGGAAGTCGGTGAGTCCGATCGTCACACGCTGCGGCGTCCGCCGACCACGGGGACGCCCCCGACATTCCGGCCGCCCGGATCTCAGGGTGGGGTCAGGGTCGGATCCTGAGGCCGTTCGGGCGAGGCGGGCAGCAGGATCGAGGCATGACCGAGGAAGCTGCCCCGCCGCCCCGTCCCGGGTCGGCACAGCCGGGCGGTTCAGCACCGCCCGCACCTGCCCAGACACCTGCCGGCTGGACCGAGCCCACCACGTTCGGCCCGACCGTCGGCGCCGGCCCGACCGCCGGACCGACACCGGGCGCCGCCCACGAGCCGCCGAGCGCGAGCTACGCGCCCGGCGCCGGCTTCGCGGCCGGCACGGGCTACGGGCCCGGCGCGGGTACGGCCGGTGCGGGCTTCGGACCCGGCGGGGGCACGCCCGGCGGGGGCTACGGGCCCGGCGAGGGCTACGGGCCCGGCGAGGGCTACGGGCCCGGCGGGGGTACGGCCGGTGCGGGCTACGGGCCCGGCGGGGGCTTCGGACCCGGCGGGGGTACGCCCGGCGGGGGCTACGGGCCCGGCGGGGGCGCGGGTACGCCTCCGGGGCCCGGCGGGGGTGGGCCGGGGCCGTCCGTGGGGCCGCTGGGCGGCACCGGCTTCACCTCGCGGTACGGGCTGGTCCGACCGCGCGACGGCCGTTACCTGGCCGGGGTCTGCGCGGCGATCGGACGAGCCACCAACACCGACCCGGTGCTCTGGCGGGTGCTGCTCGCGGTGCTCGGGTTCTTCGGTGGCATCGGCATCCTGGTGTACGTCGCCGCCTGGCTGATCATCCCGAACGAGGGCGACACGGCATCCCCGGTGGAGTCGATGCTGGGGCGCGGCCGTTCCAGCATGTCCCCGGTGACCGTGATCGTGCTGGGCATCCTGGTGGCGGCCAGCTTCGGCTACATCGTCACCGACGCCTTCCGCGCGGTGCTGCTCGGCGCGGCCATCCTGATCGGCGGCGCGTTGCTGCTCAACCGGGACAGCCGGGGGCCGCAGCCCGGCGCCCCGGGTGGACCGGTCCCGCCCACCCCGGCGGGTACGCCGCCCGGGCCCGTCCCGCCGGTCGCCTGGCCCGCTCCGACGCAGGGCGCGGTGCCGCCCGGCGGTCCGCTGGCGACCGCGCCGTTGGCGGGTGGCGCTCCGGTGTACGCCGCGGCGCCGGCCGAGCCGCCGAGCGCACCCACGCTCGTGCACGGCACGCAGCCGGCCACCGCCACGCAGCCGTTCGTCAGCGTGCAGCCGGTGTCCGGGGCGGCGCCGGTGTCGGGGCAGCCGGCCGGCGCCACGACGGGGCCGCAGGAGGCCACCTGGCCGCAGCCCGAGCAGGGCTGGACGGGCAGCGGCACGGCCACCGAGGGCATGTCCACCGCCGGCTGGCCGTCGGCGCCGGTGACCGCGGTGCCCGCAGCTTCGTCCGGTTACCCGGTCGCGGCGACGCCTGGCGGGTACCGCCAGCCGTTCGCGCCACACGGCCCGTACGCCGCGCCGGCCCCGGCCGCGTTGCCGCCACCCAAACCACCGAAGCCGCCGAAGCGGCCCCGGGAGCGTTCGCCGCTCGGCGCGGTGACCTTCTCGCTGATCTTCCTGGCCCTCGGCGTGGTCGCCCTGCTCGACCTGCTGGACGTCTTCGCCGTCAGCGCCTCGGCGTACTTCGCCGCCGCGCTGGCCACGATCGGGCTGGGGCTACTGGTCGGCACCTGGTTCGGTCGGGCCCGCTGGCTGATCGCACTCGGCCTGGTGACCGGCGCGGCTCTGGGAACCGCGACGGTAGCCGAGTCCTACGACCGCATCCGCGGCGTGGACGGGGCGGTCACCTGGGCGCCCACCGACTATCGCGACCTCGCCGACAGGTACGAGAACAGCTTCGGCGACGCAGTGCTCGACCTGCGGGGCATCGACTTCACGAAGAAGGACAGCCAGGTGACCGTCGCGATCAACTTCGGTCAGGCGACAGTTGTCGTACCGCCCAACGTGGACGTCACCACAGTGGCCGACGTCAACGCCGGCGACGCCACAGTCTTCGGCAACCGTTCCGGCGGGTTCGACGGCAGCCCGCGGGAGTCCACCGACCTGGGCGCGGACGGTCCCGGCGGCGGGAAGCTGCGCCTGTACATCCACGTCAATGCCGGCAACCTGGAGGTGACCCGGTGAAGGCTCACCGCACGGACCTGCTCTCGTTCGCCTTCGGGCTGGTGTTCCTGGCGCTGTCGGCCTGGTGGCTGCTCGCCCAGATTCTCGGGCTCGCGCTGCCTCCGGTCGGCTGGTTCCTGGCCGGCGCGCTGATCCTGATCGGGGTCTTCGGTCTGGTCGGCGCGTTGCGCTCCGGCCGATCCGGCCGCCCGGAGCCGAAGGACGTCGCCGACCCGGCCGCCACAGTGGCCCAACAGCCCGGCATGCCGACCTCGGCGTCCGGGCCGGTCACGGCCACCGCGGAGTACGGCGTGCCGACCTCCGGGGCACCCACCCCGACCTCCGGCGCGGGCCTTCCGACGTGGACCGCCGAACACTCCACCTGGGACGCTCCCCTCCCGGGACCGATGCCAGCGGCGCCGACCGTGGCCATGCGAGCACCGGAGACGCCGACCGCCGAGCTGCGTGTGCCGGAGGCGGCGACAGCCGAACTGCGGGCACCGGAGGCCCCGACCGAGGCCATCCACCCGGCCTGGCTGGCCCACGCCGCGTCGGAGCCGGAGACGTCGCCGGTCTCCGGCCCGACCGACGACGACGCGGACGAGCCGACCCGGCCCGGCCACCCGAGCACGGCGATCGGCGACGATCCGGCCGACGAGCAGGAGGGCCGACGGCGGGAATCCTGACCCGCCTGCCTGCCCGTGACGGCCCGCACCACCGCCACGGCGGTGCGGCCGGCGCGGGCAGGCGCATATGCTGACCGGTGGAGATCTCGCCTCCGCCGGCCGGCCCGTCCCGCCGTGGCGGCCCCGCCGCGATTCCCGTCTCTACCCCGTCAGGAGCCCGCCCGACATGACGCAGTCCCCCGCCGTGCGTACCACCGGCCGGTCCGGTCCGGTCCGCATCGGCGAGCGAGCCGCCCGTACCCTCGTCACCGAGCTGGCCCGGATGAACGACCCGAAGACCGCCCTGCTGGTCGGCGCGAGCCCGGAGTCCGCGGTCCTGGCCGCGGCGATCGAGGCGTTGCTCCCCGGTGACCAGCTCACCGTGGTGCCTGGCGACTCGTCCGGCGCCGCCGTGCTCCGCGAGCACGTCACCGCCCAGGGCCGGTGGGTCTCCGACCGGGTACGCGTGGTCGACTCGCTCGCTGACGCCGAGGCCGCCGCCGTGGTCATCGCCGGCGAGGCGTTCACCGGCACCGCCGAGGAGACCCGGAGCGGCGTCGACGGATTGTCCAAGTACCTGACCGACGGCGGGGTGCTGAGCGTGGCGACCACCGCCACGCCCGGCCGGACGACAGGCGCGGCCACGGAGCTGGCCCGGCAGGACGCCCTCTACGGCGTCGGCGGGGACCTGGTGCTGCGCAACACGCCGCCGGTGCGGGTCTACCGGCTGCGGTTCACTCCGGCCAGCCCGGCCTCGGCCGACCGGCTGGCTCCGGCGTACCGGCCGTCGAGCGTGCCGCTGACCAGGGGAATGCACATCGACTCCAACGGGGTGGCCGCGGCGGGCATCACGCTGGGTCTGGCGGCGCTGGCCCGGGTGGCGCGTCCGTCGTCCAAGCTTTGGCTGCTGCCGGCGTTGGCCGCCGCGCCGGTCGCCGCGTTCTTCCGGGACCCCCAGCGGGACGTGCCGGAGGACCCGAACGCCGTGGTGGCCAGCGCGGACGGGAAGGTCCTGTCGGTGCAGCGCCTGCACGACGAGCGTTTCGGCGACGGCGAGTGGCTGCGCGTCGCGGTCTTCCTCTCCGTGCTGGACGTGCACGTCAACCGGTCTCCGGTCGCCGGCAAGGTGGTGGACTACTTCGTCGCCGACGGCGGCTTCGTCAACGCGATGAAGCCGGACGCCGAGCACAACGTCGCCGCGTACACAGTCCTGGACACCAGCCGTGGCACGGTGGTGGTCGCACAGCGGACCGGCCTGATCGCCCGCCGCATCGTGCAGCGCGCGCCGATCGGCGCGCTGCTGGCCAAGGGGGAGCGCTTCGGGCTCATCCGATTCGGCTCGCGGACCGACGTCTACCTGCCGGCCGAGGCGGCGGACCCGCTGGTGGGACCGGGCGACAAGGTGATCGGCGGCTCCACGGTCATCGCCCGCTGGCGCTGACATCCAGACGCGAAAACGGGGCGCCGCTGTCCGCGGCGCCCCGTTTCGTGTGTCGGATCAGGCGGTACGACGCTGGCGCAGCCAGAGCACCGGCCCGCTGACCAGGTAGCCCACCACGATCAGCGCGAACGTGAGCCGGATGTCGACGAGCGCGCCGATCACCGGGGCCAGCCAGAGCCACGGCGGCAGCTTCACCAGGCGGGCGAGCTTGGCGTACGGGAAGCTGGACACCATCGCGAAGGCGAGCAGCGCCACCCCGGCGACAAGCACCAGGCCGGGCACCGGCAGGCCGATCGCCACTGTCACGGCGAGCACGGCCGCGGCCATGGTGGTGGGGACGCCGCAGAAGAAGCGGCCGTCCTTCGGCGAGACGTTGAAGCGGGCCAGCCGGATCGCCGCACACGCCGCGACCAGGAAGCAGGCCACCGCGGCCGCAGCCGTCGACACCGAGCCGGCGAGCGAGGCGTAGACCACGACGGGCGCGGCGAGGCCGAACGAGCACATGTCGGCCAACGAGTCCATCTGAGCGCCGAACGGGCTGGCCACGCCGAGCCGGCGAGCCAACGCGCCGTCGAGGCCGTCGAAGGCGACGCAGGCGATCAGGCAGAGAGCGGCGATGCGCACCTCGCCCTGCATGGCGAGGAAGATGGCCAGCATGCCGAGCATGAGGCTGGCCAGGGTGCAGGCGTTGACCACGCCGAACTTCATCCGGCGGGCCATCGTGCGCTCACCGGGGAGCAGGGGGATCGACCCGGCGGTGGCTTCGTCGGCGTACGCCATCGGCGGCAGTGCCGGGCTGACCGGCATGACCGCCTCGATCTCGGCCCGGCTGACGCCGAGCGACGGACGGCCGAGCCGGTCCAGGCCGTAACGGCGGCGCTGGCGGTCGGCGTACCGGTGCTCGGGAAGTGTCACGTCGGTGGTCCGCAGGTCGCCGTCACGGCGACCCACCCGGACCAGTAGCACCTGGCGGGCGAACGTGCTGCTGCGGCGCAACGGGCCCGCCCAGCGACGCCCTGCGGGGCGCGGACTGTCAGTCGTACGACGCCGGCGCCATGGGGCTCTCGGCACGTTTCCTCCATCACCGGATCGGCTTGCCGCCGTTTGGGGGCGGGTGTCCGGCTGTCTCGTGCCGGACCTTGCGTGGCCCGGCAGCCGTTTTGCGGAGTACACCATCGCATAGGGGAACGTGGCTTGGCGATAGCTGCCGGCGGTACTTATATCTGGTGCAAACCGCGCGAACCGCCTTGTTATTCCCATCCCGGGCTTGATCGCCCGTTTCCTCCACCATTCCCGTCTCTGACTGTACCGGAGGGTCACCATCTCGGCTCGTCGAGCCGGGTGCTATCGACCCAGCTGTCCGATTGCCGAGGCAGCGATGCCGGTCAGCGGCAGGTCAGCGGTCTCGGCGATGGTGAACCAGCCCGCCCGTGCGGTCGAGCCACCGGCGACCTCGGTCACCACCGCGTCAGTGGGTACGTCCACAAGCACCCGATAGATCACCCGTACACCGTGCCAGTCCAACGGACGGCCCTCCGGGCCGAGCGCGGCCGGGTTGTGCAGGTTGTCCACGCCGAGCAGTTCCACGACCCGGCCCACCTGACCACCCTCCTCGACCAGCTCGCGAAGCAGCCCGGTGGTCGGCTGCTCGCCGTGATCGGTGCCACCGCCGGGCAGGTGCCACGTGCCGGCCCCGGGGTAGCCGTCCGCGATCTGGGTGAGCAGGATCCGCCCGGCCGGGTCGGTGACCAACCCGTACGCCCCGAAGCGCAACCGGCGATCCGGATGCGACGGCGGAAGTGGCTCGGCGGACGACTGTGCGCCGGTCGGCAGCGGGGTGACAGGCAGTCCGAGCAGCTCGGCGCTGAACGGCGTCAGCGGCAGCCCGGCCGCCTCCTCGGGGCTGACCCAGCGCGTCTCGACCGCGCCGCCCGCAGCTCCGCGCAGAGCACCGACCGCACCGTCGTGGACGGCCAGCTCGAACAGCAACCGGTCGGTGTGCAACGACACGTCGTCCGCGAGGGTGGACACGTCGGCGACGACGGCCCGCAGGCGGCCCACCGCCACGGTCAGTCCGGTCAGCCCGGCGACCACGCGGACGACGGCGTGCTCCGGATGCTCGGCGTGCGCGACCACGCCCCCGGGCAGAGACCAGACCTCAGAACCCCGATCGCGAACGACAAACACCAGCCCGGTGGCCCACAGAGCACCGTAAGCCGCAACCCGCCGCACCAGCACCATCCCCGCCCCGCTCCCCCGCGCACCCACCCAAGCCAGTGATCACGAAGCTATCGCCGCCCATGCTGGCGCGTCCCGACAATAACGTCATGCTCAAGCCCAGCGGGGCGGGCGAGGACCGGCCCGGCGCCGGCGAGGTGATCAAGAGGTTTGCGTCAGGATCACGGCTTCCGGTGACCCAAACCTCTTGATCACCCGAGTGGGGGCGGGGGGCGGGGCCCGGAGGGCCCGGGGGGGTGGGGTTAGGTTAGTTGGGCTGCTTGGACTGCTTCTGCGGTTACCTCGGTCAGGCGGTCCGTGCCGAGGGCGCCCAGTTCCTCGCGGGCGAACCAGCGGGCCTCGCAGGTGGAGCCGCCGACGTCGGTGATCGTGGGCGCGTTCGGCTCGTCGACCACGACCCGGTAGAAGGCGCGTACGCCGTGCCAGTCGATCGGGTAGCCCTCCGGGCCGAGCGAGGCGGCGTCGCGGTGGCTCGCCACGCCCAGCAGCTCGACGAGGCGGCCGGACTGGCCGGTCTCCTCGACCAGTTCCCGGATGAGTGCCGCGCCGGGCTGCTCGCCGTAGTCGGTGCCGCCGCCGGGCAGGTGCCAGCAGCCGGCCCCCGGGTAGCCGTCGGAGATGCGGGTGAGCAGGACCCGACCGGCCGGGTCGGTGCACACGGCGTACGCGGCGAAGCGCTGCGCCCGGTGCAGCCCGTCGGGGCCGGGCACCGCGTAGAAGGAGGGGAACTCGGGCACCTCGTCGGGCACCACGTCGGCCGAGGAGGCGGGCAGGCCGAGGGCGCGGGCCGTGAACGAGCGCAGCGGCAACTCGCGGGCCTCGTCGAGCGTGTACCACCGGGCGAGGTCGGTGGGGCGTTCGCCGACCCGGTCGGCGAGGGTGCCGCCACGCACCGCCACCCGGTAGATCAGCCGGTCGGTGTGGATGGTGATGCCGCGCTCGGGCAGCGCCCGCATGTCGGCGAGCACGTCGGCCAGGCCGGAGACGGCGACCGAGAGGCCGGTCTCGGCGGCGGTCTCGCGGACGACCGTGTGGTTCGGGTCCTCGCCGTGGTCGACCGCCCCGCCGGGCAGCGACCAGGTGCCGGGGGTGCCGGAGCGCTCCGATGCGCGGACCAGCAACACTCGGCCGTCTGAATCAGCACAAACTGCGTATGCCGCGATCCTGCGAAGCGGCTCCAGCAAGGTGGTCACGGGACCAAATTCTCCCCGGGCCTGGTTACCGGAACGGAAAAGAGTCGGATTCCTGACTCTTTGCTACCCGCTCAGGGATCGGTCAGGGTAAGGATCCGGGCGGTCACCGAGGGCGGGCCGGGCACCGGCGCGGACCGTGGAGACATGACATCCACCGCCGCTCCCCACGCCCCGTACAAGCAGCTCCGGCGACCCACCACCGACCGCATGGTGGCGGGGGTCGCCAGCGGCCTCGGCCGCTACTTCAACGTCGACCCCACACTGGTCCGCGTGGCCTTCGCGGTCACCGGCCTGCTCACCGGCGGGCTCGCGCTGTTCGCGTACCCCATCATGTGGTTCCTGATGCCGGAGGAGCCCACCGGCGCGCCCGCCTGGCCGCACGCGGCGGGCGTCGCGCCGCAGACCACCGCCGGGCCCGCGCCCGGCGGGCCACAGCCGGGGTACGCGCCGACGCCGCCCTATCCGCCGACGACCCCGCCGCACACGCCGCCGGCCGCGTGAGCCGCTGTCACTCCCACTCGATGGTGCCCGGCGGCTTGCTGGTCACGTCAAGCACCACCCGGTTGACCTCGGCGACCTCGTTGGTGATCCGGGTGGAGATCCGGGCCACCACGTCGTAGGGCAGCCGTGACCAGTCGGCGGTCATCGCGTCCTCGCTGGAGACCGGGCGCAGCACCACGGGATGCCCGTAGCTGCGCCCGTCACCCTGCACGCCGACGCTGCGCACGTCGGCGAGCAGCACCACGGGGAACTGCCAGACACCCCGATCGAGCCCGGCGGCGGTCAGCTCCTCCCGGGCGATCAGGTCGGCCTGGCGCAGCAGGTCGAGCCGCTCACGGTCGACCGCGCCGATGATCCGGATGGCCAGGCCGGGGCCGGGGAACGGGTGCCGCCAGACCATCGCCTCGGGCAGGCCCAGCTGGAGGCCGAGCGCCCGGACCTCGTCCTTGAAGAGGGTGCGCAGCGGCTCGACCAGGGCGAACTTCAGGTCCTCCGGCAGGCCGCCGACGTTGTGGTGGCTCTTGATGTTGGCGGTGCCGGTGCCGCCGCCGGACTCGACGACATCCGGGTAGAGGGTGCCCTGGACGAGGAACTCCACGTCGCCGCGCGAGGCGATCTCGCGGGCGGCGGCCTCGAAGACCCGGATGAACTCCCGGCCGATGATCTTGCGCTTCTGCTCCGGGTCGGTCACCCCGGCCAGCGCGCCGAGGAACCGGTCAGCGGCGTCGACCACCTTCAGCTTGATGCCGGTGGCCGCCACGTAGTCCTTCTCGACCTGCTCGGCCTCGCCCGCGCGCAGCAGGCCGTGGTCGACGAACACGCAGGTGAGCTGGTCACCTACCGCCCGGTGCACGAGCGCGGCGGCAACCGCCGAGTCCACCCCGCCGGAGAGGCCGCAGATGACCTCCTTGTCGCCGACCTGGGCGCGGATCCGGGCGACCTGCTCGTCGATGATGTTCTCGGGCGTCCAGGTCGGCTCGATGCCTGCGATGCCGTACAGGAAGCGGGTGAGCATCTCCTGGCCGTGCGCGGTGTGCCCGACCTCCGGGTGGAACTGCACGCCGGCCCGCCGTCCGGCCACGTCCTCGAAGGCCGCCACCGGTGCGCCCGCCGACTCGGCGGTCACCGTGAAGCCCTCGGGAGCCTCGGTGACGCAGTCGCCGTGGCTCATCCAGACCGGCAGGTCCGCCGGCAGGTCGCGCAGCAGCACACCCGGGTCGAGGAGGCGGGGACGCAGCGGCGTGCCGCCGTACTCGCGGCTGCCCGTGTGCGCGACGGTGCCGCCGAGCGCCTGGGCCATCGCCTGGAAGCCGTAGCAGATGCCGAAGACCGGCACGTCGGCGGTGAAGACGCCGGCGTCGATCTGCGGGGCGTCCGGCGCGTACACGCTTGCGGGACCGCCGGAGAGGATGATCGCGGCCGGGTTCTTCGCCAGCATCTCGGCGACCGGCATCGAGTGCGGCACGATCTCGGAGTAGACCTTCGCCTCGCGGACCCGGCGCGCGATGAGCTGGGCGTACTGGGCTCCGAAGTCCACCACGAGGACGGGGCGAGGCAGGCTCATGTGCGCAAAGCCTACCGACAGTCACGGCCGCGCCGGGCGCGGGCCGGCCCTCCGGCGTGCCGCGGCGGCGCCTCCGGGCGCGACGGCCGGCCGGGAGGGGCCCTAGCATCGACGCGGGGCGATGACGACCGGGCGGAGGACGGGTGTGACCGAGGTGACCGTACGACCCTTCCGAGACACCGACGCCGAGCCGCTGGCGGTGCTCGTCACCAGGTGCCTGCGGGAGGTCAACAGCCGCGACTACCCGGCCGACCTGATCGAGCGGATGTGCGCGCACTTCGACGCCGCCCGCTTCCGCGAACTCGCCACCGTCCGGGAGGTGTACGTCGCGGAGCAGGAAGGGCGGGTGGTCGGCACCGTCTCCCGGGACGGCAACAAGGTCTACACGATGTTCGTCGACCCGGACTGCGCCGGCCGGGGTGTCGGCCGCCTGCTCATGCGCCACATCGAGGGGTTGGCCACCGCCGACGGCCACGACCACATGGAGACCGGCGCCAGCATCACGGGGCACGGCTTCTACCACCGGTTGGGCTACCACGACGTCCGGATCAGTGAGACCGACTTCGGGATCAACCACATCCTCCGCAAGCCGCTGAGCTAGGGCCGCAGCGCGCCCGGGGCGTCCGCCGGCACCGCCGGGTGCCTCGGGGGTACGGGTGCCAGGCGACGGTACGGGGAACCGAGCGGCGGGCGGGGGTCGGCCTCACCCCGGTTGGGCCAGAGGGACATCGCCCGTTCCGCCTGTGCGGTGATCGTCAACGACGGGTTCACGCCCAGGTTCGCCGACACCGCCGCGCCGTCGACCACGTGCAGCCCCGGGTGGCCGTACACCCGGTGCCAGGGGTCGATGACCCCGTCGGCGTCGGTGGCGCCGATCACCGCCCCGCCCAGGATGTGCGCGGTGATCGGGATGTCGAACGGTTCGGTGAGCGAGCCGCCAGGCGTACCGCCGATCTCCTCGGCGAGCAGCCGCGTGGCGGTGTTGCCGGCCGGAATCCAGGTCGGGCTCGGCGTGCCGTGGCCCGGCCCGGTGACCAGCCGACGGCCGAACGCGCCACGTCGCCAGCGGGTGGTCAGCGAGTTGTCCACCGACTGCATCACCAGGGCGATGACGGTCCGCTCCGACCAGCCGCGCACGGACAGCATCCGGGCGGCCAGCCCCGGCTGTCGCACGATGCTGCCCAGCCAGCGCCGGACGCGGTGCGGACCGCCGTCGACGAGCAACGACTGGAGCAGCCCCATGGCGTTGGAGCCGCGCCCGTAGCGGACCGGTTCGATGTGGGTCTGCGGGTCGGGGTGGAACGAGCTGGTGATCGCCACCCCCTCGGTGAAGTCCAGCCGCTCGGACCGTGCCCGCCGGCGGTCCACCGACGCGCCCAGGATCGCCTCCGAGTTGGTCCGGGTCAGCTCGCCGAGGCGGGGTGAGAGCCGCGGCAGGGTGCCGTCGGTCTTCATGCCGTGCAGCAGCCGTTGGGTGCCGAGCGCGCCGGCGGCGAAGACCACCTGGTCGGCGCGGATCACCTGCCGTCGCCTGCGCAGCCAGGCGCCGGTGCGCTCGGTGTGCACCTCGTACCCGCCGTCGGCGGCTGGGCGGACGGCCGTCACAGTGGTCAGCGGGTGCACTGTGACGCCCAGCCGCTCGGCGAGCCACAGGTAGTTCTTGACAAGCGTGTTCTTGGCCCCGTGCCGGCAGCCGGTCATGCACGAGCCGCAGTGCAGGCAGCCGGTGCGTTCCGGGCCCACGCCACCGAAGTACGGGTCGGCGACGCGCTGGCCGGGGCGGCCGATGTGCACGCCGACGGGGGTGGCGTGGAAGGTGTGGCCGACCCCCATCCGGTCGGCCACCGCCCGCATGGCGCGGTCCGCGCCGGTGTCCATCGGGTACGTGGTGACGCCGAGCATCCGCTTCGCCTGGTCGAAGTGGCGGGCCAACTCGTCGTGCCAGTCGGTGATGTCGCGCCACTGCGGGTCGGTGTAGAACGCCGGCAGCGGCTCGTAGAGGGTGTTCGCGTAGACGAGCGAGCCACCGCCCACCCCGGCTCCGGAGAGGACGAGCACGCCGCCGCCGGATCGCCTGTCGGCGGGGCGGAGCACTGTGAGCCGCTGGATGCCGTAGCAGCCCAGTTTCGGCGCCCACAGGAACCGGCGGGCCCGCCAGGACGTCTGCGGGAACTCGTCGTCGGCGAAACGGCGGCCGGCCTCCAGGACGCCTACCGAGTATCCCTTCTCGGCCAGGCGCAGCGCGGTGACGCTGCCGCCGAAGCCGGACCCGATGACGACCACGTCGTACCGCATGGACGCATCATTACTCGTGAGTAGCGCTCGCGCCAGCGGCAGTTTTCGCGCGATCATGCACCGGCCGTCCGACCCGGCGCCTCCCGGCCGCAACCTGGGGCACCCGTCGGAGCGTTGTGCCGAATACGGGTGGAAGGAAACCACGATGATCCTGGGGTCGATGGAGCCGCGTCGGCGGTGGCTGGTGCTCGGGCTGGCCGCCCTCGCCGTCGTCGCGCTGATCGCGGGCGGCGCGGTGGTGATCACCCGGCTGACCGGGAGCGACTCGCCCGCCGGCACTCCGGTGGCCGGCTCGCCGAGCCCGTCGCCTGTCGACACGCCCACTCCCAGCCCGAGCGGCCCGCCGCCGGGCGCGAACATCACCGGCCCGCTGACCCTGCTGCTTGTCGGTGTGGACACCCGGGTCAGCGTGCCCGGCTGGGAGCCGCACTCCGACGCCGTGCTGGTGCTCCACGTCCCGAAGGGACTGGGCCGGGCGTACCTCTTCTCGCTCCCCCGCGACCTGCTGGTGGACATTCCGGCGTTTCCGAAGTCCGGCTACAAGGGCGGCCGGACCAAGCTCACCCACTCGATGAGCTTCGGCAGCCGGGTGCCCGGCAAACCCAAGCAGCCGAGCACCGCCCAGGGGTACGAGCTGCTGCGCAGCACGGTGAGCGGTTACACCGGACTGCGGATCGACGCCGGGGCGGTGCTCACCTTCAACGGGTTCGACCGGCTGGTGAACGCCCTCGGCGGCGTGGACATCTACGTCGACCAGCGGGTCGCTTCCCTGCACCGCAAGCCGGACGGCAAGTACCGGGACAGCGCCCCCGGCGGGTACACCGGGCCGCAGCAGGTCTACGAGAAGGGCAACCGGCACCTCAACGGGTGGCAGGCGCTCGACTACGCGCGGCAGCGCTACATCACCGGCGGCGACTACGCCCGGCAACGCCACCAGCAGCAACTCGTCCGAGCCCTGACCCGCAAGATCCTCGATGAGGGCCTGGCCCGGCAGCCGGAGCGCGTCGACCAGGTCGTCGCGGCGCTTGGCGACACCCTGATCTACGTGGGCGGCAACCGGATCGTCGACCTGGCGTACGCGCTCAGCGGGGTGCCTGAGGACAAGTTCGTGCTTGTCGGCCTGCCCGGCTCGGGTGTCGGCAAGGGCAGCGCCTACCAGGGCGAACAACTCACCAGCGAGGGCCGGAGGTTCATCACCGAACTGCGGGCCGGCCGCGCCGACGCGTACCTCGCGGCCCACCCCAAGCTGGTCGTCAAGACCTGACCCCCGCGCGCCAGGGTCCTCGGCGCGACCGAGGACCCTGGCCCGGATTCCTAGAGCTTCTTGGGCTGGGCGGGCTTCTTGGTGCCGTTGAGCCACGCGTCGAAGAGAGCGTCGAGCTGCTTACCGGAGATCCGCTCGGCGAGGGCCACGAACTCGGCGGTGGTGGCGGTCCCGTTGCGCTTCTCCGCCGCCCAGGTCTTGACGATCTGGAAGAACGGCTTGTCGCCCACGGCCACCCGCAGCGCGTGCAGGGTCATCCCGCCGCGCTGGTAGACCGACTCGCTGAACAGGTCCTTCACCCCAGGCTTGCCCGGCGGGGTCTTCCACACCGAGGCCGGCACCCGCTGGTAGCGGATGTCGAACGCCTGCTTGGCGGTGTACTTCTTGGTGTGCTCGGCCCACAGCCACTCCGCGTACGTCGCGAAGCCCTCGTTGAGCCAGATGTCCTCCCACTTGGCCAGCGCCACGCTGTCGCCGAACCACTGGTGGGCCAGCTCGTGGGCGACCACCTCGGTGTTCTCACCACGACGGAAGAAGCCTGCGGAGTAGACCGGGCGGCTCTGCGTCTCCAGCGCGTACGCGATCCGGCTGTCCGAGACGACCACACCGCCGTACGCGTCGAACGGGTAGGGCCCGAAGACGCTCTCCAGGTAGTCGGTCACCTTGACGGTCTGCGCGATCGACGCGTCGGAGGCGCCCTTGGCCACCTTTGTGGTGACCGCGCTGTAGACCGGCTTCCCCTTGTGCTGGCCTGTGGTGATCCGGAACTTGCCGATCACCACGGTGCTCAGGTAGCTGGCCATGGGCGACTTCTCCGACCACTTCCAGGTGGTCCAGCCGTCAGTGGTGGTGTTGCCGCCCGGCACGCCGTTGCTGACGGCGGTCAGGCCCTGCGGGACGGTGATCTCGAAGTCGTACGCGGCCTTGTCGGACGGGTGGTCGTTGACCGGGAACCAGGTGCTCGCCGACTCCGGCTGGCCGAGCGCGATCGCGCCGTCGGCGGTGTGCAGGAACCCGCCCTCGCCGAGCACCTCGTTCTTCAGCGGCTTCGGCACCCCCTCGTACACGATCTCCGCGACGAACCCGTTGCCCGTGATCAGACCGGCCGCCGGCTTGATCACCAGCTCGTTCTTGTCCCGGCTGTGGGTGGCCGGCGTGCCGTCCACGGTGACCGTCTTGACTGTGAGACCGGCCAGGTCGAGGTTGAACGTCGACAGGTCCGCCGTCGCCGTGGCCTGCACGGTGGCCGTACCGGTGAGGGTGTCGTTCGCCGGGTCGTAGCGCACCTTGACTGTGTACTTGCCGACGTCGTACCCGCCGTTGCCGTACGTCGGGAAGTACGCGTCGCCTACCCCGGCGGCCCCGGCGGTGAAGGTCCGCGACGGCGTCGGGGACGCGCTCGGCGACGGCGCCGCAGCCTCCGGTGTGGACGAGTCGCATCCGGACAGCACGAGCGCCCCGGTCACCAGCAGACCGGCAGCCATCCGCAGCCTGTGCCGCGTTTCCCGCATCACGAACCCTCCCCGTACGCCCGGTGCGGGTGGCCTCGCCGCCCCGCGCGACAGGCGCTCCTGCCCGATCGCAGGCGGCAGCCTATCGACAGATGATCACGAGGTCGTCACGGCGGGGTGGGCGCCGCGCCGCCCACCAGCCAGGCGTCGAAGAGCGGCCGCAACGCTCGATTCGCCACCCGCTCGGCAAGCGCCACGAAGTCCGAGGTGGTGGCCGTGCCGGCAGCCCGCTCGGTGGTCCAGGTGCGCAGGATCCGGAAGAAGGTGTCGTCACCGACCGCCCGGCGCAGCGCGTGCACGGCGAGCGCGCCGCGCTTGTAGACGGCGGTGCCGAACATCCGCTCCCGTCCCGGCTCGACCGACGGCTGCGACCAGTCGGTCGACGCGTACTGCAGCTCGAAGTTGCGCTGCGCGGTCCGGCCGCCGTCGTGCTCCTCCCACAGCCACTCGGCGTAGCTGGCGAAGCCCTCGTTGAGCCAGATGTCGCTCCACCGGTGCAGGGACACGCTGTCGCCGAACCACTGGTGGGCCAACTCGTGTGCCACCACGCCGGGGTTGGGACGGTCGTCGGTGAAGAAGGCGGGCCCGTAGACCGGCCGGGACTGGGTCTCCAACGCGTACCCGATCCGGTCGTCGGCGACCACGATCCCGCCGTACGAGTCGAACGGGTACGGGCCGAAGCGGCTGGCCAGGAAGTCGACGATCTCGCCGGTGCGGGCCACCGAGCTGGCGGCCCCACCGCTCGCCGGCAGGCTCGCCGCGACCGCTGTGACAAGCGGTCGTCCGGCGTGCTCGCCGGTGACCACCCGATAGTTTCCGATCACGAGGGTGCTCAGGTAGCTGGCCATCGGGGCGTGCTCGGACCAGCGCCAGGTGGTCCACCCGTCGGCGCTGCTCCTCGGGCCGGGCACCCCGTTGCTCAGCGCGGACAGTCCGTCCGGGACGGTCACCGCGATGTCGTAGCTGGCCTTGTCCGACGGGTGGTCGTTGACCGGGAACCAGGTGGCCGCGGAGTCGGGTTGACCGAGAGCGATCGCACCGTCGTCGGTGTGCAGGAAGCCGCCACTGCCCAGTTCACCGTCGGCGACGGCGGTGGGCACCCCCGCGTAGTCGACGGCCACGGTGAAGGAACCGCCGCGCGGAAGCCTGTCGGGCGGGGTCACCACCAGCTCGCCGTCGTCGCGGCGGTGCTCGGCGCGCTTGTCGGCGACGGTGACCGCGCCGACGTCCAGGCCCACCAGGTCCAGGTTGAACCGGGACAGATCCTGGGTGGCCGTCGCCGTGATTGTCGCCCGACCGGTGAGCCGGTCGGTCGTCGGGTCGTAGCGGACATCCAGCCCGTAGTGCGTGACGTCGTAGCCGCCGTTGCCACGGCCCGGCACGTACGGGTCGCCGACGTCCGCCGCGCCGGGTCGGGCGCCGTTGTCGTCGCCCGTGCAGCCGGCGACTGCCGGCGTGACGGCGCAGCTCAGCACCGCGAGGGCGGCGGCCAGCCGGCGGCGGGACGGTGCGCGTCCGCTCAGGACCATGCACGACTCCTTCTCCGCCATCCCCGGGTCAGGACGAGCGTAGCCAGCGAGACGCCCTCGGATGCCCGTATCGGGGGCGAGCCCCCTCGCGGCAGGTGACGGAAAGGCCGGCCCCGCAGGATCGCGGGGCCGGCCTTCCAGCGTCACCGGAAGGTGATCAGCGGTCGAGGACCAGACCGACCTTCTGGAACTCCTTGAGGTCGCGGTAACCGCACTTGGCCATCGCCCGACGCAGCCCGCCGAACAGATTGAGCTGACCGTCGGCCTCGTCCGCCGGGCCGAAGAGCAGTTGCTCCATCGACCCGAGCGGCTCACCGGCGACCTCGAACGCGCCCCGCGGCAGGGACGGGTGACTGGCAGCGGAGTGCCACCAGGCGCCACCTGCGGGCGCCTCGTCGCAGAGCGACAACGGCTCGCCGAGCATCACCGCGTCCGCGCCACAGCCGAGGGCCTTGGCGATGTCGCCGGAGGTCTGGATGTCGCCGTCGGCGATCAGGTGCACGTACCGGCCGCCGGTCTCGTCGAGGTAGTCCCGACGGGCCGCCGCGGCGTCGGCGATCGCGGTGGCCATCGGCACCCGGATGCCCAGCACCGACTCGGTCGTCGACCACTCGTCGCCGCCGATGCCGACGATCACACCGGCCGCGCCGGTACGCATCAGGTGCAGCGCAGTCTTGTAGTCGGTGCAACCGCCGACGATGACCGGCAGGTCGAGGTCGGCGATGAACTCCTTGAGGTTAAGCGGCTCGTCGGTCGTCGACACGTGCTCGGCCGACACGATCGTGCCCTGGATGACCAGGATGTCCACGCCGGCGTCCAGGATGACCGGGGCCAGCGCCAGGGTGTGCTGCGGGGAGACCCGCACCGCCACCGTGCCGCCACCGGCGCGCAGCTCACGGACCCGCTCGGCGATCAGGTCCGGCCGGATCGGCTCCGCGTACACCTCCTGGAGCCGCTTGGTGGCGCGGGCCTCCTCGTCGAGGCCGGCCAACTCCTCCAGCACCTTCGTCGGGTTCTCGTAGCGGGTCCACAGCCCCTCGACGTTGAGCACGCCGAGACCGCCGAGCTGACCGAGCCGGACCGCCGAGGACGGGCTCATCGTGGCGTCCGAGGGGTGCCCGACACAGGGGATGCCGAACGGGTACGCGTCGAGCTGCCACGCGGTCGAGACGTCGTCGACGTCCCGGGTCCGGCGGCTCGGCACGATGGCGATGTCGTCCAGGTGGTAACCGCGCTGCGCGGTCTTACCCAGCCCGATCTCGACCACGTCACGCATGGGGGACTCCAGGTTGTTGGGGGATGGTCAGCGGGAGTGGTAGTTGGGCGCCTCGACAGTCATCTGGATGTCGTGCGGGTGGCTCTCCTTGAGCCCCGCCGCCGTGATCCGGATCAGTTGGCCACGCCGGTGCAGCTCGGGGATGCTCTCCGCGCCGACGTACCCCATCGCGGCCCGCAGCCCACCGATGAGCTGGTGGGCGACCGCGGACAGCGGGCCCCGGTAGGGCACCTGCCCCTCGACACCCTCGGGGACCAGCTTGTCCTCGGCGAGCACGTCCTGCTGGAAGTACCTGTCCTTCGAGTACGACTTGGCCTGCCCCCGGGACTGCATCGCGCCGAGCGAGCCCATCCCGCGGTACGCCTTGTACTGCTTGCCGTTGATGAAGATCAGCTCGCCGGGGCTCTCCTCGCAGCCGGCCAGCAGGCTGCCGAGCATCACCGTGTCGGCGCCGGCGACCAGAGCCTTGGCGATGTCGCCAGAGTATTGAATGCCGCCGTCGCCGATCACCGGGACGCCGGCCGGGCGGGCGGCACGGGCCGCCTCCATGATCGCGGTGATCTGCGGGACGCCGACTCCGGCGACGATCCGGGTCGTGCAGATCGCGCCCGGACCGACACCCACCTTGATCCCGTCGGCGCCGGCCTCGACAAGCGCGCGCGCACCGGCGTACGTGGCCACGTTGCCGCCCACGATGTCGATCGTCACGTCCTTCTTGAGCTGGCGGACCATGTCCAGCACGGCCCGCTGGTGCCCGTGCGCCGTGTCCACGATCAGCACGTCGACGCCGGCGTCGACGAGCGTGCGGGCCCGCTTGTACGAGTCCTCGCCCACACCGACGGCGGCGGCGACCCGCAGCCGACCCGCGTCGTCCTTGGTGGCGTTCGGGTACTGCTCGCTCTTCGTGAAGTCCTTCACGGTGATCAACCCACGCAGCCGACCCGAGTCGTCCACGATCGGCAGCTTCTCGACCTTGTGGCGGCGCAGCAGCGCCAGCGCGTCGTCCTTGCTCACCCCGACCGTGGCGGTGACCAGCGGAGTCCGGGTCATGATCTCGTGGACCGGGGTGTCCGGTTCGGAGACGAAACGCATGTCACGGTTGGTGACGATGCCGACGAGCTGACCGTTGCCGTCCACCACCGGGACGCCCGAGATGCGGTACCGCCCGCACAGCTCGTCGACCTCGCGCAGGGTGTCGTCCGGGCTGGCGGTCACCGGGTTGGTGATCATGCCGGACTCGGAGCGCTTGACCAGGTCGACCTGGAGGGCCTGGTCCTCCAGGGAGAGGTTGCGGTGCAGGACGCCGATGCCACCCTGGCGGGCCATGGCGATCGCCATCCGCGCCTCGGTGACCGTGTCCATGGCGCTGGAGAGCAGCGGAACTGTCAGTTCGATGCCGCGGGTGAGCTTCGTCCGGGTGTTGACCCGGCTGGGGACGACGTCCGACTCGCCCGGCTGGAGCAGCACGTCGTCGAAGGTGAGCCCGAGCGGAACGACCCGGGCCGAGCCGGCGGGCAGCTCGGGCAGGTGGCCGCCCAGCTCGGCGTGCTCGTCGCCGGCCGGAAGATCGGTGCTGGGCGAATTTTCCACGATTGCTCTCCTGAGCTGCTCGGATGGGCTTCAGCGAGGTGGCGCGGGCGGGCACCGGAACACGCCACGGTGCCGGCACGTCATCTCATCGTACCCAGTGACCTGGGCGACCTCCGTCGGCGGCGGCCGCCTCGGCGCGGTGCCGGGGGGCGGACGTTCGCGCCGCGTTGGGTCTACGGTGAGGGGGTGCACGACGAGCCCATCGACCCGTTCAACGGCGACCCGGCCGACCCGACCGCGGGCCTGGACGACCCGGGCGACGACGCGACGCCGGATCCGCTCACCGACGTCGAGCGGCAGGATGTGCTGGAGGACCTCGCCGACCTGGAGATCTACCAGGCCCTGCTGGCGCCCATCGGGGTGCGCGGGCTGGTCATCGAATGCGAGGACTGCCGGGAACCGCACTACTTCGACTGGGACCTGCTGCGGGGCAACCTGCGGCACCTGCTCAACTCGGGGCGACCCCGGGTGCACGAGCCGGCGTACGACCCGGATCCGGACCACTACGTGACCTGGGACTACGCCCGCGGTTACGCCGACGGGGTGCACGACACCCTGACCGAGGGCACCGAGGACGACCCGGGCACCGCCACCAGCGCCGACTGACCGCTGTGTGACGACGCCCGGGCCTGGGCCGCGGGTGTCAGGAGACCAGGCCGGCGCGGAAGCCGGCGGCGACCGCGTGGGCGCGGTCCCGGGCGCCGAGCTTGCGGAACAGCCGGCGCGCATGGGTCTTGACGGTGTCCTCGGACACGAACAGTTCCCGGCCGATCTCCGCGTTGCTCTTGCCCTCGGCCATGCCCAGCAGCACCTGGAGTTCCCGTTCGGTGAGCCCGACCGACGCCCGGTTGGGGCGGGCGTTCGGTGCGGGCCGGGTCGGATCGGTCTGGCCGGCCGTCGACCCGTCGGTCGCCGACTCGACCTCGTCGTCACCGCGCTGCACGGGCACCGACGGCACGCCCGACGACCCGTCGCCGTTCGTGGCCGTCCAGCCGGGTTCGGCCGCGCCGCGTACCGATGGCGCGGAGCGACCCGCCCCACCTACCGACGCCGTGTCCCGGGCCGGGTCGGTGACCCGCTGCCGGGAGGCCCGGCCGGGCGCGGTGAGCAGCAGCAGGGCCTTGGCCACCGCGCTCGTCAGGTCGTGGTCGGCATTCTGGATGAGACCCCGGGCGCCGGCGCTGATGGTGGCGGCGGCGGCCTCGGACTCCTCCGCGCCGAGCAGCAGGACCGCGGCCTGCGGCGCACGGGCCAGCACCCGGCGGACGAAACCCGCGCTGTCCGGCCTGGTGAGAGCCGTGTCGGCCAGGATCACGTCGGCCGGCCGCTCGGCGAGTCGCAGCATCACCTCGGGATCGGAGACGGCGGTACGGACGATCGCGGACAACCCCAGCCGGGCGGCAGCAGAAGTGAGGTGCTGAGCCGCGAGCGGTGTCCGAACGCACACAAGAACGGTACGCACTGTGGTGGTCTCCTCTCCGCACACGAGCAGACCATGACGACGTCGGCTGGGGAGGGGGTTCCCGGCAATCATCTGAACTTTTCCGACAGATGGGGCAAAAGCCGCAAGTTGCCAGACGTTTTGGATCACACACGTGTGAGCCGTCGGCGGCCCGGGTACCGGGAGGGCCAGGCCGGGAACGGTGCGCCTGCGCGGCCCGCCGCCCGGAAGCCGGCCACAAGCATTCTCGCGGTGCCGCGCGGGAGGAGGGGTGCTGATGTCGAACGTACGTAGACTGCCCGGACCCATCGTCGATCTCTGGGACTGGCAGCGGCTCGGTGCCTGTCGGGGCCGCGACAGCGCCCAGTTCTTCCACCCGGACGGGGAGCGGGGCTCCTCGCGGCTGCGGCGGGAGTCCGCCGCCAAGTCGGTCTGCCGCGCCTGCCCGGTCCGCGCCGAGTGCGCCGCGCACGCCCTGGCGGTCCGCGAGCCGTACGGCGTGTGGGGTGGCTTCAGCGAGTCCGAGCGGCTGCGCCTGCTCGCCGTCGGCTGGGAGGACCTGGCCGACCGCCGGCAGATCCGGGTCGACGTCGCCCGCCTGGAGGCGCGACTGGGCCGCCCGCACAAGTCGACAGTCCCGGCCCAGCGCAACGTCGCCTGACCCGACACACCCACCCCGGACGAACCGCGCCCCCTCCTGCGGGGGCGCGGTTTGCGCAGATCGTGGACAGCTGTCCACGATCTCCAGCCAGCGTCCGAGGGGTAGGGGTCAGGAGCGGACGTTTACCGGGACCGTGTGCCAGCCGGTGGCGCCGTCCGGAGCGACGCTCTGCGTGCGTTCGGTCTGGGTCTCGCCTGTCGCGTCGGTCGCCCGGACCTGGAGCTGGTGCTCACCCGGCGTGGCGTCCCAGCGCCAGGACCACTGCACCCAGGTGTCCACCGACACCGTCGGGGCCAGCTCCGCCTCCTGCCAGGGGCCGCCGTCGACGCGTACCTCGACCCGGCTGATGCCCCGGTGCTGCGCCCAGGCCACACCTGCCACCGTCACCGGACCGGCGGTCAACCGGTTGCGCCGCCGCGGCGCGTCGATGCGCGACTGGGTCTTGATCGGGCCCTGGGCGGACCAGCCGCGCGGCACCCAGTACGCGTCGAAGTCGGCGAACCGGGTCAGCTCCAGCTCGGTCACCCACTTGCAGGCCGACACGTAGCCGTAGAGGCCGGGCACCACCATCCGGACCGGAAACCCGTGCTCGACAGGCAGCGGCTCGCCGTTCATGCCGATCGCCAGCAGCGCGTCCCGTCCGTCGCGCAGCGCGGCGGTGGGGGTGCCACAGGTCCACCCGTCGGCCGACCGGCCGACCACCTGGTCGGCGTCCTCCTCGGGCTGGACCTCGTCCAGCAGCTCCCGCAGGGGTACGCCCAGCCAGCGGGCGTTTCCGATCAGGTCCCCACCGACCTCGTTCGAGACGCAGGCAAGCGTGACGTACCGCTCGACCAACGGCCGGGCCAGCAGATCGGCGTAGCTGTAGGTGCGCTCGGTGCCCACCCGGCCGTGGATGCGCAGCCGCCAGGTGTCCGGGTCCACCTGCGGCACCACCAGGGCGGTGTCGATCCGGTAGAACCCGGAATTCGGGCTGACGTACGGCGCGAGCTGGGCCAGCGACAGGTCCGCGCCCGCCGGCACGGCAGGTGCGGGGGCGACCGGCGCGGGCAGCCGGATCGCGTCCCGGGCGGCCGACACACCGCGCCTACCGGCCAGCCAGCGCCCGCCGAGACCGGCCACGACGGCCGTGCCGAGCAGCACGCCGGTGCCGGTCAGGAACCTCCGGCGCGACTCCGGATCGACAGTCGCGACAGGCGCGGCAGGGGTCACCGGCACCGGCCGCCCGGCGGGTGACACCGGCCGGTCAACAGGCCCGGCAGGCGAGACCGGCCGCCCGGCCGGTCCGGCGGGTGGTGCCGGCGGGGTGCTTGCCGAGCCCGGCGCGGCGGGTGGGGTCCAGGGCCAGGGGTCCAGCTCGAACGGGCCGGCGATGAACAGCCAGAGCACCAGGGCGCCGAGCCCGCCGCCGACAAGTGACGGCAGCGCGTCGAAGACGTCCGCGCCCGAGCGGGTCAGCGCGGCGGCCACACCGACGGCGCCGAGCGCCGCGATGCCGGCCAGGCCCAGGGCCAGCCGGCGGATCGCCAGCATTCCGAGCAGCGCGGCGAACCCACCCAGCAGCAGGGCCGTTCCGGTCAGCAGGGCGATCTTGTCGGCGGTGCCGAAGACGTCGATGGCGAACTGCTTGAGCGGTTCGGGGACGGCGTCGACGACCACCCCACCGACCGCGACCAGCGGCGCCGACCGGGGACCGGTCAGCACCGCCACCGGCTCCGCGATCCCGATGGCGACGGCGGCGGCGGTGATTCCGGCCAGCGCGGCGTACCGCCGCGACGTGGTGCTCATCGGCCCAGTGTGCGCGATCGTCGCGCCGGGTCGCCAACCATGTCAGCGCTTGGTAATGATCGCGGAGACGAACCGGGGCACACCGCCGTACGACGGTGTGCCCCGCAACAGGTGTCGCTACCGGGTCAGAAGCCCGGGCCGTGCTGGTGGCCGTGGCCGTGGCCACCGGCGGCGGCCGGCTCGGCCTGCTCCGGCTTCTCGACCACGAGGCTCTCCGTGGTGAGCAGCAGACCGGCGATCGAGGCGGCGTTGGTGACCGCGTTGCGGGTCACCTTCACCGGGTCGATGATGCCGGCCTTGACCAGGTCGACGTACTCGCCCTTGGCGGCGTCGAGGCCGTTGCCCCACTTCAGGTCGGCGACCTTCTGCGTCACGACGTAGCCGTCGTGACCGGCGTTCTGCGCGATCCAGCGCAGCGGCTCGACGAGCGACTTGCGCACGATCGAGACGCCGACCTTCTCGTCACCGGTGAAGCCCAGGTCGTCGTCGAGCACGGGGAGGATCTGCACCAGGGCGGCGCCGCCGCCGGGCACGGTGCCCTCCTCGACCGCGGCCTTGGTCGCCGCGATGGCGTCCTCGATGCGGTGCTTGCGCTCCTTCATCTCGACCTCGGTCGCCGCGCCCACCTTGATCACGGCGATGCCGCCGGAGAGCTTCGCCAGCCGCTCGGCCAGCTTCTCCCGGTCCCAGTCGGAGTCGGAGGCCTCGATCTCCTTGCGGATCTGGGAGACCCGGTCGTCGACATCGGCCTTCTGGCCGCCGCCGTCGACGATCGTGGTGTTCTCCTTGTCGACCACGACCCGCCGGGCGGTGCCGAGCACCTCCAGGCCGACCTGGTCGAGCTTGTAGCCCAGCTCCGGGGCGACCAGCTCGGCGCCTGTGGAGATCGCGATGTCCTGGAGCATGGCCTTGCGCCGGTCGCCGAAGCCCGGGGCCTTGACCGCGCAGACCTTGAGGGTCTTGCGCAGCGAGTTGACCACCAGGGTGGAGAGCGCCTGACCGTCCACGTCCTCGGCGATGATCAGCAGGGGCTTGCTGTTCTGCAGGACCTTCTCCAGCAGCGGCAGCAGCTCCTCGATCGCCGAGATCTTCTGGGTGGTGACCAGGATGTACGCGTCCTCCAGGACGGACTCCTGACCCTCCAGGTCGGTGACGAAGTTCGGCGAGATGAAGCCCTTGTCGAACTGGAGACCCTCGGTCACGTCCAGCTCGGTGGTGAGCATCGAGCCCTCCTCGACGGTGATGACACCGTCGCGGCCGACCCGCTCCATCGCCTCGGCGATCAGCTCGCCGATGGTGGCGTCCTGCGCGGAGATCGTCGCCACGTTCGCGATCGACTCCTTGCCGGCGACCTCGACGGCCCGGCCGAGCAGCGCCTCGGAGACCTTGGCGGCCGCCGCGTCGATGCCCCGCTTGAGGCCGGCCGGGTTGGTCCCGGCGGTCACGTTGCGCAGGCCCTCACGGACCATCGCCTGTGCCAGCACGGTCGCGGTGGTGGTCCCGTCGCCGGCGACGTCGTTGGTCTTGGTCGCCACCTCCTTGACCAGCTGCGCGCCGAGGTTCTCGTAGGGGTTGGTGAGCTCGATCTCCTTGGCGATGGTCACACCATCGTTGGTGATCGTCGGCGCACCGAATTTCTTGTCCAGGACGACGTTGCGCCCGCGCGGGCCGAGGGTGACCTTGACCGCGTCTGCGAGGGCGTTGACACCGTGCTCCAGCAGGTGCCGGGCGTCGTCCGAGAAGCTCAGGATCTTCGCCATGAATGTCCCTTCGAAGCGCCGCTGCCCCGGCCCGGCGAGCCGGACCGGGGCAGCGACACTGATCGGTTGCTTACTTCTCGATGACCGCGAGGACGTCGCGGGCGGAGAGCACCAGGTACTCCTCGCCGGCGTACTTGACCTCGGTGCCGCCGTACTTCGAGTAGAGGACGGTGTCGCCGACCTGCACGTCAACCGGAACCCGGTTGCCGTTGTCGTCGACGCGCCCCGGGCCCACAGCGAGGACAGTGCCCTCCTGCGGCTTCTCCTTGGCGGTGTCGGGGATCACGATGCCCGACGCCGTGGTGGTCTCAGCCTCATTCGCCTGGACCACGATGCGGTCCTCGAGCGGCTTGATCGCAACCTTGGTCGCGGTAGTCACGGGCATACCCTCCTGGGGTACTGGTTTCGTTGCCGGCCAGCGGGGCTGACCAGCGTCAATCTGCCTCATGCCACCGGGCGGTGCCGTCGTCGCGGGTGCCGGTCCGCCTGGCGTGCGCACCCGGGTCGCGAGACCCGGAAGCTGGCACCCTCAGGGTGAGAGTGCTAATCGCAGGTTATTCCGTGGCTAGCACTCCGTCAAGGAGAGTGCCAACGCGCCGCTGTCCGTGTCGCCACAGTTCCGCCAGTCGTTACCGCAACACGCCGGGAGCGCATCGCCCCGCCGTGGCCAGCTCCCTACCGTCGGTTGCCATCACCGACGGCCGCGGAAAGAGGGATCGAATGGCCCGGATACCGACCCTGACGTTCCTGCTCGAACAGCTACGCCGCGCACGCCAGGCGCGCGGGCTCAGCCAGGAGGAGCTGGGCAAGATGATCAACTACTCACCGTCGTACGTGAGTGCTGTCGAGACCGGGCAGAGCCCGGTCAGACCGGATTACGTCGCCCGCATCGACTCGACCCTGGACACCGGCGGTCTCTTCGTCGGCATGCTGGAGCTGATCCGCTTCCACGCCGCGCCCGACTGGTTCCGCCCCTGGGAGGACAACGAGCGGGAGGCGGCGGCGCTGCGCTGGTACGACCCGACGGTGATCCCCGGCCTGCTGCAAACCGAGGGGTATGCGCGGGCGATGCTCGGCACGCTCGGCGAGCTGACCGCCGAGCAGGTCGAGACGCGTGTGGTGACCCGGCTCGCCCGGCAGACCGTGCTGACCGCCGACCGGCGTCCGCGCCTCGTCGCGGTGCTGGAGGAGCACACGCTGCGCCGGCAGCTCGGCGACCACAAGATCATGCGCGAACAGCTACAGCACCTGCTGGCCATGAGCACCGAGCCGAACGTGCAGGTCCGGGTCGTGCCGGCCGACACTCCCTGGCACATCGGGCTCCACGGCCCGTTCATCCTGGCCCGGCTCGACACCGGGGTCGAGCTGGCCCACCTGGACAACCAGCTCCGGGGGCAGACCGTGGACGGCCCGAACGACGTTGCCGCCCTGGAGCGCCGCTGGGAGACTGTGACCGGCGAAGCACTGCCGTGCCGGCAGTCCGCCCGGCTGATCGAGGAAGTGGTGCAGACATGGACCTGACCCACGCCACCTGGCGCAAGTCCTCCCGCAGCAATGCCAACGGCGGCGCCTGCGTCGAAGTCGCCGACAACCTGCCCGGCCTGGTCGCCGTGCGCGACAGCAAGGACCCGACCGGGCCGGCCCTCACCTTCACCCCGACGAGCTGGCGGGCCTTCGTCACCGCCACCCCCACCGACTGACCCCACGCCCACCAAGCCCGCAGGGCGGGCCCGCCGCCCAACACCCCGCCCACCAAGCGCGCCGGCCGAGCGCGCCGGCCAAGCCCCGACACCGGCTGGTTGACACCACCGTCCGGGCGACCAGGTTGGGCCGGGAGAATGGGCGGGTGGATCTCGATCAGCTGGCGGCGCTGCGTACCCCCGAGGGGTCGGCCGCGCTCTCGGCGGCGGCCGCGCTGGCCGGCGGTGATCCGCTGGCCGCGGCGTCGGCGCTGCGCGCGGCCGGGGTGCCGCCGACGCTGGCCGCGTCGGCGCTCACCCAGGCCGAGCTGCGCCACCGGGCGGTCGGCAAGTTCGGCCCGGCCGCCGCCGGGATGTTCCTCACCCGCGCAGGACTGGAGCAGGCCACCCGCCGGGTCGTCGCCGAGCGCCGCGCCGAGCGCCTGCGCGCGGCAGGCGTACGCACCCTGGCCGACCTCGGTTGCGGCCTCGGCGCCGACGCGCTCGCCGCCGCCCGTGCCGGCATCCGGGTGTACGGGGTGGAGGCCGACCCGGTGACCGCCGCGATGGCTGCCGCCAACGCCGAGGCGGCCGGGTTGGCCGAGCTGTTCACCGTCGAGTGCGGCGACGCCACCGCGTTCGACGTCTCCCGGGTCGACGGGGTCTTCTGCGACCCCGCCCGCCGCGCGAGCGGCACCGGCCGGCGCATCTTCGACCCGCGTGCCTACTCGCCGCCGTGGGACTTCGTGACCGGGCTGGCGGAACGGGTGCCACGCACGGTGGTGAAGGTGGCGCCCGGTCTGGACCACGCGCTCATCCCGGACGGCGCGGAGGCCGAGTGGGTAGGTGTGGACGGCGACCTGGTCGAGGCCGCGCTCTGGTGCGGTGACCTGGCCCAGGTGCCCCGCCGCGCCACCCTCTACCGGCAGGTGGGCGCCGAGACGCGCCGTTCCCAGCTCACCGGCTCGGGCGCCGTGGAGGCGTCGGTCGGACCGCCGCGCCGCTACCTGTACGACCCGGACCCGGCGGTGGTGCGCGCGCACCTCGTGGCCGAACTGGCCGACCAACTGGACGCCACGCTTGGCGACCCGAGCATCGCCTACCTCTACGCCGACCTGCCGACCCGCACCCCGTACGCCAGGTGCCTGGAGATCACCGACGTGCTGCCGTTCTCGCTGAAGCGCCTGCGGGCGCTGCTGCGCGAGCGTCGGGTGGGCCGGGTGGAGATCCTCAAGCGGGGTTCCGCGCTCACCCCTGAGCAGTTGCGGCGTGACCTGCGGCTGGGCGGCGACCAGGCGGCGAGCCTGGTGCTCACCCGGATCGCCGGGGCACCGACCGTGTTGGTCGGCCGAGGAGTCGACTAGCGTCGTCGGCGTGGCGGGACATGGCACTCCGGCGACGGCACTGCTGGTCAAGCGTCGGATCGCGCATCGCACCCATCCGTACCAGGTGTCCCCGGACGCGCCGAACTACGGCGCGCTGGTCGCCGAGGCGCTCGGCGTGGCACCCGAGCGGGTGTTCAAGTCGCTGGTGACCGAGGTCGACGGCGTCCTCACCGTGGCGGTCGTCCCGGTCACCGGCGAGCTGGACCTCAAGGCGCTCGCGGCGGCGGTCGGTGGCAAGCGGGCGACGATGGCCGACCGGGCGGTCGCCGAGCGGGCCACCGGCTACGTGCGCGGCGGCATCAGCCCGCTCGGGCAGCGCCGACGCCTGCCCACAGTGCTTGACGAGTCCGCGCTGGACCTGCCGACGATCTATGTCTCGGCTGGTCGGCGTGGTCTGCAACTGGAGCTGGCGGCGGCGGATCTGGTGGCGCTCACCGAGGCCCGTACGGCGGCGTTGCAGGCCCGCTGACGGCAGCCGTGACGTCGACTCCCCCGTGGGATACCCGGGGAGTAACAGTCGCGTTGCTGAATTGTTATCGCTTCCAACAAACTTGGCACCTGCGTGGTCTTGTGGGACCAGTGTGACGCGAAATACGTTGCCGGACACAACAAAACAACACCTCCCCCACCTCCGAAAGGACCCTGCACATGCGTAAGGGGATCCTCACCATCGCCGCCGTGGGCCTGCTCGCGACCGGCGGCTTGACCGCCTGCGGCGACGACTCCGGCTCCGACTCGTCCAGCTCCGCCAAGACCCCCAAGATCGGCGTCATCCTCCCGGACAGCAAGTCCTCCGCCCGGTGGGAGACCGCGGACCGCAGGTTCCTGGAAGAGGCGTTCAAGGCCGCCGGCGTCAAGTACGACATCCAGAACGCCCAGAACGACAAGACCGCCTTCCAGACCATCGCCGACCAGATGATCACCGGCGGCGTCACCGCCCTGATGATCGTCAACCTGGACTCCGGCACCGGTAAGGCCGTGCTCGACAAGGCCAAGTCGCAGGGCGTCGCCACCATCGACTACGACCGGCTCACCCTGGGCGGCTCGGCCCAGTACTACGTCAGCTTCGACAACGAGACCGTCGGCAAGCTCCAGGGCGAGGGCCTGTCGAAGTGCCTGACTGAGAAGAACGCCAAGAGCCCCGTCGTGGCGTACCTGAACGGCTCCCCCACCGACAACAACGCCACCCTGTTCAAGGCCGGCTACGACTCGGTGCTCAAGCCGAAGTTCGACTCGAAGGAGTACGTCAAGGGCCCCGAGGACGCCGTGCCGGCCTGGGACAACGCGCAGGCCGCGACGATCTTCGAGCAGCAGCTCACCAAGGCCAGCGGCAAGATCGACGGCGTGCTGGCCGCCAACGACGGCCTCGGCAACGCGGCCATCTCGATCCTGAAGAAGAACAAGCTCAACGGCAAGGTGCCGGTGACCGGGCAGGACGCCAGCACCGAGGGTCTGCAGAACATCCTCGCCGGTGACCAGTGCATGACCGTCTACAAGGCCGTCCGCGAAGAGGCGAAGGCCGCTTCCGACCTGGCCGTCGCGCTCGCCAAGGGCGAGAAGAAGGACACCGGCCAGACGGTGAAGGACCCGGAGGGTGGCCGCGACGTCCCCTCGGTGCTGCTCACCCCGAAGGCCATCTACAAGGACAACATCAAGGACGTCATCGCCGACGGCTACGTGACCAAGGAAGAGGTCTGCACGGCGGCGTACGCCAAGGCCTGCACCGACGCCGGCATCAGCTGACCGACGCCGCAGTACCCGCCGGGACGACCACCGCCGCCCGGCACGGGAGCACCCCTCCCGTGCCGGGCGGCGCCCGCCGGACGGGCCCAGACCCTCCCTTAAGAAGGAGACCCCGTGTCCGCGACCCCCCTGCTGGAACTCCGCGGGATCGACAAGAGCTTCGGTCCCGTCCAGGTGCTCCGCGACGTCGCCCTGACCGTCCACCCGGGCGAAGTGACAGCGCTGGTCGGCGACAACGGCGCCGGCAAGTCGACCCTGGTGAAGTGCATCAGCGGCATCTACCCCACCGACGCCGGCGAGGTCCTGTTCAACGGCGAACAGGTGCACATCGGCAGTCCCCGCGACGCCGCCGCGCTCGGCATCGAGGTCGTCTACCAGGATCTCGCGCTCTGCGACAACCTGGACATCGTGCAGAACATGTTCCTCGGCCGGGAGAAGCACAGCGGCATCGTCCTGGACGAGCCGACAATGGAACAGCTCGCGGCCGAGACCCTGGCAGGGCTCTCCATTCGCACCGTCACCTCGCTGCGCCAGCACGTGGCCAGCCTCTCCGGCGGCCAGCGCCAGACCGTGGCCATCGCCAAGGCGGTGCTGTGGAACAGCAAGCTCGTCATCCTGGACGAGCCGACCGCGGCGCTCGGCGTGGCACAGACCGCCCAGGTCCTCGAACTGGTCCGCCGCCTCGCCGACAACGGCCTGGCCGTGGTGCTCATCTCGCACAACATGAACGACGTCTTCGCCGTCTCCGACCGGATCGCCGCGCTGTACCTCGGCCAGATGGTCGCCCAGGTGAAGACCACCGACATCACTCACGCCCAGGTGGTAGAGCTGATCACCGCCGGGCGCTCGGGCGGGCTCGGCCTCGCCACCGACCCGGGCGGCAACGGCGACGGCCCGCAGCCGGCCGACTCGATCTCAGGAGGCGTCCGATGACCACCACCGCCGTGCGCAAGGACGGCCCGGCGGCCGTCACACCGCCCCCGACAGTCGGGAGGCACGCCCGCAACTACCTGAGCCGGGTACGCGGTGGCGACGTCGGCGCGTTGCCTGCCGTGCTCGGCCTGATCGTGCTCTGCACGGTGTTCGCGGTCATGCGGCCGTCGTCGTTCCTGTCGGCCGGCAACTTCGCCAACCTCTTCACCCAGGGCGCGGCGGTCACGCTCATCGCGATGGGTCTGGTCTTCGTGCTGCTGCTCGGCGAGATCGACCTCTCCGCAGGCTTCGCCAGCGGCGTCTGCGCGGCGGTGCTGGCCAATGTGGTCACCGTGCTCGGCTACCCCTGGTGGGTCGCCGTGCTCGCCGCGATCGCCACCGGCCTGGTCATCGGCACCAGCCTCGGCATGCTCGTCGCGAAGGTCGGTATCCCGTCCTTCGTGGTCACCCTCGCCGGCTTCCTCGCCTTCCAGGGCATCGTGCTGCTGCTGGTGAAGGAGGGCACCAACATCTCCGTACGCGACAACGTGCTTGTCGCCATCGCCAACCGCAACCTCACCCCCACCCTGGGGTGGGCGTTCGCCATCCTCGCGGTCGTCGGCTACGCGGCTGTGCAACTGCTGCGTCACCGCAACCGGGTGGCCCGCGGCCTGATCACCGACCCGATCGCCGTGGTGGCGCTCCGGATCGCCGGGCTCGCCATCATCCTCGGCACGGCCGTGTACGTCCTCAACCTGGAGCGCAGCCGCAACGTCCTGATCAGCTCGCTCAAGGGCGTGCCGATCGTGGTGCCGGTCATCGCCGTGCTGCTTGTGGTCTGGACCTTCGTACTCCAACGCACAAGCTACGGCCGGCACATCTACGCCGTGGGCGGCAACCGGGAAGCGGCCCGCCGGGCCGGCATCGGCGTCGACCGAATCCGGATCTCGGTCTTCATGATCTGCTCGTCGATGGCAGCCGTCGGAGGCATCGTGGCCGCCAGCCGGGCCAACTCGGTCGACCCCAACACGGGGGGCAGTAACGTACTGCTCTACGCCGTCGGGGCGGCGGTGATCGGCGGCACCAGCCTCTTCGGCGGCAAGGGTCGCGTCCTCGACGCGGTGCTGGGAGGCGCGGTGGTCGCGGTCATCGAAAACGGAATGGGCCTGATGGGGTACAGCGCGGGAGTCAAGTACGTGGTCACCGGTGTCGTGCTGCTGCTCGCCGCCAGCGTCGACGCGCTCTCCCGCCGTCGCGCGGCAGCCACCGGCACCCGCTGACCGCGCGGGAGGTAGCACCAGCATGCGCCCGGCACCCAGCCAGGAGGAGGTCCGGAGGCAGAACCTCGGGGCCCTGCTGCGGCACGTGCACGTCCACGGGGCGACCACCCGCGCCGAACTCACCACCACCCTGGGACTGAACCGGAGCACAATCGGCGCGCTCACCGCCGACCTGGCCGGCGTCGGACTGGTGAGCGAGGGAACACCGAAGGAGACCGGCCGGGCCGGACGGCCGTCACTTGTCGTCCGGCCCGAGTCGACCCGGGTGTACGCGTACGCGTACTCCGTCGAGGTGGACCGGCTGCGCGCCGCCCGGGTCGGCCTGGGCGGCGCGGTGCTGGACCGCCGGGATCTGGACCGACCGCGCGGGCTGCTGGCCGCCGAGGCCGCGCCGCTGCTCGCCGGCGCGGTGAAGGAGATGCAGCAGGCGGTGCCCGCCGACGCGATCTGCGTCGGCACCGGCGTCTCGGTCTGCGGGATGGTCCGCCGCGAGGACGGCCTGGTCCGGCTCGGCCCCACAACTGGTTGGGTGGACGAGCCGATCGGCGCGGCGCTCGGCGCCGAGCTGGGCCTCGACGTGCCGGTCACCGTCGGCAACGTGGCCGACGTGGCGGCGTTCGCCGAGCACGCCCGGGGCGTCGCGGCAGGCTGCGACAACGTCATCTACCTGTACGGCGACGTCGGCGTCGGTGCCGGCATCATCGCCGGCGGGCGTCGACTCACCGGACACGGCGGGTACGGCGGCGAGGTCGGCCACATGAAGGTGGTCCGCGACGGGATGCCCTGCGAGTGCGGCGCCCGGGGTTGCTGGGAGACCGAGATCGGCGAGCACGGCCTGCTCCGCGCGGCCGGACGATCCGACGCCCGGGGCCGCGACGCGCTGCTCGCCGTCTTCGACGCCGCCGACCGGGGGGACGCCCGCGCCCAGACGGCGGTACGCCAGGCCGGTGACTGGCTGGGCTTCGGGGTTGCCAACCTGGTGAACGTCTTCAACCCCGAGATGGTCATCTTCGGCGGCACCATGCGGGACCTCTACCTCGCGGCGGCGGCCCAGATCCGCAGCCGGCTCAACTCCAACGCCCTCGGCGCCTGCCTGGAACACGTGCGGTTGCGCACCCCCAAACTGGGCGAGGACGCACCCCTGATCGGCGCCGCCGAACTGGCCTTCGAACGGCTCCTCGCCGACCCCCTCGACGTGGGTTGATCCGCGTACCCTGTCCGGCGTGGATGTCGAGCTGCGCGCCTCCGACGACGACCGCCACCGGGTGGTCGCCGAGCTGCACCGGCACACCACCGCGGGCCGGCTCACGCTTGACGAGTTCTCCGAGCGGGCCGGCGCGGTCTGGGCCGCGCGTACCCTCGGTGACCTGGCCGCGCTGACCCGGGACCTGCCCGCCCTGCCCGATCCCGTCGCCGCGACAGCCGGCGGCGACGACCCGATCGGGCACGGCCGCCGGGAGCTGCTGGTGCTCTTCGCCGTCGCCGCGCTCACCCTGCTGCTGCTCGGCGGATTCCTCGCCGTCAGCCGCTGATCCGCCTCCACTTCGCACAGCGCCCATTTCCACCACGTGCCTGGGTGAACTGATCGGGCGATCAGTCCGTACCAGTGGGCGGACGGGCGGTCGGCAGGGTGCGGCTGCCCGGTCCAGACGCGTTTCGGTCCGGACCGAGGAGGCACCACAGACATGGCACCGCTCAGATCCGCCCGTCGTCGGCCAGGCAACCGGATGCACCGCGCGGCGATGCTGGTCATCGCGATCATCGCGGGGGTCGTTGTCCTGCCCGGAGTGGCAATCGCCGCCCCCGCTGGCGGGCAGCAGCTCAACGCCGCCGACATGACACTGCTCAACGGTGTGCGGCTGGCCGGGCTGTGGGAGATGCCGGCCGGCCAGATGGCCGCCGAGAAGGGGCAGTCGGCGAAGGTCCGGGAGATCGGTGCGAACATCGCCGGCGAGCACCAGAAGCTCGACCAGCTCGTCGTGGACGCCGCCAACAAGCTCGGCGCGTCCATCCCCACCGAGCCGACCGCCGAGCAGAAGGGCTGGCTGGCCGAGATGCAGAAGGCCTCCGGCGCCCGCTTCGACCAGATCTTCGTCACCCGGCTCCGGGTGGCCCACGGCAAGATCTTCCCGGTGATCGGCGCGGTGCGGGCCAGCACCCGCGACGCCACAGTCCGCAAGCTCTGCGAAGAGGCAAACGCCTTCGTGCAGCACCACATGCAGATGCTGGAGAGCACCGGGCTGGTCCGCTGGCCGGAGCTGCCGCCGGCCGCCCTGCCCGCACCCGGCCAGGACGGGCTGCTTGCCGCCGCCTCGGCGAACACCGGCCCGCAGGTCGGGGTCAGCAGCACCGTCGTCTGGCTGGTCTTCCTCGCCGCGCTCGGCACCGGTGGGATCGCTACCTACCGGATGCTGCGCCGCAGCTGACCACCCCGTTCGGTGGCCCCCGTCAGCGGTCCACCTGGGTGAAGTCCCAGGAGTGCGGGGCGCGGGCCACCAGCAGGGCGGGCGGGTCGGGCAGCGGACGCGGGCTGCTGCGCCACTTGGAGATGACCACGACCCGGTGGTCGGTGGAGGAGAAGACCTCACTGGAGACGTGCAGAGGGTCGTGCTCCAGCTCGGGCAGGGCGGTGTCGCACACCCAGGTGATCAGGTCGGCCACGCCGTACGCCTCGGCGCGCGCCTCCCACATCCGCACGATCATCTCCGGCGCCCCCGTCACACGCTGACAGTTGTCAACGGCAGCGCCGAGTCGGCCGGCAGGTCCAGCCGGCTCGGCGCGACCCCGGCGGCGACCAGGTGCGATCCGAGCGCGGCAACCATCGCCCCGTTGTCGGTGCACAGCTTCGGTCGGGGCACCCGGACCCGGATGCCGTACTTCTCGGCGCGCTGCTCGGCAAGTGCCCGCAGCCGGGAGTTCGCGGCCACTCCGCCGCCGATCACCAGCGTGTCGATCCCCTGCGCACGGCAGGCGGCGAGCGCCTTGCTGGTCAGTACGTCACACACCGCCTCCTGGAAGGACGCGGCGACGTCGGCCACCGGCACCGGCTCGCCGGCACGCTGCCGCGCCTCGACCCAGCGGGCAACCGCCGTCTTCAGGCCGGAGAACGAGAAGTCGTACCGGTGGGCGGCGAGATCCTTGGCGGCGGTCAGGCCACGCGGGAAGGCGATCGATGCGGCGTCGCCGGCGCGGGCCTCCCTGTCGATGGGCGGACCGCCCGGGAACGGCAACCCCAGCAGCCGGGCGACCTTGTCGAACGCCTCACCGGCCGCGTCGTCGATGGTGGCGCCGAGCGGGGTGACGCCCCGGGCCAGGTCGTCGACGAGCAGGAGCGACGAGTGCCCGCCGGAGACCAGCAGCGCGATGGCGGGTTCCGCGAGCGGGCCGTGCTCCAGGGTGTCCACCGCGACGTGCGCGGCGAGGTGGTTGACGCCGTACACCGGCTTCTCGGCGGCGAGCGCGTACCCCTTGGCGGCCGCGACGCCGACCAGCAGCGCGCCGGCCAGCCCGGGCCCGGACGTGACAGCGATGGCGTCGATGTCGGCAAGGGTGACACCGGCCTCGGTCAGCGCCCGCTGCATCGTCGGCACGATGGCTTCCAGGTGGGCCCGGCTGGCCACCTCGGGCACCACGCCCCCGAAGCGGGCGTGCTCCTCGACGCTGGACGCCAGCGCGTCGGCCAGCAGGGTGTGCCCGCGTACGATGCCGACGCCTGTCTCGTCGCACGAGGTCTCGATGCCCAGGATCAGCGGTTCGTCAGCCATGGTGGTGTGGTCCGTCCCCGGTCGGCTCGGCGTCGCGCTGCATGACCAGCGCGTCGGTGTTGCTCGGTTGGTAGTAGCCGCGACGCACCCCGATCGGCTCGAACCCGTACATCGCGTAGAGCCGCTGGGCGGCGGCGTTGTCCACGGCGACCTCCAGCAGGGTGCTGCGGGCGTCGCGCCGGGCCGCCTCGGCGAGCAGCTCCTCCAGCAGGGCACGGCCGACGCCACGCCGCTGGACGTCCCGGCGGACGGCGATGTTCTGCACCCACACCTCGTCGGGCGGGGCCCCGGCCAGCCCGGCGTAGCCGAGCACGGTGCCGTCGGCGTCGGTCGCGACCCGGTAGTGGTGGCCGTTGGCCAGCTCGTTCCAGAACATCGCGGGGGACCACTGCTCGGCGCCGAACAGGTCCGCCTCGATCGGCAGCGCCTCGTCGATGTGCCACCAGCGGAACGGCTCCAGCCGTACCGCCGCGGTCACGGGAGGACCGGTTTGCGGGCGGTCGCCGCCACGGCGTCCGGACGGCGCAGGTAGAGCGGGGTGAGTCGCTCGCCTGGCGCGCCGGCCCGGACCCGCTCGGCGGCGAGCTGCGCCAGCACGATGGCCTCCGGGTAGCGCGGCTCGACCCGGACCGGCAGGTCCAGGGCTTCGGCATACCTGTGTGCCCCGTCGCCGACCGCGATCGTCGCGCCCAGTTCCCGGGCGCGCGCGGCGGCCACCGTCGGCGTCGACACCTCGGGCCCGACGATCCGCTGACCGGCGCCGTCGTAGACGGCCCAGTACAACTCCTTGCGGCGGGCGTCGCTGGCGGCCAGCACCGGCTCGCCGGCCGCCGCCGGGTAGCCGATCCCATCCAGGGAACACACGCCGTACGTCGGCACGCCGAGCACCTGCCCCATCGTGGCGGCGGTGACCAGGCCGACCCGCAGCCCGGTGAACGGCCCCGGGCCGAGCCCGGCGACGATGGCGCCCAGGTCACGCGGACGCGCTCCGGCATCGGCGAGGACCGCGTCAACCTGGGGCGCGAGCAGTTCACCGTGCGCGCGGGCGTCGACCGTGCACCGGTGCGCCCGGGACGTCACACCGTCCGCCGAGATCTCCACCAACGCTGCGGTCACCGCGGGGGTCGAGCTGTCCACCACGAGTACGAGCACGGTTAGCCAGCCTAGCGGCCCCACCATCGCCGCCCGGCCACGCCCCGCCCCTGCCTGTGCCCAGGGTCAGCCACTCACTCCCAAAGCGTCCTGGCACCCCGGAGTGCTGGGCGCTCAGCCCCGGCTGCCCGGCCACCGCCTGGCTGCCCGGCTGCCCGGCTGCCTGGCTGCCTGGCTGCCTGGCTGCCTGGCTGCCTGGCTGCCTGGGACATGGCGGATGACCCGGTGCCCGCTGACCGCCTCGACCTTTTGCGGACGCCACCGCTCGGCCGGGAGCCACTTGTTGTGCTGAGCCGTATACCTGTGAGTCATATTTATGACTCACAGGTATACCGCTCAGCAGCGAATGGCCCACCCGACGGCGCCGGGTCGCCGGGTCGCTGGCTCACCGGAATCTCGGACCAAGCCCACGCAGTCGTGAATCTGGCTCAGCGGTATCTGCGTCGGACCGGCGTGGTCCACCATGTCGGGATGCCGTCCACACGTCTTGGCACTCTGCTCGGCAACGCCGTCCGCCAGCAGCGGCACCTGCGCGAGCTGACCCAGTGCGAGCTGGCCGAGTCGGCCGGGATCAGCCAGGCCGCGGTCGCGCGGATCGAGAGCGGCAGCCGCGCACCCAGCATCACGATCCTCGAGGCGCTGTTCGCCGCGATGGACGTGCAGTTGGTGGTCGGGGTCGAGCCGCTGGACGCGCACCTCGACGCCCGCATCGACGAGCTGGCCGCCCGACCGATCACCGAGCGCATCGACGAGTTGGGCCTGGATCGGACGCTGGACCGGCTCACCGACTTCCCGGAGGTGATCACCGGCAGCACGGCCGCGCTGTTGCAGGGTGCGCCGGTGCCTGTCGACGCGCTGGAGATCGCCCTGCGTTGGCAGGACTCCAAGCGGTTCACCGGCTGGCTGCAGGCGAACTACGGCCAGCGGTGGAACGCCAGGTGGGGTGAGTTCGGTGGAGTGTGGTTGGAGCCGGAGGAACCGGGCGAGCACCGTTGGTCGACCAAATGGGGCGAGATCAGGGCAACGATGTGCGATGAGCTGCCCGAGACGATCGAGGTACGCCACGGTGGGCGCGACTACCGGGTGGTGCCGCTGGTCGAGCTGGAGCTGACCGAGCCGCGGGCCGCCGACCTGCTGCGCCGCTACCGGGCCCGGCAACTCGCCAGCGGAAGCTGAGCCTGCGGCGCGGTCAGCCCGCGGCGCGGTCAGCCTGCGGCGCGGTCAGCCCGCAGTGCGGTCAGCCTGCGGCGCGGTCAGCCTGCGGCGCGCTCCCAGTCGATTGTGGGCCGCCCGGCATCGGCGAGCGCCTTGTTGGCCGCGCTGAACGGGCGACTGCCGAGGAAGCCACGCGGGTTCATCGGGCTGGGGTGGCCGGCCTCCAGCACCACGTGCTGCGGGTTGGTGACCAGGGCCGCCTTCTTGCGCGCGTAGCCGCCCCAGAGCAGGAAGACCACCCGGTCGGGTGTGGCGTTCAGCGCCCGGATGGTGGCGTCGGTGAACTCCTCCCAGCCCGAGTTGGCGTGCGAACCCGGCGTGGCCTGGCGCACCGTCAGCACCGCGTTGAGCAGCAACACGCCCTGCGCGGCCCAGCCGTCGAGGTTGCCGCTGCGCGGCTTGGCCACGCCGACGTCCTCGCCCAGCTCCTTGAAGACGTTGCGCAGCGACGGCGGCACGGCCACGCCGTCGCGGACGCTGAAGCTCAACCCGTGAGCCTGCCCGGCGCGGTGATAGGGGTCCTGCCCGAGGATCAGCACCCGGGTGCTCTGCGGGGGGCAGAGCCGGTACGCCGAGAAGAGATCCTCCAACGGCGGGAAGACGGTCTGCGTCGCGTACTCCCGGGCGACGAACTCGGCCAGCGCGGCGGTGCGGCCCGGATCGAGGTGCGGGGTGAGCACGGCACGCCACTGCTCCGGCAGCAGCGCCAGCAGATCCAGGGCGGGGGCATCGTCGGGCATCAGGAACCTCTTCCAGCGCGGGTCGGTCCCCCGCACTCTAGGCACCGGGTCCGACAGCGCCGCGCCGGCACAGCCGCTAACTCAGCTCGGCGAGCCGTCGGGCCCAGTCGCCACCGACCGGGTCCAGCTCGACGATCCGGGTGTCGTCGTCGCGGCGGTCGATACGGACCCGCAGGTGCGCGTCGACCAACTGCTCCACAAGGCCCTCGCCCCACTCCACCACTGTCACCGACTCGTCCACCGAGGCGTCCAGGTCCAGGTCGTCGATCTCGGCACGCGGGTCGCTGGCGGCGCCCAGCCGGTACGCGTCGGCGTGCACCAGGGCCACCCGACCACCCCGGGCCGGGTCGGGCCGGTGCACGCGGGCGATCACGAACGTCGGCGAGGTGACGTCCCCGAGAACGTGGAGCCCCGCGCCGACGCCCTGGGTGAGCGCGGTCTTGCCGGCCCCCAGCGGGCCTGTCAACAGCACCAGGTCACCGGCCCGCAGCAGCCCGGCCAGCCGGCGGCCGAACTCCCGAGTGTCCTCGACGGTCGGCAGTTTGACGACGAAACTCACCGGTCCTCCATGCTCTCCAGTGACTCGAGGAACCGCGCCAGCGCGGCGTTGACCTCGTCGGCGTGCTCCAGCATCACCACGTGACCGCTGTCCTTGATCTTGATGAACTCGGCGTGCGGCAACCGCCGGACGATCTCCTCGGAGTGTGTCACGGGAGTGATCATGTCCTTGTCGCCGACGACCACAAGCACCGGCGCGTTCGCCAACGCGGCCAGCGCTGGGAAACGCGAGTGCGTGGCCAGGGTCCGCAGGTAGCGGGTCACCGTGTCGGCGGAGGTCCGGGAGTTCATCGTCTCCACGTACGAGACAAGCGTCGGGCTGGGCTTGCGGGTGCCGAAGCCGTACTTGCGGGTGAGCAGCCAGGCCACGTTCGACGTGGACTTGCGAGCCTTGTCGATCACCGGGCCGCCGTACCGGGTGGCGTTGCTGACCATGTACAGCACCGGACCGCCGACCCGGCCGAGCAGCGCCGGCGCGACAAGCTTGGTCTCCGCGATCAACCCGCCCGAGGTGGCCATCAGCACCGTGCCCACCACCCGGTCACCGAACAGCTCCGGGAACAGCTCGGCGAACGCCATGATGGTCATGCCGCCCATCGAGTGACCGACGAGCACCAGCGGCCCCTCCGGGGCGGTCCGGTCGATCACCTGGCGCAGCGTCCGACCCAGCACCGCCAGGTCGTACTCCCCGGTCTCCAACCGGCCGGACCGGCCGTGACCGGGCTGGTCGTACGCGACGACACGGTAGTCGCCGCGCGCGGCGAGCATCCTGCGCTGGAAGTGGAAGGTGCCCATGTCCAGGCAGAAGCCGTGCACCAGCACCACCGTCGGGTGCCCCGGCACCGGGCGGGTCGGCTCGACCACCTCGACGTGGATGTCGGTGCCGTCCGGCAGCTCCAGCCGGAACGCCTCGTCGTACCGCTGCTCGCCGAACCTCTCGTGCGCGTAGCGGTCGGCCGGGTCGGCCTTGAGCCGGCGGACCAGGGTGCGTTCGGTCGCGACGCCTGCGGCCAGGCCGGCCGCCGCCACCCCGACCGCGGCGCCGACCAGGCCGGCGACCCGGCCGGCCGCGGTCCGCGGCCGCGGGATGCGGTACGTCATGGCTAGCGCTCGCCGTCGTAGACGCGCGGCACCCGCGTGCTGCCGAACCGGGTGACGATCTCGTAGTTGATCGTGCCGACCGCCTCGGCCCAGTCGTCGGCCGTCGGCTCGCCGTCGGCGCCGCTGCCGAACAGGGTCGCCACGTCGCCGTCGGCCACCGGGTCGTCGCCACAGTCGATCACGAACTGGTCCATGCAGACGCGCCCGGAGATCGTCCTCCGCGCGCCGGCGAGCTGCACCGGCCCGCTGTTGGACGCGTGCCGGGGCACACCGTCGGCGTACCCGAGGGGCACCACGGCGAGGTTCGCGTCGGACTCGGTCGTGTAGGTGTGCCCGTAGGAGACGCCGGTGCCGGCGGGCACCCGCTTGGTGAGCATCACCCGGGCCCGCGCCGTCATCGCCGGCCGCAGCCCGTACGTCTCGCCTGCCACCGGGGACAGACCGTAGATGGCCAGCCCGGGTCGGACCAGGTCGAAGTGGGTGTCCGGGCGGGTCAGGGTGGCCGCCGAGTTGGCCAGGTGCCGCCAGCGGGGGCGCAGCCCGGCCCGCTCGACCATGGCCAGGCCCTCGTGGAAGACGGCGAGCTGCCGGTCGGTGGTCGGGTGGCCGGGCATGTCCGCGTACACGAAGTGGCTCCACACACCGACCACCTCGACCAGGCCGTCGGCCTGCGCCTTGGCGGCGGCGTCGAGCAGCGCCGGCCAGTCGGCGACTGTGGCGCCGCCCCGGGACAGCCCGGTGTCGATCTTCAGGTGCAGCCGGGCGGGGCGCTCGGCACGCCGGCTCGCCTCGACCATCTCGTCCAGTTGCGCAAGGCTCGCGGCGGCGAGGTCCACCCCGGCGCTGACGCCCTCGTGCAGCGGCAGCCCCGGCGCGAGCAGCCACGCCAGCACGGGCGCGGTGATCCCGGCCCGGCGCAGCGTGAGCGCCTCGTCGAGGGTGCAGACACCGAGCCAGTCGGCCCCCGCGTCAAGTGCCGCGCGGGCGGCCGGGAGCATCCCGTGGCCGTACCCGTCGCCCTTGACCACCGCCATCAGCTCGGCGGTGGTGCCGGAGCGGAGCCGGCTCACGTTCTCGCGGATGGCGTCAAGATCGACGCGTACCTCGGCCTGCCACATGCGCCCAGCCTACTTTCCACCCCGACGACCGTGGGCGGCGACGCACGGCCCGCCTCGGCGGACCGGCCAGGCGCCCCTGAGCAGGAACAATCAACCCAGCCGGGCGATGACCGGACGCAGCGCGGTCGCCACGTCGGGCGCGGTCACCGGGCCGCCGCGGGCCGCCTCCCGACCGGCCAACCCGTGCAGGTACGCGGCCGAGGCCGCCGCCCGGTCCGCCGGCACCCCGGCAGCCAGGAGCGAGCCGAGCAGCCCGGCCAGCACGTCGCCGGTGCCACCGGTGGCCAGCGCCGGGGAGCCGGTCGGGTTGACGTACGCCCGGCCGTCTGGCGTGCCGATCACCGTGCGGTCCCCCTTGAGCAGCACCACCGCGTTCATCCAGGCGGCCAGTCGCAGCGCGGCCCCGACCCGGTCGGCGCCGGGCTCCTCCCCGCACAACCGGGTGAACTCCCGGTCGTGCGGGGTGACCACGATCGGCGCGTCCCGGCCGCGCAGCCGGTCGGCGAGTGAGCCGTCCACCAGCAGGGTCAGCGCGTCCGCGTCGAGCACCACAGGCACCGGGGCGGCGAGGACGGCCCGCAGCTCGGCCGCCGCGTCGTCGCCCGTGCCCAGCCCCGAGCCGCACACCCAGGCCTGCACCCGACCGGCGTCGCCGACCCGCCCGGTGGTGATCACCGAGGGGTGCTGGTGCAGCACCTCGGCCCGCGCGCCACCGGCGTAGCGGACCAGACCCGTCGGCCCGGCGAGCGCGCCGCCGACGGAGAGCACCGCGGCGCCCGGGTACGTCGCCGAGCCGGTCGCCACCCCGACCACGCCCCGGGTGTACTTCTCCGACGCCGCGCCCAGCTCCGGCCACCACTGCTCGAGGTCGGACCACTCGGTGACCCACAGCGCGGGAGTGCCCCGCAGCCAGGGCCGCAGCCCGATGTCGACAAGCTCCACCTGCCCGGCCAGGACGGCCGCCGGCCCGACCACCAGGGCGGGCTTCAACGCGCCGAAGGCCACCGTCACGTCGGCGCGGACCGCCGTGGGCCGGCCGGACGCGGCAAGCGGCACGTGCCCGGTGTCCACCGCCACCCCGCTCGGCACGTCCACGGCCAGCACCGTGGCCCGACCGCCGTCGCGCCCGCGCAGCTCGTCGAGGCGCTCGACCAGCTCGTCGGCGCTCGCCCGGAGCCCGCCCGTACCACCGATCCCGACGATGCCGTCGACGACCAGGTCGACGGGACCGGTCGGGCGGTCGACCAGCCTGCCACCGGCGGCGCGAAGCGCGGCCAGGCCCGCGGCGTGCGCCCGCCCCGGGGTGAGCAGCAGGGCGGACACCTCGACGCCCCGGCGGGCCAGCCGTTCCCCGGCGTAGAGGGCGTCGCCGCCGTTGTCGCCGGAGCCGACGAGCAGCAGCACCCGGGCGCCGTACACCCCGCCCCGCTCGGCGAGCAGCAGGGCGGCCCGGCGGGCCAAGCCGGCGGCGGCCCGCTGCATCAGCGTGCCCTCCGGCAGTGTGCCCTTCAGCCCCGCCTCGGCCGCCCGTACGTCGGCTGCCCGCCACACCGCTCTCATGTCACCGTGCCCCATTCCGCTCGCGGGTGGGCCGCCACGGCCACCCGGCCGACGTCACCGTTCCGCGACCACCATCGCCGACGCGATCCCGCCGTCGTGCGACAGCGAGAGATGCCAGTGGTTGATCCCACGCGTGACGGCCGCCGCCGCGACGCTGCCCGAGACGGTCAGCCAGGGCCGGCCGGTCGGATCGGGCACGATCTCGCAGTCGTGCCAGCTCAGTCCGGCCGGGGCGCCGAGCGCCTTGGCGACGGCCTCCTTCGCGGCGAACCGGGCGGCGAGCGACTCGGGCGAGCGTGGCGTGCCCGCGCGGGTGGCCCGCTCGGCCGCGGTGAAGAGCCGGTCGGCGAGCAGCGGCGTCCGCGCCAGGGACCGGGTGAACCGGTCCACCAGGACGACGTCGATGCCGACAGCGACGATCACCAGACCACCCTACCGGCGGCGGAGGCCGCAGATTAGCCGTCGGGCCCGCCGTGGGCAACGCCTGTGGACACACCGGGGTACGGCCGCAGCCGGTGCGTCCACAGGGCACTCCGGCACGGCCCGGCGCTGCCTAGCGTCAGCGCGTGGAATGCCGATCGTGCACGGGGGTGGGGTCATGACCGAGGAGCCGTTCGCCGTCCGACCGCAGGAGCTGCGCGCCGTGGCCGGTGCGCTCGACGACGAGGCGTACCTGTTGGCGTGGGGCCTGGCGAGGGTTACCGGGCTGCTGGTGCCGGTGCCCGGTTGGCGGGCCGCCACGGCTCTGGCCGGGCTCGAGTCGGCCACGCACGAGTGGTTCTGCCGGCTGGGGGCGGCCGTGGCGGCAACCGCCGGTGGGGTCCGGGCGGCTGCTGAGGCGTACGAGACGGTGGACGACCGGGCTGCCGGCCGGTTCGCCGTCCTGCCCCGGTGAGCGGCGTCGGCTACCGGCAGCTCTGGGCCGCCGATCCGGGCGGCTGGCGGACGGCCGGGGCGGCCTGGGCCGGCTTGACAGGTCCGGTCGAACGACACGCCGGCGAGCTGGCCGGTTCCGCCGGGCGGTTGCGAGGCGCCTGGTCGGGCGCGGCCGCGGTGGCGGTGGACGCTCGGCTGGCCGGCCTGCGGGGCGAGGTGTCCTCGGTGACGCCCGCGCTGATCGAGGCCGATCAGGTGCTGTCCGAGCTGGCCGGCCAGCTGGTGGTGGCGAAGGCGCGGCTCGCCGAGGCGGTCGCCCGGGCCGACGCGGCCGGCCTGGTGGTGGACCGGTCCGGCGCTGTGCACGTCGATCCGGCTCATCCCCAAGCGGCCGGCGCGGGTGCGGCCGGCACGGGTGCGGCCGGCGCGGGTGCGGCCGGCACGGGTGCGGCCGGCACGGGTGCGGCCGGCACGGGTGCGGCCGGCACGGGTGCGGCCGGCACGGGTGCGGCCGGAACGGGTGTGGCTGCGGCCGGGAGGGCAGCGGCGGCGGGAGCCGGCGTGGCGGCGGCGGAGGCGGCGGCCGGGGTGGCGGCGGCGCTCCATGGCGCGCTGGAGCTGGCCGACGCGGCGGACCGGCTGGCCACCGACCGGTTGGACGAGCTGGCCCGGGCCGCCGGCACCGGTTGGGCGTCCCCACCGCCGCCGGGCCGACCGGTCTCCGGGGCGACACCGGCGCTGGTGCGCGCCTGGTGGTCCGGGTTGACCCCGGCGCAGCGACGGTGGCTGGTCGGGCACGAGTCGGCCCTCGTCGGCGGCCTGGACGGGGTGCCGGTGGCCGCCCGTGACCAGGCCAACCGTCTGCGGCTCGGTGCGCGGCGTGCGGAGTTGCTGGCCGAGCGTCGACGGTTGCTGGCCCAGGTGCCGCCGGGGCCGCTCGCGTCGCTGCGGCTGCGGGGGGTGGCGGCGCGGCTGGCGGGCCTGGACGCGCTCGCCGAGCGCCTGACGGCCGGGGAGCCGCGGGCGTACCTGCTGGGGCTGGACCCGGCCGGTGAGGGTCGGGTGGTGGTCGCGCTCGGCGATCCGGACCACGCCGACCGGGTGCTGACGTACGTGCCGGGTATGACCGCCGGGCTGGACGACGCATCCGGCGAGCTGGGTCGGGCGGCCCGGGTGCTGGAGCGCTGCGCCACGCTCGCGCCGGGTGAGCGCAGCGCGGCAGTGCTGTGGCTGGACTACGACGCACCGGACTTCCTGACCGAGGCGGCGTCGGCCGGCCAGGCCCGGGACGCCGGCCCGGCGCTGCACCGGTTCCAGGAGGGTCTGCGCGCCACCCACGAGGGGCCGCCGGCGAGGCAGACCGTGCTCGGGCACAGCTACGGGTCGCTGGTGGTGGGCGTCGCCGCCCGGGAGCACGGGCTGGCGGCCGACGCGCTGATGTTCGTCGGCTCACCGGGGGTCGGTGCGGCACACGCCGCCGACCTTGGCGTGCCGGCCGGAGAGGTGTGGGCCGGCAGGGCTCCGGACGACGTGATCCGCCTGGCCAAGCCGGTGGACGAGCTGGGCCACGGTGTCCTGCGCGGCGCCGCCCCGCTCGCCGCCGTGCTGGCCTGGCCGGATCGGACCGGCCACGAGCTGTGGTTCGGTCACGACCCGGCCGACTCCGGGTTCGGCGGCCGGGTGTTCCCCAGCGGTCGCGGCGGGCACAGCGGCTACTGGGAGCCGGGCAACCCGGCGCTGGACGGGATGGCCCGCGTGGTGCTGGGCCGCTGACGGCGGGGCCCCGGGCACCGCGGGGCGGTGCGCCGGGGCCTTGGACGTGGGCGACGACTACTCGACCGTGACCGACTTGGCCAGGTTGCGGGGCTGGTCCACGTCGTGCCCCCGGGCGGCGGCGATCTCGGCGGCGAGCACCTGCAACGGCACCGTGGTGACAAGCGGCGCCAGCAGTGTCGGCGTACGCGGCACGTAGATCAGGTGGTCGGCGTACCGGACGACTGCCTCGTCGCCCTCCTCCGCGATCACGATCGTCCGCGCGCCGCGCGCCCGGACCTCCTGGATGTTGGAGACCACCTTGTCGTGCAGCATCCCCCGGCCCACCGGCGACGGCACCACGCAGATCACCGGGGTGCCCTTGTCGATCAGGGCGATCGGGCCGTGCTTCAGCTCACCGGCGGCGAAGCCCTCGGCGTGCATGTACGCCAGCTCCTTCAGCTTCAGCGCGCCCTCCAGGGCCACCGGGTAGCCGACGTGGCGGCCGATGAACAGCACTGTGGGCTCGGACTTCAGCTCGCGGGCCAGCTCCCGGACGGGCTCGATACGGTCCAGCAGCTCGCGCAGCTTGCCCGGCATGTCCTGAAGCTGGGCCACGACCGCGCCGACCTCGTCGGCGAACTTGATCCCGCGGACCTGGGCCAGGTGCAGGCCGATCAGGTAGCAGGCGACGACCTGGGTGAGGAACGCCTTGGTGGAGGCGACGGCGATCTCCGGCCCGCCGTGGGTGTAGAGGACGGCGTCGGACTCGCGGGGGATGGTCGAGCCGTTGGTGTTGCAGACCGCCAGCACGCGGGCCTTCTGCTCCTTGGCGTGACGCAGGGCCATCAGGGTGTCCATCGTCTCGCCGGACTGCGAGATCACCACGATCAGCGTGGACCTGTCGAGCACCGGGTCGCGGTAGCGGAACTCGCTGGCCAGCTCCACCTCGCACGGGATCCGGGTCCAGTGCTCGATGGCGTACTTGGCGACCAGGCCGGCGTGGTACGCGGTGCCGCAGGCCACGATGAAGATCTTGTCGACGTCGCGCAGATCCTGGTCGCTGAGGCGGACCTCGTCCAGGGCGATCTCACCGGTCTCGGTGAGCCGGCCGAGCAGCGTGTCGGCGATGGCCTGCGGCTGCTCCTCGATCTCCTTGAGCATGAACCAGTCGTAGCCACCCTTCTCGGCGGCCGACGAGTCCCAGTCGATGTGGAAGTCCTTGCCGCTGGCGGGCTGACCGTCGAAGTCGGTGATCTCGATGCTGTCGCCGGTGATCAGGACGATCTGGTCCTGACCCAGCTCCACCGCCTCCCGGGTGTGCTCGATGAACGCGGCCACGTCGCTGGCCAGGTAGTTCTCCCCCTCGCCCCGGCCGACGACAAGCGGCGAGTTGCGCCGGGCGCCGACGACCGCGCCGGGCACCCCGGCGTCGACCGCGAGCAGGGTGAACGCGCCTTCCAGCCGCTGGCACACGACGCGCATGCCGGCGGCGAGCAGTTGCGGACCGTCCGGCTGGCCGGCGGCGCGCAGGTCGGCCAGCGCGGCGGACAGCAGGTGCGCGGCGCACTCGGTGTCGGTGTCGCTGGTGAACTGGACGCCGTCGGCCTCCAGCTCGGCGCGGAGCTTGGCGAAGTTCTCGATGATGCCGTTGTGGATCACCGCGACGCGGCCGTCGGGGGCCAGGTGCGGGTGGGCGTTTCGGTCGGTCGGCCCGCCGTGGGTGGCCCACCGGGTGTGCCCGATGCCTGTGGTGCCGTCACCGATGCCGATCGGGCTGGCCGCACAGGAGGTCGGGTCGTCGGCGGCGCGCTCGGAGAGCACCTTCTCCAGGTTGGCGAGCTTGCCGGCCTTCTTCTCGGTCAGCAGCTGGCCGTCGCAGACGATCGCGACGCCCGCCGAGTCGTAGCCCCGGTATTCCAGCCGCCGCAGCCCGTCGAGCACGATGCCCAGTGCGGGGCGCGCGCCCGCGTATCCCACGATTCCACACATGGCCCGCAGCCTAACCCAGTTTCGCTCAGCATGGGTGCTCGAAAGTCGGCTAAACAAGCACCGAATTTGAGCGATCGGTGGTGGGTAGGCGGCAATGGGACGAGTGTCACGGGCCCGCTCGCGGTGCCACCGACCCGACGGGGTTGCGGACGGCCAGCGGGTACGACAGTCTTCCGGCGGGTTCGGCGCGCTCCCCTGGCCCGTTGGCCCCATACCCACTCCCGCCCGGAGCAGCCATGTCCGACGCGCCGCCGCCCGAGGCGTCCCCGACGCCACCCCCGGAGCCAACCCCGACGCCGCCGGATCCGACGGCGGGACCGCCGCCGTCCGACTGGTCCGCGCCGGGCTCCTTCCCGATGCCCGACCCGCTGGCGCCGAGCCAGCCCTGGGCACCCCCGTCGCCCTGGGCGCCCGGCCCGCCGTCCGCGCCGTGGGAGCCCGGCCCGCCGTCCGCGTCCTGGACGCCCGGAGCCCCGTCCGAGCCGTCGACGCCCGGCGCGACACCCCAGCCCGGGGCGACACCTCAGCCAGGGCCGCAGTCCACGTCTTGGACGCCCGATCCCACCGGCACCTCGTGGACGCCCCCCGGTTCGACAGCCTGGCCACCCCCGGGTCACCCGCCACCGGGCTATCCCCCAGGGGGCTATCCCCCAGCGGGTTACCCGCCGCAGTATCTGTACCCCGGCTATCCGCAGGTCGGTGGCCGTCCTCCCGGCGGCAACGGTCGGGTGGTCGGGATCGTCGTCGGGGTGGTCGCGGCGCTCGTCCTCGCCGCCTGCGGCTGCTTCTGCGTGGGCGGGCCCCTGATCAGCCAACTGGTCCCGGATTCCGTCGCCGAGGACCCGTACGACAGCGACCCGTACGACGACGGCTGGCCGCCGACCGCCGCACCGGAGCCCACCGCGCCCACCGCGCCCACCGACGCGGAGACCACCACGGCCGCGCCCACCAAGAAGCCGATCACGCGCCCGACGTCGGGACCGGCGCCGGTGACGGTGGTCTACGAGGTGTCCGGGGCGGGCGAGGCGGACATCGCGTACTTCGACGCGGAGAGCGATCTCATCCACGTCGACCGCGCGAAGCTGCCCTGGCGCACCACCATCCGGACCGACGGCCAGAGCCGGGTCATGGTGGAGGCCAGGTGGTCCGACTATCAGGAGCGACCGATCGACTGCACCGTCACGGTCACCGGCGTCGGCAAACCGGTCGTCAACAAGACTGCGGGGACCTGGGCGACGAGCTGCGAGCCCGAGTGAGGCTCGGGGCGTGTGTCGAAGCCTCGGTCGAGCCGGGGCCCTGACACACGCCCTAGGTTCGGCCGCCGGGTGCCCGTAGGCTGGCGCAGGTGACGACGACCGATGTCGACCCGCTGGTGGCCCGGATGCGGCCGTTCGGCACGACGATCTTCGCCGAGATGTCCGCCCTCGCCGTACGGACCGGATCGGTCAACCTGGGCCAGGGCTTCCCGGACACGGACGGCCCGCCGGAGATGCTGGCCGCCGCCGCCGAGGCGCTGCGCGGCGGGCAGAACCAGTACCCGCCCGGCCCGGGGATACCCGCCCTGCGCGCGGCCGTGGCGGCCCACCAGCGGCGGTTCCACGACCTGGCGTACGACCCGGACGGCGAGATCGTGATCACGGCGGGCGCGACCGAGGCGGTGGCGGCAAGCATCCTCGCGCTGTGCGAGCCGGGCGACGAGGTGGTCTGCTTCGAGCCGTACTACGACTCGTACGCCGCCTCGATCGCGCTGGCCGGCGCGGTCCGGCGGCCGGTCACGCTGCGTCCCGGCGCGGACGGCCGGTACGCCTTCGACCCGGCGGCGCTGCGGGCGGCGTTCGGGCCGCGTACCCGGCTGGTGCTGCTCAACTCACCGCACAATCCGACCGGCAAGGTGTTCACGCCGGCCGAGTTGGCGCTGGTTGCCGAGCTGTGCCAGGAGTACGGCACGTACGCGGTCACCGACGAGGTCTACGAGCACCTCGTGTTCACGGACGCGTCCAGCCCGCACGTGCCGCTGGCCGCGCTGCCCGGCATGTGGGAGCGGACGCTGCGCATCTCGTCGGCCGGCAAGACGTTCTCCTGCACCGGTTGGAAGGTCGGCTGGGCGAGCGGCCCGGCGGCGCTGGTCTCGGCGGTGCTGCGGGTGAAGCAGTTCCTCACCTATGTCAACGCCGCGCCACTGCAACCGGCGGTGGCCGTGGCGCTGGCCCTGCCCGACGACTACTACACGGGTTTCCGAGACAGTCTCCAGCAGCGGCGTGACCAGCTCGTCGGTGGTCTGACCGACGCCGGGTTCGAGGTGTTCGACTCGGAGGGCACGTACTTCGTCACCGCCGACATCACCGCCCTCGGCGGCGTCGACGGGGTGGAGTTCTGCCGCTCGTTGCCGGAGCGCTGCGGCGTGGTGGCCGTGCCGACCCAGGTCTTCTACGACGACGCCGAGGCCGGCCGGCGACTGGTCCGGTTCGCGTTCTGCAAGCGCCCGGAGGTGCTGACCGAGGCGGTCACCCGGTTGCGCGCCCTGACCCGCTGACGCGCCGGGCGAACGCCCCGGCCGGCTCGGCTACGACGCGGCGGGGCTGGCGGTACGCACGAGGGCGGCGATCCGCTCGGCGACCTCGCGGGCCGTCGCCTCGGTGGCGGCCTCGACCATCACCCGGACGAGCGGTTCGGTGCCCGACGGGCGCAGCAGCACCCGGCCGGTCTCGCCCAGCTCCGCCTCGGCCCGCTCGACCTCGGCACGGACGGCAGGCGCGGCGGCGCCGACGGTACGGTCGCCGACCGGCACGTTGATCAGCACCTGCGGCAGTTTGGTGACCACGGACGCCAGCTCGGCGAGGGACTTGCCGGTCGCGGCCATCCGGGCCATCAGGTGCAGGCCGGTGAGGACGCCGTCGCCGGTGGTGGCGTGCGCGGGCATGACGATGTGGCCGCTCTGCTCGCCGCCGAGCGCCAGCTCGGAGGCGCGCAGCTCCTCCAGCACGTACCGGTCGCCGACCTTGGTCTCGATCAGCCGGATGCCCTGCGCGGACATCGCCAGCCGCAGGCCGAGGTTGCTCATCACGGTGGCCACCAGGGTGTCCTGGGTGAGCGTGCCGGCCTCCCGCATGGCAAGCGCGAGGATCGCCATCAGCTGGTCGCCGTCGACCTCGTCGCCGTCCGCGGTGACCGCCAGGCAGCGGTCGGCGTCACCGTCGTGGGCGATGCCCAGGTGGGCGCCGTGCTCGACGACGGCCTCGCGCAGCGCCTCGATGTGGTTGGAGCCGCAGTCGTCGTTGATGTTGAGCCCGTCGGGCTCGGCGTGGATCGCGATGACCTCGGCCCCGGCCTCCCGGTACGCGACGGGGGCGACCTCGGCGGCGGCGCCGTTGGCGCAGTCGACGACGACCTTGATCCCTTCGAGCCGGTGCGGCACGGTGCTCACGAGGTGCTGGACGTAGTGGTCCGCGCCGTCGAGCAGGTCGTGCACCCGCCCGACGCCGGCGCCGACGGGTCGGTCCCAGGCGGTGGTGGCGTTCGTCTCGACGGCCGCCTCGATCCGCAGCTCGATCTCGTCGGGCAGCTTGTGCCCGCCGGCGGCGAAGAGCTTGATGCCGTTGTCCGGCATGGGGTTGTGTGACGCGGAGAGCATCACCCCGAGGTCGGCCTTCGCCTCGGCGGTGAGGAACGCCACGGCAGGGGTGGGCAGCACGCCGACGCGTACCACGTTGGCGCCGGCGCTGGTCAGCCCGGCCACGACCGCGGCCTCCAGCATCTCCCCGCTGGCCCGGGTGTCCCGGCCCACGACGGCGAGCGGCGGATGGCTGCGGTCCGTCTCGGCGAGCGTGTGCGCGGCGGCCACGGCGAGTGCGAGCGCCAACTCGGGCGTGAGATCAGCGTTCGCCCGCCCGCGTACGCCGTCCGTGCCGAACAACCGACCCATACCCGCCAACCTCCGATGAGCACTACCGAGAAGGAGAAAGCGGAACGGCCGGCCCACCTCCCCGGTCGAGGGGAGGCGGACCGGCCGTCCGTCAGAAGTACAACGCGCTGGAAAAGATCAGCGCTTCGAGTACTGGGGAGCCTTACGGGCCTTCTTGAGGCCGTACTTCTTGCTCTCCTTGACCCGGGCGTCCCGGGTGAGGAAGCCGGCCTTCTTGAGGGCCGGGCGGTCGTCCGGCTCGTTGATGATCAGCGCGCGGGCGATGCCGAGACGGAGCGCACCGGCCTGGCCGGTGGTGCCGCCGCCACGCAGGTTGGCGATGACGTCGAACTGCTCGGGCTTCTCGGCGGTGACCAGCGGGTCCTTGATGAGCTGCTGGTGCACCTTGCTCGGGAAGTACGCCTCGAGGTCCTGGCCGTTGCAGGTGATCTTGCCGGTGCCCGGGACGAGGCGAACCCGGACGATGGCCTCCTTGCGGCGGCCCACGGTCTGGATCGGCCGGTCACCACGAGGCGCGCGGGCAACGGGCGCCGGCGCCTCGGTGACCTCGGGGGCCTCCGTGGCTTCCGGGGCGGCCTCGGTCTCGATGATGTCGGTCATGCTGCTTCCTTCGCCCGCGCTCACTGCGCGATCTGCTTGATCTCGAACGGCACCGGCTGCTGCGCGAGGTGCGGGTGCTCGGCGCCGGCGTAGACCTTCAGCTTCTTGATCAGCTGACGGCCGAGCTTGTTGTGCGGGAGCATCCCCTTCACAGCCAGCTCGATGGCCCGCTCGGGGCGCTTGGTCAGCAGCTCGTCGTAGCCGACCTGCTTCAGACCACCCGGGTAACCGGAGTGGCGGTAAGCGACCTTGGTCTGGCGCTTGTTGCCGGTCAGCGCAACCTTGCCCGCGTTCACGATGACGACGAAGTCGCCCGTGTCGACGTGCGGCGCGAAAGTCGGCTTGTGCTTACCACGCAGCAACGTGGCGGCGTGGGTGGCCAGGCGGCCCAGCACGACATCAGAGGCGTCGATGACGTGCCACTGACGCTCGATCTCACCCGGCTTCGGGCTGTACGTACGCACAGGTCTACCTTGTCTCGTCGTCGGTCTGGGGTCGCGCGCCGAGGTGACCAGAGCTAGCAGGCCGGACCAGCGCGCACGAACGACCAAGCGTACCTGATAGGGCACGCCTCTGGATGTCGTACAACAGCAGGCAACGATACCCGGCGCCCCATCGGCAGGTCAAAACGGGGGTGGGATGCCGCGCGGCGACGCGCCGGCCGTGACCCGGATCATACCCCGGCGAGCCGGTGCGACCCCGGACGCCTGTAGACGACCCAGGTCACCGCGATGCACAGCGCGTACCAGCCGATGAACGCCAGGTAGGCGGCATCGGCGTTGCCGGAGCCGAGGAACGACTGACGGAAGGCGATGTTGACGAGCACCCCGCCGGAGGCGCCGATCGCGCCGGCGATGCCGATCAACGCGCCGGTCATCCTCCGCGCCCACCGCGCGGCGGCCTCCGGGTCGCGTGTGCCGGCGGCCACGGCGTCCGCCGCCCGGGCCCGGAAGATCGCCGGGATCATCTTGTACGTGGAGCCGTTGCCGACGCCGGAGAAGACGAAGAGGGCGAGGAACCCGGCCAGGTAGAGCCCGAACGAGCGCTCGCGGGCTGCGTACAGCACCGTGCCGGCGCCGAGCGCCATCGCCACGAAGTTCCAGAAGGTCACCCGGGCCCCGCCGAGCCGATCGGCGAGGTGGCCGCCCAGCGGCCGGATCAGCGAGCCCACAAGCGGCCCGAGGAAGGTCAGCCAGGCGGCGTCGACGGGGGTGGGGAACCGCTCGGCGAACTGGAGCTGGAGCACCTGGCCGAACGCGAAGCCGAACCCGATGAACGAGCCGAAGGTGCCGATGTAGAGCAGCGACATGATCCAGGTGTGCGGGTCCCGGGCGGCCTCGCGCAGCGCACCGGGCTCGTTGCGCGCGCCGGGCACGGTGTCCAGCCAGCGGGTCGCCGCCAGCGCGGCCAGCACGATCAGCGGCAGGTAGACGGCGGGCACCAGCCGGGGGTACGCCGCGCCGGCGGTGGCGAGCACCGCCAGTCCGACCAGCTGCACCGCGGGTACGCCGAGGTTGCCGCCACCGGCGTTGAGCCCGAGGGCCCGCCCCTTGAGCCGGGACGGGTAGAACAGGTTGATGTTCGCCATCGAGGAGGCGAAGTTGCCGCCGCCGACGCCCGTGAGGCAGGCGAGCACCATCAGTGTGGAGTAGGACACCCCGGGTTCCAGCAGCACAGTCATCGGCACCGTCGGGACCAGCAGCAGCAGCGCGCTGATAGTCGTCCAGCGCCGTCCGCCGAAGCGGGCCACCGCCAGTGTGTACGGCAGCCTCAGCACCGCCCCCAGCGCGGCCGGCACGGCGGTGAGCAGGAACTTGCCGGCCGGGTCGATGCCGTACGCGGGGCCGAGGAAGAGCACTGTCACCGACCAGAGGCTCCACACGGAGAAGCCGACGTGCTCGGCGAAGATCGACACCCAGAGGTTGCGGCGGGCGATGGGGGCGCCTGTCGTACGCCAGAAGTCGGGGTCCTCGGGCCGCCAGTCCTCCAGCGGAGGTCGACGCCCGGCGACGGCGGGTGGCGCGGTGGTGACTGCGGTGCTGGTGAGCGTGCTCACGGCGGCTCCTCCTCGTCGATGCGACGAGGTGGAACGCTAGGAAGGCGGGGTTACCTGGCAGTGCCCGTCACGGGTCGGCCCGGAAACGGCTGCCGCACCACGGGCCTGCGGCGATGGTGAGGTAGGGAGGCTCAGAGCTCCTGGAGGATGCGCAGGGCGCGACCGACCCGGAGCATGGTGTCGGTGTCGGCGACGTCCACGCACTCGCTGAACCACTTCTTCATCGGCGCGGAGATCCGGTCGGGCATCACCACGTACCGGCCCATCGACACGGCCAGGGGCGAGTCGCGCAGCAGCGACTCCTCGACCACCTCGACCACGATCACGATGGGCACGTCTGTGGAGTTGTAGACGTCCGAGCTGATCACGAGCCCGAGGCGTTCCCGGGCGCCCTCGATGCGCCAGACCTCGCCCCTACGCAGCACGCGGCCGTCCGCCGGCGAAGAGGTCGTTGACCATGCCCACCTCGCGGGCGTCGGCGAGGGCTGCGGACTCCAGGTCGAGGCCGGCGCGGCCCACGGCGGCGGCGTGCGCGGTGAAGACCTCGCGCAGCGCCTTCTCGCGGGCGGCCTGGTCCATCCACGCCGAGAGGGAGAGCCCTTCGCGCTTGGCGAAGCGTCGGGCGTCCTCGATCGTCTCGTCCGTGAACGACAGCGTCACCTTGGCAGTCATGCCGCTGAGACTACCCAGCGGTATGACCGTCAGTCATCCACACGTCGGCCGGCTCGCCCCCGGCCGCCGAAACGCCCATACCGTCACCGGGCCCGGCCACCGAACACGGCGAAGCGCCACTCCTTGAAGTAGCAGTCGACGTCGACCAGGTCGGCCTCGGCGAGCCACCGGCACTGGTCGGCGACGGTCGCCGGCCTGTCGTGCCGCATCCGCTCCCGGGAAGCCGCGATCTCGTCGGTGGACGCGCCCAGCTCGGTGATCCGCGCCAGCCACACCTCGTCGTAGCGCCGGTCCAGGGCCGGTGTCGGGCCGGCCACCTGCTCGGCGTTGACGAAGACGCCACCGGGCACGAGTGACGCGGCGGCCCGCCGGTAGAGCGTCCGCTTGCCGTTGTCGTCCAGGTGGTGGATCGCCAGCGCGCTGACCACCGCGTCGTACCGGCCGGGCGGCAGCTCGTCGGACAGGTCGGCCCGGACGGTCCGGTGCGGCACGCCCCGGTCGCGCAACTGCTCGGTGGCGCGGGCGAGCATGGCCGGCGCCCCGTCCACCAGGGTCAGCCGAACCCCGGGCACCGCCGCGGCGAGCAGCAGCGAGAGCAGGCCGGTGCCCGCGCCCAGGTCCAACACCTCAGGCGTACGGCCGGCGGCCAGCGCGGCGCGCAGTGGTGGCGCCGCCACCTCGACGGCCGCGCCGTAGAACGCGTCGAAGCAGGGGATCAGTCGCCGACGCGCCTCGTCGTAGGTGCCGGCCACCGCGTCGAAGACGTCCGCCACGCTCATCAGCGTCTCCCAAACTTTGAGACAGATTTCCCACATTATAAACACCACATACCGGGGATGCCCTCGACCTGCCCAGATCTTGGACAGTTTCCGTTGCGCGAGAACGGAAACTGTCCAAGATCCCCACGGAACCCGCCCCGGCCGCCGTTGGTTGGGGCGACCGTTGGCGACCAGCCGTTCTTCGGGTTGCCCCTGTGCGGTGTGAGCCCCACTTGACAGGACCGAAACAGAAGGGACCCGGACCGGAAACCGCCCGGCGGCACGCTTTCTGGACATGACAGACGGTGCACAGCCGGCAACTCGACCGGGGCGGACCCCCCGGGAGGTGGCGACGCACTGCCCGTACTGCGCCCTCCAGTGCGGGATGACGCTGCGCGAGGACGACGCCGGGGTGAGCGTGCTCCCCCGCCAGTTCCCCACCAACCGGGGCGGGCTCTGCCAGAAGGGCTGGACGTCCGCCGAGCTGCTCGACCACCCGGACCGGCTGACCACCCCACTGCTGCGCGACCCGGTCAGCGGCGAACTGCGCCCGGCGACCTGGGACGCCGCCCTGGACCGGGTCGCCAGCGGTCTGCGCGCCATCCAGGACAGCTCCGGTCGGGACGCGGTCGCCGTCTTCGGCGGCGGCGGATTGACGAACGAGAAGGCGTACGCGCTCGGAAAGTTCGCCAGGGTCGCGCTGCGCACCCGCAACATCGACTACAACGGACGGTTCTGCATGTCCTCGGCGGCCGCCGCCGGGCTGCGCGCCTTCGGCGTCGACCGGGGGCTGCCGTTTCCGCTTGCCGACCTCGGCCGGGCCGACACACTCCTGCTTGTCGGCGCCAACCCGGCGGAGACCATGCCGCCGCTGGTGCGGTGGCTCACCGAGCAGCGCCGGGGTGGCGGCCGGCTCATCGTCGTCGACCCCCGCGTCACCGCCACCGCCCGCCAGGCCGACCTGCACCTGCAACCGCTGCCGGGCACCGATCTCGCGGTGGCCAACGCGCTGCTGCACATCGCGGTCACCGAGGGCTGGGTCGACCAGGCGTACGTGGCCGAGCGGACCAGCGGCTTCGACGCGGTCCGCCGCAGCGTCGCCGCCTGGTGGCCGGCCCGCGCGGAACAGCTCTCCGGCGTGCCGGTGGCCGACCTGGAGGCGACCGCCCGGGCGCTGGGCACCGGCGGCCGCGTGATCATCCTGACCGCGCGCGGCGCCGAGCAGCACGCCAAGGGCGTCGACACCGTCAGCGCGTACGTCAATCTCGCTCTCGCTCTCGGCCTGCCCGGCCGCGAGGGCTCGGGGTACGGCTGCCTCACCGGCCAGGGCAACGGTCAGGGCGGGCGGGAGCACGGGCAGAAGGCCGACCAGCTCCCCGGCTACCGCAAGATCGACGACCCGGCGGCCCGGGAGCACGTCGCCGGTGTGTGGGGCGTGCCGGCCGACGACCTGCCCGGCCCCGGCGTGCCGGCCTACCGACTGCTCGACTCGCTCGGCACCGCGGACGGCCCTCGGGCGTTGCTGGTGTTCGGTTCGAACCCGGTGGTCTCCGCTCCCCGGGCAGCCCGGATCGAGGGCCGGCTGCGCGACCTCGACCTGCTGGTCGTCGCCGACCTGCTGCTCTCCGAGACGGCGGCGCTTGCCGACGTGGTGCTGCCCACCGCGCAGTGGGCCGAGGAGGACGGCACCATGACCAACCTGGAGGGCCGCGTGCTGCGTCGACGGGCGCTGCGCCCACCTCCGCCTGGCGTCCGGACCGACCTGGCCATCCTCTCCGACCTGGCGGCGCGGCTGGCCCCGGACCAGGCGGCCGCCACCGTCGCGACGGCGCGGTTTCCGGTCGACCCGGCCACCGTGTTCGCCGAGCTGCGCCGCGCCTCCGCCGGTGGGGTCGCCGACTACGCCGGGATCAGCTGGGACCGGATCGACGCCGACGACGGCGTCTTCTGGCCCTGCCCCAGCGCGGACGGGCCGGACACACCACGGCTCTTCGCCGACCGGTTCGGCACCCCGGACGGCCGGGCCCGGTTCCACGCCGTGGACCACAGGCCCGCCGCCGAGGAGGTCTGCGCCACGTACCCCCTGCACTTCACCACCGGCCGGGTGCTGGCCCAGTACCAGTCCGGCACGCAGACCCGCCGGGTGGCCGCGCTGCGCCGCGCCGCGCCCGAGGCGTTCGTCGAGCTGCACCCCGACCTGGCGGCCCGGCTGGGCATCGACGACGGCGACCCGGTGCGGGTCACGTCCCGCCGGGGTGAGCTGCGCGCGCCGGCCCGCCTCAGCACGGGGATCCGACCGGACACGGTCTTCGCGCCGTTCCACTGGCCCGGCGCCGGCCGGGCCAACTCGGTGACCAACGACGCGGTGGACCCGATCTCCGGGATGCCCGAGTTCAAGATCTGCGCGGTCCGGGTGGAGAAGGCATGACGGCACGAGTGGTGATCGTCGGCAACGGGATGGCCGGTGCCCGGCTCGCGGCCGAGCTGCACGCCCGCGAGGGCGACCGGAAGGTGACAGTGCTCGGAGCGGAGCCGCACCGCGCGTACAACCGGATCATGCTCTCCACGCTGCTGGCGGGCCGGATCGCCGAACCGGACGTGGAGCTGACCGAGGCCGCCGGGCACGGCATCGACATGCGTCCCGGCGTGCCGGTGGCCGCTGTGGACCGGTCCGCCCGCGAGGTCCGCACCGGCGACGGCGAACGGATCTCCTACGACCATCTGGTGCTGGCCACCGGCGCGCGGGCGGTGGTGCCGCCGCTGCCCGGCCTCGACCCGACCGACCTGCCGCGGCGGGTCGTCCCCTTCCGGACCCTGGACGACTGCCGCCGGATCCTCGCCGTGGCGGACGGCGCGCGCAGCGCCCTCGTGCTCGGCGGTGGGCTGCTCGGCCTGGAGGCCGCCCGGGGCCTGGCGACACGCGGGCTCGCCACCACAGTGGTGCACCACACCGGGCACCTGATGGAGCGGCAGCTCGACCCCGGGGCCAGCGCGGTGCTCGCCGGGACGCTCGCCGGGCTCGGCGTCACCATCCAGCTCGCGGTGCCGGCGACCGGAGTCGTCGCCGACGACACAGGCGTCCGCCTCGACCTGGCCGACGGCCGGTCGCTGCACGCCGACCTGCTGGTGCTCTCCTGCGGGGTACGCCCGGACACCGCCCTCGCGCAGGCCGCCGGGCTGACGGTGCGACGCGGTGTGGTGGTGGACGACCGGCTGCGCACCAACGACCGGAGCGTCTCGGCGATCGGCGACTGCGCCGAACACGACGGCACGCTCACCGGACTCGTCGCACCCGCCTGGGCCCAGGCCCGGGTGCTCGCCGACGTGCTCACCGGCACCGACCCGCTGGCCCGCTACCGACCCCGGCCGGTGGTGACGCGACTCAAGGCAGCCGGGATCGACCTGGCCGCGATGGGCGACGCGGCGGGCGGCGGGCCGGGCGAGGAGCTGACCTTCGCCGACCCGGCCCGGGGTACGTACGCCCGCCTACGGATCCACGACGAACGGCTGATCGGCGCGATCCTGCTCGGCGACAACCCGGCGGTCGGCACGGTGATCCAGCTCTTCGACAGGGGTCACCCGGTGCCGACCGACCGGCGGGCCCTGCTGCTGGGCCGCGCGCTCGGCGGGGCCGGCGCGGCGCCGAGCGCGTCACCGGCGCTGATGCCGGACGCGGCAGTCGTCTGCCAGTGCAACACCGTGACCAAGGGAGCGCTCGTGCGCTGCTGGCGCTCCGGCGCGCGGACCGTCGACGCGGTGGCGGCGGGGACCCGGGCCGGCACCGGGTGCGGCGGGTGCCGGGATGCGGTAGGCGGCATCGTCGACTGGCTGTCCGAGGCGGAATCTGTGGAGGTGACGCGATGAGCGGTCAGGACCTGGTCGTCATCGGCAACGGCATGGTGGGGCAGCGCTTCGTCGACGCGCTACGCGCCCGCGACCCGCAGGGCCGTTGGCGGGTGACAGTGCTGGCCGAGGAGGGGCGTCCGGCGTACGACCGGGTGCGGCTCTCGGCGTACTTCGACGGGGTGAGCGAGGACGAGCTGAACGTGCACACCCCGCACGACGGGGTGCGGCTGCGCCTCGGTGAGCCGGCCACCGCAATCGACCGCGCCCGGCGGGTGGTGACCACCGCCGCCGGCGAGTACGCCTACGACGCGCTGGTGCTGGCCACCGGGTCATACCCGTTCGTGCCACAGGTGCCCGGCGCCGAGCTGCCCGGGGTCTTCGTCTACCGGACCCTGGACGACCTGGCGGCGATCCGGACGTACGCGCAGGGTCGACGGGTCGGCGCGGTGATCGGCGGCGGTTTGCTCGGGCTGGAGGCGGCGAACGCCCTGCGCCTGCTCGGCCTGAGCACCGACGTGGTGGAGTTCGCGCCCCGGCTGATGCCGGTGCAGGTGGACCAGGCCGGTGGCGCGATGCTGCGCCGCTACGTCGAGGAGCTGGGTGTGCGTACCCACCTCGGGGTGGCCACCACCGCGATCCGCGCCGGGGCCGACGGCGCGGTCGCCGCTCTGGAGCTGTCCGACGGCCGCGTGGTCGACGCCGAGCTGGTCGTGGTGGCCGCCGGCATCCGGCCCCGCGACGAGCTGGCACGGGCCGCCGGCCTGCCGCTGGGTCCGCGGGGTGGGGTGCTCGTCGACGAGACCTGCCGCAGCGCCGACGAGCACATCTGGGCCGTCGGCGAGTGCGCGGCTGTCGACGGCACCTGCCACGGCCTGGTCGCCCCCGGGTACGCGACGGCCGAGGTGGTCGCCGACCGGCTGGTCGGCGGCGCGGCGACCTTCCCGGGCGCGGACACCGCCACGAAGCTGAAGCTGCTCGGTGTCGACGTGGCGTCGTTCGGCGACGCACACGGTGCCACCGAGGGCTGCCTGGACGTCACGTTCACCGACCCGGCCACCCGGGTCTACGCGAAACTGGTCCTCTCCGACGACGCGCACACCCTGCTGGGCGGGGTGCTGGTGGGCGACGCCAGCGCGTACCCGACGTTGCGGGCCAGCGTGGGCGGCCCGCTGCCGGCTGCCCCACTGGCGCTGCTCGCCCCCGAGGGCGGCGGCGCGGACGCCGGAGCGCTTCCCGCCACCGCCCAGGTCTGCTCCTGCAACGCGGTCACCCGCGGTGACGTGGACGACGCCATCGCGGGCGGCTGCGCGGACGTGCCGGCGTTGAAGGCGTGCACCCGTGCCGGCACGAGCTGCGGCTCCTGCGTGCCGATGCTGAAGCAGCTCCTGGACGCGGCCGGGGTGGCGCAGTCCACAGCGCTGTGCGAGCACTTCGACGTCAGCCGGCGGGAGCTGTTCGAGATCGTCCGCGTCCGTGGCATCCGCACGTTTTCCCAGCTCATCGCCGAGCACGGTCGGGGACGCGGCTGCGACATCTGCAAGCCGGTGGTGGCGTCGATCCTCGCGTCGCTGGGCAGCGGGCACGTGCTCGACGGCGAGCAGGCGTCGTTGCAGGACACCAACGACCACTTCCTGGCCAACCTGCAACGCGACGGCAGCTACTCGGTGGTGCCCCGCATCCCCGGCGGCGAGATCACCCCGGAGAAGCTGATCGTCATCGGCGAGGTCGCCCGGGACTTCCAGCTCTACACGAAGATCACCGGCGGGCAGCGGATCGACCTGTTCGGCGCCCGGGTCGAGCAGCTACCGCAGATCTGGCGGCGCCTGGTGGACGCAGGTTTCGAGTCCGGCCACGCGTACGGCAAGGCGCTGCGCACCGTGAAGTCCTGCGTCGGCGAGACCTGGTGCCGGTACGGGGTGCAGGACTCGGTGGGGCTGGCCGTGGCGCTGGAGCTGCGCTATCGCGGACTGCGCGCGCCGCACAAGCTCAAGTCGGCGGTCTCCGGTTGCGCCCGGGAGTGCGCCGAGGCCCGCAGCAAGGACTTCGGCATCATCGCCACCGAGACCGGCTGGAACCTCTACGTCGGCGGCAACGGCGGCTTCCGGCCCCGCCACGCCGACCTGTTCGCCACCGACCTGTCCACCGAGGAGCTGGTCACGCTCATCGACAGGTTCCTGATCTACTACATCCGCACCGCCGACCGGCTGCAACGCACCGCGGGATGGATCGAGGCCATGGACGGCGGCCTGGACCACCTGCGCGCGGTCATCGTGGACGACTCGTTGGGGCTCTGCGCCGACCTGGACGCGGCGATGGCCCGGCACGTGACGTCGTACTCCGACGAGTGGCGCGACGTGCTCGACGACCCGGAGCGGCTGCGCCGCTACACCTCCTTCGTCAATGCCCCCGACGTGCCCGATCCGTCGATCACCTTCGCCGTGGAACGCGGCCAGCCGGTGCCGGCACGGGCCCTGACGACCACCCGGTCCACGCCGGCAGACGCCCGCCGGCAACCCGTCACACTCGGCCTTCCGGAGGTACGGCGATGACCCACACGACCACGCTCGACTGGACCGCTGTCTGCCCCCTCGACCGGCTGGAGCCCAACCGGGGCGTCGCCGCCCTGGTCGACGGCGTGCAGGTCGCCCTCTTCCACACCGTGGACGGGCTGTTCGCGATCGACAACCGCGACCCGGTCTCCGGGGCGTACGTGCTGTCGCGGGGCATCGTGGGCAGCCGCGGCGGTGTACCGACGGTTGCCTCGCCGCTGCACAAGCAGGTGTACGACCTGCGCAACGGCGACTGCCTCGACCTGCCCGGGATGGCGGTGGCCCGGCACGACACGCGCTGCCATGACGGGATCGTCGAAGTGCGGTTGCGACGGGAGGGCTGATGCGGGAAGAACTGGCCGGCTTCACCATCGGGGTGACCGCCGACCGGCGGCGCGACGAGTTGGCCGCGCTGCTCGAACGCCGGGGCGCCCGCGTGGTGCTCGCCCCGGCGCTGCGGATCGTGCCGCTGTCCGACGACACGGAACTGCGCGAGGCGACCCGCGCCTGCCTGGACCAGCCACCTGACATCCTGATGGCCAACACCGGCATCGGGATGCGCGGGTGGCTGGAGGCCGCCGAGGGCTGGGGGCTGGCCGAACCACTGCGTTCGGTGCTCGCCAGCTCGTACGTCGTCGCCCGGGGCCCGAAGGCGCGCGGCGCGATCCGGGCGGCCGGGCTGCACGACCAGTGGTCACCGGCGTCGGAGAGCTGCGACGAGGTGGTCGATCACCTGCGCCGGCGCGGCGTGGCCGGGCAGGTGATCGCCATGCAGTTGCACGGTGAGCGGCAGCCCGAGTGCACGCTCGCGTTGGAGGCGGCCGGCGCGACCGTGATCGAGGTGCCGGTCTACCGCTGGGCGCCGCCTACCGACCCGGCGCCGCTGCACCGGCTGATCGACCTGATCACCGGCCGGCTGGTGGACGCGGTGACGTTCACCTCGGCGCCGGCGGTCGAGGCGCTGCTGCGGGCCGCCGGGGACCGTACCGACGCGGTGGTGTCCGCGTTCCGCGGCGACGTGCTGGCCAGCTGCGTCGGCGCGGTGACCGCCGAACCGTTGCTGCGCCACGGGGTGCCGGTGAGCGCTCCTGCCCGGGCCCGGCTGGGCGCGTTGGTGCGGACCATCGTCGACGAGCTGCCCCGCCGGACCGTGACGTTCAAGGCCGGCGGGCACCTGCTCACCCTGCGCGGGCACGCCGCGGTGATCGACGGCGAGCTACGCCCTCTCGCTCCCGCCCCGATGGCGGTGCTGCGGGCGCTGGCCCAGGCCCCCGGGCGGGTGCTGTCGCGCACGGCGCTGCTGCGGACCCTCCCCCGGGGCGCCGACGAGCACGCGGTGGAGATGGCCGTGGCACGCCTACGGGCCGGCCTGCGCGCGCCGCGCGTGGTGCAGACAGTGGTGAAGCGCGGCTACCGGCTCCGGGTCGACTAGGGCACGCCCTGAACGCGTCGTGGCCGGCCCAGGCGAGCCGGCCACGACGCGGCGGTTCAGCCGACCGGCGTGGGGAAGCCCCGACCGTGCTCGGCCTGGAGCCGGAGCATGGCGTGCTCGACCACAGTCACCAGCACCTGCTTGACCGAGTCCCGGTGCCGGGCGTCGGTCATCACCAGCGGCACCTGCGGCGAGATGGCCAACGCCTCGCGGACCTCCTCCAGCTCGTACTGGGGAGCGCCGTCGAACCGGTTCAGCGCCACCACGTACGGCAGGTTGCGGTTCTCGAAGTAGTCCAGCGGGGCGAACGCGTCGGTGATCCGGCGGGTGTCCACCAGGACGGCCGCACCCACCGCGCCTCGGATGATCTCGTCCCACATGAACCAGAAGCGGGTCTGACCCGGGGTACCGAACAGGTACAGGATCAGGTCCTGGGCCATGGTGATCCGGCCGAAGTCCATGGCGACGGTGGTGGTCTCCTTGCCCGGCACCTTGGACGGGTCGTCGATGCCGACACCCGCGGCGGTCATCACCGCCTCGGTCGTCAGCGGCGTGATCTCGGAGATCGAGCCGACGAGGGTCGTCTTACCGACGCCGAAGCCGCCCGCGACAACGATCTTCGCGGAGACGATTCCCCGGCCCGGCCGCCCCCCAGCGGGGTCATAGCCTGCGAAGTCCACTTAGCACCCTTCCAAGCAGTTCCATCCGCTCCTCGAACCCCTCGGCGGGAGCAGCAGTGTGTAACGTCAGCAGGCTCTCGGCCACCATGTCGGCGACCAGTACCCGGGCGACGCCCAGCGGCATCCGGGTGTACGCGGCGATCTCCGCCAGCGACTGTGCACGGCCCTCGCAGACCGTGGCGATGCGGTGCTTGTCGTGCCCCGCGAAGCGGGACTCGGCAACCTGGGTGGGAGAAGCCGTGAGGACCGCCTCGAGAGCGATGTCCTGCCGGGGCTCGGTACGACCACGGGTGACCGCGTACGGGCGTACGAGAGCGCCGCGCGGGTCAGCGCGCCGTTGGTCCATCCACGATCACCTCCTCGTCCCCAGCGGAGCCGGTCCACACCGCCTCCCATCCCTGTTCCGGCGCGCGGCCGCGCGTCGGGTCTTCCTGGCGCTACGAGCGCACCGCGTCCCTCGGCAGCGGCACCAACGCGGCGCCGACCCGCTCCACGAGCAGTGCCATCTCGTAGCCCACCTGGCCCACGTCGCAGCTCCGCGCGGCAAGCACGGCCATCGACGAGCCGTCGCTGATCGACATGAGGAAGAGGTAACCGCTGTCCATCTCGATGACTGTCTGCAACACCCCGCCCGCGCTGAACATCCGGGCCGCGCCCTCGGTCAGGCTCACCACGCCGGAGGTGATCGCGGCGAGCTGGTCCGCCCGGTCCCCCGGCAGGTCCCGGGAGGACGCGAGCAGAAGCCCGTCGGCGGACACCGCCACCACGTGGGCGATACCCGCCACGCTGTCGGCGAAGTTGGTGAGCAGCCAACCCATGTCCTGCATGGCAGCTGGCCTGTTCATCGGCTCTCCTTGGTCGAGGTGCTGTTCAGGTCCGTGCCGGCCGTCCGACCACGCTGCACGCCGCGGTGGTAGGCCGACAACAGGCCGCGTACTTCATCGGGGGTCCGCCGGCTGCGGTCCCGGCCACCCTTCGGTTCGATGCCACCCGGCACGAGCTGTGCCTGCGGCACCCGCTTGGGCAGACCCGAGCGGGTGGTGCCGGCGGCGGCCGGCTCCGCGGCCCGGCTGGCCAGCGACCAGCCCTCGTCGGCCGCCGTCCGCCAGGCGTCCGAGTCCGTGGCCGGCGGTGCCGTGCTCGCGGTGGCGGCCGGAGCGGGGGCCGCTGCCGGCGTCGTCCGGGCGGCCGGCGGCGGGGTGTACGACGGCGGTGGCTTCGGCGCCGAGGCGCCGCGACCGCCGGTGTTGGCGCCGGCGAATCCGTCCATGCTTCCCACGCTCTGCGCTCCGGTGCCCTCGGAACTGCCCGGGGTGCGGGTGGGCAGTGGCGGTCGGGCCGGCGCGGTCGCCGGCGCGGACGCGGTGGCCTGTTGGCCGCCGTTGGTCACGCGCGGGCCGGCGTCGGCGGGTGCGGGCGGTGTGTCGAACTGCGGCCGGGTGAAGATCGCGGTCGCGTCGTCGCCGTGCGACCGGAACCAGACCGCCTCCATCTCCCGGAAGATCGGCGCTTCGGCCGGGAACTCCGGGCGGGTGCTGACAGGTGCGGCGGGTGTCGGCGGCATGGCCGGCGGGGCGGGCCGCACGGGCGGGGCCGGCGGCGCGGGCGGCGCAGGCGGGGCGACCGCTCCGGGACCGGCGACCGGCCCGACGGGCAGCACCGGGGCGCTCCGACCGTCAGTGGTGTCGGCCGTCGAGCCGCGTCGAGGCAGGGCGTCGATGGTCGGGTACGCCACGGTCGGGCTGCCCAGCGAGGTGCCAGCGCCGTTGCTGTACGCCGGTCGGGCGGGCGGGACCGGGGTGGCCGGCGCGGCGGCGGGTGGCACCGTCGGGCGGGCCCCGCTGTAGCCGCCTGCCTGCACGGCCGGGGCGGTGTCCCGAGCGTCGACCGGAGACTGCCACTGCGCGGGCGCCGGGGTGTTGGTCCGCCACTGGTCGGGCAGCGTCGCCGCCGCGGTGGTGGCGCCGGCGTACGACTCGGCGTGGTTGACCGGGGTGAGCGGCGTCTGCTCGACAGCCATCGGCTGGCGCGGACGGGTGAGCACCTGGTCGCGGCCCCGGTTGCTGGGCAGGAGCACGGTGGCGGCGGGCAGCGTCACCTGGGCGACGGTGCCGCCCTCCACGTTGCGGCGCAGCTCCACCCGGATGCCGTAGCGGGAGGCGAGCCGGCTCACCACGGCCAGACCCATCAGCCGGAACGCGGCGACGTCCACGCTCGGCGGGGCGGCCAGCCGGCGGTTGAGCGAGTCGAGCTGCTCGTCGGTGAGGCCGAGCCCGCGGTCCTCGATCTGGATCAGGACGTAGTCGCGGATGCGGCGACCGTCGGCGACAACTGTCGTGTTCGGGGGCGAGAACCGGGTGGCGTTGTCCAGCAGCTCGGCGACGAGGCGTACCACGTCGTTGACCGCGTGCGCGGCCACCGAGATGTCGGTGTCGACGGTGCCGAACTCGATGCGGTTGTACAGCTCCACCTCGGACTGCGCGGCGCGCAGCACGTCCACGACCAAGGCGTCGTCGCGCCGCGGCACTGCGGAGTCGGCGCCGGCGAGGACCAGCAGGTTCTCGTCGTTGCGGCGCATTCGGGTGGCCAGGTGGTCCAGCTCGAAGAGCTGGGCCAGCCGCTTCGGGTCCTCCTCGCCGCGCTCGATCGCGTCCAGCTCGCCGATCATCCGGTCGACGAGGGTCTGACTGCGGCGGGCCAGGTTGAGGAACATCGCCGAGACGCTGGTACGCAGTGCGGCCTGCTCGGCGGCGACCCGCACCGCCTCCCGGTGGACGACGTTGAAGGCCAACGCCACCTGGCCGACCTCGTCACGGCTGTTCAGTTGGATCGGGTCCCGGACCTGGCGGACGATCTCGTCCACGCCACCGTCACCCACGCTGCCCATGTTCTGCAGTCGCTGCACGGCGTCGGGCAGGTCGTGGTTGGCCACCGAGAGCGCGCCCTCGCGCAGCCGGCGCAGGGAGTGGTTGAGCGACCGGGCCAGCACCACGGCCAGCGACACGGCGATGATCAGGGTGAGCAGCACCAGGATCGACTCGACCACGGCCTGCCGGATGACGTCCGAGCGCGCCTGGTCGGCCTGCTCGAACAGTCGGTCCTGCAGTTGGATCTCGGCCCAGCGCATCAGGTCGTTCACCGCACCGATGGCGGCGGTGGCGTCCTGTGCGCTGACCAGCGGGCGCTGCCCGACGGAGCGGGTGATGTCGGTGGCGACCCGGTCGGAGAGGCCGACGGCGTCACCGGAGACGGTGCTGTCGACGAGGGCCCGCTGCACGGGGTCTGCCGCGAGCGAGAAGGCGACCAGGGCCTCCTGCTGGCTGGTGAGCGTGGCCACGAAGGAGGAGAACTGCTCCGGGTCGAGCTGGCCGGCGGTCAGCGCCGTGAAGGCGACCGCCTCCTCCTCGGCGACGGACGCCTTGGCGCGGGCGAACGCGGCGACCGCCCGACGGCTGTCCGACAGGCTCTCGTCGCCTGGCAACTGGGCCAGCCCGTCGCCGTAGGAGACCAGGTCGGTGAGGATGACGCCGTAGCGCAGCACCGCCTCGGCGACCGCCATCTGCCGGCGGTCCAGCACCTCCTGACGGGTGCCGTCCAGGGTGGACAGGTGGTCGTCGATCGCCGCCAGCCGGTCCTGCAACGCCGCCGGCACCTCGCCGATCCGGCCCCGCTCGGCCCGGTACTCGTCCACGCGCTGCTGCGTCTGGCGCACCCGCAGGTTGTACGCGTCGGCCGGCTGCTGGGGAGCGGCCAGGTAGGCCGCCGCGGCCATCCGCTCGGCCTGGAGATCCTGGGTCAGCGCGCTGACGTCGATGGACAGCGCGGTGAGCGACCGGGCCCGGGTGGCGTCGTAGGCGCCCTCGCCCACCGAGATGAGCCGGACGGTGGCCAGCGCGATGACGGCGGCCACCGGAACGACCAGAATCAGCGCCAGCTTGGACCGGATCCGGGCGTCCCGCAGTCTCGGCAGACGCCGGCGCGCAGGCCGAGCTTTCTCGCCGAGCGCGGGCAGGGTCGTCGGTCCGGTGCTCACGACATCGCCTCCGTCGTTTCTTCCCCGCCTGGCCCGCCGAACCGTGCCGTAAGCGGAGGGGACCACGCGCGGCACGGCCGCGATTTCATCAGAGAAGATCGTGTTTGGGAAGCCGCAGTGAGGTAGGAAACGGTCGGACGGCGCGGAACCCCTGATCCGGTCAACTGATACCTTCATTTCCGCAAGCCCCTGAACAGGGCATGTAACTCCAGAGTGGTCACGCGTGTATGCAAAGTGAGCTTTTGCAAACATTGCGTTACCCCAGCATGTGGGATGGCCGTCCCGAAAATGCAACCGGGGTCCGCGCTTGACCACAGCGCCGGCCATTGGCAAGGTTTTGCAGGCTTCGCGCACACACCGTACGGCAGAGGAGATCCCGTCCTCCACTGAGGACGGATTAGCGGCGGTGACCGGGCAGCGCCCGCGCCCGCACCTGGAGGACTGAGTTGAGCCCCATCCGCTCCGCGACCATCGCGGCGCTCGCATCGGCCGTAGTGGCCACCACGCTCACCGGCTGCCAGTTCGGCGGGGCGGAGCAGGACACGAGTCCGATCGTGATCGCCGCGGACCTCGAACTCTCCGGCGCCGCCGCCCCCGTTGGCCGCGCATACCAGCGGGCCTTGGAACTCAAGGTCGAGCAGTTGAACTCCTCCGGCGCACTGAACGACCGGAAGATCGAACTGAAGGTGAAGGACAACCGTTCCGACGCCGCCGAGTCACTGCGCAACATCGCCGACTTCAGCAGCGATTCCCGGGTCAGCGCCATCGTCATGGGCGGCTGTAACGAATGTGCGGTCGGCGCCGTCGGTGTCATCAACGACAAGCGGATTCCGACCATTGCGCTCGCCGCTTCCGGTGCGATCGCGAGCCCGGTCGCCCAGCGACGTTACGTGTTCAAGCTGGGCCCGAACGCGGCGGACAGCGCCGCCGCGCTCACCACCGAACTGCGCCGCAAGAACGTCCGCAAGGTGGGCCTGCTCGCCAGCAACGACGACTACGGCCGCGAGGGTGTGGTCGCGTTGCGCCGCGAACTGACCAAGGCCAACATCAAGGTCGCCGGCGAGGAGTCGGTGAAGACCACCGACACCGAGGTCGCCCTGCAGGTCGGCAAGCTCACCAAGCTCAGGCCCGACGCGCTTGTCGTCTGGACCCCACCGGAGCAGGCCGCGCTGGCCGCGACCAGCGCTCAGCAGGCCGCGTTCCGGGGGTCGCTCTTCTTCGACGCGGGAGCGGCCGGCGACCTCTTCCTCGGCGCGGCGGCCCGGGCCACCGAAAAAGCAACGATGATCTTCACGCAGACCATGGTGATCGACGACGTGATCGCCACCACACCGGCGAAGGCTGCCCGGCGGCAGTGGTTCCAGGACTACACCGCACGCTTCGGTGGCTACAACGGATCCTCGTCCTTCGCCGCCGACGCCATCCAGCTGATCGCCGACGCCGAACTGCGTGCCGGCGGCCCGGCCGGGAAGGTCGACCGGAACGGCATCCGCGACGTGCTGGAGACGTCCCAGATCGACGGTCTCTCCGGCCCGATCCGCATGACGCCCGACAACCACTCCGGCCTCATGCCGCAGGCGCTCACCACGCTTGTCGCCCGCAACGGTCGTTGGCGGTTGGCGGGGTAGCCGGCTTTCGTCGTGCTCCGGGTCGGGGGTTGTGGCCTACCGCGCCCGGCTCCGGGCGGTCAGGCTTGATCCCTGCGCCGGGCGCGGTAGGCCACAACCCCTCCGCGTCACTGGCAGTCAAAGGGCCGGCCTCCTTGTGGGGGCCGGCCCTTCTGCGTTGCCCTTGTTCGCTTCGCTCTGCCGGACGGGTCAGCGGCTGCTTGTGGTTTCGCGTACCCAGGGCAGGGCGATCCGCTCGATGAGCACGAGCGCGGAGTAGAGCAGGATGCTCACCAGCGCCACCAGCATGATCGCCGCCCAGGCCGTGGCGGTGTCGCCGACGCCCGCGTACTGGGTGATCACGTAACCCAGGCCGCGTTCGCCGGCCTGGAACTCACCGATCACCGCGCCGATGGCGGCAAGCGGCATGGCCACCTTGAGCCCGACGAAGATCTGCGGCAGCGCCGCCGGGAACCGCACCTTGCGGAACGCCTGCCAGCGGGACGCATTCCACGACCGCACCAGCTCGGCCAGGTCGGACGGCGTGGTGGTCAATCCCGTCGCGGTGGACAGCACGATGGGGAAGAAGCAGAGCAGGAACACCATGGTCAGGATCGGCTTCTGGCCCCAGCCCAGCGCCACCACAAGCAGCGGCCCCAGGGTGATCTTCGGCACGGCGTTCACCGCTACCAGCAGCGGGGTGAACATCCGCTCGACCGTCTGGGAGCTGGCCAGGGACAGGCCGATCAGGACACCGGCGGCGGCTGACAGGACGAAGCCGACCAGGATCTCCAGCAGGGTCGCCCAGGTGTGCTCAAGCATCTGGGCGGGCTTGTCGACGAACGCGGTGAGCACGTCCCCAGGCGGCGGCAGGGCGGCCGGGTGGACCAGCTCCAGCCGGGCGATCAGCCACCAGGCGGCCAGGGCCACCACGAGGCCGGCCGCGGGCAGCAGCGCCGCCCCGGTCCCCGCGCGCAGGCCGGCGCCCCGACCCGCCCGACGCGCCTCCCGGCCGGCGCCCGGGGGTGGGGGCGCCGTCACCGCCGGCTCGGCTGAGCGGACGTCGGTCATCTTGTCCTCCTCGTGATTCGCCGGCCGCGGGGGCCGACGAGCGACGGGGGTACGTCCCACCGGATCCGGCGGGACGTACCCCCTGGTGACGACCGGACGATCAGGCCTTCGGCGCGAGGCTGAAGTCGATGATCTGCTCGGGGGTGATGTTCTGCTTGAGCGCGCCCGCGCCCTGCAGGATCGCGATGCTCTTCGCGACCCGACCGCTGTCAAGCGTGCCGATGGCGGTGCCGGAGTTGCCGGAACGCACGTACGCGGCCATCAGGTCCAGCTCGGCGGCGGCCGCCACCGGGTTGGCGGCGTCGACGTTCTTCTTCAGGATCTCGCCGGCCTCCTTGGAGTTCGCCAGGCTGTACTCCAGGCCCTTGAGCAGCGCCGCGGTGAACCGCTTCACCATCTCGGGCTTCTCCTTGGCGATCTTGGAGGAGGTGATCAGCACGTTGCCGTAGAGGTCCTGCATCACGTTGCTGTACGGCAGCATGACGGCCTTCTTCTTGGCCACCGCCTCGATCGTCGGCTGGCCGACGACGAACTGGCCGATGCCGTCCACCGAACCGCTGGCCAGGGTGCCGATCAGCGCCTGCGCCTCACCGTTGACCCAGGTCACCTTGCTGGCGTCCACACCGGCGAGCCGGGCGTACGTCGGGAACAGGTTGCGGACCACGGAGCCGGGGGTGTCGGCGAGCTTCTTGCCCTCCAGGTCCTTGGGCGAGTTGATGTTCTTGCCCTCGACCGTGGCGATGCCGGCCATGGTGCGCTGCTGGATCGCGGCCACCGCCGTGAAGTCCTTGGCCTGGCCGTTGCCGAGCTGGAGCAGACCACCGGTGAGGTCGATCGGCCCGAAGTCCGCCTGGCCGCCGACGACGGTCTGGATCACGCCACCGGTGCCCTGGCCGGCCTTGATCTCGACGTCGAAGCCGGCCTCCTTGAAGAAGCCCTTGTCCTTCGCCACCCAGGCGTAGGAGTCACGACCGAAGTTGCCGAAGGAGGTGAGGTAGGTCACCTTCTCCAGCGATCCGCCCTTGCCGCCCTTGGCGTCGTCGGTCTTGTCCGACCCGCTGCTGCAGGCGGAAACAAGGGCGAGGGCGGTGGCCAGCGCGGCCGTAGCGACCGTACGGGTCAGCCTTCTCATCAGTAGCACCATGTCCTTTCCGACCGGGGCCGCAGGCCACCGGAGGGGGTTGTCGCGACGGGACCGGCGGGAGGGGTCGAAGCCGGGCACCGCCATCGTGAGGGGACTCTTCGCGGGCACAGCGTACGAGAAACCCACAGTTGCGACGCCAGGCGTATCGGGTTGCGGAACGGAAACAACCTGACGACCACCCCGGACGGTGCGAGATGTCAACGGTGCAGCTAGCCTTTGTCGGATTCCTGACCGTCCACTCAGCGGAGGTACGCCGCAGATGATCCGACTGTCCGGGGTGTCGCGTACCTTCGAGGGCCGATCCGGCCAGGTCGAGGCCCTTCGCGGCATCGACCTCGACGTCGCCGAGGGCGAGTTCGTCGCCGTGCTGGGGCGCTCCGGCTGCGGCAAGTCGACCCTGCTGCGGCTGATCGCCGGGCTGCTCCCGCTGACCTCCGGCGAGATCACCGTGGCCGGCACGCCGATCACCCGGCCCCGCCGCGACATCGCCATGCTCTTCCAGAAGCCGGCACTGCTGCCGTGGCGCAGTGTGCTGGACAACGTCCTGCTGCCGGTGGAGATCTTCGGCTGGAGCCGCGCCAAGCACCGCGAGCGGGCCCGGCAACTGCTCGACGTGGCCGGGCTGGCCGGTTTCGAGAAGCGGCTGCCGCACGAGCTCTCCGGCGGCATGCAGCAGCGGGTGTCGCTGTGCCGGTCGCTCGTCGGCGAGCCCCGGGTGATGCTCATGGACGAGCCGTTCTCCGCGCTCGACGCGCTCACCCGCGAGGAACTCTCCGGCGAACTCCAGCGCGTGCACATGGAGAACAAGCCCACAATCGTCTTCGTCACCCACTCGATCGACGAGGCGGTGCTGCTCGCCGACCGGGTGGTCGTGCTGAGCCCTCGCCCCGGCCGGATCCGCAAGGTCGTCGAGGTGGCCATCCCCCGACCCCGCACCCTGGGCCGCAACGCCCATCTCGCCGACGTCGCCCGGGTCAGCGCCGACCTGCACGAGCTGTTGATGGAACGCGACCAGCCGGCCGCGGCCGGCGTGGAGGGACGATGACCATGCGGGTGTCGGTCTTCACCGAGCCGCACCGGGGTGCCGACTACGACACCCAGCTCCGGTTCGCCCGACTGGTCGAGGATGGCGGTTACGAGGGCTTCCTCCGCGCCGACCACTACCAGTCGATGGGCGCCGACCCGGGCCTGCCCGGCCCGACGGACGCCTGGCTGACCCTCGCCGCGCTGGCCCGCGAGACCCGACGGATCCGGCTCGGCACCCTTGTCACGTCGGCGACCTTCCGACTGCCCGGCCCTCTCGCCGTGCTCGTCGCGCAGGTCGACCAGATGAGCGGCGGCCGGGTCGACCTCGGCATCGGCGCCGGCTGGTACGAGCGCGAGCACACCTCGTACGGCATCCCGTTCCCGGCCGTCAGCGAGCGCTTCGACCGACTGGCCGAACAGCTTGAGGTGATCACCGGCCTGTGGGCCACCCCGGTGGGTGCGACGTACAGCTTCACAGGCGACCACTACCGGCTGGTGGACGCGCCCGCGCTGCCCAAACCGGCGCAGGTGCCCGGACCGCCGATCATCGTGGGCGGGCGCGGTCCCAAGCGGACCCCAGAGCTGGCCGCCCGCTACGCCGACGAGTTCAACATGCCGTTCAAGTCCGTGGCCGAGACCGCCGCGGCGTACGACCGGGTGCGGGAGGCGTGTGACCGCGTGGGCCGGGCGGACGCCGGGCGGGCGCCGCTGGTGCTGTCCGCCGGGATCGTGGTGGCCATCGGCCGCACCGACGCCGAGGCACAGCTCCGGGCCGCGCCCCTGCACGAGAAGAGCGCGCTGCCCCCGGAGGACCCGGTGGTCGGCTCGCCCGCGCAGCTCGTGCAGCGGATCGGCGAGTTCGCCGAGATCGGCGCCACCCGGGTGCACGTGCGCATGACCGACCTCGACGACCTCGACCACCTCGAGCTGATCGCCGCCGAGGTGCTCCCCCAACTGGAGGCTGGACGATGACCGACGTGATCGACGGCACCGAACTCGGGCCGGTGGGCCAGGAGATCGTGTACGAGAACGACCGGGTCCGGGTCTGGCACATCCGGCTCGAACCGGGCGAGCGGCAGCCCCTGCACCGGCACGACCACCCCTACCTGGTGGTGGCGATCCAGGGCGCGAAGAACGTCGTACAGACCATCGACGGCACCCGGATCGACGCCGACGAGCCCACCGGCGGAGTCGTCTACCGGGACCCCGGTGCGGTACACATGCTGACCAATGTCGGGGACACGACATACCTGGCCCGGCTGGTCGAACTCAAGTAGACGCGCCGGGCGCGGTCCGGCTCGCCGCGCGGCGCGCCGGTGGCGATCGGGTGTACCAGGTGCGTAACGTGCCGGACATGGCCTTTCGGACCTGGGGCAGACTGCTGCTCACGGCGCTCGGGGTGAGCGTGCTGGCCGGGGCCGGCCAGCTCGGTGTCGCGTACGGCTTCGGCATCGTCCGGCTCACCGGCGCCTTCACCGGCACGACCGTCAACCAGTGGCCCGCCCAGCTCGTCTGGGTGGGCTGGTTCGCCGCGAACGCCGCCGTCGCCGGTGCCGTCCTGACCGGGCGCCTGGCCCGCCGGGACACCCCGCCGGCCAGCACCGGCCGGCAACTGGCCATCGGCGGCGCGGCGGCGCTCGGCGCTACCGCAGTGGCTCCGCTCTGCATGCAGCCCGCCCGAGCCGCCGAGTTGATCTCGGTGGACCCGGTCTGGGCGGTCGGCATCTGCGCCATCCTCGGGGCGGTCATCGGAGCGGGCGCGGCCGTCGCCGTGCTGTTCCGACCGGAACTGGGCTGGAACATGGCGGCCGTGGCCGGGGTGGTCTGGCTGCTGGCGTTGATCTCCGTACTGCCGTCGCTCGGCACGGCCGGCCCGTTGCCCACGGTCCGGCTCGGCGTCCTCGAACCGAACTGGCTGGACGACGCCGCCGCGCAACGTCTGGCGCTGCTCCTGCTGCCCGTGGTGGCGCTGCTCGCGGGCGCCGCGACCGCCGGGCTGGCCCGCTGGCGCGGCCAGGTTCCGCTTGTCAGTGGAGCGACAGGCGTGGCCGGTCCGGTGCTCGTGGCATTCGCGTACCTGACCGCCGGCCCCGGCGACGCGCTGGACCGTTACCAGACCACCCCCTACTACGGCGCGTTGATCGCGATCCTCGCCGGCGCCCTCGGCGCCGCGGCGGCCGCCCTGCTGCGCTGGCCCGTCGGCGCCCGCAGCGCCGACCCCCAGGCGATCGAGCCGACCGACATCCTGCGCCCGCTGCCCGCCGGTCCGCCCCTGCCGGGCGCTGACGCGGCGGCGTCGACGGAATCGGTCGACGACCACCGTGACGCCGGGTCCACCGCCGCCGCGGCCCCCACCGGTGCGCACCTGGCCGACACCGGTCCGGGTCCGCGCGCCGCCGACGACACCGCGACCGTACGCACCGTCCCCGCCCACTGGGACTGGCCGGCGACCACGACCAGCGGCCAGCACGGCCCCGTCCCCGCCGACGCGACCCGCCCGGAGCTGGCGCCCCGACAGGTCGGCCGCCGTCAACACGCCCACCCCACCCCGGACGTGCCGACGGCTGACGCCCCGACCCAGGACGCGCTCCGCACGAGCCGGCAGTACGACCGCACGACCAACCCGCCGGCCCCCGCCTCCTGGCTGACCGACCCGACAGGCGAGTTCACCGCCGGGCGACAGTCGACCCCGTCGAGCCGGGACGGGGACACCATCGACGCCGCCGACCCGACCCCTGTCGTCCCGGCGTCCGCCGCTGCGATGTCCACCGTCTCGGCCGGCGATACCGCAGCCTTCGGCCCGATGTCCGACGCGTCCGCCGACGACTTAACCGGCAGGGACGAGCCGGGCAGCGACCACACGACACCCGACAACCCGGTGGCCCCGGTCACCAGCGCGCCGGTCACGGGCAGCGCGACCACTCCGGTCGCGGGCAGCACCGGCACCCCGGTCACGGGCGATGGCGCGGCCGGCGGACCCGCACCCAAGCCGCGCCGTACGCGCAAGCCGAAGTCCACACCGGCCGGGCCGGGCACGATCGAGGGCACGACACCGGCCGGGCAGGAGCTGGCCGCTACCGAGGCGACGAGCAGCGGTACGCCGAAGGCGAGCAGCGGCGGTACGCCGAAGGCGAGCACGCCCGATTCGTCCTCCCCCGCCGCAGCCGCGGGCCTTCCCGCACCCGTCGACTCGGACCCGAACGTCGCCGATGGCACTGCCCACGCCTCGGCGGAGGCCGCCACCGACGATGCGGCAGCATCCGCAGCCGGATCGACCTCTGACACCACTGCGGCAGCATCCGCTGGATCGACCACCGACCGCACGGCAGGCGCCGGATCGACAAGTGGGCGCACGGTAGGCGCCGGTTCGGCTACCGGCCGCACGGCAGGTGCTGGATCGACCAACGGGCGCACGGCAGCAGCCGCCGAATCGACAGGTGGGCGCACCAGGCGGCCGGCCCGGTCGGGCAAGGCCACCGACGTGACCGGCGTCGACTTCGCTGGTCCCGTCGACCAGGGCGCTCCGCTGCCCGGCCAGGACGCCGAGCCCGGCCAGGACAACCGGGGAGACGGGGAAGATCCGCAGGGTCAGGCCGTCGGGACGGGTGGAGAGAACCCGCACGACAGGGCCACCAGCACCGAGCCGGAGGCCACGACCGTCCCGGCCGGTGATCTCGCACCGGTCGCGGAATCCGGGACGGCCCGCGCCGAGCCGTCCGCGACCGAGGGCGGTGGCAGCGCTTCGCTGTTCCGCGATGGGGCCGCCGACGGCCCGGCGAGCGACCGGTGGACTCCGGCGGCGCCGGCCTGGCCGGCCACCTCGGCGTGGACCACCGCGCCGGCCACGGGAACGACCGACCCCGACCCGTCGGCTTCGGACGCTCCCGTCGTCGCGGAGGAGTCGGACTGGACGCCCCGCTTCCGGCACCGGGCACCGCTGCCGGACCTGAGCCGCGCCAGCACCTGGGACGCCTTCAACACCACTCGGCGCGTACCGGATCGGACCGCCAACACGCCCGACCAGAGCACCAGCACGCCGGACCTGAGCGGGCCGACCGACCCGACCGCCAGCAACGCGGACCAGGACAGCCCGTCCTCCGCCACGCTCGGCGGGGCATGGTCGAGAGATCGCGTCGCCAGCACGACGGACCAGGACTACAGCACGACCGAACAGGCCGACAGCACGACGGGCCAGGTCACCGGCACGCCAGACCGAGGCAGCAGCACGACGGGCCGGGACAGCAGCACGACGGGCCGAGGCACCAGCACGACGGATCGCGACACCAGCACGACGGATCGGGACACCAGCACGACGGGCCGGCTCGCCGGCTGGCGCGGCCGGCTCGCCGACGCTGCTGGCGCGCCCGCCCCGGCGGGAGCTGTCGTGCCGCCGTCGGCCAGTCCGGGCATACCGGAGCAGGGCGGCACGTCCGCCGCCGACAGGGGCACGTCCGCTGCCGACACGGGCACGTCCGCTGCCGACAGGGGCGCGTCCGGCACCGCCGACAGGGGCGGACCGGACAGCGACGCCCAGCGGGCCGGGGCGACGTCCACCGACGACGCGGAGCAGCCCTCCCGGCGGGGACGGCTCGGCGGCCTGTTCCGGCGCAACCGGGCCCGGACCGACGAGGAGAAGCGGCCCGCAGCGGATGCGGCGGAGTCGCTGCCCACGCAGGACGAGGAGTTCGTCGACTGGGTCGCCGGGCTCGGCAAGCCGATCGCGGACAACGAGCCGGAGCAGGAGAACGGCCGTCGCTCGCTGCGCTCCACCGGCCGTCACCACCGCGACTGACCACCCGACCCAGCGTGATCGACTCGGGTTCCCTGAATCCGGGCTGTCCACCGCTACCGGACACCCCGACTCCAGATGAACCCGAGTCGATCATGCGGCCTCAGGTCAGGCGAGCGGCAGATAGACCTTCCCGCCGCCGGAGACGAACTCCTCCGACTTGTCCTTCATGCCGCGCGCCGCGTACTCCTTGAGCTCTTGGGTGATCTTCATGGAGCAGAACTTCGGGCCGCACATCGAGCAGAAGTGTGCTGTCTTCGCCGGCTCGGCGGGCAGCGTCGCGTCGTGGTACGACCGCGCGGTCTCCGGGTCCAGCGAGAGGTTGAACTGGTCCTCCCAGCGGAACTCGAACCGTGCCTTCGACAGCGCGTCGTCCCACTCCTGCGCGCCGGGGTGGCCCTTGGCCAGGTCCGCCGCGTGGGCCGCGATCTTGTACGCGATCACGCCCGCCTTCACGTCGTCGCGGTCCGGTAGGCCGAGGTGCTCCTTCGGCGTGACGTAGCAGAGCATCGCCGTGCCGAACATGCCGATCATCGCGGCGCCGATCGCCGAGGTGATGTGGTCGTACGCGGGCGCGATGTCGGTGGTCAGCGGACCGAGCGTGTAGAAAGGCGCCTCGTGGCACCACTCCTGCTGAAGGTCCACGTTCTCCTTGATCTTGTGCATGGGTACGTGGCCGGGGCCCTCGATCATCACCTGCACGTCGTGCTCCCAGGCGACAGTGGTCAGCTCGCCGAGGGTGCGCAGCTCGGCGAACTGCGCCTCGTCGTTGGCGTCCGCGATCGAGCCGGGGCGCAGCCCGTCGCCGAGCGAGAACGTCACGTCGTAGCGCGCGAGCAGCGCACACAGCTCGGCGAAGTTCGTGTAGAGGAAGTTCTCCTCGTGGTGGGCGAGGCACCACGCTGCCATGATCGAACCGCCCCGGGAGACGATCCCGGTGACCCGGTCCACGGCCAGCGGCACGTACGGCAGCAGCACCCCCGCGTGCACAGTCATGTAGTCGACGCCCTGCTCGGCCTGCTCGATCACGGTCTCCCGGAACACCTCCCAGCTCAACTTCACCGGGTCGCCGCCGACCTTCTCCAGAGCCTGGTAGATCGGCACCGTGCCGATCGGCACCGGCGAGTTCCGCACGATCGCCTCGCGGGTCTCGTGGATCCGCTTGCCGGTGGACAGGTCCATCACCGTGTCGGCGCCCCAGCGGGTGGCCCAGGTGAGCTTCTCCACCTCCTCGGCGACCGACGAGCTGACCGCCGACGTGCCGATGTTGGCGTTCACCTTGACCAGGAACGCCTTGCCGATGATCGCCGGTTCGCACTCCGGGTGGTTGACGTTGAGTGGCAGCACCGCCCGACCGGCGGCGATCTCGGCCCGGACCAGTTCCGGGTCGACGTTCTCCCGGATCGCCACGAACTCCATCTCCGGCGTCACCACACCGGCCCGCGCGTACGCGAGCTGCGTCGGACGCCGTCCGTCCACACCGGCGAGCGGCGTACCCGCGCCTCGCACCGGTGCCACGTCACCCCGCTCGGCGATCCACGGACCGCGCAGCGCGGGTAACCCCACCTCTGGGTCCGATCCCGGGCCGGACGTGTCGTAGAGCCGCACCGGCAGGTGGTCGCCGGTCAGCGCCACCTCGGCGAACGGCACCCGCACATCCGGCCGTGACCCCTCGACGTACACCTTGCCTCGTGCCTTCATGACAACCTCCCTGGTGATCAGGCGGACCAGCCGAAGTGATCCAGCGGCCCGCGCCCCGCGCCCAGCTCCCAACCCCGCGCGCCGGTCAGCGCACGGAGCACGTACTCCTTGGCGGCCCCGATCGCCGCCGGCACCGGATCGCCCAGCGCGAGCCGCACGGCGATCGCCGCCGAGAACGAGCACCCGGTGCCGTGGGTGTGCCAGGTGTCCACACGTGGCCCGCGCAGCAGGGTCGTGACGCCGTCCCCGTGCAGCACGTCGACCGCTTCGTCCCCACCGAGGTCACCGCCGGTGACCACCACGTGCTCCGGGCCGCCGGCCGCGAGCGCCTCGGCCGCCACGACCATCCCGGCCACGTCGTCCACCGGACGTCCGGTGATCGCCGCGGCCTCCGCGCAGTTCGGCGTCGCCACCCGGGCGTACGGAAGCAGCCGCTCCACCGCGCCCACCACGCCGAGCCGGTGACCACTCGTGGCGACAAGCACCGGATCGACGACGAGCTGGGGCAGCCGGCCGTCCCGGGCGGCCTGGGCCACCGCGTCGGCGACGGCGGGCGTGCCGAGCATTCCCGTCTTGACCGCGCGCACCGTGAAGTCGGCGAGGACGCTGTCCAACTGCTCGGTGACCGTGCGCGGCGGCAGCGGCAGGACGGCGTCGACACCCCTGGTGTTCTGGGCGGTGACCGCCGTGAGGACGCTTGTGCCGTACGCCCCGAGCGCCGCGAAGACCTTGAGGTCGGCCTGGATGCCAGCGCCGCCGCCGGAGTCGGAGCCGGCGATGGTGAGGATTGTGCGCGGGGTCATCTTTCCTCTTTGGTTGCTCTTTGGGGCTGCGGCCGACCGTGGCTGGTTGCGGTTGAGGACTGCGGCCGGGAGACCTCAGTGCGCCGGTGCCCGCTTTCGGGCAGCTTGGGGGTGACCGCCTCTTGAAAGGCTTTGGTCAGTTTGGCGGCTGTTTCGGTGGGGTCTTTTGCTCGCATGAGTGCGCCCAGCACTGCCACCCCTGCGGCTCCTGCATGGACGCAGGCCGTTACCTGCTCTGGTGTCTCCACTCCCCCGAGGGCCAGGACCGGCACCGGGCTGGCAGCGACGAGCTTCCGCAACCCATCCACGTGCAGCGGTGGGCCGTGGCCGGGCTTGGATTTTGTTGGCCAGACCGGGGAGACGGTCGCGTAGTGCTCGGTGGTCAGGCGGTCGAGTTCGGCCCGGTTGTGGCAGGAGCGACCGACGAGTGGCAGGGGCGGCGGCGGGTACGGGCCGGCGGCGGGCAGGTGGACGGCGTCGCCGCCGAGCGGGTCGGGGCCGGCCACGACGAGGGTCCCGCCGACGTCGCCGAGGATCGCGCGCAGGTCGGCGGCCAGGGCGGCGCGCTCGGCGCGGGGCAGGTCCTTCTCCCGCAGCACCACCCAGCGCACTCCCTGCGCCACGGCCCCTGCCACGACCCGCTCGAGCCCGCCCGCGCCGACCAGTCGGCGATCGGTAAGCACGACAACCCCCGACGGGACGGTCCCCAATGAGATCTTGCAAGGAATGGGCACCTCCAGGGGCGGTTTACCTCCAAGATCTGCCGACGACAGCGGCCCGGCCGACGGCAACGGCCCGGCCGACGGCATCGGCCCGGTCACAGGTCTGGTCTTCCCTCGTCGGGGGTGGATCCGAGGGCGTGGAAGCGGCGGGCGATCCGGCCCGCGCCGGCGGCCAGTCGGCCGGCCTCGACGGCGTACCGCATCGCCGTCGCCATCGCCACCGGGTCGGCGGCCCGGGTGACCGCGCTGGCCAGCAGGACGGCGTCGCAGCCCAGCTCCATGGCCAGGGCCGCGTCGGACGCCGTGCCGATGCCGGCGTCCAGGATCACGGGCACGTCCACGCTCTGGCGGATCAGTCGGATGTGGTGCGGGTTGCCGATGCCGAGCCCCGAGCCGATCGGTGCGCCGGCGGGCATCACCGCGGCGCAACCCACGTCGGCGAGGCGACGGGCGAGCACCGGGTCGTCACTCGTGTACGGCAGAACCGTGAAGCCGTCGGCGACCAGCTCCTCGGCGGCGCGGAGCAGTTCCACGCCGTCGGGCAGCAGTGTCCGTTCGTCGCCGATCACCTCCAGCTTGACCCAGTCGGTGTCGAACGCGTCGCGCGCCAGCCGGGCCACCTTCACCGCCTCGGTGGCGGTGTGGCAGCCGGCGGTGTTCGGCAGCAGCCGTACCCCGCAGCGGTCCAGCAGGTCGAGCAACCCTCCGGTGGTGCCCGGGGCGGTGTCCACCCGGCGCAGCGCCAGCGTGACCAGCTCGGTGCCGGACGCCCGGATCGCCTGTTCCAGCACGTGCAGGTTCGCGGCGCCGCCGGTGCCGAGGATCAGCCGCGACGTGAAGGCCACCCCACCCAGGTCGAACGACATGCCCCTCACCCGCCCTGCGCGGCGGTGAGCACCTCGACGCGGTCGCCGTCGCGCAGCACGGTGGCCGGCCAGCCGGCCCGGGGCACCACCTCGCCGTTGACCGCGACCGCGACGCCACGCTGGTGCGGGGCGACGTCGCGGACCACGTCGGCCACCGAAACGCCGCCGGGGACGCTGCGTCCGGTCCCGTTCACAGTCAACTCCACAGGTCCTCCTCGGTCGTCGGTCCAGGTCCGCTCGCCTCGCCCGCGCCGGGCCGTACCGCGTCGTCAATCCCCGCCGACGACGCGACGGCGTACCGGCGTCCGCCCAGGTCGCCCGCGCCTGGCCGTGCCGCGTCACCCGGCTGGGCCGGTGGCGTGTCGGTGAACCGGTCGGCGCCGGGCCGGGCCGCGTCACCGGGCCCGGTCGATGGCGCGACTGGAAACCGGTCCGCGCCGAAGGGTGCGAGCAGCGGGTCGGGCACGCCGGTGAGCACCAGGTCGGCGATCAGGTCGGCGGTGATCGGGGTGAGCACGATGCCGTGCCTGTGGTGCCCGGTGGCGGCCAGGACGTCCGGCCGACCGGGCAGCGGCCCGAGGATCGGCGCGTTGTCCGGGGTGCCGGGCCGCAGACCGGCGACCGCCTCGACCAGGTAGTACTCGGTCAGCTCGGGCAGCAGGTCGACACCGGCGCGTAGCAGCCGCTGCACCGCGCCGGCGGTGACAGTGGTGTCGGAGCGCTCCTCGACAGTCGCGCCGAGCACGACCTCGCCGTCGGCGCGGGGCACCAGGTAGACGTGCTCGCCGTCGGCGTACCCCCGGATCACGTGCCGGAAGCCCGGCGCGACGCCGCCGGGCGCGCGCAGCCGCAGGATCTGGCCCTTCACCGGCCGCACGGGCAGGCCGGTGAGGGCGGCGGCCCCGCAGCCGGCGGCGACGACCGTGACCTGGGCGTGCACGTCGGACAGTCGTCGGACCGGCCGCGGCACGAACGCCGCGCCGGCCCGCTGTGCGGCCGTGCGCAGCGCCGGCACCAGCAGCCGGGGGTCGACCTGGTGGTCGGTGGGCGCGACCGCGCCGCCGCGCACCCGAGGGGCGAGCGCCGGTTCGCGGTCGCGCAGCTCGCTGGGGCGCAGCGGCGTCACAGGCAGACCCAACCCCTGTTGGTACGCCCACAGCCGGCGTGCCTCGGCCAGGTCGTCGCCTGTCAGCCCGACCATCAGGGTGCCCTCGGTCCGGTAGCCGATCTCGGTGCCGCTCGCCTCGGTCAACCCGGCGGCGAACCCGGGCCAGCGGGCGGCGGACGCCACCAGCAGCTCGGTCAGCCGCCGCTCACCGAAGTACGCCTCGGCGACCGGGGAGAGCATTCCGGCGGCGACTGCCGACGCCCCCGACCCGGGGGCCCGGTCGTGCACCGCCACCCGTAGTCCGCGCGTGGCGCAGCGCCAGGCGATGGCCAGCCCGATCGGCCCCGCGCCCACCACCGCCACGTCCACGGCAGGGGCGGCCGAACCCGTCACGCCAGGGCCCGGAGCAGCTCGGCGGTGGCGCCGGCCGGGTCGGCGGCGGCGGAGAGCGCACCGACAACCGCCACCCCGTACGCCCCGGCGGCCCGCAGCGCCGGCACCCGGGCGGCGGTCACTCCGCCGATCGCGATGACCGGCACGTCGACGGCGTCGGCGACGGCACGGACGCCGGCGGGCCCGATGGGGTCCGGCAGGCCGTTCTTCGTGCTGGTGGCGTGGCACGGGCCGACGCCCAGATAGCTGGCCCCGGCGGTGACGGCCGCGACCGCCGTCCGCGGCGCGCGTGCGGTCGCGCCGAGCACGCCTGTCGGGCCGAGCACGTGCCGGGCGGCGGCGACCGGCAGGTCGTCGGCCCCGACGTGCCCACCCGCGGCGCCCACCGCGAGTGCCACGTGCAGCCTGTCGTTGACCAGGCAGGTCGCTCCGTACGGGGCGCAGAGCGCCAGCACCCGGCCGGCCAGGTCGTACGCCTCGCGGTCGGTCGCGGAGTCCTCCACCCGGACCTGCACGACGAGGTCGGCGCGGGCCGTCGCGAGGGCGGCCCGGACCACTGTGAGCGGGTCGTGCCCGGGTCGGGTGTCGGTGATCAGATGCAGTCGTCCAAGGGACGGCACGGCAACGCTCCTCCCTGCGCCGGCATTACCCGGATCAGGTTCGACGGTCGGGGGCTGTCAGCCCCCCTCTCAGCCCGGTACACCGGGCTCCCGTGGGTTACTTGCGTGTCACCGTACGACAGTTCCGCGGGTCTGCCAAGGGAGGGGTCGTCGGCCGACTCGGCCACATCGACTGGGTACTTTCTCCGGTCCTGTTCGGAATGTCGCCCGCCGTTGCAGAACCGTTACCCGCCGGCATCTTGCCCGACATCGATACACCAGAATTAATTTGTTCAGCGATTCGACAAAATGCCGGCGTGGACGCCCTGGCACGGTGTCCCCGACCGGCTCCATCCGGGACGGTCTTCGGCGAGCCGGCCCCCGCGATTCCTGTCCACCGCGACATTGGAGGCGGCGTGTCCCGTTCTCGTCGTGCCCGTTTACCACTCACCGCTACCCTGCTGTCCCTGGCGCTCGCCTCGACGACCCTGCTCGGGTCGCCGGCGCAGGCGGCGCCGGCCGGAGCGCAGATCCCCGCGCGAGACGTGCCTGTCGCGGCTCCGCTCTCCCAGGTGGCGCCGAAGGCGCCAAAGGCCGCAGCGGCCGACCCCTACTCCGTCCTGGTCTTCTCGAAGACCGCAGGCTTCCGGCACGACGCCATCCCCACAGGCATCGCCGCCATCCAGCAACTCGGCGCGGCCAACGGATTCACTGTGGACACCACCGAGGACGGCGCCGCGTTCAACGACGCCAACCTCGCCAAGTACAAGGCCGTGATCTGGCTCTCCACCACAGGTGACGTCCTCGACGCCGACCAGCAGGCGGCCTTCGAGCGGTACGTGAAGGCCGGCGGCGGTTACGCAGGCGTCCACGCCGCCTCGGACACCGAGTACAGCTGGGCCTGGTACGGCGACCTGGTCGGCGCGTACTTCGCCAACCACCCGCAGAACCAGCAGGCCACCGTCAAGGTGGAGGACCACGCCCACCCGTCCACCGCCGAACTGCCGGACCGCTGGTCCCGGTTCGACGAGTGGTACAACTTCCAGACCAACCCCCGGCCGGACGTGCACGTGCTGGCCAGCCTGGACGAGAAGAGCTACACCCCGGGCGCCGGCGCGATGGGCGCCGACCACCCGACCGCGTGGTGCCAGGACTTCGACGGTGGTCGTTCCTGGTACACGGGCGGCGGGCACACCCGCGAGTCGTACGCCGAGCCCGAGTTCCTCAAGCACCTGCTCGGCGGCATCCAGACGGCGGCCGGCGTGGTCGACGCCGACTGCGGCGCCTCGAAGACCTCAAGCTTCGAGAAGATCACCCTGGACAGCAACACCAGTAATCCGATGGAGCTGGACATCGCGCCCGACGGCCGGGTCTTCTACATCGAGCGCGACGGCCGGGTGCAGATCATCAAGCCGGACACCGGCAGCACCGTCACCGCCGTCGACCTGGACGTCTTCACCGGCAACGAGGACGGCCTCATCGGCATCCGGCTCGACCCGGACTTCGCCACCAACAAGTGGGTGTATCTCTACTACGCCCCGAACGACGGCGTCACGCGCAACCTGCTGTCCCGGTTCACGGTGACCGGCGACACCATCGACCCGGCGAGCGAGAAGCAGGTGCTGCGGGTCGACACCCAGCGCAACACCTGCTGCCACGCGGGCGGCAGCATGACCTTCGACAGCGCCGGCAACCTGTACCTGGCCACCGGCGACAACACCAACCCGTTCGAGTCGAACGCGTACGCGCCGCTCGACGAGCGGCCGGGCCGTCAGGACTACGACTCGCAGCGCAGCGCCGCCAACACGAACGACCTGCGCGGCAAGGTGATCCGGATCCACCCGGAGGACGACGGGACGTACACCGTTCCGACGGGCAACCTCTTCGCGCCGGGCACCGAGAAGACCCGTCCCGAGATCTACGCGATGGGCTTCCGCAACCCGTTCCGGATCGGCACCGACCCGAAGACCGACACCCTGTACGTCGGGGACTACGGGCCGGACGCCAACGCGAACAACCCGGACCGGGGCCCCCGGGGCCTGGTCGAGTGGAACGTCGTGACCCCCGGCAACTACGGCTGGCCGTACTGCACCGGGACGAACGAGGCGTACAACGACTACACGTTCCCGTCCGGCCCGAGCGGCCCGAAGTTCGACTGCGCCGCGCCGGTGAACAACTCGCCCAACAACACGGGCCTGACCAACCTCCCGCCGGTCGTCCCGGCCACCGTCGACTACGGCTACGCCGGTGACGCGCGGTACCCGGAGATCGGTGGCGGTGGCGCCCCGATGGGCGGCCCGGCCTACAGGTACGACGCCAACCTCAACTCCCCCCGCAAGTGGCCGGCCTACTACGACGGCAAGGCGCTGCTGGGCGAGTGGAACCAGAACAAGATGTACACGATGCAGATGACCGCCGACGGCAAGTCGTTGGTGGACATCAACCAGCTGCTCACCGGCATGAAGATGGTCCGGCCGATGGACTTCGAGTTCGGTCCGGACGGCGCGCTCTACCTGATCGAGTGGGGCACCGGGTTCGGCGGCAACAACGACGACTCGGGCATCTACCGGATCGACTACACCGCAGGTGACCGCGCACCGATCGCCGCGGCGTCCGCCAACCCGACCTCGGGCCCGGCGCCGCTGGCTGTCACCTTCTCCAGCGCCGGCTCCCGGGATCCGGACGGCGGCGCGCTCACCTACGCGTGGACCTTCGGCGACGGGCAGACCTCCACCGAGGCCAACCCGACGCACACGTACGCCACGGCGGGCAACTACACAGCCCAGCTCACCGTGACCAACCCGAAGGGCCGTACCGCGGTGGCCAACGTGCCGGTCACCGTGGGCAACACCGCACCGACGGTGAGCATCGAGTTCCCGCCGGACGGTGGCTTCTTCAACTGGGGTGACCAGGTCCGCTACACGGTCAAGGTGACCGACCCCGAGGACGGGCAGATCGACTGCGACCGGGTGAACCTCCAGGTGCTGCTCGGTCACGACGAGCACGCCCACCCGCTGGAGCAGCACACCGGCTGCACCGGCACGGTCCAGACGTCGCTCGCCTCCGGGCACGGCGCCGAGGCGAACGTCTTCGCGGTCTTCGAGGCCACCTACACCGACGATGGTGGTGCCGGCGGCGCGGGCGCGCTCACCGGCCGGGACATCGAGATCCTGCAGCCCAAGCAGAAGCAGGCCGAGTACTTCACGGCCACCGGACGAGTGCCTGGCGGCACCGGCGGCGGAGACGCCGGCGTGCAGCGGGAGGCCGGCGCCGACACCGCCGGTGGCGGCCAGAGCATCGCGTTCATCGAGGACGGCGACTGGTGGTCGGTCGTCCCGGCGGACCTGACGAACATCACCGAGATCCGGTTCCGGGCCGCCTCGGCCGCCGCCGGCGGTCGGATCGAGGTCCACGCGGGCGCCGTCGACGGACCGGTCGTGGCCACGGCCACAGTTCCGACGACAGGCGCGTGGCAGACGTACACGGACGTGAGCGCGCCGGTGACAGGTGCCGCGAGCGGCTCGCTGTACTTCGTGGCACGCGATCCGAACGGCGGAACGGGTTCGCTGTTCAACGTCAACTGGATGGACTTCGTCGGCCGCGGCGTCACCGAGAACGGGCCGCCGGTAGTCACCGCCACCGCGACCCCGGCCACCGGCACCGTGCCGGTCACCGTCGCATTCGACGGCACGGCCACCGACGCCGAGGGTGACACCCCGTTGACGTACGCCTGGGACTTCGGTGACGGCGGCACGGCGTCCACCCTGGACGCCAGCCACACGTACACGAGTGTGGGGGCCTTCACGGCCACCCTCACGGTGACCGACAGCAAGGGCGCCAAGTCGTACGCCACCGTGCCGGTGCGGGTGAACGCGCCGGACACGTCCTGCTTCGGGGCGCGTTCGGACGACTTCGACGGCACCAGCCTCGACAAGGGCCGGTGGACAAGCGTGGTCCGGGAGAACCAGCTCTACTCGGTGTCGGGTGGCGCGCTGCGGCTGCCCACCGGGGTGGGTGACCTCTACGGTGCGCGCAACGACGCCACCAACCTGGTGCTCCAGGCGGCGCCGACAGGCGCCTGGGAGATGACCACCAAGGTCACTCTGCCGGTGACGGCCAACTACCAGCAGGCGGGCCTGCTGGTGTACGGCGACGACGACAACTACGCCAAGGTGGACCTGCTCTACAACGGCAGCCGCTCGGTGGAGTTCATCCGGGAGACGGCCGCCACGCCGCGCAACGACGCCGGCGACAGCACCGCCGCACCGGCGGGTGACACCGTGTACCTGCGGATCACCAGCGACGGGACGAACCTGACCGCGTCCGCCTCGGGCGACGGGCAGACGTTCACCCCGGTCGGCCGTTCGGCCGCGCTCGCCGGCATCACCAACCCGCGGATCGGGGTCTTCGCGCTCAACGGAGGCACCGAGGCGCCAGTTGTCGACGCCGCGTTCGACTCGTTCGTGGTCACGCCGGACGCCCCGGCCGGCCCGGTCGACCCGTCGGACGAGTTCACAGGCGACTCGCTGGACAAGTGCCGGTGGGACGCCGTCACGCGGGAAGACCCGAACGGTTACCGGGTCACCGGTGGCGCGTTGCGGATCGACGTGCCCAACGGTGACATCTACGGCACCGACAACACCGGGCCGAAGAACTTCATCCTCCAGACCGCACCCTCCGGCGACTGGACCCTGGAGACCAAGGTCGACGGCAGCCTGCTGAACGAGCAGTACCAGCAGGCGGGTCTGCTCGTGCAGGCGGACGACGACAACTACCTGAAGTTCGACTTCATCGCGGACAACCAGGCCGGCCAGACGGTGACGCGGCGGCTCGAGTTCCGCAGCGAGGTCGGCGGCGTCGTCCAGAACCCGCAGCCGGAGGCGACGAGCCTCACCTCGGCGGTGTGGCACCTGCGGCTGGCTCGCACGGGCGACACCTTCACGGCGTCGTACTCGGCCGACGGGACGACCTGGACCACGCTGGAGGCGCTTACCAACAGCGCGGTCGGGGCCACCCCGAAGGTCGGCCTGTTCACCCTCGGCGCCAACCAGACGGCGTCGAAGACTGCCTCGTTCGACTACTTCCGGCTGAGCACGACTGTCGCCGACGAGACCGCTCCGGTCACGACGGCGGCGGTGTCCGGCACGCCGACCGAGGGTTGGTACACCGGGCCGGTGACGGTGACGCTCACCGGTGCCGACGAGGCCGGCGGTAGCGGGCTCGCCAGCACGGAGTACCAGTTGGACGGGGCGACCACCTGGACGGCGTACACCGCTCCGGTGGCGGTGAGCGGCGACGGCGAGCACGAGCTGCGCTACCGCTCGACCGACAAGGCCGGCAACGTGGAGTCGACGAAGACCGTCTCGGTCAAGATCGACGCCACCGCGCCGGTCACCACTGCGACGTTCGCTCCGGCGAACGACGCGGGCTGGCACAACGGGACCATCCCGGTGGTGCTGACCTCGACCGACGCCGGTTCCGGGGTCAAGACGGTCGAGTGGTCGCTTGACGGCGGCGCGTGGACTCCGTACACGGCGCCGGTCTCCGTGACCGGTGACGGGCAGCACGAGCTGCTGTTCCGGTCCACCGACAAGGCGGGCAACGCCGAGACGCTCAAGTCGGCGGTCCTGCGGATCGACGGCACCAAGCCGACGCTGCTGGTGTCCGGAATCGCCGACGGCCAGCTCTACGGGGACAGCCAGGACGTCCGGGTGTCCTGGCAGGCAGTCGACCCGACCTCGGGCATCGCGTCCGTGGTCGGCCAGCTCGACGGCAAGGCGTACGCCAGCGGCACCCTGCAGGCCATGTACGAGCTGCCGCTCGGCCTGCACGAGCTGACCGTCACCGCGACCGACAAGGCGGGCAACACGACGACCTCGGCGGTCCGGTTCTTCGTCACCACCTCGTTCCGGGACATGCAGAACCTGCTGGACCGGTTCAAGGCGACGGGGCGGCTCTCGGCCAAGGCGCACAAGCAGTTGACGGCGAAGCTCGACGCGGCACGTCAGGCCGAGGCCGCCGGCAACGACAACAAGGCGATCAAGCAGTTGACCGCATTCCGTGACCTCGCCGCCGACGCCACACTGGTGCCGGAGGCCGAGGTTCGGGACGTCCTGATCCGGGACGCCGACGCCATGATCGTGCGGCTCGGCGGCACGGCCAGCAAGGCCGGGGGCAAGGCGAACGACGGCGACACGGTCAAGGGCACCGGACGGCTCGGTGGCGACGCCACCCGGCTGGCACCCGGTCGCCAACTCTGATCCGATCGAGGCCCCTCCCCGACGCCACGGTGTCGGGGAGGGGCCTCCCTCATCCGTAGTGAGGAGATGTCCGTGACGGGTATCCGCAAGGCGGTGGCCGCCGTGTTCGCCGGACTGGCCCTGGCTCTGCTCTCCGCCGCCCCGGCGGCCGCCCAGGCCGACAAACTCAAGCTGACGGTTGCCGGCGACGGCGCGCAGGGGGTCACCATCCAGGCCACCTACGCCGACGGCCGCCGGTTGGACCAGGTGGTGCGGCTGGTGCTCACCGCCACCGGCCCGGACGGGCAGCGGATCGGTCCGGTGCAGTTGGAGCCGCAGCCCGAGGGGCACGGCTTCTACAGCAGCGGCCCGGTGCTCTCCACCGGCACGTGGAAGGTGACTGTGAACTCCCCCGCTCCGTTGCCGGGCAAGGCCACCGCCACGGTGCAGGCGAAGGCGGCACAGTCACCGCCGGCGCCCAGGCCGGTCGCGGTGACCAGGCCGACGGACGGCGGCGGGTTGGGCGGCTGGTGGCCGTTCGCGGCGGGCGGCCTCGTGCTGGTCGCCGCGGCGATGGGAGCGGCCATGCTGTTCGGCCGCCGCCGCACCGACTGACCGACAGGCGTTTCACCAACAGGGCCGGGCCGCGACGAGCGGCCCGGCCCGGTTCCGTTCGACCGGTTGGTGATCGACTCGCGGCCGTCGTGCTCAGAGGATGGCGCGCAGCGCCGCCAGGTCGTCGTCGCCGGGCTCCCAGGTGCCGGCGGCGGCGTTGGCGTGCACCTGCTCGGGCGTGGTGGCGCCGGCGATCACCGAGGTCACCGCCGGTTGGGCGGCCAGCCCGCCGATCGCCACCTGGAGCATCGTCAGACCCCGCTCGGCCGCGTACGCCTCGATCGCCTCGATGGTGTCCCAGTCGGCCGCCGCGAGCCGCTCCGCGTACCGGCCGCCGCCGGAGAGCCGGCTGCCGGCCGGCGGCTGCCCGTCCCGCTTGTACTTTCCGGTGAGCAGGCCGTTGGCGAGCGGGAAGAACGGCAGCATGCCGAGACCGAACCGCTCACACGCCGGGATGATCTCGGTCTCCACGGACCGCTCCAGCAGGCTGTAGTGGTTCTGCGCGCTGATGAAGCGGGACCGGCCGTTGGACGAGGCGACCCAGTCGGCGTCGGCGATCTGCCAGCCGGCGAAGTTGGAGTTGCCCAGGTAGCGCACCTTGCCGTCGCGGACCAGGTCGTCCAGGGCCGCGAGGGTCTCGTCGATCGGGGTGCCCGGGTCGGGCTCGTGCATCTGGTACAGGTCGATGTGGTCGGTGCCGAGCCGGCGCAGCGACGCCTCCACCGCGCGGGCGATGTAGCGCCGCGCCCCGCGCGCACCGTAGTCCGGCCCGTTGAGGCCGTTCATGTCCATGCCGAACTTGGTGGCCACCACCACGTCGTCCCGGCGTCCCTTGAGCGCCTGCCCGAGCAGCTCCTCGGAGCCGCCCTGCGGCTCGCCGTAGATGTCGGCGGTGTCGAACAGGTTGATCCCGGCGTCCAGGGCGGCGTCCACCACGGCGCGGGTGCCGTCGAGGTCGAGCTTGCGGCCGAAGTTGTTGCAGCCGATTCCGACGACGGACACCACGAGCCCGGAGTCGCCCAGCCGGCGATAGGTCATCTCAGTCACGAGATCCACCCTATGCCGGCCGGACGCACCGCTGCCCGGTGACGGCTCAGCCCACGTCCCAGACCGGCTCCGGGGTCTCCACCACCTCGCTGTCGCCGCCGAACAGCACGAACCTGTCGAAGGAGCGGGTGAACCACCTGTCGTGGGTGACCGCCACCACCGTCCCCTCGAACGCGTTCAGGCCCGCTTCCAGGGCCTCCGCGCTGGCCAGGTCGAGGTTGTCGGTCGGTTCGTCGAGCAGCAGCAGGGTCGCCCCGGACAGCTCCAGCAGCAGCACCAGGAACCGGGCCTGCTGCCCGCCGGAGAGCGTGCCGAAGCGCTGGTCGCCCTGCCCGGCCAGCTCGTAGCGACTGAGCACGCCCATCGCCGCGTGCCGGTCCATCCCCTGGCGGTGTTCGTCACCCCGCCACAGGATCTCGACGAGCGTCTTCGCCATCAGCTCCGGCCGGTCGTGGGTCTGGGAGAAGTGGCCGGGGCGGACCCGAGCGCCCAACCGGGCCGTGCCGTCGTGGGCCACCGGGGCGAGCGCGCCCGCCCCGTCGACAGGCCCGTTCGCCGGGTCGGGATCGGTGCCGCCCCGGGCCAGCAGCCGCAGGAAGTGCGACTTGCCGGTGCCGTTGGCGCCGAGCACCGCCACCCGGTCGCCGTACCAGATCTCCAGGTCGAAGGGGAAGGTCAGACCGTCCAGCTCAAGCTGGTCGCAGACGACCGCGCGCTTGCCGGTCCGCCCGCCGGTCAGCCGCATCCGGATGTCCTGGTCCTTCGGCGGTACGGGCGGCGGCCCGGCCTCCTCGAACTTGCGCAACCTGGTCTGCGCGGCCTGGTAGCGCGAGGCCAACCCGTCGTTGTACGCGGCCTTCTGCTTGTACATGAGCATCAGCTCACGCAGCTTCTGGTGCTCCTCGTCCCAGCGCCGACGCAGCTCGTCGAGGCGGGCGTGCCGGGCCACCCGCGCCTCGTGCCAACTGGCGAAGCCACCTGGGTGCACCCACGCGCTGCCGCCCTCGACGGCCACCACCCGGTCGGCGCTCTGGGCCAGCAGCTCACGGTCGTGCGAGACGTAGAGCACCGACTTCGTCGACTCGCGCAGCCGCGCCTCCAGCCAGCGCTTGCCGGGCACGTCGAGGAAGTTGTCCGGCTCGTCGAGCAGCAGCACCTCGTCCGGGCCGCGCAGCAGCAACTCCAGGGCGAAGCGCTTCTGCTGGCCGCCGGAGAGGGTACGCACCGGCCGGTCCCGGACGGCGTCCCAGGGCTGGTGGAGCACGATCGTCGCGACGGTGTCGAAGAGCACCTCGGCGTCGTACCCGCCGGCCTCGCCCCAGGCGCCGAGCGCGTCGGCGTACGCCACCTGGGCCTTGCCGGCGGCGCTGCTGAACTTGCCGCGGACCTCGGCGGCCCGCATGGCCGTCTCGGTCTCGGCGAGCCGGCTGCCGGCCGCGCGCAGCGGCGGTGGGGCCAGTGACAGTGCCAGGTCGGCAAGTGTCGTCTCGTCGCCGATCATGCCGATGAACTGGCGCATCACGCCCAGCCCACCGGCCCGCGCGACGGTGCCGGTACGCACCGGCAGGTCACCGGCGACCATCCGCAGCAGCGTCGTCTTTCCCGCGCCGTTCGGGCCGACAAGGGCGACCTTGCTGCCCTCCCCGACCCGGAACGACACGTCGGCGAAGAGTTCCCGACCGTCGGGCAGTATGTGCCCGACCGCTGCCACGTCCACGTATCCCACGCCGGGATCCTGCCCCAGCGGGAGCGGGAGGGACATCCAATTACCGGGTGACCCGCAGCACCCGGAAGCCCTTCTGGCTGGCGTGCCGCTCGACCTGCCAGCCCTGGTCGGTGATCCAGCGGTGCAGCGAGTCCCCGCCGAGGTGGCGGGCGACGACGAGCCAGCCGACGCCGTCCGGGGCGAGTCGGGGCAGCCACCGCAGCAACAGCTCGTGCAACTCGCCCTTGCCGATGCGGATGGGCGGGTTGGACCACAGTTGTGCGAACCGGAGGTCCGCCGGCACGTCGTCAGGCGCACTGACCCGGACCCGGTCGGCGGCGCCGATCCGGGCCGCGTTGGCGGCGGTCAGCTCGCGGGCGCGGGCGTTGACGTCGACCGCCCAGACGGTGCTCGCCGGTGCCACGTCGGCCAGCACGCAGGCGATCGGGCCGAATCCGCAACCGAGGTCGAGCAGGTCACCGACGGTGTCGGCGGCGGGAAGCTCGGCCTTGCGCAGGAGCACCGCGGTGCCGGGGTCGAGGCGGCTGGCGGAGAAGACGCCGCCGGCCGAGACGAGCTGGTAGTCGCGGTCGGCGACGGAGAACTGGACCTCGCGTGGCGGAGCGTCGCTGGCGGGTTGGGCGGTGAAGTAGTGGTCGCCGGTCACGTCGGCAATTCTCGCACCGGCTCGGGCAGGTCACGACACGGCCCGCAGCCACATTTCCCAATATTACCCCCTAAAGGGACAATGACTCCTACTCTGGGCGACATGGTGTATCGGTACGAGTCCGAAGAGGACGCATACGAGGACCCGGAGCCCGGGTCCGACCTGGCCGTGCTCAGCGGTCCGCCTCCGCCGGCCGGCCCCTCACCGTCCCGCTTCCCCGCTCCGTCGCTGCCCCGGCCCAACCAGCTGATGCTGCCGTCGACCCAGGCGCCGCAGACCCCTGCGCCGCCGAACCAGGCGCCGCCGGTCACCCGCGTCAGCACCACGGCCGCGGCCCCCCGCAGTCAGGTCTACACCTCGGCCCAGCCCGCGGAGCCGTCCACACAGCGCGGCGGCGGGCGGCTCTGGCAGGTGCTTGTCGGCGGCGCGGCCGTCCTGGTCCTGCTCGCGCTCTGCGGCCTGGGCGCCGCCGCGCTGCTCGTCGACGACGACCCCGCGCCACAGGCCACCCCGACCTACCAACCGAACGTCGCCGCGTCCGCCCCGGCGCAGCGACAGGATCTCGACTCGCGGGACACCGACCAGGCGCCGCTCACCGCGAAGGAGCTCTTTCCCGGCAAGGAGGTGAAGCTCGCCGACGGCCAGCCCGGCTACGCGATCCTCAAGACGCACTCCAGTGGCAGTTGCGCAGTCGCCGCCACCGACGAGGTGGCCGACCTGCTGGTCCGGCTCGGCTGCAACCAGGTCGTCCGGGCGACGTTGCGGGCTCCCGGGGGCGACCACCTGGTCACCGCCGGCCTGTTCAACCTCACCGACAGGGCCAGCGCCGAACGGGCCCGGGACCGCATCCGGCAGATCCTCGACGACCGGCAGGGCCGGTTCCGGGGGCTTACCGCCGGCGACGACACCGACGTCCTGACCAGCGCCCCGGCACGGGTCGGATGGCAGGTTAGGGGCCACTACCTGGCGTACGCGCTCGTGGTCCGCGCCGACGGGGCCGCGGTCAAGTCCGGCGACGCCAAGATCAGGGAAATCCTGTACGACATGATCGAGGTCCACCTCAGCCGGGGCGTCCTGCAACGGCGGGCCGACAGCGGCACGGCCGACCAACCAACTGCAGCGCCCACCGAGGGCAGCGCGAGCCCGAGCGGCAGCGACGACGGCGATCTACCCGGCGACTGACAAGCGACTCCGCCCGACGGGTGTGCCGCCGACCGGTGGCACACCCGTCGTCGTCCGCGACCCACCGGCCGTCAGCCCCTCGCCTGCCACACCGCCGGCCGCGGACGTCAGCCCTCGACGGGCACGCGGACGTCAGCCCTCGACGGCCGCACGTCACGGCCGCGGACGTCAGCCCTTCGACGAGGCCGCGGACGTCAGCCCTCGACGGGCACGCGCAGGCGGCGCGTCAGGTCGGCACGGCGGGCGTAGTCGGCCGGGTCTGCCGGGTAGCCGACCGCGACCAGCGTGAGGCCGTGTGCCGGGGCCACCGTCACCTCGCTGGAGCGCTCCTGCCGGTGAAGCAGGCTGCCCGGCCACTGGACCGCCCTTCGGCCGTCGCCGGCCGCCAGCATCGCCCCCACCAGGCTGCGGACCATCGCCTGGCAGAACGCGTCCGCCTGGACGGTGGCGACCAGGATGCCGTCCGGGTCGCGCCGCCAGTCCAGCCGGGTCACCTCGCGCAGCGTCGTCGCGTTCTCCTTGCGCCGGCAGTACGCGGCGAAGTCGTGCTCCCCGACCAGACCCGCCGCGGCGGCGTTCAGGGCGGCCAGGTCCAGCGGTCGCGGCCAGGCCAGCACCTCGTGCCGGCGCAGCGGCTCGGTGCCGTACGTGGCGTCGGTCACCCGGTACTCGTAGCGCCGGAAGGTCGCCGAGAAGCGGGCGTCGAAGTCGGGCGGCACCTCAGACATCGCCCGTACCCGCACGTCGGTCGGGAGCAGCCGCGCGAGCCGGCGCAGCAGCCGCCCCTCGTGCTCGCGCCACACCTCGGCGGGGAGGTCCAGGTGGCAGACCTGCCCGGTGGCGTGCACACCCGCGTCGGTGCGACCCGCGACTGTCAGACCGGTCGCCGTGCCCGCGCCGAGCACCAGGTCCAGGGTCTCGACGAGCACCCCGGCGACGGTCCGCCGGGTCGGCTGGGGCGCCCAGCCGGAGAAAGCGGCGCCGTCGTACGAGACGTCAAGCCGCAGCCGGATCCGCTCGTCCACCTCGTACCTCCTGTTACGGGTCGGGCCCGACACCCCGTGAGGGGTGCCGGGCCCGGAAACGATGCCCGAGGTCAGGCCTTGTTCTCCTCGGTGGCGAGGTCGCTGTCCTCGCGCGCCTCGGCGGTGTCACCGGATGCCGACTCCGGCGCCTCGGAGTCCTGGTCGGCCTGGGCCGACTGCGGGGCCTCCTCGGCCGGGGCGAGCGCCTCGACCTTGTCCTGCTGCGCGGCCTTGCGGGCGGCGGTCTTCTTGTTCACCTTGGGCTCGGCGACCTGAAGCTCTTCCACCAGCTCGATGATGGCCATCGGCGCGTTGTCACCCTTGCGCGGACCGGTCTTCACGATCCGGGTGTAACCGCCGGGGCGGTTGGAGTACCGGGGCGCGATCTGGTCGAACAGGGCGTACACGACGTCCTTGTCCTTGACGACACCCAGCACCCGCCGCCGCGAGGCGAGGTCACCGCGCTTGGCCTTGGTGATGAGCTGCTCGGCCAGCGGACGCAGCCGGCGGGCCTTCGTCTCGGTGGTCTGGATCTTGCCGTGCTGGAACAGCGCGGTCGCCAGGTTGGCGAGCATCAGCCGCTCGTGCGAGGGGCTGCCGCCGAGGCGGGGGCCCTTGGTGGGCGTGGGCATTTTTGGTGCTCCTCAGTTGTGGCGGCAGCGCGGACTAGAGCTGCTCGGTCTCGCGGTAGTCGTCGGTGTCGTAGTCGGCCTCGCCGAAGGTGTCCACGACGTGCGCCGGGTCGAAGTTCGGAGCCGAGTCCTTCAGCCCGAGACCCATCCCGGCGAGCTTCATCTTGACCTCGTCGATCGACTTCTGACCGAAGTTGCGGATGTCGAGGAGGTCGGCCTCGGTACGCCCGATGAGCTCACCAACGGAGTTGATGCCCTCGCGCTTGAGGCAGTTGTAGGAGCGGACGGTGAGGTCCAGCTCCTCGATCGGCAGAGCGAGGTCCGCCGCCAGCTGGGCGTCCTGCGGGGACGGCCCGATGTCGATGCCCTCGGCGGTCTCGTCGAGCTCACGGGCCAGCCCGAACAGCTCCACAAGCGTCGAACCGGCGGAGGCCAGCGCGGTACGCGGGCCCATCGACGGCTTGGTCTCGACGTCGATGATGAGCCTGTCGAAGTCGGTGCGCTGCTCGACGCGGGTCGCCTCGACGCGGTACGTCACCTTCAGCACCGGCGAGTAGATCGAGTCGACCGGGATGCGGCCGATCTCGGCGCCGGACTGCTTGTTCTGTGCGGCAGTCACGTAGCCCCGGCCCCGCTCGACGGTCAGCTCCATGTCGAGCCGGCCCTTGCCGTTGAGGGTCGCGAGCTTGAGGTCCGGGTTGTGCACCGAGACGCCGGCCGGGGGCTGGATGTCGCCCGCCGTCACGTCGCCCGGGCCCTGCTTGCGCAGGTACATGCTGACCGGCTCGTCGTGCTCGGAGCTGACGCACAGCTCCTTGATGTTCATGACGAGCTCGACCACGTCCTCCTTGACACCGGGGATCGTGGTGAACTCGTGCAGCACGCCGTCGATCTTGATCGAGGTGACCGCCGCACCCGGGATCGACGACAGCAGCGTGCGCCGCAGCGAGTTGCCCAGGGTGTAGCCGAAGCCCGGCTCGAGCGGCTCGATGGCGAACCGCGACCGGGTCTCGTTGATCGACTCCTCGGAGAGGGAGGGTCGCTGGCTGATGAGCATCTTGTCTCTTCTCTTCCGGGACGCCCGCTATTTGACGTCCACGACACAAACTGTTCCGGTGGCCCGCCCCGGAGGGCGGGCCACCGCAACGAGCCCGACTACTTGGAGTAGAGCTCGACGATCAACTGCTCCTGGACCTGCGTGTCGATGACCTGCCGGGCCGGGAGGGAGTGCACGAGCACCTTCATCTGGCTGGGGATTGCCTCCAGCCAGGCCGGCACCGTCTTCGAACCGGCCTGAGCCTGCGCCACCACGAACGGGGTGAGCTCCTTGCTCTTGCCCCGGACCTCGATGATGTCGTGCTCCTTGACGCGGTACGACGGGATGTCGACCTTCTTGCCGTTCACCGTGAAGTGACCGTGCTTGACCAGCTGGCGGGCCATGTCCCGCGAGTGGGCGTAGCCGGCCCGGTAAACGACGTTGTCCAGCCGCGACTCGAGGATCTGCAGGAGGACCTCACCGGTCTTGGCCTGCTTGCCAACGGCTTCCTCGTAGTAGCCACGGAACTGCTTCTCCAGCACGCCGTAGACACGACGGGCCTTCTGCTTCTCGCGGAGCTGGAGCAGGTACTCCGTCTCCTTGGTGCGGCCGCGGCCGTGCTGCCCGGGCGGGAACGGCCGGGACTCGAACGGGCACTTCGGACCATCGCACTTGCTGCCCTTGAGGAACAGCTTCATCTTCTCCCGCCGGCAACGGCGGCAGTCAGCACCGGTGTAACGAGCCATCTCTCTCTACCTCTCAGACCCGGCGACGCTTGGGCGGACGGCATCCGTTGTGCGGCTGCGGGGTGACGTCGGCGATCTGCCCGACCTCGAGGCCCACGGCCTGCAGCGAACGGATGGCGGTCTCCCGGCCGGAGCCGGGGCCCTTGACGAACACGTCGACCTTGCGCATGCCGTGCTCCATGGCGCGACGCGCGGCAGCCTCGGCGGCCAGCTGCGCGGCGAACGGAGTCGACTTGCGGGAGCCCTTGAAGCCAACCTGGCCAGCGGAGGCCCAGGAGATGACCGCACCAGTCGGGTCCGTGATGGACACGATGGTGTTGTTGAACGTGCTCTTGATGTGCGCCTGCCCGTGGGCGACGTTCTTGCGTTCCTTGCGCCGGACCTTCTTGACGGCGGCTCCGGCACGAGCCTTCGGTGGCATAGTCTTCTGCGCTCCTATTACTTCTTGCCGGGCTTCTTCTTGCCGGCGACGGTCCGCTTCGGGCCCTTGCGGGTCCGTGCGTTGGTCTTGGTCCGCTGGCCACGCACGGGCAGGCCCCGGCGGTGCCGGATGCCGGCGTAGCAGCCGATCTCGACCTTGCGGCGGATGTCAGCGGCGACCTCGCGGCGCAGGTCGCCTTCAACCTTGTAGTTGCCCTCGATGTGGTCGCGGAGCTGCACGAGCTCCTCGTCCGTGAGGTCCCGAGCGCGCTTGTCCGGCGAGATGCCGGTGGCGGCGAGTGTCTCCAGGGCGCGGGTACGACCGACCCCGAAGATGTAGGTGAGCGCGATCTCCATCCGCTTCTCGCGGGGGAGATCCACGCCGACTAGACGTGCCATGTGCGGGCGTACTCCTCGTGATGTGTGGCGGAGGTGTGGACCCGTCCCACCCCGCTACCGGCCGTCCCGTCTTTCCGACGCTTTCAGCGCCGGCGACCGGGATCGGTCGCTGCCCGAGCGGGCCCCGGCCTCCGACCGGGGGTCAGCCACGCAGAAGTACGTCTCGCGTACCGCTCGCGGCTGGGACGAGCATGTGTGATGTGTGTGTCGCTGAGGATCTGCGCCTACCAACACCACCCGGCCGTGTTCCGGCCGGACGGGCTGAGTCAGCCCTGGCGCTGCTTGTGGCGCGGGTCGGTACAGATGACCATGACCCGGCCGTGCCGGCGGATAACCCGGCACTTGTTGCAGATCCTCTTGACGCTCGGCTTGACCTTCACGGTTGCCTTACTTCCCATCTGGCCCGGGAACGCGCGATGCGCGAGACCGGACGTCGAAGACGGACACGGGACTTCCCGGCCGCCGTCAGGACTACTTGTAGCGGTAGACGATGCGCCCGCGGGTCAGGTCGTACGGCGAGAGTTCGACGACGACCCGGTCCTCAGGCAGGATGCGGATGTAGTGCTGCCGCATCTTGCCGCTGATGTGAGCCAACACCTTGTGGCCGTTCGCGAGCTCCACCCGGAACATGGCGTTCGGCAGGGGCTCGATGACCCGACCCTCGATCTCAATGGCTCCGTCTTTTTTCGGCATGTCCTCCGCTGTCCTGACGTCGATTGCTCCGGGCGGCCCACAACGTCTTACACGGAAATCTGATCAGAATCAGAAGCCCGCGCCAGCCGCGGCTCCAGCTCCCACCGAAGCGCAGGGTGGGCATGCCGGAGTGGACGCTGTGCGCCGATCTGAAAGTGTACGCCGGCCTACGCGCCGTCGCCAAACCGGCCACCCTCGCGTCCTCGGACCGCTCCCCGCTCCCCCGCCCACCGCACATCGATCATGAGGTTGGCAGGGCGAAAAACCGCGCTCGACGACGCCAAGTCCATGATCGTCGACCGGTGGGGCGGGTGGGTCAGGTGCTCGGCTCGGGGTCTTCCGGTTCGGTGGCGCGCAGCTCCCGGCGGCGCTCGCGCTTGGCCCGCTTGCGCTCACGCCGGCGCTCCCGCTCGATCGCCTGGCGGCGGGGCTCTCCCCCGGCCAGCCCGCCGACCGTCCGGAGCACCAGCACCGCGCCCCAGGGGCCAGCCACCCAGCCCGGCCAGAAGTAGAGCAGCTGCAGGCTCAGCAGCGAGGTCACGCCCCAGATGGCCACCACGATGGCGACCACCCTCACGTACGGCAGCCACACCTCCGCCAGCCAACGCTTGACGTGGTCCTGCGCGAGCGGGGTGGGCCCATCGACGGGTGGCCCGGCCGGCGCGCTGGCCGGCCGCAGGGCCGACTGCTCCGGGGGCGCCACCGGGGGCAGATCGGTGAGCAGGGCGTCCAGCTCGGCGTACGTGCGCGCCGCGTAGGCCCGCTGCACCCGCTCGTCGTACTCGTGCAGGTCCAACCGGCCCTCGCCGAGAGCGACACGCAGCCGGTCGGCAACCACCTCGCGGTCCGCATCCGCGGCCCGCATTCCGTCGCGCCCGTCCATGCCGGCAAGCATGCCACCGCCACGCCAGTCCCGTCCGACCGTGGATGCCGGCAACGTCGCGGTCGACGGAACTGCGCGGTGGGTCAGGGGGTGGTGGAGGCGGTGGGTTGGCGTGCGGTCACCAGGTCGCCGAGGCGGGCACGGCCCCCGTCGAAGGCCGTGAGCACCCACACGCCGTCGGGCAACAGCGCCATCGAGTGCTCGACGTGCGCCGCGGTCGACCCGTCGCGGGTGACGACCGTCCAACCGTCGGCAAGTTCGACGGTACGCGGGGACGCCATGGTGATCATGGGCTCGATGGCCAGCGCCATGCCGGGGACCAGACGCGGTCCCTTGCCCGGCCGGCCGTGGTTGAGCACGTGCGGGTCCTGGTGCATCTCGGTGCCGATGCCGTGGCCACCGTAGCCGTCGACGATGCCGTACCGGCCGCCCTTGCGGACCGCAGTCTCCACCGCGTACGAGATGTCGGTGAGCCGCCCCTTGCCGCTGGCCGCTCCGCGCGCCGCGGCGGCGATGCCCGCCCACATCGCGTCCTCGGCGACCTCGGCCATCCTGAGCAGCGCCGGGTCGACGTCGCCGACCCCGACGGTGATCGCGGAGTCGCCGTGCCAGCCGTTCAGCACCGCACCGCAGTCGATCGAGATGAGGTCGCCGTCGGCGAGCACCTGCTCCGGCGAGGGGATGGCGTGCACGATCTGCTCGTTGACCGAGGAGCAGATCGACGCCGGGAAGCCGTGGTAGCCCTTGAAGGACGGGACGGCACCCGCCTCGCGGATCGTCGACTCGGCGATGGCGTCCAGATCCGCAGTGCTCACGCCCGGGGCCACCGCCTCGCGCATCCGGCGCAGTGCCTCGGCGACCACGAGCCCGGCCGCGCGCATCTTCTCGATCTGGTCAGGGGTCTTCAGCTGGATGTCCAGCTGGGGACGACGCATGGAGCGGTTACCTTTCGTTGCCGAAAAGCGGGGCACGTCTCGCGTACCCCGCTTTTCGCACTCTATCCACCCCGGCGCGGGGAGGATCTCAGCCGCCGTACGACCGCAGAGCGTCGATGGCCCGGGTGGTGACGTCCTCCACCGGGCCGGTGGCGTCGATCCCGACCAGCTTGCCCTGGGCGCCGTAGTAGTCGACCAGGGGCGCGGTCTTCTCGCTGTATTCCCGCAGGCGGGTGGCGATGGTCTCCGGCTTGTCGTCGTCGCGCTGGAACAGCTCGGCGCCGCACCGGTCGCAGATGCCCGGCCTGGTGGTGGCGTCGAACTCCACGTGCCAGATCTTGCCGCAACCCCGGCAGGTACGCCGGCCGGAAAGCCGCCGGATCACCTCGTCGTCGTCGACCACCAGCTCCAGGACCAGATCCAGGGCGGTGCCCAGGTCGGCGAGGAGCTTGTCCAGAGCGGCGGCCTGCGGAGTGGTCCGCGGGAAACCGTCGAGCAGAAAGCCCTCGCTGGCGTCGGGCTCGGCCAGCCGGTCCCGGACCATGTTGATGGTGACCTCGTCCGGAACCAGCTCGCCTGCGTCCATGTAACGCTTGGCTTCGACGCCGAGCGGCGTGCCCTGGGTGACGTTCGAGCGGAAGATGTCTCCGGTCGAGATCTTGGGTACCGACAGGTGCGCGGCAACGAACTCTGCCTGCGTGCCCTTACCCGCACCCGGCGGGCCAACCAGAACGAGTCTCATCTACCGCAGGAACCCTTCGTAGTTCCGCTGCATGAGTTGGCTCTCGATCTGCTTCACGGTCTCCAGACCGACGCCGACCATGATGAGCACAGCGGTGCCACCGAACGGGAAGTTCTGGTACTGCTGGCTGTCCAGCCAGATGAAGAAGAAGTTCGGCAGGATCGAGATGATGCCGAGGTAGAGCGCGCCCGGCAGGGTGATCCGGCTGAGGATGAAGTCCAGGTAGTCGGCCGTCGGCTTGCCCGGCCGGATACCCGGCACGAATCCGCCGTACTTCTTCATGTTGTCCGCGACCTCGGTCGGGTTGAACGTGATCGAGACGTAGAAGTACGTGAAGAAGATGATCAGCAGGAAGTAGACCGAGATGTAGATCGGGCTGTTCGGTGCGACCAGGTTGTTCTGGATCCACGCCTGGATCTTGCCCGGGTCGTTCTGGTCGAAGAACTGCAGGGCCAACTGCGGGAGGTAGAGCAGCGACGAACCGAAGATGACCGGGATCACACCCGCCTGGTTGACCTTCAGCGGGATGTAGGTCGAGGTGCCGCCGTACATCCGCCGGCCGATCATCCGCTTGGCGTACTGCACCGGGATCCGGCGCTGCGCCTGCTCGATGAACGTGACAGCGGTGATGACCACCAGAACCAGCGCGATGACGAGGGCGAACTTGCCCCAGCCCTGCTGGGTCTTGATCTGCCAGCCCTCGCCGGGCAGCCGGGCAGCGATCGAGGTGAAGATCAGGACGGACATGCCGTTGCCGACGCCCCGGTCGGTGATGAGCTCACCGAGCCACATGACCATGCCGGTGCCGGCGGTCATGGTGATCACCAGGATGGACAGCGTCAGCCAGTCCGGGATTCCGGTGCCCTCGGGGATGATCGGGAACTGGTCGCAGCGGTTTTGGAACAGCTGACCCGAGCGGGCCAGGGCCACGAACGCCGAGGCCTGCAGCACGCCGAGACCGAGGGTCAGGTAGCGGGTGTACTGCGTGATCTTCGCCTGACCGGCCTGGCCCTCCTTGCGGAGCTGCTCCAGACGCGGGATCACGACGGTCAGCAGCTGCAGGATGATCGACGCGGTGATGTAGGGCATGATGCCCAGCGCGAAGACCGAGAGCTGTAGCAGCGCTCCGCCGGAGAAGAGGTTGAGCAGATTCAGCGGGCCCGTCGTGTCACCCGAGATGGAGTCGAGGCACTTCTGCACGTTGCCGTACGAGACGCCCGGGCTGGGGAGCGTGGCACCCAGCCGGTAGACCGCGATGATGCCTACTGTGAACAGCAGCTTCTTGCGCAGGTCAGGCGTACGGAACGCACTGAGAAAGGCGGACAGCAACTTCTTCCTCCTGCGCGAGGCGGGCCGCCGGTGAACCCTGGCGGGTGGGGGTGGATCACGGGCGAGTGCCCGCAATCCATGGCTGGGATGGGACTCTAACAGCCCTGTCCCGCTCCGGGCAGGTGTGCCCGGCTACATAAACCGAATCCGATATTACCGGGCGCACACGGCCCAGGCAGACCTAGGCGCCCGCCAGTTGCTCACAACCGACGGGCGCCGAGGTCGTACGCCTTACAGCTCGGTGGCGGAGCCACCGGCGGCAGCGATCTTCTCCTTGGCCGACGCGCTGAACGCGTGCGCCGACACCTGGAGCGCCACCCCGCCGAGGTCCCCGGTGCCGAGGACCTTGACCGGCTGGCCCTTGCGGACCGCGCCGGCCTCGACCAGCTCGAGCGGGCCAACCTGGCCACCGTTCGGGAACAGCTCGGCGAGCCGGTCCAGGTTGACCACCTGGAAGACCACCTTGAACTTGTTCTTGAAGCCCTTCATCTTCGGCAGGCGCATGTGGATGGGCATCTGCCCACCCTCGAACGCCGCCGAGATGTTCTTGCGGGCCTTGGAGCCCTTCGTACCGCGACCAGCGGTCTTGCCCTTGGAACCCTCACCGCGACCCACACGGGTCTTCGCGGTCTTGGAACCGGGCGCCGGGCGCAGGTGGTGCACCTTGATCGTCATTACTCGACCTCCTCGACCTTCACGAGGTGGCTCACAGTGAAGATCATGCCGCGGATCTCGGGCCGGTCCTCCTTGACCACCACGTCGTTGATCCGCTTGAGACCGAGCGAACGCAGCGACTCACGCTGGTTGTGCTTGGTCCCGATACCGGACCGGAGCTGGGTGACCTTCAGGCGTGCCATCAGCGCGCCACCCCCGCACGCGACGCCAGCATGGCGGCCGGCGCGACGTCCTCCACCGGCAGGCCACGACGCGCCGCGACCTGCTCGGGGGACTCAAGCCCCTTCAGGGCCGCCACGGTGGCGTGCACGATGTTGATCGGGTTCGACGAGCCGAGGCTCTTGGAGAGCACGTCGTGGATCCCGGCGCACTCAAGCACGGCGCGCACCGGACCACCGGCGATGACACCCGTACCGGCCGAGGCCGGCTTGAGCAGCACGACGCCAGCGGCGTCCTCACCCGTCACCGGGTGCGGGATCGACTGACCGATCCGCGGAACCTTGAAGAAGTGCTTCTTGGCCTCCTCGACACCCTTGGCGATGGCCGCGGGCACCTCCTTGGCCTTTCCGTAGCCCACGCCGACCGTGCCGTCGCCGTCGCCCACGATCACCAGGGCGGTGAAGCTGAAGCGACGACCACCCTTCACGACCTTGGCGACGCGGTTGATCGCGACGACCCGCTCAAGGTGCGGGGTCTTCTCGACGGGCGCGTTTCCGCGGCCGCCCTCACGGCGGTTGTCGCGGCGACCACCCTCGTTGCCACCGGACCCGCCGCCACGGCGCTGTTGACCTGGCATCAGCAGCCTTCCTTATCTCTCGTGACGGGGTTGTTAGAACTCGAGCCCGGCTTCGCGGGCGGCGTCGGCAAGCGCGGCGACTCGCCCCGCGTACCGGTTGCCACCGCGGTCGAAGACGACCTTGGAGACGCCGGCGGCCTTGGCCCGCTCGGCGAGCAGGGCGCCCACCTTGCCGGCGAGGGCGCTCTTGTCGCCCTCCGTACCGCGCAGCGAGGAGTCCAGGGTCGACGCCGACGCCAGGGTGTGGCCCTTGGTGTCGTCGACGATCTGGGCAACCATGTGCCGCAGCGAACGGGTGACGACCAGGCGCGGACGCTCGGCCGTACCGCTGACGTTCTTGCGGACGCGGAAGTGCCGACGCGCACGCCCAACGGCGCGCTTGGCGGCGACGCCGCGGCGGCGCTTGAGCAGCGTGGCGCTCACTTCTTACCTGCCTTTCCAGCCTTGCGGCGGATGACCTCGCCCTGGTACTTGACGCCCTTGCCCTTGTAGGGCTCCGGCGGGCGGATCTTCCGGATGTTGGCGGCGACCTCACCGACCTGCTGCTTGTCGATGCCGGCCACGTGGAACAGGGTCGGCCGCTCCACCGTGAAGGTGATGCCCGCCGGCGCGGGAACGACCACCGGGTGCGAGAACCCGAGCGCGAACTCGAGGTCCGAACCCTTGGCGGTGACCCGGTAACCGGTGCCGGCGATCTCCAGGCTCTTGCGGTAGCCCTCGGTCACGCCGACGATCATGTTGGCGACCAGGGTACGGCTCAGGCCGTGCAGCTCCTTGGCCTTGCGCTCGTCGTTCGGGCGGTTGACGTTCAGCTGCCCGTCCTCGGCCCGCTCGACCGTGATCGGCTCGGCGAGGGTGTGCTCGAGCTGGCCCTTGGGGCCCTTGACCTTGACGGTCTGCCCGTCGATCGTGATGTCGACGCCGGCTGGTACCGGGATCGACTTACGTCCAATTCGCGACATTTCTACCAGTCTCCCGTTACCAGACGAAGGCGAGGACTTCCCCGCCAACACTCCGCTTGCGGGCCTGCCGGTCGGTCAGCAGCCCCTGGGACGTCGAAATGATCGCCACGCCCAGCCCACCGAGCACCCGCGGGAGCCCGTCCGACTTGGCGTACACCCGGAGACCGGGCTTGGACACGCGCTTGATGCCGGCCAGGCTCCGCTCGCGGTTCTGGCCGTACTTCAGCTCGACGACCAGTCGCTTGCCGACGGCGCCCTCCTCGGGCTCCTCGACCGACCAGGTGGCGATGTAACCCTCGGCCTTCAGGACCTCGGCGATGTTCGCCTTGATCTTGGAGTAGGGCATCTTCACCTGATCGTGGTACGCCTGGTTGGCGTTACGCAGACGCGTGAGCATGTCTGCGATCGGGTCGGTCATCGTCATGGATTTCGTCAGCCTTTCTCGCCGGGGTTCCCGGAGCATCAGCCCCGGGCCTACGGCGAAGAGCAATACCTAATCGGTGCAGGAGTTCCCGGCCGACGGCCGGGACGCGGTCGCCCTTACCAGGAAGCCTTGGACACGCCCGGCAGCTCACCGCGGTGAGCCATCTCCCGGATGCAGACCCGGCAGAGCCCGAACTTGCGGTAGACCGCCTTCGGACGCCCGCACCGCTGGCAGCGGGTGTACGCGCGAACCGAGAACTTCGGCTTCGCGGCCGCCTTGATGATCAGCGCCTTCTTGGCCATCTCAGTTCTCCTTGAACGGGAAGCCCAGGAGCTTGAGCAGCGCCCGGCCCTCGTCGTCGGTCGTGGCGGTGGTGACCACCGTGATGTCCATGCCCCGCTGGCGATCGATCCGGTCCTGGTCGATCTCGTGGAACACGGACTGCTCGGTCAGACCGAACGTGTAGTTGCCGTGCCCGTCCAGCTTGCGCCCGTCCAGACCGCGGAAGTCGCGGATACGCGGCAACGCGATGGACAGCAGCCGGTCCAGGAACTCCCACATGCGGTCGCCGCGAAGGGTCACCTTCGCGCCGATCGGCATGCCCTCGCGGAGCTTGAACTGCGCGATGGACTTGGTCGCCCGCCGCACCTGCGGCTTCTGGCCGGTGATCGTGGCGAGGTCGCGGACCGCGCCGTCGATCAGCTTGGCGTCGCGAGCTGCCTCGCCGACACCCATGTTGACGACGATCTTGACCAGCCGCGGCACCTGCATGGGGTTGCCGTAGCTGTTCTGCTCACGCAGCTGGGCCACGATCTCGTTGCGGTACCGCTCCTTGAGGCGCGGCAGGGTCTTTTCGGTAGCCGTGGTCATCACAGGTCCTTACCGGTGCTACGCGCGATGCGGACCTTCTGGCCGTTGTCGTCGATCCGGTAACCGACGCGGGTCGGCTTGCCGTCGGAGTCCAGGACCTGCACGTTCGAGACGTGGATCGGGGCCTCCTGAGTGACGATGCCGCCGGTCTTGGCGCCACGCTGGGTGGTGCTGATGCGGGTGTGCTTCTTGACCCGGTTCACGCCCTCGACCAGGACCTTGTCCTGCCGCGGGTAGGCCGCGATGACCTTGCCCTTGGCACCCTTGTCCTTGCCGGCGATGATGACGACCGTGTCGCCCTTCTTGACCTTCACGGTCACAACACCTCCGGCGCGAGGGAAATGATCTTCATGAACCGCTTGTCCCGCAGCTCCCGACCCACAGGGCCGAAGATGCGGGTACCGCGCGGGTCCCCGCCGTCCTTGATGATGACGGCGGCGTTCTCGTCGAAGCGGATGTACGAGCCGTCCGGCCGCCGCTTCTCCTTGGCCGTGCGAACGACGACAGCCTTGACGACGTCGCCCTTCTTCACACCGGCACCCGGGATCGCGTCCTTGACCGTGGCCACGATGACGTCGCCGATGCTCGCGTAGCGCCGACCGGAGCCACCGAGAACCCGGATGCACAGGATCTCCCGAGCACCCGTGTTGTCGGCGACGCGCAGTCGCGACTCCTGCTGAATCACGTCTATCTCCTATGTCTGCCGGTTCTCCGGCCGCCGTCGCGGCCGGCCGGAGCCTGGCGGAACCTACGCCCGACGCATCGCCGGGCGAGCTCGAGCCTTCGCTACTTGGCCTTTTCCAGGATCTCCACGATCCGCCAACGCTTGGTGGCGCTCAGCGGCCGGGTCTCCATGATGAGAACCCGGTCACCGGTGCCAGCGGCGTTCTGCTCGTCGTGCACCTTCAGCTTGGCCGTACGGCGCATGATCTTGCCGTACAGCGCGTGCCGAACCCGGTCCTCGACCTCGACGACGACGGTCTTGTCCATCTTGTCGCTGATCACCAGGCCCTCGCGGACCTTGCGGCGCGACCGCGCGGCGGCGGTGGCGGTCTCTTCGGTCATGATGCAGTCACCTCAGTCGGCGCGGCCGAGAGCCCCAGCTCGCGCTCACGCATGATCGTGTAGATCCGGGCGATCTCCCGACGGATGACCTGCAACCGCCGGTTGTTGTCCAGCTGCCCGGTTGCGGCCTGCACGCGGAGGTTGAACAGCTCCGCCTTGGCCTCCCGCAGCTTCGTGACCAGCTCCTCTTCGGAGAGCTCACGCAGCTCGGTCGCCTTAACGCCCGCTGCCATCAGGATTCACCCACTTCGCGCGTAACAATGCGGCACTTCATCGGGAGCTTGTGAATCGCGCGACGCATGGCCTCTCGCGCGGTCTGCTCGTTGGGGAAGGACATCTCGAAGAGAACCCGCCCCGGCTTGACGTTGGCGACCCACCACTCGGGCGAACCCTTACCGGAACCCATCCGGGTCTCGGCAGGCTTCTTGGTGAGGGCCTGGTCCGGGAAGATCGTGATCCAGACCTTGCCACCACGCTTGATGTGGCGAGTCATCGCGATACGTGCCGACTCGATCTGCCGGTTCGTCACGTACGCCGGCTCGAGAGCCTGGATCCCGAACTCGCCGAACACCACCCGGTTACCACCCTTGGACGCGCCACTGCGGTCCGGGTGGTGCGGCTTGCGGAAGCCCTTCGGGGGCTTGCGCGGCATCAGCATCTGTCAGCCCTCCTGCTGCGTTTCTGCCGGAGCAGCCGCGGCCGCGACAGCAGCGCTGTCGACCGGCTCGCCACTCGGCGTCTCGGCCTGCTGCGCGATGGTGGTCGCAGCAGCCCGGCCGGCCTCGGTGCCACCAGCGGTCGTGCCGGACGAACCGGACCGGCCACGGCGCGGACGCTCGGGACGGTCGCCACGCTCACCACGACGCGGGCGCGACGGACCGGCCTCGGCCGGAGCCTCCCGGCCCGGGACGGCGTCGCCCTTGTAGATCCAGACCTTCACACCGATCCGGCCGAAGGTGGTACGGGCCTCGAAGAAGCCGTACTCGATGTTGGCCCGCAGCGTGTGCAGCGGAACCCGGCCCTCGCGGTAGAACTCGGTCCGGCTCATCTCGGCGCCGCCGAGGCGACCCGAGACCTGAACCCGGATGCCCTTGCAGACCGGGTTCTTCATGGCCGACTGCATGGCCTTGCGCATCGCCCGACGGAAGCTGACCCGGCTGGACAGCTGCTCGGCCACGCCCTGCGCGACGAGCTGAGCGTCCGACTCGGGGTTCTTCACCTCGATGATGTTCAGCTGGACCTGCTTGCCGGTGAGCTTCTCGAGCTCGCCGCGGATCCGGTCGGCCTCCGCACCCTTACGGCCGATGACGATGCCCGGCCGGGCGGTGTGGATGTCGACGCGGACGCGGTCGCGGGTGCGCTCGATGTCGACCTTGGAAATCCCGGCACGCTCGAGGCCCTTGGACATCATGCGGCGGATCTTGACATCCTCGCCGATGTAGTCCTTGTAGAGCTTGTCTGCGAACCAGCGGGACTTCCAGTCGGTCGAGATGCCGAGCCGGAACCCAGTGGGGTGAACCTTCTGACCCATTACTCGGCGTCCTCCGTCTTGCTCTGCGCTTCGGCCGGTGCGGCCTCCGTGGCCGGGGCGGCCTTCTTCGCCGCGGCCTTCCTCGGCGCTGCCGGCGCGACCGCCTCGACCGCCACGGTGATGTGGCAGGTGCGCTTGCGGATCCGGTACGCCCGACCCTGTGCCCGCGGCTGGAACCGCTTCATCGTCGGGCCCTCGTCCACGAACGCCTCGCTGACGAGCAGCGCGTCGGGGTCCAGCCGCTCGTTGTTCTCCGCGTTGGCGATCGCGCTAGCGAGCACCTTGTACACCTGCTCGCTCGCCGCCTGCGGCGCGAACTGCAGCACCGTGAGCGCCTCCTTCGCGGGCAGGCCGCGGACGAGGTTGACCACCCGGCGCGCCTTCATCGGCGAGATGCGCACGTGCCGCGCAACCGCCCGCGCGCCCGGAAGCACCGGAGCGTCGCCCTTTCCTGGCATCGCTGTAACCCCTTGTTCCCTCTATCCGTATGCCCGCGGCGTCAGCGCCGACGGCTCTTCCGGTCGTCCTTCTCGTGACCCTTGAACGTGCGGGTCAGCGCGAACTCGCCGAGCTTGTGCCCGACCATCGCCTCGGTCACGAACACCGGGACGTGCTTGCGTCCGTCGTGCACCGCGATCGTGTGCCCGAGCATCTCCGGGATGATCGTCGAGCGCCGCGACCAGGTCTTGATCACGTTCTTCGAGCCCTTGTCGTTCTGCACTTCCACCTTCTTGAGCAGGTGGTCGTCTACGAACGGGCCCTTCTTGAGGCTGCGAGGCATGTCTTATCTCCCTCAGCCGCGCTTACGCGTGGCGTAGCGGCGGCGGACGATCAGCTTGTCGCTCGGCTGGCCCTTACGGCGGGTGCGGCCCTCGGGCTTACCCTGCGGGTTGACCGGGTGGCGACCACCGGAGGTCTTACCCTCACCACCACCGTGCGGGTGGTCGACCGGGTTCATGGCGACACCACGGACGGTCGGGCGCTTGCCCTTCCACCGCATACGGCCGGCCTTACCCCAGTTGATGTTCGACTGGTCGGCGTTGCCGATCTCGCCGACGCTCGCGCGGCAACGCACGTCCACCCGCCGGATCTCGCCGGACGGCATACGCAGGGTCGCGTACGCGCCCTCGCGGCCGAGCAGCTGGATGCCGACGCCCGCGGAACGGGCCAGCTTGGCCCCGCCGCCCGGACGCAGCTCCACGTTGTGGATCGTGGTACCGACCGGGATGTTGCGCAGCGGCAGGTTGTTACCCGGCTTGATGTCGGCGCCCGGACCGGACTCGACGCGGTCGCCCTGCTTCATGTCCTTCGGCGCGATGATGTACCGCTTCTCGCCGTCGGCGTAGTGCAGCAGCGCGATGCGCGCCGTGCGGTTCGGGTCGTACTCGATGTGAGCGACCTTCGCCGGCACGCCGTCCTTGTCGACCCGCTTGAAGTCGATCAGACGGTACTGGCGCTTGTGACCGCCACCGTGGTGCCGCGTGGTGATCCGGCCGTGGGCGTTACGCCCGCCCTTCTTCGGCAGCGGAGCCAGAAGCGACTTCTCCGGCGTGGACCGGGTGATCTCGGCGAAGTCGGCGACGCTTGAGCCACGTCGGCCCGGCGTCGTCGGCTTGTACTTACGGATAGCCATTGTCTACACCCCTCAGCTGACCGGGCCGCCGAAGGCCTCGATACGGTCACCGTCAGCCAGCTTCACGATCGCCCGCTTGGTCGCCTTGCGCTGACCGAAGCCGGTCTTGGTGCGCTTGCGCTTACCCTGGCGGTTGAGCGTGTTGACCGTCAGGACGCGGACGTCGAAGATCTGCTGGATAGCGATCTTGATCTCGGTCTTGTTCGCGTCCGGGTGCACCAGGAAGGTGTACCAGTTCCGGTTCAGCTCGCTGTAGCTCTTCTCCGAGACGACCGGCGCCACGATGATGTCGCGCGGGTCGGCGATCGTGCTCACTTGCCACCCTCCTCGGTGGTCTCGGCGGGCACGCCCAGGAACTCGTCCAGGGCGTCCTTGGTGAAGACCACGTCGTCGGCCACCAGCACGTCATACGTGTTCAGCTGGCCGGACTCGATCAGGTGCACCCGCGGCTCATTGCGCAGCGACACCCAGTTCAGCTCGTCGGTGCTGCTCAACACGACCAGGACCCGACGGGCCTCGGTGAGCTTGGTCAGCGTGGCCAGAGCGGCCTTGGTCGACGGCTTCTCGCCCGAGACGAACGCCTCGACGACGTGCACCTGCCCGGCGCGGGCCCGGTCCGAGAGGGCACCCCGCAGCGCGGCGGCCTTCATCTTCTTCGGGGTCCGCTGGCTGTAGTCGCGCGGCACGGGACCGTGCACCACGCCACCGCCGGCGAACTGCGGCGCGCGGATCGAGCCCTGCCGGGCGCGACCGGTGCCCTTCTGCTTGTACGGCTTCTTGCCGCCACCGGCGACCTCGCCGCGGGTCTTGGCCTTGTGCGTGCCCTGTCGGGCCGCCGCGAGCTGGGCCACCACGACCTGGTGCATCAGCGCGACGTTGGCCTGCACGTCGAAGATGTCCGCCGGCAGCTCGACCGAGCTGCTGGTGGTGCCTTCGACGGTGCGTACGTCAACGGTGGTCACTTGGCCGCACCGCCCTTCTTCACCTTGCTCTTGGCCGCGGTACGGACCAGAACCAACGCGCCCTTGGGGCCAGGAATGGCACCACGGACGAGCAGCAGGTTGTTCTCGGTGTCGACCGCCTGGACGGTGAGGTTCTGCACGGTGTAGCGCACGCCACCCATGCGGCCGGCCATCCGGGTGCCCTTGAAGACACGACCCGGGGTGGCGCAGGCGCCGATGGAACCGGGCGAGCGGTGCTTGCGCTCGACACCGTGGCTGGCGCGCAGACCGTGGAAGCCGTGCCGCTTCATCGGGCCGGCGTAGCCCTTGCCCTTGGTCTTGCCGGTGACGTCGATCGTGAGGCCGGCCGGGAACTCCTCGACCGTGACCTCCTGGCCGAGCGAGTATTCCCCGGCGTCCGTGGTGCGCAGCTCGACGATGTGCCGGCGCGGCGCCACGTCCGCCTTCGCGTAGTGCCCGCTGACCGGCTTCTTCACCTTGCGCGGGTCGATCGTGCCGTACGCGAGCTGGACCGCGGAGTAACCGTCCTTCTCGGCGCTACGAACCTGGCTGATGACGCACGGGCCGGCCTCGACCACGGTCACGGGAACAACACGGTTGTTGTCCCAGACCTGGGTCATGCCGAGCTTGGCGCCCAGGATCCCCTTGACTTGCCTGTCCATTTGTCCGGTCCCTACAGCTTGATCTCGATGTCGACGCCAGCCGGCAGGTCGAGGCGCATGAGCGAGTCGACCGTCTTCGGGGTCGGGTCGATGATGTCGATCAGCCGCTTGTGCGTGCGCATCTCGAAGTGCTCGCGCGAGTCCTTGTACTTGTGCGGCGAGCGGATAACGCAGAAACGGTTGATCTCCGTGGGCAGCGGCACCGGGCCCGCGACCTGCGCCCCGGTGCGCGTCACCGTCTCGACGATCTTCCGAGCCGAGGAGTCGACGACCTCGTGGTCATAGGCCTTGAGCCGGATGCGGATCTTCTGTCCCGCCATGGTGGCTTCTGTTCCTTCTCTCGATGCCGCTGTGTTGCGGGCGCCTGTACCGGCTGGCACAGGCCCACTTCGCCGACCCCCGCGGTCGGGCGTGTCGCGCCCTCGGGCCGGGCTCCGCCCCGTGGTTCCGGAGTGGTGCTGACCGCGCGGTGGGTCAAGGCGCCGATCGCGTTACCGCGACCTGAACGCCGTGCGAGGGTGGTTGGCGACTGGGCCGCCAACCACCCCACGCTCGACTGTCTCGCCACCCGGAGGTTCAGCGAAAGCCGAACACAGGCGACGAACTGTCGTTACGCAACCTGACTAGTATGCCGCACGACCGGCGGCGGGTCTAATCGGGGTTACCTAGCTCACTTGATGATCTTGGTGACGAACCCGGCGCCGACGGTGCGGCCACCCTCGCGGATCGCGAACTTGAGGTTCTCCTCCATGGCGATGGGCTGGATCAGCTTCACCGACATGGTGGTGTTGTCGCCCGGCATGACCATCTCGGTGCCCTCGGGGAGGGTGACGACACCGGTGACGTCCGTGGTCCGGAAGTAGAACTGCGGGCGGTAGTTCTGGAAGAACGGGGTGTGCCGGCCGCCCTCCTCCTTGGAGAGGATGTAGACCGTCGCCTCGAACTCCGTGTGCGGGGTGTTCGAGCCCGGCTTCACGACGACCATGCCGCGCTCGACCTCGTCGCGCTTGGTGCCGCGCAGCAGCAGGCCGACGTTCTCGCCTGCGCGGGCGTCGTCCAGGGTCTTCCGGAACATCTCGATCGCGGTGACCTTGGTCTTGAAGCTCTTCTCCTTGATACCGACGAGCTCGACATCCTCGTTCGGCAGGAGAACGCCGCGCTCCACGCGACCGGTGACGACGGTGCCACGACCGGTGATCGTGAAGACGTCCTCAACCGGCATCAGGAACGGCTTGTCAACCTCGCGGTCCGGCTGCGGGATCGAGGTGTCGACCGCGGTCATCAGGTCCAGGAGCTTGCCGGTCCACTCGGGGTCACCCTCGAGGGCCTTCAGCGCCGAAACCCGAACGACCGGCAGGTCGTCACCCGGGTACTCCTGCGAGGAGAGCAGCTCACGGACCTCGAGCTCGACGAGCTCCAGGAGCTCCTCGTCGTCGACCATGTCGCTCTTGTTGAGCGCCACGACGATGTACGGCACACCAACCTGACGCGCCAGCAGCACGTGCTCGCGGGTCTGCGGCATCGGGCCGTCGGTCGCCGCGACCACCAGGATCGCGCCATCCATCTGCGCGGCACCGGTGATCATGTTCTTGATGTAGTCCGCGTGGCCGGGGCAGTCGACGTGCGCGTAGTGCCGCGCCTCGGTCTGGTACTCGACGTGCGCGATCGAGATCGTGATGCCGCGGGCCTTCTCCTCCGGCGCCTTGTCGATCTCGTCGAACGGCGTGTAAGGGTTCAGGTCCGGGAACTGGTCGTGCAGGACCTTGGTGATGGCCGCCGTCAGCGTCGTCTTACCGTGGTCGATGTGACCAATGGTGCCGATGTTGACGTGCGGCTTAGTCCGCTCGAACTTAGCCTTCGCCACTGGTGTCCTCCTGTGGACTTCTTGGTTCGTACGCCCGGCGCGCCGGTCGGCGCTTAGGACTCTGTCGACAGCCTTTCCGGCCGAACGGCCGGAGAGCCTCTGTGGGTTCTGCGGCGATGAAGCCTACAGGCCCGGTCTCACGCGGTCCGATCGTGGTGGCCGCGGGCGGGTGGAACCACCCGCGACCAACCACGAATCACCTGCTCGGGGCGTTACTCGCCCGTTGCCTTGGCGATGATCTCCTTCGCGACGCTCTGCGGAACCTCGGCGTAGGAGTCGAACTGCATGCTGTAGCTAGCCCGGCCCTGGGTCTTCGACCGCAGGTCGCCGACGTAGCCGAACATCTCCGACAACGGCACCAGAGCACGGACGATGCGGGCGCCACTGCGCTCCTCCATCGCCTGGATGATGCCGCGGCGGGAGTTGAGGTCGCCGATGACGTCACCCATGTTCTCCTCAGGAGTGGTGACCTCAACAGCCATCATCGGCTCGAGCAACGCCGGGTCGGCCTTGCGGGCCGCGTCCTTCATCACCATCGAGCCGGCGATCTTGAATGCCATTTCCGACGAGTCGACCTCGTGGTACTGGCCGTCCAGCAGGGTCAGCTTGACGCCGACAAGCGGGAAGCCGGCGAGGATGCCGTACTGCATCGCGTCCTGGGCGCCCGCGTCCACCGAGGGGATGAACTCCCGGGGGATACGGCCACCGCTGACGGCGTTGGCGAACTCGTAGGTCGGCGAGTCGTTGTCCAGCGGAAGCGGCTCGACGCTCACGATGACGCGGGCGTACTGGCCGGAACCACCGGTCTGCTTCTTGTGGGTGTACTCGACCTTGTCCACCTTGCGGCGGATGGTCTCGCGGTACGCCACCTGCGGCTTGCCGAAGTTCGCCTCGACGTTGAACTCGCGGCGCATCCGGTCGACCATGATGTCCAGGTGCAGCTCGCCCATGCCGGAGATGACCGTCTGACCGGTCTCCTCGTCCAGACGGACGCGGAAAGTCGGGTCCTCCTCGGCCAGCCGCTGGATGGCCGTGCCCAGCTTCTCCTGGTCGGCCTTGGTCTTCGGCTCGATCGCCACCGAGATGACCGGCTCCGGGAAGGTCATCGACTCCAGGATGACCGGGTTCGCCGGGTCGGAGAGCGTGTCGCCGGTGGTGGTCTGCTTGAGACCCTGCACGGCGATGATCTCACCGGCCTGCGCCGACGGGCGCTCTTCCCGCTTGTTGGCGTGCATCTGGTAGATCTTGCCGATCCGCTCCTTGCGGTCCTTGGTGGAGTTGACCACCTGGGATCCGGAATCGAGCGTGCCGGAGTAGACCCGGACGTAGGTGAGCTTGCCCAGGTGCTTGTCCGTCTGGATCTTGAAGGCCAGACCGGAGAACGGCTCCGAGTTGGACGGCTTGCGCACCAGCGGGGTCTCGCCGTCGGGGGCCGTGCCCTCGATCGCCGGAACGTCAAGCGGCGACGGCAGGAAGTCGACCACGGCGTCGAGCATGGGCTGGACGCCCTTGTTCTTGAACGCCGAGCCACACAGCACCGGGTTGGCCTTGCCGGCGATGGTGGCACGCCGGATGGCGGCCTTGATCTCCTCGATGGAGACCTCCTCGCCTTCCAGGTACTTCTCCATCACCGAGTCGTCGACGTCGGCCAGGGTCTCCATCAGCTTCTCGCGCCACTCGGCCGCGGAGTCGGCCAGCTCGGCCGGGATCTCCTCGATCGCGTAGTCGTCACCCTTCTGGGTCTCCCCACGCCAGGTGAGAGCGCGCATGCCGATCAGGTCGACGACACCGATGTGGTCACCCTCGAGCCCGATCGGGATCTGGAGCACCAGCGGAGTGGCGTTCAGCCGGTCGATCATCATCTGCACGCAGCGGAAGAAGTCGGCGCCGGTCCGGTCGAGCTTGTTGACGAAGCACATCCGCGGGACGTTGTACTTGTCGGCCTGCCGCCAGACGTTCTCGGTCTGCGGCTCCACGCCGGCGACACCGTCGTAGACCGCGACCGCACCATCCAGCACACGCAGCGACCGCTCGACCTCGACCGTGAAGTCGACGTGACCGGGCGTGTCGATGATCTGGATCGTGTGGCCCTTCCACTCACACTTGGTAGCAGCGGAGGTGATGGTGATACCACGCTCCTGCTCCTGCTCCATCCAGTCCATGACGGCAGCGCCCTCGTGGACCTCACCGATCTTGTACGTGATGCCGGTGTAGAACAGGATTCGCTCGGTGGTCGTGGTCTTACCGGCATCGATGTGCGCCATGATGCCGATGTTGCGTACGTTGGCGAGCGCGTCTGCGGCGGCCACTTCAATCCCTACTTATCGTCGTCTCGACTCAACTGGTGGCGGTTCCGGCGCCCGATGGGGGCGCCGGAACCAGGGTGTTACCAGCGGTAGTGCGCGAAGGCCTTGTTGGACTCGGCCATCTTGTGCGTGTCCTCGCGCCGCTTGACGGCGGCACCGAGGCCGTTGCTCGCGTCCAGCAGCTCGTTCATGAGCCGCTCGACCATGGTCTTCTCACGCCGGGCGCGGGAGTAGGTGACAAGCCAACGCAGGCCCAGGGTGGTCGCCCGGGTGGGGCGGACCTCGACCGGAACCTGGTAGGTGGCGCCACCGACACGACGGCTGCGCACCTCGAGGGTCGGCTTGACGTTGTCCATCGCCCGCTTGAGGGTGACGACCGGGTCGGTGCCGGACTTCTCGCGGCAGCCCTCGAGGGCCGCGTACACGATCGACTCGGCGAGCTGGCGCTTGCCGCGCAGCAGGATCTTGTTCACCAGCTGGGTGACCAGCGGCGAGTTGTACACCGGGTCAGCGACCAGTGGCCGCCGCGGAGCGGGTCCCTTACGCGGCATGTCAGCTCTTCTCCTTCTTCGCGCCGTAACGGCTGCGCGCCTGCTTGCGGTTGCGGACACCCTGGGTGTCAAGCGAGCCGCGGACGATCTTGTAACGCACGCCGGGGAGGTCCTTCACCCGGCCGCCGCGAACGAGCACGATCGAGTGCTCCTGCAGGTTGTGGCCGACGCCCGGGATGTAGGCGGTCACCTCGATCTGGCTGCTGAGCTTCACACGAGCGACCTTGCGCAGCGCGGAGTTCGGCTTCTTGGGGGTGGTGGTGTACACGCGGGTGCACACGCCGCGCCGCTGGGGGGACCCCTTGAGCGCCGGGGTCTTGGTCTTGGTCGTCTTGGCCTGACGGCCCTTTCGGACCAGCTGCTGAATGGTGGGCACCGGGTTTCTCCGCTCCCTTCGGCCGCTGTACGCGGCCGCGCCGTCTGCTCGTTAGCCGGCCTGATGACCGGCTCTCCTACATTCCGACCAGGGCCACCTTGCGGAGGCCCCGGCACCCGCGGTCGGGCGTGTCGCCCAACTCACGGTCCCGGTGCGGACGCTTTCGCAGGCGTACCGGGTTTTCTGTCACCGGCACGCGGATCGCCCCGCCCCGGATCTCTGGCTTGTCGTGCCGCCGTCCGGACTCCGGATCCAGCGCACGCACGAGTTGCCCGGGCATGCCCGGGCACAAGGGGAAAGAGTACCTACCACAGCCGTCCAGGTCAAAACGGAATGGGTCGGCGACCGTCTCACACTCGCCGGCCGGATCTCGTCCCGCCTCGTCGCCCGCGATGGGCACCTACGGATACAAGTGTACCGGCTTCCCCGCCGGACCACCCGTCGCCCCCGGGCAGGCACCGCGGACCCGGTCCCCCGGCGTCGCAGCGGCGGTGTGCCGCGTCACGTCAGGGTGATCAGCAGCGCCAGACCCAGACCCAGCAGGCTGAGCAGCGCACCCGCCGCGCCGCAGCTGATGCCCGCCACCGCCAACCCACATCCGGTGAAGCGGACCGCCGACGGCGCGGCCGGCCGGCCGATCTGCCGCCGACCGAGCAGACCGGTGACGACCGCCGCCACCCCCGCCAGCACCCCCAGCACTGTGAACGCGCCGGAGGCCCAGGCGCCGCCGTCGTTCCCGAACGCCACCCCGAAGCAGATCACCAGGAGCGAGACCAGGATCGACGCGATGCCCGCCACCAGCGACCCGGTCGCCAGGCCGGAGGTGACGGGCGCCACGTCCAGGTGCACCACGCCGAACGGCGTGCCGGGCACCGCCTCCACCCGCTTCGGCGGCCGCCGCTTGTCGTCGGTGGGCGGCGGCACCGGTCGGACCTGAGCCACACCCCACCCGGGCGGCGGACCCGGTACCGGCTGACCCCAGCCCGCCGGCGCTCCCGGCCCCGACGAGGGCTGACCCCAGCCGTGCGGAACTCCGGGCCCCGACGGCGGCGGCCCCCAGCCGGGTGGAGCGGCGGGCGGCTGACCCCAGCCGGGTGGAACACCGGGCGGCTGACCCCAGCCGGGTGGCAGCGGCGCCCCGGAAGCGGGAGAGGGGCCGGAGCCGGGCGGGAAGGCCCCTCCCCACTCGGCCGTGGGCGGACCCCACCCGGGCGGGGGCGGCGCGCCCCAGCCCGCTTGCGGCGCGCCCGGATCGGGGACGTCGGCCGGTGGGGCTGGCTGCGCGTCCGGTTCGGGTCGCGCCCAGTCGTTCGGTGCGGAGGAAGCCGGGCCCGGGGCCGGCGCGTCAGGACGCCCGGCCGGTTCATCCGCCGGGAGCCGCGCCGGTTCCGTCACGAGGTCCTCCTGTCGACAGTCGCCGTCGCCGCGCGGCGGACACCGGCCAGGCTACCGCCGGAAGGGACGCCGTCCGCGCCGGGCGCGGCCGGTGGAGCGGGTCAGTCCATGTTCGCCGGGTAGTCGTGGCCGAACGGCGTGCCGGCCAGCCGGACCACCCCGATCACCACGGCGACGACCACGCTGACCGCGACAAGCACCAGGCCGGTCCAGGCCAACCGCTCCCCCCGCCGCAGCCAGACGCCACCGGTCAGGAAACCCCCCGAGGCGTACGCCTCCCGGCGGGCCTGCCGGGCCAGTTGCAGCGCCACCGTCGCCGGCACCACCCCGCCGATGAACAGCCCGGTCAACATGCCGAGCAGCCCCAGCGCGAAGACCGCCCGCGCCTTCGTGGCACGGGCCGGGTCCGGATCCAGCGGGTGGCGCAGGCCCTGGGACGCGACGGACACCTGTCCGGGTGCGGTCGTCATGTCTCCATCATGCCCAACCCGGTCGACGGCCGGGGCGGCGTCCTGGCGTCTGTCCGGATCGGTAGCCTCGTTCACGGCGGGTGAGATGGCGGCCGTGGCCGTGGCCGTGGATTCGGGCAGGGCGACGCCGACGTGGTCGGGTTCTACGGCTTCGCCAACCGACCCCGACCCACCGGCCGGCTCATCCTGCAAGCCCTTCACGACCTCCGCCTCATCCCTGCCCACCGCCAGCAGCCACCCAAATTCCTGGGTCCGCACACGACGAGGCCCCCGGCAGGTGCCGGGGGCCTCGTCGGTGTCGGTGCTTAGCGGTACGACCCGAAGTCGAAGTCGTCCAGCGGCACAGCCTGCCCGCTGGCCGGCCCGAACCCGTAGTCGGTCTCCGGGTAACCGGTCATCGAGTAGACCTTGGCCTTGGCCTCCTCGGTCGGCTCCACCCGGACGTTGCGGTACTTGCTGATGCCCGTACCGGCCGGGATGAGCTTACCGATGATCACGTTCTCCTTGAGGCCGACAAGCGAGTCGCTGCGCGAGTTGATCGCAGCGTCGGTCAGCACCCGGGTGGTCTCCTGGAAGGAGGCCGCGGAGAGCCAGGAGTCGGTGGCAAGCGAGGCCTTGGTGATACCCATCAGCACCGGACGGCCGGCGGCGGGCTCGCCACCCTCCGACACGAGCCGGCGGTTCTCCGACTCGAACAGCGCCCGGTCGACGAGCACACCCGGCAGGAACTCGGTCGAGCCGGAGTCGATGACAGTCACCCGCTTGAGCATCTGGCGGATGATGATCTCGATGTGCTTGTCGTGGATGAGCACGCCCTGCGAGCGGTAGACCTCCTGGACCTCCTGGGTCAGGTGGACCTGGACCGCGCGCGGACCGAGGATGCGCAGCAGCTCGTGCGGGTCGATGGTGCCCTCGGTGAGCTTCTCGCCGACCTCGACGTGACCGCCGTCGTGGGTCCGGAGCTTGACGCGCTTCGAGATCTTGTCGTACACGATCTCTTCGCTGCCGTCGTCCGGCACCACGATGATCTTCCGCGAGCGCTCGCCGTCCTCGATCCGGATCCGACCCGGGGTGTCGGCGATGGGCGCCTTACCCTTCGGGACCCGCGCCTCGAAGATTTCCTGGACACGCGGCAGACCCTGGGTGATGTCCTCACCCGCGACACCACCGGTGTGGAAGGTACGCATCGTCAGCTGCGTACCGGGCTCACCGATGGACTGGGCGGCGATGATGCCGACCGCCTCGCCGATGTCGACCGACTTACCCGTCGGCAGCGACCGGCCGTAGCAGGCCGCGCAGACACCCAGCTTGGACTCGCAGGTGAGCACGCTGCGCACCCGGACCGTCTCCACCCCGGCGGCGACGATCTTGTCGACCCCGATGGAGTTGATGTCCTGGCCACGCTCGGCCACCACGGTGCCGTCCGGCCCCTTGATGTCGTCGGCAAGCGTCCGGGCGTGCACGCTGGTCTCGGCGTGGGTGTGGACGACGAGCTTGCCGTCCAGCTTCTCGCCGATCTGCATCGGGATCGCCCGGTCGGTGCCGCAGTCCTCCTCGCGGATGATCACGTCCTGGGAGACGTCCACCAGACGACGGGTCAGGTAACCCGAGTCGGCGGTCCGCAGGGCGGTGTCGGCGAGACCCTTACGGGCACCGTGCGTGGAGATGAAGTACTCCAGCACGGACAGACCCTCCCGGTAGCTGGCCTTGATCGGCCGCGGGATGATCTCGCCCTTCGGGTTTGCCACCAGACCACGGATCGCCGCGATCTGCCGGAGCTGGAGCAGGTTACCGCGGGCACCCGAATTGATCATCTTCCACAGTGGGTTCTCCTGCGGCAGCGCGGTGTCCATCTCCTTGGCGACCTCGTTGGTCGCCTTGGTCCAGATCTCGATGAGTTCGCCGCGACGCTCCTCGGCGGTCATCAGACCACGCTGGTACTGCTTGTCGATCCGGTCGGCTTCCTTCTCGTACTTCGCCAGGATCTCCGCCTTGCGCGGCGGAGCGATGACGTCCTCCATGCCGATCGTCACGCCGGACCAGGTGGCCCAGTGGAAACCGGCCTCCTTGAGCCCGTCCAGGGTGGCGGCCAGCGCCACCTTGGGGAAGCGCTCGGCGAGGTCGTTGACGATCGCGGAGAGCTGACCCTTGCGGATCTCGTAGTTCACGAAGCGGTAGCCCTGCGGCAGCGTCTCGTTGAACAGCACCCGGCCCAGGGTGGTCTCCACGGTCAGCGGGTCACCCTCGACCCAGCCCTCCGGGGCGGTCCACGCCTCGGCGCCGGCGCCGTTGTCGACACCGACCACGCCACGCAGGCGGATCTTCACAGGCGCCTGCAGGTGCAGCTCGCCGTTGTCGAACGCCATCCGCGCCTCGGCGTCCGAGCTGAACGCCCGGCCCTCGCCCTTCTCACCGGCGGTGAGGTGGGTGAGGTGGTAGAGGCCGATCACCATGTCCTGCGTGGGCATGGTGACGGGCTTGCCGTCGGCCGGCTTGAGGATGTTGTTCGACGACAGCATCAGGATCCGCGCCTCGGCCTGGGCCTCGGCGGACAGCGGCACGTGCACCGCCATCTGGTCACCGTCGAAGTCGGCGTTGAACGCGGTGCAGACCAGCGGGTGGATCTGGATCGCCTTGCCCTCGACCAGCTGCGGCTCGAAGGCCTGGATGCCCAGACGGTGCAGGGTCGGCGCGCGGTTGAGCAGCACCGGGTGCTCGCCGATGACCTCTTCCAGCACGTCCCACACGACCGGGCGCTGACGCTCGACCATCCGCTTGGCGGACTTGATGTTCTGCGCGTGGTTGAGGTCCACCAGCCGCTTCATCACGAACGGCTTGAACAGCTCCAGCGCCATCTGCTTGGGCAGACCGCACTGGTGCAGCTTGAGCTTCGGGCCGACCACGATCACCGAACGGCCCGAGTAGTCGACGCGCTTGCCGAGCAGGTTCTGGCGGAACCGGCCCTGCTTGCCCTTGAGCATGTCGGACAGCGACTTGAGCGGGCGGTTACCCGGGCCGGTGACCGGCCGGCCGCGACGGCCGTTGTCGAACAGCGCGTCGACGGCCTCCTGGAGCATCCGCTTCTCGTTGTTGACGATGATCTCGGGAGCGCCGAGGTCGATCAGCCGCTTGAGGCGGTTGTTCCGGTTGATCACGCGGCGGTACAGGTCGTTCAGGTCCGAGGTCGCGAAGCGGCCACCGTCGAGCTGCACCATCGGGCGCAGGTCCGGCGGGATGACCGGGACGCAGTCCAGCACCATGCCGAGCGGCGAGTTGCGGGTGTTCAGGAACGCCGCCACGACCTTGAGCCGCTTGAGCGCCCGGATCTTCCGCTGGCCCTTGCCGGACCGGATGGTCTCCCGCAGGCTCTCGGCCTCGGCGTCGAGGTCCATGTTCTGGACCAGCGCCTTGATCGCCTCCGCGCCCATGGAACCGGTGAAGTACTCACCGAACCGGTCGCGCAGCTCGCGGTAGAGCAGCTCGTCGGTGACCAGCTGCTTCGGCTCCAGCTTGCGGAAGGTGTCAAGCACCTCGTCCAGGCGGTCGATCTCGCGCTGGGCCCGGTCGCGGATCTGGCGCATCTCGCGCTCTCCGCCCTCCTTGACCTTGCGCCGGACGTCCGCCTTGGCACCCTCGGCCTCCAGCTCGGCCAGGTCGGCCTCAAGCTTGGCGGCCCGCTTCTCGATCTCCGAGTCGCGGCTGTTCTCGGACTGCCGCTTCTCGGCCAGGATCTCGTTCTCGATCGTCGAGAGGTCACGGTGACGCGACTCGGCGTCCACGCTCGTCACGACGTACGAGGCGAAGTAGATGATCTTTTCGAGGTCCTTGGGGGCGAGGTCCAGCAGGTAGCCCAGCCGGCTCGGAACGCCCTTGAAGTACCAGATGTGGGTCACCGGAGCGGCGAGCTCGATGTGCCCCATCCGCTCACGACGGACCTTGGAGCGAGTCACCTCGACGCCGCAGCGCTCACAGATGATGCCCTTGAATCGGACGCGCTTGTACTTACCGCAGTAGCACTCCCAGTCCCGCTGCGGACCGAAGATCTTCTCGCAGAAGAGTCCGTCCTTCTCCGGCTTCAGGGTGCGGTAGTTGATCGTCTCAGGCTTCTTGACCTCGCCGTGCGACCACTGACGGATGTCGTCGGCGGTGGCGAGACCAATGCGCAGCTCGTCGAAGAAGTTGACGTCGAGCACTCTGTCCCCTATGTCGTCGTCTGTACTGCTAATTCTCGGGTGGGGTCGGGGGCCGGCGAGCCGGCCCCCAACCGCTCACCTCAGACCTCTTCGACCGAGCTCGGCTCGCGCCGGGACAGGTCGATGCCCAGCTCCTCGGCGGCCCGGAACACCTCGTCGTCGGTCTCGCGCATTTCCAGGGCCACACCGTCGCTGGAGAGCACCTCAACGTTGAGGCACAGCGACTGCAGCTCCTTGAGCAGCACCTTGAACGACTCCGGGATGCCCGGCTCCGGGATGTTCTCGCCCTTGACGATGGCCTCGTAGACCTTCACGCGGCCGAGCACGTCGTCGGACTTGATCGTGAGCAGCTCCTGCAGGGCGTAGGCAGCGCCGTACGCCTGCATCGCCCAGCACTCCATCTCACCGAAACGCTGACCACCGAACTGCGCCTTACCACCCAGCGGCTGCTGCGTGATCATCGAGTACGGGCCGGTCGAACGAGCGTGGATCTTGTCGTCGACCAGGTGGTTGAGCTTCAGGATGTAGACGTAGCCGACCGCGATCGGGTCCGGCAGAGGCTCACCGGAACGACCGTCGAACAACTGCGCCTTGCCGGTACGCCCGATCAGCTGCTTGCCGTCCCGGTTGGGCAGGGTCGACTCGAGCAGACCGGAGATCTCCTCCTCGCGGGCACCGTCGAAGACCGGGGTGGCGACGTTTGTGTCACCCTCGGACTCGTGGGCGTCGATCGACCGGAGCTGGCGCTTCCAGTCGGTGTCGTCACCCTCGACCTTCCACCCGGTCTTGGCGACCCAACCGAGGTGGGTCTCCAGAACCTGGCCGATGTTCATCCGGCTCGGCACGCCGAGCGGGTTGAGCACGATGTCGACCGGGGTGCCGTCCTCCAGGAACGGCATGTCCTCGATCGGGAGGATCTTCGAGATGACGCCCTTGTTGCCGTGCCGGCCGGCGAGCTTGTCGCCGTCCTGGATCTTGCGCTTCTGGGCGACGTAGACCCGGACCAGCTCGTTGACGCCCGGCGGCAACTCGTCGCCGTCCTCGCGGGAGAACGTGCGCACACCGATGACCGTGCCGGTCTCGCCGTGCGGCACCTTCAGCGAGGTGTCCCGAACCTCACGCGCCTTCTCACCGAAGATCGCGCGGAGCAGACGCTCCTCCGGGGTCAGCTCGGTCTCGCCCTTGGGCGTGACCTTGCCGACCAGGATGTCGCCGGGGACGACCTCGGCGCCGATCCGGATGATGCCGCGCTCGTCGAGGTCAGCGAGCATTTCCTCGCTGACGTTCGGGATGTCGCGGGTGATCTCCTCCGGGCCGAGCTTGGTGTCCCGGGCGTCGACCTCGTGCTCCTCGATGTGGATCGAGGTGAGCACGTCCTGCTGCACGAGGCGCTGCGACAGGATGATCGCGTCCTCGTAGTTGTGGCCCTCCCAGCACATGAACGCCACCAGCAGGTTGCGTCCGAGCGCCATCTCGCCCTCGTCGGTGCACGGACCGTCGGCGATGACCTGACCGGCCTCGACGCGGTCGCCCTCGAAGACCACCGGCTTCTGGTTGACGCAGGAGCCGGCGTTCGAGCGGCGGAACTTGTGCAGCAGGTACGTCCGGCGGTGGCCGTCATCCTGGTGGATGGTGACGTAGTCGGCGCAGAGATCCTCGATCACACCGCCGACCTCGGCGACCACCACGTCGCCAGCGTCGACCGCGGCCCGGTACTCCATGCCCGTGCCCACGAGCGGCGCCTCGGCCTTGACCAGCGGCACGGCCTGGCGCTGCATGTTCGCGCCCATCAGTGCCCGGTTGGCGTCGTCGTGCTCGAGGAACGGGATCATGGCGGTCGCGACCGAGGTCATCTGCCGGGGCGAGACGTCCATGTAGTCGACGGCGCCGGGGACGACGTCCTCGGTCTCGCCGCCCTTACGACGGCAGAGCACCCGCTCCTCGGCGAACGTGCCGTCAGCCTTCAACCGCGCGTTGGCCTGGGCCTTGACGAACCGGTCCTCCTCGTCCGCGGTCAGGTAGTCGATCTGGTCGGTGACCCGACCCTCGACGACCTTCCGGTACGGCGTCTCGATGAAGCCGAACGGGTTGACCCGGGCGAAGGTGGACAGCGCGCCGATCAGGCCGATGTTCGGGCCTTCCGGCGTCTCGATCGGGCACATCCGGCCGTAGTGGGACGGGTGCACGTCGCGGACCTCGAAGCCGGCCCGCTCCCGGGACAGACCACCCGGGCCGAGCGCGCTCAGCCGACGCCGGTGGGTCAGGCCCGCCAGTGGGTTGGTCTGGTCCATGAACTGGGACAGCTGCGACGTCCCGAAGAACTCCTTGATCGCCGCCACCACCGGGCGGATGTTGATCAGGGTCTGCGGGGTGATCGCCTCGACGTCCTGCGTGGTCATCCGCTCGCGGACGACCCGCTCCATGCGGGAGAGGCCGACCCGAACCTGGTTCTGGATCAGCTCACCCACGGTGCGCAGGCGACGGTTGCCGAAGTGGTCGATGTCGTCGGCCTCGTAGCCGTCCTCACCGGCGTGCAGCCGGCACAGGTACTCCACGGTGGCGACGATGTCGTCCTCGGTCAGCGTGCCGGTGGTGATCGGCACGTCGACTTCGAGCTTCTTGTTGAACTTGTAGCGCCCGACCTTGGCGACGTCGTACCTCTTCGGGTTGAAGAAGAGGTTGTCGAGCAGGGTCTGGGCGTTCTCGCGCGTCGGCGGCTCGCCAGGGCGCAGCTTGCGGTAGATGTCGAGCAGAGCCTCGTCGGCGCCGGCGATGTGGTCCTTCTCGAGCGTGGTCATCATCAGCTCGGACCAGCCGAACTTCTCACGGATCCGCTCGGCCGACCATCCGATGGCCTTGAGCAGGACCGTGACGGCCTGCCGACGCTTACGGTCGATGCGAACGCCGACCGTGTCGCGCTTGTCGATGTCGAACTCCAGCCAGGCACCCCGACTCGGGATGACCTTGACGCTGGAGAGGTCGCGGTCGGAGGTCTTGTCCGGCTGCTTGTCGAAGTACACGCCCGGGGACCGGACGAGCTGGCTGACCACGACGCGCTCGGTGCCGTTGATGACGAAGGTGCCCTTGGGCGTCATCATCGGGAAGTCACCCATGAACACCGTCTGGCTCTTGATCTCGCCAGTGGTGTTGTTGGTGAACTCCGCGGTCACGAAGAGCGGAGCGCAGTAGGTCAGGTCCTTCTCCTTGCACTCCTCGATCGAGGCCTTGACCTCGTCGAAGCGTGGCGCGGAGAAGGAGAGTGACATGGTGCCGGAGAAGTCCTCAATGGGACTGATCTCTTCAAGGATCTCCGCGAGACCCGAGCGTGCGTGCGGGTCGTCCGCCGACCGGCCCTGCCAAGCCTCGTTGCCGACGAGCCAGTCGAAGGACTCGTTCTGGATGGCAAGGAGGTTGGGGACCTCGAGGTGTTCGGTGATCCTGCCGAATGAAACTCGGCGGGGAGCGAATGCGCTCGACGTACGACTGGTCTTCGCAGGGCGGGAAGCTGCCAAGATGCGTCCTTCCGAGGACCGGTGCTGCAGAACGGCTGGTACGCGTGCACTCCAATGACCCCACCAGAAATATCCGTAAACGGACATTTCCGAGCAGGGGTCAAGTCGGAAGGCAGCGCAAACTAGCAGTGTAGCCGAGAGGCTAACCGCTGTCCAGCCCACCCCGCAGGTCGTTCGCGGAACGCACCTCGGCCCCCCGGAAACCAGGGTCTGCCGGGCCGCTCAGAACGCAACGTCCCCACTGGGCCGCTCGGGTTGCCGCGGCCGATGATGCCGCCGCTGTCATTACCCACGTCGTGGCCGTCGCAAGCGCGGTGTCTTGCTGGTGTTCAGCGTGCCTGGCAGCCCGGGGCCGCGTCAAGGGCCGGTATCCGGGTCGTCGGTTCTTTCCCACCTGAGGGCGACCGGGGCCGCTCGTCCGGTGGGCAGGCATCGACCAACGACGCCCAGCTCAGGACGGTTGTCGCCCGATCCACGAAACACGGCGGGCAGTGATCCGTGTCGGATCACCGCCCGCCGCGACGCGATCGTGTCCCGGCTCACCGAGCCGGTCACGCGCTTGTGGAACGTCAGGTCACTTGAGGGTGACCTTGGCGCCCTCACCCTCGAGCTTCGCCTTCGCCTTCTCGGCGGTCTCCTTGTTGACCTTCTCCAGGATGGCCTTCGGCGCGGACTCGACCGCGTCCTTGGCCTCCTTGAGGCCCAGGCCGGTCAGCTCACGCACGACCTTGATGACCTGGATCTTCTTGCCACCGTCAGCCTCGAGGACGACGTCGAACTCGTCCTTCTCCTCCTCGGCCGGGGCGGCAGCGCCACCGGCGCCGCCGCCGGCAGCGGCAACCGCGACCGGAGCGGCGGCGGTGACCTCGAAGGTGTCCTCGAACTGCTTCACGAACTCGGAGAGCTCGATCAGCGTCATCTCCTTGAACGCGTCGAGCAGCTCGTCGGTGCTGAGCTTCGCCATATCTGGCGTCCTTTCTAAAGGTTGTCTAAGAACGTGGGTGCGCCGCGCGGCCTCAGGCCGCCTCGGCGCCCTCCTGCTCGCGCTTCTTGTCCGCCAGGGCGGCCGCCGCGCGGGCGGCCTTGGAGAGCGGAGCCTGGAACAGGGCCGCGGCCTTGCTCAGGTTGCCCTTCATCGCGCCGGCCAGCTTGGCCAGCAGCACCTCGCGGGACTCCAGGTCGGCGAGCTTCGTGACCTCGGCCGCGGAAATGGCCCGGCCCTCGAAGACGCCGCCCTTGATGACGAGCTTCGGGTTGGCCTTCGCGAAGTCGCGAAGCCCCTTCGCCGCCTCGACGACGTCGCCCGAAACGAAAGTCAGCGCGGTAGGACCGGTGAACAGCTCGTCGAGGCCGTTGATGCCCGCGTCCGTCGCGGCACGCTTCGCCAGCGTGTTCTTCGCGACCGTGTAGCTGGTCTCGGCGCCGAGCGAGCGCCGCAGCTGGGTGAGCTGGGAAACCGTCAGACCGCGGTACTCGGTCAGCACGGTGGCGCCCGCGTTGCGGAAGCTCTCGGTCAGCTCAGCGACGGCCGTGGCCTTGTCGGCCCGGATCGGCTTGTCCGCCATGTCCCTCCTCTCTCGTTACTCGAGGCTGGTCCCCGACACGGCCGAAGCCGGAGCGGGGGCGGAGGCGACACGACAACGAAAAAGCCCCGGCGCAGGGCGCACGGGGCGAGGGCCGGCGGATCAACACAGTCGGCGGACCATGTTCACTGCCGAGTTACGCTTGCCGCCCTACGCGGGTCGCCCGTTGTCGCGGGACCTTCGACCGTGCCGGAGCACGGTGACCAGCGGTCTCTGGGTGGTTCCTCATCCATGGAAACACGGATGACTGTTGAAGAGTACGCGCACCCACCAGCAGCGCCAAATCGCCCCTGGTGAGCCGGGTCACACCGACCGTCCGCCGGGTCAGCCCTGGGCCCGCCGGCGCCACAGGTAGCCGCCGACGGCGGCACCGCTCCACGCCAACCCCCAGAGCGTGAGCCCGAGCAGGGTCAACGCGGCGGCGTCACCCGCGGTCGTCCGGGCGGTGGCCATGATCGGCGGCGCCAGCCAGGGGGCCACCGAACCGCTCAGGCCGAGCACCACCGCGCCGACACCGCCGAGGGCCAGCACCGCCACGCCGTACGCGGCACCGCCCACCGACGCCCGGCTCGCCAACGCGCCGAGGGCGACCGCGGCGGGTACGGCGAGCAGGTGTGCCCACAGCCCCAGCGCGATGCCGACAGGCACCGACCGGTCCCCCGGCTCGACCGGGCCGGTGACCCCGCCCACCAGCCACGGGAAGACCAGCGCGACAGCCACCGCGACAAGCGCCGCCACGCCGGCCGCCAGGAGCCCGGCCAGGCGCTCCCGGGCCACCCCGACCGTCACCTGGGCGAGCCGGCGCTGCACGTCCGGCTCGATGTCCAGAAGGATCTTGGTCTGCCAGGCGAGCACCGGGAAGAGCACCACTGCCGAGACGCCGTACGCCTCCGCCGGCTGGGACCGGCCGCCGCCGTAGAGCGTGCCGAGCACGACGAGACCCGCGAGCAACGGCGCCAACGCCCGACCGGTCCGCAGGAAACCCGCCAGCCGCATCCGCACCAGGGCGCTCACCGGGCCTCCCCCGCTGCCTGCTCGACGGCGTCCGCACCCTCGGGCTGGCCGAGGGCCGGCGGGAGCGACGGGTCCGAGGGGCGAGCCTGCGGCGCGGTGGTGGAGGCGTCGGCGCGTACTCGAAGAATCTGGTGGCCCTCGGCGCGCAACCGGGCGACGGTGCTGGCGACCCGCGCGGCCGGCACCGCAACCTCGACCACCGCGATGGCCTCGTCGGTCGGTGCGGTCTCCTCGGTAAGCGAGCCGGCGGCCACCGCCCAGCGGCGCGCGGCCGGCAGCCGGACCGTCTCCCCGCGGTGGTCGCTGACCAGGACCGCGCCGCCGTCGGCCAGCACCTCGTCGATCAGCTCGGGAACCAGTTCGCGGGTAGCGGCGTCGAGGCCCTCCCACGGCTCGTCGAGCACCAGCAGGCCGGGTGGTCGCAGCATGGCCTGGGCGAGACCCACCTTCTGCGCGGTGCCCTTGGACAGCTCCGGAAGCCGCACCGAGCTGAACGCGCCGAGGCCGAGCCGCTGCGTCCAGGTCGTCACCGCCTCGTCGGCGGCCGACCGGCCCAACCCGGCGACGCGGGCCATGCCGGTCAGATAGCGGGAGACGGTGAAGGGCTGGTCGGCCGGGAAGCGCTCCGGGACCCAGCCCACCCGGGCCGGCCGGTCGACGACCCGGCCCCGGCCCGGCCGCAGCACCCCGGCGGCCACCTGGAGCAGCGTGGACTTGCCCACCCCGTTGCGGCCCAGAACGACCGCGACCTCACCCGGACCGATCTGCACATCCACGTCCCGCAGCACCCACGGACCACTCCGGTGGTACCGCAACCAGACGTTCTCCAGCCGCATGCGGTCGAGCTTGCCACACCACAGACGCGCCGGGGCGCCGCCACGATCGTGTGGCGGCGCCCCGGTACGAGTGAGCTGTCGGCTCAGGCCTCGGTCTGGTCCTCACGGAGGTTCTTCACCAGGTTCGGGTCGACCGGAACGCCCGGGCCCATGGTGGTGGTGAGGATGACCTTGCGGAGGTACTTGCCCTTCGCCGCGGACGGCTTGGCGCGCAGCACCTCGTCGAGCACCGCAGCGTAGTTGTCCACCAGCTGGGTCTCCGTGAAGGAGGCCTTGCCGATGATCAGGTGCAGGTTGGAGTGCTTGTCCACCCGGAAGGTGATCTTGCCACCCTTGATGTCCTGCACCGCCTTGGTGACGTCCATGGTCACCGTGCCGGTCTTCGGGTTCGGCATGAGACCGCGCGGGCCCAGGATCCGCGCGATCCGGCCGATCTTGGCCATCTGGTCCGGCGTGGCGATCGCCGCGTCGAAGTCGAGCCAACCACCCTGGATGCGGGCGACCAGCTCGTCGGTGCCCACCTCGTCCGCACCCGCGGCGGTGGCCTCTTCGGCCTTCGCGCCACTGGCGAACACGATCACGCGGGCGGTCTTACCGGTGCCGTGCGGCAGGTTGACCACGCCGCGGACCATCTGGTCCGCCTTGCGGGGGTCGACGCCGAGGCGCATGGCGACCTCGACCGTGGCGTCGAACTTGACATTGGTGGTCTCCTTGGCCAGCTTCACGGCCTCGGAGGGGGTGTAGAGCTTCGACCGGTCGATGACGTCGGCGGCCTTGCGGTAGCTCTTGCTGCGCTGCATTGCTGATTACTCCTGTGGTCTCTGGCGGGCCGCTCGGCGCGGGCCCTCCCACGGTCGGAACGTCGGCGGGGCCGAACGTCAGTCGCTGACGGTGATGCCCATCGACCGGGCGGTGCCGGCGATGATCTTCTCGGCCTGGTCCAGGTCGTTGGCGTTGAGGTCGGCCATCTTCTTCTCGGCGATCTCACGCAGCTGGGCGCGGCTGACCGAGCCGACCTTCTCGGCCTGCGGGACGCCCGAACCCTTCTGCACACCGGCGGCCTTGATCAGCAGCCGGGCAGCGGGCGGGGTCTTCAGCACGAAGCTGAAGGACCGGTCCTCGAACACGCTGATCTCGGCGGGGACGATGTCGCCCCGCTGGGACTCGGTCTGCGCGTTGTAGGACTTGCAGAACTCCATGATGTTCACGCCGTGCTGGCCGAGCGCGGGGCCGACCGGCGGCGCCGGCGTGGCCTGGCCCGCCGGCAACTGAAGCGTGAACGTCTTGACGAGCTTCTTCTTCGGAGGCATGTCACTTCCTGGGGCTTGGAGCTGGGAAAATGCGGCCGTCGCCGCCCTCGGGACGCGCACGGTCAGCGCGGTGCGACAGCGGCGACGTTCAAGAGTAGCGCAGGCCGCAGCCCACTCGTCCGCCGAGGTCGAGCGGGAGGGCGTACGCCGACGTCGGCGGCGGGCCGGGCCCGCCGCCGACGACCGGTCAGATCTTGGCGACCTGGTTGAAGTTGAGCTCCACCGGGGTCTCCCGGCCGAAGATCGACACCAGCACCTTGAGCTTCTGCTGGTCGGCGTTGATCTCGCTGATCGTGGCCGGCAGCGACGCGAACGCGCCGTCGGTGACGGTGACCGAGTCGCCGACCTCGAAGTCGAGGACCTTGATCTCCGGCTTGGCCTTCTTCTGCTCGGTCTCGACGGCCGGCGCCAACCACTTCAGCACCTCGTCGAGGGAGAGCGGCGCGGGCCGGTCGGCCCGGTCGGTCGCGCCCACGAAGCCCGTCACGCCCGGGGTGTTACGGACACACGAGTAGGACTCGGCGGTCAGCTCCATCCGGACGAGGATGTAGCCCGGGAAGACCTTGGCCTGGATCTGCGAACGCTTACCGTTCTTGACCTCGACCTCTTCCCGGGTCGGCACCTCGACCTGGTAGATGAAGTCCTCCATGTCGAGGCTCGTGATCCGGGTCTCGAGGTTGGTCTTCACCTTGTTCTCGTAACCGGCGTACGAGTGCACCACGTACCAGTCACCCGGGGCGTAGCGCAGCTTCTGCCGCAGCTCGGCGACCGGGTCGTACTCCTCGTCCGGCGCAGGCTCGGTGGTGGGGAACTCCGGCTCGCTGGCGGCCTCAACCGACTCGTCACCAGCCGCCGTCGCGACCGTGGACTGCTCGTCCACCGGTCCGGCGGTCTCGTCGTACTCAGGCACGCTCGCTCACTTCCGTCACTATCGGCTGGAGACAGCCGGTCAGTCCGAGTTGCCGAAGACGAACAACACGACCTTGGCGAAGCCGTAGTCCAGCACGCCCACGATCGTCAGCATCACGGCGACGAACGTGACCACCACGGCGGTGTACGTCAGCAACTCCTTGCGGGTCGGCCAGATGACCTTACGCAGTTCGGCAACGACCTCGCGGAAAAACCGGGCGATGCGGCCGAACACACCCACCCGACCGGTTTCCGACCTCGTGGTCGGCCGGCTGTCCGCCGATTCCGCCCGGGCGCGGGACCGCGTCGCGGTGCCTCCCCGGGAGACCGGCTCGTCCGCGCTGGTGGCGTCGTCGTCAGCTACGTCGTCGACGACCTCGTCGTCCAGACGATCGTCGCCGGCGTCCTCGCCGCGCCGCTTGTTGTCGGCCACTTCGCCCTCCGTCGCGGAATCTCGGGTCGCACGCCGGGCGGCGTGCGCGGCGCTGGTCACGCCGGCCGGGCCAAACCGTCCCGCGACGGGCCGCGGCCGGTGGATCAACCGGGGGCCCGAAACCTCGGAACCACCCCGCCGATGCCACCACCACGGGCCGGACGCCGCCTTGTCGGCGGCGCGACCCACGGGAACGGTCAGGCCTGAGGCGCAGGGGTGACAGGACTTGAACCTGCAGCCTGCGGTTTTGGAGACCGCTGCTCTGCCAATTGAGCTACACCCCTGTGCGGCAACACTCGCCCCACGCGGTCACAGACGACCGTGCAGGGGTCACTTGCCCCACGGCGGACCAGTGTACGGGTAGGCGCCCGACTTTCCCAACCGGTCTCCCCGCCACGCGTGGCGGACCCGGTTGGGGGTGTCGTCGCCGACGGCCACCGGGGCGGTTCAGCGCCCTGTGCGGATGGTCGCCCGCGCCTGCGAGAGGATCTTCTCGCCCAGACAGGTCGCGGTCACATCGAGCCGGGTCAGCCCGTCCTCGGTCACCTCACGGACCTTCGCCGTGACCTCGATCTCGGTCCCCTGGTCGTCGTCGGGGACCACCACCGGCCGGGTGAAGCGAACGCCGTACTCGACCACCGCGTCGGGCGCCCCGGCCCACTCCGCGACCGCCCGACCGACCAGGGCCATCGTGAACATGCCGTGCGCGATCACCCCGGGCAGCCCCACCTTCGTGGCGACCCGGTCGCTCCAGTGGATCGGGTTGAAGTCACCCGAGGCGCCGGCGTAGCGGACCAGGTCCGCCCGGGTCACCCGGAACGTCTTGACTGGCAGCTCCATCTCAGGCCTCCCCGCGAATGACGTACCGGGCCCAGACGGCGACCACGGGTTCCCCGGCGACGGTGCTCACGTCCGTACGGGTGGTCAGGAAGCCGTGCCCGCCCCGGTTGCTGACGTCCTCGATGGTGTTCGTGCAGACCAGCTCGTCGCCCGCGACCACCGGCCGGGTGTACGCGAACCGCTGGTCGCCGTGCACCAGCCGGCTGTAGTCCACACCCAGGGCCGGGTCCTCGATGATCTGCCGGCTCGCCGCCATGGTGACGATCACCGGAAAGGTCGGCGGGGCGACCACGTCCGGGTGGCCCAGCGCCTGCGCCGCCACCGGGTCGTGGTGGGCCGCGTCGGTGGCGCCGATGGCCGTGGCGAACTCACGGATCTTTTCTCGGCCCACCTGGTAGGGGGCGGTCGGCGGATACGTCCGGCCGACGAAGGAAGGGTCCAGAGACATGCCGCGAACCTACACGGAAAGCACAATCGCCGATCTGGTCGGCAGGCAGCGGCGGAGCCGCGCCATACCGGTCAGATCGGCGATTGGAAAGCCTCGTCAATGGCCGACGTGTGCCGGCCAGAGATCAGCGGGTCTCGCGGTGAACCGTGTGCCGACCGTCGCGCGGGCAGAACTTCTTCAGCTCGATGCGGTCGGGGTCGTTCCGGCGGTTCTTGCGCGTGATGTAGTTGCGCTCCTTGCACTCCACACACGCCAAAGTGATCTTCGGCCGGACATCGGTAGCCTTCGCCACGGCGGAGTGCCTTCCTCGCTAACGGAAACAACTACGACGCGTCAGCCTAGACGCTGACTGCGCGGACATGCAAAGTGGGCGCCAGTGGCGCCCATCTCCACGACCACCGGGAACGGGCCCGGAAGACGAGAGTAGCGGTGGCCGGACTTGAACCGGCGACACAGCGATTATGAGCCGCTTGCTCTGCCATCTGAGCTACACCGCCGCGGTGGGTCCAGCTGAACCCTCGAGCCCCCTTACGGAATCGAACCGTAGACCTTCTCCTTACCATGGAGACGCTCTGCCGACTGAGCTAAGGGGGCCTGCGCGATCTCCCCGTGGGGCGCGCAGTAGTAAGAGTACACGGCCCGGCTCGGCAGGTGAAATCGGATCCCCGGTGATCGTCTACACCCAGCTCAGGGCACGACACGCAGGCGCGGAAGCTCCCCGCCAGAGATCGTTTCGGGGTCGACCTGAGCGCCGAACCAGGCCGCCAACCGCTCGTACGGCAGCGGTCGGCTGAACAGGAAGCCCTGGCCGATCTCGCACCCGATGTCCTGGAGGAGCTCCAGGGTCAGCTCGCTCTCGACACCCTCGGCGACCACGGCCAGACCGAACTGCTGGGAGAGCGTCACCACCGCGTTGACGATCGCCAGGTCCCCCGGATCGGTCGCCATGCCCTGCACGAAGGACCGGTCCACCTTCACCTCGTGCACCGGCAGCCGGCGCAGGTGGGCGAGCGACGAGTCACCGGTGCCGAAGTCGTCCACCGACAGCCGGACGCCGAGATCGCGGAGCCTGCGCAGCGTCGGGATCGGCCGGTCCGTGCCGTCCAGGACCCCCGACTCGGTGATCTCCAGGGTGAGGCGCTGCGCCGGCACCCCGTACTCGGTCAACAGCTCCTGCACCCGGTCCGGGAAGTGCTGGTCGGTGAGCGAACGGGCGGCGAGGTTCACGGCGATGGGCAGCGGCTGGTCGGCCTGGGCCCAGTCCCGGCTGCGCCGCAACCCCTCGCGGAGCACCACCTCGGTGAGCCGGCTCAACTGGCCGGTGTGCGCGGCCACCGCCACGAAGTCCTCGGGAGCGACTGTGCCGTGCGTCGGGTGCTCCCACCGGGCCAGACACTCGACGCCGACCAGACGCCGGTCCCGCAGTGTCACCTTGGGCTGGAAGTAGACCTCCAGCTCGTCCTGGTCGAGCGCGCGACGCAGGTCGCCGGCGAGACCCAGCCGGCGCAGTGAACGGGACTCCAGCGCGGGGTTGAACAACTGCACGCTGCCCGGCACCGACTTGGCCGCGGTGGCGGCCAGGTCGACCCGAAGCAGCAGGGTCGCCGCGTCGCTGCCGTGATCCGGGTGTACGGCCACCCCGACGGCGGTGTTCACGTCCAGGGTGAGCGCGTCGAAGACCATCTCGTCGCGGATCTGGTCGCGCAGTTGAGCAGCCAACTCGAGCGCGGCCTCAGTGCTCTCCAACCGCAGCGTCACCAGGAACTCGTCCCCGCCGGCACGGCCGACCAGGGCCGACGACGGCGCGCTGGCCCGCAACCGTTTGGCGACCTCGGCGAGGACCTTGTCCCCTGCCGCGTGACCCAGGGACTCGTTGACCTGGCGCAGCCCGTCGACGTCGAAGAGCAGCAGCGCCACCACCTCGCCCGGCGCGCGGATCTTCACCGACTCGTCCAGCGCCCCGGTGATCCGCCGGCGGTTGGGCAGCCCGGTCAACGTGTCGTGGTACGCGTCGTGCCGCAGCCGGTCGACCAACCGCGAATTCTCCAAGGCGACGGCGACGTGGGCGGCCACGGTCTCGAAGACCGGGAGGTCAGCAGCCGAGAAATGGCCGACGTCGCTGAGCCGGTTGACCACTTCGAGGGTGCCGATCACCGCCTGGCCAGACCGCAGCGGAACCACGATGAGGTCTTTGACCTGGTGCTTGCTGAGCGCCCCACGGACGTCCTCGTCATCGTCGAAGGCTCGGCCGGCGGCCAGCGTGCGGCCGGACTGGCGGACTCGTTCGCGGACTATCGAGGGGGTGAGCGCGACGTCGAGCAGGCCGCGATCATCGAGTCTGGCGCTCAACAGGACCTCGGGGTGGCGACCCTGCACCGGCAGCCAGAGCGTGGCGTACTCGGCCTGCATCAGCGCGCGGACCCGGTCCAGCAGCGCGTCGACCAGGCCTCCGTCCTGTCGGCTCTCGCTGACCGCCCGGGTCAGCTCGTACATGCTCCCGAGCGTGCGGTGCTGACGAAGGAACTGGGCATACGAGCGGTAGACCAGGACGACCGCGATCGCCAGCACCGCGATCAGGAGAACGGACCACAGGTTGGAATCGATCGCCATCAGGATCACCAACCCGATGACGGCGTTGATCGCGCAGATCACCTGCGGAGCAGGGGCGTTGCGTATCAACTCCCACCCTGCCTGCCACCCGTGCAGCAGGGTGATAACGGCGCTGATGGCCGCCAACGAGATCAAGCTGTTGACATTGACCACGGCGAAGAGGACAGCCCACGTCTTCGGGCCCACCCCCTCGACGGGAGGAAGTGCCAGTAGCACGGCCCCCGCGGCCGAAGCGGCTCCGGCAGTCCTGGCGAGATTGAACCACACCTTCGGAGCGCTGAGGCGCCGACGAAGCTGGCCGACCAACGCAGCCATGACGGAGATCAGGACGACCGTCAGCGGCGGCAGGTAGAAGAAGGCAAGGACCAGCGGAATCTCGGTGACGATGACTTCGAGCGCCTGCCTACGCACGACGACCTGCAGAACCTGGGTGCTGGTCGCCACCATGACGCCGAAGATCGCCACCGCAGCGAAGAGGTTGCCCGGAGGCGGCGGCCCCGCCAACGCGAGGACGAATGAGCAGATGATGGCCAGGACTGCCAACGGCCCAGTGATGAGCCAAGCCTGCTCAGTGGACCTACGGGCTGAGGGCGAGCCAGCCGTCATTCCGCTCCCTCACTGGGTGATGCGGAACCGGGCCTATCGGGCGACAGTGACGCCCTTGTCGAAGACCGGCGCACCCCACGTGTAGTCCATCATCTGGAGATCGATGGCTTGACCGGAAAAGGCGCCCACGAACGCGACCACGGCCGCGAGCGCGAGGGCGGCGCGAAGGCGGCGAGGCGACCGTCCAAACATCAGCGTGCTCCTGTCGGGGGCAGAACAAGAATCAGTGACCCCGATCGTGCCACAGTCGAATCGGCCCGCAAAGCCCACGTACGGCCGATCGGCATGGCCGACCGGGCGAGCCGGACCGGTCAGATGGCCGTTCGGTGATAAATGGCAGACGGAGCGACTACGGAACGCTATCGCCGACCAGCCAGCGGCAAATGGTGCGGCTTCCAGCCAAGGCGGCGATTCGGACCTTTCCCTTGCCGACCGAGAGGCGACAGACCCCTCTGTCCCTGACCATCGGAACTGGAGTGAGCTTTCGGCTGGCAACGTGGGGGCACTGCTCACTCTCCACTCACCACCAAAGTGCTGAGAGTAGCCGAAACCGTCCGTCGTGACCAGGTTCAGCGCGTCGTGCGCCGCACGCTCCTGCGCGCACGTCGCCCGGCAGTCGGCCCCGATTCCGATCGCACCGCCGAACAGGGTGCCGTGGATGCCGAGCAGCGGACCCTGGTGGCCGATCCCGTCCGTGACGGCGGCGCCCACGTGGCCACCCTGTGCGACGTAGCTCAGGTAGCCATGCGCCGCACAGCAACCGCCCAGGCATCTCGGCGTACGTCACGGTCAGCGGTAGGGCGTCCTCGTGCAACGACCGCAGCCGGATGACGTGGATCCGCACGCCGTGCAGGTCAACTCCCGGAACGCCGCCGTTGGCCGCGATCCGCAGCAACTCCTGGGCGGGACGACGGGTCTGTCGGCCAGGTGACGGCACCCTGGTGGATTGACCGGATGCGCCTACGCTGAGCGCACCGTTCGCCCGGCGACGCTCCGAAGGGGCTGTCCATGCCATCCGTCCTCGGTACCGTCCTGCTCGCGGCCACCTTGACGGCCGTACCAACCGCGTCCGCCGCCTCCCCCGTGCCCGGAGCCCTGGCCAGCTATCGCATGGTGGACCTCGGCACCCTCGGCGGCGACAGCAGCTTCGCCAGCGCCATGAACGACCGCGGTGACGTGGTCGGCCGTGCCCAGGCCGCCGACGGCATCTACCGCGGATTTCTCTGGCGCGACGGTCAGATGATCGATCTCGGCGCTTTCACACCGATCGACGTCAACGACGGCGGCGAGGTCGTCGGCTACACCGACAACGGCTTCGCCGGACACGTCTGGCACGGCGGCGTCCTGCGGCCGCTGGGCATGTGGCCCCTCGCGATCAACAACCGCGGTCAGGTCGTCGGCCACACCGACGCGGGCCCCGTCCTGTGGACGAACGGCCACGCCCGGGCCCTGCCTCTCACCGAGGTGTCCGACGTCAACGAGCGTGGCGAGGTCTCGGGCGGCGTGTACGTACCACCGAGCGGCTTCCACGCCGTCCGATGGCACATCGGCCGGGCAACCGACCTCGGCGCCGGGCCCTTCAACCGCAGCAACACGTACGCCATCAACGACAGCGGCTGGGTGATCGGCTGGCAGTTCTCGGCCGACCAGTCCCAGCGCGGCATCCTCTGGCGGAACGGCCGCGCCCTGGACGTCGGCACTCTCGGCGGCAGCTTCACCGAACTGCGGGCGATCAACAACCGTGGCGAGATCCTGGCCACCTCCCAGGCCGGCGACGGAAGCTCCCGTCCGGCGCTGTGGCGAAGTGGCGTCCTGTACGACCTCAGCTCCGCCGGGGTCGACACGAACGGCGAGGTCGTCGATCTTGATGATCATGGCAACATCGCCGCGTCGATCCGCCAGGTCTCGGGCAGCAGAGCGGTCGTCTACCAGCCGAGCTGACCTACTGGTCCATGACGGCAACGGACCCTCCAAGGCCAAAATCGACCTTCCGCAACCAGTCGTCAACGGCTGGACTTAGTGGTCGGCTCCGGAAGTCCTTCGGGGGTCGACGTGAGGTCGGGCGAAGGCCGCTTGGAGGAGAGTTTCTGCTGCGGTGGTGCGGGCGTAGAGGACGGAGCGGCCGGCGCGGTGGGCGCTGACCAGGCCCGCGTTGCGTAGCGCGGTGAGGTATTGGGATACCCCGGCTGGGGAGAGTCCGGTGCGGTGGGCCAGTTGTGTGGTGGAGGCTGGGATCTCCAATTCGGACAACAGCAGGGTGCGTGAGCGGCCCAGTACGGCGGAGAGGGTGTCGGCTCGCATGACGGGCCGTGCCTGCCAGAGTGAGCCGACACCGCGCGCCTGATAGGCGAGTTGGGGTGGATCCGGCGGCGTCGTTCGGGTGCGCACCCCCGGTCCGGTGAAGGCCGAGGGGATCAGCAGAAGTCCCGTGCCTGCTGTCGTGCGGGTCAGTGGCTGCTTGCGGTGGGACATCCGCAGTGCGTTGTTGTCCCAGCTCATGGACGTGTGCAGGTCGTTGAGGAGGTGGCCGGTGCCGTGCTCGGCGGCCAGGCGGGCCCGATAGAGGATGTCTGCGTCCAGGACTGCCCGGATTCGTGCCCAGTAGGGGGCGAGTGCCAGTTCCCAGTACGTTTCGATTTCTTCTGTGACCTTGGCCAGGAGGCCCTGTGGGTCGTTGTGCAGGGCTCGTAGCCGGGGGCCGAGGGTTCCCTGGTGGCGGGCCAGGTGGTCGAGGTCCTGGCGTACCCGGTCGGCGGGCGCGGCCCGGATCGCGTCCCGCTCTGCCGCCGGGGTGGGGGCCGGTCCGGCGGGGGCCGGGTTGAGGAAGTCGGGGACGTAGCCGCCGGTGGGCAGGATCAGCTCGCAGAGCCAGCCCCGGTCCAGCCCGGCGGCCACCAGGCGCGGGCGTACCTGGTCGGCCCAGGGCCGGTGGACCGGATGCGTAGTGGCGGACCTGAGCAGTCGGAAGCTGGGAGCGACCTCCCACATCGGCGAGACGGCGAACCGTACCTGTGCCAGATCGCTCGTCGAGAACGCCAGCTCCGCCAGGACAACCACTCCTCAATAGATTCAGTCAGGTGTGAATCAATGGCGGGCCAGCCTACCGTGCGGAGATCATTTCGCCATGACCTCACAGACGATCAACGCGGCGGCATCGGGCACCTGGAAGCTCGGCGACCTGACGGTCAACCGGGTCGGTTTCGGCGCGATGCGCCTGACGCAGCACGGTGGGGCGTTCGCGGCCGATGCCGTCCCACGCGACCGCGACCAGGCGATCAGTGTGCTGCGCCGCGCGGTCGAGCTCGGCGTGAACCACATCGACACCGCCGCGTTCTACTTCTCGCCACTGCGCTCGGCCAACGAGCTGATCAACCGGGCACTGGCCCCCTACCCGGACGACCTCGTCATCACCACCAAGGTCGGGCCAGGCCGCGATCCCTCGGGCCAGTGGCTGGCGCACGCCACCGCCGAGCAACTGCGCGGCCAGGTCGAGGAGAACCTGCGCCAGCTCGGCCGCGACCACCTCGACGTGGTGAACCTGCGCATCGTCGGCACCGACTCGATCGCCGAACGCTTCGGCGCACTCGCCGAACTGCGCGAGGTCGGACTCATCCGTCATCTGGGCCTGTCCAACGTCCGCCCCCACCACCTCGCCGAGGCCCAGAGCATCGCGCCGGTGGTCTGCGTTCAGAACATGTACGTCATCGGCGCATCGCCCGAGCAGAAGGACTTCCTGGACCTCTGCGGTGAACAGCGCATCGCGTTCGTGCCGTTCTACTCGATCGCCGGCACCGGACGCGAAGGCGGCGCGACCACCGACCACAGCCCGGAGGTGCACACCATCGCCCGCGCCCACGGCGTAAGCGCAGCCCAGATCCGGCTGGCATGGACCCTGCACCAGGGTTCTCACGTCCTGGCCATCCCTGGCACCGGCGACCTCGACCACCTCGCCCAGAACGTCGCCGTCGGCTCCCTACGCCTGTCGGAGGAAGCACTCACCGCCCTGGACCCCCTCCACCACGAGACGGCATGAGCAAGCAAAGGCCGCCCCGCGCCGGTACGCCGTCGAGAGGCGCCCAGGACCGATCTGCCGGAGCCCAGGAACCCGCGCTCGGCCGCTCGACGTCGGCGCGGCAGGAGCAAGATCGACCTGCCCACCATCTGCCCACAACCAGTCGTCAGCGACTGGACTCAGCCGGACTCGGCCAGACAAACGACAACGGCCCCCGATCAGCATCTCTGCTGCTCAGGGGCCGTGTCTGCACCTGGTGGCGGGTAGAGGATTCGAACCTCTGAAGCTTTCGCGACGGATTTACAGAGCGCCAAGCGCGAGCCTCTGACCAGCATCAACGCCCTCAGCGCCACGTTCAGTGACACGTATGCGACTTCACGGCGGTTAGTCGTCCGTGCCCTCCACCAGATCGACTTCCCCCGCCAGGTAGTCCCCAATGATCAGCTTGATTCGGCCGCCGCCCTCTTGGACTTCGACGAGGTAGGCGAACCGGCCCCCCTGAACCACCGTCCAGCGGTTCGGCCCTTCCTCAAGCAGCCTGATGAACATACGGCTACCCAGCTCAGGAAAGACCTCGTCACGGACGGTAAGGAAATCCTGCCGCTGAGCATCGCTCAACGTCGACCAAGCGTTCCACCCGACCCGTGCGGCAAGGGTGCCTGTTGGCTCCTGCGTCTGGTACGCCCACAGCCCCCGGCCGATCTTCTCCAAGACCCGCGCCAGCCGCTGCCCGCCCAGCTCGCTCACAAGGAAGCCGCCGCCTGGCTGCAGTCCCTGTTCGAGCTGAGCAGCTAGCGCGGGGCTGCGGGTAAGGGTCCGCGCGATATTCGGTCGCCGCAGTGCTCCCGGCTCAACAGTCCCGCACATGACGACCTCCAAGAGGCAGGCGACGAACTGCTCATCCAGCGACGACCCTCCGTTGCACCTGTCGCAAGAACCCACGATCAGAAGGTTGTCGGGGTAGGGCTTGTCCAGGAACACCTTGGGGGGCACGTGATCCCTGGTATCGGGCTTACCACCACAGAAGATGCAGAATCCCAACAGGCGCTCATCCGCAAAGATCTCCGTCACCCATCCAGGGTCACGGATCGCAGCCGTGAGTGCACGTGACTATTCCGGGCCGTGCCGGCGGTGACGCATCCACCGCGGCGGCCGGTGATGAATTGCCCGTCGACGGAACGTGCCGGTGTCCGCAGTGCATCCGTCACCGACTTTCGCCCGAGCGGTGGGGCCTTGCTGTCGCACCTACGTCGTACCGTCCACTCTGGGACACGACTGCGAGGCGGAGCTATGACAGAGGTAGGTCTGAAGGGCCTCATCGAGGAACTGGACCAGGCGGCAAAGGACGAGTTCGCTTCCGGCCCAGAGGTGGTAGATAAGGGTCACGAGCTAGACGTGGATGAGCTGCCGGTCCAGGCGCGCAGGTGGCACAAGCTCACCGACGCTGTAGCGGTGGTCGCAGACCTTAAGAACTCTACGCGGCTCGGGACCGGCAAGCACGCGAAGAGCACCGCGAGCATCTACCAGGCCAGCACCGGCGGGGTCGTTCGGATCTTCGATGAGTTTGATGCCGATTTCCTGGCTATTCAGGGCGACGGGGCGTTCGCTCTTTTCTGGGGTGAGATGCGATACGAGAGGGCTATTTGCGCTGGCATTACGATCAAGACATTCAGCCTTGACCTCGTGCGCCGACTAGAGGCCCGCTGGCCTAATGACGAGGAACTGCCGAAGACAGGCTTCAAGGTAGGGGTCGCTGCCAGCAGACTCCTCGTGAAGCGCGTGGGGACGCCACGGAACCCGAACCAACAGGAGCCAGTATGGGCCGGCAAGGCGGTGAATTACGCTGCCAAGGCCGCTCAGGGCGTAGACAGGCACGTAATGGCCGTCACCGGCACGGTGTGGGATCAGGCCGAGAAGTATGAGTATCTAACTTACTCCTGCCCCTGCGGCGACGGTCCGAGCCCGACCATCTGGTCGGACCACATCATTGAGCGGCTTCCAGACGGCGACCTAGAGGCACAAGGCCGCACCTTGTCCTCACAGTGGTGTGCCATCCACGGCGAGGATTTCTGCGCCGCCATCTTGCGCGGCGAAAAGAAGCGCGACGACCTAGACCACGCGAAGACGCAAGAGGCAGCGGCGCGGCAACGGAGCGTCCTAGCTCTGAAGGCACAACGGGAGAGGGCTGCTCTGCGCGCTCGCATTGCTGGGTTGCGCTGATGACTCAGCCCGAGGAGAAAAGCGACGACTGCGAGCCGGATCAGGCATGGAAGGCGCTTAGCCTCGTCAACGATTGGGTCAAGCACGCCGAGGCGAAGAGCGCTACCATCCTCGCTGCAAGCGGAGTAACCGGGGGAGTTCTCTTCAACCTCGTGAAGAACCAGACCCGGCCTGGGTGGTGGCTCACAATCTTTGGCATACTCTGCGGCTCCGCCGTAATTCTTGCCGGGACGTGTGCCCTCCTTGCGCTCACGCCGCGCACCGGACGCGTCAGCCGCCTTAGCGCCAGGCTCAAGGCGATGACGCACCGGCCGAATAAGCCCGATCCGGACACCCTCGACGAGAGCCGGCCGCGAGAGAACGGCGGAGTCGACGAGGCCACTACCGTGGCAGATCCGGACCCATCCAACTTGCTGTTCTTCGCTCACATTGCTCGTGATTATGCGGACGACAGCCCGACCTACACAGAGGTTCTTACCGCTCTGACGACCGACAAGAAGCGACTGACCGAACACATCGCCCGGCAAGTTCATGCCAACGCAGGCGTCGCACATCGAAAGTTCCGGTGGGCGGAGCGCGCTATTCGCTGGTTAGCGCTAGCACTCGCAACCCTGGCGGGAGTTACGATCATCGTTGGTCGAATGGCAGGTGGCTAAGCATGGATGGTAAGTACAGACCGTACAACTACTTGGCTAGCATCGAGCGGATCGACGGTTACCTCAAGCAACCGCGCGGGAATTTCGAGGAAGTTGATGAACTTCCCGATCGCGACCGGCTCACCTACACAAACGGCTTTCATGCTCAATGGTGCTCTGCCCTATTCGTGGATATTCGCGACTCATCAAAACTGCCGGACGTCTACACTCGACCCGCCCTCGCAAAGATTTACCGCGCATACATCAGTGAGATGGTTGCCATACTCAGCGGCGTCCCCAAAGTGCATGAGGTCAACATTGTTGGCGACGGAGTGTGGGGAGTGTTCAACTCTAGCCAGAAGAGCGACAACGACGAGGTTTTCTCGGCAGCTTTTAAAATCAATTCCCTCCTCAGAATCCTGAACCACAAAATGAAAACTGCTGGATACGAAACCCCTATCCGCGTCGGCATCGGCGTGGCCGATGGACGCGCCTTGATGATTAAGGCAGGGTTCAACGGCAGCGGTATCCATGATGTCGTATACATGGGCCAAGTCGTCAATCGGGCCGCAAAGTTGGCCAGCCAAGGCAGCAAGGGGCTCACTCCGCCGATCGTTCTTGACGAGGACTTCGTCGTTCACCTCAATGGTCACAACGCGGATCTCGTCCATCATGATCGACGCAGCGGATGGTACACATCGGATGCCGTAAGTGCCGTAATGGACGAGTGGGCCGACGAGAACTGCCTCTAGGTCGTACTCGTCGGTTGAGCTGCGCCTACTCGACACGCACCCGATGACCCTGGTGAGCTGGACCGCCCCGAAGACGGCCGATGAGATCGACCGAGGAGCGGTGGTCAACCCGGATCAGGCGCGGGCACTGCTCGCCGAGGTCGGCCGAACGGTGCCCGAGCTGGAAGCGTTCTTCGGATGCATGTACTACGCCGCCCTACGCCCCGAAGAAGTGCTTCACCTGCGCAAAGACGAGTACGAACGGCCCGCCGAGCCTGACGGGTGGGGCGTACTGCACCTGACCGGCTCGACGGTGGCCGTGGGCCGGGACTGGGGCGACGGGGACGACACGACCGAGGAACGAGGGTTGAAGCATCGAGCGAAGGCCGCCACGCGGGACGTGCCGGTGCCGCCGCCGCTCGTGCGGCTACTCGACCACCACGTCAAGAAGTACCCGCCCGGATCGAACGGGAAGCTGTTCGTCACCCGGCGCGGCCCCGGTGGCCGGTACGTGCCCACCGCTGGCCAGCCCATCCCGAGCAACACCTACGGGAAGGCGTGGCGCGACGCGCGGGCGAAGGTGCTCACGCCGGCACAGCAGCGCTCACCACTGGCTCGCCGGCCGTACGACCTGCGGCACGCTGCCGTATCGCTCTGGCTCAACGCCGGGGTGCCGGCTACCCAGGTCGCCGAGTGGGCCGGGCACAGCGTGCACGTCCTGATGCGGGTCTACGCGAAGTGCGTCTACGGCCAAGAGGAGAGCGCCCGCCAGCGCATCGAGTCGGCACTGGCTGAACCGCCACCTGCGCCGGAAAGAACGCACACCGGAAAGGTGGGAAGTGAAGATGATGCCGCCCGGTCACCCTCGAACCCCACAGCCGGTTCCCGGCATTTATCGTGCTCTCTGTGACAAGAACGGAACAAAGAAGGAGCCGCAAGTGGGCACCCTCCAGCGACATGACCAACAACTTGTTGATCACGGTCGGACTATTAGTCGGATTCGGAACGGTCATCCGGCGGAGCGACGGCCCACTCAGCCTAGAAGACATCCTTCTGATCATCGGCCTGGTCACCGGTGCTCTCACGGCTTTGACTGGGGGTGTCGTTGCAGCACGGACCAGGCAAACCGAGGCAGCCGCCGAGTTCGAGGCAGCCGCCGAAGAAGCCCTGACTACGGTTAAGAGATCTCTTCCTTCTCATGGCAAGTCCCTGGAGCAGGAGATATCCGACGTTTCGGAAACACTAATTCAATCAATATCTAAGTTGCATGAAATCAGCCAAAACGCTCAGGCGTTCGAAGGCGAGGTGCGAACGCTCGTCGAACGGGCGGAGTCAGCGCAGGCTATGGCCGAACTGAACGAGAGCCAAGCTTCAAGGATCTCTTTACTGCTGACCGAGCGTACTGAGCAGCGCCTGACGGACGAGATCGAAAAGCTGAAGGCTGCTCATGCGGAACAGGCGGACCGTCAACGAAAAAGCAGCAATCGCGTTGCGTTGCTCACCTTCGTCGGTGGCGTCGTCCTCGGGATCGTAGGCAACGTCCTGACGAACCTGTTGATGCTCTGACCGTCGACCGACGACCCCCCACCGGTTCGCGACACGTATGCGACACGGCCAGCGAGATCGAGCGGGCTAGAGCGGGACCGAGTGAGACTCACAGAAGAGGCCCCTGACCAGCGTTCGCGCCGGTCAGAGGCCTCTTCGTGCACCTGGTGGCGGGTAGAGGATTCGAACCTCTGAAGCTTTCGCGACGGATTTACAGTCCGCTCCCATTGGCCGCTCGGGCAACCCGCCAGGGCACCCCACCGCGTCGTAACGCGGCGGCGGAAGCAAGGATAGCGGCTCACCCCGGGGCCGACGCAACCGGGTACGGTCAGGGGGTCGTGCCGCTGGTCGGCGGCCGACGGCACGCCCAGACCGCCGGACAGCAGGAGCAGACGCATGCCAGCGAACCCGTCATTCGACATCGTGAGCAAGGCCGACCGCCAGGAGGTCGACAACGCCCTTCGGCAGGCCGAGAAGGAGTTCGCGACGCGGTTCGACTTCCGTGGCACGGGAGCGGAGATCTCCTGGTCGGGCGAGGAGGCGATCGGCCTCCAGGCGGAGACCGAGGAGCGGGTCCTCGCCGCGCTGGACGTGTTCAAGGAGAAGTTGGTCAAGCGGAACATCTCGCTGAAGTCGCTGGACGCTGGCGAGGCGCGGCCGTCCGGCAAGGTGTTCAAGATCGACTGCAAGGTGATCCAGGGCATCGAGACCGACAAGGCCAAGGCGATCAGCAAGAAGATCCGCGACGAGGGCCCCAAGGGCGTTCAGGCGCAGATCCAGGGTGACCAGCTGCGCGTCACCGGCAAGAAGCGGGACGACCTCCAGGCGGTCATCTCGCTGCTCAAGGGCGAGGACTTCGGCATCGCCCTGCAGTTCACCAACTACAGGTAGTCGCCGCTCGTCAGCGGACGACGCGGTACCAGTGCTCGGTCTCGCCGGGGATCGGCGCCAAGCGCACCCGCTCGCCGCCCGGGTCGTCGAACATGGGCACCCCGCCCCCGAGCAGCACCGGCGCGAAGAAGATCAGGATTTCGTCGAGCAGCCCGGCCCGGAGGCACTGCTTGGCGACGTCCGCGCCGAGTATGTTCACGTACTTCTCGCCGGCGGCTGCACTGGCCTGCGCGACGGCGCTGTGCAGGTCGCCGACGAAGGTGACGTCCGCGGGTGGCTCGGCCGGCGGGCGGTGGGTCAGGACGAACACCGGCCCGTGGTACTGGCCGCCGAACGCGCCTTCGCTGTCGGTGCCACGGTTCGGGTCGTCGCCGCCGAAGGTGCGGTTGCCGGCCAGGATCGCGCCGACGTTGGCCAGCAGGCGGCCCGCGGTCGGGTTGCCGCCCGTGAGGTGTTCGGTAAGCCAGGACATGTCGCCGTCGGGGCCTGCGATGTATCCGTCGAGCGACGCGGTCGCCGAGTAGAGAAGCTTGGCCATCGCATCAGTCTGGTGGCCCGGAGGTCACCGCGCCAGAGCCTGCAACCGGTAGCCGGGCCGCACGGAGATCGCCTGGGGTTCCTGGAAGTCGGGGCATCCCCGGCAACGGGACTCCCCGACATCCTGCAAACCGCCCCGACACGGGCAGGTCAGACCGCCGGGAGGTCAGACCGCCGGGAGACCCGACGCCGGCAGGCCAGACCGCCGGGAGACCCGACGCCGGCAGGCCAGACCGCCGGGAGACCCGACGCCGGCAGGCCAGACCGCCGGGAGACCCGACGCCGGCAGGCCAGACCGCCGGGAGACCCGACGCCGGCAGGCCAGACCGCGGGGAGGCCAGGCGCGGGGACGTCAGACGGGGACGGGCTCTTCGGCGCGTACCGCTGAGGCTTCTGCCCGGGCGATGGGCCCGGCGGGCAGCGCGGCGACCGCGGCCCCGACGGCCACCGCCGCCCCCGCGAAGACGAAGGCCCACGGCACGCCGCCGGCACGGTCCACGATCAGGCCGGCCACCGCGCCGCCGGCGGCGCTCGCCGCCACGGCGACCGTGACGACCCAGGTGTACGCCTCGTTCAGCATGCCGGCCGGGGCGATCCGGCCGACAAGTGTGTTCTCCAGGGTCAGCGCCGGCGCGATGGTTGCCCCACCGACGACAAGCGCGACGCCCAGCGCCAGAGGCGTGGGCATCACCGCGAAGACGACGAAGGTGCCGGCCAGCGCGCCGAGCAGCAGGGCGAACTGCCTTGTCATGTTGGGCGCCGGTCGGCGGACACCGAACCAGAACCCGCCGATCGCGCTGCCTATCCCCCAGACCGCCAGCAGCAGCCCGGCCAGGCTCTCCGGGTCGTCGGTGGTGGCGTTGCCGGCGTACGCCGGAACGATCACACCGGCGGCGCCGAACGCGATGCCCAGCCCGGCCACGCAGACCAGCAGGGCGGGGAAGCCGCCGACCCGCAGCGGGCCGAGCCCACGGGCGTGGTGTTCGCGCGGGTGGGGACGCCACCCGCGCATCACCCGGCCGAGCGCGACGGCTGTGGTGCCGACCAGGGTGACCACCGCTGCCCCGATCAGCGCGGCGGCCGCGTCGGCGACAAGCACGAAACCGGCCACGAGCAGCGGGCCGAGCACGAACACGATCTCGAAGAGCGAGGTCTCGGCGGCCAGGGCGGTGTTGCGCAGGGCGTACCGGCCGGAGGCGGGGCTGGTCAGCTCGTTCCAGGCGCCGCGGATGGCGGCGGTGAGCGGCGGGTACGTCGCGCCGGCGATGCCTGCGGTCAGGTAGATGGCGGCGAGGGCGTCGTCGCCCGAGCGGCTGGCCAGCAGCAGTCCGGTGAGCGCCAGCGGGTGGGCGACGGCGGTGACGAGCAGCACCGGGCTCGGGCCGACGCGGTCGGCGATCCGTCCGGCCACCGGGCTGAGCGCGGCGCCGGCGACGGCGTAGATGCCGCCGGCGACGGCGGCCAGCGCGTACCTGCCGGTCACCTGCTCGACCACCAGCAGCAGCGCCAGGGGCGTCATGCCGATTCCGAGTCGCCCGATGATGCCGGTGACCAGCAGGATCGGCGCACCGGGGATCCGCCAGACACCCAGGTACTGACGCAGCGCGGTCACCGTGAACCTCCCGAGGATGTAATGAGCGTGAGCGGTTATGACCCTAACGCCGCCGGTCTCCGGGCTGTACCGGATATCGGCCCCGACACAGCACTCCGCCCGCACCCGCTGCAGCGCGGGTACGGGCGGAGAGCAGAGAAGGTCAGCGCTGGAACTGCACAGGCCCCGCGTTGGCGGCCATTCGCTCCAGCCGGGCGACCCGGTCCTCCATCTTCGGGTGGGTGGAGAAGAGCGCGGCCACCGCACCACCGGAGAACGGGTTGGCGATCATCAGGTGGGCGGTGCTGGTGAGCGTGCCCTGGGCGGGCAGCGGGCGTCGCCGGGCCACGGCGTCGATCTTGCGCAGGGCGCTCGCCAGGGCCAGCGGGTCGCGGCTCAGCTCGGCGCCCGACTGGTCCGCCTGGAACTCGCGGCTGCGGCTGATCGCCAACTGGATCACGGTGGCCGCGATCGGGCCGAGGATCAGGGTCAGCAGCAGGACGGCCGGATTCGGCGAATCCTCGTCGTCCCCACCACCAAGCGGGATGAACCAGGCGATGTTCGCCAGGAAGGTGATGATGCCGGCCAGACCTGCCGCCACGCTGGAGATCAGGATGTCCCGGTTGTAGACGTGGGACAGCTCGTGCCCGATCACACCCCGCAGCTCCCGGTAGTCCAGGATCTCGGTGATGCCCTGGGTCACGCAGACCGCCGCGTGCTGCGGGTTACGTCCGGTGGCGAACGCGTTGGGCTGGGCGGTCGGGCTGACGTACAGGCGCGGCATGGGCTGCTGGGCCTCGGTCGCCAGCTCGCGCACCATCCGGTACAGCTCGGGGAACTGCGCCTCGCTGACCGGTTGCGCCCGCATCGAGCGCAGCGCGAGCTTGTCGGAGTAGAAGTAGGAAATGCCGTTCATGACAAGTGAGATGAGGACGGCGATGACCAGGCCGCCACTGCCGCCGAACCCGTAGCCCACCGCGAGGATCAGGGCGGTGAGCAGACCGAGCAGCGCGGCGGTCTTCAGACGGTTGTGGTGCACGATCTCTCCTTCGGTGCACGGATCGCCGGGATCCGCTGACCGGTTCAACAACCCGGTACCCGTCAACCATCCGTCTCAACGCTGAGAGTTCACTGAGACTGGAGTCGCAGGTCAGCGGGCGGCGAGATCAAGCACCAACTGTGGGGCGAAGCCCAGCACCACGGCTGTCACCGTGGCCACCGCCAGCACCGCCGCCACCACACCCCCCACCGGTACGGCCGGCGCCGCGTTGCCCGGTGTCGCCGTCGGGGCCCACAGCGCGGCCGTCACACGCAGGTAGTACGCCAACCCGACCACCGCGTTCAGCGCCACCACGAGCGCCAGCCAGGCCGCGCCGCCGTCGAGCAGGGATCGGACCACTGTCACCTTCGCGAACAGGCCGGCCAGGCCCGGCGGCAGCCCGGCCAGACCCACGAGCGCGAGACCGAGCGCCGCGCCCCGCCACGGGTGCCGGCGGGCCGCCCCGCGCAGGTCGTCAAGCGTGCCGCCGTCCGCACTCGCCGGGCGCAGCGCGGTCACCCCGGCGAACGCGGCAAGCTCCAACACCACGAAGAAGACGGCGTACGCCACCGCGGCGGCGTACGCGGCGGTCCGCGCCTCGTCGGTGCGGCCGGCGGCCAGCGCCAACGCGCCCAGCGGGGCCAGGATGTAACCGGCCTGCGCCACCGAGGACCAGGCGAGCAGTCGGACGGTACGCCGCTGGCGCAGCGCCACCAGGTTGCCGACTGTCATCGTGAGCACCGCCAGCAGGGCGAGCACCGGGCCGGTCTGGTCCGCCGGGAGCGCCCGCTGCACCACCGCCAGCAACGCGACGAGGCCGCCCAGCTTCGACGCCGTCGACAGGTACGCGGCCACCGGCAGCGGAGCGCCGTCGTAGGTGGCCGGCGCCCAGGCGTGGAACGGCACCGCCGCCACCTTGAACGCCAGCCCGAGCAGCAGCAGCGCCACGGCGGCGGTGGTCAGCGGCAGCTCGCGCAGCTCCGGCCGCTCGGCCAGCAGCGCGCCGAGCCGGTCCAGGTGCAGCGAACCGGTCACCGCGTACAGCAGCGCCGCGCCGAGCAGGCTGACCGTGGTGGCCACCACGCTCACCACGAAGAACGTCACCGCCGCCTCGGCGCTGGCCAGGCTGCCCCGGCGCAGGCCGACAAGCACGTACAGCGGCAGGGTAAGCGTCTCCAACGCCACGATCAGGGTGATCAGGTCGCCGGCCGCGCCGAGCACCACACCGCCTGTCATCGAGCAGGCGAGCAGGAAGGCGTACTCCCCCACCGGCGACCGCCCGGCCCCTAGCGCCGGCACCGACAGCCCGAGCACACCCACTGTGAGCAGCGCCACCACCGCGGCGACCACTGCCGCCCGGCCGCCGAAGACCCAGGAACAGTCGGCGCCGACGCAGAACGTGCGCCGTTCGCCGCCCGCGCCGACGACGACGGCGCCGACTGCGGTGCCGAACGCGCCGAGCGCGGCCACCGCGACCGTGGCCCGAGGCCGCGCCAGCACAAGATCGACGATCAGCACGAGTACGGCGGTGCCGGCCGCCAGGTACGCCGGCAGCATCGCCACGCTGTCCACGCTCTGCACCGCGCTCATGCGGCCCTGCCCTCGTTCGTGTCCACCCACTGCGGCGCGCTCATCGGGAGACCACCCCGATGAGGGCGTCGACGGGCGCCTCGGCGACGCCGAGCACCAGCGCCGGGACCAACCCGATGGCCAGCGCGAGCAGCACCAGCGGGGCCCACGCGGTCAGCTCCGCGCCGGCCAGACCCGAGCCGACAGGGCCCACCACGGGGCTCGGCCGCCCGTGGGTGACCTGACGCAACAACCGCAGGAAGTACGCGGCAGTGAGCGCGCCACCGACCGCCGCCAGCACCCCGAGGGTGGTCCACAGCGCGCCGCCCACCTGGATCGCCGCGACCACCGCGAACGCCTCCCCCCAGAAGCCGGCCAGCCCCGGCAGGCCGAGCGACGCGATCGCCGCGAACGCCAGCAGACCGGCCAGCCGGGGCGCGGTCTCCCGCAGCCCGGACAGCTCGGCGAGCGCGCCCGTGCCGGTGCGGTCCTTCACGGCCCCGGCGAGGAAGAACAGCAGACCGGTGATCACGCCGTGCGCGACGTTGCCGATCAGGGCCGCCTGGATGCCTGTGGCGGTAAGCGTGGCGACGCCCAGCAGCACGAAGCCCATGTGACCCACGCTGGAATACGCGATGAGGCGCTTCACCTCGGCCTGTGCCAGGCAGATGAGCGAGCCGACAAGGATCGCGGCGACCGCCAGCACGCCGAGCACCGGCGCGGCCCAGCGGGCGCCCTCCGGGGCGACCCCCACCGCCACCCGGATCAGGCCGTACGTGCCCATCTTGAGCAGCACGCCCGCAAGCACGACGCTGCCCACGGTCGGGGCCTGCGTGTGCGCGTCGGGCAGCCAGGAGTGCAGCGGCCAGAGTGGACTCTTCACCGCGAACGCGAGCGCCAACAACGTGAACGCGGCCAACTGGGTGCCCCGGGACAGGCCGCCCCCACCGGTCAGCGCGACCACGTCGGCGGTGCCCGCCGCGGCGACCACGACATACACGCCGACCAGCAGCAGCACCGACCCGAACAGGGTGTAGAGCGCGAACTTGCGGGCCGCCCGCCGCCGGTCCGCGCCTCCCCAGCCGGCGATGATCGCGTACATCGGCAGCAGGACGACCTCGAAGAAGAGGAAGAACAGCACCAGGTCCAGGGCGAGGAACGTGCCGAGGATGCCCACCTCGACCACCAGCAGCAGGGCCACCAGCGCCCGACCGCTGCCGCCGCCCGGCACCCGCCACACCGTGTACGCGCAGCAGAGCAGGGTGAGCAGCGCGGTCAGCACCACGAGCGGCCAGGAGATGCCGTCGACGCCGAGGTGGAAGCGCAGGGCCAGACCGGGCACCCAGGGCAGATCGACCTGGTGCCAGGGGCGCACCGCGGGCGTACCTGCCGACCAGGCGAACCACCCCCGCCCACCGAACACCAACGGCACGGCGGCCAGCAGGGTCAGGGCCGCCGCGACGGTGCCGACGATCCGTGCCGCCAGGTCCCGGGGAGTCGCCGCCACCGCGACCGCACCCAGCGCCGGCACCACAAGCACGGCGACGAGCAGAACCTGCCCAAGCGTCATCGGGTCACTCCCAGCAGGGCTGCGGCCAGGCCGATCAGCAGGGCGCCGGCCAGCACACCGGCGGCGGCCCGAGGCAGCGCCGCCCGGTGCAGCGCGGCCAGCCCGGCGCCCAGGCCGGAGGCAGCACGGCCGCTGCCCTCGACCGCCCCGTCGACCACCACCTCGTCGCCGCTGCGGGCGAGGCGGGCCAGCGCCCGGACGGGACGTACGACAAGGGTGTGCTGGACGTCGTCGAGCCGGAACGCGCGGGCGAAGACCGGCCGCAGCGGACCCAGCGCGGTCGCCGGGTCGCCGGTCCTGTCCCGCTGCCAACGCGCCCACACCAGGCCCGCGCCGACCGCCAGCAGCGCCAACGGCAGCAGCAGCGCCGGCCCGACGTGGACCAGGCCGTCCTCCGCGCCGGCGACCGGCACGGTGGCGAACCGCAGCCGGTCGGCGAACGCGCCCACGAACCCGGCCAGGCCGAGCAGCGCGGCAGGCACTGCCAACAGCAGCACCGGCCACCGCAACACCGCCGGAGGGTCGTGCGGCGTGACGAGCGGCAGCCGGGGCTCGCCGAAGAAGGCCCGCAGCAGCAGCCGGCCCGCGTACCAGGCGGTGATCGCCACACCGAGCAACCCGGCCATCCAGACCAGCCAACCCACCCACGACGGCGCCGGCCCGGTGCCCTCCAACGCGGCCGACTCGGCGACAGTCAACACGCCGTCCTTGCTCCAGAAGCCGGCCAGCGGCGGCACGCCGGCGAGGGCCCCGAGGCCGATCACCGTGCACCAGAACGTCACAGGCATGCTGCGCCGCAGACCACCCATCTCCGACATCAGCGTGGTGCCCACGGCGTGGATCACCGCGCCGGCGGCGAGGAACAGCAGCGCCTTGAACGCGGCGTGGGTGAGCAGGTGGAACAGCGCCGCCGACGGTGAGCCGACGGCCAGCGCGCCGGTCATGTAGCCGAGCTGGGACACCGTCGACCAGGCCAGCACACGCTTGATGTCGTCCTGGGCGGTCGCGGCGAGCGCCCCGAGCAGCAGGGTGATCGCGCCGAGCACCCCGAGCACTGTCAACGTCACCGGAGCCGCCGTGAACAGCGGGTAGAGGCGGGTCACCGCGTACACCCCGGCGGCCACCATCGTCGCGGCGTGGATCAGCGCGGAGATCGGCGTCGGGCCGGCCATGGCGTCCGGCAGCCAGGTGTGCAGCGGGAACTGCGCGCTCTTGCCGGCCACCCCGGCCAGCAGCAGCAGGCCGGCGGCGGTCAGGGTCGCGGCGCTGTGGTCGTGCGCGAGCACGTCGGCGATCCGGAAACTGCCCGTCGACACGCCGAGCAGCGCGATGCCGAGCAGGAACCCGACGTCACCCACCCGGGTCACCAGGAACGCCTTCATCGCGGCGGCCGGTGCCCCCGCGAGCCGGCGGTCGTGGGCGATGAGCAGGTACGAGCAGAGGCCCATCACCTCCCAGCCCACCAGCAGCATGATCAGGTCGCCGGAGACCACCACCAGCAGCATCGCGCCGGTGAAGAGGCCGATCTGGGCGGCGTACGGCGGGTAGCGGTGGTCGACGTCGACGTCGTCGTGCGGGCCACGCCGCAGGTAGCCGATCGAGTAGACCTGCACGGCCAGGGCTACCGCGGCGACCGCGACGGCCACCAGGGCGGCGGCGCCGTCCAGGCGTACGCCGAGGGTCACCCGCAGCCCACCGATGTCGACCCAGGTCGTCGACGTCTCGGTCGGACCGTTGACAGTCACCAGCAGGGCGACCGCCAACGCCAGCGCGCCGGCAGCCCCGGCCACGCCGATCGTCACGGCGGCCGTCCGCGCCCGGTCATCGCCGGCCGGTCCACCCTGGCGACGCGGGGCCGGCGGCAGCAGCAGACCGAGCAGACCGGCGACCAGCGGTACGGCCGGCAGCGCCGCCCCGAGCAGCCCGGTCACCGGCCCGCCTCCGCGTTCTGGCCGATGGGCTGGGCCGACACCGGCGGCTCGGTCAACGGCACGTCGTCCACCGCCACGGTGGACCGCAGGCGGTAGAGCTGCAGGACGATCGCCAGCCCCACCCCGATCTCCGCGGCGGCCAGCACGATGACGAACAGCGCGAAGACCTGACCGGAGTGCGGCAGCACCGGACGGGCCGTGGTGTCCGCGGTGACCAGGATGAGGTTCACCGCGTTGAGCATCAGCTCGACCGCCATCAGCACCAGCACGGCGTTGCGTCGACGCAGCACGCCGTACACGCCGAGGCCGAACAGCAGCGCCGCGGTGACGTACGGGACGACTGGCCTCACCGGCGTACCCCATCCGCGCCGGCCGCCTGCGGCGCCGGCGTGTCGCCCGTCGCGTCACCGCGCTGCGGTGCGGGCCGGCCGATGTCCGGACGGGACAGCACCACCGCCCCCACCAGCGCGGACAGCAGCAGGACGGAGAGCACCTCGAACGGCAGCACCCAGGACCTGAAGATCTGCTCGCCCAGCCGCTCGGCGGTGCCCGCGCCGGGCATCGTGACGGTGCTCCAGCGGTACGCGTCGACGAGCAGGACACTCAGCCCCAGGCCGGCGCCGCCACCGATCAGCGCGGCCGACCAGCCCGGCCGGTCCAGATCGTCGGAGGCCCCGATCGGGGCCCGCGTGAGCATGACCGCGAACAACAGCAGCACCACCACCGCGCCCACGTAGATCAGCACCTGCACCCAGGCGACCAGCTCGGCGCCGAGCACCAGATAGTCGCCGGCCAGCGCGCCCAGGCAGACCACCAGGTAGAGCCCCGCCCGGACCAGGTGCTTCGTGGTCACCACAAGCACGCCGGCGCCCACCGCGACCGCGCCCAGGGCGAGCAGCAGCAGATCCGCCCCGGTCACCGGGCCGCCCTTCCGCCGGGGCGGGCCGCGCCTCGGCCCGTCACGACGCGGGGCCCGGGTCGGCTTCGGGACGTACCGCCGGTGGGACGGAACGCGCGGCCTTCTTGGCCGCCGCGGTCTCCTCCTTGGCCGGCTCGCCGTTCGGGTCGTGCGCCGGCGGCGGTGGAACCGTGGCCATCCACTGGCCCAGGTGGTCCTTGTCGTGCAGCAGGTCCTTGATGTCGTACTCGGCGTACTCGAATTCGGGAGACCAGTAGAGCGCGTCGAACGGGCAGACCTCGATGCAGATGCCGCAGTACATGCAGAGCGAGAAGTCGATGTCGAACTTGTCAAGCACGTTGCGCTGGCGGGGTCGGGCGGCGCCGGGCACCGCCACCTCCTCCTTGTGCGAGTCGATGTAGATGCACCAGTCCGGGCACTCACGGGCGCACAGCATGCAGACCGTGCAGTTCTCCTCGGACAGCGCGATCACGCCGCGCGAGCGGGGCGGCAGCTCGGGGGCGACGTCCGGGTACTGCTGGGTGGTCGAGCGGCTGGTCATCGTCTTGAGGGTGACCGCCAGCCCCTTCACCAGGCCCGCGCCGGGCAGGCCGCGCTCGCTGGCGCCGCCGGCCGGGCCACCGTGCTCGCTGGGGTCGGTCATGTGGACCATCCTGCCCTGTGGCCTCGGCGCGCGCGACCACCACCCACAGGTCCGAGGCGGTACCGTGGTCGCGGGGAGAACGCACGCACCTGGAAGGACCTGCCATGACCGCCGCGCTGCAGAGCGACTACCCGCCCGAGAGCGAGTGGACGACTGACGATCTGGATGCGCTGCCCGAGGATGGCCGCCGCCGGGAATTGCTCGATGGAGTGCTGCTGATGTCCCCCTCCCCTACCCGCATCCACCAGACCATCGCCGGCCGGCTGATGGCCGCGCTGGATGAAGACTGCCCCGACGGCTATGACGTGACCCAGGCGGTCGAGGTGCGGATCAACCGCACCCGGTCCTTCATCCCCGACGTGCTGATCACGACGGCTACCGCGGCGGCTCGGGAGCCGTCGAAGTACGAGCCGCACGAAGTGGTCGTCGCGATCGAGATCGTCTCGCCGAGCACCCGCTCGATCGACCGGGTGTTGAAGCCGGCGCTGTACGCCCAGGCCGGCATCCCGTTCTACTGGCGGATCGAGACGGAGGGTGGCGCGTTGGAGGTCGTCACCTACCGGATCGACGCGGTGAACGAGGTCTACACCGAGACGGGGCGGTGGACGAAGTTCGTCGACACCGGCGAGCCGTTCCCGATCAACCTGCCGATCAGTCGGATCACGCCCCGGGTCCGCTGACGACAGTCGGTGGGAGCATCTCGACGCCGAGCTGTTGCAGGAGCTGGAACAGCTCGTTGCAGCTCCACACCTCGACGATCAGGCCCGCCGTGTCGAAGCGCAGGAACGTCGCCCCGGAGTAGCTGACCACCTGCCCGGTCGGGGGCACCGGCCCGAACTGCCCGGCGTGGGTGCCGGCCGCCCGCCAGTGCACTGCCACCCGCTCACCTGCGGCGACCACGTCGACGATCTTGTAGCGCAGGTCCGGGAAGGCCGCCCGCCGCTCGCGGTGCCAGGCCAGCGTCGCCTCCGGGCCGGTCCCGCCCAGTCCGGGGCACTCCTCGGCGATCAACTCGTGGGCCGACTCCTCCCGGCGGGCGTTCCACACGTCGGCGATGAAGCGCCGGGCCGCCGCCTCCACATCCGTCATGCCGGCAGGGTATCCGGCGTCGCTGAGCGGTAGATCCGTAAGGATGGGGTAGAGACACTGACCGGACCGGGAGGGTGACGTGGGCGAGGAAACAGGCGGGAAGTACGTCGAGCCGGGTGGCGAGTTCACCCGGGACCAGCGGTACATCGCCACCCGGATCACCGCGGACGGGCGGGACGGCTACCCGGTGGAGCCGGGCCGATACCGGCTGGCCGTCAGCCGGGCCTGCCCGTGGGCCAACCGCCTGATCATCGTGCGGCGGCTGCTCGGCCTGGAGGACGCCATCTCGATGGCTGTCGCCGGCCCGACCCACGATGCGCGGAGCTGGACGTTCGACCTCGACCCGGACGGCCGGGACCCGGTGCTCGGCATCGAGCGCATCCAGGAGGCGTACTTCAAGCGCTTCCCCGGCTACGAGCGTGGCATCACCGTGCCGGCGATCGTGGACGTGCCGACGGGGCAGGTGGTGACCAACGACTACGCGCAGATGAGCCTTGACCTGTCCACCCAGTGGGCCGCGTACCACCGCGAGGGCGCCCCGCAGCTCTACCCCGAGCACCTGCGGGCGCAGATCGACGAGGTCAACGACGTGGTGTTCCGCGACGTGAACAACGGCGTCTACAGGTGCGGGTTCGCGGGCAGCCAGGAGGCGTACGACAAGTCGTACCACCGCCTGTTCGACCGGCTGGACTGGTTGACCGAGCGGCTGACCGACCAGCGGTACCTGGTCGGCGACACCATCACCGAGGCCGACGTGCGGCTGTTCACCACGCTTGTCCGCTTCGACCCGGTGTACCACGGCCACTTCAAGTGCAACAGGCAGAAGCTGAGCGAGATGCCGGTGCTGTGGGCGTACGCCAGGGACCTGTTCCAGACCCCCGGGTTCGGCGACACCATCGACTTCGACCACATCAAGCGGCACTACTACGAGGTGCACCGCGACATCAACCCGACCGGGATCGTGCCGCTCGGCCCCGACCTGTCCAACTGGGTCACCCCGCACGGACGGGAGGCCCTTGGTGGTCGCCCCTTCGGCGACGGCACCCCACCCCCACCCCCCGCCGAGCCGGTCGACCCGGCCCACACCCCGCTGCGCTGACCGGGGCTCCTACAGCGCGACGCGGACGGCTGCCGTGAGGACCAGTTGGGCGAGCGACGCTGGCACCAGCACCAGCCAGCAGAGGCGTTGGAGCTGGTCCTCGCGCAGCCGGGGGTAGGACACCCGGAGCCAGATGATCACGAAGGCCACCGCGAAGATCTTGAGCAGCGTCCAGAGCCAGCCGAGCTGGTCGTCGGCGAAAGGACCCTGCCAGCCACCGAGGAACAGCACAGTGGTCAGCGCGGCGATCACCACGATGCCGACGTACTCGGCAAGCAGGAAGAACGCGAACCGCAGCCCCGTGTACTCGGTCATGTAACCGAAGACCAGCTCCGAGTCGGCCACCGGCATGTCGAACGGTGGCCGGCGGATCTCGGCCAGCCCGGCGACGAAGAAGATGATCATCGCGGGCGCCTGCCAGAGCAGCCACCACGGCTGCCACGCCTGCACGATGCCGGACAGGCTGAGTGTGCCCGCCGCCATCGCCACCGAGGCGGCGGCCAACACCAACGGCAGCTCGTATCCGAGTAGCTGGGCGGCCCCGCGCAACCCGCCGAGCAGGCTGTACTTGTTGGCCGACGCCCACGCCGACATCAGCACCGCCACCACGCCGATGCCGACCACGGCCAGCACGAAGAACAGGCCGATGTCCAACGGTTGCCCGACCAGGTCGTTCGGGCCGAGCGGAATGACCAGCAGCACCAGCAGATACGGCACCAGCGCCACCGCGGGCGCCAGCCGGAACACCGCCCGGTCCGCCTCGCGCGGGGTGATGTCCTCCTTCTGCACGAACTTGACGCCGTCCGCCACGAGCTGCGCCCAACCGTGGAAGCCACCCGCGTACATCGGGCCGAGGCGACCCTGCATGTGCGCCATCACCTTGTGCTCGGCCTGACCGACGAGCAGCGGCAGGGTGAGGAACGCGACGACCACGCCGCCCACCCGGAGCACCAGCTCCACCCAGAGCGGCATCAGGCCGTACCCCCGTCGTGGTCGGTCCGGTCGTCGCGTACCGGCGGGTCCGCGACGGGCTCGCCACGCGATGCGGCCGGGCCTGCGCCGGGCGCGGGCTCGTCGGCCGGTGGCGGGGCGTCGGCGGCGCCGGCGGCCCGGGGAGTACGCGCCGGACGGGCCCCCGGCGCCGGCCGCGCCTGCCGCTCGGCGGCTGGTCGGGCCGGGGTGCCGCCGCGTGGCCCCTCGCCCACGCCGCCCGCGCCGGCCGGGGTCGGCGTCGTTCCCCACTCGCCCGGAGCGGGCACACCCGGCGGGCGGATCGGTCGACGACCACCGCCCGCCTCCGACTCGCCCGGCTCCTTCGCGCCCGGCCAGGGCTTCGCCACCCTCGATGCGAGCACGAACTCCTTGCGCAGCGGGTGGCCCTCGAACTCCGGGGGCAGCAGCAGCGGTCGCAGCTCCCCGTGGCCGTCGAAGTCGATGCCGAACATCTCGTGGGTCTCCCGCTCGTGCCAGGCGGCACCCGGGTAGACGTCCACCACCGACGCCACCGAGGGCGCGTCGCGGGGCACCCGGGTGCGCAGCAGCACGCCGTGCCGCAACCGCGTCGACCAGAGGTGCGCCACCACGTCGAAGCCCTCGGCCAACTCGTCGACAGCCGAAAGCCAGTCGAAGAAGTCACAGGCCAGCTCGCTGTCGTCGCGGGCGGCGCGGACGGCGGCCGACCAACTCGCCAGGGGTACGTCGACGGTGGCCCGGGCGAACCGCTGCCCGCCGGAGACCGACGGGGTCGCCTCGACCGGCGCGAGCAGCGCGACCAGCCGAGCGCCGACCTCTTCCTCAGTCATGCCGCTGATCCTAGGGCGTCCGCCCGGCGCGGACCCGGCCCGCGGTCCAGGGCCGACCACAGGTGATCTGCCCGCTTTACCGAGCGGCGGGCCCGTCGGCGGGGAAAGATGAGGGCGTGCGCGCTGTCACTGTGAAACCCGGGGTCGCCAACTCGCTGAGCCTCGCCGAGGATCAGCCGGAGCCGGCGCCCGAGGAGGGCGCTGTCCTGGTCGAGGCACTGGCCGTGGGGATCTGCGGCACCGATCACGAGATCATCTCCGGCGCCTACGGCGAGGCGCCGCCGGGCGCGGACCGCCTGGTCATCGGGCACGAGTCGCTGGGGCGGGTGCTGGAGGACCCGAGCGGCACCCTGCAACCCGGGGACCTGGTGGCCGGCATCGTCAGGCATCCCGACCCGGTGCCCTGCAGCAACTGCGCGGTCGGCGAGTGGGACATGTGCCGCAACGGTCAGTACACCGAGCACGGCATCAAGGCGCTGCCCGGGTTCGCCCGGGACCGTTGGCGGATCGAGCCGCAGTTCGCGGTCCCACTCGACCCCGCGCTGGCCCAGGTAGGCGTGCTGTTGGAACCGACAAGCGTGGTGGCCAAGGCGTGGGACCACATCGAACGGATCGGCCACCGGGCCGAGTGGCAGCCGCAGACAGTCCTGGTGACCGGCGCGGGGCCGATCGGCCTGCTGGCCGCGCTGCTCGGCACCCAGCGCGGGCTCACCGTCCACGTGCTGGACCGGGCCACCGACGGGCCCAAGCCGGAGCTGGTCGCCGGGCTCGGCGCCACCTACCACGCGGTCCCGGTGAACGACCTGCCCTTCGAGCCGGACGTGGTGATCGAGTGCACAGGCGCACCCACTGTCGTCCTGGACGTCATGTGCAAGGCGGCGCCGACAGGCATCGTCTGCCTGGCCGGGGTGTCCAGCGGCGGTCGGAGCATCGACTTCGACGCCGGGGCGCTCAACCGGGCGCTGGTGCTGGAGAACAACGTCGTCTTCGGCTCGGTGAACGCCAACCGACGGCACTGGACCATGGCCGCGCAGGCACTCACCCGCGCCGACCAGGTCTGGTTGGAGTCGCTGATCACCCGACGGGTCCCGGTGAACAGGTACGCCGACGCGTACACCGCCGGCCCGGACGACATCAAGGTGGTGCTGGAGTTCGCCTCCTGACCGGCGGTCCGTCGACGTCAGATGCCTGGTAGCCGGCCGTTGCGGAACAGGTCCACGAAGAGCTGGTGATCCTGACGGGCGCGCACCCCGTACGCGTGCGCGAAGTCCACCAGGTGGGTGACGAAGCCCGACTCGTCGGTGTCCACGGCGGCGACGATCGCCTCCTCGGTGGAGTAGTCCACCAGGTCGTGACTGGACTCGTCGTCGGCCACCGAGTGCATCCGGGCCACCGCCCGGCCAAGGTCGGCCAGCACCCCGGTCAACTCGTCCGGCTCGTTGACGTCGGACCAGTCCAGGTCGGCCGCGTACGGGGAGACCTCGGCGACGAGCTGACCGGCCCCGTCCAGCTCCGTGAAGCCCAGCCACGGGTCGGCGTGCGCCTGCAACGCCCGCTGCGACTCGGCGGTCCGGTGACCCTGGTGCTGGAAGTAGCCGCTTACCGAGTCGTCGGTCGAGTAGCGGGCCACCGCCGGGACCTGCGCCTGCTTCATGTAGATCACCACGTCGTTCTCCAGCGCCTGCGTGTGCCCCTCCAACAGCAGGTTGTACGACGGCAGGCCGGCCGAACCGATGCCCACCCCCTTGCGCAGCACCACGTCCTTGATGCGCGTCGCCACCGGACGCAGCCGGGCCGAGGCTTCGGGCAGGGTGCCCAGGTACTCCTCGAAGGCGGCGACCACCCGATCCCGGGTCTTCCCGTCGACCTCGAAGACCCCGTCCCCGATGGAGAACCGCCGCTCGTAGTTGTCGACAGTGGTCTGCTCGGCGAGCAGGTCGACACGCGTGTTGAGACGGGCCTGCTGGAGCACCCGACGCAGCACCCCGTCGGCGTTCTCCAGGGTGATCGACCCGATCGCGTCGTCCCCGCCTGCGGCGATCGCCCGCAGCTCGGTCAGGTAGGAGCGGGCGAAGCAGGCCACCAGCTCACCGATCACCGTGTCGGAGAGCGCCTTGCTGTAGCCGAGCAGCGCCACGCTTGCCGCGAAGCGGCGCAGGTCCCAGGCGAACGGCCCGACGTACGCCTCGTCGAAGTCGTTGACGTTGAACACCAACTGCCCGGAGGCGTTCATGTAGGTGCCGAAGTTCTCCGCGTGCAGGTCGCCGTGGATCCAGACCCGGCCGGTCCGCTCGTCGAGGAAGCTGTCGTCGGCGAAGTCGCCACGCTGGTCGGCGTAGAACAGCGCGGCGCTGCCCCGGTAGAAGGCGAACGGCGACGCGGCCATCTTGCGGAACTTGCGGCGGAAGGCCGCCGGGTCGATCGCCATCGACGCGCCGAACTCCTCGGTGAGCACGTCGATGATGTGGGCGGACCGCTTGTCCACGGAGTTGCTCATGAGCGCAGGTTAGCCCGGCCCGGCCACCACCCCGTCAGGTCCCGGCGGGTGGGCGTACCGGCGGGGCGGTGAGCGAGTCGACCGAGCGCGGGGCGGCGGCCTCGCGGGGCGGGGCGTCCAGCGGCGCGGCCAGCAGGTCCCGCTGGGGCACGCCGCCGATACCGGACTGCTCGGCGGCGATCTTCTCCTGGAGGCGCAGGATGCCGTGCAGCAGCGCCTCCGGGCGCGGCGGGCAGCCGGGCACGTAGACGTCGACGGGGATGAGCTGGTCGACGCCCTTGGTCACCGAGTACGAGTCCCAGTAGGGGCCGCCGCAGTTGGAGCACGCCCCGAACGAGATGACGTACTTCGGCTCGGGCATCTGGTCGTAGAGCCGCTTGATGGCCGGGGCCATCTTGTCGGTCACGGTGCCGGAGACCACCATGAGGTCGGCCTGCCGGGGGCCGTGGGCGAACGGGATCACACCCAACCGGATGAAGTCGTGCCGACCCATGCTGGTGGCGATGAACTCGATCGCGCAGCAGGCCAGGCCGAAGTTGAACACCCAGAGCGAGTAGCGGCGTCCCCAGTTCAGCACGAACCGGATCGGCTCACCGAGCACTGCCGGTAGCTGCACGACGCCCCCTCCTGTCACTTCCTGGACAGTCAACCACAGCTGCGGGGCGCAACCCTGAGGGCCGGTCACGACCTTGACGGGAGAGGGGGCATCGAGAGCCGGACGGCCGGCACGAGCGGTGCGACCCGAGTGCGGGCGGGCGGCCCGCGACGCCACGGGGAGGACGAGTGAGTGTGACGAGAGACGTACGGGCCGGTGGTGCGCCGCCGGACCCTCGACAGGCAGCGGTGGAGCTGACCTTCGACGACTTCTACCATGCCCACTTCCGCGGGCTGGTCGTGCAGTTGCGGGCGTACACGGGCGACCTCGGCCAGGCGCAGGACCTGGTGCAGGAGGCGTTCTGCAGGGCCTTCGCCACGTGGGACCGGGTGTCCCGGTACGACGACCCGCTGGCCTGGACCCGGCGGGTCGCCTGGAACCTGGCGCACAACCGGTGGCGGCGGCTGCGCACGGCGCGGTCGTGGCTGCTGCGGCAGCGCGAGACCCACGTCGCGGGGCCGAGCCCCGACCGGGTGGCGTTGGAGGCCGCCCTGGCCGCGCTGCCCGCCAAGCAGCGCCGGGCCGTGATCCTGCACTACCTCGCGGATCTGCCGATCAACGAGATCGCCGCTCAGGAGCAGGTGGCCGAGGGCACTGTCAAGTCCTGGCTGCACCGGGGCCGGGCCGCGCTGGCCGCGTCCCTGCGGGAGACGCCCGAGGAGGCACACGATGTCTGAGCACGAGTCCATCGCACTCGCCGAGCGCTTCGCCCGGTACCGCGCGGAGTCGCTGACCGAGGTCGAGTCGCCGGGTCCGGCGGCGGTCCGTGTCGCCGTCCGCAAGCGCCGGCGGCGGACGTTCGGCGCCGCCGTCGCCGCCGTGCTCGCCGTGGCGGCCGGCCCCGTGCTCGGGTACGCGACGCTGGACCGTCCGCAGCCCCAGCCGGGCCCGGTGGAGCCCACCGGAACGCCGTCCGCCAGCCCGTCGGCGACCGTGCCGGCCAGTGCGTCGGCGAGCCCGTCGACAACGGCGTCGGGCGGCGCCAGTCCGACCCGTGCCGCCCCGGACGGGCGGATCAGCCGGTCCCAGTTGCTCGCCGCGACGGTGTCGCTGCCCGCCTGGACCACACCGGCAGACTGCCCGACCGGTCGGGTGCGGCTGGGCGCCGAACCGGCCCGGGACGATGTCAACGAGTTGGTGGCGCTGGACCACGGCGACCTGGACGGTGACGGCGCGACGGAGACGGTCGCCCTGGTCCGCTGCGTGTTCGGCACCCGCGGGCCGTTCCAGGTGGTCGCGTTCGACAGGGACCCGGCCGGCCGGGTCGTCACCCTCGGCCGCGTGACAGGCACCGCCCGTCCCACTCCCGGTTGGGTGACCGCCCTGGACGTACGCGACGACGGCGAGGTCCGGGTCGAGGTGGCCGACATCGCGCCCGGCGGCGGCTGGCCGTTGAAGAACTCCCAACGGCAGTGGCGCGGCTACCGCTGGACCGGCGACGAGTTCGACCAGGTGTCCGGGCCGAGCACGTTCGGTCCCAACCCGCGCTCGACGGACCTGTCAGTCACCGCCACCGACCTGGTGTTGACCCCGGCGGCGGACGGCTCCCGATCGGGGACGGTCACCGTGCGGATCCGCAACGACGCGGACCGGACGGCGCCGGAGGCGCTCCTCACCATGGAGCTGCCGAAGGCCCTGCGGCCGATCGGCGACGGCTGGTCGGGCTGTGACATCCAGACGGGGAGCACCGTGCAGGTCTCCTGCCGTCTGAGCGCTGTGCGGGGGCACGACGAGGTGCGTCGGACCCTTGAACTGCGGGTCGCCGCCGGGACCAGCCTGGCCTCGGGACAGGTGGCGCTGCGGGTCTGGCCGGCGGACCCGGACGGGGATCCCTGGCTGGACAACGACAGCGGTGACAACGAGTCGACGTTCGACTATCGCTGAGCGTGCGGGGGCGGCCGGTCACCGACCGACCGCCCTCCGCGAACCGTCTCGCCAATCGGCGGCTCAGACCAGCACGACGCCCGGGCCGGGACCGATCTCACCCGGGGCCCCCGGGCCGGGGCCGATCGCCAGCACGACGCCCGGGCCGGGACCGATCTCACCCGGGGCCCCCGGGCCCGGACCGATCGCCAGCACGACACCGGGACCGGGACCGATCTCACCGGGCGCACCCGGGCCCGGACCGATCGCCAGCACGACACCGGGACCGGGACCGATCTCGCCCGGGGCGCCCGGGCCCGGACCGATCGCCAGGGACACACCCGGGCCGGGGCCGATCTCGCCCGGGGCGCCGGGGCCGGGGCCGATCGCCAGCGCCGCCGTCGCCACTCCGCTCACGCCGAGGGCCAGTCCGGCCGCCGCAGTCAGCCCGGTCATCAGGATCTTCCGCATCGTCATTGCCTTCTCCCGTGTCGTTGGTTGATGGATATGACCGTACGGAAGCGGCGAATACCATAAAACCCCCGTTTAGCGACACTTATCTATACATATGCCCGTTGATTAGCTGCGGATCGTATGCGGCGTTTCACATTGCTTCGGCACCTCGCGGCGATGCCCCAGGTGGGAGCAGTCGGGCAGGTCACCAGATGTTCACCGAACTTGACGGAAGACGCTGAAACCCCGGCCCGTTCTCCCGCGTGTGAGCGACGTCGCCCCGGAACCCGGGGGTGACAGGAGACGGGGAGGACCCAGGTGACGGTGAGCGCCGAATCGAGGCTCGGCAAGCCTCCACCAGAGGACATGACCCGGCCGGCCGGGCGGACTTCGGTCGACGCCGTCGACTTCGACCAGCTCTACCATGCCCACTTCCGCTCGCTGACCATTCAGCTCGCCGCCTACTGTGGCGACTCCAGCCAGGCGCAGGACCTGGTTCAGGAGGCGTTCTGCCGGGCCTTCACGCGGTGGGGGAAGGTTTCCCGCTACGACGACCCGGTCGCCTGGGTGCGGCGGGTCGCCTGGAACCTGGCCACCAGCCGCTGGCGTCGGCTGCGGACCGCCCAGTCCTACCTGCGGCGGCAGCGTGAGGAACACGTGCCCGGCCCCGACCCGGATCGGGTGGCGTTGACGCGGGCGCTCGCGGCGTTGCCGTCGAACCACCGCCGCGTCGTCGTGCTGCATCACCTCGCGGACCTCTCCGTCACCGAGATCGCCCAGCAGGAGGACGTGCCCGAAGGCACGGTCAAGTCCTGGTTGCACCGGGGTCGAGCTGCGCTGGCGGCACAGCTGGCTCCCCAGAACGAGGTGACCGACCATGCCTGAGTTCGACAGCACTCGACTCGACGCGGAGTTCTCCACGTACCGGGCGGCAATGCTTCCGGCGATCACGCCCGACGGCCCGACTGCGGTCCGGCGTACCGTCCGTCACCGTCGGCGGCGCGCGGCGATGGCGGTGGCCGCGGCGCTTGTGGTGGCCGTGGCCGTCCCGGTGGCCGGACAGGCGGGGCTCCGCCGGGACCCGGGACCGCCGGCGACGGCGACACCGACGCCGTCCGATTCCCCGTCGCCGACGCCGACGCCGACGCCGAGCGTCTCCGCCGCACCACAGGCGCCGGACGGCAGAATCGAGCGAACCGAACTGCTCGCCGCCACCGTCGACCTGCCCACGTGGGGCGACCTGCCCGAGCGCCCGGACGGTAAGGCGTGTGCGTCTCGTGGGATTCGACTCAACGGCGACCCGGTAAGCGATGACCCCAACCTGCTTGTGGAGATGGGCTACGGGGACGTCGATCGCGACGGGGCGACGGAGACCGTCGTGCTGGTCCGCTGTCTGCTCGGCACCCGAGGGCCGGCGCAGGTTGTCGCCTTCGACCGGGACACGGTCGGGCGGATCGTCACACTGGGTCGGGTGGCTGCCACCGCCGACCCGACTCCGGAGTGGCTGATCGGGCTCGAGGTGCGGGCCGACGGCATAACCCGGGTGGCGATGGCCGACCGGGCGCCGGGGCCCGGTTGGCCTCTCGAGCGGTCGCAACGGCAGTGGCGCGGGTACAGGTGGGACGGGAGCCGGTTCCGGCAGACCGAGGGGCCCAAGGGCTTCGGCCCCAACCCGTACGCCGCCGACCTGTCGGTCAGCTCGTCGAACCTGGCCCTCACCCGGGAGCCCGGCGACAGCTTCGCGGGCACGATCGAGGTCCGGGTACGCAATGCCAGCGCGGGCGAGGTGGCCGAGGCGGTGCTGTCGTTCGACCTGCCGTGGCAGTTGCGGCCGGTCGGGGATGGCTGGAAACGGTGTCGCGAGAACATGGCCGACGCGCTGGTGCCGTACCGGTGCACCCTGGGCCGGCTGGCACCGCACGCGGACATCCGGCTCACCCTCGGACTGAAGCGGGGACAGGGCACACCGTTGGCCTCGGGCAAGGCGACAGTCGAACTTTTCGGCAGCGGCGCCGACGGGACCGCGCTGCTCGAACGAGAGCGGGACGACAACCTCGCCACCTTCACCCACTACTACAGCTGACCGACTGCGGCGTGCGGTCCCGGCTGGTCAGCCGATCGGGGCCGGGCCGCTTCACCGCTTGACCGCTTCGCGCCGCGCTGTCGGGTTCGCGGCAGGATCGGGCGCAACCACACCCGCCGCCGTGGAGTGTTACGGGCGCTCAGGGCACCGGCCCGACGGCAACGGGGAGGGGCAGTGACAGCAACGATGGGAGCCCGCGCCAACGAACCACCTGCGGCGTTGACGGCCGGAGGGCTGGCCGCAGCGGCGATCACCTTCGACGACTTCTACCACGCGCACTTCCGGAGCGTCACGGCTCAACTGTGCGCGTACACGGGGGATCTGGGCCACGCGCAGGATCTGGCCCAGGAGGCGTTCTGCCGGGCGCTGGCACGCTGGGACCGTCTGGTCCGGTACGACGATCCGGTGGCCTGGGTCCGCCGGGTCGCCTGGAACCTGGCCCGCAGCCGCTGGCGGCGGCTGCGGACGGCCCGCGACCACCTCCTGCGGCAGCGACGCACCGAGGCCGAGGTGGACGGCCCGACACCCGACCGGGTGGCGATCGACGCGGCGCTCGCGCAACTGCCCGCGAACCACAGGCGTGCCGTCATCCTGCATTACCTGGCCGACCTGTCGGTCAGTCAGATCGCGCTGCAGGAAGGGGTGGCCGAGGGCACCGTCAAGTCCTGGCTGCACCGAGGCCGGACCGCCCTGGCCGGACTGCTCGACGAGAACACCGAGGGGGTGTCCCATGTCTGATCTCGAACCGCGGCTGCGCGAGCGGTTCACCGCGTACCGCGCCGATGTCACCACCCGGGCCGTCGGTCCCGGTCCCGACCAGGCCCGACGCACCCTGCGTCGGCGCCGGCAGACGAGGGCGGTGGCCGTCGCCGCGGCGGCGGTCGTCCTGGTGCTGGCGCCGGTCGTCGCCAACGCCGCGAGGAGGGGCGACCATACTCCGCCGGTTCCGGCCGTGTCCGTCGAGCCGACGGCGCCGGCGACGCCGGACCCGACGCCCACACCGCCACCGACGCCGAGCGGGTCGGCCAGCCCCACGGGTTCCGCGTCCGAGGCGCCGGACGGCCAGATCAGCCGGGCGCAGGTACTCGCCGCCCGTGTCGACCTGCCGACGTGGCCGCAGACCGTGCCGTCCACCTGCACCACGTCGAACGTGCGCCTGGCGACCAGCTCGACCAAGAGCTTCGTCCCGTTGCTCACCGACCTGACGGTGGACCACGCCGACCTGGACGGTGACGGCGCCCAGGAGACGGTTGCCGTCGTCGCCTGCCGGTACGGCGAGGCGTTGGCGAAGCAGGTAGTCGCCTTCGATCGGGACGACGACGGGCGCATCGTGACGCTCGGCCGGGTCGTGAGGACCACCGACGGTGTCGAGGACATCCTCGGGGTGACGGTCACCGAGGACGGCTCGATCGACGTGCGGGTGGCCGACCTTCAGCCGTGCTGCGACACGCCGAGGTACTGGCCGCAGGAACAGACGCGTACCTACCGGTTCAAGGGTGGCCGGTTCGTGCAGACCGACGGCCCCACGAAGTTCGGGAAGGATCCCCGGCTCACCGACCTGCGCCTGTCCATGACGCACACGCTTGTCGACGTCACGGGTGGCCGCGAGCTGACCACAGTCTTCACCGTCACCAACGCGGGGCCGGTCGACGCTCCACAGGTCCAGTTCAGGGGCCTCGAAGTGGGTGCGCCGACGACAGGTGACTGGTCCAGGTGCGACCCGGCGGCCGCAGCGGCCGACAATGATCTGACGTGTCTGGTGCCGGGGGTACCGGCCGGCGAGTCGCGGCGCTACACGTTCGTCCAGATGGTGCCGAGCCGCTCGGGCCCCGATGCGACGACCCGGTCCATCTTCGTGACCCACTACGACGCGCAGGACCGACAGTGGCGCGACCGCAACGAGAAGGACAACAAGGTGCAACTCCCCGGCGTGTTCTGACGAGGAGGATGTCCGGCGCCCCACCCCGTCGGGGTGGGGCGCCGCCGTTCAGTCGTCCGAACCCCAGGTGGGCCGTTGCAGCAGGCCGACGAACTCGACGAGCAGCCGTTCGCGCAGCGCCGGCGGGGCGGCGTCGAGCAGCGTGTTGACAAGCGCCATCCGCTCCGGCAGCGGGCCCGCGCCGGGTCCGTCGCCGCCACCGCTGCCTGGGCCACCGTCGCCCAGACCCAGTCCGGCGGCCAGGCCGACGACCAGGTCCGGGGTCAGCGCCTCGGGTGTCAGGGCGCCGACCAGGGCCGCCAGCTCGGCCGGCAACCGCACCGGGCCGGCCGCGTGGGCCGCCTCCACCGCCGCCGCCAGGTCCGGACCGAACTCGGCCACCCGGGGCGCGACCGAGGCGGTCACCGTGAGGTGCACGCTGGCCGGCAGCCCGGCGTACGACAGTTGGGGTTGGGTGTGCCAGCCACGCGCGGTCAGCTCGTCGACCAGGACGAACAGGTCGGGGCCGCCCTCGGTGGCGGTGAAGCAGACCACAGTGGACTCCGGCTCGGCCAGCAGCCGCAGCCCGTCGACGGCGCGGACCGCGTCGGCCAGGCCGGCGACCGCGTCCCGGGTGACGGCGGCCAACCGCAGGTAGCCGGCGTCGCCGAGGTGCCGCAGGGTGGCGTACGCGGCGGCGATCGGCCCGCCCGACCGGGTGGACGCGATGACCGGATTGATCATCGTGTAGCCCGGCCAGTCCGCGTACGCGAAGTACTGCGGGGCGCGCAGCCCGGCGTCGCGGTGCAGCAGCACCGACACGCCCTTCGGCGCGTACGCGTACTTGTGCAGGTCCACCGAGATGGAGGTGACCCCGGGCACCGAGAAGTCGAACGCCGGCACGGGCTCGCCGAGGCGACGGAGGTACGGCAGGGTCCAGCCGCCGAAACAGGCGTCGACGTGACAGCGCACCCCGGCGTCGGCGGCCACGGCCGCGATCTCGGCCACCGGGTCCACCACCCCGTGCGCGTACGAGGGCGCGGAGCAGGCGACCAGCACCGTCTCGGGGCGGATCGCGGCGGCGAGCGCGGCCGGGTCGGGGCGCAGCGTGTCCACCGATACCGGCACCACGTCCAGCGCCACCCGCAGGTAGTGCGCCGCCTTGGCGAACGCCGCGTGCGCGCTCGACGGCACCACGATCCGGGGTGCGGCGATCTCCGGGTGGGCGTCCCGGGCCGCCTTGACGGCGAGGATCAGCGACTCGGTGCCGCCGCTGGTGACGCTGCCGACCACGTCGGGCGCGGTCGTCCCCGGCCCGCCGCCGAGCACCCGGCCGGCGGCGCCGACGAGCGCGTTCTCCATGGCCAGCAGGGACGGGAACGCGGTCGGGTCGAGCCCGTTGACGTGGGCGCTCTCCCGGTGGGCGGCGGCCGCCAACTCGTCGAGCCCCGGAACCGCAGGGTCGTACACGTACGCGAACAGCCGTCCCCCGTGGGTGGGCCGGTCGCCCGCGCGCAGCCGTCGCACCTCCGCCAGCGCGACATCCGCGGCCACCCCGTCTCGGGACAGCGCCCCCGCCCCGACCGTGTTCTCGTCGATCATGGAGTTCTGGTGCCCTTCTCGATGCGGCCCACCGCCGTGAGGTGCTGGCCCTGCGCGGAGGCCAGGACGGCGGGGGTCAGGGTGTAGCGGCGCAGGAGCAGGATCGGGGGGCCCAGCAACAGGGCCGGGATGATCGTGAAGCCGAGGAGAACGCCCAGTCGCGCCGTGTCGGACTGCGCGGCGGCCGTTCCGGTGTCGGAGGAGACGTAGCCGGAGATCTGGAGCACCAGCCCGTACACGCCCGGGCCGAGGGCCAGGCCGAGCGTCTCCCCGGCGGTCCACAGGCCGGTGAAGACTCCCGCCTGCCGGCGGCCGGTACGCGCCGTGTCGTACGCGATGCAGTCCGGGAGCATGGCCAGCGCGAACACCTGCTGCCCCGCGTACCCGACGCCGAGGACCGCGACCACCAGGTAGACGACGACCGGTGGCAGCACCGGGGCGGCGACCAGGGCGAGCGCACCGGCGGCGAGGATCAGCCCGGCGGCGACCAGGGCGGACCGCTTGCCCACCCGGGCGCCGACGCGGGACCAGAGCGGCATCACCAGCAGCGCCGGTCCGACGAAGCAGGCGAAGAGCAGTGTCGGCCCGCTCTCCTCGTCGCGCAGGATCTGCCCGGCGAAGTAGTTGACCCCGGCGAGGATTGTCGCCACGCCCGCGGACTGCACCACGAAACAGACAAGCAGCGCCCGGAACGGCCGGTTGGCGGCGGCCACCGCGAGTTGGGCGCGCAGTGTCGGCTCGCTGGCGCCGACCACACCGCTGGGCGCGGACCGGGTGCCGAGGAACGCGCCGACCGCGCCGACGGCGATGAGCGCCGCCACGAACAGGCCCATCCAGCGGTGCCCGGGCAGCCCGTCGCCGCCGGCCGTCACGACCAGCGGGGCGACCGCGCCGGAGACCAGGATGGTCAGCGCCAGCACGGCGATCCGCCAGGTCATCAGCCGGGTGCGCTCGGCGTAGTCGTCGGTCATCTCGGCGGGCATCGCCACGTACGGCACCTGGAAGAAGGCGAACGCGGTGGCCGTGGCGAGGAAGGCGAGCGCCACGTACGCCGCAGCGGCCGGCCCGTTGCCGAACGGTGCGGCGAAGATGGCCGCGAAGAGTACGGCGAGCGCGAGACCGGCGACGAGCAGGTACGGCCTGCGGGCGCCCCAGCGCGACCGGGTGCGGTCGGAGATCCGCCCGGCGACCGGGTTGACCAGGACGTCCCAGGCCTTGGGCAGCAGCACCAGCAGGGCGGCCAGCCCGGCGGCCACGCCCAACGTGTCGGTCAGGTACGGCAGCAGCAGCAGGCCGGGCACGGTGCCGAACGCGCCGGTGGCCAGGGAGCCGAGCGCGTATCCGGCGTGCACCGGGCGGGGCAGCCGACCGGTGGCAGGCAGGCTTGTCACGTCGGGGCCGGTGGTGGGCGAGTCGGCCACGTCGGGGCCGGCGGCGGGCAGGCCGGCGGCACCCGGCGGCTGGTTCATGGGGCCGAATGTTACTCACGTTATGCCGGAGGTCACATCCCCTCCTCCGGCGACCAGCCCGCCCGCGCGATGTCCACGCCCTCGCCGCGCAGCGGCACCCCCTCGGCCCGTAGCCGCGCCCGCGCCTCGCGCTCGTGCCCCGGTGGCAGCCGCCCCGCCGCGGTCACCACGCGGTGCCAGGGCACCGAGCCACCGTGCCGGGACATGATGTTGCCGACCAGCCGCGCGGAGGAACGCCCCGAGCGCTCGGCCAGGGCGTCGGCTACCGCCCCGTACGACATCACCCGACCCTCCGGGATCCGCTCCACCAGGTCGAGCACCGCCTCGACGTACTCGTCAGGAGTCACAATCGGCCACCATATGGGAACGGCGGCGGGCGACGCGGGCGTGACCACGCAGAATGGGCGGGTGCGCGACGCAGTCACGGCCGCCCGACGGGTCGTCGTCAAGATCGGATCCTCCTCGTTGACCACCGCCACCGGCGGACTGGCCGACGAGCGCGTCGATGCGCTTGTCGACACCCTCGGACGGCTCACCGCCGAAGGACGCGAGGTGGTGCTCGTCTCGTCCGGCGCCATCGCCGCCGGCCTGGCCCCGCTCGGGTTGACCAGGCGTCCGCGCGACCTGGCCACCCAGCAGGCCGCCGCCAGCGTCGGGCAGGGCCTGTTGATCGGCCGGTACGCGGCCAGCTTCGCCCGGCACGGCCGCACCGTCGGGCAGGTGCTGCTCACCGTCGACGACGTGACCCGACGCGCGCACTACCGCAACGCGTACCGCACGCTGCGCAAACTGCTCGACCTGCACGCGGTGCCAATCGTCAACGAGAACGACACGGTGGCCACCGAGGAGATCCGGTTCGGCGACAACGACCGGCTGGCGGCCCTGGTGGCCGCGCTGGTGCACGCCGACCTGCTGGTGCTCCTCTCCGACGTGGACGCCCTCTGGACCGGCGACCCGACCCGCCCGCACTCGACCCGGATCGCGGAGGTCCACAGCGACGAGGACCTCGCCGGAATCACCATCGGCGGCGCCGGCCGGTCCGGGGTCGGCACCGGAGGCATGGTGACAAAGGTCGAGGCGGCCCGCATCGCCACCGGCTTCGGCATCCCCGTGGTGCTCACCGCCGCCGACCTGGCCGCGGCGGCGCTTGCCGGCGACCCCGTGGGCACGCTGTTCCATCCGCAGCGGCAACGCCCGACCGCCCGGCTGTTCTGGCTGGCCCACGCCACCTCGCCCCGGGGGCGCCTGCACCTGGACCCGGGCGCGGTGGCCGCCGTCGTCGGACGACGCAAGTCGCTGCTGCCCGCCGGCATCACCGCCGTGGACGGCACGTTCACCGCCGGGGACCCGGTGGACCTGGTCGACACCGGCGGCGCCCCGGTCGCCCGCGGCCTGGTCAACTACGACGCGGTGGAGCTGCCCGGGCTGCTCGGCCGCTCCACCTCCGAACTCGCCGCGGCGCTCGGCCCGGCGTACGAACGGGAGGTCGTCCACCGCGACGACCTCGTCCTGCTGTGAGGAGTGCTGGCATGAGCGTGAGCGAGCAGGCGCGACGGGCGCGGGACGCCGCCGCCGACCTGGCCACGGCCACCCGTACCGCCAAGGACGCCGCGCTGGTCGCGATGGCCGACGCGCTTGTGGCGCGTACACCGGAGATCCTGGCCGCGAACGAGACGGACCTGGCGGCCGGCCGGGAGGCCGGGCTGAGCGCGGCCGTCCTGGACCGGCTCGCGCTCGACGCGGGCCGGGTGGCCGGCATCGCCGACGCGCTGCGCCAGATGGCCGCGCTGCCCGACCCGGTCGGCGAGGTGGTCCGCGGGTCGACCCTGCCCAACGGGCTGGAGCTGCGCCAGATCCGGGTGCCGTTCGGGGTGGTGGGCATCATCTACGAGGCACGTCCCAACGTGACGGTCGATGCCGCCGGGATCTGCCTGAAGTCCGGCAACGCGGCCCTGTTGCGCGGGTCGTCCTCGGCCGCGCACTCCAACGCCGCGCTGGTCGCGGTGCTGCGCGACGCGATCACCGACGCTGGTCTGCCTGCCGACGCGGTGCAGTTGCTCGACGCCAGCTCCCGCGACTCGGTCAAGGAGCTGATGCGCGCCCGAGGGCTCGTCGACGTGCTCATCCCGCGCGGTGGTGCGTCGCTGATCCGCGCCGTGGTCGAGGAGTCGACAGTGCCGGTGATCGAGACCGGGGTGGGCAACTGCCACGTGTACGTGGACGCCGCCGCCGACCTGGCGAAGGCCGTCGCGGTGACGTTGAACGCCAAGACGCAGCGCCTGTCCACCTGCAACACGGCCGAGTCGCTGCTGGTGCACGCCGACGTCGCGGACGCGTTCCTGCCGCCGGTGCTGGCCGCGTTCGCCGAGGCGGGCGTGACGGTGCACGGCTCCCCCGAGGTGGCCGCGTACTCGGCGGCGGTGGTTCCGGCCACCGACGAGGACTACGCCACCGAGTACCTGTCCGCCGACATCTCGGTGGCCGTGGTCGAGTCACTGGACGCGGCTGTCGCGCACATCCGCCGCTTCGGCACCGGGCACACCGAGGCGATCCTCACCGACTCGGCGAGCGCTGCCCGCGAGTTCGTGGCCCGGGTGGACGCGGCGGCGGTGATGGTGAACGCCTCGACCCGGTTCACCGACGGGGGCGAGTTCGGCTTCGGCGCGGAGATCGGCATCTCGACGCAGAAGCTGCACGCCCGCGGCCCGATGGGCCTGCCCGAGCTGACAAGCACCAAGTACGTCGTCACCGGGGACGGGCACCTGCGCTAGGGCCTGAGCCCGGCTACGGGGCGGCTCCGGCCGGCGGGCGGCAGGCCCGGATCGCGGACAGCGTGGCGTGCACGTCGAACTGGTGACCGTCCTCGCTCTCCCAACCACCGTCGCTGCGCTGGGTCTCGGCGAGCCGCCGCAGAGCCCGCACCATGATCCAGTCGTGCAGGTCGATGCCGACCCGGCGCAGCGTGGCCGCCAGCCAGGCCACGTCGCCCGGCGACATCGCGGACATCCGTTCGGCGAGCACCACCTGGATCCGCGCCGACTCCTGGAACATGTCCTGACGGTGCAGCACTGCGGCACTCAGCCAGCCGGCGGCGAGGAACGACGGCCAACTGCCGTCCGGGCGCAGCCGCGCGACGATCGACTGGGCCGCCGCCTGCACCACACCGGCGTACGCCCCGCCGACCCGGTGGTCGAGCGGGCCCGAGGCGCGGGCGTCCAGGCCGGCGACCGTCAGCCAGAAGCCGGCGTTGGCGGTGAGGAAGAGTTTGGCCTCCGGATCGCCGGGACGGGCCCACTCCGGGGCAGCGCCGGTCAACGACAGGTCCTCGTCCCAGCCGCCGTCGGCCTGCTGCCGGGACGCCAACCAGTCCAGCGCCCGGCGGGCGGCGGGACGGCCCAGCGCGCCCAGGTCGTCCAGCTCCGAGAGCCGGAAACAGGTGGCGTCGACCGAGGCGACCTCGCCACCCCAGGTCGCCGGCCAGCCGCCGTCCGGCGACTGGCCGACCTCGGCCGTCTCCAGCAACTCCGGCGGCACCGGGGTGCCGTTGCGCAGCCAGGAGAGGCGGGCGCGTTCCACCGCGTCCCCATGCGCCACGACGAACCCGATCGCGGCTTCCAAGTCGACCACGGCGGAGACGCTACCTGCGCAGACACGATCCCGCCTCGGGGAATCGGCCAGCCGGAAATGGCTGCGTCGCTCCGGCCGGATCGCCACACGGAGCCAACTGCGTCGATTTACCGCCGGAGGCGGGGCGCGGAACGGGACCGGGGCGGCGCGGTGTGGCGTCGCCCCGGCGGACCGGTCAGTACGCGGGCAGTGACGGGTCGATCTGCTTGATCCAGGAGAGCACGCCGCCCTGCACGTGTACGGCGTCGCGGAACCCGGCCGCCTTCAGCGCGGCGAGCGCCTCCGCCGAGCGGACGCCGGACTTGCAGTGCAGCACGATCTGCCTGTCCTGCGGGAGCTTCGCCAGCGCCTCGCCGGAGATGATGTCGCCCTTGGGGATGAGGGTGGCGCCGGGGATCCGCACGATCTCGTACTCGGCCGGCTCCCGCACGTCGACGAGGAAGATGTCCTTGCCGGCGTCCTGCCACTCCTTCAACTCCAGGGCGGTGATGGTCGAGTCGAGCGTCGCCTCCTGGGCCTCCTCGGAGACCGCGCCGCAGAAGTCCTCGTAGTCTTCCAGCAGGTCGGTGACGCTCGGGTTCTCGCCGCAGAGCACGCAGTTCGGGTCCTTCCGGACCTTGATCTTGCGGTACTCCATCTCCAGGGCGTCGTAGACCATCAGGCGGCCGACAAGCGGCTCGCCGATGCCCGTGAGCAGCTTGATGGCCTCGTTCACCTGGATCGAGCCGATCGACGCGCAGAGCACACCGAGCACGCCACCCTCGGCGCAGGACGGGACCATGCCGGGCGGCGGCGGCTCCGGGTAGAGGCACCGGTAGCAGGGGCCGTGCTCGGCCCAGAACACCGACGCCTGGCCGTCGAAGCGGTAGATCGAGCCCCAGACGTACGGCTTGCCGAGCAGCACCGCCGCGTCGTTGACCATGTACCGGGTGGCGAAGTTGTCGGTGCCGTCGACGATCAGGTCGTACTGGGCGAAGATCTCGCGGACGTTCTCGCGGTCCAACGCGGTGTTGTGGATCTCCACGTTGACCAGCGGGTTGATCTCGCGGATCGACGCGGCTGCGGACTCGGCCTTGGAACGGCCGATGTCGGACACGCCGTGGATGATCTGACGCTGGAGGTTCGACTCGTCGACGGTGTCGAAGTCGATGATGCCGAGGGTGCCGACCCCCGCCGCGGCGAGGTACAGCAGGGCGGGCGAGCCGAGGCCACCGGCGCCGACACAGAGCACCCGGGCGTTCTTCAGCCGCTTCTGGCCGGTCACCCCGACGTCCGGGATGATCAGGTGGCGTGAGTAGCGGCGGATCTCGTCAACTGTCAGCTCGGCGGCGGGCTCGACGAGCGGGGGCAACGACACGGTGGACTCCCCGGGATCGGCGGTGTGAACCGCGCCATTGTTGCTCGCCCGGGCCGCACTCGGCCATGAGGGAGGACACGTGGCCCGCGATGCGGGAGGGGAATAACTGACGTCCGGTCGGTCAGGGGACGATGTCGCCGGCGTAGCGACGGCCGTCGAGGTAGGGCCAGGCGTTGGCCACGCAGCCCCGCAGCCCGTACGTCTGCTGCTGCATCACCGGAGCGGGCTCCCCCGGGCCGGGGCACGCCTCGTGCTCCTCGCCGAACTCGTGGCCCACCTCGTGGTTGACGACGTAGGTGCGGTACGTCTCCAGCGGGGCCCCGTAGTCGGGCACGGCCTCCTGCCAACGGGCCAGGTTGATGATGACCTGGCCGGGCAGCCGGCAGGAGGTGTAGCGCTCGGTGGTCAACCCGCCCTCGGCGCACATCCGCTCCGACGTGACCGGGGTGGCGAGGTAGACGGTGAAGTCCGCGACGTCGGCGTCGGCCACCCGCTGCACCCGCAGCTCGCCGGAGGCTGTCCAGCTACGCGGGTCGGCCAGGACCTCGTCCACCCGCGCGGCGAACGCGTCGGCGTCCTGACCGCTGCCCCGCTCGACCACGACCCGGTAGCGGCGCAGCGGTCCGTCCGTACCGTGCACTGATGTTCCCCCGGCGGCGGCAGTGAAGCGTCCCGCGCCGACCGACGGGTAGCCGCTTGGCAACACCGGGTGGGCCTCCCCGCCGCCCAGGCCCATCCCGCCCTGGGCCGGGGCGGGCGGCACGTCGGCAGGCGGTTCGTCGCCACGCGTCGCGGTCACGCCGACAGCGGTCGCGGTGGCGGCCACGAGCAGGCCGAGCAGCAGGCTGCGGCGTCGGCGGCGGCGCATCCGCACCAGCGTGGGACGCACACCCTCGTACGCCGACCCCTCGGGCGGGTCGGGCGGCACGGGTGGGCCGTAAGGGGACGACGGCGTCATGACATCCAGCCTGCCAGATTATGCCGGCAATTCTCCGCTTTTGCCGCTATAGACGCAATGCACCTGATTCCGGCGCTTGGCGGCGGTGGGTCAGAGAGCCGGGCCGGCGTAGCGCCGACCATCGACGTACGGCCACGGGTTGACGCGGCACCCGTTGAGGAAGAGGGTCTGCTGCATCATCACCGGCGCCGGACGCCCCGCGCCCGGGCAGCGCTCGTGCCGGTGCCCGAGCTGGTGACCCACCTCGTGGTTCACCACGTACGTCCGGTAGACCGCCAGCGGCACGCCCGCCGACACGTAGTGCGGCACCGACAACCGCCACCGATCCAGGTTGATGATCACCTGGCCGGGTGCGCGGCAGGAGGTGTACGGCCGCCCGCCGATCCGGATGTCCACGCCACCCTCGGCACACATCCGGCCCGCCGTACGGGCGGTCGCCAGATAGACCGTGAAGTCCCGGGGAGCGTCCCCCGGGACCTGCTGCAACCGCAGCCTGCCGCTGTCGACCCAACTGCCCGGCCCGGCGAGCGCCACCCGGACGGCCTGGGCGAACGCGGCGACGTCCTCGTTGCTGCCCGACTCGACCGCCACCCGGTAGCGGCGCAGCTCACCCGCCCGACCCAGCACCGGGCCGGAGTGGTCGTCGTGACCGAACCGGCCGGTCCCCGCGGTCGGCACCGCACCGGGCATCCGCAGCACAGGTGACGGGCTCGGCGACGGGCTCGGCGAGGCGGCGGAGGCGGTGGCGGTGGCGGTGGGCGACGGATCCACCGACGGCGGCAACTGTCCGCCCACCAGCGGCGGCGGAGCGACCTCCTCGGCGGTCAGCCGATCGGCTGGCACGCCCGGACGCTCGGCGATCACGGTCACCGCCGCGCCGACCGCCAGCACCACCGCCACCAGCTGGGCGACAAGTGCGAACCGGCGGCGGCGGCGAACGGAACTGACCATCCCGGTCAGCCTGCCAGATCGGACGGCCGAGCGGCCTCCTCCGTTTCGGCGAGCAGGCCGACCACCGCCCGGGCGACCAGCCGGGGAACCTCCAACTGCGCCACGTGACCGACACCGTCGAGCATCAGCAGGCGGCTGTCCGGAATGACCCGGGCGGTCTGGGGCGCGACGCGGACGTCGACCAGCCGGTCCTGCCGGCCGCCCACCACAAGCGTCGGCGCGCGCACCGCCCCCGCGAGCCGCCACAGCGAGCCCGCCCCCGGCAGGTACGCCCGCAGGAAGCTGGAGACCAGCCCACGGAACGTCCGGACGTACGCGGCGGCGTAGTGCTCCGCCTCGTACCGGACCCGGATCTCCTCCAACGCCTCGGCCCGACGCTGCGCGCAGATGCGGCTGAGGTCGGCGACGCACGCCTCCAACACCTGCTCGGCCATCACCTCGGGCGCGAGTTGGGTGAGGTGCCGGGCGACCAGCCGCTCACCCCGGGGGATGACAAGCACGGGCAGCATCCGTCCCTGCAACGACCGCCGGAAGTCCAGGAACGGCAGCGCCGGAGAGATCAGGGTGAGGGTACGGACCAGGTCGGGTCGCAGCCCCGCCACCTGGACCGAGACCGCGCCGCCCAGCGAGTTGCCGAACAGGTGGACGGGCCCCCGACCGGAGTGCTCGATCCACCGGATGACCAGGTCGGCGAAGGCAGGGATGGTGTAGCGCGGGCCCGGCTCGCTGCGGCCGAACCCGGGCAGGTCGATGGCCTGGCCGTCCAGCCGGTCGGCGAGCAGCCCGGCCAGGTCGGTCCAGTTCTGCGACGAGCCACCCAGCCCGTGCACGTACAACGCCGGCTCCGCGTCGACGCTCGTGGCCGGAGTGTCCCGCACATAGGTGGCGACGCCGTCGAGGCGGACCTCCCGGCCCGGCCACGGCGGCGGAACACCTACCTCGGGGAGGAGGTGGTCCGGCCAGAGGGAGGCGCGTTTCATCCTCCCAGTCTGCCTCGGACCACTCAGGACAGCAGCGCCTCCAGTCGGCGATTGACCGCCGCAAGCGTCGCCCGGACCACCGCCTGTCGCGGGTCGCCGGCCACCAGGGCGGAACCGGCGAGCTGCTCGACCCAGCCCTCGCAGACAAGCAGCACCACCACCGTGGCCACCTCGCAGTTGCCGAACGGCACCACCGCCGCGTGCTCGACGAAGCAGCGGCCACGCTCGGCGTTCTCGGCGCCGCGCAGCAACTCGTCCACTGCGGCGGCCGCGGCCACCGCACAGAGACGAAGCACGTAACCGTCCACCGCCGGCCCGGTCGCGTACCCGGCGGCGTTGTCGTCGCCGGCCAGCAGCCGAACCTCCACGTTGGCGTCCAGACCGAAGGTGCTGACCTGCACGTGGTCGATGACCACGCGCGGCCCCGGCACGCCGCCGGTTTCCAGCGGTCGGGAGGGCGCCGACTCGGTCGTGGTCACCTGACCCCCGGAGTACGACGTACCGACCGTCGCCGGGCTGCCGGTGGCTCCGCCGGTGGGGGCGGCCGAGACCGAGCCGGGCTCCTCGACGGTGGCGCGGCCCCGGTGCGGAGCACCAGCCCGCCGTCGACGTGCCGCGTCCGCCCCGACCCACTGCTCCGGGCCTGCCGGCGCGGCCTCGGCGGTACGCGGTTCCGCGCCGGTGTCGCCCGGCTCGGCTACGCGTGGCTCCGCGGCGCGCGGCTCGACGGCGGCGCGCGGCTCGACGGGTCGTGGCGCGGCAGCGCGCGGCTCGACGGCGCGCGGCTCGACGGGTCGTGGCGCGGCAGGGCGCGGCTCGGCGGCGCGACGGCGGACCGGCGGGGCCGGCGTGGTGGGCAGGCCGGGCACGTTCTGCGGGGCTGCGGCGAGCCCCATCCGTTCCTGGAGCAGCCGGGCCACCTGTCGACTCACCTCGGCCGGATCGGCACCGTCGGCCAAATCCAGCCGGAGGCTGTGCGCGCCGGCCGGGGTACGGCGCAGGGCGGCGTCCCGGACGCCGGCCACCTCCCGTACGGCGTCCAGGATCGCGTTGACGTCGAACCCCTCGGGACGCTCCCGCAACGGAGCGGGCTCGTCGTCGCGACGCAGGTGGGTGGCGATGCGAGCGAGTTCGGGGGTTTCGGCGGGCTCCACTGCTGGCGGCTCCGGCACAACGGGCACGTCCGGTTCCGCGGGGACGCGCTGCGGCAGCACCGCCGACGTGTCGGGCCGTCGTCCGCCGTCGGCGGGCTCGGCCGACGACGCCGGGTCGGGGGCGGATCGGCGGGCCGCGTAGGGAGGGGCGGACGCGGGTGACGGCCGGTCGTGACGCCCGGGGCCGCTCGTGGCGGAGGCCGGACCGGCGCCAGTCGAGGGAGCCGGCGGACCGGCGGAGGCAGGACCGGTCGCCGTCGGGGTGGCAGGGGTCGGCTCGGCGGGTGCGGGCTCGGGCGGCTCGGGGGTCGCCGGGCGGAGCCGGAACGGTGCGGTCGGCCGGACCGGGCCTGTCGACTCGCCCGCGTCGCTCGCCCGGGGAGAGGTCGCCGGCCGGGTGGCCGGCCAGGACGGACGTTCGGCGGGGGCTGCCGGAATGCGCCCCTCGGACCAGTCGGGTAGCTCGGCCGCCACCGGTGTCGGCGATCCACCGACCCACGAGGGCCGCTCGGCCACCGGACGGACCGGTGCCGCTGGTGGCGGCGCATCGGTCAACGTCGGGGGTGGGCCGGCGGGTGCCGGAAGCGGCGGATCGACAGACCTGGGCGGATCGGCAGGTGCCGGGCCGGCCCAGGACGGGCGCGTACTCGCAGGCGCGCTGGCGGGCGTCGGATCGCCCGCCCAGGACGGACGTGACGGCGGGGCACCTGTCGGCGCCGGATCGGAGCCGCCGGCCCAGGAGGGTCGGGGCGGCGGCGGGAGGGCCGATGCCGGGCCGGCCCAGGACGGACGCGGCGGCGGCGCGCTGGCCGGTGTCGGGTCCGACCCACCGGCCCAGGAGGGGCGCTCAACTGCAGGCGGGCCACTGGTCGGCTCGGCACGGGCGGCACTGCCTGACGCAGCCCCAGCCCACGAAGGGCGTTCGGCGGCTGGCGGACCGCTTGACGGCTCACCACTGACGCTGCCCGACGCCGACCCACCAGCCCACGACGGACGGTCAACGGCCGGAGGGCCACTGGTGGGAGCGGGGCCACCGGCCCAGGAGGGACGCTCGGCGGCGGGCGACGGGGTGCGTGGGGGCACGGGCGGGCCGCTGGTCGGGGTGGGGTCCGTGCCGCTCACGCGGGGCGACGGGTCGGCCGGCGCGCGGATCGGGGCCGGCGCTGCCCAGGACGGGCGGTCCGCGGGGAGCCCGCTGGTCGGCTCGGGCGTCGGCCCACCGGCCCAGGAGGGACGCTCGGCCGGCTCCGGTCGGGAGGCCACCGGAGGCCCGCTGGTCGGGGTCGTGGCCGGACGTTCACCGGCCCAGGACGGGCGCGGGGGCGTGCCCCGGCCGGCGTCCGCCTCTGCCTGCGGGGCGTCCCTGGTGATGTCGTACGCGCGAGGCGGCTCGGCGGGCACCGGCTCGTACGGACGGGTCGGCTCGGCCCGCACCGGCTCGTACGGCAGGTTGGGCTCGGCGACCCAGCCCGGCGTGGACTCGTCCCGCGTCGGTCGACCGGCCGGCTCGCCGTCCTGGCGGGACCAGGGCGGGGCCCACCCACTGCCCCAGCTCGGGCGGTTCCAGCTCGGGCCGGACCAGTCCGGCTCGATGGAAGAGGACTCGCCGGCCCGGTGCGTGTCCCCGGTGGGGCGCTCCGGCTCGGAGTCGTCGCCGCGCCCGGGCCCGGCCGATGCCTCCGCGGCGAGCGGGGCCCGCCAGTCGCGCGACACGGCAGGTTGGTCGTCGACGGCCGACCGTTCGCCGGTGGGCGCGCGGAGACCGGGCGGAACCTCGAATCCCGAGGCGGCCGTGCCGACGGGCGGCACCTGGATGGAGGCTGGCGCCGTGCCGGGCAGACTGGGGTCGGCCCAGCGGACGCTGCGCGGCGCGGCAGGGTCGGCGGTGGAGTGCCGGGACGGGTCGGCCTCTCCCGGCCCCTGCTCCACGGCCGGTGCGGGACGCTGGGCGGGCACCACGAGCCGGCCCGTGCCCACGTCGGGTCGGTCCTCGTCGGGCCGCACGGGCGGCGCGCTCACAGGCGTCAGGCGGCCGGACGAGCCCCCGCCGCCAAGGTGCGCGACGCCGTTGATCTCCGCATCGCCGTGGCGGACGCCGTTGCGCTCGCCGTCGCCGTTGCTCTCGCTGTCGCTCTCGATCTCGGCCTCGTCGTGGTGGACACCGTTGGTGTGGTGGTGACCGTTGACCCGGGCCTGCCGCTCGGAGTCACCGTTCAGCCCGGGCAGAGGCGCGGGCAGATCGCCATGCCTCGTGGAGGAGGTGCGCCAACCCGACGCGGGAGGTTGCTGCCACGGTGGCACCTGCTCCCCGGCCGGCTCGCGCTCGGCAGACGGTGACCACCCGCCCGTCGAGGGCGCCCACCCGCTGCCGGGGCGGCCCGGGTCGTCGTGCTGACCCGTTCCGTCACCGTGCTCTCCCGGGGTGGCGGCTCCGGGTTGCCCTGTTTCACTCACCGCGCGCTCCTTGGTCGCCCTCGCTGAGGCTACCGTGTGGGGAGAGTGGCGATAAGTTACAGCGGCGGGCCATTTCCACGACGCGGTCGAGGGCCGCCCCGATCTGGGGGGAAAATGCCGGCCCGTACGGAGAACTCGGAGGATCCCATGACCGCTGTGGGGAACGGCGCACAGACCGCTGGCAGGCCCACCCGCCTGCCCCGCTCCGCGCGCCGTAAGCAGCTGCTCGCGGCGGCGCAGGAGGTATTCGTCGCGCAGGGCTACCACGCCGCGGCGATGGACGACATCGCCGAGCGGGCCGGGGTTTCCAAGCCGGTGCTCTACCAACACTTCCCGGGAAAGATGGACCTCTACCTGGCCCTGTTGGACACGCACTGTGACGCCATCGTCGCTCAGGTGCACGAGGCCATGCGCGGCACCAGTGACAACAAGGAGCGGGTCAGCGCGTCGGTGCGCGCGTACTTCGACTTCGTCGATCACGAGAGCGAGGCGTTCCGCCTCGTCTTCGAGTCGGACCTGCGTAACGACCCGGCGGTGCGGCAGCGGGTGGAGCGGGTCGAGCAGGGCTGCATCGCGGCGATCACCGACACCATCATCTCCGACACCGGCGTGAGCCGGTCGCACGCCGAGTTGCTCGCCTCCGGGCTGGTCGGCGCGGCCGAGACCGCCGCGCAGTTCTGGCTGGCCGGTGGCCGGCAGGTGCCGAAGGCGGAGGCCGAGGCCCTGGTGGCGGCGTTGTCCTGGCGGGGCATCGCGAGCTTCCCGCTGCAAGGTGAGTCAGCCTGACCGCCGACCCCGTGATCGGATAGCCTTCGCAGGGCGGTTATCGCCCCAGTTGAGGAGGCACAGTGGAGGTCAAGATCGGCGTGCAGTACGCGCCGCGCGAGCTGGTAGTGGACAGCGCGCAGTCGCCGGCCGAGATCGAGCAGATCGTCACCGACGCCTTCGCCGGCAACGGCGGCACGCTCTCCCTGACCGACGAGAAGGGCCGACGGGTCATCGTTCCGGTCGAGAAGGTCGCCTACGTCGAGATCGCCGAGGCGTCCCCGCGATCGGTCGGTTTCACCGTTCGCTGACCGGTCCGGCCGTCGCGGCAGGTAGGCGTTTCCAGGCCACCTGCCGCGGGCCGGTTCCGCACCCGACGGGTGGCGGTCAGTTGTTCAGCCCGGCGACCGCCATCCGCGCGGTGTGCGCGGCGGTGAGCCTCCCGAACAACCCCGGCACGTCGACCCGGTCGCCCCACGCGATCAGCGCGGTGAGCGCGGCCCGTTCGGCGGCGACGCGCCCGGCCTGGGACAACGCCTCGCCAACCAGCCGCCGGGCCCACATGGAGAGCCGACCGGCCACCCGGGGATCCTCGGCGACGGCCCCCCGGATCTCGGCGACGGCGAACTCCGCGTACCGGGAGTCGTGCAGCACGTCCAGCACCAGCGCCCGGTCGGGCTCGTCCAGCGCGTCGGCGATCTCCCGGAGGAAGTCGTCGGTGATCGCGTCGCCCACGTACGCCTTGGTGACCACCTCCGCCCAGTCCCGCGGCTCAGTGGAGTCGTGGTACGCCTGCAACGGCTGCACGTAGGGCGTCATCGCCTCCTCCGGCGGCAGGCCCAGCGCGGTGAGCCGGTCGGCGAGCCGCCGGTAGTTGCCGATCTCGGCTGCGGCCATCTGGCTCAGCGCGGCGCGTCGGTGCAGGTCGGGGGCGAGTCGCGCGTCGCCGGCCATGCGTTCGAAGGCGAGCAGCTCACCGAAGGCGACCAGGCCCAGCAGGGCGGCGACGGCGGGACCGGGGGTGGTCGGCGCGGACACGAGCGCAGGCTACCGTGCGGAACGGGAGCCGCGTGGCCCGCGCGGGGCACGGACGAGCACCCGAGGAAGTGTGGCGCAGGTCACATCCAATGGCCCCGCGTGGCGGCTGGCCGACCGGGAATCGGGACGTGAGCTTGCCTGTTCAGGTAGCATAGAGCAGTTGCCGTGGGCGCCGATCTGATCGAAGCGCAGCCCGCGGCGCGCGTGCGGCCCGGTCCGGCTCGGCAATCTGCCGCCGACCGTGTGGCCCGCGTCATACCGAACGCGCCCTGAGGACATGACGGGCGCACCCACGAGAGGGCACCCCCACATCCAGATGAGCGACCTGACTCAAGATCTGTTGGACGGCCAGGAACTGGCCCCCACCGCCCCGGTCCGACCCGAGGCTCCCACCTTCGCCGCACTCGGCGCCCGCGAGGAGACCGTCGAGGCGCTGGCTGCGGCCGGCATCACCCGCGCGTTCGCCATCCAGGAGTACGCGATCCCGATCGCCCTGCGTGGCGTCGACCTGATCGGCCAGGCGCCCACCGGCACCGGCAAGACCCTCGGCTTCGGCGTGCCGCTGCTCGACCGGGTCTTCGCGCCCGGTGAGGGCAGCGACGGCGTGCCGCAGGCACTTGTCGTCGTCCCCACCCGCGAGCTGGGCATCCAGGTCGCCAAGGACCTGGCCGCCGCCGGCCGGACGCGCGGCGTCCGCGTGCTGCCGATCTACGGCGGTGTCGCGTACGAGCCGCAGATCGACGCGCTGCGCAAGGGCGTCGAGATTCTGGTCGGCACCCCGGGCCGACTGATGGACCTGCAGAAGCAGAAGCACCTCCGACTGGACCGGGTGCACGCGCTGGTCCTCGACGAGGCCGACCGGATGCTCGACCTGGGCTTCCTCGACGACGTCGAGAAGATCCTGGCGATGCTTCCGGAGGACCGACAGACGATGCTCTTCTCGGCGACCATGCCGGACCCGATCGTCACCCTGTCCCGGCGCTTCCTGCGCCAGCCGATGACGATTCACGCCGGGCACACCGCCGAGACCGGGCCGTCGCCGCAGACCGAACAGTTGGTCTACCGCACCCACTCGATGAACAAGGTCGAGGTGGTGGCGCGCATCCTCCAGGCGGAGGGGCGTGGCCTGACCATGATCTTCACGCGCACCAAGCGGGCTGCCGACCGGGTCGCCGAGGATCTCGACTTCCGCGGGTTCGCGGTCGCCGCGGTGCACGGTGACCTCGGCCAGGGTGCCCGCGAGCGGGCGCTGCGGGCGTTCCGCGCCGGCAAGATCGACATTCTGGTGGCCACCGACGTGGCGGCCCGTGGTCTGGACGTCACAGGCGTCACCCACGTGATCAACTACGACTGCCCGGAAGACCAGGACACCTACACCCACCGGATCGGTCGTACCGGCCGGGCCGGTGCCACGGGTGTCGCGGTGACCTTCGTCGACTGGGACGACATGCCCCGCTGGCGGATCATCGACAAGACCCTCGGTCTGGAGATGCCGGAGCCGCCGGAGACGTACCACACGTCGCCGCACCTCTACACCGACCTGCACATCTCCACCGAGGTCAGCGGCACTCTGCCCACTGCCGAGCGCACCCGGGCCGGGCTGTCCGCCGAGATCGAGGAAGACCTGGGCGGGACGACCCGTTCCCGCCGGGGCGACAGCGGTGGCCGGGGTCCGCGACGCGGTGAGAGCCGGGGCGACGGCCGCGGCGACGGCCGGGGCGAGCGCCGTGGCCGGGGCGACGGCCGCCGGGACCGCACCGACGCCGGCACGCCGGCCGCCGAGGCACCCACGGACGCCGCTGGCGACGACGCCAGCCGCACCCCGCGCCGCCGGCGTCGCCGCCGGGCCGGCGAGACGGTGGCGGGCGAGCCGACCGCGGTGATCGCGGCCGACACGGCACCGGCCGAACCGGCCTCCGCCTCCGCCGCGACCGCCGAGGGCGAGGCAGCGAAGCCGCGCCGCCGCCGGCGTCGCCGTGGTGGCGGTTCCGGCGCGGGTACGCCGGCCGAGGCGACCGCGGACTGACGAAGCGAGATTCCCTCGACATCCCCCGCACCGCCTCAGCGCGGTACGGGGGATGTCTCCTTCCCACCCCACCTGCCGAAGATGGAACGATGCCGGAACCACTGGATGCCGCCCTGACCGAGGTTCGTGCCCTGCTGCTCGACCCCGCGTTGACCCGGGCGGTCGCCGCCGGGCGTCGCCGCGGACACCGTCCCACGGTCGTGCGGGCCGAGCTGCGTCCGGTGACGCTCAAGGCCGGCCCCCGGTTGCAGATCGCCACCTCCGACGGCGCACGCCCGTACACCCGCAACGTCGCCCCCGGTCCGGAGGCCGCCGTCGCGGTCGACGAACTGCTGGCCGAGCCCTTCGGCAACTGGCACGTGGAGACGGCCGACGCGACCCTCCAACTGCGGGTGACCAAATCCGGTGAGGCGCAGGTGCACCGGGCCGCGACGACACGGCCGGCGGCGACGCCGGGCGGAAACGACCGGGCCAAGGAATACCTGCTCGACCCCGGCGACCCGATCTTCGCGGAGATCGGCGGCTCGGCGGCCAAGCGTCGCCAGGTCGACGCGTTCCTCCGGGCCCTGGCCGCGACCCTGCCCGACGACCTGACCGGCCCACTGCGGGTGGTCGACCTGGGCTGCGGCAACGCCTACCTGACCTTCGCCGCGTACCGCTACCTCGCCAGTCGGGGGCTCGACGTCGAGCTTGTCGGCGTGGACGTCCGGGAGGACCAGCGGCGGCGCAACACCGAGCTGGCGCAGCGACTGGGCTGGGCCGACAAGGTCAGCTTCGTCGCCGGCACGATCGCCGAGGCAGTCGTCGACCCCGCCCCGGATCTGGTGCTGGCGCTGCACGCGTGCGACACCGCCACCGACGAGGCCCTGGCCCGCGCGGTGCGCTGGCAGGCCCGCTGGGTGCTGGCCGCGCCGTGCTGCCACCACGACCTGGCCAAGCAGCTCCGCGCCCAGCCCACCCCGGCGCCGTACGACCTGTTGACCCGGCAGGGCATCCTGCGCGAACGCTTCGCCGACGTGCTCACCGACGCGCTGCGCGCGGGGCTGCTGCGGGTGCACGGGTACCGGGCCGAGGTGGTGGAGTTCGTCGACTCCCAGCACACGCCCCGCAACCTGCTGATCCGAGCCCGCCGTGGCGGCACCGGCGACCCACGACTGTCGGAGTACCGCGAACTCGTCGACCAGTGGCGGGTCACGCCCCGGCTGGAGACACTGCTCGCCGCCGACGAGCCACCCACCACCCGGGCGGGTAATTAATAACCTGGCTCGGGCGATGGGCGCGGCCAGCGGCCGGCAGCCCGCCGGCGGCCTGTGGTGACCGTCGGTCACCTCCGTGGGGGCGGATGCGGTCGTGAGCGGTATACCTCAGAGTCATATTCATACCTCTGCGGTATACCGCTCACCAGCACATCGACACGGCCGACAGCCACAGCGGATGACAAGCCCCCTTCGCCGCAGGGCGCCTCGGCTTCAGCGTCGGCGGTCGCCGTTGTTGCCCCGGTCCCGGACGCCGGAGCGGTCGAAGACCGACACCCGGTCCCCACTGCGCACGGTCGACCGGTCGTCGTCGCCCGCAGTGCTCGGGAAGGGCACGACCTTTCCCGAGCTCTCGGCGTTGCCGGCGGCCGTGAACGCGTTCCAGGAGATGTCGACGAGCAGCTTCTTCGTCTCGGCGTGCCGGATGGCCGCATTGCGTTGCAGCGCCATCCGGGCCCCCAGCACCACCGCGGCCAGCGTGGTGGTGATCGCGCCGGTGGCGGCCAGCACGTGGGTGCCGGTGGCCGCGTCGGTGCGGAGCACCAGGACCAGCAACCAGATCCAGAACGCGGCGGCGAAGACGCCGGCCTTGGCGACGAAGAAGAGGCTCACCGCACCGGGCTGGTACGGCTGCGGACGGCTCGATTCGGCCATGGTGCTCCTCGGCGGTGGTCCGGGCGAACGCGGCACGCGCGTGTGCGCCGTGCCGGGACGGGCACCGAGCTTAGTGGAACAACGACGATGATCGCTCGGTGGCGGTACGAATACTGCCCGCGTCGGAGTCTCATCCATGGGACAGTTTGTGCGGTCAGTCAGTGGTTTCCGGTTCCCGGCGTACTACGCTCGGGAGGCGCATCTTCCCAGTGCTCGGCCGGGAGGGAAAGACATACCGGGATGGGTTCCGCAGACGTGTCACCGCAGATGGCGTTCGCCCGCTTTGTCCGGCGTGCCATCGACGACGCTCGCGACGAGCGCGGCTGGACCGTGACTGATCTTGCCTCGCACACGGGTGTGGGCCGCTCCACCGTGTTCCGTTGGCTCGCCGGCGACTGGCAGGATTACCCCGAGCTGGCCAAGGTGCGCGGCTTCTGCGCCGCACTGGATCTGCCGGTGGCTGCCGCGTTCCGCGCCCTCGGGCTGCCCGACACGGGCCCGGCGACCCGGCGCCGCAGCGATGACGGCCCGGTCGAGGCCGACGTGCGGGCGATCCTCGACCGACTGGCCGATCCCTCAGTCCCGGCCGAGGAGAAGCACCACATCCGCGACCTGCTCCGCTACCTGGCCCGCCGCCCCACCCGCCGCGCCGGCTAACCACCCCCACCCCACCCACCCCCTCGTGTGTCGATCATGAAGTTGTTGCCGCCCGAGACACGCCGACGCGGGCGGCAACAACTTCATGATCAATGGAGGGGGCGGGCGGGGTCAGGCGACGGTCAGGGTGAATTCGGCCGTGTGCACCTGGTCGGCCACCTGGAAGTCGAGGTAGAGGCGGTAACGGCCCGGGCCCGGGATGGTCAGCCAGAACTTCACCTGGCCGTCGGCCAGCTCCGGTTCGGGGTGCACGTGCAGGTAGCCGAGGTCGCCCTCGCGCAGCGCCACCAGGTGGCCGTACGCCCCGAGGTAGCGCTGCAGCACCGCGCCGCCGTCCGCGCCGTCGATCCGGAGGGTGAGCGGCACCGTGACGCCGACCTGCGGGCTGCCCTGGTAGCCGACGGTGAACCCGTCCACAGTCGTCGAGGTGGCCGCCGCCGGCAGCGGACGAGGCTGGTATCCGCCCGGCACTACCAGGTCCACGCCGAGGGTGAGGGCGCTCTGGGCGCCGTTGTCGGCGACCACGGTGAAGTCGGCGTACGCCCGCCAGACACCGGGCTGAGGGAGGGTCACCGGCACCGCCCAGGTGCCGTCGGCCGCCATTGTCGGGTGCAGGTGCTGGTAGCCCGTCAGGTCCCGACGGACCACGATGAGGTGCATCGGCTTGTCGTGCACGATGGCGAACCGGGTGACCGGGCGGCGTTGCACGTCGCGTACCTGAAAGCGGAGCTGCCCGGGGCGGCCGACCGGGAACTCGGTGGCCAGGGGGACGAGCGTGTATCCGCCCGAGCTGACCGACAGGCCGCCGGGCTCGGCAGCCACGCCCTGGTCGGCGCCGGCCACGGACCCGTGATCGTGGGCCCCGGTGCCCGGCGGGTGGGTGTGGTCGGCGGTCAGCGCCGCAGCGCCGCTGACGCCGCCGGTGGCGGGGGTGCCGTTCATGCGGCCGAGGCCGAAGCCGAGCAGCACGGCGAGCACCAGCCCGCCAACCACGAGCGCCAGCCGGACGGTGCTCCGGTCCGGCGTGACGGCGGTCTGCTCAGGCACCGCCAGCGTCCAGCACGTAGCCGGCCTCGTCGACTGCCGCCCGCACCGACTCGTCGGGCAGCGGGCTGTCGCTGGTCACCGTCGCGGTGCCGGAGGCCAGGTCGACCTGGACCTGCCGCACACCGGGCAGCGCCGACAGCTCGTCGGTGACCGCGGACACGCAGTGCGCACAGGTCATGCCGGTGACGGCGTACGCGCGGGTCACGGGCTGCTGATCGGTCATGCCGCCACCGTACCGCCGCGCCCGGCCTGCCCCGCCCGACGCCGGGGCGGCGTGGCGACCGTCGCAATCCGCGCGGCCCGGGAACTTTCCGCCCCGCACCCGAGCCGGCGGACCGCTGGCCCCCGCCGTCCACCCCACGCCGGCCCAGAGCCCCGCCCCGCGAGCACCCTCTGGCCCCGGAGGCCGGCCCACCAGCACCGCCGGGGCCAGGACCTCCGGCCCGCCAGCACCGCCAGCGCCACCAGCCCGCCAGCACCGCCAGCCCGCCAGCACCACCGGCACCGTCAGCACCCCCGGCCCGCCAGCACCGCCAGCCCGCCAGCACCACCGGCACCGCCAGCCCGCCAGCACCGCGAGCGCCACGAACGCGAAGGGCGGCTCAGCCGGCCACGGCGAGAGCGAGCGGGAGCACATCCGGAGCGCCGGCCCGCCGCAGCGCGCGGGTCACGATCGTCATCGTCCAACCCGAGTCGACCAGGTCGTCGACGAGCAGCACCGGCCCCTCCAGCGCGGCCAGCGCGTCGGCCAGGTCGGCCGGAACGGTGAAGGCGTCGTGCAGCGCGCGTACACGCTGGGCGCTGTTGCCGCGCGGCCCGCCGGCGCCGCCCGGACCTGTCGGTGTGACCGCGCCGAGCAGCGGCAGCCGACCCACGGCGGCGATCCGCTCGGCCAGCGAGCCGACCAGCCGGGGCCGACGGCGGGAGCCCACCGCGACCACCCCGACCGGGCGGCGGGGCCACGGGTCGTCGCCGTGCGCCCACGCCTTCAGCACCTCGACCACCGCGCCGGCGACGTCGTCGGGCACCGGCACGTCGGGCGCCTCCGGGCCGACCAGATCCCGCAGTCGGCCGCCCCAGCCCAGGTCGGACAGGCGCCCGACCGCGCGGCCGGGGAGCGCCTGCTCGGCGGGGGCGATCCGGCCCTTGAGAGGGACGCCGACCGCGTCCAGCCCGGTCGGCCAGAGCTTCTTCGGGGCGATCTCCACGCCGGGACGGCCCAGGAAGGTCTGCGCGGCGGCGAGCGCTGCCGTCGACACGTCGGCGGCGAAGAGCGGGTCGGCGCACCTGTCACACCGGCCGCAGTCGGTCGCGGCGGTGTCGTCCAGGCGTTCCCGGAGATACCGCATTCGGCAGTCGGTAGTGGTCGCGTACTCCCGCATGGCCTGTTGCTCGACGGTGCGCGCCTCGGCGACGCGGCGCAACCGGACCTCGTCGTAGACCCAGGGCTCGCCGGTGGCGAGCCAACCACCGCGCACCCGGCGGACCGCGCCGTCCACGTCGAGCACCTTGAGCATCAGCTCCAGGCGGGCCCGGCGGAGGTCGACGAGGGGTTCGAGGGCCTGGGTGGAGAGCGGGCGGTCGGTGTGCAGGGCCGCCAGCACGGCCCGGACCTGCTGCTCCGGTGGGAACGCCAGCGAGGCGAAGTAGCGCCAGATGGCGGCGTCCTCGGCGCCGGGCAGGAGCAGCACCTCGGCGTGCTCGACGGCACGGCCGGCGCGGCCGACCTGCTGGTAGTACGCGATCGGCGAGGGTGGTGCGCCGAGGTGGACGACGAAGCCCAGGTCGGGCTTGTCGAAGCCCATGCCGAGCGCACTCGTCGCGACCAACGCCTTGATCTTGTTGTCGAGCAGGTCCTGCTCGGCGGCCCGCCGGTCGGCGTCCTCGACCTGCCCGGTGTACGAGGAGACCGGGTAGCCCCGGGAGCGCAGGAACTCGGCAGTCTCCCCCGCTGCCGCGACGGTGAGCGTGTAGACGATGCCGGAGCCGGGCAGCTCGTCCAGGTGGTCGGCGAGCCACGCCAGCCGGTGCGCCGGGCTGGGCAGGTCGAGGACGCCGAGCCGCAGCGACTCGCGGTCCAGCGTGCCGCGCAGGACGAGCGCATCGCCCAACTGCTCGGCCACGTCCTGGGTGACCCGGGCGTTGGCGGTGGCGGTGGTGGCCAGCACGGGCGTGCGCTCGGGCAGGTTGGCGAGGAAGGTACGCAGCCGCCGGTAGTCCGGCCGGAAGTCGTGCCCCCAGTCGGAGACGCAGTGCGCCTCGTCGACCACCAGCAGCCCGGTGGTCGCGGCCAGCTTCGGCAGCACCCCGTCACGGAAGTCCGGGTTGTTGAGCCGTTCCGGGCTGATCAGCAGGACGTCCACCGAGCCGGCCTGGATCTCGGCGGTGATCTCGTCCCACTCGTCGAGGTTCGCCGAGTTGATCGTGCGAGCCCGGATGCCTGCCCGCGCGGCGGCCTCCACCTGGTTGCGCATGAGGGCCAGCAGCGGCGACACGATGACCGTGGGCCCGGCCTGGTCGGCCTGCCCGCCGTCGCGCAGCAGGGCGGTGGCCACGAAGTAGACAGCCGACTTGCCCCAACCGGTGCGCTGCACGCAGAGCACCCGTCGCCTGTCGACGACCAACGCCTCGATGGCCCGCCACTGATCCTCGCGCAGCCGGGCGTGCTCACCGGCCAGCCGGCGCAGCACCGCCTCGGCCCGCTCCCGTACCGCCGCCCGCTCGTCGCCCATCCGGCATTTCTACCAGGGGCGGCGGACAACCCACTGTCAGCGAGGCCCGGCCTGCTCCGCAGCCCACGGCCCGAAGGCCCCCGCCGGTGTACCGGGTGGCGGCAGGAAGAGCAGGACGCCGCGAAGCGAATCGGTCACCGCGAGCGGCAGCGGGCAGCGCGACGCCAGATCCTCCATCGAGGCGTACGGGCCGCGTACCCAACGGTCCATCGCCACCTGCCGACGTTGCGCGTCGGTAAGGCCCGGCAGGGCGGCGAGCACGTGGTCGGGTACGGCGTTGACGTCGATCAGTCCGCCGTCGTCGAAGGCACGGGCCAGGTCCGGGCGGCCGATGGCGAACTCCTGGCGGGCTGCGGGGTAGCGGTGCAGCAGGTTCCGTGCCTGCTCCCGACGCACCCGTCGCTCCTCCTCGTACGCCTGGGCCTCGACCGTCCGGCCGGTAACCCGTCCCCAGACCCAGCGGTTGAGCAGGATCACGTGCACGGCGCCCCACAGCCAGCACACAGCGAGGAGCCCGAGACCGAAGAACGCCTCCGCCGCCGAATCCTCCGTCTCCAGGTCATCCGTGTTGATCATGTAGGCCAGCAACGACCCCGCGAGGAAATAGCCGAACGCCACGAGGCCGAGCCGCCGACTCCGCCGCCGCACCGCGTACGGCGCCATGGCCAGCCAGGTCACCATGCCGAAGGACAGCAGCGCCAGACTGGCGCCGGCGACGGTGGCCGTGGTGCTCACCCAGGTGGGCAACGGGTGCGGGTCCCGTCGCGCCGGCTCGGCCCGCACCGCGGGAGGCGGGCCCGCGGGCAGACCGCCCGGTGCCGGGTGCAGCGGCGGCGCGAGGTCCGCGTAGGGCGGAACCGGGGGCGGGGCGATCACGCCCGGTCGCGGGGCTGCGGTCGGGGGCGCTGCTGTCTCCACGTCTCGCGCGGAGCGGGCCGGGGCGGGCCATTCCGCTTCGGTAACGCCGGCGGTCAGGGTCGGGTCGGCGCGCAATATCCGCCCGTGCAGCTCGCGCAGCGCCGGACCGGGGTCGATGCCGTACTGCTCACGGAGCAAGCTGTCGATCTCCCCGTACGCGGCAAGCGCCTCGGCCTGCCGTCCGCTGCGGTAGAGCGCCACCATGTAGTGGTGGCGCAGCCGCTCCCGCACCGGGAACTCGGCCACCAGCTCGACCAGCTCACCAATCAACTCGCGATGCTGCCCGCGGGCCAACTCCAGCTCCACACGGGTTTCCAGGGCGACCGCCCGCAGTTCCACCAGACGGTGCCGGGCAGCCGCGAAGAATCCCGCGGGGATGCCCGCGAACGGCTCCCCCTGCCACAGGTCCAATGCTGCGGTCAGCTCAGCCAGCGCCTCGTCCGTACGCCCGGCCGCGTGCCGCTGGCGGGCGGCCTGCACGCCCCGTTCGAAGCGGACCGCGTCCACCGCCTCGGGATTCACCCGCAGCAGATAGCCGGCGTCGGTCAGGCTGAGCACCTGTCCCGGCGTACGCGGCGAACGATCAGGTTCCAGGACCCGGCGCAGTCCCGCCACGTACTTCTGCACGACGTTGGGGCCGTTCGCGGGCGGCTCCTCCGGCCAGACCGCGTCGACGATCTGCCCGGTGGACACCGGGCGGCCGGCGGAGAGCAGCAGCACGGCGAGCACCGCGCGCTGCTTACCCGGACCGAGGTCGATCTCCCGGTCGGCGTGCCAGGCCCGCTGAGGCCCGAGAATCTCGAAACGCAGCTGTCCTGACATGCGAGTTTCCGCTCCTGACACCCCCGGGAGCGCCGGACGGCAGTGCCCGGCAGCCGGACGGCAGCATATCGGCAGCCGGACCGCCGTGCCGGCCGGCAGCATCGTCGTCGGCAGAAGCCAGGCAGCGAGAAAGAGAAGTGCGATGACACAGGCAACGGGCACCCCCGGCACCATCCTGCGGACGGTCGGTACGGCCACCGCCGTGCTGGCCGCGACCACCCTGCTCGCGGGTTGCGGGCCAAAGAGCGAACCGACCGCGGCACCGCAGAGCAGCCCGTCCGCCAGCCCGAGCGCCAGCCCGAAGGAGGCTCTCCTGGACGCCGTCCCGGATGGCACCGAGGGGGCGTTCCGGTTCAGCGGCAAGGACTCGTCGAGCACGATCAGCGGCCGGATCGACCCGGCGGCCAAGGGGTTCGAGCTCAACATGGCCATGCCGGCGGACTCCGACGGCATCGTCGTGAAGATGTCGTTCCTGGTGATCGAGGATCAGAACTGGGTGAAGGCGAAGTTCAGCGGTCGTCCCGGCCTGCCGCGGTTTCCCGACAAGTGGATGAAGCTGGACCCCAAGAAGCTGACCGACGCGGCGGACATCCCCGCCTACGACGGCGTGGACCAGGGCAACGCCGGGCCGCTCATCCAGGCGGCCACCTCGGTCGAGGAGAAGAGTCCCGGGCAGTACGTCGGCGTCATCGACGTGAGCGGCGGGGAAGCGGCGAAGGCGCTTGCGGACGGCGAGGCGGCGGCCCTCGGGGAGGCCGCGAAGAAGGTGCCGTTCACGGCGGTGGTCGGCGCGGACAAGCACCTGGCCTCGCTGACGTTGAAGATCCCGGCCGCCGGCAAGGCGAAGGCGTACGACTACGTCGTCAAGTACGCCGACTACGGCAGCGCGCCGAAGATCAGCGTGCCGACCGGGGCCGCCGCCACGAAGGCGCCGGCGATGGCGTACGAGTTGCTGAACGGCTGACCCACGACGCAGAGGGCGGCGGCCACACGGGGGGCCGCCGCCCTGCTGGGTGGAACCGGGGTCAGCGTGGGGGGCGGAGGGATCGGGTCAGGTGGGACAGGCGGGGGGCGAGGCTGGTTATGCCTCCGGGGAAGAAGTAGACGGCCAGGATGAAGACCGTGCCCAGGACGAACAGCGGCTGGCTCAGCGGACGGCTGAGGACCGCCGGCAGGTTGTCCACCGCGTCGCTCGTGCCGAACGCGGTGAGCCGGTGGTCCAGGTACATGTAGAGGACACCGCCGAGCACCGGCCCCCACCGGGTGCCCGGCCCTCCGAGCACCACCATGACCAGCAGCGACAGGGTCAGCTCGGAGGACGTGATGTGCGGCGACGCGCCGCCGACGATGAGGACGTAGACCACCCCGCCCGCCGACGCCAGCCCGCCGGCCAGGGTGAACGCCACAAGCTTGTAGCGGTACGGGTCAAGCCCGAGCACGCCGATCCGCCGCTCGTCGTCACGCAGCCCGGCGAGCACCCGGCCGGTAGGCGACCCGCTCACCCGGTGCACCACGAAGACCACGAGCGTCAGGTACGCGAGCGCCAGCCAGTACAGGTTGACGGTGTTTGTCACCCCCACCAGCCCGGCGGGCAGCCCGGAAACGTCCAGCGGGAGGCCCTCCTCGCCACCTGTGAGCCCGCCGAAGTCCCGCGCCACCAGGATCGCGCCGACCTGGGCGAACGCCAGTGTGACCATGGCGAATGCGATGCCCACGGTCCGCAGCGCCACCGCGCCGAGCAGCGCGGCGAGGATCGTCCCACCGGTGATGGTCAGCAGCGCCGCCTGCCACAGTGGCAGCCCGGCCCGGGTGACCAGGATGTCGGTGCCGTACACACCTGCGGCGAAGTAGAGCGCGTGCCCGAAGGAGAGCATGCCGGTCCGGCCGAAGAGCAGGTCGTACCCGGCCGCCAGGCCGCCGAAGATCAGGCAGATGGCGAGCAGTTGCAGGGTGCCTGGTGAGTTGACCGGCCCCTCGAAGATCCCCGGCAGGGAGATCGTCGAGTACGGCAGGATGGCCAGGACCGCAAGCGCGACAAGCGGCAGGAACGGGCGGACCCGGTGCCACCTGCCCCGCTGCGGACTCAGTTCGTCGGGCACCTGCGCGCGAGGCGCGTCGATCACCGTCATGCCGTTGCCACCTTTCCGGCGATGCCCTGCGGACGCAGCAGCAGCACCACGGCCAGCAGCCCGACCACGCAGATGTCGCCCAGCCCGGACGTGCCGTAGTAGTTGACGAACTGCTGCACCAGACCGACGACGACCGCCGCGTACGCGGAGCCGACCACCGAGCCCATCCCGCCGATCACCACCACGATGAACGCGAAGATCAGCAGCGAGCCGCCCTGGCCTGGCGAGACGGTGCCGAAGTAGACCCCGCCGAGCGCGCCGGCGAGCGCGGCGGCCGCCCCGCCGATGGCGAAGACGAGCGTGAACGCCTTGCGCACGTCGATGCCGAGCGCTGTCACCATCTCCCGGTTCTCCACCCCGGCCCGGATCACCAGGCCGTACCGGGTCCACCGCAGGAACGCCAGGATCGCGCCGAGCACCAACACCGCCGCGACGATCAGCAGCAGGCCACCGTTGGGCACCTGCGCACCGAGGATCCCGGTCACCTGCCGGGTCCAGTCGGGGCGGGGGAAGGTGCGGGCGTCCGCACCCCAGGTCGCCTGGAGCAGCGCCACCCCGGCCAGTGACAGCCCGACGGTGACCAGCACCTGCTCGATGGTGCGCGAGTAGAGCGGGCGGATCAGCACCAACTCGACCAGGATCGCCACGAGCGTGCCGGCGGCCACCCCGAAGGCGACCGCGAGCACGAAGCCGAACCCGTCGGAGCCGGCCCCCGGCAGGTTGCCGGCCGCCCACCAGGTGCCGTACGCGCCGACGCCGAGGAACAGCCCGTGCGCGAAGTTGAGCACGTCGGCCAGGCCGAAGACCAGGGACAGGCCGGACGCGACGAGGAAGTACAGCGCCGCCAGGCCCAGCCCGGTCAACGCCAACAGGATCACGGTCCCCATCAGTGACTCACCTCCGCCGAGCCGACACCCAGCAGTGACTTCGTCAACGCGGTCTCCAGCAGCAGCTCGTGGGCGTCGCCGGTCCAGGCCACCTTGCCGGCGGCCAGCACCACAGCGTCGCGGGCCAGCCGGCGTACGACCGCCAGGTTCTGCTCGACGAGCAGCACCGGCACCGACTCCGCGACCCGCTCCAACACCTCGGCCACCTCGGTCACCACCTTCGGCGCCAAACCCTTGGTCGGCTCGTCGACAAGCAGCAGCCGGTTGTCGTTGAGCAGCACCCGACCGATCGCGAGCATCTGCTGCTGCCCGCCGGAGAGCGAGCCGGCCCGTTGGCGTCCGCGCCGGTCCAGCTCCGGAAAGAGCGCGAAGACCTTGTCGTACGCCGGGCTGGTGCCGCGACGCTCGGCGAGCCGCAGGTTCTCGGCGACGGTGAGGCCGGCGAACACGTCCCGGTCCTCGGGCACGTAGCCGAGCCCACCGCGGACCAGCCGGTGGGTGGGCCGGGCCAGCAGGCTCTGCGCGCCCATCCGGATGGTGCCGCGGACCTCCCCGGCGGGCGGGGTGAGGCCGACGATCGCGCGCAGCGTGGTGGTCTTGCCGACGCCGTTGCGGCCGAGCAGGACTGTCACGCCGGTCGGCGCGACGGTGAACGACACTCCTTGAAGGATGTGCAGCCCGGAGATCCGGACCGACAGGTCCTCCACTGTGAGAACGGGTTCCATCAGAGCGACTCCCCCAGGTATGCCTCTTGCACCGTGGGGTTGGCCATCACCGTCTCCGGGGTGTCGCAGGCGAGCAGCGCGCCGTGGTGCATGACGGCGATCCGGTCGGCCAGTTCGAGGATCACGTCCATGTGGTGCTCGACCATCAGCACCGCCCGGCCACTGTCCCCGGTCAACGACTTGATGACGGCGACCAGTTCGGGGATGTCCTCGGCGCTGACGCCGGCCATCGGCTCGTCGAGCAGCATCACCCGCGGCTCACCGGCGAGCAGCAGGGCGATCTCCAGCTTGCGTTTCTCGCCGTGGGCAAGGGTGCCGGCGAGTGCCGTACCCCGGTGGGCGAGGCCGACCCGGTCGAGCGCCGCGTCGGCGGCGGCGGCGACCTCCCGGTCGGCCGCCGCCCGCCGCCACAGCGCCATCGAGCCCCCGCGGTGCGCCTGCACGGCGAGCCGGACGTTCTCCCGCACGCTGAGCGAGCCGAAGACCGACGACGCCTGGAAGGTACGGCCCAGACCGAGGCGGGCCCGCCGGTGCGGCGCGAGCCCACCGATGTCCTGCCCGTCCAGGGTGATCCGGCCCTCCGTGGCCCGGCGCAGGCCGGTGATCAGGTTGAACAGTGAGGTCTTGCCGGCGCCGTTCGGCCCGATGACGCCCAGGAACTCCCCGGGCGCCAGGTCGAGGTAGACGCTGTCGACGATGGCGACCTCACCGATCCGCCAGGTCAGACCGCGGGTGGCGAGCATGGTCAGCCCTTCATGGCCACGGCCGGCGGCGCGGTCTCGTCACCGGTGAGGCTCTTCTGCGCGGTCGCCGTGAAGGCGGTGCCGCTGCCGGTCAGCTTGGCCTGGAACATCGGCTGCAGCAGCGCGTGGTCGGCCGCGCGGATGGTCATCTTGCCCTTGACCCCGTCGAAGCTCCAGCCCTCCAGCGCGGTGACCATCTTGTCGACGTCGTCGCCGCCCTCCTGCACCGCGCGGACCACCATCTGGGCGGCGGCGAAGCCGTCCGGGTGGAACAGGTCGATGGTGTTCACCTTGGCCTTCAACGCCTTGCTGGCCTCGGTGTCGGACGCGCCGTCGAAGTAGTGCGACAGGAAGGAGATCTTCGCGCCGGCCGCCCCGAACGTCGGCCAGGAGGCCCGGATGTCCAGGCCGGTGACGACTGTGGTGGAGGAGAGCACGCCCTGCTGGTCGAGCGTCTGCCACATGGCCGGGGCGGTGGTGCCTGCCCAGGCGACGAAGAGCAGGTCCGGCTTGGCGGCCTTGATCTGGCTGGCGAACGGCGTGAACTCGGTGGCGCTGGCCGGCGCCCGGACGCTGCTGACGGTGGCGCCCGCGCTGCCGATGACTGCCTTGACGGCCGCCTCGTTGGCGTCGCCGAACGCGCCGTCCTGGGCGAAGACCACTACCTTCTTGCCGGCCGGGTCGCCGATGAACGACTTGGCGGTCACCACGTCCTGGTAGGACTGCCGCCCGGAACGGAACGTGTACTTGTTCGCCCCGGTCACCGCGTCGGTCGCGGCTGGGCCGGAGATGAACAGGACCTTGTTCTGCGCCGCGATCGGCGCGACCTGGAGCGCCACACCGGACGCGGTCGAGCCGGCAATGATCTTCGTACCCTTGCCGATCAGGTCCTTCGCGGCGGAGACGGCCTTGGCCGGGTCGCCCGCGTCGTCGACCTCGGTCAGCTCGATCTTCCGGTCACCCACCTTGCCGGTGCCCTTGGTGGCGAAGTCAAGCCCCGCCTTGAACCCCTCGACGTACTGCTTTCCGTAACTGGCCAGGGCTCCCGACTGGGAGTACACCAGGCCGACCTTGACCGGGGCGGCGCTGTCGCCGCCGCCGGTGGCGGTGTCCTGCGGGCTACCACAGGCCGTGGCGGCCAACGCCGCGGCCATCATCGTGGCGGCGGAGAGGAACGCCCGCCGCGTGTGCCGGACCGTCATCGCGACTCCAGGTGAGGACAGGATGCTGTGTTGTCGGCTCACGCTAGAAGTGACGTCACCCACGAGCTATGTGGCGGAAACACACAAGTAACGGGAGAGGGGTGGCCGGGGGTTACAGCGGGCCGCACCACCACCCGGTGACCCGCGCCTCCGATGGCCCGAACCCCCACGGACCGCCCGAGCCCTGTGTCGCCTCGCGCCATCCGGGCCTGCCCGCTCAATCGCAGGGCCCGTCGTGGTCGGCCGGTCGCGGACACCGCCGACGCCCGCCGAGCAGGCGGCACCCTCGCCTCGTCGGCCTGCTCGTCGGCCTGCTCGTCGGCCTGCTCGTCGGCCTTCCGTCGGCCTTCCGTCGGCCTTCCGTCGGCCCTTCGTCGAGGGTTTGCCGAACCAACCGGAGCCGGACACCAGCACCTACACCCCGCCGGTAACGCTGCCCGCCCGAGCGCCCCCGCCCGAACACCCCCGCCGGTAACGCTGCTCGCCCGAACACCCCCGCCCGAACACCCCCGCCGGTAACGCGGCCCGCCCGAACACCCCCGCCCGAACACCCCCGCCGGTGACGCTGCCCGCCCGAGCGCCCCCGTCGAACGCCAAGCGGGCGAAGATCGCCGCAACATCGGCGAAGATGGTGCCTCGCTCGGCGGGGAGGCAGCAACTTCGCCGATGTTGCTGCCTCGACCTGCCCCGATACCGCAACATTGGCGAAGTTGCGGCCCCGAGCCCCGGTTCGCCCGGTCAAGGTCGTGCTCGATCATGGATTTAGTGGCCTTGGGCCGTCGGCGATACCACTTGATCCAGGATCGAGCGTGACCTTGGACAGGCCCACGTGTACCGGTAGGCGTGAGCGGGCGTAGACGTCGGCGTGGACGTCGGCGGACGTCGGCGGCGCGATTCGTTTACGGCATCAGCTCCATAGCGTCCGCGAGGTGCTGCCCACACCGGCGCGGCCACCCGCCCACGCCCACGCGGCCAGGGCCACCCGCCCGCGCGGCACCTGCCCACGCCCACGCGGCCACCTGCCGAGACGCCGTGAGAGCCACCTGCCCACAGCTGCGCGGCCACCTACCGACGCCGTGAGCCACCTACCGACGCCGTGAGCCACCTGCCCACAGCCGCGCGGCCACCTACCGACGCCGTGAGCCACCTACCGACGCCGTGAGCCACCTACCGACGCCGTGAGCCACCTGCCCACGCCCGCGGGGCGACCTCCCCGCGCCCGAGGCCAGCTGACCGGGTATGTGGCAGGGCAAACGTGTCGCTGGCCCGTCGTCCGGGTGGCGGACGACGGGCCAGCGTGTGGGCCGGGCGTGATCGGCCCGGCGGTCGGCTCGGAGCGGGTCAGCTCCCAGCCGAGGTCAACCCGGCGGGGACACCGCCGAGGCGCGGACGGTCTCAGCGCGTGGCGAGGCCGGCGCGGGCGGCGACTGCGGTGTCCGGGTGGTCGCTGAAGACTCCGTCCAGACCCAGGCCGAGGAAGAGTTCGTACTCGGCCGTGATGTCGCCGCGCGCGTTCGGGTCGGTGCCGATCCGGAAGTCCACGGGGAGGAACTGGTTCTCGGCACGGAACGTCCAGGAGTGCACGAGCAGCCGCTCGCGGTGCGCGTCGCGCACCACGTTGGTCGGGGCGAGCAGGGCGCCGGCGGCGTCCCGGGGCACGATCAGGTTCTTGTTCGCCCCGATGCCGTCGGCGTACCCGGCGATCCACTTCAGTCCGGCCGCGCTGGCGAGGTCCTGGTAGCTGCGGGTGTCGCCGGCGACTGTGAAGTCGTACGGGCGACCGGTGGCGTCGAGGAGCTGGATGAGCTTCACGTCGGTCAGCCGGCTCAGGCGACGCAGGTTGGCCGTCTCGAACGACTGGATGAAGACCGGCGAGTTCTTGTGGTCCAGCTTGTTCTGCCGCAGCACCTTCAGCAGCGGCTCCTCCAGCGGCAGGCCGATCGACGTGAAGTAGGTCGGGTGCTTGGTCTCCGGGTAGATGCCGATGGTGCGGCCCCGTGCCCGCCCCTCGGTGCGGGCGAGGTCGATGACCTCCTGGAGGGTGGGCACCTCGAAGCGTCCGTCGAAGGCGGTGTTCGCGACGCGTACCTGCGGCAGCCGCTCCTTGGCCCGCAGCGTCTTCAGCTCGGCCAGGGTGAAGTCCTCGGTGAACCAGCCGGTCACGGCGACGCCGTCGATCGTCTTCGTCGTCTTCCGGGCGGCGAACTCCGGGTGCGTCGACACGTCGGTCGTGCCGGAGATCTCGTTCTCGTGCCGGGCGACCAGGACACCGTCGGACGTGGACACCAGGTCCGGCTCGATGTAGTCGGCGCCCATCCGGATCGCCAACCGGTACGCCTCCAGGGTGTGCTCCGGCCGGTAGCCGCTGGCGCCCCGGTGACCGATCACGATCGGCCGGGCGTTGCCTCGGACGCGGTCCGCCCCGGTCGAGGGGTCGGCGGCGGCCATCGTGGGCACGGCCACGGCGGCGGCGAGCAGCGCGCCGGCCACGCCGAGAGTCGAGAGGGTACGTCGCAACGCCGTCTCCTGTCATCGAGGGATGTCGCAGACAGCAGACCGTCCGCGATTGACCGGGAGTTGGTCGATGGCTGGCCGGCAGGTGAATCCGGAATGGGCGTTCCCACTCGGGCGGGCACCCGGAAAAGGAAGATTGTCTGGTGCGCTGGTTTTTCCGCAACCCCGTGCGGCTGGTGCCGCTGGGGTTCCTGGTGCCGATCCTGCTCGGCACCGGGCTGCTGCTGGCGCGCTGGTCGACCGTCCAGCACCAACGTCCGCCCCTGATCACCGCCCTGTTCACCGCCACCTCGGCGGTGTCCGTCACCGGCATGGCCGTCACCGACACCCCCAACTACTGGTCCGGCTGGGGCCTGCTGGTGATCACCCTGCTCACCCAGCTCGGCGGTCTCGGCATCCTCACCGTCGCGGCGCTTGTCATCCTCGTGGTCTCACGCCAGCTCGGGCTGCGTAACCGGCTGCTGGTCCAGGCCGAGACGGCGGAGTTCGGCATCGGCGACGTGGCCCGGTTGCTGCGCCGGATCGCGATCACCGTCTTCGCCTGCGAGGCCGTGATGACCGCGGTGGTCGCCGGCCGGCTCTGGTGGGCGTACGACTACACGCCCGGTCGGGCGCTCTGGTCGGGCGTGTTCCACGCCGTCCAGGCGTTCAACAACGGCGGGTTCTCGCTCTACACCGACGGCCTGCTGGCCTTCGACCGTGATCCGTGGGTGGCGCTGCCGCTGGCGTTCGGTGCCATCGTCGGCGGGCTCGGGTTTCCCGCCCTGTTCGAGGCCGTACGCGAGTGGCGCAGACCGGCGGGCTGGGCGGTGGCCACCAAGCTGACCATCTGGGGCAGCGCGGCGCTTGTGCTGCTCGGCGTCGCCGGCCTGCTCGCCGCCGAGTGGACAAACGTCAGCACCATCGGCTCGTACGACGCCGAGGGCAAGGTGCTCGCGTCGTTCACCCAGATCGCGTTGAGTCGCACCGGCGGCTTCAACGTGCTGAACATCGCGGACCTTCAGGAGGAGAGCTACCCGCTGCTGATCGTGCTGATGTTCATCGGCGGCGGCAGCGCCAGCACGGCCGGTGGCATCAAGGTGTCCACGTTCTTCCTGCTGGCGTTCACCATCTGGGCGGAGCTGCGCGGCGAGCCCGACGTGACGGTCGGGCACCGGCGGGTCGCCACCGCCAGCCAGCGTCAGGCCGTCACCGTGGCTCTGCTCAGCGTCGCGCTTGTCACGGCCGGAACGATGCTCCTGCTGCTGCTCACCGAGGGCGAGCGGTTCGTCGCCGCCCTGTTCGAGGTCACCTCGGCGTTCAGCACCACTGGCCTGACCATCGGTCTGGCCAGCGAGTTGCCGGCCAGCGGCCAACTGGTGTTGACCGTGCTGATGTTCATCGGCCGGGTCGGGCCGCTCACCCTCGGGTCGGCGATCGCCCTGAACACCCGGCGCAGGCTCTACCGCTATCCCCAGGAACAACCAATTGTCGGCTGACGAAGAGGAGGGTCGAGGTGTCGGCGAGACGATCGGACGGCAGCGGCATCGTGGTGATCGGGCTGGGTCGGTTCGGGTGCCACCTGGCCGGCGCTCTCAATCGGATGGACCGTGAGGTGCTGGCCATCGACCGCGACGCGGATCAGGTGCAGCGCTTCTCGACCCAGCTCGACCGGGTGGTCCAGGCGGACGCGACCGAGGAGGGCGCCCTGCGGCAGCTCGGCGTCACCAGCTTCGGTCGGGCGGTGGTGGCCATCGGGGCGTCGGTGGAGGCGAGCGTGCTCACCGTGCTGGCGCTTGTCGAGCTGGGTCTGCCGCAGATCTGGGCCCGCGCCACGTCACAGAAGCACGCGAAGATCCTGTCGTCGGTGGGCGCGCACCACGTGATCTTCCCGGAGGCGGAGACCGGGGACCGGGTGGCCCACCTGATCGTCAGCCGGCTGCTCGACTTCATCGAGTTCGACGACGACTTCGCTATCGCCACCGTCCGGGTGCCGCAGTCGCTTGTCGGTCGCACGCTGCTCGACCTGCGTCCGGACGAGCGCTACGGGGTCCGGGTCATCGGCGCGAAGGTGCCGGGCGAACGCTTCCGGTACGCCTCGGACGACACCGAGCTGCCGCAGGGTGGGGTGCTGGTCGTGGAGGGCGGCATCGAGCAGGTGCAGCGGTTCGCGGGGCGACGCTGACGTCTCACCTCGGGTGACGAGCGTGCCCCTCAGAAACCTTCACCCTTTTCCCGGACCACCCGGCCCCTTCGCGTTGGAGGGCTTCGCTGCCTTCGCCTTGTCCTTCTCGGGCGCCTTCGGCGGTGCCGGTGCCTTCGGAGCGACCCTCGTGGTGGTCTTCGTCGTCTTCTTGGTCGGGGCCTTCGTCGGGGCCGCCTTGCTCGGCGGCGCGGTGGACGGGGTCGTTCCGGCCACCCCGGAGACGCGTACCCCGCAGGTGGCGTCGCCGAGCCGGAACTCCACAGGCAACGGGTTCGCCCCGCTGTACGTCCCGGCCAGGGTGAGCTTCTCGGCCGCGCCGGGCGCCAGGGTCGTCCGCTGCGCGGCGGGCCGGATCTGGACCGTGCCGCCCTGCTGCTGCACCGGGGCGGGCGTCGCCTTCGTCACCGTCTGCTGGCCGGGGAACGTGAAGTTCATCGTCCAGTCGCGCAGCTCGCGGTCACTGGTGTTGGTCAGGGTCAGCTCGGCGGTGAAGTCCTTGCCGGAGTCGGTGCGCAGCGCGTACGCCACCTCGCAGGGCGCCGTCTCGGGCAGGCCCATCCGGGCCTCGGTCGTGGGCCGGTCCTCCCCACTGGCGGGGCTGCGGGAGGTGAACCCCCACATCGCCCCGGTGACCGCGATCAGCCCAACGGCCGCCACCCCGGCCTCCACACGTCGACGGCGGTTGACCCGTCGGCGCTGGGTGCGGTTGCGGGTACGCGACAGCGGGAGCGCATCCGTCTCCGCCGACCAGGGCAGGATCGTGGTGCCGGCGTTCGCCAGCTCGGCGGCGTCCAGCGGACCGCCCGCCGGCGAGACAGGCATCGCCGCCAGCATTCCGGCCGCCTCGGCGAGAGTCCGGGCCAGCTCCGGGGTGGCCGGCCGGTCGGCGGGGCGCTTGGCCAGGCAGCGCCGCACCAGGTCGGTCACCTCGTCGGGCAGCCCCGGCACCGCAGGCATCGGGTCCGGGTCGCTGTACATGTGCGCACGCAGCATCTGCGTGGTCGTGTTCGCCTCCCACGGCAGCCGGCCGGTGAGCATCCGGTAGAGCAACAGCCCGACGGCGTACACGTCGGTGGCCGGGGAGACCTGGCCGTTGTCCAGCCGTTCCGGCGCGAGGTACGCGGGCGTGCCCAGCAGCGTCCCGTCCGGCCCCTTCTCGCTCTCCCCGACAAGCGCGGAGATGCCGAAGTCGACCACCTTGACCCCGGTCGAGGTGAGCATGACGTTGCCGGGGGTGACGTCGCGGTGCACGACCCCGCGACCGTGCGCGGTGGCGAGCGCCGAGGTGACCTCCGCGCCGATGGTCACCGCCTCGCGCCACGGCAGCCGCTGCTCACGGCCGAGTCGGGCGGCCAGCGAACCACCGTCGACGAGCTCCATCACCACGTACGGCACGGTCAGGCCGACCTGCTGGGACTCGCCGTAGTCGTACACATTTGTGATGTTCGGATGGCAGAGCCGCGCGGCGGCCTGCGCCTCGACGCGGATCCGGTGCCGGAAGGCCCGGTCGCTGGCCAGCCGCGAGGCCAGCACCTTCACCGCGACCTGGCGGCCCAGCACCTCGTCGTAACCGCGCCAGACCACCGACATGCCGCCTGCGCCGAGCTGCTCGATGAGCCTGTACCGCTCATCGAGCAGTTGCGCGCCGTTCCGGTCCCCACCGCCCATGGTGGCCGTTGTTGCCCGCAGGTGACCGGGCTACACCTGAAGGATCGGAATCGGTCAGGAATATCACCCGTTCAGGCGGTCGCCAGCAGTTGGTCCACCGGGGCGTAGTCGTCGGTCAGCACCAGCGCCTCCCCGACGAAGTCCGTGAGGTCCGCGCCGGAGAGCAGGCTGACGCTCCGGTCGACCTCGTCGAGGCGGGCGCGGACGGCGGCCAGCGGCAGCGGCGCGTCGGAGCCGACGATGAGGAAGTTGCTGCCCCGCTCCTCGGCGAGCGCCTCCGGCGGGGCGATCAACGCGACGTTAGTGAACTCGGCGGCCACCGTGGCCAGCTCGGCGCGGATGAACCGCAGCGGCGGGTAGTCGATGACGTTCTGCACGTAGACGCCGCCGGGGCGGGTCACCCGCCTGATGTCGGCGGCCATCTCCCGGGTGGCCAGGTGCCAGGGCACCACCAGGTGACCGAACGCGTCGCCGACGACCAGGTCACGGCTGTCCGCCGGCTCACCGGCGACAAGCATCCGGGCGTCGCCCACCACCGTCCGCAACCCCGGCCCCGGGCGTACGCCCAGCTCCCGCTCGCCCAGCTCGACGAGCCCGCCGTCGATCTCGAACACCAGGTTGTCGGTGCCCGGCCGGGTGGCGGTGAGGTACGTCGGCACGGTGAACCCGCCGCCGCCCAGGTGCAGCGCGTCCAGCCGCTGCCCGGCGGGTGCGATCACGTCGGCGACCGCGCCGATCCACCTGGTGTACGCGTACTCCAGGTGTTTCGGGTCGGCCAGGTCGACGTACGAGTGCTGGGCCGAGTTGAGCAGCAGCGTCCGGCCGCTGGGCCGGGCCGGGTCGGTGGTCACCCGGGCGCAGTGGTACGCGGTCTCGATGTCGCACGGGTTCGGCGCGACTGTGGTCAGCCCCGCCCCGACCAGGCCGAGCACGGCCAGCGCGGCCCGGGTGCGGGCCGGACCGGGCAGTTCGGTGGACGCCTGGCGGCGCAGATACCAGCCGAGGCCGAGGCCGACCAGCCCGAGCGCCACCGCCAGGGCCAGCACGATGACGGTGCTGGGCAGGGCCGCGACAAGCACGAAGCCGGTGAGCAGGGTGGCCGTGATGCCGCCCAGGGTGCCGATGCCGGACAGCCGGCCGACAACCTGGCCGGTGCGGCGCAGGTCGGCGAGTTGGAGCTTCACCACAAGCGGGGTGACCGCGGCCAGCAGCGCCGCCGGCACGAACACGGCGAGCGCCACCAGCAGGAGGATGGCGCTGGCGGCCCCGCCCCGCAGGACCTCCCCGGCGTAGCGCACCACGGGCAGGGTCACCGCGGTGGCGATCCCGGCCAGCACCAGCGCGGGCGCGAGGAGACCACGCGGATCACGTCGGTCGGCGAGCCAACCGCCCGCCCACGCCCCGTACGCGATCGCCGCCAGCGCGATGCCGATGACCGAGCTGGTCACCTGGAGGGTCACCCCGACGTACGGGCCGACCAGACGCAACGCGACGGTCTCCAGCACCAGAACCGCACCGCTTGCGAAGAAGACCAGGAAGGCGGCCAGACCGCCCGGCAGCGCCCGGCCGGTGACCGGCGCGGGCGGGCCCGAGGAGACCGGCGTGGTCGCGACGTCCGACGATGGGGAGCTCATCGTCGCGATGGTACGCAGCGAAGCTGGCGTCGCGGGTCAGTACATCGAGAGATGAACATGGTTCGTGTGGCTGGCGGCAGGGCTGCCACTGCCGCTGTACGACCGCCAGCCGGTGCCCGGATGCCAGATCTGCCGGTACCAGATCACGTAGAGCACACCCAGCCGGTCGGCGTTGCGCACGTGCCAGGCGGCGAGGCTGTCCCCGTACGCCTTGTCGCCGCCTGTCGCGTTCTTGTCCTCGAAGCCGTTCGTGGCGGCCGCGAAGTCGCAGGCCCGCCCCTTGGGGTGCTCGCCGCCGCCGCCGCTGCGCTTGCAGGAGACGTACCGCTTGTAGCCGGCGGCCTGGGTCTGCTTGAGGGCGTTGAGGGTGCGCGGGGTGATGCAACCGGAGGTCGTCGGGTCCTTCACCGAGCAGGACTCCGAGGGCCAGGAGCCGTCGGAGTTACGCGGCGCGGGCTTCGCCGACGTGGAGCTGCCGCCGCTGAAACCGTTGCTGCTGCCCGAGCTGACCTCGGCGAGAGCCGCCTCGGCCTCCTTCTTCTTCTTCGCCATCACGGCGAGCTGCTTCTGCTGCTCCCGGACCTCGGTGTCGATGGCGATCTTGGCCTGCTGGGCCTGCTGCCGGGCCTCGGTGAGATCGCGCAGCCGCTTGCTGTCCCGCTGGGCCATCAGGTCGAGGTCGGCGGCACGTTGCAGGAACGCCTGCGGCGTGGCGGTGTTGAGCAGCATCGCCGTCGGGGTGAGCCGACCGGCCCGGTACGACTGCGCAGCCACCTCGCCGACCTGGGCGGTGAGCCCGACCAGCCGCACCTCGACGGCCTTCAGCTCACCCGTCAACGCCGTCTGCCGACGCTTGGAGTTGTCCAGCTTGGCCTTGGCCTCGATGTGGCCCTTGGCGGTCAGCTCAAGCGCGTCCTGCAACTTCTTGGTGCCGCCCTCGCCGGGCTCCGCGTACGCAGGCACCCCGCCGGCGAGCACCAGCGCGACGGCGGTGAGCAGAGCGAGCAGTACGCGGCGAACGCGCCGCTGACTGAGCCTGGTCCTGGGCACGGCAGCGTCCTTCCGTCGACCGCCGGCCCCCGGTGAACTCTGCGCGGCGGCGTCCCCGCCGGCGCCCGTCGGCGGCCTGCTGGCGGAGAACGCCGTCACGATACCGGAACGCGCGCCGGTGACCAGCCCCGTGACCGCCCTCAGAGCCCAGTGTCGACGCAGCGTGCCGCCGTCGTCGCACGCTGCGTGGAGAAGGCCACGCCGCGACTGTCGCAGTGCCACGTGGAAACGCCGCGCCGTCGTCGTCGCGGTGCGGTGATCAGGAGTCGAGCAGAGCCTCGCGCACCTCGGTCCAGACCTGTTCGTTGACCGCGACGAGCAACCCGCTGCCCTCGTCGGCCGGGTGGTAGTCGACGCCGTCGAACCGGCGGGCGACACCGCCCGCGGCACGGACCAGCAGGGTGCCCGGCGCGTGGTCCCAGGGCAGGGTGCGCCAGAAGAGGGTGAACTGCTGCTCGCCGGTGAGGATGTCCAGGTATTCGCGGCCGGCACAGTGCTGGCCGGGCAGCAGCTCGCCGAGCCGCCGACCGCCGGCGCGAACCCGGTCACGGGATTCCGGCGGCAGGAACCGGGTCATCGCCGCGCCACGTAGGTCACCCAGCGGCGGCACCGCGTCGGCGGCGCCGACCGGCTGGCCGTTGAGCAGTGTGCCCTCGTCGGCCCAACCGGCGGCGAGCGTCTCGGCCAGCGGGTCGAGGATCCAGCCGGCGGTCGGACGCCCGTCCGTCAGCAGCGCCACCATCAGGGCGAACGGTCGGCGACCGGCCGCGAAGTTGGCGGTGCCGTCGACCGGGTCGACGAGCCACACGTCACCGCTGTCGCGCAGGTGCCGCAGCAGCCCCGGGTCGTCGGCGACACCCTCCTCGCCCACCACCACCGAGTTCGGCCGCAGCCTGCGCAGCCCGGCGGAGATCAGCTCCTCGGCCCGACGGTCGGCGACTGTGACCACCTCGCCGGGCGCCTTCTCCGACACGTCGGCGTCGTCGAGCTTGCGGAACAGCGGCACCACGACCTGGTCGGCGGCCTCCAGGAGCAGGTCACCGACGTCGTCGAGCAGGGTGTCAGCCACGAGGCGGCAGCTTGACCACGCTGACGAAGAACTCGTCGATCTGCCGTACGACGGAGATGAAGCGTTCGAAGTCCACCGGCTTGGTCACGTAGGCGTTGGCGTGCAGCTGGTAGCTGCGCAGGATGTCCTCGTCGGCCTGCGAGGTGGTGAGCACGACCACCGGGATCCGGCGCAGCTCCGGGTCGTTCTTGATCTCTTCCAGCACCTCCCTGCCGTCCCGGCGGGGCAGGTTGAGGTCGAGCAGGATCAGGTCAGGCGCCACCGCGTCGGCGTACTGGCCCTCCCGCCGCAGGTAGGCGAGCGCCTCGGCGCCGTCGGAGACGACGGTCAGCCGGTTGCGCAGCTTGTGCTCCTCGAACGCCTCCTGGGTCATCAACACGTCACCCGGATCGTCCTCCACGAGCAGGACCTCGATCGGGCTCTTGCCGTCCGCCGGCGCGGTCATCCCACCGTCTCCCTCATGTCACCCGTTCTACCGCTTTCCGACGCCCCGTCGGCCCGGTCCGGCTGGTCCGCCCCGGCGGAGCGCTCCGGCAGCTCGGACGACACCTCGTCCGCGGACGTCTGCTCCCCCGCGTCGGCCGGCTGCGGCCGCTCGGCGGGGTCTGCGGCAGTGGCCGCAGCGGCCGCCGCCTCCACGTCCTCCGGGCGTGCCGGAAGGGTGAACCGGATCGCCGTGCCCTCCGGCACGTCGGTGTCCACCCAGACCCGACCGCCGTGATATTCCACGATCTTCTTGACGATCGCCAACCCGATGCCGGTGCCCGGGTACGCGTCCTTCGAGTGCAGCCGCTGGAAGATCACGAAGATCTTGTCGGCGAACTCCGGCTCGATCCCGATGCCGTTGTCCTGGCAGGTGATCTCCCACTCGGCGCCGACCAGCCGGGCCGAGATGTGCACCTTCGGCGGCGCGTCGGGACGACGGAACTTGATCGAGTTGCTGACCAGGTTGGCCAGCAGGTTGGTGAGCAGCGGCTCCTCGCCACGGATCACCGGCAGGTCGGTCCAGGTCAGCTCGGCGTCGGCGTACTGCCGGGCGGCCTCGGTCTGACCCGCCACGTCGCCCATCACCTTGTTCAGGTCGACGTCGACGAAGCCTGTGGTGAGGCGGCCGATCCGGGAGAACGCGAGCAGGTCGTTGATCAGGCGCTGCATCCGCTGCGCGCCGTCCACCGCGAAGGCGATGTACTGGTCGGCCCGCTCGTCGAGCTGCCCGGCGTAGCGACGCTGGAGCAGTTGGCAGAAGCTGGCCACCTTACGCAGCGGCTCCTGCAGGTCGTGGGAGGCCACGTACGCGAACTGCTCCAGGTCGCGGTTGGACCGGGTCAGCTCCTCGGCCTGCTTCTGCAGCTGGCTGTTGACCCACTCGATGCGCTCGCGGGCCTCCCGCACCTCGGCCAGGTCGGAGGCGATCTTCTGGCGCATCGCGTCCACGTCGTCGCCGAGCCTGATGAACTCCGGTGGGCCGACTGTGGCGATGCGGTGCTGGTAGTCGCCCTCGGCGACCTCGCGGACCTGGGTGGCCAACCCGGTCAGCGGCCGGATCACCATCCGGTCCAGCGAGAGCAGCAGCACCGCGCCGGCCACGACCACCACCAGGGCCGCGATGATCAGCAGGAGGACCAGCAGGTTGCTGCTGTTGCGGACGTTCGCGGCGGCCTGTTCCCGGGCCTCGAGGATCTCCTGCTGGAGGTCGCCGACTGCCGACCGCACCTCGTCGAACCGCTGCCGGGCCTGCTCGGTGACCAACGCCTGGCCGGCGCGGGTGCCGTCCTGCTCCGTCGTGGTGATCACCGGTTCGGCGACCGACAGCCGCCACTGCTCGGCGCGTTCCTCGACGATCCGCAGCTCCTGGCCGATCTGCGGGTAGTCGTGGAGCAGCGTCCGCATCGCGCCGATGGTGGCCTTCTCCTGGTCCAGCCCCGCCTCGTACGGGCCCAGGTCGGCCGGATCACCGCTTACCGCGTACCCGCGAACCGCCGTCTCCTGGTCGAGCACCGCGTTGAGCAGCTCCTGCGACTGCACCCGCAGCGGGCCGGTCTGGTTCAGGATCGCGTCGATCTGGGTGCGGTTGCGGGCGGCCATCGCCGCCTCCGCGGTGGCCAGGCCGATCAGCAGCACGCCCACGACTGTGAGCAGCGTGATGACCCGGCGGCGCAGACTCCAGCCGCCGATCACCGGCTTCACCGGCCACCACCACGGCTGACCAGCAGCATGGCCACATCGTCGGCGAGCGGGCCGCCGTTGATCTGCTCGGCCCGACCGACCAGCCAGGCCGGCAGGTCGGGCAGCGACACCTCCCGGTTGGCCGGCTCGTCGAGCAGGCCGCTCAGGCCCGGCACGTCGAGCCGTTCGTTGCCGGCGCCCACCCGCCCCTCGATCAGGCCGTCGGTGTACATCAGCAGGGACCAGTCATCGGTGTCGAACTCCAGGTCGTAGGCGATCGGCCGGCGAGGTCGTACGCCAAGCAGCAGGCCGCCGGGCGCGGGCACCGGGACGACCCGGCCACCGGAGAGCAGCAGCGGCGGCGGATGCCCGGCCAGTCGGACGGTGGCCCGGTTGGCGTCCAGGTCGAGTCGGGTGGTGGCGACCGTAGCGAAGATCTCCTGGAGCCGGCGCTCACTCATCAGCACCTGCTCGAGCGCGGGCAGCACCTCGTCGTCAGGCACGCCGGCAAGCACCAGGGCCCGCCAGGCAACCCGCAGTTCCACACCGAGGGCGGCCTCGTCCACCCCGTGCCCGCACACGTCTCCGACGATCAGGTAGAGACGGTCCGGACGGGTCTGCACCACGTCGAAGAAATCCCCGCCGATCAGGGCGGCGTGCCGACCCGGTCGGTAGAAGGTGTGCACCGCCACCTGGTCTGTCGTCATCAGCGGTTGCGGCAGCAGGCCGCGTTCGAGGCGGGCCGACTCGGCCTGGCGCAACTCGACCTCACGCAGCCGGCGGGCGTTCTCGTCGGCGCGCTTGCGCTCGACCGCGTAGCGCAGCGCCCGCGTCAGCAGCACGCCGTCGACCTGGCCCTTGACCAGGTAGTCCTGTGCGCCCTCGGCGACCGCCACGACACCCAGGTGCTCGTCCGAGCGCCCGGTCAGCACGCACACCGCGGCCCCGCTCGACATCTCCAGCACCAGGCGCAGCCCGTCCAGCCCCTGCGCGTCGGGCAGGCCCAGGTCGAGCAGGACGCAGTCGACGCCAGTGATCCGCTGCCGCGCCTCCCGGAGGCTTGTGGCGACCACCAGGTCGATCATCGAGTTCGTCTCGGCGAGCAGTTCACCGACGAGGAAGGCGTCGCCCTCGTCGTCCTCCACCAGCAGCACCCGCAACCGCTCGCCGGGCGGCAGGTTGCCGTGCCGCGCCAGGCCACCGTGCGGGTACGGCACGACAGGGGAACCGGCCAGGCCGCTTCCCCGGTACGGCCGGGTCACCGCCGCGAGACGCGGGAGTTCGCTGGTGATGTCGGGCTCCTTCCGAGTGCCCTGCTGATCCTGTATTAGACAACGGTCGCACACAACACGGTGGCCGCGGCACTTGCGGGGGTTGGCCGCATCACTGCTCGTCGGGGGACAAACCGGGCGGCCGGTAGGTGCCCGGGCGGCCGATCGTCCCCACCGACGGGCGGACGATCGGTGGACGCCCGGCCATCCCGTCCCGGGGCGTCGGAGGGCAGGATGGTGCCACCCCAGGCCCCACCACCCCCGAGGAGTTCCCGTGGGCGCACCCCCCACCCCCGTCACGGCGGGCGTACCGCTCCGGCCGGGTCCGGGCGTACCCCCGGCCGACCGTGCGCTGACCCGACCACGCCGGCGGCTCCTGGCCGCCGCGGCGGCGCTTGTCGCGCTGGCGGCCGTCGGCGCCGGCAGTCTGCTCGACCTGCGCACCCCGACGCCGCGACCGGCGGACGCGCCGGCGGGCGATTTCAGCGCCACCCGGGCGTACGAGGACGTGCAGGTGATCGCGGCCCGGTCGCACGTCGCCGGTAGCCCGGCCAACGACCAGGTTCGCACGCACATCGAGCAGCAGATGCGCGGCCTGGGCCTGGAGACGGAGGTGCAGGACACCGTCGCGCCGGAGGCCGGCCAGCTCAGTGGGGCGGCCGGTGGGGCGACAGTGGCCCGCGTGCGCAACGTGGTGGCCCGACTGCCCGGCACCGACCCGACGGGGCGCGTGTTCCTGGTCGCGCACTACGACTCGGTGCAGACCGGGCCGGGCGGCAACGACGACGCGGCCGGCACCTCGGCCATCCTGGAGGTGGCCCGCGCGCTGAGCACCGGCCCGCGGCCCCGCAACGACATCGTCTTCGTGCTCACCGACGCCGAGGAGGCGTGCCTCTGCGGCGCCTCTGCATTCGCCGCGAGCCATCCGCTCGCCGCCGACGGCGGTGTGGTGCTCAACCTGGAGGCCCGCGGCTCCACCGGTCCGGTGATCATGTTCGAGACGTCGAAGAACAACGCGAAGCTGGTGGACGTCTTCGGCCGGGCCGCCCCGCACCCCGTGGGCACCTCGTTCGCGGTGGAGATCTACCGGGCGCTGCCCAACGACACCGACTTCACCGCCTTCCTGGACCAGAAGTTCGTCGGACTGAACTCGGCGTACATCGACGGTGGCGCGATCTACCACACGCCGCTGGACACTCCGGCGGCGATGGATCGCAGCAGCCTCCAGCAGCACGGGGACAACGCGCTGGGCCTGGCCCGGGAGTTCGGCCGCACCGACCTCACCGACCTGCGCTCCGGATACGACGCCACCTACTTCCCCGTCCCGGGCGGGCTGGTCCGCTACCCGGGCTGGCTCGTCCTACCACTGGCCCTGCTCGCGGTGCTCGCCGTCGCGGCGCTGGCCTGGCTGACCCGCCGCAGCGGCCGGGCCAGCACGGGACGGCTGGCGGCCGGATTCGGCCTCGCTCTCGTACCGATCGTTGTCGCGCCTGTCGCCGCCCAACTGCTCTGGCTGGCGATCACCGCGATCCGTCCGGGGTACGCGGAACTGCTCGACCCGTACCGGCCGATCTGGTACCGATTGGCCGTGCTGGCGCTCGCCACCACCATCCTGTTCACCTGGTACGCGCTTGTCCGCCGCCGGGTCGGCCCGGCCGCGCTCGCCGTGGGCGGGCTGGCCTGGCTGGCACTGCTCGGGGTGCTGCTCGCCGTGGCGGTGCCCGGCGGGGCGTACCTCACCACCCTGCCGGCCCTGGCCGGCGCCCTCGGCGGCCTCGTCGCGCTGCGGACGCGGCAGACCGGGCCGTGGCCGGTGGTGGCGGTGACGGCCGCCGCCGCGGTCGGCGTGGTGATCCTGCTGCCGACGGTGGTGCTGCTCTTCCCCGCGCTGGGCATGGCCATGGGTGGGGTGGCCGCGCTGGTCGCGGTGCTGCTCGGCCTGACCGCGCTGCCGGTGGTCGACCTGCTGCATCCGCAGGCCGGCGGGCAGCGCGGCCTGGTGGCGCTCCGGGCCCGACGACTCGCGGCGCTGCCGGCCGCGGCCGCTGCCCTGGCGGCGGTGGTACTCGCCGGGGTCGGGCTGGCCGTGGACCGCTTCGACGCCGCCCATCCCGCGCCCACCCACCTGATGTACGCCCTGGACGCCGGCACCGGGCAGGCCCGCTGGCTGAGCCACGAGACCGACCCGCAGCCCTGGACGGACGGTTATGTGGACGGAGTGGCAAGCGTCGCGGACGACTTCCCCGGGATCGGCGGCGACGATCTGCGCGCCGGCCCGGCGGAGGCAGCGAACCTTCCGGCGCCCAAGCTGGACGTGTTGACGGACAGCGGCTCCGGTGGCGAACGCACCCTGCGGCTGCGACTCACCCCGCAGCGGGCGGTGCGGACCGCCACCCTGCACGTCGACACGTCGACCGCCACGGTGCTGCGAGCCGAGGTGGCCGGCCGGTCGGTGCCTGTGGAGCCACGGACGGGCCGGTGGGGCTTCGGGCTGGTCTTCCACGCCCCGCCGCCGGAGGGAGTCGAGGTCACCCTGACGCTACGCCCGATCGGCGCACAGGTGGCGCTGCGGGCCATGGACGCCAGTGACGGGCTGGACGGGGTGCCCGGCTTCCGCCCCCGGCCGCCGGCCGTCGGCATCGTCGGGTCGCACACCTCCGAAATGTTGGCGGTTGCCCGCACCTATCAGATCTGACATGGCAATGGGTGGTCTGACGGAGTCGCATTTCCGTCAGACCACCCGCTCGGCGTGCGACAGGAAATGCGCCCCACACCGTTCCGGACGATATTCGATCAGCCCACCGGTTCGGGTTGACCCGAGCCGATACGTCGCCAGCGGTTTCCGTCGTGATCGGTGAACGTCAGTTCCACCAGAACGGTGTCGGCAGCGCGCAACCGGTGCTCCGCCGTGACGGTGACGAACAGGTCCGAACTTTCCCCGCCGCGTATCCGGCGGACCTGTTTCGCCGCGCCCAGTTCGGTGGGCGTACCGTCCGGATCGTCCGGTGGGACGAGGCGTGGCAGCACCGTCACGTCCAGCACCGGGGCGTCGCTCTCGTTGGCCACCGTCACCCGCAGCACCGAGTTTCCCCGCACCTCGGTCACCGACGAGACCAGCCGGGCCTGAGTGGCCCGGACCCGCAGCTCGTCTCTGCGGCGGGCACGGATCTCCCGCCGGAGCCCGAGGTAGACGACGAGCACGCTGGCGATGGAGCCGACCGCGCCGAACCAGTCCGGCACCGAGCCCCAGTCGACGAGATCGTGGTACGGCAACCAGTTCATGCGTCCATCGTGGAGGCACTGCGCGAGGAACGAGCACGGCGGATCGGCCCGAATCAACGTCGGAATGGAAATGTGGGCACCGATTCCGGTCAACCGGGCGGCCTAAAAGGAGAGTGTGCAAGCCAGCACGGCGGTGGATATCCTTGCGGTTGACGCGGTGCGGGCGATCATCCCTCCGAATGTCCACTCAGTGGACATGATCTTTCCGCCTCCCGCCGCGTCGCAATTTCGCCACCGAAGGGGGACCGCATTGACTGCGGACGTTCCACCCGAGGATGCCGGCGTGCCCCGGCCCGCGTACGACCGGCCGAGTCGTGTCTCGGTCGACCCACCACTCGGACGACTCGACAGCCCACTGCACGGGCGCGACGACCTGATCGACGAGATCATGCATCCGGCAGGCACCGGCGGGGAACAGCCCTCGGTGCACATCCTGTGCGGCATGGGCGGTTCCGGTAAGAGCCACGTGGCCCTGGAGATCGGCCGCCAGGCCCGGGCGGACGGCCGGACCGTCTGGTGGGTGCAGGCCGGCCGGCTCAACTCCGGGATGCGCGAGGTGGTCAGTCAGCTCGGCGCCTCGGAGAGTCAGGTCGACCAGGCGTGGGCCGGCATGATCAGCGCGACCGACCTGGTCTGGCGTTACCTCAACCAGGCCCAGCAACCCTGGCTGCTGATCTTCGACAGCGTCGACGAGCCCGGCACGCTGGGCCCCACCGACGGGGTGCTCGCCGACGGCACCGGCTGGCTGCGCAGGCCGGAGGCCGAGGACGGCATGGTCCTGGTGACCACCCGGGACGGCAACCGGGCGACGTGGGGCACCTGGTCGACCCTGCACCAGGTACGCCCGCTCGACGCCGACGCCGGCGCGCAGGTGCTCATCGACCGGGCCGGGGCGCAGGCCGGCGGCCTCGACGACGCCCGCGAGCTGGCCCGGGAGCTGGGCGGCCTGCCCCTGGCCCTGCGGGCGGCCGGCAACTACCTGCGGTCGGTCAACGCCAGCCCGGTCTGGCGCGGCTCGTCCACCATCACCACCTTCGCCGACTACCGCACGGCTGTGGAGCGGCGGTTCCGCTCGCCGCGCGACGCCGCCGACGTCGACCTCGACGAGTCGCTCGGCCTGGAGATCGTCCGCGAGGTCGACGACATCTCACTTGACCTGCTGGCCCGCCGCCAGCTCCAGCAGAGCCGACCGCTGCTCAACGTGCTGGCCTGCCTGAGCGTCTCCCCGGTGCCCTACGAGGTGGTGCTCAAGCCGGCCATCCTGGCCGGATCGCCGCTGTTCGAGGGGATGACCTCGCGGCAGCGCGTGAAGGTGCTGGAGGGCATCGGCGACCTCGCCCTCGTCGACTTCGACGTCCGGGAGGACGTCGCCGACCCGGCGTTCGCGCACGTGCTGTCGCTGCACCCGCTGGTGCACGCGATGTTCCGCGACCGCGACGAGGTCCGTGAGCAGATCGCCGACTACCACGGCGTGGTCATGAAGCTGCTGCTCGCCGCCACCGAGGGGCAGAGCCCCGACGACTCCGCGGTCTGGGCCAACTGGGACGTGCTGGTGCCGCACCTCGTCGAGGCGGTGCGCGAATACCTGGTGCCGCAGAGGCAGAAACACGACCCCGAGACCGTGCTCCGGGCGCTGGAACTGACCCGGCTCACCGCCCGCTACCTCATCGCGGTCGGTCTGCCGGGCTCGGCGTTCGACATCCTGGATCCCATCGTGCGGGGCTGCGCCGCGTACGACCATGACCTGGACCGGCCCCAGGTGTTGGCGCTGCGCCACGAGCTGGGCCGCACCTACCTGGAGCGCAACCAGCCGGAGATGGCCGACCGGGTGCTCCGCGACGTCATCGCCGACCGCACCCGCGTGCTGGGCAGCGACGACCCCGACACCCTCGCGAGCCGCCACAAGCTCACCAAGGCGATCATGGCGCAACGCCAGTGGCCGGAGGCCGAGCTGGAGCTGCGGCAGATCGTCGCTGCGGAGGACCAGGTCCGCGGGCACGAGCACTGGGACACGATGATCGTGCGGCACAGCCTCGCGCTGGCCGTCCTCGCCCAGCACCGGGCCCCCGAGGCCGAGGAGATGCTGCACGCGATCCTTGAGGTCCGCTACCGGTTGTGGCCGCTCAACCAACCCGAGACCTGGCAGGCCCGGCACACGCTGGCCCGGTGCATGCAGGAGCAGAACCGCCTCGCCGAGGCGGAGGAGGAACTGCGGGCCACGCTCGCCACCGTGGAGCCCCGGCACGCCGACCGCAGCGAGGTGCTCACCATCCGGGCGACCCTCGCCGTGGTGCTGCTGCTCGACGGGCAGGTCGATGCGGCAGTCGAGGTGTACGAGCGCCTGCTGGCCGACCGTCGGCGGCTGCTCGGGGACACCCACCTGGACACCCTCCAGGTGGAGCACGCGCTGCGTCGCCTGCGCGAGGGCGACTGACCCGTCAGTGCGGCGCCGCCGGGCCCAGGTCGCTCGGGTCGGTGTTGCCACCGCAGACGATCAGCGCCACCCGCTCCCCCGCCTGTGGCACGTACGCGCCGCCGACCAGGGCGGCCAACGCGGCCGCGCCGCCCAGCTCGGCGGCGACCCGCAGCTCCGACCAGAGCAGCCGCCGCGCCCGCACCAGGTCCTCGTCGCGCACCAGCACCGAGACCACGCCGGTACGACGGGCGGTGTCGAAGGCGATGTCACCGATCCGGCGGGCGCCCAGCGAGTCCGTGGCGATGCCGCCCACCTCGATGTCGACAGGTCGGCCGGCCTTCAGGGCGGCGTGCAGGGTGGGGATCTGCTCCGGCTCGACGCCGACGACGCGTACCGACCCGTCGAACCAGCTCGCGATGCCCGACACCAACCCACCGCCGCCGACCGCCACCAGCACGGTGTCGATCCCGTCGAGCTGGCCCTCCAACTCCCGACCCACGGTGCCCTGCCCGGCCACCACCTCCGGCTGGTCGTACGCGTGCACCACGAGCGCCCCGGTCTCGCCGGCCCGCTGGGTGCTGGCAGCCAGCGCCTCGGCGTAGTGCTGGCCCACCTGCCGCACCTGCGCGCCCAGCCCGGCCAGGCGCTGCACCTTCACCGGCGATGCGGTGACCGGCACGAAGACCTCCGCCGGCACGCCCAGCGACCGGGCCGCGTACGCGACCGCGAGGCCGTGGTTGCCTCCCGACGCGGCGATCACCCCCGCCGACGGCAGCGCGCCCTGGAGCATCCGGTTGAACGCGCCGCGCGGCTTGAACGAGCCGGTGTGCTGGTGCAGCTCCAGCTTGAGGCTGAGCAGTCCGGGCACCCCGAGGTCGGCGCCGTCGACGGTGATGACAGGCGTCTGACGGACCCGCCCCTCGACCAGCGCCGCAGCCGCCTCGACGTCGTTTCTGTCCACCATGGGGAAACGCCCTTCACTACGACCAGAGAGCCAGTCGACCGTCGTCGGTGAGCCCGACGAAACATCCTATGGAGATTCGCCGGCCATCAGTCGCGGGACGCACCGTGTGATAGTGCCGCGGGTCAAACAGAAATCCCTCTCCCAGCGCGGGGCGCAACGTCAGGGACTGCGTGCCGTCGGCCACCGACTCGTGATAGCCGTACCCGCCGGGAACCCGCAGGTCCTCGTCGTTCGGCTGCCACCGGCGACGCCACAGCACCGTCTCACCCCCGACGGGCGGCACCCGGACGTAGATGTTGAACGCCAACTGGGCCACCACCTCGGCGTCGAGCAGCCGGCCCGCGTACTCCCTGACCGCGTCGTCGAAGTGCACCTGAAGCCCGGCGTTGATCTCGCGGACGATGCCGACGTGCATCTCCCGCCCCTGCCGCCGCCCGGGCGCCACCTCCGGCCAGGCCGACCGGAACGCGGCCAGGCACAGCTCACGCGGCGCGTCCGGCAGACCCAGGGTGGACCAGCCCTTCTCGGCGACACGCGCGGCCTCCCAGTAGTCGTCGCGCAGGTCACCGCCGTCCCGGTGATCGTTGATGGACGGGCCGAACTTGGCGACCACGGGAAAGACCCGACTCTCGTCGTACCGGTCCATCTCCGCGTCGGCGAGCGCGGCGGTGATCGCATGGCAGCGGGCGGCGGGCAGCAGCCCCGGCACCCGGACGGCGGCGATCCGTCCCGCCACGAGCCCGGCGATGTGCGCCCGGGTGATCGCCGCCGATTCGACGGCCACGAACAACGGATCGGTTCTGCTCGGTTGTCGCACGGCGGTCCTCCCGTATCGAAGATCCCTCACCGGACACGTCGCGCCCCCCGATCCGCGCACCGTGCAATGTAGCGACCCCCGGCAAACCCGCACGTCACCATTGACCGCAGCCCATGTCGTGAACACTTTCCGCAGTCCAACGGCGGGGTGGCGGATGCGCCGTTACCATCGGCCCCACCAGGGGTACGTCACACAGAGCCGTACGGCGGGCGGATTCCACCGATCGGGGAATGGTGACGGCTCCCGGCCCGGTGCATGATGCGAGTAGTTCGAATGCGGACGAGGAGTTCGATTATGGCTGGCGCCGGCCCGACCGATCTTGACGCGTACGTCGATCGCCTGGAGATGGCACGTCGAATAGCCCGGGAAATGATCGAGTCCGACCACCTCTCGCTGGAGCTTGCCGTACGCCAGCGCCCGCAGTGCTGGTCCCGTCGACCGGCCGGCCACGGCGCCCGCTCAGACGCGTAGGCCCACCGACCCGACCGGCCACTCAGGCTTCGCAACCCTTGTGGTGCGGGTCGGGGTGGGCGTCAGTCGTAAAGGGCCGACACCCACAGATGGGTCAACGTGTCGACCAGCCGATTCCGATCATCGAACGGCGGCACCCCGCACGCGGCCAGGTAGTAGAGCCGTTCGCCGGCCCACGTCAGCGATGCGGCGAGCGCATGCACGTCGACGCCGTCGAGCCGGGCCTTGACGGCGGGCTTGGCCTGCCGCTCGGCCTCGATCCGGGTGACCGCGGCGTCGGTGAACGTCGCCATCTGGGTCAGCCACAGCTCGCGTAGCTGCGGGTCGGACGCCCAGCTCTCCACGATGGCGCGCAACACCGCCGCGTTGGACAGCCACAGCTCGGCGCCCGCGTCGACACCCGCCCGCAGGGCCTCGTGCGGGCTGGACCTGCCCTGCACCCACGGCTGCGCGGCCTCGTGGCCGGCGCCGACCGCGCGACGCACCAGCTCGGCCAACGCCGCCTGCCTGCCCGCGAAATAGAAGTAGAAGCTCGCCCGAGAGACCCCGGCGGCCGCGATGATCTCGGCAACGCTGAGCGTGTCGAAGGTGCGCTCACGCAGCAGTTCGTGCAGTGCGTCGAGGATGCGTTCGCGCAGCTCGACATCGTTTCGCGGAGGTTCGTCACGTCGGGCCATCACGGCTCACAGCCTACCGTACGTACCATCTGGACGGCGTGACCAGACAGGATGTATGGTCGATGCATGACACAGATCGCTGTCCATCTCGTGGTGAACGATCCCGACGCCGCGGCCATCTGGTACACGGAGGTGCTCGGCGCTCGGGAGATCAGTCGCGTTCCGCGGCCTGACGGCCGCCCGCTCACCGTGGAGCTGCGGGTGGGTGACACCGTGCTCGCCGTGGCGGGCGAATGGCCGGACCGTGGTCTGCGCACGCCGACGGCCCTGGGCGGCAGCCCGGCCGCCTTCCAGCTGCCGGTATCCGACGTCGACGCCGCCTATGACCGCGCGATCGCCGCCGGGGCCACCGCGTTCGAGCCGCCGCACGACGCGTTCTGGGGCGACCGCACCGCACAGTTCCTCGACCCGTCCGGGCACCGCTGGGCCATCAACCGGCACCTGCGCGACGTCCCCGCCGACGAGATGGCCGAGCACGTGGCGGCGATGTTCGCATGAGGCACACGACTTTCGGGCGCACCGGCCTGCGGGTGTCCGAGCTGGTGCTCGGTGCCATGACGTTCGGTGAGCAGGGGGGCGTCGGCGCGCCGATCGAGGAGTGCAAGCGCATCCTCGACGCCTACGCCGAGGCCGGCGGGAATGCCATCGACACCGCCATCAACTACCGCGGCGGCGCCAGCGAGGAGATCCTCGGCGAGCTACTGGTCGGCCGGCGCGACAGGTTCGTCGTGGCCACGAAGTACACGGTGACCCGGGACCCGGCTGACCCCAATGGCGGCGGCAACCACCGCAAGAATCTCAGGCTGTCGCTGGAAACCAGCCTGCGCCGGCTGCGCACCGACCACATCGACATCTACTGGGTGCACATCTGGGACCGGCACACACCGATCGACGAAACCATGCGGGCGCTCGACGACGCAGTCACCGCCGGAAAGGTTCTCTACATCGGCGTCTCGGACACACCGGCCTGGGTCGTCTCCCGCGCGAACACGCTGGCCGAGTGGCGCGGCTGGACTGCGTTCGCCGGCCTCCAGGTGCCCTACAGCCTGATCAACCGCGACGCCGAGCGGGAGTTGATACCGATGGCCGAGGCGTACGGCCTGGCGGTGACGGCCTGGAGCCCGCTCGGCGGCGGTGTGCTGTCCGGTAAGTACGGCACCGCTGCGCCGGGCGAAAGGACGCGCCTGAACCGGGACGCGATCAGCGACCGGGACCTCGGTGTGGCCCGGGTCGTACAGGACGTGGCTGGCGAACTGGGCGTCACCCCTGCTCAGGTCGCTCTCGCGTGGACCCGCCGACGCGACGGCGTGCTGCCGATCATCGGCGCGCGGACCCTCGACCAACTGCGGGACAACCTGGGCTGCACAGCGGTCACGCTGCCGCCAGAACTGGTGACGCGCCTGGAAGCGGCAACCGACTTCGACCTCGGCTTCCCGGCTGACTTCATCGCCCAGACCACGCCCTGGGTTCTCGGCGCCGCCGCACTCTGACCCTCGGCGGATGCCGGGGCGGTCATCTGCTGGACGGCGACGGCGGCGCTCGTCTTCGCAGGTGGATGACGCCCGTCAGCGCGTCCACGCCACGAACCGCTCGTACAACTCGGCCGGCGCCACCTCGGGCAACTCCGCGACGACGACGAAGAGCAGCCCACCGACGTACATGGAAAGGCCGATGCGGTCCCGCCCGTACGCCTCGGCAAGGCGCACCCGCGCGGGATGGCACGGCCAGGGCGTGTCCGGCGCACACATCTGACAGTGCCACTGCGGCCGGCGTGGCAGGTGCTCCCCGTTCATCCGGAAATCCCGAGCTTGAACCGCTCCCGAACCTCCACCACGCCTCCCACCGTCACTGCGCGTGCTCGTCCGATACACCGTGCGGCGGTACGCTCACATCGGTCGACGGGTTGCGCGTTGCCAACCCGCACCGGCAACCCGGCAACCCCGGCGGGAGGCGCGAGAGATGCCAACGTTCGGTGCCCGAATGCGGACAGCGCGGGAGGCGCGCGGGCTCAGCCTGGCCGCTCTCGCCGAGCTGCTGCCCGCCGACAAGGGGCACCTCTCCCGACTTGAAAACGGCCGCCGCCGACCCGGCGAGGATCTGGCCCGCCGGATCGACGACGTCCTCGCCGCTCGCGGGGAGCTGATCGCCTGCGCCGCCCTGGATGTCGCCGCCGCCACCGACACCCGGCCGTCGGAGACCGTCGACCTGCTGCATCGCATGCATGCCAGCGACACCGCCCCCGCCACCATCGAGACGTTGCAGGCGACCGTGACCGAGCTGTGCTGCCAGTACGGGTGGCGCGACGCCTGGGATCTGCGTGCCGAAGGTCAGGGTTGGCTGCGTGAGGTCGCCCGGCTGCTCCAGCGACCCACCGGGCTACGGCAGCACCGCGAACTGCTTGTGTGCGCGGGCTGGCTGGCACTGCTGATCGGCTGTGTCGAGTACGACCTCGGCATGCGCGCCAGCGCCGAGGCCACCCGCACTGCCGCCCGCCAGCTCGGTGACGAAGCCGGTCACGCTGGCATCACCGGATGGGCGTGGGAGATGACGGCCTGGTTCGCACTCACCCAGTCCCGGCACGAGGCGGCGCTGACCGCCGCTCGATCTGGCCAGGAGGCCGCAGGTCGGCAGCGGGTGGGGGTGCAACTGATCGCGCAGGAAGCCAAGGCGCTGGCACGCCTCGGCGACCTCCAGGGCGCGCGGACGGCGCTCGATCGAGGTCGGCGGCTACTCGACGACCTCGGTACGCCGGACCGGCCCGACAACCACTTCGAGGTCGATCCCGGCAAATGGCTGTTCTACGCGATGGACGCCTACCGCCTCGCCGAACACGACACTCTCGCCGAGCACTACGCCCACGAGGTTCTGCGTCTCGGCACCGGCTCGGACGGCATCGAGCGGTCACCCATGCGGATGGCCGAAGCCCGACTCACTCTCGCCGCCACCGCCCTGCGCGCTGGCGAGCTGGATCGGGCCGTCGAACAGGGAGCGGTGGCGTTCGCCGCTACGCGCCGATCCCTGCCCTCGCTGCTGCTCGTCGCCGGTGAGGTTGACGTCGAACTTCACAGGCGCTATCCCCAGGAACAGGCCACCGCCGACTTCCGGGACGCGCTGAACGCGATTCGGTAGCAAGTACGGGCATGCCCGCCATGATCACCAAGATCGGGTTCTTCATCCGTAGAGGTACTCGTCCACGTCCAGTTCCGCCCGCGTGCGCCGGAGGAATTCCAGCACCCGGGCGTCCAGGTGCCAGCCCAGCAACTGGTGCTGCCCCGGGAGCTTCTGCATCCCGTCGACGGGGCCGGCCAGGTCTTCCTCCTCGCCGTCCGGGTGCTCGAACACTCGCACGACCTGCAGGACGCTGGCACCGGACGCCTCATCAACGCGGTCCAGTTCGGCGGCGAGTTCCCCGATCCGCCCGGCGTGGGTGAACAGCCGATCCACGATCTGCGCGATCTGCTCGTCCACGCCAAGTCCGGGCTTCCGGCACGCGATCTTCCACCGATGAGTGGCGGGCCGAGCCGGGTCGACCTGGCGACTGCCACGAACGACCACCTCGTCGGGCTCGATGCCCAACCGGGCGGTGATCTCGGCCGCTGGCACCCGAACCGAGGACAGCGCGAAGTACGCGTACTGGGAGACGAGCATGGCGGGCACTGTACCCACGAGGACATCGCCAGCGGCCGAAGAAGCAGGTCAGGCCTCACGCCGTGCTCCCGGCGTCCAGCTACCCAGGCCGCCGACCAGGTCGAACTAGCCTCATCGTCATGCCGCACCTGGACGCCGCCGATCCCCTGCCGCGCCGTCCCCGACGCGTCCTCGTCGCCGGGACCTCGGGCGCCGGAAAGACGACCCTCGCCTCCCGCATCGCCACGTCGTTGCAGGCGCCGCACGTCGAGATCGACGGCCTCTTCCACGGACCGTCGTGGACCAGACGTCCGTCCTTCGAAGACGACGTACGCCTCTTCAGCGCAGGCCCCTCCTGGGTGACCGAGTGGCAGTACGGGGTGGTCCGCGACCACCTCGCCGACCTCGCCGACCTGGTGGTGTGGCTGGATCTGCCGAAGATCACCGTCATGCGCCAGGTCGTCCGGCGGACCGTCGTACGCCGCCTTCGACGCCAACGGCTCTGGAACGGCAACGTCGAACCGCCACTCTGGACCCTGCTCACCGACCCCGAGCACATCGTCCGCTGGGCGTGGAACACGCATCCTCGGACGGCCACGCGTATCGAGGCCCTGGCGGTCCGACGTCCGGACCTTCCCGTGGTCCGCCTCCGCAGTCACACCGCCGCCGATCGCTGGCTAGCGGGCCCGCTGAAGCAGGCTCAAGGCACTATGGAGTAAGCGCGCTAAAGGCTGGTCGGTGAGGCCACGACCAGTTCGGTGTCCGGGTCGTGGTCGATCCGCGACGGGCCGGCGACGATCAGGGTGGCTCGGGACCACGGTCGTTCGCGCAGCATGAAGGGCAGTTCCTCCCGGAGCCAGTTCGTCACGTGCTCCTGCTGCTCGGGAGAGTCGCCGTCACGAGCGACCAGCAACCGCTCCTGCTCATCAAGATCGCCCTGTAGATACACCGAGGCGTCCAACCACGGGCCAAGTTCGTCCCGGATGATGCCCGTACCCTCGACCCAGACGAAATCGGCGCCGGCAGGAACGGTGATCGACCCGGCTCGGTCGTGGCTGATCCAGGCATCGGGACGGAAGTCGACCGACTCCCCTCGGTGCAGGGGTTGCAGGATGTTCTCGGCGAGCACGATCCCCCAGTCGAAACAGGCGTGGTTCCAGGCGACGTCGTCGGTGTGCACGACGGCGGAGTTGGGCTCCGCCTTGCGCAGCCTCTCCGCCAGGGTCGTCTTACCTGCACCACCGCGGCCGTCGATCGCGATCACCCGCGGGCGCCCGGTGACACCTGGTGATGCGTCGCGTAGCTGCCGGACGGCGTCGGAAACCGTCACCACTCGCCAGCCAACGGCTTCGGTCTCACCGGGATGTAGGCGCATCGACGGTTCGTACCCCCAGCGCCTGTCGATGATTCCCCGCCGCCGTTTGTCCCACCCCCGTGTTCTACTCCCGTCATGCATGTCGTTGTCGCAGGCGCGCTCGTCGACAACGACGCGGTCCTGCTGGCGCATCGCAGGCCGACGAAACGGGCGTTCCCCGATGTCTGGGATCTGCCCGGCGGGCAGGTCGAAGCCGGTGAGTCGGAACTACAAGCCCTCGCGCGTGAGATGCACGAAGAACTCGGTGTGCACATTGTGGCGGCATCCGCTTCCCGGCTGGGCGTCCTGCATGCCGGCATTGGTGGGGTCGCCCTGCACGTGGGCGTCTGGCAGGTCGCAGAGTGGATCGGCTCTCCGACCAACCGTGCACCTGACGAGCACGACGACATCGCCTGGGTCGGGATCAGCGAGCTGGGCGGTCTTCACCTCCCGCATGGCGTCCTGGCGGCGATGGTGCGTTCCCTGCCCGAGTTTGAGTGGGCCCGTGGGAACTCAGTTGGCACCGACTGCGAACGGGACGACCGAGACGCCAAGGCCGACTGCCGCGCGTGTGCGGAGACGGATTGATCGATCTCAGCGAGAGGCGTGGTCGATCGAACGCGCGTTACCGTGTCCCGTGATCGTATGGCTCAACGGCACCCACGGCGTGGGCAAGACGACTACCAGCGCGCTCGTGCAGCAGCTGCTGCCGGATTCACGGGTGTTCGACGCCGAGAAGGTCGGCGAGACACCTCAAGATGGACGCACTCGATGTTCCCGACCACATCGCCGCGCCAATGACGGAGCTTCGAGCGCCTCGGTGACACGGCTCCATCTCGATGCGCCCATGGATTTAGTCACTCAGCTAGATCGCGCCGTCCTCCACCTTGCTAAGCATCACGTCGACGTCACCGGATCGGATCATCTCTCCCAGGGCCGCCACCATCGCCTCGACACCGGGCCTTGGAACGATGACCAAGTCGGAGCACCAGAAGTACCGACCGCCACCAGCCTCCCCGGTCCCAGCCCACCTTTGCAGGACGCGACCGATCTCATCCGTCGTCATGAACGTGGCGTAACGATGGGTGCCGTCAGCAAGGTAAAGGTGCGCATCGATGTTGTCGGCAGTCGCAGGTTCATCGCCCTGGCCGGGCACGAAGCGGACACGAGCGCCCTCGACCATGCGGTCCCATTCCGCCGTCTGACTCACGGGAAGCATCATCGCAGCTTCGGACGCTCAGCTTGGGAATCGGGTTGATCGTCACTTTCGGTAGACCAACGACCACCATCGCACGGGTCGACAACTACAGAGCGTCAGTCTTGCGGCGCTGCTCTCGGTGGTGTTGACCGACCCGCCGCCGCGACCCGCCGCGCGGACCCGGCGTGCCCTTCGCTGCGCCGCGCCGCTCGGGGCGCGGCCCGACCGGCTGCCGGCCCACGAACACCAACAACCCTCGGCCCCACCGTCTGCGGCGGCCCCGGGCTCACCGCTTCCCGCGCCAGCCGCCGGGCGTCCTGCGTGGCCGGAGTCGGAGCGCCAGCGGAGCGACGGACGCGCGCCCAGGCGGCGGCGCTTGCGGCCCGTCTCGGGCCGCCTTGAAGACGTACAGAAACTTTGCACAACACCGCCGGCAGTCCGATGTCCGGTCTCGGGACCTGCGTGACACATCGGTATCAGGACCTGCGTGACACTCCGCCGAGTGTTGGTGGAGATGAGCGTGATGGAACAGCGGTATCGAGCCGTCCAGGACGTGTTTGCCGGATCCACGGTCACGGACGTCGCCGAACGATTCGGGGTCTCCCGTCAGGCGGTGCATCGCTGGCTGGCCTGGTATGAGCAGGAGGGTCTGGAAGGGCTGGCCGATCGGTCCAGCCGGCCACGTTCCTCGCCTGGGCAGACCCTGCCGGAGGTGGAGGCGCTGATCTGTGAGCTGCGCCGGAATCATCCTCGCTGGGGTGCCCGTCGCCTGGTCTTCGAACTAGGCCGCCGGGACTGCCCGGGGCCGGTTCCGTCGCGGATCACGGTGCATCGGGTGCTTATCCGACTCCGCAAACCCGAACCCTCACGCACGGGCCGCACCCCGCAGCACCAGGGTGAGGCTTGACGCCTCGGCGGTGCCATTCCTAGCTTTGTCGCTCATGAGCTGGAGCAAGAAGACTGGCAGATCACATGGATAGCATCAGGTTGACGAAGGCGCTCGGCTACACCGTCGGCGACCTGCTCCTGATCTCAGCCGAAGCGTTCGACGCGCGGGTCGTCAGGACCACGCCCCAGCGCCTGCTCATCGACTGGCCATGGTGGGAGGCCGACCCCGAGTCGAACAACTCATGGGACGGCACCGTGGGTTTTCCTCGTGACCCTGATGCTCACGGCTGGCACAACACACCCTGGCGACTGGAGCCCGACCCCTCCGAACTTCAAACCGGTGACCCCTGCTTCGTGGGCATCCCACCGACGGAGGTGCGGGTGACCTCCATCGAGAGGTTCGATCCTCCCGCCGACTTCGGATTCCTACCCCGGCCGGACTACGTGCTTGGGGTGGTTCCTGTCGACACGACCGACGATGACGAAGCGGGCTACGCGCTCTACCTCAACAGTCAAGAGCCAATCCACATCGAAGTCCTTGCAAACCCCAACTAGCCAGGGCATGCACAAGCGCTGCCCTGAACGGAAGATCGTCTAGCCGGACGTGTCACCCATGTCCCGAGACTGATCTGTCACGCAGGTCCTGAGACCCGACACCGCCGGCAGTCCGGCCTGTCCCGTCACGGGAGATGCTTGACGCTCGCGTCCCACCTGATGCCCGACATGATCCTCAAGGCGCTCGCGGAGGCCTTCACGGTGGGCGACGGTAGGGGCCGCGGTGAGGAACAATGCGCCGATGGACGATCACCGACGCTGTCGTCTCTTCGTCAGCGACGACGAGCTGGAGCTTGCCGGTCCGCCGGCTGCGCTCCGCGCCCTCAGCCGGCTGCTACGCCATCATGCTGAGCCCTTTGAGGTGGCGGTCACCGACGGGGCCGTCAGTCAAGAGGCGACTGCAGGCCCGCTGCTCGTCAGTCTGAAAGGCGGGACCAGGCTGCATTTCTCCGGCGGGCGTGAGTATCTCGAGATCATCTGGGACGCGCTCGATGGTGTGGCTGAGCAAGCCGAGACCGCCGATGACCGGACCGTCCACCGGCATCAGCACATCGAGTATTTTCCTGGTGACGACTACCGCTCGCCGGACTCAGTCCCATTGGTCATCGTGTCCGACTGGCCAGAAGCGTAGGTGCACGACTGGCGTGCGGTGGCACTGACCGTAACCAGGGCCACGCGGAGCATGATCATGGTTCTACGGCCCTGGCAGCGGCCTGCTACGCAGGTCAGAGGCTATGCCGCCGCTACTTCCAGCGGAAGTGGACGAAGAGGCGGCCGAAGTTCTTCGAGTCCTTCTCCACGCGGTGGTAGAGCTGCTTGACGTCCTTCTGGTCGAGGAAGCGCAGCACCCGCTTCTTGAGCTGACCCGACCCCTTGCCCGGGATGATCTCCACGAGGGTGGCCTTCTTCGCCACCGCCTCGTCCATGATCCCGCGCAGCGCGCGGTCGATGTCCTGCCCCTTGTTGAAGATCTCGTGCAGGTCCAGCTTGAGCTTCATGCCGCAGCCCCCGGCCGGTCAGGTCCCATGTCCGCCATCCTAGGCACGCCCGTCGGCTCCCCCACAGGACGACGAAGGGGCGGCCCGTAGGACCGCCCCTCGCTCGTCACCGGGTTCGCGCTCAGCGAGTGCCGCCCACGCGAGTCTCCACCCGCTGTAGCGCGATCCGGTAGTCGTCGTTGGCCGGGTACATCGCCGCGGCGATCCGCAGGTGCCGCAGCGCGTCGGTGTGCCGGTTCAGCCGCTCAAGCGTCCGGCCCAGCACGTGGTGCGCGTAGTGGTCGCTCGGGTCCCGGTCGACCAACTCCCGTAGCTGCTCCTCGGCCCGGTTGAGCTGGGCCGACTGGAAGTACGCCCGGGCGAGCAGCTGCCGGACGGCCGCGTTGCCGGGTTCGGCGTCCACGATCGGCTCCAGCAGTCGGGCCGCTCCGCTCGGGTCACCGGTCTCGAAGAACATGGTCGCCCGCCGGTAGTCCGCCAGAAGATCCATCTGCCCACCTCCTCGGGTCGCGCCGTCACCTGTTCCGACGCTGGCACAACACTCGGCGTTTGGCGACTGTTCCCCGGGTCGAAATCGGGTCAGGTGCGGGCGTCGCGACGGCCGGCGGCCAGCTCCCAGGCGCGGACGCCGCCGACGATCCCAGCCGTGTTCGGCACCACCACCACATCGTCGCCCATCCGGGCCAGCTGCTCCGGCCGGATCAGCCGGGAGTTGCCCCCGCCCAGGTAGAGCCGGTCCCACCGGAACACCGGGCGCAGCCCGTCCACCACCTGCCGGATCCGCCGGGACCAGAAGGCGTCGCCGAGCCGCCGACGCTCCGGCTCGCCCACGTACGTGTCGTAGGTGGTGCCCCAGCGCACCGGCGCGTGCGACAGCTCCAGGTGCGGTGCGAGCACCCCGCCGTCGAAGAGGGCACTGCCCAGCCCCGTCCCCAGGGTCAACACCAGCTCGCAGCCGGTACCGGCGACCACACCCGCACCGTGCACCTCGGCGTCGTTGAGCACCAGCGCCGGCACACCGAACGCGTCGGCCAGCGCGCCCCGCGCGTCCCAGCCGGACCACTCGGCCTGTAGGTCCGGGTCGACGCGGGAGCGGGGCCCGCTGCGGGTGACGTAGTGCGGGGTGGCCACCACCACCCCGTGCCGGATCATGCCGGGCACGCCGACCGTCAACCTGTCCGCCGTGGGCAGCCGCCCACCCAGCTCCCGCAGGGTCCGAACGAACAGGGCGGGAGGCAGCGGGTACGGGGTCGGCACCCGCAGCGGCCGGGCCCGCATCGTGCCGGCCTCGTCGAGGACCGACGCCTTGATGCCGCCGCCACCGCAGTCGATCGCCAGAGTGGTCACCACGCCGTTGAGTCTGCCCGCTGCCGTCGGCTCTTATGCGAGCAGCCGGATAGGCTGCCGTCCTGATGAGCGCCACGATGATCGTCAAGGACCTGGCCGCCGGGCACGGGGACCGCCCACTCTTCTCCGGGCTGGACCTGGTCGTCGCCCCGGGCGACGTGGTCGGCCTGGTCGGGCCGAACGGGGCCGGCAAGTCGACGCTGCTGCGTACCCTCGCCGGGTTGTTGCCGGTCGAGGCCGGCAACGTGCGACTCAGCCCGCCCACCGCGAGCGTCGGGCACCTGCCGCAGGAGCCGGAACGGCGGCCGGGCGAGACGGTACGCGACTTCCTGGCCCGCCGGACCGGGGTGACAGCCGCGCAGGCGGCCCTGGACGCGGCGACCGAGGCGCTGACCGCCGGGACGGCAGGCGCGGACGACGCCTACGCCGACGCGTTGGAGCGCTGGCTCGCCCTCGGCGGCGCGGACCTGGACGAGCGCGCCGAGCAGGTGAGCGCGGACCTGGGCCTCGCGGTCGACCTGGACCACCCGACGACCGGGCTCTCCGGCGGCCAGGCCGCCCGCGCCGGGCTCGCGTCGCTGCTGCTCAGCCGGTACGACGTGTTCCTGCTCGACGAGCCGACAAACGACCTGGACCTGGCCGGCCTGGAGCGGCTGGAGGAGTTCGTCACCGGGTTGCGGGCCGGCACGGTGCTGGTCAGCCACGACCGGGAGTTCCTCACCCGCACGGTGACCAGAGTGGTGGAGCTGGACCTGGCGCAGCAGCAGGTGCACCACTACGGCGGCGGCTACGCGGCCTACCTGGAGGAGCGCGAGGTCGCGCGGCGGCACGCCCGCGCGGACTTCGAGGAGTACGCCGACACCAAGGCCGGCCTGGAGGCGCGGGCCCGCACCCAGCGCGGCTGGATGGAGAAGGGCGTGAAGAACGCCCGCCGCAAGGCCACCGACAACGACAAGATCGGCCGCAAGTTCCGCAGCGAGTCGAGCGAGAAGCAGGCCGCCAAGGCCAAGCAGACGGAACGGCTTATCGAACGGCTCGACGTGGTCGAGGAGCCCCGCAAGGAGTGGGAGCTGCGGATGGAGATCGCCGCCGCGCCCCGCGCCGGCGCCGTCGTGGCCACGCTGCGCTCCGCCGTGGTACGCCGGGGAGGGTTCACCCTCGGGCCGGTCGACCTTCAGATCGACTGGGCGGACCGGGTCGCGGTGACCGGGGCGAACGGCTCGGGCAAGTCCACCCTGCTGGCCGCGCTGCTCGGGCGGCTGCCACTTGACGAGGGCACCGCCTCGCTCGGGCCGGGCGTGGTGGTCGGCGAGGTCGACCAGGCCCGGGGACTGTTCCTCGGCGACGTACCGCTGATCGACGCGTTCCACGCGGCCGTACCGCACCTGTCTCCGGCGGACGCGCGGACCCTGCTGGCCAAGTTCGGCCTGCGGGCGGCGCACGTGCCGCGACCGGCGGCCACCCTGTCCCCCGGTGAGCGGACCCGGGCGGCGCTGGCGCTGCTCCAGGGCCGCGGGGTCAACCTGCTGGTGCTCGACGAGCCCACCAACCACCTGGACCTGCCCGCCATCGAGCAGCTCGAATCGGCGCTGGCCAGCTACCCCGGCACGCTGCTGCTGGTCACCCACGACCGGCGGATGCTGGCCGCCATCGAGACGAACCGTCGACTGCGGGTGGACGCCGGGCGGATCGCCGAGGATTGATCCGTGCCCGCGGGCCGGCGCGGGGTGAGAATGACGCCATGCTCAAGTGGGAGTACGCCCTGCTGGTCCGCCGCCGCCAGGCGGCTACCAACGACCTCGGCTGGGAGGTCGTCTTCGTCTGGTACGGCCCGGACGGCTCGATGGTCGACGTGACGCCCTACGGCGACACCTCGCTGGCCCACCTGAACCGGGCCGGTGACCAGGGCTGGGAGTTGGTCGCGATGAGCGAGGACCCTTCGCTGCCCGGCAACCACGAACTGCACCGCTACCACCTCAAGCGGCCGAAAACCGCCGCTCCCCCGCCCCGGCAGCGCATGCGCGGCGGAGGCCGACCGGGCCGCCGTACCCTCTCGGGCTGATCCCGTTTCGCTCCCTGAGCGGGGCCGAGCGGGCATACCGGGCGCGAATGCGGGTAACGCGCGGCGGGAGGTGGCCCGAATGGTCGCTTTGGCACAGACTCCGCCCTCGGCCGACCGGCTGCGGTTGATCGACGAATCCCTCGCGCAGGCGTGGGCGGACCAGATCCGGCACGACGATCGGCTGCGCGGTCTGGCGGTCGAGGTGCGCTTCGACCGGGGGGTCGCCCATCTCAGCGGCGAGGTGGCCGAGCCCGGAGAACTCCGGCTGGTACGCGACCTGGTGGGACGGCTGGCCGGCGTCTACGGCGTCTGGTGCCGGGTCGGGGTCGGCGGGCGCAAGCCCGTGGTGGTGGACCTCGGCTGCGGGCCGACCAAGCAGTGGTCGGGCAACCTGGGTTTGGACATCTACCCCGCGCCGGGAGTGGACGCGGTGGCGGATCTCTCCGGCTCGCTGCCGCTCGCCGACAACTCGGTGGACGTCCTGTTCGCGGTGCACATCCTGGAGCACCTGATCGACTTTCTGCCCCTGGTGGACGAGTGTCACCGGGTGCTGCGCCCGGACGGCGTACTCCACGTCATGAGCCCCTGGTGGGGGCATGTCAACGCGGTGGCCGACCCGACCCACGTCCGGTTGATGGACGTGCAGACGTTCAAGGGGATCTGTCAGCTCCGCCCTCCGGGCACCCCGCGGTGGTTCCCACTGCACGCCGGTTGCGACGGCGCCTCCATCTTCGCCGACCTGACCCCCCTCCCCCCGGAAGCGGACCCCGCACCCCCCACCCACCTGGCCCGCTTCTTCGACTAACCCCACCCACCACCCACCCCACCCCACCCACCTGTTCCCGGTGATCAAGAGGTTTGCGTCAAGGTGAGCGGCATTTCTGACGCAAACCTCTTGATCACCGGGGCATGGTTAGGCGGTTTGGGTTGATTCGCGTAGTTCCAGGTGGTGGGGGGCCTTGAGTTCTTTGGCGGGGGCGGAGCGGTCGCCGTCCAGGCGGTTGGCGAGGAGTTCCACCGCCAGCCTCGCGATCTGCTCCTTGTCCGGGGCGACAGTGCTCAGGGTCGGGATCGAGAACCGGCCGTCCTCGATGTCGTCGAATCCGACCACCGCCACGTCCTCGGGCACCCGCAGGCCGGCCTCGTGCAGGGCGCGCAGAGCACCCAGGGCGAGCGTGTCGTTGAAGCAGAAGACGGCGTCGGGGCGTACCCCCGTGGTGAGCAGGCCGCGCATCGCGGCCGCGCCGTCGGCGCGGTGCCAGGCCGGCGCGGGCGCCACGAGGGTTTCGTCGTAGGCCAGACCGGCGGCGCTCAGCGCCTCGGCGTAGCCGGCCAGGCGCAGGCGGGCGCTCGCGCCCTCGTCGGTGCGCTGCGAGCCGATGGCCGCGATCCGGCGGTGGCCGAGCTTGATCAGGTGATCGGTGATCTCGCGGGCCGCGGTCACGTTGTCGATCACCACGCGGTCGGCCGGGCCGTGGTCGACCCGCTCGCCGAGCAGCACCATCGGGGTGCCGTCCAAGCCGGCCAGGTCCTCGGCGGTGAGTGCCAGCGGGCTGAAGATGAGCCCGTCGATCAGGTGGTCGGTGATGCCGGAGGCGACCACTCGTTCCTGCTCGCGACGGCCGCCGGTCTGGTCGATGAGCACCGTCCAGCCGTAGTCGGCGGCGGCGGTGACCACGTAGCGGGCGAGTTCGGCGAAGTACGGGATGTCCAGTTCCGGCACCGCCAGGGCGATCACCCCGGTACGCCCCTTGCGCAGGTGACGGGCGGAGAGGTTGGGCCGGTAGTTCAGCTCGGCGATGGCCTCCTCGACCCGGGCCCGGGTGTCCGGACGTACGTGCACGTACCCGTTCACCACGTTCGAGACGGTCTTCACCGAGACGCCCGCCCGCTCGGCCACGTCCTTGAGCCTGTGTCGCACGCCGCAACCTCCCCGATGTAACCCCGCGCACCATACCTCGTCATCAGCTCTTTACAACGTTGCCTACAACGTTGTACAAACGAGGACACCGGGTGGGCGGTGACTGCGGTCACCCGGTTCCCAGCACCGAGGAAAGGTGGCATCCCCTTGCGGACCGCGCAGCTGACGATCGACCCGGCCTTCTCGATCGGGCCGGCCGACCGACGTCTCTTCGGCTCGTTCGTCGAGCACATGGGTCGGTGCGTCTACGGCGGCGTCTACGAGCCCGGCCACCCCAACGCCGACTCCCGCGGCCTGCGCCGCGACGTGCTGGACCTGACCCGCGAGCTGGGCGTCTCGGTGGTCCGCTACCCGGGCGGCAACTTCGTCTCCGGCTACCGCTGGGAGGACGGCGTCGGCCCGGTCGGTGACCGGCCGCGCCGGCTCGACCTGGCGTGGAAGACGATCGAGACAAACGCGTTCGGGCTGGACGAGTTCATGACCTGGGCCGCCGAGGCCGGTGTCGAGCCGATGATGGCGGTCAACCTCGGCACCCGAGGTGTCCAGGAGGCGCTCGACCTGCTGGAGTACGCGAACCACCCGGGCGGGACCGCGCTGTCCGACCTGCGACGCAAGCACGGCGCGGAAGACCCGTACGGCGTCCAGCTGTGGTGCCTGGGCAACGAGATGGACGGCCCGTGGCAGGTAGGCCACAAGACCGCCGACGAGTACGGCCGGCTGGCCGCCGAGGCGGCCCGCGCGATGAAGATGATCGACCCCTCGATCAGCCTGGTCGCCTGCGGCAGCTCCAACCGGCGGATGCCCACGTTCGCCGCGTGGGAGGCGACAGTGCTGGAGCACACCTACGAGCACGTCGACTACATCTCGGCACACACCTACTACGACCCGTCCGACGGCGACCAGGCCAGCATCCTGGCCTCGGCCGTGGACATGGACAACTTCATCACCGAGGTCGTGGCGACCGCCGACCACGTGGCCGCCAAGCAGCGGCAGAAGCGCAAGCTGAAGATCTCGTTCGACGAGTGGAACGTCTGGTACGAGTCCCGCCTACAGGCCGACCTGGACCGGCGTGGCTGGGTCGAGGCGCCCGCGCTCATCGAGGACGACTTCACGGCTGTGGACGCGGTGGTGGTCGGCGACCTGCTGATCACCCTGCTCCGGCACGCCGACCGGGTCGGGGTCGCCGCCCAGGCCCAGTTGGCAAACGTGATCGCGCCGATCCGCACCCGCAACGGCGGCCCCGCCTGGCGGCAGAGCATCTTCCACCCGTTCGCGCTCACCGCCAGGTACGCCCGGGGCACTGTGCTGCGCACCGAGCCGGTGTCGCCGCGCTACGACACGAAGAAGTACGGGGACGTGCCGGTGCTCGACACGGTCGCCGTGCACGACGAGGAGACCGGCGAGCTGACCGTCTTCGCGACGAACCGTGACACGACGGACCTCGCACTGGACATCGACCTGCGCGGCCTGCCAGGACTGTCCGGTTACTCGTTCCAGAGCATCGCTGCCGGGTCCGACCCGTCGGCGACGAACACCGAGGCCGAGCCCGACCGGGTGACGCCTCGGGAACTGCCCACCCCCACCCCCGACGGCGGCCGGTGCACAGTGCGCCTGCCCGCCGTGTCGTGGAGCGTGCTGCGCTTCGGCCCGACCGGCGTCTGATGTCGTACCGGTTCTGAGCAGGCACAATTCATCCCGTCCCCCTCCAAGGAGAGATAAAGCATGATCCAGAACGACATGAGCCGGCGGCGCCTGCTCGGCCTCGGTCTCGGAATCGGTGCCGCGGCCTCGCTGACCCTCGCCGGCTGCGGCGGTGGCGACAGCACCTCCGGGCCGGCCGCCGGCAACGGCGGCAAGGAGTACACCGGCCCGAAGGTCGACCTGAAGCTGTGGAACGGGTTCACCGGCGGCGACGGCGACATCTTCAAGGCGCTTGTCAACCAGTTCAACACCGAGCACAAGAACATCGCGGTGTCGGTGGCCACGTACCAGTGGGAGGACTACTACAACAAGCTCCCCGGTGCGGCCTCCAGCGGCAACGGCCCGGACATCGCGGTCATGCACATGGACCAGCTCGCCACCTTCGCCGCCCGCGGCGTGATCACCGAGCTGGACGACGTGGCCAAGAACCTGGAGCTCTCCGAGGGTGACTTCGCGCCGACCGTCTGGAAGGGCGGGATCTACAACAACAAGCGGTACGGCATCCCGCTGGACATGCACCCGCTGGGCTTCTACTACAACAAGACCGTCATGCAGAAGGCCGGCCTCGACCCGAACAAGCCGCCGACGACGAAGGACGAGTACACGTCGGCCCTGGTCGAGCTGAAGAAGGCCGGTGTGCAGGGCTTCTGGGTCAGCCCGTTCCAGTTCACCGGCGGCATGACGTTCTACTCCCTGCTCAACCAGTGGGGCGCCACCCTCTTCGACGCCGAGGTGGCCAAGGCGACGTTCAACTCCGACCCGGCAGTCGAGGCGTGCACCTGGCTTGTCGACATGATCAAGCAGGGCTACTCGCCGGCAAACGTCGGCCAGGACGCCGACTACCTCTCGTTCAAGAGCGGCAAGAACGCCTTCACCTGGAACGGCATCTGGCAGATCAACGACCTCAAGAAGAGCCCCGAGGTCAAGTGGGGCGTCGCTCCGCTCCCCCAGATCGGCAGCAAGCCCTCGGCCTGGGCCAACTCGCACAACTTCACGATCGTGAAGCAGCGGGCCAACGACGCCAACAAGGTCTCCGGGGCGAAGGTCTTCATCAACTGGCTGAGCCAGCACTCGCTGGACTGGGCCAAGGGCGGGCAGATCCCGGCCCGCAAGGAGGTCCGTGAGGGCGCCGAGTTCAAGGCGCTGCCGGAGATCTCGTCGCTCGCCCCCGAGCTGGAGTACGCGGCCTTCCCGCCGGCGGCACCGGGTCTGGGCGAGGTCATGACGACCTTCTACAACTCGTTCAACGAGGCCGCGCTGGGCAAGAAGTCGCCCAAGCAGGCGCTCGACGACGGGGTGTCCAAGGCCAACAAGCAGCTCGAGGACAACCGCAAGAAGTACGGGAGCTGATAACCCGTGGCGGACGTGATCGAGGTCGGGGCGGCGCGCGGTGACGCGCCGCCCCCGGCGGCCACCGCAGCCCGCCGGGGCGCCTCGGCGCGCCGGACCGGACGGGCGACGCCATACCTGTTCCTCGCCCCGTACCTGGTCCTGTTCGGGGTCTTCGGCCTGCTGCCGATCATCCTCGGCCTCTGGCTGAGCGTGCACCAGTGGGACTTCCAGCTACCCAACCGACCCTTCGTCGGGCTGGACAACTACAAGGAGCTGTTCTCCAGCGACTCCGCCGTCTACGGCGACTGGTGGGAGAGCATCCGGGCCACGGCGATCTTCACGGTGCTGTCGGTGCCGCTGCTTGTGGTCGTACCGCTCGGGCTGGCGCTGCTGTTGAACCGCTCCTTCCCGGGCCGCACCTTCTTCCGGGCGATCTACTTCGCCCCGTACGTGCTGGGTGTCGCGGTGATCGGCCTGCTCTGGCGGTTCCTGCTCGACGCCAACCTGGGCCTGGTCAACCGGCTGCTCGGAGCCGTCGGGCTGCCGTCGGACACCCCCTGGGTGACGAACATGCCGTGGGCGTGGATCTCCCTGGTCGGGGTGACCGTCTGGTGGACCTCCGGCTTCAACGCGGTGATCTACCTGGCCGGGCTGCAGGACATCTCGCCGGAGCTGTACGAGGCGGCCCGGATGGACGGCGCCAGCGCGTGGCAGCGGTTCCGCAACGTCACGCTGCCCGGGCTGCGGCCGGTGCTGCTCTTCGTGATCACCACGACGGTGCTCGCCTCGGCGAACATGTTCGGCCAGTCGTTCCTGATCACCCAGGGGACGCCCGGCACGGAGACCCGCACGGTGGTGTGGTTCATCGTCGAGGAGGGACTGCGAAACAACAACGCCGGTCGCGCCGCCGCGATGAGCATCGTGTTCGCCCTGCTGCTGGCGGTCGTGAGCATCGCCAACTTCCGCCTCTTCCGCTACCGGGAAGACTGAGGGGATCGCCATGACGACGCCCACGCCGACCGCCAACGGCTCCGGATCGGGGCTGCGCCGGGTCGGGCTCTACGCCATCCTGGTCGCGCTGACACTGGTCTTCCTGGTTCCGCTTGTGTGGATGGTCATCACCTCGCTGAAGACCTATACGGCCGCCCAGCAGATCCCGCCGACCTGGCTGCCGAATCCGCTCTCGGGTTACGGCTACGAGCAGATCCTCAACAACTCGGCGAACCCGGTGCTGCGCTGGTTCCTCAACAGCATGGTGGCCGCCACGCTGCACTCGCTGCTGGTGCTGGTGACGGCCTCGATGGCCGCGTACTCCCTGGCCCGGCTGCGGTTCCGTGGACGCGGGGTGACCTTCGCGTTGATCGTCGGGACGCTGTTCATCCCGCCGACCTCGCTGATCATCCCGAACTTCCTGATCGTCGACCAGCTCAACTGGATCGACACCCTCGCCGTGGTGGTGGTGCCGGGCGCGGCCAGCGCGTTCGGGGTGTTCTTCCTGCGCCAGTTCTTCCTCTCGCTACCCAACGAGCTTGAGGAGGCCGCCACCCTCGACGGCGCCAACCAGTGGCAGATCTTCTACAAGGTGGTGCTGCCGCTGTCCAAGCCGGCGCTTGCCACCCTGGCCGTGCTGTCGTTCCTGACCAACTGGAACGACTTCCTGTGGCCGATCTTCGTGCTGTTCAGCCCGGAGAAGTTGACGCTGCCGCCGGGCCTGGGCCTGCTCCAGGGCTCGTACGTCACCGACTACCCGGTGATCATGGCGGGCGCGGTGCTGGCGAGCCTGCCGGTGCTGATCCTGTTCGTGCTGGCGCAGCGGCACATCATCCAGGGCGTCTCCCGCAGCGGTCTGAAGGGATGACGGCCGGAAACCTCCGGCGAGGTGGTGCGGCGGCGATGCTCATCACCGCCGCACTGCTCGTCGGCGGCTGCGCCGACGACGAGGCCACCTACACGAGCAGCGGGAGCCGCATGTTCACCAACCCGATCGTGCAGACCGACGCCCCGGACCCGCAGGCGATCCGGGTGGGCGACACCTGGTACCTGTTCCACACCAACTCCGGCGGCCGCAACGTCCCGGTGCTGACCTCGACGGATCTGGTCGACTGGACCGAGGCCGGGGACGCCCTGCCGGCGCTGCCGGACTGGGCGGACGCCGGCAGGACCTGGGCGCCCGAGGTCATCCAGCTCGCCGGCGACCGCTTTCTGCTCTACTACACGGTCGCGGGCCGGGAGTCCGGTCGGCAGTGCGTCGGGCGGGCGGTGGCCACCGCACCACAGGGGCCGTACCGAGACGACGCGGCAGGCCCGCTGATCTGCCAGGCCGACCTCGGCGGGGCGATCGACGCCAGCCCGTTCCGGGACACCGACGGCAGTCTCTGGCTGCTGTGGAAGAACGACGGCAACGCGATAGGCGTCGACACCTGGCTCTGGTCGCAGCGCCTCGCCGACGACGGCCTGACCCTCGTCGGTGAGCCGACGAAGCTGCTCAAGCAGACCGAGCCGTGGGAGGGCACCCTGATCGAGGGGCCGTTCTTCCACCGTCAGGACGGTCGGCTGCTGCTCTTCTTCGCCGCAAATGCCTACGACCGGGCCGAGTACGCGGAGGGCTACGCGGTCTGCGAGAGCCCGACCGGGCCGTGCGTGAAGGCCGCCGAGAATCCGATCCTGAAGAGCAGCGAGGCCGCCTCGGGCCCGGGCCACGCCTCGATGGTGGTCAAGGACGGCCGGACGTGGCTGCTGTACCACGCCTGGCCTCCGGGCCAGGAGGGCAGCACCGACCCGGGCCGTCAGGTGTGGCTCGACGAGGTGACCTGGGTCGACGGCAAGCCGGTCGTCAAGGGCCCGACGGCGGAGCCGCAGCCTCGCCCCTGAGCTGAGCGTGCGGAGGGGCGCTCGGCCCCTCCGCACGTCGTTCAGGCGCTCGGCTCACGCGGCGCCGGGGCGACCGCCGGTTCGTGCTGGGCCAGCCGGTTGCGGCGGTAGCCGTAGCCGAAGTAGATGATCCCGCCGAGCAGCATCCAGGCCAGGAACCGCAGCCAGGTCTCCACCGACAGGTTGAGCATCAGGTAGAAGCAGGCAAGGGCCGAGACGACCGGCAGCACCGGCGAGAACGGCACCCGGAACGGCCGCTCCAGGTCCGGGCGCTTGCGGCGCAGGATCGGCACCGCGATCGACACCAGCACGAACGCGCAGAGCGCGCCGATGCTTACCAGATCGGCAAGCGCGGAGAGCGGCAGGAAGCCGGCCAGCAGCGCGACCGCCACCGTCATGATCGCCGAGATCCGGTACGGGGTGCCCCAGCGCGGGTGCACGGCAGCGATCGCGGGCGGGATCAGGCCGTCCCGGGCGATGGCGAAGCCGATCCGGCCCATCGCCACCAGGTCGACCAGGATGACGCTTGTCAGGCCGGCGACGGCGGCGATGGAGACGAGCGTGGCCGCCCAGCCGGCGCCCACCGACTCGAACGCCGACGCGATGGGAGCGCCCCGGTCGATCTCGGTGTACGGCACCATGCCGACGACCACCAGGGAGACGCCGATGTAGAGCACTGTGGAGATCAGCAACGTGCCGAGCAGACCCAGCGTGAGGTCCCGCTTGGGCTTGCGCGTCTCCTCGCCCAGGTTGGCCACGGCCTCGAAACCGGTGTACGCGAAGAAGACCACCGCGGCGGCGCTGAGCACCCCGACGAAGCCGAAGACCGACGGCTCCAACCCGAAGAGCGCCTGCGTGACAGGCTGCTTGATGCCGTCGTCACCGCTGCCGGCGGGCTCGGCCGCCGGGATGAACGGGCTGAGGTTGGCCGCCTTGACGAAGAACAGGCCGGCGACCACCACGAACACGCAGATCGCCACCTTGACCAGCACCAGCAGGTTGGTGACCCGGGCGGACTCCCGGATGCCGATGATCCCCACGATGCCCAGGATCAGCACGATCGCGATCGCGCCGATGTTGACGGTGCTGCCCTCCTCACCGAACCAGCGGGTCGGCAGGTCGAGCAGCTCGGCGAGGTAGCCGGACCAGCCGCGGGCCACCACCGCCGCGCCGAGCGCGAACTCCAGCAGCAGGTCCCATCCGATGATCCAGGCGACGATCTCGCCCATCGTTGCGTACGCGTAGGTGTAGGCGCTGCCGGCCGTCGGCACGCTGGAGGCCAGCTCGGCGTAGCAGAGGGCGGCGAGCAGGGCGACCACGCCGGCGATCGCGAAGGAGATCACGACGCCCGGACCGGCGCTGTCGCGGGCCTCGATCCCGGTGAGCGTGAAGATGCCGGTGCCGATCACGATGCCGATGCCGAAGCCGGTGAGGTCGATGGCGCCGAGCCGCCGCTTGAGCCCGAGCCGGCCGTCGCTGCCGTCGGCGTCGCCCTGGGCTATGACGTCCTTGATTGGTTTGGTTCGCAGCACGGACATGCGCTCACCCCTCCCCACCGTGCGGCCGCCACCGCGGCGGCCGGCGATCGGGGTTGCTACCCAGCGGCGGGTTCCGCCAATCACGCTGGCGCGATAACGAGGCGTACGAGACCGGTCACGGGACGCAATCAGACGTTCGGCCCGGTAACCGACGCTCGCACCGATGTGTGGCGAGACCTTGCGGTGAGGACCCGGAGTATGAAAATTTCCTTCTAGGCGCAGATAGGCAGCGGCGAATCTTGCCGAATCCTGTCGCCCCTGCGCACCGGGAGCCCCACCGAAGGGACACACCGCATGAAGGCACCTCGACTCGGAGCGGCAGGGCTGGTCGCAGCCCTGCTCGGCACGCTTGTCGCCGCCGCCCCCGCCAATCCCGCGAGCGCCGCGACCGATGCCGCCACCACCACCTGCGTCACCGACCCCGCCATGCCGAAACGACAGTTCCGGGCAATGTGGATCTCGTCGGTGGTCAACATCGACTGGCCCAGCAAGGCATCCCAGACCAGCCCGGACCGGGTGGCCGCCCAGCAGGCCGAATACCGGGAACTGCTCGACCTCGCCGAACGCCTGCACCACAACGCCGTCGTGGTACAGGTCCGGCCCACCGCCGACGCGCTCTGGCCCTCGCCGTACGAGCCGTGGTCGGAGTACCTGACCGGCGTGCGCGGCCAGGACCCGGGCTGGGACCCGCTGGCCTTCCTCGTCGACGAGTCGCACAAACGCAACCTGGAGTTCCACGCCTGGTTCAACCCGTACCGCGTCTCCATGCCGGCCCCCGGCGGCGCCGGCGCCGACCCCGGCCAGCTCGCTCCCGGCCACCCGGCCCGGCAGCACCCGGACTGGACCTTCGCCTACCCGCCGGCCGGCGTGGCCGGCAGCCGGCTCTACTACAACCCCGGCATCCCCGAGGTCCGCGAGTTCGTCCAGACCGCGATGATGGACGCGGTCCAGCGGTACGACATCGACGGCGTGCACTTCGACGACTACTTCTACCCCTACCCCAGCGGCACCTGGCAGGTGCCCGACGACGCCACCTTCGCGGCGTACAACCGGGGCTTCACGGACCGGGCGGACTGGCGGCGGGACAACATCAACCTGCTGATCCAGGAGATGAACGGCAGGATCAAGGCGGCGAAGCCGTGGGTGAAGTTCGGTGTCAGCCCGTTCGGCATCTGGCGCAACAAGACGGTCGACCCGCTCGGCTCGGACACCACAGGCAGCCAGTCGTACGACATCATCTCCGCCGACACCCGTAAGTGGATCAAGCAGGAGTGGATCGACTACGTGGTGCCGCAGCTCTACTGGTACATCGGCCAGTACCCGGCGGCCGACTACGCGCGGCTGGTCCCGTGGTGGGCCGAGACCGTACGCGGCACCCGTGTCCAGCTCTACATCGGCCAGGCCGACTACAAGAGCGGCGATCCCGCGTACGGGCCGTACTGGCAGAACCCGCGTGAGCTGTCCGACCACCTGACGCTCAACAGGTCGTACCCCGAGGTGCAGGGCAACGTGCACTTCTCGGCCGTCCAGGTGCGGGCCAACCGGCTCGGCGCCACCGACATCTACGCGGCCGAGCACTACTCCCGCCCCGCCCTCGTGCCGGCCATGCCGCACCTGCCGGCCAAGCCGCTGCTCCTCCCGGTGGTCACCAAGGCGGCCCGACAGGCCGACGGAGTACGGCTGACCTGGCGCCAGCCCGCCGACGGCGTGGGCCCGCTGGGCACGGCCACGTCGTACGCGATCTACCGGTTCGACGGCACCACGCTGCCCGGGCGGTGCGCCACCGCGGACGCCACGCACCTGGTCGACACCGTCCGGGCCACCCCCGGCGGCGCCCAGTCCTGGGTGGACACATCGGCCGAGCCCGGCCGGCGCTACACCTACCAGGTGACCGCGCTGGACCGTACCGCCAACGAGAGCCCGGCCAGCCCACCGGCGTTCGTCAGGCGCTGACCCGCGCATCCGAGTGCCCCGGGCGTTCCGCACGCCCGGGGCATTCGCCTGTTTCGACGGATGTCACCAATAGTTGGCGAGGTGCATTCCCGCTGGTCGACCCCTTGATCGAAACTTATCGACATCCGGTAACCCGCCGGTAACTTCCGTCCCACCGCTCACCCCCGCGGAGGTCACCCGTGCCCCGACGTCTCGCCACCCTGTTCGCCTCGGGCGCGCTCGCGCTGCTCGCCACCCTCACCGTCGCCTCCCCCGCCGCCGCCGTCACCCCCGCAGAGAAGCTGTCCGTGCTGTCGAGCTGGACCCAGACCAGCGCGTCCAGCTACAACTCGTGGAACAGCGCCCGCGTCAACCGGGCACCCTGGGCCGAGTACGCCTTCAACTGGTCCACCGACTACTGCTCGTCCAGCCCGGACAATCCGCTCGGGTTCACCTTCAACCTGGGCTGCTACCGGCACGACTTCGGCTACCGCAACTACAAGGCGGTCGGCCAGTTCTCCGACAACAAGGCCCGCCTGGACAACGCCTTCTACGCCGACCTGAAGCGGGTCTGCGTCACGTACAACGCGGTCGTCCGCCCGGCCTGCTACAGCCTGGCCTGGACGTACTACCAGGCGGTCCACATCTTCGGTTCGGTGGCGGCGGTCCAACAGGCCGACATCGACCGAGCCGCCCGCATGAAGGCCGAAGCCGAACGCCACGCCGCCCTCAACTAACCCCCCACCCCACCCCACCCCACCCCACCCGCGGTGATCAAGAGGTTTGCGTCAGCGGAAGCGCGGATTCTGACGCAAACCTCTTGATCACCAAGGGGGGCGAGGGGGGCCGGGAGGCCCGGGGGGGGGTTAGGCGCGTTCGGTTCGGGTTGCGGGGTGGGCCGGGGGTCCTGTGTGGGGGGACAGGTCGGTGCTGAAGCGAGTCGAATCCGCCGCCAGGTCCGGGTGTTCCACGTCGAGCGCCACCGCGACGGCCTCGTCCAGGCCCATCTCGGCGCCCTCCCCGTACGCGTCGTCGAACGCCGCGTCACCCGCCGTCGACCGCAGCTCCGCCTGCTGTTCGGCCCAGTAACCGCCGTAGATGCCCGGCGTCGCACGCATGCTCGCCCGGGTGGCCTGCGCCGCCCCGAACAGCCGCGCGGCGGTCAACCGGTCCCCACCGAGAGCGCAGCGCACAGCTATCGCGTTGAGCGTGTCGCAGGCCCGGCCGTGGTAGCCGTGACCCATCCGCGAGCGCAGCGCCACCAGCAGGTGCTCGTGCGCGGCGATCACATCGCCCCGCGCCAGTGCGACCATTCCGAGCAGCATGTCCACCGAACGCCGGCCCCGCTCGATCGGCCGGGCGGCCTCCACCGGACGCGCCGCGCCCAGCAGCTCCGCCGCCTCGTCCAGCGCGCCGCGCCGCCACAGCAGCTCGGCCAGGCTGAACACCGCGAACAGCGCCTCGCCGACCACGTCCTGCCCGTGCGCCCAGTCGATGACCTCCCGGCAGACCCGCTCGGCCTCGAAGAACTGACCCATGTCCACCAACGGCGCGGCCCGGCCGGCGAGCACCCGGGCCAGCAGCCCGGCGTCACCAGCCTGTCGGGCGGCCGCCTCCGCCCGCTGCGAGTAGCGCAGCTCCTCCGCGAACTCGCCGTCGGCCCCGGCGTGCAGCGAATGCATGTGGTACGCCGCCGCCAGCTCCGCGTCCGGGATCCGCTCGCCGGTCTCGGCGATCCGCCCGTACAGCCGGAACAGCCAGAGCCGACCCTCCCGGGCCAGGCCGCGCTCACGCCACCACTGGTCCAGCCCACCGGCCAGGCGGAGACCGGCACGGGCGCTGCCGCCGGTGGCGCACCACCGCAGCGCGGCCCGCAGCTCGTCGGCCAGCGGGTCGAGGGTGTAGAGCGACAACGTCACGGGCCGGCCGTCCGGGCCCAGGTGAGCCCGCTCCAACGCGTGTGCCGACCAGGCCACGTGCCGGTCCCGGGCCGCCTGCTCCTCACCCGCCTCGGCCAGCCGCCGCGCCGCGTACGCCCGGATCGGGTCGAGCATCCGGTACGAACTGCCGGCGGCCCGCGGCTCGGCAAGCACCATCGACTTGTCCACAAGCACCGACAGTGGATCCAGCGGATCGTCGCCCAGCAGCCACTCCACCGTCGGCAGGTCCACCGGCCCCGCGAAGACCGCCAACCAGCGCAGCAGCCGCGCGGCCCGCGGCCCCAACGTGCGGTACGACCAGGTGACGGTCGCCTGCATGGTCAGGTGCCGTTCGGTGGCCGAGCGCTGCACGGCCCTGCTCGCCGGGGTGGGCGGCGGTGTCCCGATCGCCGCGGCCACCAGGTCCACGGTGTCCTGCTGGTTGCCGGACCAGCCCCGCTCCACAGGCGGCGGATCCGGATCCTCCCGGCCGGCGTCAAGCGTGCCGAGGACGTCGTCCAACCGCTCGGCAAGCTGACCCACGGAGAGCACCCGCAGCCGGGCGGCCGCCAACTCGATGGCGAGGGGCAGCCCGTCCAGCCGCTGCACCACCCGGCGCAGGTCGGCCGACTCGGACGGGTCGGGCCGCCGACCCCCCCGGGCCGCGGCGGTGCGGTCCAGCAACAGCGCGACCGCGTCGCTCTCCACGCCGTCCGGGCGGGGATCGACCGAGAGCGGCGGGATCCGCCACACCACCTCACCGGGCAGGCTGAACAACTCCCGACTCGTCGCCAGCACCCGCACGCCGCCCCCGCCGGAGAGCAGCCGTGAGATGACCTCGCCACAGGCGGCCGGTTGCGTGTCGCAGGTGTCCAGCACGACAAGCATCCGGCGGGCGGCCGCGTACTCGACGAGGGTGTCAAGCATCGGACGGCCCGGCTCGGGCCGCAGCCCGAGCACCGCGGCGATGGCGAACGCCACCAACCCCGGGTCGGTCACCGCGGCGATGTCGACGAACCAGACCCCGTCGGGGTACGCCTCGACCACGCCACCGGCCAACTCCACCGCGAGCCGGGTCTTCCCCGCGCCGCCCGCGCCCAGCACGGTGACCAGCCGGTGCTGCTCCACCAACCGGCCCAGCTCGGCGCGCTCGACCTGCCGTCCGACGAACGAGGTCACCTGGGTCGGCAGGTTGTGCGCCACCGCGTCGGCGGTGCGGGGGCGGGGGAACTGTCGCTCCAGGCCGGGCGCGACCAGTTGGAACAGCCGCTCCCGATCGTCGAAGCCCCGCAGCCGGTGCAGGCCCAGGTCCAGCAGGGTGGCGCCCGGGGGCAACGGATCGGCCCGGCGAACCGTGGACGCCGAACAGAGCACCTGCCCGCCGTGCGCGGCAGCCGCCACCCGGGCGGCCCGGTGCACCTCGGGGCTGGCGTACTCCCCGTCGCGGGGCTCGGCGTAGCCGGTGTGCAGGCCCATCCGCACCCGGGGCGCGGCTTCGGTGGTGGGCCAGTCGTGGCTCGCCAACGCCCGCTGGGCGGTCAGGCAGGCGGTCAGGGCCGCCGCCGCGTCGTCGAAGGCCAGGAAGAACGAGTCGCCCTCGGTCAGCAGCTCCGCGCCACCGGTGGCGGCCAGGGTGCGGCGCAGCAACCGGCGGTGCTCGGCGAGCACCGGGCGGTAGTCCGCGCCGAGCAGTTGGGCCAGCCGGGTCGAGCCCTCGATGTCGGTGAACACGAAGGTCACCCAACCGCTCGGGAGCTGGATCCGTGGCGACATGCGTGGAACCTCCGCCCGTAACGTCGGGTTCATGCTGCCTGACTCCGAGCGGTCACGCATCGTGAGAACGGCCGGGCACGTGCCGCCTCAAGGTGCCACTCGAACCCGCTCCCGGCAAGGCCGGTCCACCAGCCGGCCGCCGCTACGCCCGGCTCAGCAGCCGCAGGCGCCACCGCAGCAGCCGCCACCAGTGGGAGCTTGCGCGCCACCGGCGCCCCGACCGGTGACCGACACCGCCGAGAGCAGCTTGACCGTGTCGACATGGCCCTGCGGGCAGGTGGCCGACGCGCCGGCCTCCGCCATCGGACGGTTGACCTCGAAAGTGTCGCCGCAGGCGCGGCAGCGGAACTCGTATCGGGGCATGACGCCCAGGGTACGTGGGCCTGACGCTCCCCGGGGAGATGAGTGATACTCGACGGGTGGTGGACGGCGAGGACAAGACGCGTGTGCAACCGCTTCGGCCGGCCGCGCCGCTGGACGGGCCGCTGGCCGAGTCGGGCGCCGCGCCGGATCCGGTGCCCGCAGCCGTGCCCCGCCCCCGCCGACCCTGGCTCGGCGGCGGCACGACCGACGCGAAGACCAGGACCCCCACGCCGCCCGTGACCACGCCGGCGACCGTCCCGCCGAGCGTCGACGCCGCGACCGGTGACCAGCCGGGAGACACCGCCACCGGCGACCTCGCCGCGGCGAAGACCTCTTCGGACACCACAGCCGCCGCACCGACCGCCCCAACCGACGCCGCCGCCGACGCCCCGACCGCCGCGGACGCCGCAGCCGCGGACGCCGCAGCCGTGGACGCCGATGACGCCAAAGCTGGCAGCGTCGACGCGGCAGCCGACGACGCCAAAGCGGGCAGCGTCGACGCGGCAGCCGACGACGCCAGAGCTGGCAGCGTCGACGCGGCAGCCGACGACGCGAAGGCCGGGAGCCCGAAGCGCGACGACGCCGAGGGCGAGACCGCGAAGGCCGACGACGCGAAGACCGCCGGGCCGAAGGGCGACGCCGCGACAGCCACGATCGCGGCGGGCGCGACCGCGACGACCGACGACGCGAAACCCGCCGGGCCGAAGGGCGACGACCCGACGGCCACGATCGCGGCGGGCGCCACCGGCAGCGACCTGACGGCGACCAGGGTGGACGGTGTCGCCGTGGTGCCGACGCCCGAGCGTGGCCGCCGGCGGCGCGTGCCGTTCGCGCACGCCGTACGTCTGCCACCGCCACGTCAGGCCGCGGTTACCGCCACCCGGGCGACCCGCGCCTGGGCCCGCCGACCCAGCGGTCGGCTCACGGTCCCGGGGGTCTTCCTCCTGGTACTGGTGGCCGCGACCGCCGCGGCGGGGGCGTTGCTCGTCCCGGCGACCATCCGCGGGTCCCGACCGGCGGCGGCCGACGTCACGGCCGCACCGACCGTGGCCCTGCCGCCGGCGGTGCCGCTCGACCCGCAGCCCACCGGCCCTCTGCCCACCGGGCCGATGCCGACCGCGCCGCTTCCCACCGGAGCGTTCCCGAGCGGTGGCATGCCGACCGGGCCGGCGGTCGGGCCGACGGGCGGCGGTCGTCCATCGGACTCCCTGGCCGCGTGGGCGCAACAGGTCGGAGCCAAGGTCAACATCCCCGCCGCCGCGGTGCAGGCGTACGGGTACGCCGAGCTGATGCTCGCCCAGACCAACCGCAGCTGCGCGTTGAGCTGGACGACGTTGGCCGCGATCGGCCAGGTCGAGTCCGGGCACGGCTCGGCCAACGGCGCACGGTTGGGGTCGGACGGCAAGGCACTGCCCCAGATCATCGGGCTGCCGCTGGACGGGAACGGTGGCCGGATGCGGATCATCGACACCGACCACGGGCTCCTCGACAAGGACAGCACATTCGACCGCGCGATCGGGCCGATGCAGTTCATCCCGACGACCTGGCAGGAGATCGGCGCGGACGCGGACAACGACGGCGTCAAGGACCCGCACGACCTGGACGACGCCGCCCTGGCGGCCGGCAACTACCTGTGCAAGGGCGGCCGCAACCTCAGCATCCCGGGCGACTGGTGGAACGCGATCCTGTCGTACAACGATGTGCGCCGGTACGCCCAGGCCGTCTACGACACCGCTGACCGGTACGGACGGGCCAGTCGCGTGATGTGATCGTCCGCGTACATTGGAGAACTGGACACTTCCCCCGAGCAGCCGTTAGCGGCAAGCTAGACGAGTGATGGTGCGCGAGTGGGACCCCAGGACCGCCTCGTCCGCCGAGATCGCGTCGCTGCTGACCGCGCTGAACGCGGTGCTGGCTGCCGACCTGCCGCAGGACCCGCCGTGGCGGGACACCTCCCTGCGGGAGTATCTCGGTGAGGTCATGCCCGGTGAGCGGCGGATCTCCTGGCTCGCCCAGGCCGAGCCGGGCGATCCGGGCGAGACCGGCACCGTTCTCGGGCAGGTCCACGTCCTGCTCCTCGGCGACATCGGGGTGCTCGAGGTGCTGGTGCACCCCTCCGTACGACGCAACGGTCTCGGCCGTGAGCTGGTGCTGCGCGCCGCCCGCCGCGTCTACCAGGAGGGTTTCCAGTCGATCGGGGTCGAGGTGGTCGGCGACACGCCGGCGGTGGGCTTCTACGAGTCGCTCGGCTTCACCCGGGAGTACGTGGAGACGCGCAGCGTGCTCGATCTGACCTCGGTGGACTGGGTCGAGCTGACCGAGATGGCCGGCGGGATCGGCGCGGGTTACCACCTGGAGTTCTACCCCGGTGGGCCACCGGACGACCTGATCGAGTCGTACGCGCGGGCCAAGGCCGAGGTGCGCGACGTCGACGACGGCGAGTTGCGTCCCAGCTCGTACGACCCGGAGCGGCTGCGGGACAGCCTGGACACCCTGCACCGGCGGGGCATGAAGCCGTACATCGTGCTGGCCCGGCACGAGCAGAGTGGCGAGGTTGCCGGCCTGACCGAGGTCGTGGTGCCGGCACAGCACCCGACCCGCGCGGACCAGTACGACACGATCGTCGCGCAGGACCACCGGGGTTACGGCATCGACCGGGCGATCAAGGCGCGGATGCTGCTGGAGCTGCGCTCCGCCGAGCCGGAGCTGGCCGAGGTGCAGACCTGGAACGCCCAGGCCAACGAGGCGATGCTCAAGGTCAACGCTGAGCTGGGCTACCGGCCCGACCGGGACTGGTGCGAATACAGCGTCGATGTCGCGGAGCTGGTGCACCGCATCGACCAGCCCCGTTGAGGAAGTTCACGAAACTGTCCGGTGGGGGATGGACGATGGACGGTTAGGCACCTTAACGTGCGTTGACTCCCATCCACCCATCGTGGAGGCCCTATGCGCCCGCGCCGCACGACAGCAGCGCTCGCGATCGCCACCGCCGCAGTGACCGTCACGGCCCTCGGCGTCACACCCACCGCGGCCAGCGCCGCGCCCACCGACCTGTTCATCTCGGAGTACGTCGAAGGCTCGTCGAACAACAAGGCGATCGAGCTGTTCAACGGCACCGGCGCCGCCGTCGACCTCACCGCGGGCGGCTACCAGCTCCAGCTCTACTTCAACGGCGCCACCACGGCGACCACCGTCGCGCTGGCCGGGAACGTGGCCGCCGGGGACGTGTTCGTGTTCGCCAGCGCGTCGGCCGGGGCGGCCATCCTCGCCCAGGCCGACCAGACCACCGGGGCGAGCCTGTTCAACGGCGACGACGCGATAGTGCTGCGCCGGGGCGCCACAGTGCTCGACTCGATCGGCCAGGTGGGCGTCGACCCGGGCGCCGAGTGGGGCGCCGGCGCGACCAGCACTGCCGACAACACGCTGCGCCGGCTGCCCTCGGTGACGGCGGGCGACACCGACCCGACGGACGCGTTCGACCCCGCCGCGCAGTGGGCCGGTCTCCCGGTCGACACCTTCGACGGGCTCGGCTCGCACACCGTGGACGGCGGTGGCCCGACCGACGTGCCGGCCACGCTTACCTGCGGCGGACCGCTGGTCACCGCCTCCGGAACGGCAGCGAGCCGCGAGGTGTCCGCCACCGACCCCGACGACACGATCGTCGACCTGGCGGTGACCGCGGTCAGTCCGAGCCCCACCTCCGGCTCGATCACCCGTACCGCCCTCACCCCTGCCGAGCAGGTGGGTGGCACCGCCCGCGCCACCATCGGCGCGAGCGCCGACCTCACCGCCGGGGCGTACACAGTCACCGTGACCGCGACCGACGCGGGCGGCGGCACCGCAAGCTGCGTGCTGGCCGTGCAGGTGACCCGGGAGCTGACAGTCGGCGAGGTGCAGGGCCCGACCACCGACGCCGAGTCCGGCCCCGCCGACCGGTCGCCGCTCGCACCGGCGAGCGGCAACGGCACGAGCAGCACGCTGTACGACGTCCGTGGCGTGATCACCCAGTTGACGCTGGCCCGTACGTCGGCCGGTGCGGAGCAGAACGGGTTCTTCCTGCAGAGCCGCAGCGGTGACACCGACGGTGACCCGACCAGCTCCGACGGCATCTTCGTGTTCATGGGCGCGTTCACGTCGCTGATCGGCGGCTACGTGCCGACTGTCGGCGACGAGGTGGTGCTCCGGGCCCGGGTGTCGGAGTACTACACCTTCACCCAGCTCTCCGGCGCGTCGCTGGTCCGCCGGATCGCCACCGGCCTGGACGTGGACACGACTGTCACGGTGACCGACGCGGTGCCGCCGGTCGAGCTGACCGACGCGCAGCGTTTCTGGGAGCGGCACGAGGGCGCCCGCCTGCGCGTACGCGCGGGCAGCGGTGCGGTGAGCGGTCGCGACGTCTTCTCGTCCACTGCGGACGCGGAGCTGTGGGTCGTCGACCGGGACGATCCGTTGCGGGACCGCGCCGACCCGTACGCCAGGCGGGTCTTCCGGGACTCGCACCCGCTGGACAACGACCCGACACGGCGCTTCGACGACGGCAACGGTCAGCGCGTGCTGCTCGGCAGCATGGGCGTGAAGGGCACTGCCAGAGACAGCACGGCGCTGCTCCCGCCGGCCCACACCTTCGACACGCTGCGCGCGGACGCGGTGGGCGGCGTCTACTACTCCTTCGAGAAATACGGCGTGCAGGTCGAGCGGGCCGAGTTCGACGCCGGGGCCGACCCGTCGAAGAACAACCCGCCGAAGCCGGCCGACCGTTCCCAGGAGGTCGCGGTCGCCACGTACAACGTGGAGAACCTGTACGACTACCGCGACGACCCGTTCGACGGCTGCGACTTCACAGGTAACGCCGGCTGCCCGGGCGTCGACCCGCCGTTCGACTACGTGCCGAGCAGCGAGGCGGACTACCGCGAGCACCTGACGTCGCTCGCCGACCAGATCGTCTCCGATCTGCACGCGCCCGATCTGATCCTGGTGCAGGAGGCCGAGGACCAGGACATCTGCACGATCTCCGGGACGGCGCTGGCCTGCGGTGACACCAACAACGCAGACGGCGCTCCGGACAGCATCCAGGATTTGGCGCTCGCGGTGGCGGCGGCCGGCGGGCCGGCGTACGCCGCCGCCTACGACCGGACCGGCGCGGACGCCCGCGGTATCACCGCCGCGTTCCTGTACCGCACCGACAGGCTGTCGGTGGCGGCGGCGACGGCTGACGACCCGCTGCTGGGCTCCGCGCCGACGGTCCAGTACCGCGCGGCAGGGCTGCCCGGCAACGCCGACGTGCAGAACCCGAAGGCCCTCAACGCGGTGTTGCCGGCCGACGTGGACACGTCGACAGGCAGGGACGGGAACAACGTCTTCACCCGCGCCCCCCAGTTGGGCAAATTCACTGTGGCCGCGGCGCCCGGCTCGACCGAGCGGTTCACGCTGTATGCGCTGAGCAACCACTACTCCTCCGGGCCGGACGGCCGGATCGGGCAGCGGCGGGAGCAGGCGGCGTACGGCGCGGCGATCGTCACCGCGATCGAGGCGGCCGACCAGAGCGCCCGGGTGGTCTACGGCGGGGACCTGAACGTCTTCCCCCGCCCGGACGATCCCATCGCCACCGCCGCTCAGCCGACGCCGTCGGACCAGCTCGCCCCGCTCTACGAGGCCGGACTGCACAACCTGTGGGACACCCTCGTCGCCCAGGTGCCGGCGTCGGCCTACTCGTACAGCTTCGAGGGGCAGGCGCAGACGCTCGACCACCTGTTCGTCAACGACGCGCTCTACGGCGACCTGGTGCAGGTGCGGGCGGCGCACATCAACGCCGACTGGCCGGCGGAGTTCACCGGTGACGGGTCGCGGGGCTCCAGCGACCACGACCCGCAGGTGGCGAGGTTCCGGTCCCGGGCGTCGTTGACGGTCGCCGACACCACTGTGGTCGAGGGCGACCAGGGCACCCGGCAGCTCACCTTCACGGCGACCGTGTCGCGGCCGTCGTCCCAGCCGGTGCTGCTCTGCGCCGCAACAGTCGGGCTCACGGCGCAGGCAGGCTCGGACTTCGACGCGTACGCCGGTTGCCGGGTGTTGGCCGCAGGCCAGACGTCGGTGGCGTTCCCGGTGACCGTGCGCGGCGACCGGAAGCGGGAAGCGGACGAGAGGTTGACGCTGTTGGTGGCCGGCGTACCCGGCCTGCGGCTGGCCGACCCGCTGGCGGTCGGCACGATCACCAACGACGACTGATCCGCAGGCGCCGTCAGCGGCCCGCCGTCCGGGTTTCTCCCCGGGCGGCGGGCCGCTCTCCGTTCACGCTCGGACAGCACCGGCGACGCTCGCGGATGTAACGCCGCTTCGCTGCCGAGCCAATGAAGGGGTGTAAGGACGGCCAACGAGAGGACGGCCCGTGAACAGCCCGAGCCCCGGCGGGGACGACCTGACCGCCATCGGTACGGATCCAGCGGCGTTCGAGCGGTTCTACCGTCGGCACGTCGAGACGATCGGTCGGTTCGTCGCCCGCCGCGTCGACGATCCACACACCGCCGCGGACCTCACGGCCGAGGTGTTCCTGGCGGTGATCGACTCCGCAGCCGGTTACCGGCCCGAGCGCGGTAACGAACGGGCCTGGCTCTTCGGGGTGGCCCGCAACGTCATCGCGGCCGAACACCGCCGGGCGACCCGACTCCTACGGGCCAGTGGTCGCGTGGCGGGTCGACGGCTGTTGGAAGCCGACGACATCGCCCGGATCGAGGAGCGCATCGACGCGGAGTCGCTTGCCCGCCGCACCTACCGGGCCCTCGACGGCCTGCCGGAGCACACGCGAGCCCTGCTGGAACTCGTCGCCGTCGACGGCCTGTCCCTGACCGAGGCGGCCGGCGCGCTCGGGATCTCCCCGGTGGCGGCCCGGGTCCGGGTGCACCGGGCCCGCCGGGCGGTACGCCTCGCGCTCGCCACGTCCGAATCCGCGCTGGTCTGACCGGAGGAATGAGCGCCATGACCCACACCGAGAAGCCACTGGGCACCTTCGAGGAACGACTCCTCACCGAGCTGCGGGAACACATCACCACTCGGACCGCCGACGCGGCGTCGATCGCGCCTCCGGCCCGTACCACCCGCCGGAGCGCACGGTGGCGCGCACCGGGCTGGCGGCTGGCCGGCGTCGGTGGGCTGGTCGCCCTGCTCACCATCGGCGGGCTGCTGGCCCAGACGCTCGGCGACGCCCCACCGACGGCGAGCGCGGCCGAGATCCTGACCGAGGCCGCGGAGTCGGCCCGCCAGCAGCCCGACCTGGTGGCCCGCCCCGGCCAGTTCCTGTTCGTCGAGATGCGACTGACCTACCGGGAGCGACCGGTGTCCGGCCCGTACGTCGAGGAGCGGCTCCAGCGTTGGGTGCCGGTCGGCGACGGCACGTCCTGGCAGCAGCGGCGACGGCTGGAGAGCCGCCCCGACGAGTGGCGGACCGACGACGTCTCGGACCTGTCCCCGCCGCCCGGCTACTACCAGGGCCTACCCACCGAGCCGGAGCAGATGGCCCAGTACCTGCGGGATCACCCAGTCATCCTGGACCTGCCGGCCGGCGCGGACCTGGAGGCCATCAGGAACGACCCCACGACGATCTTCGGGGACGGGAAGTGGATGCTCGGAGGTTACGTGCCGCCCCAGTCACGCGGCGCGCTGTTCCAGGCGATGGCCCGGGTGCCCGGTGCCACCGTGCTGCCCGGTGAGATTCGGGACGCCGCCGGCCGGCGGGGCGTGGCGCTGCGGACGCCGGGCGTGATCGGTGCCCACATCGACCTGATCTTCGACCGGGAGACCCACGCCTACCTCGGCGACCGCGATGTCCTGGTACGCGACGGCAAGGAGTCGCTCTACACGAGCACCGCCGTCACGCGGATGGCGATAGTCGACAAGCCGGGGCAGTTGCCCTGACCGTCCGGCGCGGGCACGGGGGCGGGCGGCGCGGGCGACGGCGGCGACGGCTTGCGGATTGGGCGGGGTCAGAGGTCGCAGAGGCGGCGGCCGGAGCGGATGTCGTCGAGTGCCGCGTGCAGATCGCGGATGCGCCGCTCGGCCTCGGCGATCAGCCGATCGTGCAGACCCTCCCAGTCGGTCAGCTCGGGGTCGGGTGGCAGGGCCGCGAGCAGGTCGCGGATGTCGTTGACGGTCAGGCCGATGCGCTGGGCCACTCGCGCCACCCTGATCCGGCAGGCCGCGTCCGCGTCGAAGCGCCGCTGGTTGCCGCCGGTGCGGGCAGCCGAGATCAGGCCCTGCCGCTCGTAGAACCGCACGGCGGAGCCGCTGACCCCGCTCTCCCGGGCCACCTCGCCGACCGTCAACGTGCCCATCGCCACTCCCCCGCCGCCATTGACTTCACCATTACTTCAAGTCCTAGCGTCCAAGACATGACTACGCAAGAGGACACCGCACCGCCGACCGTCGCCGTGCTCGTCGGGAGCGTCCGTCAACCTCGGGTGGGCCGATCGATCGCCGACTGGTTCGTCGCCCACGCCGGTCGCCGCGCGGACCTCGACCTGGACCTCGTCGACCTCGCCGACGTGCCGCTGCCCTTCGCCGACACCCCTCCCGGGGGCAACGCGGCAAGCCCGATCAGTGCCCGGTTGGCCGCCGCCGACGCGTTCGTGGTGGTGACACCCGAGTACAACCACAGCTTCCCGGCCGCCCTGAAGAACGCCATCGACTGGCACTACCGGGAGTGGGCACGCAAGCCGGTGGCCTTCGTGTCGTACGGCGCCGGTTCCGGCGGCATCCGCGCTGTCGAGCAGCTCCGGCTGGTCTTCGCCGAGGTGCAGGCCGCCACGACCCGCTCCGGGGTGGTGCTCCGGGCACCCTGGGAGCGGCTCGACGACACCGGTCGGCTTGTCGACGACGAGCCGCTGCGGCAGGCCGCCGACGCCACGCTGAGCGAGCTGGCCTGGTGGGCCGAGGCGCTGCGCGCCGCCCGCCGGGTCCAGCCCTGAGCCGCGACATGGACGCGTCCGCGCGACGGCTCGGCTGGTACCTGACCCTGGGTGGCCTGCTCGCGGTGATCGACACCACGGTCACCGTGGTGGCCCTTCCGAAGCTGGTCGACGACCTCGACACCAACCTCACCACGATCGGCTGGGTCACCAGCGGCTACGCGCTCGCCCTGGTCGCGGTGATGCCCGCCGCCGCGTGGGCGATCGGCCGCTTCGGTGCCCGCCGCACCTACCTGACCGCGCTGCTGCTGTTCACCGCCGGCTCCGTGCTGGCGGGTGCCGCCTGGAACGTCGAGTCGCTTATCGCGTTCCGGGTGCTCCAGGGGCTGGGTGGCGGGCTGCTCAACCCGGTCGGGATGGCCGTCGCGCTCGCCGCGGTGCCGCCCGGGCGACGCGGACGGATGATGAGCCTGCTCGGCCTTCCGGTGCTGGTCGGGCCCCTGATCGGGCCGGTGCTTGGTGGACTGCTGCTCGATCACGCGTCCTGGCGGTGGATCTTCTGGATCAACCTGCCGGTGGGGCTGTTGGCGGTGCTGCTCGGCCGGTCGGTGCTGCCCGTCGCCGACCCGCGACGGACACCGGTCCGGCTGGACGTCGTCGGGCTGCTGCTGCTCTGTCCCGGCCTGGCGCTTGCGGTGTACGGGCTCAGCGTCACCGGCGAGCGGGGCGGGGTCGTCACCGCGTCCGTGCTGCTGCCCCTCGCGCTCGGCGCCATGCTGGTGGTCACGTTCGCCTGGCGGGCCGGCCGGATACGACAGCCGCTGCTGAACCTGGCCGTGCTGCGCGCCCCGGGAATGGCTCCCGGCGCCGCGACTGTGGCGTTCTTCGCCGCCGGATACTTCGGCTCGTTCCTGATCATCCCGGCCTATGTGCAGGTGGTACGCGGTGACTCGGCAACCCTGGCCGGGGTGATCGGCATTCCGCAGGCGCTGACCACCGGACTGATGCTTCAGGTCGCGACCCGGCTCGTCGACCACGTCTCGGCGCGGCGGGTCGTGGGGCTCGGCATCGCCACCGCGGTGGCCGGCACGGTGGCCCGGGTGCTGGTGCTCGACGCCGACACGTCGTACCCGTTGCTGGCCACGCTGGGCGCGGTCATCGGCTTGGGCATGGGCGCGACGCTGATGCCGACGATGACCGCGGCCAGCCGGTCGCTTCCGCCCAACGACCTGCCGTCCGGCTCCACGCTGCTCACCACCGTGTCGCACACCTCGGTCGCGGCCGGCACCGCGCTGATCGCCGCCGCCCTGTCCTGGCTGGCGGACCGGCTCGCCCCCAACCTGGGCGGCGGGGGCATCACGGCCGCCAACCGGCTCGACCCGGCGAGCCGGCTCGGCCTCGCGCCGGAACTGGCGCAGGCCACCCGGCTCGCGCTGGCGGTGTCGGCCGTGCTGTTGGCGTTCGCCTGGCTGACCAGCCGGCGACTGCCGGCCGCCGTCGCGGGCACCGACGAGGTGACCACCCCGGCGGTACGCGCCGAGTCGGTCAGTAGCGCTGGCGGAGCAGACCGGCGGCCTCGACCGCCCAGTAGGTGAGGATGATCTGTGCGCCGGCCCGCTTGATCGAGGTGAGCGTCTCCAGCATGACCCGCTCCCGGTCGATCCAGCCGTTCGCGGCGGCCGCCTCGACGGTGGCGTACTCCCCGGAGACCTGATAGGCGGCGACCGGGACGTCCACCGCGGCCCGCACCGCCGACACCACGTCGAGGTAGGGCAGCGCCGGCTTGACCATCACCAGGTCGGCGCCCTCGGCGACGTCGAGCTCGACCTCGCGCAGCGACTCCCGCAGGTTGGCCGGATCCTGCTGGTAGGTGCGCCGGTCGCCCTCCAGCGCCGACTCCACCGCCTCGCGGAACGGCCCGTAGAAGGCGGAGGCGTACTTCACCGCGTACGCCAGCACCGCCACGTCCTGGTGGCCGACGGCGTCGAGCGCCCGGCGGACCACACCGACCTGGCCGTCCATCATCCCGGACGGCCCGACCATGTGGACCCCGGCGGCAGCCTGGGCCACCGCCATCTCGGCGTACGCGGCCAGGGTGGCGTCGTTGTCCACCGCACCGTCGGGGGTGAGCACGCCACAGTGCCCGTGCGAGGTGAACTCGTCCAGGCACAGGTCGCTCATCACGACAGTGCTGTCGCCCACCTCGGACACCACGTCGCGGATGGCGACGTTCAGGATGCCGTTCGGGTCGATGCCGCCGGACCCGGTCGGGTCACGCCGCTCGGGCACCCCGAAGAGCATGATCCCGCCCACGCCGGCCTGGACCGCCTCGGTGGCCGCCTTGCGCAGGGAGTCCCGGGAGTGCTGAAGCACCCCCGGGAGCGACCCGATGGCCCGAGGCTCGGTAAGCCCCTCCTTGACGAACATCGGCACGACCAGCTCGGCCGGGTCGACCCGGGTCTCGGACACCAGCCGGCGGATCGCCGGGGTGCGGCGCAGGCGGCGGGGCCGGATCTCGGGGTGCGACATGGAAGGGCCCTCCTGAAGACGACTACCGGAAGCGGAGGGCGGTCGGCCCCTGCACCTTCGAGCCACGGCGCTGCTTGGCCGGCATGGCGGCCAGCTTCTCGCGCAGCTCGACGGCGTAGGCGGCGAGCGCCTCCACCAGGTCGGGCACCGAGGCGTGCGGTGGCTGGACGTCGACCCGAAGGCCGAACTCAGTCGCGGTCTCCGCCGTCTTGGGCCCAATCACGGCAACAACGGTCCGTGCGTGCGGCTTCCCGGCGATGCCGACCAGGTTCCGCACTGTGGAAGAGGACGTGAAGAGGACCGCGTCGAACCCGCCCGACTTGATCGCGTCCCGGATCTCGGCGGGCGGCGGCGCGGCCCGCACCGTCCGGTACGCGGTCACGTCGTCGACCTCCCAGCCGCGCTCGGTGAGCCCGGCGGCGAGCGTCTCGGTGGCGATGTCGGCGCGCGGCAGCAGCACCCGGCCGACCGGGTCGAGGATCTCGTCGTGCGGCGAGAACTCGGCAAGCAGCCCCTCGGAGGACTGCTCCCCGGCGGGGATCAGCTCCGGCTGAATGCCGAACGCGCGGACGGCGTCCGCGGTCGCCTCGCCAATGCAGGCGATCTTGACGCCGCCGAAGTGCCTGGCGTCCAGACCGTGCTCGGCGAACTTCTCCCAGACCGCGCGGACCGCGTTCACCGAGGTGAAGATCACCCAGGCGTACCGGCCGTCGACCAGGCCCTTGACCGCCCGCTCCATCTGCGCCGGGGTGCGCGGAGGCTCGACGGCGATGGTCGGTACCTCGCACGGGATCGCCCCGTACGCCCGGAGCCGGGCGCTCATCGCGCCGGCCTGCTCCTTGGTGCGGGGCACCAGCACCTTCCAGCCGTACAGCGGGCGGTTCTCCCACCAGCTCATCTTGTCGCGCTGGCCCACACCCGCGCCGACGGTGAGCACCACCCGGCCGGTGAAGCCGAGTGCGGCGGCCACAAAGCTGTCCACGGTCGACGTGGTCGTGTACTGGGTCTCGCCGGTGCCGTCGCCTGTCACCCCGACACCTGTGGTGCCGTCGACCCCGGCGGCCAGCAGGCCGTCCCGGACGGCGGCGAGGTCACCGGCGTCCACCGCGAGCGCGAGCGAACCCCGGCCGACGGCCGCGGCCAGCGCCTCGAAGTCCAGCGTGCCGACGTCCTCGACGTCGGCGGCGGTACGCACACCCGGCAGCGGGACTCCCGCGTAGGTGGCGACGCCCTCGGCCTGGCCGACGCCGGGCACCACCTCGAAGTGGGCGGCGGTGCGGGCCACCGCCTGCACCTCCTTGACCACCGAGTCGTGGCCGAACGGGTCGCCGGCAACCAGGTGCACCGCGTTCAGCCCGGATCGGGCAGCGGAGATCAGCACCTTCGCCACGTCCCCCGGCGCGCCTTCGGCCGGGGTGAACTCGGCGTCGTCTCTGGCCTCGGCGCGAACGACGGAGAGCAACGACTCCGGGACTCCCCGGTCGTAGATCACCTGGTCGGCGTCGACCAGGGCGTCGTGCGCCCGGCGGGTCAGCAGGCCCGGGTCGCCGGGGCCCGCCCCGACGAACGCGATACGGCCGACGGGCTTACGGGTGCGGGTCATTCTGTGCTCCCAAATTGCTGGGTCCCCGGGCCGGTGTGTCCTTCGTGGCCGAGGATCGAGTCGGCGCCGAGTTCGAGGAGTTCGGCGGCGAGTGCCTTACCGATCTCCGCCGCGTCGGCGGGCGTTCCGGTGCGGGACAGCCGAAGGTCACGAGTGCCGTCCGGGCTGATCACCGCCCCGCGCAGGTAGATCTCATCGCCGGCGTCACCTTCGGCGAGTTCCGCATAGGCGGCGACGGGTGCGGTGCACCCGGCCTCCAGGGTTGCCAGCAACGCGCGCTCCGCGGTGACCGTGGAGCGCGACGGTGCGTGGTCGAGCGTCCCGAGCAGCTCGACCAGGTCCTGATCGTCGGCCCGGCACTCCACGGCCAGCGCGCCCTGGGCGGGCGCGGGCAGCATGAGCATCGGGTCGAGCGTCTCGGTGATCACGTCGGTCCGACCGATCCGGGCCAGCCCGGCCCGGGCCAGCACGACGGCGTCGAGGTCGGCCTCGGGGCCGAGCACCCGCGCCAGGCGAGTGTCGATGTTGCCGCGGATCGGGGCGACCTCCAGTTGCAGGCCGAGGGCGTGCAACTGGGCGATGCGGCGCAGCGCGCCGGTGCCCACTGTGGCGCCGGGCGGCAGCTCGGCGAGTGTCCGCCCGCCCTGGGCGATCAGCGCGTCGCGCGGGTCCTGCCGGGCCGGCACGGCCGCGATGTGCAGCCCGGGGGCGCCGGCCGTGGGCAGATCCTTGTACGAGTGCACGGCGAAGTCGATCGTCCGCGCGGTGAGCGCGTCACGCAGCGCGGAGACGAACACCCCGACGCCGAGCCGGTGCACAGGCGCGTGGGAGCGGTCGCCGGCGGTGACCACCTCGACCAGCTCGACCGGGCGGCCGGTGGCGGCGGTCAACGCTTCGGCGACCTGGCCGGACTGGGCCATCGCCAGGGTGCTGCCCCGGGTGCCGAGGCGCAGGGGGGCGGTCATCGCACTCCTCCGGTGGGCGGGGTCGGCTCGACGGTGTCGGCTCCGGTCACCGGCTCGGCGCCGGGCAGTGCCGCGCCGAGGTCGGGGCTCAACACGTCGGGGACGGTGTCCACCGGCGAGGTCTGCGGCACCTGAAGGTCGAACAGCTCGCGCAGCAGGGCCGCATACTGGTCGCCACCGGGCTCGGCCGCGAGCTGGCGGACCTTGACGGTGGGCTGGTGCAGCAGTCGCTGCACCACGCGGTGCACCGTACGGGCCACCTCGGCCCGCAGGTCGTCGCCGAGGTCGGGGCGGCGCTGGGCCAGGCGGCGCAGCTCGGCGGTGACGACGTCGTCGGCGCGGCCGCGCAGCGCGGCCACGGTGGGCGCCACGTCGGCGCCGCGCAGCCAGGTGAGGAAGCCCTCCACCTCGCCGAGCACGATCCGCTCGACGGCGGCGGCGTCGGCCGCGGCCGGACCGTCGGCGAGCAGCGCCGCCATCCGGTCGATGTCGATCACCTCGACGCCCTGCAGGTCGGCGACGCCCTCCTCGACGTCGCGGGGGACGGCCAGGTCGAGCAGCACCAGCGGGCCCCGGGAGGCGCCCCGCTCGGCGAGCGCGGCGCTTACCACCGCCCGGGTGAGGACCGGTTCGGTGGACGCGGTGGCGGCCACTACGATGTCCACTGTGGAGAGCGTGGCGGCCAGCTCGGTCATCGGCGCGGCGTCCGCCCCGTACGACTCGGCGAGCCGGACGGCACGGTCGGCGCCCCGGTTGGTCACCGTGAGCGGGCCGGCACCCTGCCGGGACAGCGTGGCCACCCCGAGCGACCCCATCGCGCCGGCCCCGATAACCAGGGCCGGGTGGCCGGCGAGGTCGCCGTCGAGGTGCCCGGCGGCCAGCTCCAGCGCGGCGGTGACCACGCTCTGGCCGGCCCGGTCGATGCCGGTCTCGGCGTGGGCCCGCTTGCCGACGCGCAGCGCCTGCTGCATCAGCTCGTGCAGCAGGCGGCCGGCCGAGTCGGCGCCGGTGGCCCAGTGGTACGCGTCACGCAGCTGGCCGAGGATCTGCGCCTCGCCCACGACCATCGAGTCCAGGCCGGTGGCGACCCGGAAGACGTGGTCCACGGCGGCGGTGTCGTAGTGCACGTACAGGTGGCTGGCGAGCGCCGCCGGCGGGCTGCCGGCCTGCTCGGCCAGGACGGCGCAGATGTCGCCGAGCCCGCCGTGAAAACCGGACACGGCGGCGTAGACCTCCACCCGGTTGCAGGTGGAGACGAGCACCGCCTCGCTCACGTACGGCTGGGCGACCAGGCGGTCCAGGGTGCGGGTGAGGTCGGCGGGGGGCACGGCCAGCTGCTCCAGCGTGGCGACCGGGGCGGTCCGGTAGGACGCGCCGACGACGAGCAGTTTCACGTGCCGATCGCCTCCTGGGTGTCGGTGGCCGCGAACCCGCCGGGCAGAGCGGTGAGAGCGGACCCGCCGGTGGCGGGCAGCGCGGTCAGCGACGCCTTGCGGTGCTCGTGGAAGGACAGAATCTGCAGCTCGATGGCGAGGTCGACCTTGCGCACGTCGACCCCCTCCGGAACAGAGAGTACGCACGGCGCGAAGTTGAGGATGCTCGTCACGCCGACCGCGACCAGCTGATCGGCGACCCGCTGGGCCGCCGCGGCCGGGGTGGCGATCACGCCGATCGCGATGGATTCCTCCGTGGTGACCGCCGGCAGCTCGTCGATATGCCTGACAACCAGGCCGTTGATCTCCTCGCCGACCCGGGAGGGATCGGCGTCGAGCAGTGCGGCGATCCGGAAGCCCCGGCCGGCGAAGCCGTCGTAGCCGGCCAGGGCGTGACCGAGATTACCCACGCCGACCAGGGCGACCGCGCGACGCTGAGTGAGCCCGAGCACGTACTCGATCTGCTCGATCAGCAACGCGACGTCGTAGCCGACGCCCCGGGTGCCGTACGAGCCGAGGTGGGAGAGGTCCTTGCGGAGCTTGGCGGAGTTGACCCCCGCGGCGGCCGAGAGGCCCTCGCTGGAGACCGTCTCGTGCCCGGCGTCGGCGAGGTTGTGCAGCGCGCGCAGGTATTCCGGGAGCCGAGCGACTGTCGCCTCGGGAAGATCCGGGAGCGCCGGTACGGCACCGGCGCGGCCGGGCGCACCTGGCTGACGGTGCTGACTCATGAGACTCCGTGCGGTGCGATCCTCGGCCAACTCCGCTGGTAGGCCGCTTATGGACTCCCGCTGGCGACCGAGGTTGCCGGCTGTGCTAGCAGGGCGCGTCGGAACTACAGAGTAGGCGCTTGTGAAGACGTGCACAAATCGCGATCTTGTCGCTGCGGGACGCGACCCCACCAGCCCCTCCATTCCACAAGATCGATTGAGCGGCCCTGTACGCCCGCCGCCCGGGGCGATTATTGCTCAATCCCGACTTCTCTGACCAATCCCGCGTCGGCCCGTTCCCCACGGCGACAGGGCCTGGTCAGGGCGGCGGTAGGGACAGCACTACGGGGGAGAGGCGGGGCTTCGGGATGGGGACACCGAGCCCGGATGCCTAGCCTGTGGGCTATGACCGCCGTTGCCGCCAGCGACCATCCGACGCTGGCACCGAGCATCCCCCGCCAGCTCTTCGTCGACTCCGGGTACGTGCTGGTCGGCCTCCCCCTGGCGGTGGCCAGCTTCGTCGTCCTCGTCGTGGGCCTCGTGGCCGGTGTCGGCCTGGTGGTCACCGTGATCGGCCTGCCGATCCTCAGCGGCACCCTGTACGCGGCCCGGGGGCTGGCCGACATCGAGCGACTGCGGCTGCCCGCCGTGCTGCGACAACCCCGGATCCGGCCGCACTACCGACTGCCCGAGGCTGGCGCGAACGCCTGGCGGCGGATCTTCCTGCCGATGCGCGACGCCCAGTCCTGGCTCGATCTTGCGCACGGCATCCTGCGGGTGATCGTGGCGCTTGTCACCTTCGCGCTGACGCTGGCCTGGTGGATCGCCGCGGCCGCCGGCTCCCTCTACTGGGTGTACGACTGGGCGCTGCCGCACGGCAAGGACGACAGCGACCTGGCCCAACTGCTCGGCCTGGGCGATTCCACCACGGCCCGGATCGGGGTGACCACCGCGATCGGGGTGTTCTTCCTGATCACGCTGCCGATCGTGGCCCGGGGCTGTGCGCTGCTCCAGGCCAGCTTCGGCAAGGCCCTGCTGACCGGGGTGGCCGAGATGCGGGACCGGATCACCGTGCTGGAGGAGCAGAAGCGGGCCGCCGTGTCCGCCGAGGCGTCCGCGCTGCGCCGGCTGGAACGCGACATCCACGACGGCCCCCAACAGCGCCTGGTCCGGCTCGCGATGGACCTCAGCCGGGCCCGGATTCAGCTCGCCTCCGACCCGGAGGCCGCCGGCCGGACCATCGACGAGGCGGTGACCCAGACCCGGGAGACGCTTGCCGAGCTGCGGGCGCTGTCCCGGGGCATCGCCCCACCGATCCTGGTCGACAGGGGTCTGCCCAGCGCCCTGGCCGCGCTCGCCGGCCGCGGGCTGATCCCCATCGAGCTTCAGGTGGACCGGCAGCTCGGCACGCCTGGCGGACGGCTCGACCCGGCGGTGGAGAACACGGCGTACTTCGTGGTGGCCGAGGCGCTCACCAACATCGCCAAGCACAGCCGGGCCACCGAGGCCGTGGTCGCCGTGGCCCGCCAGGAGACCCAGCTCCAGGTGCGGGTGGGCGACGACGGGCAGGGTGGCGCCCACCTCGCCAAGGGCCACGGGCTGGCCGGCATCGCCGACCGGGTCCGGGCGGCCGGCGGGGAGCTGGCAGTGGTGAGCCCGACCGGAGGGCCCACCGAGATCCGCGCGGAGCTACCGCTGTGAGCCCCCGGACGCCGCGCCGAGCCCGGACGGCGGGCCGGACGTGGTAGACACCACAGCCATGCGCATCGTGATCGCGGACGACGCCGTCCTGCTCCGGGAGGGGCTGGTACGGCTGCTGACCGAGAGCGGGCACCAGGTGGTGGCCGCCGTCGGGGACGGTGACGCGCTCGTCGAGGCGGTGGTGCAGCACCGGCCGGACGTGTCGATCGTCGACGTCCGGATGCCGCCGTCGCACACCGACGAGGGGCTGCGGGCGGCGGTGGAGGCACGCCGGCTGGTGCCGCGTACGCCGATCCTGGTGCTCTCCCAGTACGTCGAGGTCTCGTACGCCGATGACCTGCTGGCGACCACCGGCGGCGCCGGCGGTGGCATCGGCTACCTGCTCAAGGACCGGGTGGCCGCGATCGACGAGTTCCTGGACGCGCTGCGCCGGGTGGCCGGCGGCGGCACGGTGCTCGACCCGGAGGTGGTCGGCCAGCTCTTCGCCCGCCGCCGCCGCGACGACCCGCTGAGCGAGCTGACCCCGCGCGAGCGGGAGGTGCTCGCCCTGATGGCCGAGGGCCGGTCGAACACGGCCATCGCCCGCGCCCTGGTGGTCAGCGACGGCGCGGTGGAGAAGCACGTGCGCAACATCTTCACCAAGCTCACGCTCCCGCCGGACACCGAGCAGCACCGGCGGGTGCTGGCGGTCCTCACCTACCTGCGGAACTGACCTCCCGGGCGGCCAGGGCCACCGCGTCGGCGAGGGTGTCGGCGACCGGGTGGCCGGAGGCGCGCAGCCGGGCCGGGTCGGTGAACCCGCCGGTGTAGAGGACCGCCCGGCCGCCCACGGCGAGTGCCGCGTCCGCGTCGTCGATGGAGTCGCCGATCAGCACCACCGAGGTGCCGTCCACGCCCAGCTCGGCCAGGTGCCGCCGGAGCGACTCGGCCTTGCGGTCACCGCCGACTGTGGCCCGCAGCCCGTCCACGCGTGTGAAGTGGCCGGTCAGCCCGTAGGTGCGCACGGTGGGCACCAGCTCCTCGTGGAACCACATGGAGAGCAGACTCTGGCTGCCCTGCCAGGCGGCCATCGCGACACGCGCGTCGGCGGCCAGCTCGCAGGTGGTGAGGCCGTCGCGGTACGCGTCGTGGAAGATCCGGTCCAGGCGGCCGAACGCGTCGTCGTCGACGGCCTGGCCGAGCACCTCGGCGTAGTAGTCGGCGATCGGCCGGCGGAACCGCGTCCGGTGCTCGTCGAGGGTGACAGTCGGCCCGCCCACGCTGGCGAACGCGGCGTTGGTGGCGGCCACCACCAGGCTGAGGTCGTTGAGCAGGGTGCCGTTCCAGTCCCAGACCAGGTGGGGGTGCGCAGGGGTCATCAGAGCACCATAGGCACCGCTCAGAGCTGCGGGGTGGTCAGGTCCCGCAGCAGCCGATCCTCCTCCACCCGCCAGTAGCCGTGCTCCTTGCCGTCGAGCAGCACCACCGGGAGGCGGTCCCCGTACTCCCGTTCCAGCCCCTCGTCGCCTGTGACGTCCCACTCGACCCACTTGTCGCCGGTGACCGCGACCACCCGGTCGAGCGCCGCCTTGGCGTCGTCGCACAGGTGGCAGCCGGGTCGGGTGATCAGGGCGAGTCGGGCGTCACTTGCCATCGGTTACCTCCGTGCGATCGGTCGGCGTCGCCGACCGGAGCTGGGTCTTGCGTACCTTGCCGATCGCCGAGTGCGGCAGGGCACCGACGAACTCGACCGTGGTCGGGCACTTGAACCGGGCCAGGTGGCGTGCGCAGTGGGCGAGCAGGTCCTCGCTTGTCACCGGTCGGCCCTGCACCGGCACCACGTACGCCCGCACAGTCTCGCCGGTTCGCGGGTGCGGCACACCCAGTACCGCCGACTCGACCACCCCGGGGTGCCCGGCGAGCACCAGCTCGACCTCGTGCGGATAGACGTTGAAGCCGTTGACCAGGATCAACTCCCCCAGCCGGTCGACCAGGAAGAGGTCACCGTCGGAGTCGGCGTACGCGATGTCGCCGGTGCCCCACCAGCCGTCGGCGTCCGGGCCGCCCCGGCCGTCGGGCCAGTAGCCGGCGAAGAGGTTGGGACCGCGCACGACGATCCGCCCCGGGTCGGTGCCCGGGGCGACGTCGGAGATGTCCAGCTCGTCCGGGTCGTCGTCGGGGACCGCCTGGCCGTCGCGCCACAGGTCCTCCCCCGCCGCACCGACCAGGCGCAGGTCCACACCGGGCAGCGGCCGGCCGATCGAACCGGCCTTGGCCACCGGACCGACCAGGGTGGACGTGAGCACCGGCGCGGTCTCGGTGAGGCCGTACCCCACGTGCGCCTGATGGCCGGTGGCCTCGCTGAAGCGCGCCGCGACCGTGGGGTCCAGCGGCGCCGCGCCGCACACCGCCACGCGCACCGAAGCGGACCCCGTCGGCGTCGGCCCAGGCCAGGAACATCGACGGTACGCCGACAAGCACGCTTACCCGGTGCCGGGCGACCTCGGCCAGCCCCGCCGTGGGCCCCGGCTCGTCGAGCAGCACGCCCGTGGCGCCGTGGTGGACGACGGCGCCGAGCACCGAGTTGAGCCCGTACGCGTGGAACAGCGGCAACGCGAGGAGAACAGTGTCCGTCGGCCCGACGACCGGCGGCTCGATCGCGTCGACCTGGTCGTGGTTGGCCAGCAGCGCACGGTGGGAGAGCATCGCGCCCTTCGGGCGACCCTCGGTGCCGGACGTGTAGAGCAGTACGGCGAGGTCGTCGCCGCCTCGGCGCGGACGGGGGCGCGGATCGGGTGCGTCGGCGGTCGGCGGCGTGCCGTGCACGGCGGTGAGCGCGGGCAGGTCGGCGGCCACCTCGGCGACCAGGCCACGGACCCGCTCGGTGCCGATGAGCACCGACGCGCCGGAGTCGGCAAGCACGTGCCGCAGCTCCGGGGCGGTGAAGCCGGGGTTGACCGGGACCGCTACCAGCCCGGCTCGCAGCGCGCCGAGCCAGCCGATGACGAAGTCGGGGGTGTTGTGCAGCGCGATGGCGACCCGGGGCGGCGTGCCACAGCTGTCGGTGGGCGGCACGGCGACGGCCAGGCCGTACGCGGCGGCGGTCACGGCGGCGTCCAGTTCGGACCAGGTGAGGCGCTCCTCCCGCCAGTACAGCGCGGGCCGGTCGCCGTGGTCGAGAGCCGCCCGACGGACCCGGTCGGCGAGGTTCGGCGCGGGGTCTGCCGAGAAGTCCTGCACGGTGGTCGAGTCTGGCACAGCGGCGGTCGACAGGCCACGCCCGACGGTCCGGCCACGAGGGTCGCCCGGCGTCCCGTCAACGGGACACTGGCCGTGCCGTCGGTGCTCCGATCCGGTCCGGTCGACGGGACGAGTGGCGGGCCCAGCCGACGCTTCTGGCCGGCCCGCGCGGCCGCCGGCCCGGACGGCGCAGCCGATCGGCCAAACCGCCCCCCACCTGGTTATCCATCCTGGAACACCGGCTCGCGGCAAAGTCAAACGCACACGACGGACAACCGGTCCGCCACCTGTGCGACACAGCGGGAAATACTTCCGCCCTGTGTAACGGACTTGCCACGCGCGGGTGACGTTGGCCCTATTATCACTCGGGTCGGCTCACCCCATTTGCCGTGAGTCGACACCCCTCAGCCCGAGGAGGCCCCCGTGCCTGTGAGCGCATTGGACCAGCACCTCAAGGGGAACTGCCGCCCGTCGGCACACCCCGGAACCGTCCTGCCCGACCGGTTGCCCGGTCGGTCCGCACCGACGACCCGTAAACCGGCCCGGCCGGCGACCAACGGGACGGGGGCCGCGCGGTGACCACCTTCGGATACGCGGAACGCCCGGTCGGCCTGACCGGCCAGACGCCCCGCTCCCCCATCAACGAACGACAGGCGGCCCGCGCGCCACTGGGCGAGCCGCACGCCGCGACGCGCGGTGACAACGCCGCCCAGCGGACCCGCAACCGTCCGCACACCAACGAGCCACCACCAAGACCGGCGGCCCCCGGTGGCAACGCGATGCCGACGGGTGGCCGTGTCGCCGCGCCGACCCGACCGACCATGCCCTCCCAGGGCCGTCGGGTCGGCGACGCTCCGGCGCCCGTCACCGATCCGGCGGCGGGCGAGACGGCGGTGATCCCGGTGGTCCCGGCCGAAGCCCCGACCACCCCGACCGGCTTCCCCAGCCGCCCGGACCCGTCCGACCCGGCCACCGAGGTCTGGACGCTTGTGGAGCGGGCGCAGGCCGGCGAGTCCGAGGCGTTCGGCCTCATCTACGACAGGTACGTCGACACCGTCTTCCGGTTCGTCTACTTCCGGGTCGGCAACCGTCAGCTCGCCGAGGACCTCACCTCGGACACGTTCCTGCGTGCCCTCAAGCGGATCGGCAGCTTCACCTGGCAGGGCCGCGATCTCGGCGCCTGGCTGGTGACCATCGCCCGCAACCTGGTCGCGGACCACTTCAAGTCCGGCCGGTACCGGCTGGAGGTCACGACCGGCGACGTGCTCGACGCCGACCGCGAGGACCGGGGCCCGGAGGGCAGCCCGGAAGCCGCGGTGGTCGAACACATCACCAACGTCGCCCTGCTCACCGCCGTGAAGCAGCTCAACCCGGAGCAGCAGGAGTGCATCGTGCTCCGGTTCCTCCAGGGCTTCTCGGTCGCCGAGACCGCCCGCTCCATGGGCAAGAACGAGGGTGCCATCAAGGCCCTGCAGTACCGCGCCGTTCGCGCGCTTGCCCGGCTCCTGCCCGACGGCTTCCAACCGTGATTCTCGCCTACCGGACCGACGGGCGTCGATCAATGTCTGGGTAGCTCAGGGCCGGTCGCACCCGGTGACACCGATCACTTTCTGTGATTTCGGCCCCGCCAGGCCCGTAACCCGTGCCCGGTCCGCCGCGTTTCTCCGGGTGCGACCGGTGGTTGTCCCGGCAGGCCCGGGGCACCGAGGTCCGACCGGCACGCCGGGCGGCGCCTCACCTCCGTGGTGTCACACCGCCGCCCGGTCGCTGGCAACTATGGCGGCCGACCGGCCGTGACCAGCGAGAGGAGGTGCCTGCGGTGGACGACATCCTCTTCTCCCGCCGGCGCGCCGAGCGCTTCGCGCAGCTTCTCGACGAGGCCAACGGCGGCCGGCGGCACCACGTGCGGTCCCGAGTGGACAGCCAACTGGCCCCGCTCGTCGCAGTAGGCCAGCGACTCAGCGTCGATCCCCCCACGACCGAGGTGAACCCCGACTTCCGCACCGGCCTGCGAGCGATGCTGCTCGCCACCGCCGAGCGCGAGGGGATGGGCGTCACACCGTCGACCGCCGAGCCGGCTGCCCCGCGGGCCGCGGCAACGAGCCGCGGCTCGCTACTGCCCGCGGTCACCGCCCGGCGGGCCCGCGCCCGGGGGGCGATCCTGATCGGCATCGCCGCCGGCGCCATCGCCGTCTCCGGGATCTCCGCCGCCAGCGAGAACGCCGTTCCCGGCGACGCGCTGTACGGCATGAAGCGCTCCACCGAGCGGGCCCAGCTCGCCCTGGCCAGCTCGGACATCAGCCGCGGCCAACTGTTCCTGGACTTCGCCCGGACCAGGCTCGGCGAAGCCGCCGAGCTGCGCGGCGACCGCATCGGCTACAGCGCCGTCCTCGACGACATGGACGCCGACACCCGGCAGGGTGTCCGCCTGCTCACCGCCGCCGCCGTGCAGCGGGCCGAGCCGACCAGCCTGGACACCGTCAACACGTTCGTCGCCAGCCAGCGCCGGGCTGTGACAAACCTGCTCGACGGCGCCAGCCGGGCCGACCGCGAACGGACCCGGCGGTCGCTGGCCCTGCTGGACAGCATCCGGGAGCGCTCGGACTCGGTGCGCGCGGCCATCGCCTGTGGCCTGCCGGCACCGACCGGCAGCGACGCGCTCGGGCCCACCCCGACCACCTGTCCCGGCGACCGCTGACCCGCCAGCCCCGGCACTCCCCCTCATACCGCACGCCTGACCGGCCGGGCCACAGTTCCCTGTGGTCCGGCCGGTCGACCGTGCGCTCCGGCTACCCTCGCTGGAGGCATCCGTCGTACCTGGTCAGGAGGGGAGTCGCGTGGCGCGCAGCCGCAAGGTGACGGTCAGCACCGACGCCCACGGTCACACCGCCGGGTGGGCGGAGACCGAGCTGGCCCCGGTGACACCACCCGCACCGGACCCGGCCGCCGCGGCGTTCTTCGACGTCGACAACACGATGATGCAGGGCGCATCGATCTACTGGTTCGCCCGCGGGCTCGCCGCCCGGAACTACTTCACGACCGCCGACCTGGCCCGCTTCGCCTGGCAGCAGCTCCGGTTCCGGCTGCTCGCCCGCGAGCACGCCGGCGACATGTCCCAGGCGAAGGACGCCGCGCTCGCCTTCGTCGAGGGATGGCGGGTGGACGACGTGGAACGCCTCTCGGAGGAGATCTTCGACGAGCTGATGGCACCCCGGATCTGGGCCGGCACCCGACAGCTCGCCCAGCGTCACCTGGACGCCGGTCAACGCGTGTGGCTGGTCAGCGCCGCTCCGGTGGAGATCGGCCGGGTGATCGCCACCCGACTCGGCCTCACCGGCGCGATCGGCACGGTGGCCGAGGTGCGGGCCGGGGCGTACACCGGGCGGTTGGTGGGTGACCTCATGCACGGGCCGGCGAAGGCCGAGGCGGTCACCCAGCTCGCCGCCGTGGAGGGGCTGGACCTGAGCCGGTGCGCGGCCTACAGCGACTCGGCAAACGACCTGCCGCTGCTCTCCGCCGTGGGCCGTGCGGTGGCGGTCAACCCGGACGGCACCCTGCTGCGGCAGGCCCGGCAGCACGGCTGGGAGGTACGGGACTTCCGCACCGGGCGTCGGGCCGTCAAGATCGCCGTACCGTCGACGGCGGCGGCCGGCCTGGTCGCCGGCGCGGTCACCGCCGGCCTGGCGTTGCAGCGCCGCCGTCGCGCCGGCTGACTCAGGGGCCGAAGGGGTCGGGTCGCCGTTCCAGCAGCGAGTGCACGGTCTGCTGGATGGTCTCCCGCACCTGGTCGGCGAGGTTGAACACGACGAGCGGATCGTCCGCCGAGTCGGTCAGGTGCGCGGTGGGGATCGGCGGACAGAACTCGATCAGCCACTTGCTGGGCAGCGGCACCATGCCCAGCGGCCCGAGCCAGGGGAAGGTGGGCGTGACCGGGAAGTACGGAAGCTTGAGCAGCCGGGCCAGGGGCTTGATGTCGGCGAGCATCGGGTAGATCTCCTCGCCGCCGACGATCGCGACGGGAACGATCGGCGTGCCGGTGCGCAGCGCCGCCGAGACGAAGCCGCCCCGACCGAACCGTTGCAGCTTGTACCGGTCGGCGTAGAGCTTGCCGATGCCCTTGAAACCCTCGGGGAACACACCGACCAGGTCACCGCCGCCGAGCAGCCGCTCGGCGTCCGGGTTGCAGGCCACCGTGCCGCCGGTCTTGCGGGCGATCTCCGACACCACGGGCATCCGGAAGACCAGGTCGGCGCCGAGCAGGCGCAGGTAGCGGTGGGAGGGGTGCTTGTCGTGCAACGCCGCCGAGAGGATCAACGCGTCCAGGGCCACGGTGCCCGAGTGGTTGCCGACCACAAGCGCCGGCCCGTCGACGGGGACGTGCTCGACCCCGCTGACCTCGGTGCGGAACCAGTCCCGATAGAGCAGCCGCAGCAGCGGGTGGAAGACCGCGTCGGTCAACTCCGGATCGAACCCGAACTCGTCGACCTCGTAGTCACCGGCCAGCCGCCGACGCAGGAACGCCAGCCCGTTCGCGACCCTGCGGTCCCACTGGTCCCCGGGCCGATCCGGCACCGCCGGACCGCCGGTGGGCGGGACGCTCGCCGGCTCGTCGGTCGCCGGGTGGGCCTCGTCGGCGGTCGGGGCGCCGCCCGCGCTCGCCGGCTCGTCGGTCGCGGTGTCGACCTCGTCGTCAGGCGTCGCGGCGGGCGCGAGCCGGCTCGCCGGTCGGTGGCCGTTGCGCCGCGCCGGTTCCGCGTCCGGCACGGGTGGCCCCGGCGGTACGTCGAACGGCCCCAGGCCCGCCGGCTCGCGCCCCTGCGCCGGCCCGGTCACGTCGGCACCTCGGCGACGCGCACGGCAGGGGTACGCCTCGCGCTCATGACGTCCGCTCCCGCACGGCGGCCCGGACCTGTCGGATGCCGTCCAGGACCAGCTGCTCGGCGGCGGCCAACTGCCCCCGGCTGAGCACCACCCCACCGTGGTGGGCGCGGATGAAGTCGTCGAACGCGGCGGCGGTGGAGCGGGGTGTGAAGCCGTACTCCTGCTCGAGGCGCGTGGTGTCGACGACCCGCCCGTGCACGAAGAGATCGACCTGGTCCAGGCCGTAGCGGCCGAAGCCCATGGTGCGGGCCAGCGCCGCGGCGCCGGAGAGACCCGGCTCCAGCACCGGCACCGCCACCCGACCGGCCCGCCGGATCGCCTGGGACAGCGACAGCACCCCCGGACCGGCGACGTTGTAGGTGCCCGGGTGATCCTCCACGATCGACAGGTGCAGCACCTCCAACGCGTCGTCGAAGTGCAGGAACTGCAGCCGGGGATCGCGGCCGAAGACGGTCGGCACGAACGGCTGCGCGAAGTAGCGCGTCAACGTCGTGTCGGCTGTCGAACCGATGAACGGGGCGAAGCGCAGCACAGTCGCGGTCACGTCGGCACGGCGGCGGCGGAAGCCGCGAACGTACCCCTCGACGTCGAGGATGTCGCGGCCGAAGCCGCCGCGCGGCACCTCGCGCGGTTCGGTCTCCTCGGTGAACACCGCCGGATCGCGGAACGACACCCCGTACGCGGCGGTCGACGACCTGACCACCAACTTGCGCAGGCGGGGCGCCCGCTGGCAGGCGGCGAGCAGTTGCATGGTGCCGATGACGTTCTGGTCCTTCATGGCCGACCGGCCGCCGTGCTGCTGGTCGGGGGCGCTTACCAACGCGAGGTGGACCACCGCGTCGACGTCCAGGTCGGCGAGGAGCCCGCCGAGCGACCCCGGATCGACGCGGATCCGCTCGACCCGATCCAGGAGATCGGTGAACTCGGCGCCCGGCTCCGGCGCGTCCACGCCGATGACCCGCTCGATGCGGGGGTCGGCGGCCAGCCGGGCCGCCACGTGCGCGCCCAGGTACCGGCCGACCCCGGTGACGACGACGACCCCCGGAGCACCTGGGGTGCTACCGGGGGTCATCTGACGCACCTACGCCGACAGGGAGGATCGAGCCGGGACGACCACGGCCTGATCACCTGAGCCTCCGGAGGTCGACAGTTTGGCAAGTGACGCCGAATGCCGGGCATGCGCCCGGCGCGGGTCACTTGCCGAGACGGCGACGCTGGACGCGGGTCTTGCGCAGCAGCTTGCGGTGCTTCTTCTTAGCCATGCGCTTACGGCGCTTCTTGACCACCGAGCCCATACGACAGCCTTTCGATACAACGTGCGGGGCGGACCGGATGACACCACGCAGGTGGCGACGGCGACCGCATGCGGACAACGGACCGGACCAGTCTGGGCGGCGGGGCGCACCGGTGGGGTCTCGGTCGGGCTCCAGGGTAGCCGGAGAGCGTCAGCAGGACCAACGCGCCCCCGTCCATGCCGCCTACGTGGCACTCGATCGGCGGACCGGTGGCTCAGGCGGTCTCCTGAAACGCGCCCCGCAGGTATTCGTGCACCGCGTGCTCGGGCACCCGGAACGACCGCCCCACCCGGACGGCGGTCAGCTCACCGCTGTGCACGAGGCGATAGACGGTCATCTTCGACACACGCATGACCGTCGCCACCTCCGCGACGGTCAGGAACTTGACCTCCGACAGCCGTCCATCGGACTGCGACCCGGCCATGGCTCACCAACCCATCCCATGCCCGGCGCGTGCCAACCCGACGGATGCTCCGGGTCGGGCGGCGACGCGCGTGTTACCAGTACGGTAGCGGGGCGGCTGTGACCGGCGCGATCCCTTCGTACAACTGATCATGCCCGGATCGTCGGTTCACCCGATCCATGCATCCGCTATCCCCCCGCCCGCGTCGGTCGTCCGGTTGGCCCGGCCGGGTCTCACTCGGCGCGGAGCGCCACCACCGGGTCGAGCCGGCCGGCGCGCTGCGCGGGAACCACCCCGAAGACGATCCCCACCGCCGCCGACACACCGAAGGCCAGCGCCAACGACCACCAGGTGATCGCCGCCGGGATCGGTGACAACGCGTCCACCAACAGGGCCGTCCCCACGCCCAGCGCCATCCCGGTCAACCCGCCGATCGTGGTGAGCAGCACCGCCTCCAGCAGGAACTGCACGCCGATGTCGCGGGGCCGGGCGCCGACCGCCTTGCGCAGCCCGATCTCCCGGGTCCGCTCCCGGACGCTCACCAGCATGATGTTGGAGACGCCGACGCCGCCGACGAGCAGCGAGATGCCGGCGATGGCGGCGAGCACGCCGGTGAGGACGCCGAGGATGTCGCCGAGCACACCGAGGATCTGCTGCTGCGTGACAGCGCTGAACTCGGTGTCCGGGTGGCGGCGGTTCAGCTCGGCGACGATGCGTTCGCCCAACTCGTCGATCCGCTCCCGGTCCGGCGCCTTCACCGCGATGCCGTCCACCCGCTGGGTGCCCCACAGCCGCTGCGCGGCGGTCACCGGCACGTGCACCTCGTCGTCCCGGTCGACGCCGAGGCTCTGCCCGAGGGGCGCGAAGACGCCGATGACCCGGAACCGCACCCCGGCCAGGGTCACCTGCTGACCCAGCGGATCGCGGTCGGGAAACAGCGCGCGGGCCACCGAGTCACCGAGGACCGCGACCCGTCGGCTGGTGTCCACGTCCGTGCCGGTGAGGTAGCGGCCCCGGGCCAGCGACCGGGTGAACACCGTCGGGGTGGTCTCCAGCACGCCCTGCACCGTGGTGAAGTCGGAGCGGGCGCCGGCCCGTGCGGTCGCCCCGGAGGCGACGGTGACCGCTACCCGCTGGGGATCGCCGACGACCCGGGAGACCGCGTCCACGTCCTTGAGCGTCAACGGCGAGACGACAGGCGCGGTGCCCACCTCGATCTTGCCGGGAACGACCAGCAGGAGGTTGGAGCCGAGCCCCTCGACCTGCTGCTCGACCTGCTGCTTGGTGCCGGTGCCGATGGCGACCAGCAGCACCACCGAGGCCACCCCGATGATCACGCCGAGCATGGTGAGCGAGCTGCGCAGCCGGTTGGCCCGCAACGCGTCAAGCGCGACCCGCCACGCCTCGGCGACCCTCACGACCCGCTCCGGCTGTCGGCGGCCGACGGTTCCACGGCCTCGGCACTTGTCGGCTCGTGCGTCGCGCCGGCGCTGACGGCCTGATCGGTGGTGCCGTCGCCGGTCGGCGGCTGCGGAAGGCGCCCGGTGGCCCCGGCGGCGCCACCGGAGCCACCGGACGGGTGCCCCGGGCCGCTTCCGGAAACGGACCGGGGCTCCGCGCTGGGAGCGGGGACCAGTGTCTCAGGTCGACCGTGGTCGACGGACAGCGGTCGATCATGAACGTCGGTGGCGCTGTCCGCCACCACCACACCGTCGCGCATGGTGATCCGGCGGGCGGCCCGAGCCGCCACCTCCTGGTCGTGGGTGACCATCACCAACGCCACCCCGGACTCCGCGTTCAGCCGCTCCAGCAGCTCAAGGACCGCCGCGCCTGTCACACTGTCCAGGTTGCCTGTCGGCTCGTCGGCAAGCAGCACCGTCGGCTCGGTGACCAGGGCCCGGGCGATGGCGACACGCTGCTGCTCGCCACCGGACATCTGGTTGGGCCGGTGGTCCAGCCGGTGCCCGAGACCGACCCGACCCAGCATCGCCGCCGCCCGCTCCCGGCGCTGCCGGGCCGACACGCCCCGGTAGACCAGGGGCAGCGCCACGTTCTCCACCGCCGAGGTACGCGGCAGCAGGTGGAACGCCTGGAAGACGAACCCGATCGTCTCGTTGCGCAGGGCGGCCATCTCCGGCGGGGAGAGGGTGTTGACGTCCCGCCCGCCGATCACCAACCGGCCACCTGTCGGTCGGTCGAGCCCGCCCAGCAGGTGCATGAGCGTGGACTTGCCCGAGCCGGACGGCCCCACCAACGCCACGTAGTCACCGGGCTGCACGACCAGCGACACCCCGCGCAGCGCCTCCACCGACACCCCGTCGAGGTGGTAGGTGCGGGACACGTCGACCGCCTCGATCGCGGGCACACGCTCCTCCGCCGACCCGGCTTCCGACCGGTCGCCGGCAGGTCCGGTCACCGGACCTCCTGGCCGTCGCGCACCTGGTCGGTGCCGCGCACGACGATCCGGTCACCGGCCTGGACCCCGTTGAGGATCTGCACCAGGTCGGACCCCTGGACGCCCACAGTCACCGGCGCCCGGTCGGCCCTGCCGTCGCGGACCACCCACACCGCGTCCCGGCCGTCGGCGGAGAACACCGCCGAGGCGGGGACCGTCACCGCGTCGGCGGCCTCGCGTACGCGCAGGTGCACTATCGCGTTCATGCCGGGGCGGGGCGTCGGGGCCGGCGCGTCCTCGGCCAGCTTCCCGGCGCCCAGCGTGAGGCGTACCCGATAGGTGACGCCGCCCTGCGCGGAGCTGGTGGGGAGCACGTCGACCGAGCGGACCGTCGCGTCGTAGCTGGCGCCGGCGACGGCGTCCAACTCGACAGTGGCTGTCACGCCTGCCTTGACCAGCAGCACGTCGGTCTCGTCCACGTCGGCGAGCAGCCCCAACTGCCCGGTGTCCACAACTGTCAGCACCGGCGTGCCGGCGGTGACCAGACCGCCTACCGCGACGGCGTCGTCGACCCCGGCGGGCGGTCCGGTCTGGGCCGGGGCCAGCGCGGACGGGTCGAGGCCGGCCCCACCGGCCTGCTCCAACAGCCCGGCCAGGCCGCCGCTCGAACCGCCGCCGGCCCGGGTGCCGCCCGGCTGCACCACCCCGGCGACCGGGGCGCGCAGGGTCAGCGCGTCGACAGTCGCCTTCGCCAGGTCGTACGCCTGCTGGGCCTGGAGCCGTTGCGCCGCGGAGAGCGAGCCGACCGCGGAGTTCAGCCCGTTGATCCCCCGCTGCACCGAGCGGACGGCCGCATCGGCGCTGCGCGCGGCGGCGGCGTACTGCCGCTGCGCGGACGTCACCTGGGTCAGCAGCGCATCGCGCAACTGCGGGTCGGCGATCTTCTCGGCGGCCTCGCGGGCAGCGTCGAACGCCTCGTCGGCGGCCTTGTCGGTGCTGCGCCGGCTGCTGCTCAGGTTGCCTGTGGAGACACCCCGACCGGCGCGCTTGGCGGCGTCCAGCGCCTCCTTCGCCTGGCGCAGCCGGGCCTGGGCCGACGGGGACGCGACAACCGCCAACACCTGGCCTCGCTTCACCCGCTGTCCAGGCTGGACGCGCAGGCTCGCCAGGGTGCCGTCGGTGGGTGCGGTAAGGGTGGCGGCGGCCCGCGCGGTCACCGTCGCCGGAGCGTCGATCACCTCGCTCACCTGGTTGCGGGCCGCCGAGGCGAGCGCAACCGGCGGCTGGTCGTCGCCGCACGAGGCGGCGGTGGTGACGGTGAGGACGGCGACGGCGGTCAGGGCGATGAGCAGGCGGGGCCGCGTGGCGCTCACGGGCCGCGGCAGGTCAGGGCGGCGCACCCATCGATCGTACGGCGCACCGTCGCGCGTCCCGTCCCGACGGTCAGGCGGCGGTGGCGCGGACGTACGCCACGCACTCGTCGTGCAACATCGACCACTGCTCCCCGAACGCCTGCTCGGCGGCGGCGTCGGGCGTCTTGCGCTCGTGCACCACGGCCTTGAAGAAGGTCAGCAGCCGCTCCGGCCCGAACCGGTCGACGAGGTGTCGGACGGCGAGGTAGCCGACGCCGTAGCTGCCACCGACCCGCTCGGCGGGAGCGTCGTCGGCGGGTGTGACGCCCTCCAGCCGACCGTCCCAACCACCCCGGACCAGCTTGCGCACCTCCGCGAGCCCCTCGTACCTGTCGACCGGCTGACCGCCCGAGCCGGCGAACTCGGCCAGTCCCTCGACCAGCCACCAGGTCGTCTTGCCCGGGTAACCGCGATCCGGCAGCGAGGCGGCGTGGGTCAGCTCGTGCCGGAGCAGGTCGTCGGCGCCGCTGCTGGACAGCCCGTCGGCGTTGAGCACCACCTCGTGGTGGCCACCGCCAACGGTCACCGCGTAGCCGCCGGTCCACTGCGGGCGTCCGCCGCCGTACCAGCGCTGCCACTCCGTCCGCCCGGCGTAGAAGATCCGGTAGCGGTCCGGTGCCGTGCCGGTCACGGCGTAGGTGTCGGCGACGGTGGCGGCGGCCTCCGCCTGGGCCAGCAGGCCGGGCAGCTTGCCGCGCAGCGCCGGTGTGGTGGCGACGATGGTCCGCGTGCCGACCGCCACGGCCAGCTCGCTGATCTCCCACGGTCGGGTGCCGGTCTCGGCGGACTTGGACTCCTCCAGGGCTACCAGTCGGGGCTGGTCGCCGTTCTCCCGCCAACGGGTGCCGATCAGCACCGGGCTCGGTCGGCAGCCGGGCGCCACGAAGCAGTACTGGAAGCGCACCAGCAGCCGCCACTCGCCCGGCCTACCGACGACCGGCACGGGCAGGCCGCTCGGCTCGGCCCGCCACACCGTCACCCGCAGGGCTCGCAGCGCGGCGAAGCGTCGGCGCAGGTCGGGCTGCGCAGCGGGGTCGGCGACGGCGAGGAAGGCGGCCCGGTCGCCGCCGAGCAGCGCCGTGGACTGCCGCTGGAGCTGCGCGGTCATCCGGTCGGACAGCCCGCGGGCGACTGCCGTGGCCGGGTCGTCGGAGGCGTGTGCCCCGGCCCGGCTGAGCGTGGCCCGGCCGCCGGCCTCGCGGACCGCGCCGACGACCAACGCCGCCGGAAGGCCACAGCCGAGCAGCAGGACCACCACGACGAGCACGGTCCACAACAGCCAGAGCCGCCGTGGTGCCGGCTGCTGCACCCCGTCAGTCACCCGCCGAAGGGTACGACCAAATGCCGGATCGGGCGAGGCCGACCCGGGCCGATCGGACCGCCTCAGGCTTCGCGAGCCGGCCAGGAGCGGAGTGCCACGTCCAGGCCGGCGACCAACTGGTGGTACGAGCGGTCGACCTCGCGGGGCAGACCGAAGCCACCGGCGGCCTCCAGGGCGACGAAACCGTGCAGGGCGCTGCGCAGCGCCCGTGTCGCGTCCACCGCGTCGTCGCCGGTGAGTCCGTAGCCGCGCAGCACCGCGAAGATCGCGCCGACCGCGCGTTCGCCCGCCTCGACGTGTTCCGGGTCCGACGGGTCGGGCACCCGCTGGGTGGCGGGGTAGCGCCCGGGGTGCCGGTGGGCGTAGGCGCGGTAGGCGTCCGCCATCGCCCGCAGCGCGTCCCCACCGGCGCGGCCGGCGGAGGCCGTGGTCAGCTCGGTGGCCAGCTCGGCGCTGGCCAGGGCGGCGAGCTTCTGGCTCAGCGCGTCCGCCCCACGGATGTGCTTGTAGAGGCTGGGCAGCGCGACACCGAGCCGGCTGGCGAGGGCGGCGAGGGTGAGCTGCTGGTAGCCGACCTCGTCGGCCAGCCGGGCGGCCTCCCGCACCACTGTCTGCTGGTTGAGCCCGGCCCTAGGCACCCGCACACACCGCCAGGAAACCCACCAGCTCGTCGGCGGTGGCCCGTGGCCGGTCGGCGTGCGGGTAGTGCCCGGCCTCCTCGATCATCCGGGCCTCGGCCACGCGGAAGAGCCGGCGGGCCGCCCGCGCCTCGGCGCCCGGGTCGGGGAAGTCCGGGTCCCGGGTGCCCATCAGCACCAGCACCGGTTGGCCTACCTGCGGCGCGCGGGTGGTCCAGTGCGGCTCGGCCGGCGCGATCACACCGCGGGTCGCGGCCATCCGGCCGGGCTCGCGCAGGTTGGCCACCATCGACAGGCGGTACGCCGCGTCGTCGGCCGGCCGGTGCACCGGGAAGAGCGTGTTGTGGAACATCCCGAACAGTCGTGGACTGCGCAGCACGGCTCCCATCGCCACCCGCAGCAGCGGGTTGAGTTTCGGCTGGCCGACGAAGGCGCCGATCTGCACGATGCCGGAGACCAGCTCGGGCGTGTCGATCGCGGCGAAGACCACAGCCGCGGCGGCGGACGAGCTGCCGACCAGCACGGCCGGCCCGGCGTCGAGGTCGCGGACGACGGCCAGCAGGTCGGCGCCGACCTCCGCCGGGGCGTACGAGGGCCAACCGACGCTCGACTCCCCGTGCCCGCGTACGTCGACCGAGGCGACCCGGTGACCGGCGGCCACCAGCAGCGGCACCAGGTGTCGGAAGCTCGCCCTGTTCTCGCCCATGCCGTGCGCGAGGACGACGGGTGGGCCCTCGCCGTGCACCTCGTACGCGATGTGTCCGCCGTCCCGCCGCACCTGGCTAGCTGTCATAGCCATAAAGCTAAGCGCACTAGCCAGCCGCGTCAAGCCCTGCTACTTCTTGGAGACCAGCGCCCGCCCGAAGAAGACCAGGTTCGCCGGGCGCTCGGCGAGCCGACGCATCAGGTAGCCGTACCACTCGTCGCCGTACGGGACGTAGGTGCGCACCGTGTAGCCCTCGCCGGCCAGCCGGGCCTGCTCCTCGGGACGGATGCCGTAGAGCATCTGGAACTCGAAGCGCTCCGGCCCTCGGTCGAACCAGCGGGCCCGGTCCTCGCCGATCGCGATCATCCGCGGATCGTGGGTCGCCAGCATCGGGTACCCGTCGCCGGACATCAGGATGTTCAGGCAGCGGACGTAGGACTTGTCCACCTCGCGGGCCGACTGGTACGCCACCGACTCCGGCTCCCGGTACGCGCCCTTGCACAGCCGCACCCGCGAACCGGCGGAGGACAACTCCCGGCAGTCCGACTCGGTCCGCCGCAGGTACGCCTGGAGCACCGCGCCCGTCGACGGGAAGTCCTTGCGCAGCTTGGCCAACACCTCAAGCGTCGAGTCGGTGGTGGTGTGGTCCTCCATGTCCAGGGTGACTGTGGTGCCCGCCGCGTCGGCTGCCGCGCAGATCGCCCGCACGTTGTCGTACGCCAACTGCTCGTCGAACATCTGGCCGAGCGCGGAGAGCTTCACGCTCACCTCGGCGGCCGGGGTGAGCCCCGCGCCGGAGAGCATCTTCAGCAGCTTCAGGTATTCGTCCCGGGTGGCCGTGGCCTGCTCGGGCCGGACGGTGTCCTCGCCCAGATGGTCGAGGGTGACGGCCAGACCGTCGTCGACGAGCCCGCGGGTCGCGCGCAACGCGTCGTCGGTGGCGGCGCCGGCGACGAACCGGCGAACGACGTCCCGGGTGTACGGGGCGGTCGCGACGAGCCGCTCGACCTGGGATGACCGGGAGGCGGCGAGGATGACGGAACGGAGCATGAGCCGAGCGTATCGCCCCTGCCAGGACCCCCGCCGAGGGGCGGCCGGGGCTGCGGTGCTGGCGTCGATCGGCTACAACGATCCCGTGGACCAACGCCCCCGCCGCCGCCTCCGGTCGGCCTCCGTGCAGCTCGGCGCGCTCACCGCTCTCGCGCTCGCCCTCTCCGGCTGCAACATGACCTCGGACGACGACGATGACGACTGCGCCCTCGGGCCCGTCGGTGGCGGCGACACGGTCGCGCTGGCGATGCGGGTGTCCGCCCCCGTCGCGGCGCGCACCGCGGGCGAGCCGACGACCGCCGCCCTGCCCGAGCGCGGCGGGTTCGGCACCCACCTCGCCTCCTGCGGCGGCTGAGATGCGCCGCGAGTCCGTGCCGCCCCGCCCCGACTGGGACGCCACCATCCGCGCGCAGGGGCTGGTGTACGTCGACACCGAGCTGCCCGACGGCGAGATCATGTCGTACTGGGACGAGACCGCCGCGTACGCCTTCGACCTCGACGAGGTGCTACGGCTGGAGGAGGCCACCGAGGAGCTGCACCGGATGTCCGTGGCCGCCGCCGAGCACGTGGTGACCCACGGCCGGTACGCCGAGTTCGGCATCCCCGCCTGGGCGGCCGAGGCGGTCGCCCGGTCGCTGCGGGAGGCCCCACCCACCCTCTACGGGCGCTTCGACCTGGCGTACGACGGCACCTGGCCGCCGAAGATGCTTGAGTACAACGCGGACACGCCCACGGCGCTTGTCGAGGCGAGCATCATCCAGTGGTACTGGCTGGAGCAGACCCGCCCCGAGCTGGACCAGTGGAACAGCCTGCACGAGCGGCTCGTCGGCGCCTGGGCCAAGATCGGCGCCGGACTGCACGACCCCCAGGTGCACGTGCTGTGGTCGAACGAGGAGGAGTCGGGCGAGGACCACATGACGGCCGGCTACCTCGCCGAGACCGCCCGGCAGGCCGGCCTGAGCGTCGAGCTGCAACCCATCCAGGAGATCGGCTGGGACGGCCGGCGCTTCGTCGACGCCGACGACCGACCGGTGACCACCTGCTTCAAGCTCTATCCGTGGGAGTGGATGCTGGCCGAACCGTACGGGCCGCCCGCGCTGGCCCCGGGCACCCCGACCACCTGGATCGAGCCGGCGTGGAAGCTCCTGCTGTCCAACAAGGCGCTGCTCGCGATCCTCTGGGAGCTGTACCCCGACCACGAGTACCTGCTCCCCGCGTACCTCGACTCGCCGCGCGGCATGCCCGAGTACGTGGCCAAGCCGCTGCTCGGCCGGGAGGGCGGCTCGGTACGCATCGTGACCGCCGAGCAGGAGATCACCAACCCGGGGATCTACGGCGACGAGGGCTGGTGCTACCAGGAGTTCCGGGCGCTGCCGCAGTTCGCCGGCAATCGGACGGTGCTGGGCAGCTGGATCGTCGACGGCGAGTCGGCCGGGGTGGGCGTGCGGGAGAGCGCGAGTCTGATCACCGACGGCTACGCGCGGTTCCTGCCGCACTACATCGACGCGGCGCGTACACCGTGAGTCGTCTACCGTTGGGGGCGTGAACTTCGACGCGTACGCCCGGACCGGTGTTGACCTGGTCAACGCCCGCCTGGACGACCTCGACGACCTGCGGGCCCTCTTCCCCGACGACAACGCCTGGATGCGCGACGAGGTCGCCGATCGCGACGTCGCGATCTTCCGGCGGGCGCAGAAGCGGCTCCGCGACGTCTTCGAGTACGGCACCTCGGGGCGCGACGCCCAGGCGGTGACCGAGCTGAACGCGCTGCTCGAGGCGTTCCCGGTTCAGCCGCGCATCTCCGGGCACGACTCCAGCGACTGGCACATGCACGTGACAAGCCGGGGCGCGTCGGTAAGCGCCGAATACCTGGCCGGCGCGGTCTGGGGGCTGTCGGTCTGGCTCTGCGAGTACGGCAGCGCACGTTTCGGGGTGTGCGCCGACGAGCGGTGCGGCAACGTCTACCTGGACACGTCGTCCAACTGCTGCCGGCGGTTCTGCTCCGAGCGCTGCGCCACCCGCTCGCACGTGGCGGCGCACCGGGCTCGCAAGCGGGCCGCCACCGGGGAGCAGCCGCCGGTAGCCCCGCAGCCGACCGCGACCACCGAGTCACTCACCCCGGTGAGCTGACCGCCCGACGCGTCCCCGCCCGCGGGGTGGGTCAGACGTCGACAGGTGACTGCGCGGTCAGGTGCTGCCGGGCGAACTCCAGCGCGGCGCGCAGGTCCGCCTCGCGCACCGCGCGGCTCTTCGCGCCCCGGGTCGCCACCTCGACCGCCACCGCGCCCGTGAAGCCACGCGCCGCAAGCGACGAGAGCAGCTCCCCGCAGGGCTGGGTGCCGCGCCCGGGCACCAGATGCTCGTCGCGGCCCTCGCCGGTGCCGTCGCCGAGGTGCACGTGGGCCAGGCCCGCGCCCATCCGGTCGGCCATCGCGAGCGGGTCGCTGTGCGAGGCCGCGCAGTGCGACAAATCCAGGGTGTACGACGGGTAGCCGGCGTCGGTGGGATCCCACCCGGGGACGTACGGGACGAACTGCCGGCCCGCCATCCGCACCGGGTACATGTTCTCCACAGCGAAGCGCAGGCCGTTGAAACGGTCCGCGACAGTGGCCAGCCCCTCGGCGAAGTTACGCGCGTAGTCACGCTGCCAGGAGAACGGCGGGTGCACCACGACCGTCGGCGCTCCCAGCGTCTCGGCCAGCTCGGCGGCCCTGCGCAGCCGCTGCCACGGGTCCGGGCTCCACACCCGCTGGGTGACCAGCAGGCAGGGCGCGTGCACCGAGAGCACCGGCACGTCGTAGTGCGCCGACAGGCCGCGCAGCGCACCCGCGTCCTGGCTGACGACGTCGGTCCAGACCATCACCTCGACGCCGTCGTAGCCGAGCGCCGCGGCCAGTTGGAACGCCGCCGCCGTCGGCTCGGGGAAGACCGACGAGCTGGACAGGAGCACCGGAACGCGGGAAGTCACATCAGCCAGCGTAGCCCGGCTGTCATTGGGCCATCAGGACGAGCGCCGGCAAACCACACGCAACCCGGCAGCCCGGTCAGATCGGTTCCAGTTGATCGAGTCGGCGGAGGATGACCCCCTCCCGCAGTGCCCACGGGCAGATGTCCAGCGAGTCCAGGTCGAGCCTGCGCATCACCGCCTCGGCGACCACCGCGCCCGCCAGCAACTGGTGGGCCCGGCCCGCGCTGACCCCCTCCAACTCCATCAACTGGGTCGGCGGAATGTGCCGGATGAAGCCGATGACCTGCCGCAGACCGGCACGGGTCAGGCTCCGCCGCACCCAGAGCCCGGCCCCGGACGGCGCCGCGCCGGCCAGTCGCGCCAGGGTGCGGAACGTCTTCGAGGTGGCCACCGCCCGACCCCAGCCCACCTCGGTCATCTGGTCGACCACCTTGTCCAGCCGGCCGTCCACGTACTCCCGCAGCTTGTCGACGGCCTCGGCGGACGGCGGCGTCGCGCTGTCCGGGTCGACCCGCAGCCGCTCCCGGGTCAGGCGGCCGGCGCCGAGCGGCAGCGAGATCGCCGCGTCCGGGTCCTCGTCGATCCCGGCGGCGATCTCCAGGGAGCCGCCACCGATGTCGAGCACCAGCAGGCGCCCCGCAGACCAGCCGAACCAACGCCGCACCGCCAGGAAGGTCATCCGCGCCTCGTCCGCGCCGGAGAGCACCTCCAGGCGTACGCCGGTCTCGTCGCGGACCCGGGCGAGCACGTCGGCCGCGTTTGTCGCGTCACGCACCGCCGACGTGGCGAACGCGATCAGGTCGTCGGCCTCCAGCCCCGTGGCCGCCGCCTTGGCCATGCCGACAGCCTTGACCAGGCCGTCCGAACCGGCCTCGGTCAACGCGCCGTCCGGGCCGATCTGCTCGGCGAGACGCAGGACGACCTTCTCCGAGTGCGCCGGCCAGGGGTGCGCGCCGTGGTGCGCGTCGACCACCAGGAGGTGCACCGTGTTGGATCCGACGTCGAGGACACCCAGTCGCATGGTGAAGACCCTAGGTGCAACACGTTCGTGCGGCTCGCCGGCCTGCCGACGTCACCGCGCGTACGCTGGTCCGGGTGACGATGGAGCTTCGCGTGCTGGTGGACGATCCGGGCGACCCGCGCAGCCGCGAGGTGCCGCTGGACTTTCCCCGGGAGTGGATCGAGTTCGCCGACCCGGCGGACGAGACCCACCTGATCCGGGCCGACCTGACCTGGCTGCTGTCCCGCTGGACCTGCATCTTCGGTCAGGGCTGTCACGGCATCATCGCCGGCCGGTCCGCCGACGGCTGCTGCTCGCACGGGGCGTTCTTCACCGACTCGGACGACGAGAAACGTGTCCGCAACGCCGTCAAGCGGCTCACCCCGTCGACCTGGCAGCACTTCCGCCGCGGTTTCAAGAACTGGACCGACGAGGACACGATCGACGGCAAGAATCCGGCACGCCGCACCGCCACCCAGGGCGCCGACGGGCCGTGCGTCTTCCTCAACGACGCCGACTTCGCCGGCGGCGGAGGCTGCGCGCTGCACGCCCAGGCGCTGCGCGACGGGGTGCACCCGCTGGAATACAAGCCGGACGTCTGCTGGCAACTGCCGATCCGGCGGGACCAGGACTGGGTCAAGCGCCCCGACAACTCCAAGGTGCTGGTCTCCACGCTGTCCGAGTTCGACAGGCGGGGCTGGGGCGCAGGCGGCCACGATCTGGACTGGTGGTGCACCTCCTCGACGGACGCCCACGTGGGCACCGAGCCGATGTACCTGTCCTACGGGCCGGAGCTGACCGCGCTCATCGGCACCGCCGCGTACGAACGGCTGGCCGAGCTGTGCGCGGCCCGGGTGAAGCAGGGCATGGTCGCCCCCCACCCCGCCGACAATCTGTAGCTCTCAGCGCAACGCCGCGTCGACGAGCGTGCGGGCGCTGCGCCGGGCCGCGTCGGCGGTCACCGGGTCGCCGTCCAGCACACCGCCGGCGAGCCCGCCGTCGAGCAGCAGGGTGAGCTGCCGGGCGAGCAACTCCGGGTCGGGCGCACCGGCCTGCCGGGCCAGCTCCGTCACCCAGGCCCGGACCACGGTCTTGTGCTCGACCGTGCGAGCGTGCACCGCCCCGCCGGCCGGTGACTCGGCGGCCGTGTTGATGAACGCGCAACCGTGGTAGCCGTCCCGCCGACAGGCGCCCGCCAACGCGTCGAACATCCCGACCAACTGGTCGCGCGGCTCGTCGCCGGCATCCCGGGCCGCGGCGCGCAGCGCGCCGAACCACGCCTGGTCGACCCGGTCGAGGTACGCCAGCACCAGGTCGTCCTTGCGCGGGAAGTGCTTGTAGAGCGTCGCCTTGGCCACGCCCGACTCGGCGATGACCGTGTCCACCCCGACGCCCCGGGGCCCGTGGGCGTAGAAGAGCCGGAACGCGGTCTCCAGGATCCGGTCCCGGGCCGAGCCGGCCGGTGTGCGCTGGGCAGGCATCGGCACTCCCTCGTGGTGCTGGTGGCGGGCCGATTCTACAGACAGCTCCGTCTACTGCCGCCGCCCGAGCCCCCTGCCCCCGCGGCGGGGCCGCCCGGCCTCGACGAGTACCTGCGTCCGCGACATGGCGATGCCGGCACCCCGGCCGACGTCCCCAGGGGCAACTCCCACTGCCTCCATGCTGCCTCCATGCTGCCTGCGTGCTGCCTGCAAGCGCCGCAACACCCCGTCGCCAGCAGCCGCCGGCATGGGTCGCAATGCCTTTGGAGCTGAGAGCTCCGACGTCATCGGCAGATCATTCGTCCGGACATCCGGTGGATCACACATCCGAGATCCAGGCCGAATGACCTGTCCACGATCAACGACAAATGCTGGGTCCGCGATCAACGCCGGACGACCGGTCCACGATCAACGGCGGACGACCGGTCCACGATCAACGGCGGACGACCGGTCCACGATCAACGCCCGAGGACCGGTCCACCATCAACGCCGGAGGACCGGTCCACCATCAACGGCCGACGGCTTGATTGGGATCAGCGACTGATTCGTTTGCGGCATCAGCTCCAAAGGCACAGCAGCATGCCCGGCCGACAGCGGCCCGGAATCGGCCGGGAATCGGCCGGGCCGGGCCAAGCCGGCCGGGCCGGGCCGGGCCAAGCCAAGCCGGCCGAGCCGGGCCGAGCCGGGCCGAGCCGAGCCGAGCCGAGCCGAGCCGAGCCGAGCCGAGCCATGCCGAGCCGAGCCGAGCCGGGCCGAGCCGAGCCGGGCCGAGCCGAGCCGGGCCGGGCCGAGCCGGGCCGGGCCGAGCCGAGCCGAGCCAAGCCGAGCCAAGCCGAGCCGAGCCAAGCCGAGCCGAGCCGGGCCAAGCCGAGCCAAGCCGAGCCGGGCCGGGCCGAGCCGGGCCAAGCCGAGCCGGGCCGGGCCGGGCCGGGCCGGGCCGGGCCGGGCCGGGCCGGGCCGGGCCGGGCCGGGCCGGGCCGGGCCGGGCCGGGCCGGGTCGCAGGCCACCTCCGGAGACGCCAGGGGCAGCGGGCAGACAGACCTGTCTGTTAGCCTGCTCGCAACCGGCGCGACGCCACTCCGCGCCCGAGTGGAGGATCGATCGACATGCGCATCGCAGTTCTCGGCACCGGCTCGGTCGGCAGGACCATCAGCGCCCGCGCGGCGGAGCTGGGCCACCAGGTCACCATCGGCACCCGGGACGTCGCGACCACCCTGGCCGGCGACTACGCCGCCTGGACCGCGGAGCACCCCGAAGTGGGCCTGGCAACCCAGGCAGACGCCGCCGCAGGCGCCGAGCTGGTGGTCAACGCCACCAGTGGCAGCGGCTCCCTGCCGGCGCTCACCGCGGCCGGCGCGGCGAACCTGGCCGGCAAGGTTCTGCTCGACATCGCCAACCCGCTCGACTTCAGCGCAGGCTTCCCGCCCACCCTGACCGTGCCGGACACCGACTCCCTCGCCGAGCAGATCCAGCGGGAGTTTCCGCAGGCCAGGGTGGTCAAGTCACTCAACACGCTGACCGCCGAGCTGATGGTGCGCCCGCGCCGGCTCGCCGACGGCGCGCACAGCGTGTTCGTCTCCGGCGACGACGCGGAGGCCAAGCGGATCGTCACCGGGCTGCTCGTCAGCTTCGGCCACACCGATGTGATCGACCTCGGTGACCTCTCCACCGCTCGCGGCACCGAGATGCTGATGCCGCTCTGGTTGCGGCTCTACGGCAGGCTCGGCACCGCCGACTTCAATTTCAAGGTCGTCCGCTGAGCGGACCCCGACAGCCCGAAGGGGGCCCACGCCGAGCGTGGGCCCCCTTCGGATCGGCCGATCACGGCTCGAACTTGTACCCCAGGCCCCGCACCGTGACGATGAAACGCGGCGCCGACGGCTCCGGCTCGATCTTGGAGCGCAGCCGCTTGACGTGCACATCAAGCGTCTTGGTGTCGCCTACGTAGTCGGCGCCCCAGACCCGGTCGATGAGCTGGCCACGGGTCAGCACCCGGCCCGCGTTGCGCAGCAGCAGCTCCAGCAGCTCGAACTCCTTGAGCGGCAGCTGCACGGCCCCACCCTCGACGGTCACCACGTGCCGCTCGATGTCCATCCGGACCGGGCCCGCGGCCAGCGTCGGGGCGCCCGCCTCGGCCACCTCCGGGCTCTGCCGGCGCAGCACCGCGCGGATCCGCGCGACCAGCTCCCGGGGAGAGTACGGCTTGGTGACGTAGTCGTCGGCGCCGATCTCCAGGCCGACCACCTTGTCGATCTCGCTGTCCCGCGCGGTGACCATGATGATCGGTACGGCCGAGCGCTGCCGGAGCTGCCGGCACACCTCGGTCCCCGACATCTCGGGCAACATCAGGTCGAGCAGCACGATGTCGGCGCCGGTTCGGTCGAACTCGGTGAGGGCATCGGTGCCGGTCGCGGCGACCGAGACCTCGAAGCCCTCCTTACGGAGCATGTACGACAGGGCGTCGGAGAACGACTCCTCGTCCTCGACCACCAGAACGCGGCTCAACGGGGATTTCCTTTCCATTGCTGTCAGACCTGCCGAAGCTCGGCCGGACCGGCCTCGATCCCAACCGGCGGCAGTGTCGCCAGCAGGTCGTCAGGTGGGCTGGCGGGCAACCGTAGGGTGAACGTCGATCCACCCCCAAGAGTGCTCGACACCTCCACCCGACCGCCATGGTTGCTCGCGATGTGTTTCACGATGGCCAGGCCGAGCCCGGTGCCACCGGTGGCGCGCGAGCGAGCCTGGTCGGCCCGGTAGAACCGTTCGAAGATCCGGTCCACGTCCGTCGGGGCGATGCCGATGCCCTGGTCGGCGACCGCGACCTCGACATGTTCGTCGTCCCCGCGGAGGGTGACCCGCACGGTGGTGTCCTCGCCCGAGTAGTTGATGGCGTTCTCCACCAGGTTCGCCACGGCCGTGGCGAGCTGACTGTCACTGCCGTACGCGGTGAGACCGCGCTGGCCGTCGACCGTCACCTCGACCCCCCTGGCGGCGGCCGTGGTGCGGGTGCGGTCGACCACCTCGGCGATCACCCAGTCGAGCGCGACGGGCTCCGGTGGCGGCTGCGGCTCGGCGCCCTGGAGCCGGGTCAGCTCAAGCAACTCCTGCACCAGCCGGCCCAACCGGGTCGACTCGTGCTGGATCCGTTCGGCGAACCGGCGGGCGGCGACCAGGTCCTCGGAGAGGTCGGGTACCGCCGCGTCGGCCGGCTCGGTGGCGTCCAGCAGCGCCTCGGCGAGCAGTTGGAGCGCGCCGATCGGTGTCTTGAGCTCGTGGCTCACGTTCGCCACGAAGTCACGTCGGACCCGGGTCAACCGGTGCGACTCGGTCACGTCGACCGCCTCCACGGCGATGAACCCGTTCCCGATACTCATGGCCCGCAGGTGCACGCCCAGCGGGTTCTCCCCCGCGCTGTCGCGACCCCGCGGCAGGTCCAGCTCGATCTCGCGCCGCACGCCGGTGCGCCGCACCTGGCCCGCGAGGGTACGGATCAACGGGTGCGCGGCGATCGAGCCCGGGGTGCTGCCGGTACGCAGCAGACCCATCGCGCGGGCGGCCGGGTTGATCAGCACGGGCACGTCGTCGTTGTCCAGTACCACGACACCGGCCCGGAGCGAATCGATCGTCCGGCGGCCGAGCCCGGCCTGCTGCTCGTCGGCTATCGCGGGCCTCCCCCTGCTCCAGCGGGAGCTCGCGCTGCCCGTCGACGTGGAGCGGCCGCGCGCCGGCAGGAACCGGGGCAGCAGGAGGCCGACGACCAGTCCGGTCGCCAACGCCACGGCCACCACGACCGCCACCGCCCACTCCACCCGGCGATCGTAGGGTCATTGTTAACCTGGCTACCACACAGAACGGGACGAACCACCCGCACTTTCGGAAGTGTTCACCCCCACGTCTGGAGTCGTTCACCGTGGTTCATCCGGGATCCGTTCGCGCGCCCTACCGTTGGCGTCGCACCTGCTCAACCCCTGCGCCGACACCCGTCGGCGGCGACCGACCACAGGACGTGATGATGCGCGACGAGTTCCGGGCCGACCTCCAGATCGTCAGCCAACTGCTGGTGGACATGGCGGAGGGCGTCCGCGCTGCCATGCGCCAGGCCACCCGGGCCCTGCTCACCGCCGACCGGCAGGCCGCCGAGACGGTCATCGAGCGGGACGCCGAGATCGACGACCTCTACCGGCACGTCGAGGAGCGGGTGTGTGACCTGCTCGCCCGGCAGGCGCCGGTCGCCTCCGACCTGCGTGCCATGATCACCGCGCTGCACGTGGCGGCCGACCTGGAGCGGATGGGCGACCTGGCCGACCACGTGGCGAAGACGGCGCTGCGCCGCCACCCCTCGCCCGCCGTACCTGCCGAGCTGCGGACGATCTTCACCGAGATGGCCGACATCGCCGACCGGATGGCGGTGAAGATCGGTTCGGTGCTGGCCAAGCCCGACGTCGACCTGGCCGGCGAGCTGGACCGGGACGACGACGCCATGGACGAGCTACACAAGAGCCTGTTCGCGGTGCTGCTCGGCGACGACTGGCCGTACGGGGTGGAGACCGCAATCGACGCCACCCTGCTGGGCCGCTTCTACGAACGCTTCGCCGACCACGCGGTAAACGCCGGCGAGCACGTGATCTACCTGATCACCGGGGAGAGTACGCCCACCGGCAACTGACAGACGTCAGAAAGGGGGCCCCTGCGTCGCAGGGGCCCCCTTTCTCTGCTCTCTCAGCGGCCCTGGTTGGCGACCGCGGCGGCGGCTTCCTTCGCTGCCGTCGGGTCGAGGTAGGTGCCGCCCAGGGTGAGGGGGCGCAGCTGCGGGTCGAGGTCGTAGCGCAGCGGGATGCCAGTCGGGATGTTGAGCTTGGCGATCGCCTCGTCGGAGATCTGGTCGAGGTGCTTCACGAGGGCGCGCAGCGAGTTGCCGTGCGCGGCCACCAGTACCGTCCGGCCGGCCAGGATGTCCGGCACGATCGAGTCGTACCAGTAGGGCAGCATCCGCTCGACGACGTCCTTGAGGCACTCGGTACGCGGCATCAGCTCGGTCGGCAGCAGCGCGTAGCGCGGGTCGCCCACCTGCGACCACTCGTCGTCGTCAGCGATCGGCGGCGGCGGGGTGTCGTACGACCGGCGCCAGAGCATGAACTGCTCCTCGCCGTACTCGTCGAGGGTCTGCTTCTTGTTCTTGCCCTGTAGGGCGCCGTAGTGCCGCTCGTTGAGCCGCCACGACCGACGCACCGCGATCCAGTGCCGGTCGGCGGCGTTCAGCGCCAACTCGGCGGTGCGGATCGCCCGGCGCATCACGCTGGTGTGGACGACGTCCGGCAGCAGGCTGTGCTCGCGCAGCAGCTCCCCGCCGCGCCGTGCCTCGCCCTCGCCCTTCTCGGTCAGGTCGACGTCCACCCAGCCGGTGAAGAGATTCTTGGCGTTCCAGTCACTCTCGCCGTGCCGCAGCAGGACCAGCGTCCCGACGGTGGGCCCCTCGCTCGCAGTCATGCGGATCATCCTGCCTCAACCCCGTACCGGACACGCGGGCACCCGTCGTGACGACCACCACGTGAAAAAGCGAGTGACCTGCGAATCCGGCCGCCACTAGGGTTGTAAGGCGCTGTAGTCACATCGGTCATTACTTGCAAGCGGGGGCACCACGTGCGGACGATGCGGAGCTGGTTTCGGGACACCACAGGCGGACTGCCGGCCACCTTCTGGTACCTGTGGTCGGGCACCCTGATCAACCGGCTCGGCTCGTTCGTCCTCGTCTTCCTCGCCATCTACCTGACCCAGGAACGGGGCTTCTCCGCCTCGCAGGCCGGTCTGGTGATCGGCCTCTGGGGCGTCGGCGGGGCGTTCGGCACCACTGCCGGCGGCACCCTGGCCGACAGGTGGGGGCGGCGGCCGACGCTGCTCACCGCGCATGTCGGCGCGGCGGCCATGATGCTCGCCCTCGGGCTGGCCCGTGACCTCTGGGCGGTGGCGCTTGGCGCGCTGCTGCTCGGCATGTTCGCCGAGGCGGCCCGTCCGGCGTTCGGCGCCATGATGATCGACGTGGTGCCGGCCAAGGACCGGCTGCGCGCCTTCTCGCTCAACTACTGGGCGATCAACCTGGGCTTCGCCTGCGCCGCCGTCCTCGCCGGTCTCGCCGCGCAGGCCGACTACCTGCTGCTGTTCGTCGTCGACGCGGGCACGATGCTGATCACCGCCCTGATCATCTTCGCCCGGGTGCCGGAGACCCGCCACGGCGGCTACACGGTCGCGGCGACCACGGCCCCGCGCGGCGCCCTGCGCACGATCCTCACCGACCGGGTCTACCTCGGCTTCGTGGCGCTGAACCTGCTCGCCGCGATGGTCTTCCTCCAGCACATCTCGATGCTGCCGATCGCGATGGGTGACTCCGGCCTCAGCCCGGCCACCTACGGCTCGGTGATCGCGCTCAACGGCCTCCTCATCGTCGTCGGCCAACTCTTCGTGCCCCGGCTGATCCGGGGCCGGAACCGCTCGTACGTGCTCGCGCTCGCCGCAGTGGTGATGGGTGTCGGGTTCGGGATGACCGCGTTCGCCGGCAGCGCCTGGTTCTACGGGCTGACGGTGCTGATCTGGACGCTCGGCGAGATGCTGAACTCGCCGTCCAACTCCACGCTGATCGCCGAGCTGTCCCCCGCCGAGCTGCGCGGTCGCTACCAGGGCGTGTTCGGGCTCTCCTGGCAGATCGCCGGGGCGAGCGCCCCGATTCTCGGCGGCCTGGTACGGGAGCACGTCGGCAACGCCGCGCTGTGGTTCGGCTGCGCCGTGATCGGCGTACTGACAGCCGTGGCCCACCTGGCGTCCGGTCCCGCGCGGGAGCGGCGGGCCGTCGCGCTGCGTCACGCCGCCGACGCGTCCGCACCTGTCGGTACCCGCCCCGCGGCGCCGCAGCCCGCCGAGGCGGCAGCCTGAAGCAAGGCGCGACCACTGAGACGTACGGCTCATGATCGGGGAACCGACTGGCGCGACCCGGCCCGACTTCCTACCGTCCAGGAGAAACGGTTAAGAAACTGAACTGTCGGGAGGTCGGATGCACGCCCTGCGGCGCTTGTGGCACGACACCGCGGGCGGGCTACCCGCCACCTTCTGGTACCTCTGGGCAGGACTGCTGATCAACCGCGCGGGCGCGTTCGCCATGCTCTTCCTGTCGCTCTACCTCACCGACGCCCGAGGCGCCAGCGAGTCGACGGCCGGCATGGTGGTCGGGGCGTACGGCGCCGGCGGGGCGGTCGGCGTGCTGCTCGGCGGGGTGCTTGCCGACCGGTGGGGTCGCCGGGCCACCCTGCTCGCCGCCCACCTGGCCACCGCCGCCCTCATGGTGGCGCTGGCCTTCAGCCGGCCCCTCCTGCTGATCGCGGCGCTGTCCGCGCTTGTCGGCGTGGTGCACTCGATGCCCAGCCCCGCCTTCGTGGCGGCGATCGTCGACGTGGTGCCCGCGCAGCGCCGCTCACGCGCGTTCAACCTCCAGTTCTGGGCGTTCAACCTGGGCATGGCGGTCGCGTCGCTGCTCGCCGGGGTGCTGGCCGAGGCGAGCTTCACCGCGCTGTTCCTGGTCGACGCCGCCGCCACCCTTACCGCCGCCGCAGTCATCGGCGCGAAGGTGCCGGAGACCCTGCGACAGGCCACTGGCGTCCCGCCGGCCGACCCCTCGACGGCCGCTCGCTCCCGTCGAGAGGGGCTGCACACCGCGCTCACCGACCGGACCTTCCTGGTCTTCGTCGGGCTCACCTTCGTGCTGGCCGTCCTCACCCTGCAGACCTCGACGATCATGCCGCTGGCGATGCGCGCCGACGGGCTGGGACCGTCGGCGTACGGGGCGGTGGTGGCACTCGGGGGCGCGCTGATCGTGCTGGGGCAACTGTTCGTGCCCCGGCTGATCGACAGGCACCGCAAGGACGTCGTGCTGGCCGCCTCCACGGCCCTGCTGGCGATCGGCTTCGGCGTGCTCGCCGTCGCCGACGACCTGGGCGTCTACCTCGGCGCGGCGGTGGTCTGGACGGTCGGCTCGATGCTGGCCGCGCCGCCCAACGCGCAGATCAACGCGGATCTGGCACCGCCGCAACTGCGTGCGCGGTACCAGTCGGTCTTCTACCTGACGTTCCCGGCCGCGGCGTTCGTCGCCCCCACGCTGGGCGGGGTGAGCCTTCAGCACCTCGGCGACCGGCACTGGCTGATCGTGGGCGGGCTGGGCCTGCTGGCCGCGCTCGGGCACCTGCTGGCCGGGCCGGCCCGCGACCGGCACGTCGCCGCGCTGCGCCGGGCCGCCGGCCGGGAGCCGACGCCGCGCGTGGACCGCGTCCAGACCGGTTGATCGACCGTACGACGGGGTTGATCGACCGTACGACGGCAAAGCGCCCACCGTGTCCCGAAGGTCATGGTGGGCGCTCGCCGGTGGGGCCGGCGGCGGCGGGCAACACTCACCCCCGTAAGCATCGCCCGCTCGCGCCGCCGGTCCAAACAGGTGGGCACCGTCCCCCAACGGTTGGTCCACCCGTCCCATCGCGCCTCGCCTGGTGCGCGGATCTGATCGATCCGCCGCTCCCCCGAACGTTTCCAAGCGTGGCGCGGTGCAATAAAGCTAGTTCGGCCGGATTCTGGATTCAACCCAGATGGGCTGTCTCGCCGGTCACAACTGGCGAGTATCCCCAGCTCGGGCCTCGGTCTGTGGCAACAGCCGGGTACCCGTCGCGCATTCCCGCAAACACGTCAGCCGTCCTCACGATCGGGTGACTCCGTCCGGAAGAAGTTGCTCTGCCGGCCGTCGCGCAGCTGCTCCTGATAGATCAGGTTGAGCCGGCGCAGATCGAACGTGTAGAACCAGTCATCCCAGGTGATCTCACGAATCCGGCTGCTTTCCCGGTATCCGGGGATGTTGAAGGTCAACACTCCGGCCCGACCGTCCCGCTCGGTGCCCGCGATGGTCGCCGGCTTCGCGCCGCGCTCCGCCGCCCAGTGCTTGATCACCTCGTGATTCGCGGTGATGAGGCTTCGTCCAGGCCGCTCCGGCCGGTCCGCGATCGACGAGATCACCTGCGAGCTGCGGACCGACCGTCCGGTGCCCCGTCCGGTCCGGATCCCACCGGCCGCCATCCCGCCGGTAGCCGTACCGCCGGTCGCCGGCCGGCTCGCCGTGGCCCGCTTGGCAGGCGTCGCCCGCTTGGCCGTGGCTCGCTTGGCGGGAGCCGACCGCTTGGCGGCCGGTCGCGACGACGCCTTCTTCGCGGGCGCCTTCCGTGCCGGCGCGGTACGCGCGGACGTCGACGTCCTGCGTGCGGCTGTCGACTTCGCCGCCGGTGTCGTCTTCTTCGCCGCAGCCGTCTTACGGGCCCCCGTCGACGTCCGTGCGCTTGTCGTCCGCTTTGTGGCGGTCGCCTTGCTCGCGGCGGTCGTCTTCTTGGCGGCGGTGGTCCGCTTCGCGGCGGTCGTCTTCTTTGCTGCGGCCCGCTTCGCGGGAGCGCTCTTGTTCGCGGGCGCGGCCTTCGCGCGACTCGGTACCGCCCTCGACGCCGACTTCTTCGTCGCGGCGGCCCGACCGGCCGACGCCCTGGTGCCGGCGGCCCGACCGGCCGGTCCGGTGCTGCGCCGGCCCGCGCCACCGGCGTCGGAACGCAGCGAGCGCACCAACTGTTTCACCAGGTCGGGCTTACGCAACGCGGAGATCCCGGAGACCCCGCGTTTGCGCAACTGCCCGCGGATGTCGTCCACCCGCATCCGGGAGATCTCCGACTCGGAGACCCCGGGAGTAGCCGGGCTCTGGTTGCCTGCCTGCCGTTTGGTCCTTGTCGCAGTCCCGCCGCGACCTGAGCTGTTCCGCTGAGCCATGGGACGCTCACGCTCCTCGACACTCCGTCCTCGGCGCGCGGGGGTCCCTATGCCGCACCGCGCGGTGCGGCATACCCGTCAGGAGCAGTCCGAACCTCCAGCAACGCACCAGCTCGAACCGACGTCCGAGCACGCCGCAAGCCGGCCGGCGACGCAGGGTGGGAGGGCCGGCAGGACGTCAGGCGGTGTCGGGGCCCGCCCCGGACGGCTCGAAGAGGTGGGCGAAGGCGGCCAGGTTCGCGGTCGACTCGCCACGCTTGACCCGCCACTCGTACTCGCGCCGGATCGAGCTGCCGAAGCCGATCTCCAGCATCGTGTCGAAGGACTCGTCGGAGTAGGTGAGCACCGAACCGAGCAGCCGGTCCAGCTCGTCGGCGTCCACACCGGCCGGGTTGACCCGCCCGGTCAGGTACACGTCGCCGACCGCGTCCGTGGAGAAGGAGACGCCGTACATCCGGGCGTTGCGTTGCAGCAGCCAGGCCCACAACTCCTCGCGCCGCTCGTCGGGCTGGCGCATGACGAACGCCTCGATCCGCAGCGCGTGCTCACCGACGATCAGGTTGCAGATCGTCTTGAGCTTGTGGGTGCCCGGCAGGGTGACCGCGTACGAGCCGGGCCCGGTCGACTCCCAGGCCAGGTCACGCTCGGCACAGACCGACTCGATCAGGGTCGCAAGATCGCTCTTCGGGCTCACCGGACCCACTCTACGACCGCCCCGGCCCACGCACCGGTTGACGACCGCCGCGCGGTCACCACCGGCACGACCGCGCGGTCACCAGGAGCAGGAGAGGGCGGGGCCTCCGGCCAGGTCGGCGGCGAGGCGGGCCCGGCGCGCGGCTATCGCCTCGCCGTAGACGTCGAGCAGGTCCGAGACGGTGCGGTCCCAGGAGAAGTGTCGGGCGTGCTGCGCGGCGCCGCGGGACAACCTGTCCCGCAGCGCACGGTCCGGCAACAGGCGGCCCAGGGCGCGGGCCCAGTCCACCGGGTCGTGCCCGTCGATGAGCACCCCGCTGGCCTGGTCCCGGACGGCGGTGACCAGACCGCCGACGGCGGCGGCCAGCACCGGCGTACCGCAGGCCTGGGCCTCCAGGGCGACGAGCCCGAAGGATTCGTTGTGTGACGGCACCGCGACCAGGTCGGCGGCCCGGTACAGGGCAGGCAGGTCGTCGCCGGTACGCGGCGGCAGGAAACGGACCCGGTCGGCGACCCCGAGCGTCGCGGCCAGCTCGATCAGGGCGGTCGGCCGGTCCAGCCCACTGCCGCTGGGTCCGCCGCAGATCACCACTGTCACCTCGTCGGCCAGGGCCGGATCACGCTCGCGCAGGGCGGCGATCCCGCGGATGAGCACGTCCGGCGCCTTGAGTGGTTGGATCCGACCGACGAAGGCCACCACGTACCCGTCGACCGGCAGCCCCAGCCGGCGGCGGGCGGCGCGGGCGGCCGCGAGCCGGTCGCCAGGCGCGGGCCGGAACCGGGCCAGGTCGACGCCCGGCTGCACGACGGAGACCTGGCCGGGGTCGGCGTCGTACCGCTCGACGAGGTCGCGGGCCTCCACCCGGGTGTTGGCGACCAGCCGGTCGGCCTCGGCGACGACCTGCTCCTCGCCGATCACCCGGGCCTTGGGTTCCGGCCTGTCGTCGGCGGCGAGTTGGGCGTTCTTGACCTTCGCCAGGGTGTGCGCGGTGTGCACGAGCGGCACTCCCCAGCGCTCCTTGGCCAGCCAGCCGACCTGGCCGGACAGCCAGTAGTGGGAGTGGATGAGGTCGTAGTGCCCGGGTGGGCGGGACGCCTCGGCGCGCAGCACCCCGGCGGTGAAGGCGCAGAGCTGGCCGGGCAGCTCCTCCTTCGTCAGCCCTTCGAGGGGGCCTGAGGTGATGTGCCGAACCTGCACGCCGGGGGCCATCTCGACCACCGGGGGGAGATCACCCGAGGTGGCCCGGGTGAAGATCTCCACCTCGACGTCGGCCTCGGCGAGCCGCCGGGCGACCTCCAGGATGTAGACGTTCATTCCGCCGGCGTCGCCGGTGCCGGGTTGGTGCAGCGGCGAGGTGTGCACCGACAGGGTGGCGATGCGGCGGGGCCGGGGCCACGGTCGGGCACCTCGCTGACGACCAACGCCGGTGTGCAGTTCCGCCACGTCCGCTCCTTCAGTCACGGTTAATGCCGTCTCGCACGACCGGCGCTTCTCGCTCAACCTGTACGCCGGATGTCATCTTCCCCATCGGGCAACGGAAATGCCTCGGCGCGGCCGGCCGGGGTGACGGACCTCATCAACAGACGGCCCGCGGCGAACCCCGCGCCCGATCGGAGGGCTCCGGACGGCCGGGGCGACAATGACGCAATGACCTCTGTCGCCATCGTCACCGGAGCGTCCAGCGGGATCGGGGCGGCCACCGCCCGCCGGCTGGCCGCCGAGGGTTTCCACGTCCTCGCCGCCGCCCGCCGCGCCGACCGTCTCGCCGAGCTGGTCGCCGAGATCACCGCCGCCGGCGGGCAGGCCACCGCGGTGACCTGCGACGTCACCTCGGACGAGTCGGTGGCGGGGCTCGCCGAGGCTGCCGCGCGGGCACCCGGGACGGTCACCCTCCTGGTCAACAACGCCGGCGGAGCGCGCGGGCTGGACCCGGTGGAGTCCGGCTCGGTCGCCGACTGGCAGTGGATGTACGACGTCAACGTGCTCGGCACGCTGCGGGTCACCCAGGCGCTGCTGCCGGCGCTTGAGGGCTCCGGTTCCGGCACCGTCGTGGTGGTCTCCTCCACCGCCGGTCTGACCGTGTACGAGGGCGGGGGCGGCTACACCGCCGCGAAGCACGCGCAGACCGCCATCGCCGGCACGCTCCGCCTGGAGCTGTGTGGCCGGCCCCTGCGGGTCATCGAGATCGACCCCGGGATGGTGAAGACCGACGAGTTCGGGCTGGTCCGCTTCGAGGGCGACGCCGAGCGGGCGGCTGCCGTCTACGCCGGGGTGCCGGGACCGCTGGTCGCCGAGGACGTGGCCGACTGCATCGCCTGGTGCGCCACCCGTCCCGAGCACGTCAACATCGACCGGTTGGTGGTCCGGCCACGGGCGCAGGCGGCGCAGCACAAGGTGCACCGGGTCTCCTGAGTCGGGGACAGGACCCATGAACAGGGCTCCACGACGCCTGCCGCTCGGCGTGGTCACCCGGGGCACCACAAACCCGAACCGGCTGCGCCGGGTGGACAACTGGATCGTCGCGACATGCGCCGACCGGCTGCGGGCGGCGGCCGATCCGCTCGTGGTGGACCTCGGGTACGGGGCCACGCCGGTGACCGCCGTGGAGCTGCGGGCCCGGCTGGCCGCCGGGGTCCGTCGGGACGTACGCCTGGTCGGGCTGGAGATCGACCCGGCGCGGGTGGCCGCCGCGACGCCTGCCGCCGACCCGCCCGGCCTGATCTTCGCCCGGGGTGGCTTCGAGCTGGCCGGGCTCCGGCCGGTGCTGGTCCGCGCGTTCAACGTCCTGCGGCAGTACGACGAGAGCGAGGTGCCCGACGCCTGGCGCACGATGACCGCGGCGCTCGCCCCGGGTGGGGCGCTCGTCGAGGGCACCTGCGACGAGCTGGGCCGGCTGGCGAGCTGGCTGCTTGTCGACGCGGACGGCCCGCAGACGCTCACCCTCGCCGCGAAGCTCACCACGCTGGGCAGTCCCGCCGAGTTGGCCGAGCGGCTACCCAAGGCGCTTATCCACCGCAACGTCCCGGGCGAGGCGGTGCACGACCTGATCCGGGCCCTGGACGATGCCTGGCAGGCCGCGGCCCCCTACGCCACCTTCGGCCCGCGCCAGCGTTGGCTGCGGGCCGTGGGCAGGCTCAGAGACGACGGCTGGCCCGTACGTGACGGCCCACACCGCTGGCGGCACGGCGAGTTGACCCTCCGCTGGCCGTTGCCCTGACGTGCGGTGGGGGTCAGAGGGCGCAGTTGATCAGGACCGGCTCGGGGTGCAGGGTCACACCGAGGCGGGCGTGCACGGTGTCACGGATGGTGCCGGCGAGGGTGAGCAGGTCGCTGGTGCTGGCCGTGCCGCTGCGGTTGGTGAGGGCGAGGGTGTGCTTGCGGGAGATGGCCACGCCGTCCGGGCCGGGGTGGCCCTTGGTGAAGCCGGCCCTGTCGATGAGCCAGGCCGCGCTCACCTTGACCAGGCCGTCCGCCCCGGGCCAGGAAGGGGGCTCGCCCAGGTCGGCGGCGCGCTCCCGGAGCAGCTCGTACGTCGCCCGGTCGAGCACCGGGTTGGTGAAGAAGGAGCCGACCGAACGCGTGTCCGGGTCGGTGGCGTCGAGCACCATGCCCTTGCCGGCGCGTAGCCGCAGCACCGTCGCCCGCGCGTCGGCCAGCGGCACCCGCTCGCCCACCTCGACGCCGAGCGCCCGGGCCAGCTCGGCGTAGCGCACCGGGCCGGACAGCGGCGAGCGGGTGAGCCGGAAGTCGACCGAGAGCACCACCCAGCGGTCCTGGTACTTGAAGATGCTGCCCCGGTAGGCGAAGCCGCACTCCGCCGCGGGGATGACCCGACGGGTGCCGTCGAGCCTGTCGTACACCTCGACGCCGGTGATCGTCTCGGCGACCTCCTGGCCGTACGCACCGACGTTCTGGATCGGGGTGGCGCCTGTCGAGCCGGGGATGCCGGAGAGACACTCCAGGCCCGCCCAGCCGTTGCCTATCGTCGTGGCGACCAGGTCGTCCCAGGGCTCGCCGGCCTCGACGCGTACGGTGACGGACTCGGCGTCCTGGGCGAGGACCCGAAGGCCACGGGAGCGCACCAGTACGACAGTGCCGGGGAAGCCGGCGTCGCCGATCACCACGTTGCTGCCGCCGGCCAGGACCAGGATCGGCCCGTCGGTGGCCTGGACCGCCCGGATGATCTCGTCGGCGCTTGTCGCGGCCACGATCCGCTCGGCCGGCCCGCCCATCCGTAGCGTGGTGTAGCCGGCCAGTGGACCGGGGATGGCACGATCGGCTTCGGTTGTCGGCTGGGCGTAGGCGTCTGACACGTCTTTCACCTTAGGCTGATGGGCAGCCGTGGCACCTACTGGTGGCCCGGCACCCCCGGGAGGATGGCGATGAGCAGACTGCAGGGCAGCAAGGATTTCTGGATTGGGGCGCTCCGGGCTGAGGGCCCGGCGTTCGCCGCGGCGGTCGCCGAGGCGCCGCCGGAGACACCCGTGCTGTCCTGTCCGGGCTGGACAGTCAATGATCTCACCCTGCACCTCGCGGGCATCTACCACTGGGTTTATTCGTTCGCCGGGTCGGGGCAGACGGACGCGCCGCCCCGCCGGGACACGTCCGTGGCACCCTCGGGCCTGAGCGCGCTCCAGCTCTGGCAGCAGGGGTACGACCAACTGATGACCCTCTTCGAGGGTCTCGACCCGGAGGCGCCGGCGTGGAACTGGGCGCCGCAGCCGAAGAAGGCCGGCTTCTGGCCGCGCCGGATGGCGCACGAGACGGCGGTGCACCGCTGGGACGCCCAGCTCGCCATCGCCGCCGGTGAGCCGGTCGAGGCCAAGCTCGCCGCCGACGGGGTGAGCGAGGTGCTGGACACCTGGTTGCCGGCCGGCCGGCGGCAGCGCAAGGGCGACTGGCACGGGGTGGTGCAGCTCGCGGCGACGGACGCGGATCAGGAGTGGTATCTGCGGCTGCGCGGCGAGGGGGTGGCCCTGCTGGACACGGCGACCATCTTCGACCACGACGATCACCACGCTCGTGCGCAGGTCAGCGGCACCGCGAGCGATCTGCTGCTGGCGCTCTGGGGCCGGGTCAGCTTCGAGACCCTCGACGTCACGGGCGACCGCGCGCTGCTCGACGGCCTGCGTACCGGCTGACCGGATCGACTCGACGAGGGCGTCATCCCCACCGGGGTGACGCCCTCGTCGCGTGTCCGGTGGCGACCGGAGAGAGCGCTCTCTTGACAGCGACGCATCGACGCACCACCCTGGCGTGAGAGCGCTCTCTTGGCCTTCTGCCACCACCTGACCACCTTGAGAGAGGTCAATATCCGATGGCTGTCCTTCCGCGCCGCCGCCTCGCCGCAGTGGCCCTCGCCGCCACGACCGCCCTGCTCGTCACCGCCGGCTGCGGCGGCGGTGACGACGCCGAGGCCGACGGGCCGATCACACTTACCGTCGACGTCTTCGGCCAGTTCGGCTACGACCAGCTCTACCAGGAGTACATGGCCGCGCACCCCGACGTGAAGATCGTCGAGCGGGGCACCGGCAGCAACCTCGACGAGTACTCGCCGAAGCTGACCCAGTGGCTCGCCGCCGGCCGGGGCGCCGGTGACATCGTGGCCATCGAGGAGGGCCTGCTCGTCGAGTACAAGGCGAACCCCGGCAACTTCGTCAACCTGCTGGACCACGGCGCCGCCGACCTCAAGGGCAACTTCCTCGAATGGAAGTGGAACGCCGGCCTGACCGCCGACGGCAAGCAGCTCATCGGCCTCGGCACCGACGTCGGCGGCATCGCCATCTGCTACCGCAAGGACCTCTTCGAGAAGGCCGGCCTGCCCACCGAACGGGACGCGGTCTCGAAGCTCTGGCCGACCTGGCAGGACTACATCGCCACCGGCGAGAAGTTCGTCGCGGCCAAGACCGGGGCGTCCTTCCTCGACGCGGCCACCAACACGTTCAACACGATCCTGTTGCAGACCGCCGGCAACACCACCGGCTACAGCTACTACGACACAAGCGGCAACGTCGTCGTCGACAGCAACCCGGCGGTACGGCAGGCCTGGGACACCACGATGGACATCATCGATTCGGGCCTCTCCGGCAGGTACGGCTCGTGGTCCGAGGAGTGGGTGTCCGCCTTCAAGCAGACGAAGTTCGCCACCATCGCCTGCCCCGCCTGGATGACAGGAGTCATCGAGGGCAACGCCGGCCCCGCCGCCAAGGGCAAGTGGGACATCGCCCGGGTGCCCGGCAGCGGCGGCAACTGGGGCGGGTCGCACCTCGCCGTGCCCAAGCAGAGCAAGCACCAGGCCGAGGCCATCGAGCTGGCCACGTTCCTGACCAGCGCCAAGGGCCAGATCGGCGCGTTCAAGGCCAAGGGCCCGCTGCCCTCCTCGCCCCAGGCGCTCGACGACCCGGCGATCGCCGGCTCGACGAACGCGTACTTCTCCGGTGCGCCCGTGGGCGCGATCTTCGGCACCGGCGCGAAGAGCCTGAAGCCTGTCTACATGGGCCCCAAGAACCAGGCCGTCCGCACCGAGGTGGAGAACGCCGTACGGACTGTCGAGCTGGGACAACGCAGCCCCGCACAGGGCTGGACGGACGCGGTGACAAACGCCAAGAAGGCCGCCGCCAAGTAGCCCGAGCCAGCGTGCGGGCGGGCTCCGTGCACCGGAATCCCGCCCGCACGACGGAAAGGAGTCCTGAGGGCATGACCGTCCAGCTCGACGCCCGCCCCCCTGCCGCACCGGCGGCCGGGCACCAACGCCTATCGTCGGGTCGGCTCAGCCGGCTCGACACCCGCCTCTCGCCGTACCTCTACATCGCCCCGTTCTTTCTGCTCTTCGCGGTGTTCGGGGTCTACCCGCTGGCGTACACCTTCTGGGTCTCGCTGCACGACTGGGACCTGCTCGGCACCGACCACCCGTTCGTCGGCGCGGAGAACTACACCCGGCTGCTCGCCGACGTCGACTTCTGGCACGCGCTCGTCAACACGCTGGGCATCTTCGTGATCTCCACCGTGCCGCAGCTACTCGCCGCGCTGTGGTTGGCCAACCTGCTGAATCGGGGGCTGCGGGGGCGTACGGGCTGGCGGATGGCGGTGCTCGTCCCCAACGTCACCTCCACCGCCGCCGTGGCGATCGTCTTCGGGGTGCTCTTCGGCCGCGAGTTCGGCATGGTCAACTGGCTGCTCGACCTGGTCGGCATGGACGCGATCGAGTGGAAGTCCAACCGGGTCGCCTCCTGGGTGGCCATCTCGGCAATGGTCGACTGGCGGTGGACCGGCTACAACGCGCTGATCCTCCTGGCCGCGATGCAGGCCATCCCCCGCGACCTGTACGAGGCGGCGGCGATCGACGGCGCCAACCGGGCCCGGCAGTTCTGGTCGGTCACCGTGCCACTGCTCAAACCGACGATCATCTTCTGCACCATCATCGCCACCATCGGTGGACTTCAACTCTTCACCGAGCCCCGGATGTTCCACTCCGGCACCAACCCGATCCGGGGCGGACCGCTGCGCGAGTCGCAGACCCTGACCATGTACATGTTCGAGAACGCCTTCGCGCCGCACTACAACTTCGGTTACGGCTCGGCGGTGGCGTGGCTGCTCTTCGCGCTCATCGCCCTCGTCGCGGCGGTAAACGTGCTGGTCCTGCGCCGCCTCGGCGGCGGGGCCGGCCCACGGAAGGGAGCCACCCGATGAGCCGGCTCTGGCGGGCGAGCCCGCTCACCTACCTGGCCCTGGTGTGCGCCGCCGTCCTGTCGATCTTTCCGATCTGGTGGATGTTCGTCGTCGCCAGCCGCACCAGCGACGCGATGGGCCAACTGCCGCCTCCGATCACACCCGGCAACAATCTGGGCGCCAACATCGCCCGGCTGTTCGACAACACCGACGCGTACTTCCTCATCGGCCTGATCAACTCGGTGGTCGTGGCCACCACGGTCACCGTGTCGGTGGTGTTCTTCTCCAGCCTTGCCGGATTCGCCTTCGCGAAGCTGCGCTTCCGGGGCCGCAACGCGCTGCTGTTGGTGATCATCGCGACCATGATGGTGCCGACGCAGCTCGGCGTGATCCCGCTCTACCTCCTCATGACGAAGTTGCAGTGGAACGACCGGCTGCCCGCGGTCATCGTCCCGGTGCTGGTCACCGGCTTCGGGGTGTTCATGATGCGGCAGTACGCCGGCCAGGCCATCAGCGACGAGCTCATCGAGGCCGCCCGGATGGACGGCTGCGGCACCGCGCGGATCTGGTGGCACGTGGTGCTGCCGGCGCTGCGCCCGGCCGCCGCGGTGCTCGGTCTACTCACGTTCATGACCACCTGGAACGACTTCCTGTGGCCGTACGCTGTGCTGAACGACCCGGCGAACCCGACCGTTCAGCTCTCCCTGCGAGCGCTCTCCGACGGGTATTACCAGGACATGTCCCAGGTGTTCACCGGGACGGCCATCGCGACGCTGCCCCTGTTGCTGGTCTTCGTGCTGTTCGGCCGCCAGATCATCGGCGGGATCATGGAAGGTGCGGTCAAGGCGTGAATGAGATCCGGTTTCCTGAGCACTTCCTCTGGGGAGCGGCCACCGCCGCGTACCAGATCGAGGGCGCGGCCCGCGACGACGGTCGCGGTCCGTCCATCTGGGACACCTTCTGCCGTACGCCAGGCAAGGTGTACCAGGGTCACACAGGCGACGTCGCCTGCGACCACTACCACCGGTCCGCCGACGACGTGGCGCTGATGGCCGAGCTGGGGATGCGGGCGTACCGGTTCTCGGTCGCCTGGCCCCGGATCCAGCCCGACGGCAGCGGCCCGGTCAACCCGCGCGGGCTGGACTTCTACGACCGGCTCACCGACACGCTGCTCGCCCGGGGCATCGACCCGATCGTCACCCTCTACCACTGGGACCTGCCGCAGAGCCTGGGCGACCGGGGTGGCTGGACCAACCGGGACACCGCCGAGCACTTCGCCACGTACGCCACCGCCGTGTACGCCCGCCTCGGCGACCGGATCGACGTCTGGACGACCCTCAACGAGCCGTGGTGCTCGGCCTACCTCGGCTACGCCAACGGGGTGCACGCGCCGGGCGAGCAGGACCCCGCGGCGGCCTTCACCGCCGTACACCATCTGCTGCTCGGGCACGGCCTGGCGGCGCGGGCGCTGCGCGCGGCCGGCGCCCGCAGCGTCGGCATCACCGTCAACCCGGCCGACGTACGACCGGCGGACCCGCAGAGCGCGGCCGACGCCGCCGCCGTCCACCTGGTCGACGGCCTGCACAACCGGATCTTCCTCGACCCGCTGCTGGCCGGCGGCTATCCCGACGACGTACGCGAGCACGTGGCCCGCATCGTCGAGCCGACGTTCATCCGCGACGGCGACGAGAAGGTGATCGCCGCCCCGATCGACCTGCTCGGCATCAACTACTACGCGCCCACCTACGTCGCCGGCCGCCCCGACGGCGACGGCGACGGCGCCTACCCCGGGACCGGGGGCGCTGTGCACTTCCTGCCGCCGGCCGGGCCGCTCACCGACATGGGCTGGATGATCGAGCCGTCCGGGCTCACCCGTCTGTTGGAGCGGATCGCCACCGACTACCCAGGCGTGCCGCTGATGATCACCGAGAACGGCGCGGCGTTCCCCGACAAGGCGGGCACCGACTCGCCCCACGGGCCGGCACAGGTGATCGACAACGACCGGATCGCGTACCTCGACGGGCACCTGCGGGCGGCGCACGAGGCGATCTCCCGGGGCGTGGATCTGCGCGGGTATCTCGTATGGTCATTCCTGGACAACTTCGAGTGGGCGGAGGGTTACCGCAAGCGGTTCGGGATCGTGCACGTCGACTACCTGACCCAGCGGCGCACACCGAAGGCCAGCGCCCGGTGGTACCAGGAGGTGATCTCCCGGAACGGGCTGTGACGAGCGGGGGAAAGTCGCGATGACGACGGCGCAGCGGCCGACGCTCGAGGCGGTGGCGGCCCGGGCCGGGGTCTCCCGGGCCACCGTCTCCCGGGTCGTCAACGGCTCCACCACCGTCGCCGAGCCCATCCGGGAAGCCGTCAACCGGGCGGTCGCCGAGCTGGGGTACGTGCCCAACCTGGCCGCCCGCAGCCTGGTCACCCAGCGGACCGACTCGATAGCCCTGGTCATGCCGGAGGCGGCCACCCGGGTCTTCTCCGACGACCAGGTCTTCCCCGGCATCATCCGTGGCGTCAGCCAGGAGCTGGAGGCGGCCGACAAGCAACTGGTGCTGATGCTCGCCGGCTCGCCGGCCGGGCATCAGCGGGTCGAGCGGTACACCACGGGTCGCCACGTCGACGGGGTGCTCTTCGCCTCGCTGCACGGCGCCGACCCGCTGCCCGGCACGCTGGCCCGGCTCGGCATCCCCGTGGTGGTAAGCGGCCGGCCGCTCGGCGACGTCCCCGTGCCGTACGTCGACGTGGACCACGTCGGCGGGGTCACCGCCGCCGTGCGACATTTGATCGACGGCGGGCGCCGGCGGATCGCCACCATCGCCGGCCCGCAGGACATGGTCGCCGGGATCGAACGACTGATCGGCTACCGGGAGACGGTCGCCGCCGCCGGGCTGCCCGAGCTGATCGCCGTCGGCGACTTCACCCGGGAGTCCGGTGCGGCGGCGATGGACCGCCTGCTCACCGACCATCCCGACGTGGACGGGGTGTTCGCCGCCTCCGACCTGATGGCACACGCCGCCCTGCGTACCCTGCGCGCGGCCGGTCGGCGGGTGCCGGAGGACGTCGCGGTGATCGGCTTCGACGACATCGAGACCGCCGCCTACACCGAACCGCCGCTGACCACAGTCCGGCAACCGATCGTGGAACTCGGCCGACGGATGACCAAGCAACTGCTCCGTCTCGCCGCCGGCGAAACGATCGAACCGGCCGTCATGCTCCCGACCGAGCTGGTCTTCCGCGCGTCCGCCTGAGGGGTCCGGCTCCCTCCGCGCCAAGATCCGCGCATCTTCAGGGAAATAGTGGCCTCGGGCCGTCCTGAGGCCACTATTTCCCGGAAGTTGTCGCCTCCGACAGAGGTGTGCCCTGCGGCGTTAATGGTTCGCTCGGGCGGGTGATCGTCGTTAGCGTCGCCGGCATGCCGGATCCTGTCGCGTTGCTGCACGTCCCCGCCCTGTCCGACGTCGCCGAGTACGCGTACGCGGCCACCGTCGAGCCGCCCGCCCGGCTGGTCTTCACCGCCGGCGCGTGTCCGCTTGACGCCGAGGGCCGTACCGTCGCGCCCGGCGACCATGTGGCGCAGGCCCGGCAGGTGTTGGCGAACCTGGAGACCGTGCTCGGCGCGGCCGGCGCCCGGCTGACCGACGTCGTCAAGACCACCGTGTACGTGGCGTCGTCCCGGCAGGCGGACCTGGCGACCGTCTGGGAGGTGGTACGGGACTTCTTCGGCGACCACGATCCGCCCAGCACCCTGCTCGGGGTGGCCGTGCTCGGCTACACCGACCAACTCGTCGAGGTCGAGGCCGTCGCCGCCGTACGGACGGGGGCCTGACATGCGTATCCGCGAAGCCCGGCCGGATGACGCCGCAGCCGTGGTGACCCTGCGGGCGATCGTTCACCCGTACCTGGTGCGCGGGGTCGATTCGACCCGCAGGATGATCGCCGAACCGCCGCCCGGGGAGGACTGGACCGCGTTCGTCGCCGACGTGGATGGCCGCGTGGTTGGCTGGGTCTCCGCCGAACGCATCGGGACGACCTCGGCGATGGACGTCGGTGGCATCAACCTGCTGCACGTGCACCCGGAGCACCGGCGGCGGGGCATAGGTACGGCGTTGCTGACCGCCGCCACCGACTACCTTCGCCCGCTGGGAATCCGCCGGGTGCGTGCCATGGCACAGCCGGACGCGCTGCCGTTCGCCCGGCACCACGGGTACGAGCCCAGTCGGGAGGTGCGTTACTCGGCGCTCGACCTGGATCCGGCGCCGGCGCTGCCCGAGTCGCCCCCGGGCGTACGGCTGCGCCCGATCGCTGACCTGGACCCACACCTGCTGTACGTGGCGGACGTGGCCTCGGCGGCCGACGAACCGGGCGACGTGCCTGTCGACGCGAAGAGCTACGAGAGCTGGCAGTACGACGTGTGGGACAACCTCGGGCTGGACAAGGCAGCCAGCACCGCAGTCGAGGTCGACGGCGCGGTGGTCGCCTTCAGCCTCGTGAAGCGCGACGGGGACCGGATGTGGTCGGACTACACCGGCTCCATCCCCGCGTACCGGGGTCGCGGGCTGGCTCGGCTGGCCAAGACGGCGGCGCTGCACCGGGCCGCCGCCACCGGCGTCCGGGTCGCGTACACGTCGAACGACGAGGCGAACGCACCGATGCTCGCGATCAACGCCCGGCTGGGCTACCGGCCGGTGGTGTCCCAGTGGTCCTGCCTGGCCGAGCTGACCTGATCAGTCAGCTTGGTTGTCGCCGCGCGGGCGCGTCCACTCCAGGAACCGCGCGACGTACACCGCGGGGTCCGGCCGCAGGCCCAGCTTCAGCGCGTCGGCGAACGCCTCCCGCGCGAGAGTGGTCAACATGAGCAGCATCCCGACTCGGTCGTTGCGCCAGCGGGACAACAGCGACAGCCGCGCCGCAGAACACGGCCAGTGGACGCCGCAGCGGGTACAGCGCCAGTGCGGCAGGCCGGCGTGATGCGGGCGGGGTCGCGGGCTCATCGGGCGTACGCGGGCTCGCGGGCCGGCGCGTAAGCGTCCAGCAGTTGCACGCCTTCGCGCCGCACGTAAAGCTCCCGCCGGGCGACCGCGTCACCGCGTGCGCCCAGCTCGTACGCGTCGAGCCACACCCACCCGTCGTAGGTGTCCCACTCCAACTCGCGGATGACCCGCACAGTTATCGGGCGCAGGAACTGCACGCTCGCGGTGGCCGACAGGCGTAGCAGGTCGCCGGCCCGGAACGTCGGTCCTGGTGCTGCGGGCATGTCTCCCCCTCGGGTGGGTCGGGAGGGGCCGCCCCTGAGTGCTCGCCCACGGGACGGCCCCCGGGCTGACACCGCCGCCGGGCTACGCCTCCACCAGCGATGCCGCTCACCTGACACCATCGCGAAGAGTTATGGGATCAGTACACGACGTTGGTTTATTCTCCAGGGACGTTCGTGACGTCCACCATGGAGGCGGGATGAATCACGCTCTTCAGGCGGCGATGATCGAAGCCGGCGAGACAGCCGAAAGCTTGGCAGCTCAGACAGGTGTTGATCCCAAGACTGCCGCACGGTGGATAAGCCCAGGACGTGTACCGCAGCCACGTCGGCGCGCGATACTGGCGTCTCTCCTCGGCCGGGACGTTGGGGACCTATGGCCCGATGTCCTGAAGCGACGTGAGCCGCACTGGCTGCGGGCATGGGTCGACTGGGAGCGGGAATCAGTCGCAATTCGTTGGTTCGAGCACACCTGGATACCGGGCCTGTTGCAGACGGAGGCGTACGCGCGGGCCACGCTCGCGGGTGAAGCATTGACGGCGAACGAGGTTGACGACGTCGTCGCGTCTCGCATCGACCGGCAAACCATCCTTCGTCGTGAGCGTCCGCCGCTGCTGGTTGCTGTCGTGCACGAGCTGGTGCTGCATCAGTCGGCGTACGGCGACAGGTCACTCATGCGCGAACAGTGCGATCACCTCGCCAAGTGCGCGGAGTTGCCCGCGGTTCAAATACTGGTCGTGCCCCGGGACGTCGGGATGTATCCCGGTCTCGGAGGCGGATTCATCGTTGCCGAGCTGCCTAGCGGCGAGCACGTGGCACACGTCGACAGCCAGGCCCGCGCGCAGATCGTCAATGAGGCTGCGGACGTTGCTACGCTCAATCGCAGATGGGAGCGCATCAGGAGCGAGGCCCTGTCCCGTCTCCAGTCCCTAGACCTGATCAGGAAAGCAGCGGGATCATGGACATGACCGGCGCACACTGGCGTAAGAGCACGAAGAGCGGCAACAACGGCGGTTCCTGTGTCGAGGTTGCCGACAACCTGCCGGGCGTCGTCCTCGTCCGGGACACCAAGGACCGTGCTGGCGGCACCCTCCGGTTCGACCGTCACACCTGGCAGGGCTTCGTCGAGATGGTGAAGACCACCGCCCTCTGACCAGCCGATTCTACAAAGACCCTCGGGTGAACTCGGGGGTCTTTAGTTGATGCTCACCAGTTCTTCGAAGCCGCGCCGAACTGGTGAGCATCAAGTGATCAAGCAGGCCCTACGAGAAGTCGAATACCTCGCGCGCTGTGGCGTGGGTGTCGGCGCCGAACAGGACCAGGTGGGCCTCGGTGACGGCGGCCGGCGCGGCCGCGCGGAGCACGGACAGCGCCTGGCGTACCGCGTCGTCGACAGGCCACCCGTAGATGCCGGCGGAGATCAACGGGAACGCAACTGTCGTCGCGCCCAGGTCGTCGGCCACCCGGAGGCTGTTGGCGTAGCAGTCGCGCAGCAACGTCGACCGGTCCTCGGTGGCCGACCAGACCGGGCCGACCGTGTGGATCACCCAGCGGGCCGGTAGCTTCCCGGCAGTCGTCGCCACCGCCTGGCCGGTGGGCAGGCCCCGGCCATAGTGGGACGCCCGCAGCGCCCGACACTCGGCGAGGATCGCCGGGCCGCCGCGCCTGTGGATCGCACCGTCCACACCGCCACCACCCAGCAGCGACGAGTTCGCGGCGTTCACGACGGCGTCGACCTGCTGGGCGGTGATGTCGCCCTCGACCAGGGTGATCTCCACGTCAGCTCTCCTCGATCGGCTGGCCGAGCGATCTGCGGGCCAGCAGGGTGGCGCCGGCGACCGCGGCCGGCATGATCAGCACCGCGCCGAGCGGAATGAGGAAACACAGGAAGACCGCCACCCCGAAGCCGAGCGCCATGGGTCGGTCCGCCTTGAGGATCGTCCGGCGCTGTGGCAGCCGCATCCCACGCCTGTAGAACGGCGCTCCGACCAGCTCCACCGCCAGGAACCAGCCGCCCACCGCCGCGCCGATCACCGGGACGACAGTCTGACCGACCACCGGGATGAAGCCGGCGACGAAGAGTGGGATGCCGACGAGCGCCGTGAGGGCCAGCAGGCGTACCGAGTCGGCGAGACTGCGGCGCATCGACGACCAGAACGGCACGTCCACGGCGTCCGGGGTGCCACCGAGCCGTTCCTCGACCCGCTCGGAGATCTTCTCGTAGAACGGATCACCGATGACCAGGGTGACCGCGGTGAACCCGAGGACACCGAGCAGGCCACCGAGCCCCAGGAAGGCCAGGCCGGCGACGACGCGGACCAGGCTGCGGGCGCTGCTCGACCAGTCATCGGCGAACGGGGTGACAAGCGCGGCGAGGTCGTCCACGAAGTACACAAGGGCGGCGAGCGCGGCCACGAAGAGCGCACCGGAGATCACCGCCGGTATCAGGCCGAGCAACATCAGCTTGGGGCTGCGGACGTAGAGGCCCAGCCCGCGCAGGAGCAGCCTGACCCCGAGGAAGAAGCGTCCGACGACCCCGGTCACCGGACTGGCGATTCTGCTGGCGTCCACGATCGAGCAGCCTAACGACAGGTGATCGAAACCGCCGGGCAGCGCGCCCCGGAGGTGAGCGGCACCGGGCAGGATGGGCGGGTGCGCGCGTCCCGGCTGATCTCCCTGCTGCTGCTGTTGCAGTCGCGCGGGTCGATGACCGCGGGCGAGCTGGCGCGCGAGCTGGAGGTCTCCGAGCGGACCGTCTACCGGGACGTGCTGGCGCTGTCCGCGGCCGGGGTGCCTGTGTACGCCGACCGGGGCCGCGCCGGTGGCTACCGGTTGATCGGCGGCTACCGGACCCGGCTGACCGGGCTCACCCGCGACGAGGCGGAGGCCCTGTTCCTCGCCGGGCTGCCCGGCCCGGCCGGCGACATGGGCCTGGCCGACGCGGTGGCCGCCGCCGAGTTGAAGGTGCTCGCCGCGCTGCCGCCGGCGCTCCGCGACGCGCCGGTCCGCGCGGGGCAACGGTTCCACCTGGACGTGCCGGGCTGGTTCCGGGAGACGCCGCCACCGCCGTGGCTGGCCGAGCTGGCGCGGGCGGTCTGGGGAGACCGGGTGGCGCGGCTGCGGTACCGGCGCGGCGCCGACGAGGTGACCCGCCAGGTGCAGCCGTACGGGCTGGTGCTCAAGAACGGGGTCTGGTATCTGGTCGGCCGGGTCGGCGACGACACGCGCACCTACCGGGTGGACCGGGTGACCGGGGTCGAGGTGGGCGAGGAGCACTTCGAGCGGAACGAGGGCTTCGACCTCGCCGGGCACTGGCGGGACCAGGCCGGGACGTTCCTGCGCACCATGCTGCGGGCCGAGGTGAGCGTCCGGCTCAGCCCCGCCGGCCTGCGCCAGCTCCGGCATCTGGTCGATGCCCCGCACGTGTACGACGAGGTCGTCGCCACCGCGGGCGAGCCCGACGAGCAGGGCTGGGTGGCGTCCCGACTGCGCGTCGAGTCGGTCGACGTCGCGTACGCCCAGTTGCTGGCGCTGGGCCCCGAGGTGGAGGTGCTCGACCCGCCGGAGCTGCGCGCACGGCTGGCGGACGCGGCACGCCGGGCCGCCGCGCGCTACGACGGCCCGGCCCTGCCGTGACACCGGCCCGCCGGCCCTCAGCCCGCCGGCCGACGGGTCAGCGGTAGCCGGTGACGTCGGCGGGCTTGCCGGCGTCGACCACCTCGACGATGTAGCGGAACGCCTCCGGTTGGCTGCCGTCCACATCGGTGAAGCCGTACACCTTCGACAGCGTGCCGGCGTCGACGGACCGGCCGTTCCAGCGGGCCCTGTCCTCGTCGGCGGCGAGCGCGGCCACCGCGCGGCCGACGAAGGCCGGGGTCTCCGAGATGAGGAAGTTCGGGTCGGTGGCGGCCCCGTCGCGCCAGGTCTCCTCGGTCACGCCGAAGTGCTCCAGCATCGACTCGGAGCGGATCCAGCCGGGCGTGAGCGCCACGGCCGTGCCACCGTGCGGCTTCAGTTCGTGCGCCTGCGTGAAGGCGAGTCGGTTGACCGAGACCTTGGCAAGGTCGTAGAAGACCGAGAGGCGGTAGTTCTCGTCGTTGTACGCCTTGGTGCCGTCACCGATCTCCACGACCAGGCCACCGGGCTGACGGATCAGCAGCGGCAGGGCGAAGTGGCTGGTGATGATGTGCGTGTCGACGGCCAGCCGCAGGGTCCGGAAACCCGCCTCCAGCGGCTGCTCCCAGACCGGCTTGTCCCAGGTCACCAGGGGGTCACCACCCCAGATGTCGTTGACCAGCACGTCGAGTCGGCCCTGTTCCGCCTCGATCCGGGCGACCAGGTCACGGACCTGTTCGGGCACCAGGTGGTCGACACGCACGGCGATGCCGGTGCCGCCGGCCTCGGTGACCAGCTCGGCGGTCTCCTCGATGGTCTCCGGCCGGTCCATCTCCGAACGGCCGGAGCGGCTGCTCCGACCGGTGGCGTACACGGTGGCGCCTGCGGCACCCAACTGGACCGCGATCTGTCGACCGGCGCCCCGCGTGGCGCCGGCGACGAGCGCGATCTTTCCTGCGAGCGGTTGTGTCATGCCTGCGAGGCTGTCAGCGATACCTGACAACCGCCGTCCGAATTTGTCAGTCGACAAGTCTGACGCGCACCCGGCGGTTGGCCCGACCCTTGCTCTCCACCTTGACCACCTGCACCTTGCCGATCTGGGCGGTGGACGCGACATGGGTGCCGCCGTCGGCCTGCACGTCCAGGCCGACGATGTCGACGATCCGGACCTCCTGCTCGTCCGGCGGAATGAGGTTGGACTGGGTGCGGATGATGTCCGGAAGGGCCAGCGCCTCGGTGCGCGGCAGCACCCGGGTGGCGACCGAACGGTCGGCTGCGACCTCCGCGTTGACCAGCTCCTCGATGCGGCTCTTGAAGTCCGGGGGCACCTCGGGAAGGTTGAAATCCATCCGCGCCTCGCCCGGTTCCATCGAGTTGCCCGTCACGAGCGCGCCGAAGTCGCGGAACACCACACCGCAGAGCACGTGCAGCCCCGAGTGCGTACGCATCAGACGGGTGCGGCGCTCGTCCTCCACCGCGCCGACGACCTCGGTGCCGACCGGCGGCAGCGGGTCACCCTCGGCGGGGATCAGGTACGGGTCGTCGCCCTTGCGGGTGCCCACGATCCGGGTCTGCACGCCCTGCCAGAGCAGCACGCCGTGATCCGGCGGTTGGCCGCCGCCGCCCGGGTAGAACGCCGAGCGGTCCAGCACGATGCCCTGCTCCGGGTCGGCGTGCAGGACCGTGCAGGTCCACTCGCGCAGGGTCGGGTCGGCGAGGTCCAGCCGGTGCGTCCGGCCATGTTGTGTGACGCCCATGACAGGGCAGATTACTCGTTGAGAAAGCCGGAGATGCGCTCCCGCAGGTCGGCGCGTTCCGACCAGAGCACCCCCGGCCGGTCGTACACGTGCAGGGTGGCCTGGGGCAGCGCGGCGGCGAGCTGCTCGGCGACCTCGACCGGGTGCAGGTCGTCGCCCGCGCAGCCGATCACCAGGGCCGGCGCGGTGACCGCCGCCAGGACTGACGCGTCGCGCAGCGGCGCCTGCTCCGGAAGCGTGGCCAGGCCGTCGGCGAGACCGTCGCGGAGCAGCTGGTCGAGCCGCTGCCGCAGGTACGCCCACCCGGCAGGCGTGTTGCGGACCGCCGCCGGCAGCTCCAGCGAGACGACGTCGGCGACCGCCGAGGCCTCTCCGCTCTCGACGGCGTCCAGCAGGGCGGTGATGCGGTCGTGGGCGACCGGGCCGCGTGGCTGGTCCAGGACCGCCGGCAGGAAGAACACCAGCTTCTCGAAGCGCTCCGGGCTCTCGGCGAGCAGGCTGCACAGTGCGCCCGCGCCGAGGCTCGCCCCGAACGCCCGGCTGGCGCCGCCGAGATCCGCGATGGCCCGCAGGTCCCGCGCGAGGTCGAGGTAGGTCCACGGGCCGGCCGGTGCATCCGAGCGGCCGTGACCCCGGAACTGGAAGAACACCCGGCGACCGGTCACCCCACTGCCGAACGGGCGTGTGGTGGCGATCCCGTTGCCCAGCCCGTGCGCGAACACGGTGACCGGGTCACCGATGCCGGTGACCAGGCGTTCCAACTGCACGCCGTGCGGGGTGGCGACCAGGTCGGTCTCCGGCTCCGGCAGAGCGGGCCGGCCGGTACGCGGCCCACCCGGGCCCGGCCCCCAGGTGCGGGGACCGCTGTCGGGCGGAGGCGGCCAGCGAAAACCTCTCACCAGAACCCTTTGCCGTCACTGAGGTCGCGGAGACCGACCCGGACGTCGAGCAGATAGATGAGCGCGGCGGCGATGCCGATCAGTCCGAAGAGGCTGATCGGACCACGGCTGAGCAGGATCAGCACGAGGCAGACCGCCAGGATGGCGATCCAGCCGCCCTTGGGCAGCGTGCCGATGGCGGCGAATGCGTCGGAGCGCTGCGTGATGGCGTGCACCAGCGCGACACCCTGGATGATCAGCGCGAAGACGAGCAGGATCAGCTCGATCACGTAACGGACTTCGAACGCGAAGATCGGCGCGGCGTTGGCCATGCCGGCAAGTTTATGTCGACGACCCCGACTACGTCCGGCAAGGACGCCGCCGGGATCGTCGACACGCCGAACTACTCGGCCGCCGGGCGGGTCCGCTTGGTGGCCCGGGGCAGCTTCGCCGACGGGGTCTCGGCCGGCGTGGCGGCCTTCGCCCGAGCGGCCTTCTTGACGGCGGCCGGCTTGGCCTCGGCGATCTCGGCCACCTCGGCCGGACTCGGCACCTCCGTCGGGGCGGCCGTCGTCGGGGCCGTCGTCGCGACGGGGGCAGCCTGGGTGGCCTCGATGTCGGCGTTCACCGTCTCGGCGGCCTCCAGCACGCCGGCGCCGACGACCCGCTCGCCACGGGCCACCAGCGCGCCGTACGCGGCGAACGCCCGCTCCTGCGCGGCCTGGGCGCCGGCGACCACGACTGCGGCGTTGCGGGTCGCGGCGGCCCGCAGCTTGTCGATGTCGGCGACCTCGCGGAGCTTGGCGAGGTCGGCGACCTCGCGGAGCCTGGCCAGGTCTGCCGACTCGCGCAGCTTGGTCAGGTCCAGCTCGGCCTGCGCGCGGCCACGCAGGGTGCCGGCGGTCTCGTTTGCGGTACGCAGCGTCTCGGTGGCCTTCTGGCGTAGCTCGAAGCCGGTCAGCACGGCCCGACCGCCCAGGTCGGCGACGACCCGGGTGCCGTGCACACCGACGGCCGCGGGCAGCTTGCGCAACTGCTCGAGGGCCAGCTCGGCGGCACCGGCGGCGGCGTAGATCGGGGCGGGGATGCGGTTGGTCTTCGGCTCGGTCATGACGTCTCCTCCTCGGCCGCCTCGGCGGCCTTCCGGACCGCCGGTCCGGCGGCCTTCTTCTCGGGGGTGCTGGTGCTGCTCTTCGCGGGGGTGCTGGTGCTGCTCGGGGCGGGGGCGGCGCCCGCCTCGGTGACGGCTACCGACTCGAGCACGGCCTCGGTCGGAGTGCCGCCCGCGGTGGTCGGGCCGGTGGCGGCGAGGTTGGCCACGTCGGCCGGCTCGTCGGCGACGTCGGTCGGGGTGGTCGCGCCCTCGGCGGCCGGGCTCCCGGTGGCCGTGCCCTCGGCGGCGGCCTGGGCCTCGGAGAGCCGGGCGTTCTCCCGGCGGAACGTCTCGTAGATCTGGCTGAGCGACTGCTTCTGGGCCATCGTGAGGTCGGGGTCCACCGCGATGGCGGCGAGCACGCCGTGGCCCTCCTTGTCGTCGAGCAGCCCGGCCCGCAGGTACATCGCCGGGGTCGAGACCCGCAGCGCGCTGGCCAGTTGCTGGAGCACCTCGGCGCTGGGCTTGCGCAGCCCGCGCTCGATCTGGCTGAGGTACGGGTTGCTGACCCCCGCCTGCTCGGCGAGCTGCCGCAGCGAGATCTTGGCGTTACGCCGTAGATCGCGGATGAACCCGCCGACATCGGGAAGGTCCTTGGGTGTGGCCATGGCCCCGACGCTAGTGCGACCTGCTAGCTCCTGCAAGCGAAATGCTAGCCATAGTTAGCAAGGTCTCAGCATCCCGTTTGCGCGCCGCTCGCCGGATCCGTACGGTCCGTTGGTGCACAAGATCGCAGTCAACGGAGCACTTCTCGCGTACGACGAGGCCGGCACCGGTTCGCCAGTCGTGCTGCTGCACGCCGGCATCGCGGACCGGCGGATGTGGCGGGGCGTCGTGCCCGCGCTCGCCGCCCGGCACCGGGTGATCGTCCCGGACCTGCGCGGATACGGAGACTCCGGGCTGCCGCCGACACCGTTCGCGCACCACGACGACGTGGCCGGCCTGCTGGACGCCCTCGACCTGCCCCGGGCCGCACTGGTCGGCTGCTCCTTCGGCGGGTCGGTCGCCGTCGACACCGCGCTCGCGCATCCGGACCGGGTGAGCGCGCTCGCCCTCTTCGACACGGCGGTCTCCGGCAACGAGTGGTCCGACGAGGCCAACGACCTCTGGGACGACCTGGTCGGCGAGGTCGACCCGGACGACTTCGTCGCCGGAGCGGCCGGCGAGGTGCGGTTCTGGGTGGTCGGGCCGGGCCGCGAGCCCGCCGACGTCGACCCCGAACTGCTGGCGTTCGCGCAGGAGATGGACCAGCGCGCCCTTGCCGCCGAGCTGGCGCTGGGCGCGGTGGAGGTGGGCGAGCTGACCCCTCCGGCGATCGGCCGCCTCGGCGAGCTGCGGGTGCCGGTCCTGGTCACCGCCGGCGCCGCCGACGTACCGGACATCAGCCGGCTCGCCGACCGGATCGCCGCCGAGGTTCCCCACGCGACACGGCTGCCCGACGTGCCGGACGCCGCGCACCTGCTGCCGCTGGAACGCCCCGAACCTGTCAGCGCCGCGCTGTTGAACTTCCTGAGCTGAGCGCGGCCCCGCGCCTTCGCGCCGCTGACGGGTGACTGTCGCCCCGACGAGCGCTATACCTCAGAGTCATATTCATACCTGTGAGGTATAGCGCTCGACCAGTCATCGGCCGCCGGCCAGGCGGGCGGCGGGCCAGACGGGCGGCGGGCCAGACGGGCGGCGGGCCAGACGGGCGGCGGGCCAGGCGGCCGGCGGGGTCACCAGAGCGGGCGGACCGCCCCGACCGGAAGGCCACCGCCGAAGAGCGGCACCTCGGCGTACTCGGTCAGCACCGGGGCGTCCACGCCGAGCCGGCGCAGCGCGGAGACCAGCACCGGCATCCGGGCCCGGTCGGCCCCATCGTCGATCTTCAGGGCCACCGCGCCGACGCCCGGCAGTCCCACCGCGAACACGCCCTCGGCGCCGACCTTGGCCAGCAGGCCCGGAACACCGCGCATCAGCCGGGTGTCGTCGGCCTGGGTGCCACCGACGATCTCCGGGTGGCCGCGCATCGCGTCGGCCACCGCGCGGGGCGACGAGCCGGGCTCGGCGTCGACCAACCGGAGGTACGCCCTGGCCAGGCCGGTCAGCGACACCGCGAGCACCGGAGCGCCGCAGCCGTCCACTCCCACAGCCGCTGCCTGCTCGCCGGTGAACTCCTCGATGGCGGCGCGCAACCCCTGCTGCAACGGGTGCTCCGGCCGCCAGTAGCCGTCCCGCGGCCAACCGGCGGCCTCGCAGGTCAGCAGCATTCCGCTGTGCTTGCCGGAGCAGTTCATCTGCACCCGGCTCGGCCCGCCCCCGGCCCGCAGCACCGCCTCCCGGGCCGCCGCGCCCGCCGGCAGGTCGGGCGGGCAGTGCAGCGCCGAGGCGTCCAGCCCGGCCCGGTCGAGGAGCGCGCCGACCCGGGCCAGGTGGAAGTCCTCCCCCGCGTGGCTTGCCGAGACCAACGCCAGGTCGGCTGGGTCGGTGAGCATCAGGCCGGCGCGGAGCATCCCGATCGCCTGCATCGGCTTGCTGGCCGAGCGCGGAAAGATCGGCGCGGTCACGTCACCGGCGGTCGCCAGCGGCTCCCCGGCGGCGTCCAGCACCACCACCGAGCCACGGTGGCCGCCCTCCACGAAACCGGACCGGACCACCTCGGCGAGCGGCACGCCGCCCTCGTACGTCTTCGTCACGCGCTGGACGGTACCGACGGTCCGGGGGTGCTCGACGGCGGGGTGACCAGCGGGTCCACCGCCCGGGTGACAGGAGCGCGCAACCGACCCGGCCTTACAACCCGAGCAACTCGCGGGCCTCGCTTGTGGTCAGCGGCGGTCGCTGGGCGAGTTGCGCGAAGCCGACCGCGCGGGCGACCAACTGCATGTTGGACTCGACCGGGCGGCCCTTGGCGTACGTCACCGTGTCCTCCATGCCGACCCGCAGGTGCCCGCCTGTCGACAGCGAGGCCAACAGCACCGGGATCGTGCTGCGGCCGATGCCGGTGGCCGAGAAGGTGGTGCCCGCGGGCAGGTCCGCCAGCATCCGATGGGCGGCGACAAGCGTCTCGGTGGTGCCCGGCATGCCGCCCGGCACCCCCATCACGAAGTCGACGTGCACGTGCCCGCCCGCCGGCAGGCCGTACTTGCCCAGCAGCCGCTGCAACGCGGACAGGTGGCCGAGGTCGAAGATCTCGTACTCCGGCACGATGCCGCGCTCCTGCATCCGGGTGTGCAGGTCGACGATGAACTCCCAGCGGTTGAGGAAGACGTCGTCGCCGAAGTTGACGGTGCCCATGGTGCAGGAGGCCATGTCCGGACCCGCGTTCAGCACGGCCAGCCGGGACGCCTCCGGGTCGGTCACCGCGCCGCCGGAGGAGAGCTGCACGATCAGGTCGGTGCTCTCCCGCAGTGCCGCCACCGTCTCGGCCAGTCGGGCCGGGTCGAGGGTCGGCCGCGCCGCGTCGTCGCGGATGTGGACGTGGATCACGGCGGCGCCGAGCGCCTCGCACTCCTTGGCGGTGAGCAGCAGCTCGTCCAGGGTCACCGGCAGCGCCGGCACCTCCGCCTTGGCCGACTCCGCGCCGGTCGGCGCCACCGTGATCAACGTCCCTGTCGTCATGCCGGCGATCCTAGACGCCACGTTCAGGACGGGTCGATCGCCGCCGCGGTCTCGCCGATCAGCAGCGCGGCGTCGTCCGGGACGTTCCGCTTCAGGACCGCGAGGGCGACCTGACCCAGTTCGTGGTGCAGCACGGCGGTGCCCACGAAGCCCACCGCCCGGCCGTCGAGGGTCACAGGCGTACCGGCGGCCGGCGGCTGGTCGGTGGTCACCCCGTCCAGGTGCAGCAGTACGAGGCGACGCGGCGGACGGCCCATGTTGTGCACGCGGGCCACCGTCTCCTGACCCCGGTAACAGCCCTTGTCCAGGTGCACCGCCGGGCCGATGAGGTCCACCTCGGCCGGGATCGTCCGGTGGTCGGTGTCCACCCCGACCCGGGGCTGCCGGGCGGCGACCCGGATCGCCTCGTACGCCCAGAGGCCGGCGGCCGGCACGCCCGCGCCGCGCAGCTCCGCCACCACCTGCTCCATCGCCGAACGGGGGACCAGCAGGTCCACCCCGAGGACGCCACGTCGCGCCCAGCCGCCCATGGGCAGCGGTCGGACGTCGTACCGGATGCCCGCTCGGGGCGGCACGGCCCCGGCGGCGAACTTCGGACCCGGCACCGGGACCAGGTCCGGTGCGGCCAGCCCGGTCACGCCCAGCGTGCCCAGCGCCTCCGTCGCCGCCGGCCCGACAAGCGACAACAGCGCCCGCTCGGCTGTCGCGTCGCGCGGCTCGACCCTGCTGAAGAACCGCATCTTCTCCAGGTACGACAGCAGACCCTCGGTCGCGCCCGGCTCGGTGTCCAACCAGGTGGTCTCGCCGTCCTCGGCGACCAGGGCGTGCTGCTCGACGTGCCCGTGCGGGGAGAGCACCAGCAGCTCGGTGCCCTCGCCGGCGGCCAGCGTCGACAGGTGCTGCGAGGTGATCGTGTGCAGCCAGCCGGCGCGTTCCTCGCCGGGCACCGCGATGATCCCCCGGTGCGACCTGTCGACCAGGCCGACCTCGGTGTCCAGGGTGCGCTGCTCCCGCAGCGGGTCGCCGTAGTGCGCGGCCACCCCCCGCACCCCGGCCGCGACGTGCGCCGGGTCCGGCTGGTCGCGGCTGGCCTCGTCGATGCTCTCGACGGCCACCGCGCCCGCGATGTCGATCATTTGTGATCCCCGTTCTCGCAGCGGTCGCAGACACCGAAGAGTGACACGTGCCCGATGTCCACCCGGAAACCCCGCTGCGCTGCCAACTGCTCGGCGAGCGGGCGGAGCAGCTCCGGATCGATCTCGTCGATCGCGCCGCACTCCCGGCAGACCAGGTGAACGTGTTGGTGCTCACCCGCCGCGTGGTAGGTCGGCGAACCGTGCGAGAGGTGGGTGTGGGTCACCAGGCCGAGCCGTTCCAGCAGCTCCAGCGTGCGGTAGATGGTGGTGATGTTGACGCCGGCGGCGACCTCCCGGACGGCGGTGTGCACCTGCTCCGGGGTGGCGTGGCCCAGATCGAGCACAGCCTGGAGGACGAGCTGCCGCTGGGCCGTCAGCCGCAGCCCACGGGCCCGGAGCATTTCCGCGAGGGAGGATTCGGACACCGTCCGATCATAGTTCGGCAGCCGTGACTGCCCCGCCGCGCGACTGCCGTCGCTACCCTCGACCCTCATGGCGACGTCCTTCACCGACCCGGACCCGGTCGGCCCGACCACGCGGATCGCCGTACTCGGACACGGCCCGGTCCCCGCCGCCGAGCCCGTGGTACGCGGCGACGACCGTGGCGTCCTGCACGGCGACGGGCTCTTCGAGAGCATGCACCTGCGCCAGGGCCGGCCGTGGCTGCGCGACGAGCACCTGGCCCGGCTGGCCGCGTCGGCAGCCGCCATCGAGTTGGCCCTGCCCGACGCCGCCGCGCTCACCGACCTGCTCGACACGGTCTGCGCCGACTGGCCGGCGCGTGTCGAGGGAGCGCTGCGGTTGGTCTGCACGCGGGGCCCGGAGGGCGGCGGGCCGACGGTCTACGCCACGCTGAGCGAGGTGCCGGTGGCGGCGCGGGGGGCGCGACGGGACGGGATCAGCGTCGCGACCCTGCCGCTGGGGGTGCCCGCCACCGCCCGCGCCGAGGTGACCTGGCTGCCCACCGGGATCAAGTCCACCTCGTACGCCGTCAACAGCGCCGCCCGCCGCTGGGCGCGCGGCAACGGGGTGGACGACGTGCTCTGGGTCTCCTCCGACGGGTACGCCCTGGAGGGACCCACGGCCAACGTGGTGTGGCTCACCGGGGACACGCTCCGTACGGTGCCGCCCGCCAGCACCGGCATCCTGCCCGGAACGACAGTCGCCTGGCTGCTCGCCCACGTCGGCGAGCTGGGCCTGAGCGCCGCCGAACGGATGGTCACGCCGGCCGAGCTGCACGCCGCCGACGGGGTGTGGTTCGCCTCGTCGGTGCGTGGGCTCACCGAGGTGCACACGCTGGACGGGGTGCGCCGGGACCGCTGCCCGCGGACTCCCGCCCTGCACGCGCTGCTGGGTTTCCCCGTCGACTGACCGTCAGCCGTCGACCCGGACGGTGAGCGTCAGCCGCCGACCCGGACGAGCCGGGCCGAGAGGTGCGGGCTGAGCGGGTGACCCACCGCCGCCATCTCCTGGGCGTAGAGCAGCGCGCCCTCGACGATGCCGAAGAGGCGGAGCCCGCCGGTGACCTCCTTGGCGGTCGCCGTCCGGACCACCGCGTCGGTGGCGAACTCGATCTGGGTGCCGGTGCGCTTGCCGAGGTGCAGCTCCATCACCCCGGTGGGGGTCGTGAGCAGGGCCTCCAGCTCGTCGGTCGCCCGACCGTCCACCAGCACCGGTCGCCACCAGCCGACCTCGCGCCCGGCCGGGCGGACGGGCCTGCTCTGCTCGTCGAGGATCCAGGCACGCGACTCGTAGTGCAGGAACGGCCGGCCGTCGTGGCTGATCCGGATCTCCTGCGCGTAGTCGAAGTCCTCGATGGTGGGGAAGCCACCCTTGCCCCGGCCGCGCCACAGACCGACGTACGGCAGCAGACCGTCGAGCGCCGGGTGCAGCTTCGGGCCGACCCGCAGGTCGTGACTCTCCTCGAACGGGTACTCCTCGACCGGCGGCGCGTTCAGCCACGGTGGCTGCAGCGGGTTCTCGTCGCTCACCAGCGTCCCCTCGAAATGCGTACGGCCAGGTAGACCAGGCCACCCGCGAGCCCGCCCAGGCCGGCGACCAGCAGGCTGACGAACCCGATCTCGGTAACCATCGTGACCATCCTATGCTGGGTCTCATGGCCCGCTCTCTCGTCGTCAAGGTCACCGCTGGGGCGGAGGCCCCGGAACGGTGCGCGCAGGCGTTCACGGTCGCCGCCACGGCGGTCGCCGCCGGTGTGGACGTCTCGCTCTGGCTGACCGGGGAGTCGACCTGGTTCGCGCTGCCCGGCCGCGCCCAGGAGTTCGAGCTGCCGCACTCCGCGCCGCTGGCCGAGCTGCTGCACGTCATCCTGACCAGCGGTCGGGTCACCGCCTGCACCCAGTGCGCGGCCCGGCGGGAGATCGGCCCGGACGACGTACTGCCCGGTGTGCGGATCGCGGGCGCCGCGGTCTTCGTCGAGGAGGCGTTGGCCGAGGGCGCGCAGGCACTTGTCTACTGACCACCGGCACCCCTCGGGCTGCGGCGTGGGCGGAGTACGGATACCGACCCGACATCTCGGACGGCTGCCTACGATTCGGATGTGACCGAGGCGACGGAGAGGTTCTTCGAATCACTGCCGACGCGTACCCCCGCCGTCCTGGGCGGCCTGGCCACCGGGACCCTCCAGATCGATCTCGGCACCGACCACCGGACCGAGCACTGGCTGGTCCGGATGCGGCCGGGGGCGGTACAGAGCAGCCGTGAGCGGGGCCCGGCCGACGCCATCTGGTACAGCAGCTCCGCCCTGTTCGACAGGCTGATCAGCGGAGAAGCTCAGGCGCTCGCGGCGGTGCTGCGCAACGAGAGCACGTTCAGCGGTGACGTGGTGCTCTTCCTGGCCTTCCGCCGCTTCTTCCCGAGCCCTCCGGGCACCCGCGACCCACGCGAGGTGGCCCGGGAGGCAGTCGGGCGGCGGGCGTGAAGGATCTCGTCAGCATCCTGGACGGCAACACCTTCCTGGTCAGCGACCGTCGCGGAGACATCGAACCGTCCTTCGCCTTCCCGACCGGGTTGTTCTCCTTCGACACGCGTTTCCTGTCCAGTTGGGTGCTCACTCTCAACGGCGAGCGCCTGCACGCCCTCTCCGTCGACGACAGCGAGTCGTACCGGACGACGTTCTTCCTCGCCCCCGGCGAACCCACCCACTACCTGGACGCCAAGGCGTCGGTGATCCGCAGCCGAGCGATCGGGGGCAGCTTTGACGAGGAGCTGACCGTGCTCAACCACTCCGGCGAGGAGGTCGACTTCACAGTCCGACTCGAGATGGGCAGTGACTTCGCCGACCTGTTCGAGATCAAGCACGCCCAGGAGAAGGTCGGGCGGACGACAATCGCGGTGACCGACAACGAGCTGCGGTTGACGTACCGGCGGGAGGCGTTCCACCGGGAGACAGTGGTCCGCTCCACGGTGCCGGCGCAGGTGGACGCCTCCGGGATGACCTTCCGGGTCCGGATCGACAGCAACAGCGAGTGGACCACAGGGCTGCACGTCTCCACAGTCGTCTACGGGGCCCGCGGCGAGGACATCCGAGCCACCCTGCCGTACGCGGGCAGCCGCGGCGGCGACGCCATCCGCGCCGAGCAGCAGAAGCTGATCGACCGGGCCCCGAAGCTCGGCTGTGACTGCGAGCCGTTGGCCGGGGCGTACCGGCGCAGCCTCAACGACCTGGCCGCTCTGCGGTACGAGTCGATCGCGCTCGGCGTACGGCTGATCGCCGCCGGTCTGCCGTGGTTCATGACCCTGTTCGGCCGGGACAGCATCATCACCTCGTTGCAGGTGCTGCCGTTCCTGCCGGAGCTGATCCCGCCGACGATCCTCATGCTGGCCGGCCTTCAGGGGCACCGGGTGGACGACTTCCGGGACGAGGAGCCCGGCAAGATCCTGCACGAGCTGCGGTACGGCGAGACCGCCGGCTTCGAGGAGCAGCCGCACTCGCCGTACTACGGGTCGGCCGACTCGACGCCGCTGTTCGTCATCCTGATCGACGAGTACGAGCGCTGGACCGGCGACACCGCGCTTGTCAAGCGGCTGGAGCCGCAGGTCCGGGCGGCCCTGGAGTGGATCGACACGTACGGCGACCTGCTCGGCACCGGCTATCTCTGGTATCGGACCCGTAACCCGGAGACCGGGTTGCAGAACCAGTGCTGGAAGGACTCCTGGGACGCCATCTCGTACGCCGACGGTCGGATGCCGGACTTCCCCCGGGCCACCTGCGAGTTGCAGGGCTACGCGTACGACGCGAAGGTCCGGGCCGCCCGGCTGGCTCGGAAGGTCTGGAACGATCCGGAGTACGCCGACCGGTTGGAGCGGGAGGCGGCGGCGCTCAAGCAGCGGTTCAACCACGACTTCTGGATCGCCGACCGGGAGTACTACGCGCTCGCCCTGGACGCCGACGGCCGGCAGGTGGACGCGCTGACGTCGAACATCGGGCACCTGCTGTGGAGCGGGATCGTTGACGAGTCCCGGGCCGGCAAGGTGGTCGACCACCTGCTCGGGCCGCGACTGTTCTCCGGCTGGGGGGTGCGGACCCTCGCCGAGGGTGAGGGTCGGTACAACCCGATCGGCTACCACGTGGGCACCGTCTGGCCGTTCGACAACTCGATCATCGCCTGGGGCCTGGGCCGGTACGGCTACCGGGACGAGGCCGGGCGGATCTGCGACGCGATGCTCGCGGCGTCGCACTACTTCGACGGGCGGCTGCCGGAGGCGTTCGCCGGCTACGCCCGCAGCCGCACCGGCTACCCGGTGGAGTATCCGACCGCGTGCAGCCCGCAGGCCTGGTCGAGCGGCACCCCGCTGCTGTTGTTGCGGGTGATACTGGGGCTGGAGCCGCAGGGCGAGCACCTGATCATCGATCCGGCCGTGCCACCGGGCATGGGCCGGGTGGAGCTGCTGGACATTCCCGGTCGCTGGGGCCGGGTGGACGCCCTGGGTCGCAGCCGCGGTCCGCAGGATCAGGAGACGGACGGCTGACCCGGACGCGACGCCCGGCTCAACCGGGGCAGCCGACGGTGGCGGCCACCCGTGCGGAGTCCGGGCCGAGTTCGGCAAGCACTGTGACGTCGCCGGCGCGGTACGCGTACACCGGGGGGTTGTCCAGCAGCGGGGTGCCGCCGGCAAGCGGGGCGAGGGCGCCGGCCGCGGCCGGGCCGGACCCGGCGGCGGACCGTGCGGTACGGGCCAGGGCGCCGTCCGGGCACGGCGCGGTGACCAGCTCCGGCGCGGCGTCGCTCGAGCGGTCGAGCGCGGTCAGGGCGGCCGTCAGGGCGGTGGCCTCCGGGCCGGCGCCGGTGGCGGGCTTCGGGTCGTAACCGGCGCCAAGCGGACGGCAGCCGGTGTCGACTGTCAACCGGAGCCGGCCGTCCCCGGTCGGTCGCCCCTCGACGGCGACGAAGTCCCCGGCGTCGGCGTGCAGTTCCGGGCCGTCCAGGCCGGGGCCGACCCCGGCCCGCCAGGTCGCTGGAAGCCGATCGGCGATGCCTCTCAGCACGGCCTGCTCGGTGCCCACGGCCGCGAGCACGCCGACCTCGCGGCGCAACGCCGCCCCGTCGGAGAACGGGGTGACACGGCAGCCGGCGTTGATCCGCATCGCGCCCAGCTCCAGCAGCCCGGCCGCGCCGGCGGCCCGGGCCAGCTCACCGACCGCCCGGTCGACCACCGGGGCGGCCTCGTCGACGGAGCGCTGCTCGCGCACGGTCGGCGGGTCGTCGCGGACCGACATCCAGGCGAGCCCGGCCAACAGCACGGCCCACAGCACTGTCGCGACCAGCAGCCAGCGCCGCCCACGCCGGGCGGGTGCCGGCGTGGCGGGATCGCTCGACGGGGCCCACCCCGTCTGGACAGCACCGCTCACCCGGCCATGGTGTCACGGGCGGTCCGCCGCGCCGGAGGCAGCGGTCGGGGGCCGGGACGACGACGGGTCAGGCCGGCGGGGGCGGCGGATCGAGCCGGTAGCCGACCCCGCGCACGGTGTGCACCCGTGGCCCTCCCGGAAGGCCGCGCAGCTTGTGCCGGAGCCGCTTGATCGCGGAGTGCAGGATCGCCGTGTCGCCGAGGTACGCGCCGGCCCAGACCGCGGCGAAGAGCTGCTCGTAGCTCCACACCACAAGCGGCGGACCGACGAGCCGGGCGAGCAGCTCCCGTTCGTTACGGGTGAGCGGGAGTGGATCGCCGCGCCAGGTGACCAGGTGCCCGGCCCGGTCGACGACCAGCTCACCCCAACTGACCCGCCCCTGCGGCGGCGCCGGCGGGGTGGTCGGCCCGACGGCCGGCGTCGAGCCTCCCGACTGTGGGAACAGCATTGCCCGCAGCTGGGTCAGGTCGGCACAGGTCACGACCGGCCCGATCCCGTCGAGCTGCCGTAGCACCCGCTCGCGCACCGAGACGTCCGCACTGACGCAGACGACGATCGGGACCTCTGCACCACCCGCGACCACCACCCGATGATAGTGACGCATGCCGATGTATTTCGGGACCCCGTCCACTCCCGAAACGACGCCACGTCACTGACCAGGTACCGAACGGCGTTATTCAGTGAGCACCGTCCGAGCACGCCTGAGCAGGACTGTCAGCGGACGTGGGGGCGCCACCCCACCCCAACCGCCCGCTGCGCGGCCGTCCCGGCGGTGCGCGCCAGTCCCGAACACATCGGGACCCAATGTGGGGAGGAACAGTGCTCCGACCATCAACCCTGAGGTCCGCTCTCTGGCGGACGGCCGTGGCCTGCGGCGCGGCCCTGCTGGCCCTCACCGCCCAGCCCGCCGTCGCCGCCCGACCCGCGCCCGCGCCGGCCCGCGTGGACCAGCGACTGATCCGCCAGCTCGGCACGACGGGCAGCGCGACTTTCCTGGTCTACCTGCGGGACACCGCGCCGGTGGCGCGGACCGCGAAGCTGCGCGACCCGGACGACCGGGCGCGCGAGGTGCACCGGCTGCTCACGACGACCGCGCAGCGCACCCAGAAGGGCCTGCGCTCGCTGCTCACGACCCGCAAGGCGCCACACACCGCCTACTGGATCGCCAACGCGATACGCGTGACAGGCAACCGCACGCTGCTCGACGAGATCGCCAAGCGGCCCGAGGTCGGCCGGATCGAGCCGACCCGCAGCTACCGCCTGGTGCGCCCGACACCGACCGCCGCCAGCCACGTCGACGCCGACGGCACCGAGTGGGGACTCACCAACATCAACGCCCCGCAGGTGTGGAACGAGCTCGGCGACCGCGGCGAGGGCCTGGTGGTCGCCAACATCGACAGCGGCGTCCAGTACGACCATCCGGCGCTGGTCGGGGCGTACCGTGGGAACCTCGGCGGTGGCGCCTTCGACCACAACCACAACTGGTACGACCCGGCCGGCGTGTGCCCGAGCGCCGAGCCCTGCGACAACAGTGGCCACGGCACGCACACCATGGGCACGATGGTCGGCGACGACCACGCCGGCAACCAGATCGGTGTCGCCCCCGGCGCGAAGTGGATCACCGCGAAGGGGTGCGAGACCGACTCCTGCACCGACGCCTCGCTGCTCGCGGCCGGCCAGTGGGTGCTGGCCCCGACCGACCTGAACGGACAGAACCCCCGCCCCGACCTGCGCCCCGACGTGGTCAACAACTCCTGGGGCGGCGCCGGCGGCGACCCGTGGTTCCAGCAGACCATCGCGGCCTGGCGGGCGGCCGGCATCTTCGGGGTCTTCTCGGCGGGAAACGACGGCCCGGACTGCGGCAGCGCCGGCTCACCCGGAGACAACGCCAACGCGTACGCGGTCGGCTCGTACGACGTGCACGACGCGATCTCCGACTTCTCCGGCCGTGGCGACGGCACCGACGCGCGCTCGTACAAGCCGAACGTCGCCGCTCCGGGCAGCAACGTGCGCTCGAGCGTCCCGGGCAACACCTACGCCGCCTTCGACGGCACCTCGATGGCCGCGCCGCACGTCTCCGGCACCGTCGCGCTGCTCTGGTCGGCGGCTCCGAGCCTGAAGGGTGACGTCACGGCCACCGAGGAGCTGCTGGACCGGACCGCACGCGACGTCGACGCCACCGCCTGCGGAGGCACCGCCGCCGACAACAACGTCTTCGGCGAGGGCCGGCTGGACGCGTACGCGGCGGTGCGGGCCGCCCCGCGCGGCGCCGTCGGGCGGATCATCGGCACGGTCACCGCCGCCGGGAACGGCGACCCGATCGTCGGCGTGACAGTCGGCGACGGCACCCGCAGTGTCACCACCGGCACGGACGGCCGGTACGCGCTCACCCTGCCGGCAGGCGAGGCCACTGTCACCGTCAGCGCCTACGGGTACGCCGGGCAGACGGCCACCGTCACCGTCACCGACGGCGGCACTGTCACCGAGGACTTCGCCCTGGCGGCGAACCCGTCGGTCACCGTGCGCGGCCGGGTCACCGACGGCTCGGGGCACGGCTGGCCGCTGTACGCCCGGATCGATGTCGCCGGGCGTCCCGGTGGACCGGTGTTCACCGACCCGGCCACCGGGCGGTACTCGTTCACCGTGCCGGGCGACACCACGTACCGGCTGACCGTCACCTCCCGCTACCCCGGCTACCGCACGGTCACCCGGGACGTGGTCACCGGCGCCGGGCCGGCAACGGCCGACGTCGCCGTACCGGTTGAGGCCGTCTGCACGGCTTCCGGTTACGCCAGCAGCTTCGGCGCCCCGGTGCTGGCCGAGAGCTTCGACGGCGGCACCGCGCCGGACGGCTGGTCGGTGCGCAACCGCACCGACGACGGTGGCTGGGCCTTCACCGACCCCGGTGAGCGGGGCAACCTCACAGGCGGCAGCGGTGCCTTCGCCATCGCCGACAGCGACCGTCTCGGCTCCGGCAAGACCCAGGACACCGACCTGGTGTCCCCGACCGTCGACCTGCGCGCCACGCCCGCGCCGGTGCTGCGTTTCCGCAGCGACTGGCGGGCGGTAGGCGTGACCGACGCCGCCGACGTGGACGTCTCCACCGACGGCGGCGCCACCTGGACCACGGTCTGGCACCAGACCGGCAGTCGGCGTGGACCGCTGCTCGAGGAGGTGCCCCTGGACCCGGCGGCGGGAGCCTCCACGGTGCGGGTCCGGTTCCGCTTCCACGGCACCTTCGCCTGGTGGTGGCAGGTGGACGACGTACAACTGGTCAACCGCGACTGCGTGCCGGCCGCCGGTGGTCTGCTGCTCGGCGTGACCACCGACCGCAACACCGGCACGCCGCTCAACGGGGTCGCCGTGGTCAGCGCCGACCGGCCGACCGACCACGGGACGTCGGCGTCGACACCTGACGACCCGACCCTGCCAGACGGCTTCTACTGGCTCTTCTCCGGACTGACCGGGGCACATCCGTTCACCGCCGGCCGAAATCCGTACCAGACGAGCACGAAGACGGCGACAGTGACCGCCGACGAGGCCCGACGGCTTGACGTCGCGCTGGCCGCCGGTCGACTCACGGTCAGCCCGACGAGCGTCGAGTCGTACCAGCCGTACGCCAGCAACCGGACCACGACGGTGACGGTTCGCAACACCGGCAGCGCGCCGGCCGCCGTCAACCTGGTGGAGCGCGGCGGGCGGTTCGACAGGCTGTCCAGGGCCGGTGCGCCTCTGCGGGAGCAGAAGATGAAGGGGGTCAGCAAGGCCCGCGCGGGCACCGCGTACGGCGGGGCGGGGGCGAGGACCTCGGCCGCGCCCCGGGCACAGGACGCCTGGACCGGGATCGCCGACCTGCCGGCGGCGGTCTACGACAACGCGGCGGCCACCCTCGACGGCAAGGTCTACTCCGTCGGCGGTGGCGGCGGCAGTGGCCTGGAGGGCAAGGCCTGGCGCTACGACCCCGACACGGACGCGTGGGCCGCGCTGCCCGACCTGCCGACCGCCCGGGCCAAGCCGGTCGCGGCAGCGGTCGGCGGCAAGCTCTACGTCCTCGGCGGCTGGGGCGCCGACGACGACACGGTCGCCTCGGTGGACGTGTTCGACCCGGCCACGGGGAGTTGGAGCACGGTGGCCGGGGCGACCAACCCGTTCCCGGCCGCGGCGGCCGGCGGCGCGGTGACAGGTGGAAAGGTCTACCTGGTCGGTGGCTGCCTGGACAGCGACTGCACCGACTCGGACCGGCTCGTCGTCTTCGACCCGTCGACCGGCGCGTTCCACACCGGCGCCGCCTACCCGCATCCGGTCTCCTGGCTCTCCTGCGGCGGGATCGGCAGCGCGATCTACTGCGCCGGCGGCACCGGCAGCACCGAGCACACCGACGCCTACCGCTACGACCCAGCTTCGGACACCTGGCATCCGCTGCGGAACCTGCCCGTGGACCTCTGGGGTTCCCAGTACACGGCGGCCGGTGACCTGCTGGTCCTGGCCGGCGGGGTCACTGGCGCTTCGACCACGGTGACCAACCGGACCATCGCGTACGACCCGGTGGCCGGCAGTTGGCGGGACCTGCCCAACGTCCAGTTCGGCAGGTACCGGGGCGCCGCCGCCTGCGGCGCGTACAAGATCGGTGGTTCGCCGACGCCCTTCGTCGGCAGCGCCGAGAGTGAGCGGCTCAGCGGCCTGGACCTGTGCGGCGGGGAGGCGGACCTCCCCTGGCTCGCCACCACGCCCGGCACCTTCACCCTGGCCCCGGGCTCCTCCCGCACGGTCACCGTCAAGCTGACCGCCACGGCGACTGCCGGCGTGGCCCAGCCGGGCACCTACTCCGGTGAGCTGGGCGTCGCCTCCGACACGCCGTACCCGGTCGCAGCGGTGCCGGTGCGAATGAACGTGTCGCCGCCGGCCAGTTGGGGCAGGATCCAGGGCACCGTCACCGGGGTCACCTGCCGAGGAGCCACCGTCGGCGTCGCGGCGACGGTCCGGGTGAACCTGCAGGGTACGACGACCGGCTACACCCTGATCGCGGACGCCCAGGGCCGGTACGCCTGGTGGCTGCCGAAGGGCCGCTACGAGGTGATCGTCGCCAAGGACGCCTGGGTGCCGCAGACGCAGCGCACGCGGATCGAGGCCGGCATCGTCGACACGCTCGACGTCACCCTCGACCCGGTCTCGCCCTGCACGAAAGCCACTGGCATCTGACCGACACCAGCGGGTGGCCGGCGACCGTTCGGTCCCCGGCCACCTGCGGTGACGACGACCGGGGCCGGTCACCCAGGAGGGTGACCGGCCCCGGTCGATCAGAGCAGTGGGTCAGGCGACGGTGACTGTTACCTCGTTGATGCCCCGGCCGGCGGTGACGGCGGCGTCGCCGTTGCCGTGCCGGGACAGCGCCCGCAACGTCCAGGAACCCGGCGCGGCGAAGAACCGGAACTGGCCGGCCGCCGACGTGACCACCTCGGCGGTGAACTCACCTGTCGAGTCGAGCAGTCGGACGTACGCGCCCGGCACGGCCTCGTCCTCCGCCGAGCGGACGATGCCTGTGATGACGGTTTCCTTCTCCAGGTCCAGGCTGGCCGGCAGCGGCGCGGCCTGGTCGGGTGCGGCGCAACCCGCAGCTGTGGGAGCAGTCATGGCGATCACGCCTCCCCGGGCTCGTCGCCGAGCGCGACAGGCACGCCGACGAGCGACCCGTACTCGGTCCAGGAACCGTCGTAGTTCTTCACGTTGCGGTGCCCGAGCAGCTCCTGCAGCACGAACCAGGTGTGCGAGGAACGCTCGCCGATCCGGCAGTACGCGATGGTCTCCTTGCCGTCGTCAAGCCCCGCGTCGCCGTAGATCTTGCGCAGCTCGTCGTCGGACCGGAAGGTGCCGTCCTCGTTGGCGGCCTTGGACCACGGGACGCTGATCGCGGTCGGAATGTGACCGGCCCGCTGCGCCTGCTCCTGCGGCAGGTGGGCGGGGGCGAGCAGCCGACCGGCGAACTCGTCGGGGCTGCGCACGTCGACAAGGTTCTTGGTGCCGATCGCGGCGACGACCTCGTCGCGGAAGGCCCGGATGGAGGTGTCCGGCTCCTGCGCGACGTACTGGGTGGCCGGGCGGGTCGCCGTCTCGGTGACCAGCGGCCGGGCGTCCAGCTCCCACTTCTTGCGACCGCCGTCGAGCAGCTTCACGTCGCGGTGGCCGTAGAGCTTGAAGTACCAGTAGGCGTACGCCGCGAACCAGTTGTTGTTGCCGCCGTACAGGATGACGGTGTCGTCGTTGCTGATGCCCCGCTCGGACAGCAGCGCCTCGAACTGCGTCTTGTTGACGAAGTCGCGGCGGACCTGGTCCTGGAGGTCGGTCTTCCAGTCGATCTTGATGGCGCCGGCGATGTGGCCGGTCTCGTAGGCCGAGGTGTCCTCGTCGACCTCGACGAAGACGACGCCCGGGGCGTCAAGGTTCTTCTCGGCCCACTCGACCGAGACGAGTGCGGTGTCGCGACTCATCGAATCACTCCCTGGTGAGGATGGATGGTGAGCCAACGCGCGAATATCGATGGGTTGAACTGTCGCACCGCGCGCGGGACCCAGCGGAAGGACGGGATCACTGGTTCGTGCGACGGCGCCGCTGCCGGGCGTTCGGTGGGATCACCGCAAAGGGTCGAGGACCCTGCGTGCCGGTGGCCGCCGTCAGGCGGCCAGAAACAGCCCCGCCGTCAGATGACAGGGCGACACAGGCAGGTGGCCACGCGGCACAGGTCGACCGCGCGCCGTTTGGTGAGGTGGGTCCCCATGAGCACGGAGCCTACCAGCCAGTGACCGGGCTGCCACTGGACCGACCACCATCCGGGATCGTCCGGGCCGCGGGGCCGCTGCGGCGTCCCGCGGTCCGGACCATTGACGCGCCGCTTAGCCGGCAGAGTTGATGGGCACGTTCTTCGCGTCGGCGGTGACCGCCAGCCCCTCGGGCAACGGCCGAACCTCCCGGACCGCGAGCTGGAACGGCAGGTCGGGCAGCGGCACGTCGATGGAGATGCCCTCGGCGTACTTGTTCAGGATCGTGCGGGCCAGCGGCAGGTTCGGCAGGCCGGCGGCGTCCAGGTTGCTGAAGCGCAGGGCCACGGCGCCGTTCTTGGCGACTGTGACGTCGGCGGTGCCGGCCACTGTGAACTTCTGGCCGAGGATGTCGACCGGGGCGGTGACGGCGAGTTTGCCGCCCTGCTCGCCGAGGGTGAGCCCGGGTCGGTTCAGCAGCGCGGCGAGGCTCTCGTAGCTGATCGTGCCGGTGCCGTTGACCGTGTCGGCGACGACGTCGCCCTGCCCGGACCGCAGCGTGTCCAGCGAGGCCCGCACGTTGCGGGCGTCCACGTCAAGCACCGGCAGCCGTACGGCGTCACCTTCGACCGACGCCTGCACGTCACGCAGCGTGATGGAGATCCGCTCGTACCGGCCGTCCAGCACCTGGGTGAGGAACGGCGTCCCGGCGACCTCGACGTCGGGCTTGGCCGACTGCGCCCCCTGCTTGCTGATCTCCTGGCTGACCCGCTCGGCGATGAGCCGCTCGGCCACGCCGACCGCCACCCGGTCGGCGACCACCAGCAGGCCCGCCACCACCAGGAGCAGGACGACCAGGCCGATGAGCAGCTTGCGGCCGCGCCGTCGGGGCCGGGCTTCGCCAGCCGGATACTCCTGGGCCACGCCGCCTCCTGTCTTCGCCCGCCGCGATGCGACGGGACGTCCGAACCGGTGCCGCAGCGCGGCGCACCCGTAGGTACCCGACCGACACCTGCCTCAACCGTGGGCTCAGAGGAACAGCATGCACATGGCGTACGCGGCGGGCGCGGCCAGGGCGAACCCGCCGAGCGGACCCTGCATGTGCCGGGCGACCCACATGGTGGGCGGTTCGCCGGCCATCAGGCGGCCCGCCTCCGCGTACCCCACGGCGAGATCGGAGAGGACGGCGGTGACGGCCGCGACCAGGCCGATCACGGCGGCCCGGGTCGGCGTGAAGGGGGCCACCAGATAGCTGCCGAGGACCGCGCTGCCAAGCGTGCCCACCATCGCGCCGGCGACGACGCCGGCCGCGCCCCGGGGCACCTGCGGGGCCAGTCGGGGCCACGGCAGCACGGCGTCGGTGAGCCTGGCGACGGTAAGCGCCACCCCGCTCGCGGTCAGGCAGACCGTGATCGCCTGGGTGCCGGCCGGGATGCGGCTGAGCACGATCAGGGTGCCGAAGGCGACGACCCCGACCACGATGAGCAGTGTGGCGCCGAGTGAGTCGGTGACCCGGACGCGGTCGACCCGGCGGACCAGCTGGCCGAGCACGGCGGCCAGGAAGCCGCCGACGGCGAGGTAGCCCAGCGGCGCCAGGCCGGCGACGTCGCTCTGGACGGCGGCGATGTCGGCGGCGGCGGCGACCACGGCGCTGATCCCGCCGACCAGCAGCAGCGCGGGTGGGCGCATGGCCATCGTCCAGGCGAGCACGAACAGCAGTTGGACGCCGAAGACGATGAAGGCGAACGGCAGGCGGTGACCGGGCCCGGACGTCTGCGCGCCGAGCACCAGGCCCACCCCGAGCAGCGCGGCGAAACCGGCGATTGTCAACGCCAGCGGGCGGTGCACGTCCACCGGGACGGCGGCCTCCTCCTCCGGCTCGTCGACCTCGTCCTCGGATTTGCGGGCCGGCTCCCCTGCGCGGCGGGCCCGGCGCGGCTTACCCCGTTCACGACGTTCGCCGTCGGCGACTGCCGGTCCGGTGCGAGGCGCGGGGGGCTGGCCACGGGTCGGAGCGGCCGGACCCGGGCGGGGGCCGTCGGACCACGATTCGCGGCCGGCGTCGGGCGAGGTGGAGGGGAACACGCCCCGATCGTGCCAGATCGGCTGCCCGACACGGCGGTCACGGGTTTCCGCAACGTTAAAACCTGCGCCACGATCAGGGGCAAGCTAGACAAACGGGAAATGACCTGAAGGCGCGGCCGAGGCGATCGGTTACTCTCAACGCGTTACCCGCCCGTCAGCGACGCCGGGACCACGCAATTTCTCAGCGCACTCTGCCACGAGTGTGTCTGGTCGCGTGCGGCCTCGCGCCGCCGGGACGGAGGTGATCGTGGAGATCCTGCTGCTGGTGACCGCGCGCGCAGGGGAGCCGTCGGCTGTGCTGCCGGCGCTCGACCTGCTGCCACACTCGGTTCGCACCGCGCCGCGCGACGTCCGCACCCTGGTTGCCGGGCCCAGCCCCGACGCGGTGCTCGTCGATGCCCGCTCGGAGCTGAGCGAGGCCCGAGCGACCTGCCGGATGCTGCACGCCACCGGGCTCGGGGTGCCGCTGGTCGCGGTGGTGACCGAGGCCGGCCTGATCGCGCTCAACGCGGACTGGGGCGTCGACGACGTCATCCTCGCGTCGGCCGGTCCCGCCGAGGTCGAGGCCCGACTGCGTCTCGCGGTCGGCCGCCTGAGCAACGCGACAGCCGGCGCCGGCGGCTCGATCCGGGCCGGTGAGCTGAACATCGACCCCGACACGTACGCGGCCAAGCTGAAGGGCCGTCCGCTCGACCTCACCTACAAGGAGTTCGAGCTGCTGAAGTTCCTGGCCCAGCACCCGGGCCGGGTGTTCACCCGCGATCAACTGCTGCGCGAGGTCTGGGGCTACGACTACTTCGGCGGCACCCGGACTGTGGACGTGCACGTCCGGCGTCTGCGCGCCAAGCTCGGCTCGGAGTACGAGTCGATGATCGGCACGGTCCGCCAGGTGGGCTACAAGTTCGTCGTGCCGCCGTCGCGCTCCCTGCCCGAGACGGAGCACGCGCCGCTGCCCGTCTAGCCCTCCGCCTGGGGCGATTTCCCATATGCCCCTTTTGCGCTGCTCGCCAGTCCTATTCTGACTGCCGGGTTTGTCGGAAAAGGGGGGCGACTGTGCGGGCAGGTAGCACGGGGGCGAGGGGCCGGCACGTCCGGCCGGCCGGGTGGAAGCCGTGACGCGGGTCAGCTCGACCGCGCGGGCGGCGGGGATCGTGACGGTGGTGGTGGTCGCGCTGCTCGGCTCGGCGTACGTGCTGGGCCGCAGCCTCGTCCCCGACCAGGCCCAGCAGCACGCCACAGGTGTCACCACCGAGGGCGACGGGCCGCACTACGCCGACCAGCCTGCCGAAAAGCCGTCGACCGACACCCCGGCCGACACCCCGGCCGGCACTCCGACCGGCATCCCGACCACGGGGCAGAGCGCCGGTCCCAGCGAGGCCGGCCAGGACGGCTCGGGGCAGGACACCAGCGGCGGTGGACTGTTCGGCGCCCACACCAGCACCGGCAGCGGCCGAGTCGCGCTGACCTTCGACGACGGGCCGGACCCGCGCTACACCCCGCAGGTCCTCGCGGCGCTGCGCGAGTACGACGTCAAGGCCACGTTCTGCGTGGTGGGCGAGAACGCCCAGGACCATCCCGACCTGATCCAGGCGATCGTGGCCGACGGCCACACCCTCTGCAACCACTCCTGGCACCACGACGTCTCCCTGGGCAACCGCTCCGCCGACCAGATCCGCGCCGACCTGGTACGCACCAACGAGGCGATCCGCGCCGCGGTACCGGACGCGCCGATCGTCTGGTACCGCCAACCCGGTGGCGCCTGGACCCATCCCGTGGTGTCGGTGTGTACGGGGCTCGGCATGACCCCGCTGCACTGGTCGGTGGACCCGTCGGACTGGCAGGCGCCCGGTGCCAGCAAGATCGCCACGACGGTGCTCACGCAGGCGCGACCCGGTGGGGTGGTCCTCATGCACGACGCCGGTGGGGACCGGCAGGGCACCGTCGACGCGCTGCGCAAGATCCTGCCCGAACTCAGCGCGCGGTTCGAGTTGGAGGCACTTCCCACCAACCCGACGTGACCCACGGCCCGTTACTCGGCGACCCTCCGGGGCGTACGAGGCGCAGCCGCTACGGTGACGGAATGAGCAGCGCGGAGCCGACCAGCGACCAGGTGACCCGGACCGACCGACTGGCCCCGACGGAGATCGCCGGCGTGCTGGCCCTGGCCCGAACGGCGGGCGACACCGACGGCGCGGACCCGCTGGACGAGCACGTCCTGCTCCGCCTGCGCGATCCGGAGGCGCCAGCGGTGCACCTGCTGGCTCGCGCCGACGACGGCACCCTCACCGGGTACGCCCACCTGGACACCACCGATCCGGTGGGCGGGATCGGGGTGGAGCTGGTGGTGCATCCGGCGTACCGGCGGCGGGGCACCGGTCGGGCGCTGGCCCGGGGCGTGCTCGCCTCGGCCACCGGACCGCTGCGGGCGTGGGCGCACGGCGACCACCCGTCGGCGGCGGCGCTCGCCGTGGACCTCGGGTTCACCCGGGCCCGGGTGCTCTGGCAGCTCCGCAGGCCGTTGGCCGCCCCGCTGGGCGAGCCGCGCCTGCCCGACGGGGTGACGCTGCGCGCGTTCCGGCCGGGGGCCGACGACGGGGCCTGGCTGACCCTGAACGCGCGGGCCTTCGCCGAGCACCCCGAGCAGGGTCGGTGGACGTCGGACGACCTGCGGGTCCGCCTCACCGAGCCGTGGTTCGACCCGGCCGGCTTCCTGCTCGCCGAGGAGACCTCGACCGGGCGGCTGCTCGGCTTCCACTGGACGAAGGTGCACGAGCGGCCCGGGTCGGCCCGCATCGGCGAGGTGTACGTGCTCGGTGTGGAGCCGACCGCGCACGGCGGCGGGCTCGGTCGGGCACTGACCACCGCGGGACTCGCCTACCTGCGGGACAAGCGCGGTCTCGACCGGGTGATGCTCTTCGTGGACGACTCGAACACCGGTGCGGTCGCGCTCTACGAGCGGTTGGGCTTCGCCCGCTGGTCCGCGCACATCAACTACCACCTGGGCTGACGCGCGGGCACCGCGAGGACCGGGTCACCGACGGGTAACGGCCGAGCCTCGGCGGCATAACAGCGAACCGGAAATATACCCATACTTCCGACAGGTGTACCCCGGTTCACTTAACGGACAACTCACCCTCAGCAAGCGGTCATCTCGGGGGCCGTACGTGTTCACCCTGCGTTCACTTGCGACCGGCGAACCGGCTACCTGGCCCTCCTAACTTTCGTGTCAGCCGGTCAGTGCCGGTCCTCGGGCCCCGGTATCGGGGCGCCAAGTCAGACGCGAAGGGAAACCCCTCAGGTGAAGCTCCAGCGGTACGGCACTATTGCCTGCCTCGCTCTTGCCGCGACGCTCGGCCTCAGTGCATGCGGCTCGGACAACAACGAGCCCACTTCCGGCGCCAGCGCCTCGGGCTCCGCCGCCGCGGTCGACTGCGGTACCGGCACGGTCAACGCTCAGGGCTCGTCGGCACAGAAGAACGCCATGGCCGAGTGGATCAAGGCGTACCAGCAGAAGTGCGCCGGCACCACGATCAACTACGAGGCTTCCGGCTCGGGCGCCGGCATCCAGGCGTTCATCGCCGGCACCGCCGACTTCGCCGGCTCCGACTCCGCGCTCAAGCCGGAGGAGCAGCCGAAGGCCGACGCCAAGTGCGTCGGCGGCAAGGCCATCCACCTGCCGATGGTGATCGGCCCGGTGGCCGTCGCCTACAACGTCAGCGGCGTGGACAACCTCCAGCTCAAGCCGGCCACCCTGGCGAAGATCTTCGCCGGCAAGGTGACCAAGTGGGACGACGCGGCGATCAAGGCCGACAACCCGGACGCCAAGCTCCCGGCGACCACCATCCAGACCGTCCACCGCTCGGACGAGTCGGGCACCACCGACAACTTCACCAAGTTCCTCTCGAAGACCTCCGAGGCGGACTGGACGCTTGGCAACGCCAAGGCATGGAAGGCCCCGGGCGGCACCGGCGCCAAGGGCTCGGACGGCGTGGCCAGCTCGGTCAAGGGCGCGGACGGCTCCATCGGCTACATGGAGTTGTCGTTCGCCGAGAACGCCGGCCTGAAGATGGCCAAGATCGGTAACGGCGCCGGCGAGTTCGCCGCGCTGACCGCCGAGGCGGCTGGCAAGACCATCGCCGGCGCCAAGATCGAGGGCCAGGGCGACGACCTCAAGCTGTCGATCGACTACAACACCAAGGAGGCCGGGGCGTACCCGATCGTCCTGGCGACGTACGAGATCGTCTGCAGCAAGGGCCTCGCCGCCGACAAGCTCAAGCTGGTCAAGGGTCTGCTGGGCTACGCCGCCAGCACCGAGGGCCAGAACTCGCTGACCGACCTGGGCTACGCCCCGCTGCCCGAGACGGTCCGCACCAAGGTCGAGACCGCGGTCAAGAACCTCTCCTGACCCGACCCCACACCTCCGCAACCGAATCGAGCGAGCAGATGGGTGAAACCCCTCACCGCTCGGCCGACGCCGGCACCGGTGGGACGCGCGTGACGCAGAGTCACGAGTGGCCCGCCGGTGCCTCGGCGCGTGTGGCCGAGGCACCAGTCAGCACCCGTTCCCCGGGCGGCGCCGGGCTGGGCGGCGGCAGCGCGCTGCCGCGCAGCCGGAAGTTCGGCGCCGAGCGGGCCTTCCGCGGCCTCACACTGGCCGCCGGCACCGCCGTTCTGGTCATCATCGCCGCCATCGCGATCTTCCTGATCGCCAAGGCGGTGCCGGCCCTACGCGCCAACACCGAGAACTTCTGGTCATACGAGGGCTGGTCCCCCAACGACACACAGCCCAAGTTCGGCATCGGCACGCTCGCCTTCGGCACCGTGCTCAGCTCGGCGCTGGCGCTGCTGATCGCGGTGCCGGTGGCGCTGGGCATCGCGCTCTACCTCTCGCACTACGCGCCCCGCCGGCTGGGCACCGCGCTCGGCTTCCTGGTCGACCTCCTCGCCGCCGTGCCGAGCGTGGTCTTCGGACTCTGGGGGCGCGACATCTTCAGCAACCCGGTCCGGGACTTCTCGGTCTGGCTGAACGAGTACTTCGGCTGGCTCCCGATCTTCGGCGGCGACGGCCCGTTCGGTAAGTCGATCATGCTGGGCGCCCTGGTGCTCGCCATCATGGTGCTGCCGATCATCACCTCGCTCTCCCGCGAGGTGTTCCTCCAGACGCCGACCGCGAACGAGGAGGCCGCCCTCGCCCTGGGCGCCACCCGCTGGGAGATGCTCCGCACCGCGGTGCTCCCCTATGGCCGCCCCGGCATCATCGCCGCGGTGATGCTCGGCCTGGGCCGGGCGCTCGGCGAGACAATCGCCCTGGCGCTGACCCTCGGCATCACGTTCGGCATCTCGTTCAACCTGATCCAGAACGGCGGCAACACCATCGCCGCCAATATCGCCAACGCGTTCGGCGAGGCGAACGAGACCGGCCGGGGCGCGCTCATCGCCTCCGGCCTGGTGCTGTTCACCATCACGCTGATCGTCAACATCACGGCGCGGGCGATCATCTACCGCCGCCGGGAGTTCACGGAGTCGGCCGCATGACCACAACCGTCACCTCCCACCGCACCCGGCCGCCGGCCCAGCCCGCCTCGCTGCGGACCAGGCGGCTGCCCCGGTACGCCGCTCCGGCCATCGCCGTGGCGGCTCTCGCGCTCTCCGCCGCGCTCGTCTACGGCGCCGACATCGGCGGCCCGGTCCTCGTCGTCGTCCTCGGCGCGATCCTCTACCTGGTGGGGCTCTTCGCCGCCGCCAACGTGGTCGAGGGACGCCGGTCTGCTCGCAACCGCACCTGGAGCGCGCTGATCCACTCCGCGTTCGTGCTGGCGGTGCTGCCGCTCGTCTCGGTGGTCTGGACGCTTGTGAGCAAGGGCACCGAGCGGCTGGACGGCAACTTCTTCCAGACCTCGATGAACAACATCGGGGCCCGGGATCCGAACGGCGGCGCGTACCACGCGATCGTCGGCACGCTGGAGCAGGTAGGCATCGCCACCCTGATCACGGTCCCGCTCGGCGTTCTCTGCGCGATCTACATCGTCGAGTACGGGCGGGGCAAGTTCGCCTTCGCGATCCGGTTCTTCGTGGACGTGATGACAGGAATCCCGTCGATCGTCTCCGGCCTCTTCGTGCTGGCCTTCTGGGTGCTTGTCGTGTCGCCGTGGTTCAACGACGGCCGACCGAGCTTCTCCGGCTTCGCCGCCGCGCTCGCGCTGAGCGTGCTCATGCTGCCCACAATCGTCCGGTCCACCGAGGAGATGCTCCGCCTCGTCCCGGCGCCACTGCGCGAGGGCGCGTACGCGCTCGGCGTACCCAAGTGGAAGACCATCCTGCGCGTGGTGGTGCCGACGGCGCTGCCCGGCATCGTCACAGGCGTCATGCTCGCCATCGCCCGCGCGGCCGGCGAGACCGCGCCGGTGCTCCTGGTCGCCGGCGGCGGCGCCGCGATCAACACCAACCCCTTCGAGAACAACCAGTCGTCGCTGTCCCTCTTCGTCTACCAGCAGGCCGGTGACGCGTCGAAGTACGCGCCGGCACGGGCGTGGACCGCGGCACTCACCCTGGTCGCCCTCGTGCTCATCCTGACGATCGCGGCGAAGCTGCTGGCCCGTCGCAACAGGCTCAGCCGATGAACCCCGGAGGTACCACAATGGCCAAGCGCGTCTCCGCCTCGAACGTCACCGCCTACTACGGCGGGTTCAAGGCGATCGAGAACATCAACCTGACCGTCGAGCCGAAGACTGTCACCGCTCTCATCGGGCCGTCCGGCTGCGGCAAGTCCACCTTCCTGCGGTCGATCAACCGGATGCACGAGGTGCTGCCGGGGGCCCGTGTCGAGGGCAGCCTGACCATCGACGACCAGGACATCTACGACCGGGACGTGGACGTCACGGCGGTCCGGCGCACCATCGGCATGGTCTTCCAGCGGCCGAACCCGTTCCCCACCATGAGCATCTTCGAGAACGTGGTGGCCGGGCTGAAGCTCAACGGCGTCCGGAAGAAGTCGATCCTGGACGAGGCGGCCGAGAAGGCGCTGCGCTCGGCGAACCTGTGGGACGAGGTGAAGGACCGGCTCGGCAAGCCCGGCGCGGGCCTCTCCGGCGGTCAGCAGCAGCGGCTCTGCATCGCCCGGACCATCGCCGTCGAGCCGCAGGTCGTGCTGATGGACGAGCCGTGCTCGGCCCTGGACCCGATCTCCACGCTGGCCATCGAGGACCTGATGTTCCAGCTCAAGGACAAGTTCACGATCATCATCGTGACGCACAACATGCAGCAGGCCGCACGGGTGTCGGACCGGACCGCCTTCTTCTCGATCGAGAAGACCGGCGACCCGGGCCGCCTGATCGAGTACGACAACACCCAGAAGATCTTCAGCAACCCGAGCGTGAAGAAGACCGAGGACTACATCACCGGCCGCTTCGGCTGAGCCGCTGGTCTCCTCCACTGTCCTCCGCGACGCAGGCGGTCCGTCTCCGGACGGACCGCTTCGTCGTTCCCGCGGCGGATGACCGTCGCCCCGTGCGCTGCCTACGATCACCGGGTGCGTACGCCCGGTGGACTCCCGCGCGGATGTCGGCCCGACCTGCGGGTCGCCGTCGGCCTGTTCGTGGTGCTCGCGACACTGATCCTGGTCACGCCGAACGGCCCGCACCACCTGATCGGTTACGCCGCCGCCGTCGCGTTGGCGGCGGTGCAGGCCAGCACCATCGCGGTGCTGCGCCGCCACCCGGAGGGCGCGATGGCGGCGGCCATCCTCGCCGGGATCGGCATCGAGTCGCTCGCTCCGGCCATCGGCTGGCTCGGCCAGGTCGCCGCGGTGCTGGCCGCGTACGCGCGGATGCGGTCGCCGTCGCGGTCGCTGTGGGTGCTCGGCCTGCTGGTCGCCGGTACGCCGTGGAAGCTGGCCCACGGCGACTGGCGCAACGTCCTGCTCGCGATAGCCGGCCCGGCGCTCGGCTGGACCCTCGGTGAGCTGGGCCGGACCCGGGCGCTGCGCCGGCAGGACTCCGAGCGCCGCATCGTCGCCCAGGAGCGCGAACGGATCGCCCGCGAGCTGCACGACGTGCTGGTGCACACGGTGTCGGTGATCGTGGTGCAGGCCGGCGCCGCCCAGGACATCTTCGACCGCCGGCCCGACCTGGCCCGCGCGGCGCTCACCTCGATCGATCTGGCGGCCCGGTCCACCCTCTCCGAACTGCGGGTGCTGTTGCAGACCATGAGCGCCGACACCGAACCCGACTCGGCAACCCCGCAGCCCGGCCTGGCGCAACTGGACACCCTCGCGGCGTCGCTGCGGGCCACCGGGCTGACCGTCGAGCTGGACCGGGAACCGGCCGTGTCGCCGTTGCCGGCGGCTGTGGACCTCTCGTCGTACCGGATCGTGCAGGAGTCGCTCACCAACACGCTGCGGCACAGCCAGGCCACCCAGGCCCGGGTGACGGTGCGATGCTCGCCCCGGTCGGTGCGGCTGGAGATCCGCGACGACGGTCCGGCCCGTCCGAGCGGCAGGGTCGACCGTTCCGCCCACCGTGGCATCGTGGGTATGCAGGAACGGGCCCGCCTGCTGGGCGGGACGCTTGACGCCGGGCCGGTGCCGGGCGGCGGCTTTCGGGTACGGGCGGACCTGCCGCTCACCCCGGCATGACGACGACTGCCATCCGGGTGTTGATCGCCGACGACCAGGCCCTCGTCCGAGCCGGCTTCGCGATGATCATCGAGAGCCGCGCGGATCTCGAGGTGGTCGGCGAGGCGGGCGACGGTCTGGAGGCCGTCGCGCTCGCGGGACGCCTGCGACCCGACGTGATCCTGATGGACGTGCGGATGCCCCGGCTGGACGGCATCGAGGCGACCCGTCGGCTGGTCGCCTCCGGTCAGCCGGCGAGGATCATCATGCTGACCACGTTCGACCTGGACGAGCCGGTGTTCGCGGCGCTGCGGGCCGGCGCCAGCGGCTTCCTGCTCAAGGACATCCGACCCGACGAACTGGCCGCTGCCGTACGGGTGGTGGCACGCGGTGACGCACTGCTCGCGCCGACGGTCACCAGGCGGCTGCTCGACCGGTTCGCCAACGAACTGCCCGGCGGCACTCCCCCGCCGACGCTCGACGCGCTCAGCGCCCGGGAGATCGAGGTGCTCACGCTTGTCGCCCGGGCGCTCTCCAACGACGAGATCGCCGAGCGTCTGGTCCTCAGCCGGGCCACCGTGAAGACCCACCTGTCGGCGATCCTGCTCAAGCTCGGCCTGCGCGACCGGGTGCAGGCGGCCGTGCTCGCCTACGAGTGCGGCCTGGTCCGGCCGGGCACCGCTCCGCCTCGGGGATGACCGGGAGTCCCGTCCCGGGACCGATCCGGCGGACCCGCCGAGCTGCCTAATCTCCCTCCAAAGAGGAGGGAAGCATGATCCGTTCAGTGCTGGCACTGCTGGCCGCCGTACCACTGCTCGTCACGCCCGGAGCCGCCACCGACCCGCCCGCCGACCGCTGCGCGGGGTTGGCCGGGGCGCGAATCCCGCAGGTGTCGGTGTCCTCGGCGGAGCGCGACACGAACGACGAGGGCCAGGAGTTCTGCGTGGTGCAGGGGGTGATCCGGCCCCAGACTCGGTTCACCGTCAAGCTCCCCGTCTCCGGATGGACGGGGCAGTACGTACAACAGGGCTGTGGCGGGTTGTGTGGCACGGTGCCCGACCTCACCCTGCCGCTCTTCGGGTTCCAGTGCGCGGCCGCCCGGGACGGCCGGCTGGTGCTGGCCGCCGACGACACCGGGCACGCAGGCGATCCGATGACAAGCGAGCCGGCGACCTGGGGCGCCGATCCGCGGGCCCGACTGGAGTTCGGGCTGCTGTCCGAGCACCGGCTGCGGCGGGTCGCGGACGCCGTGATGGTCGCGTACTACGGGCACGGCCCGACGTACCGGTACTTCGACGGCTGCTCGACGGGCGGGCGGCAGGGGTTGATGCTGGCGCAGCGGTTCCCGGCCGACTTCGACGGCATCCTGGCCGGCGCGCCGGTGCACAACCTGGCGCCGATGGCGCTGCTGAACGCCTGGGTGGCGCTGCGGAACACGGACGCGGCGGGCCGGCAGATCCTCGGCCCGGAGAAGATTCCGGCGCTGCACGAGGCGGTGGTCGAGAAGTGCGGCGCGGTCATCGAGGATCCGCGGCGGTGCGGTTTCCAGCCGTCGTCGCTGCGCTGTCCGCGTGGCACGGACCGGCCGGACTGCCTCACGGCGGCCCAGGTGGCGGCCGTGGTGGCGTTCTACCGAGGGCCGAACGGCCTCTACCCGGGGGGCATGCCGTACGGGTCGGAGCTGGGCTGGATCGACCAGTTCGTGGTGCGCTCCGGCTCCCCCGTGGACGGCATTGCCGGGAAGATCGCCCTCAACTACCTGAGGTACCTCGCGTACCCGCAGAACCCACCTGCCGACTTTCGGCTGACCGACGTGCGGTTCACCCGGGCCACCTTCGACCGGCTGAACGTGCTCGGGGACGCCATCTACAACGCCACCGACGCGGACCTGTCCGCGTTCCGCAGCCAGGGCGGCAAGCTCATCCTCTACCACGGCTGGGCGGACCCGTCGGTCCCGCCGTTCTCCACAGTCGACTATTACGCGGCGGTGCAGCGGCGCGGCGGCAGCGAGGCGTTCACGCGGCTGTACATGGTCCCCGCCGGCTACCACTGCCTGTTCGGGCCGGAGCCGACCGAGCACCCGTCGGAGGTCGGCATCCCGGAGTTCCTCCAGCCGCTGATGGACTGGGTCGAACGCGACGTCGCGCCTGGCGACATCGACGTCCTCACCTTCGCGCCGAACGAGGAGCCGGACGAGCAGTTCGTCCGCTTCCTCACGGTGTCGCCGTTCGACGCGCTGGCGCCGGCGCACGCCGCCCCGGGCAGCCTCAACGCCAACTACCGATACGTCGGGCACTACTGACCTGCCGTTGGTCCGCCGTACCCGCAGGGGTACGGCGGACCGCCGGCCGGTTCAGCCGAGCACGAAGCGGGGTTCGCCGTCGGCCGGGAGGTCCAGGCGCGGGGTGATCGGGGTGGCGGCGTCCCGCTCGGCCGCCGCGCGGGCCACGCCGGCCAGGTCCCCGGCAGCCGCCACCTGGGCCAGGGTGACCAGGGTCGGTGGCAGCATGGTCAGCTCGCCCGCCTCGGCGCGAGCCAGCGCGTCCGCCGGGCGGATCCACAGGGTGTGGTCGGCCTCGCCGGAGACGTCGCGGGTCCGCTGCCCCGCCGGCAGCAGGGCCACGAAGAAGTAGGTGTCGAAGCGGCGCGGTTCGAACTCCGGGGTGACCCAGCGGCTCCACGGCAGCAGCAGATCCGACCGCAGCGTGAGGTGCCGGTCGGCGAGCAGCGCCGCGAAGCCCACCCGGCGCCCCTCCAGGTCCTGCCGGGCGGCCTCCCAGTCGTCGTCGCTCACGTCACCCACCACGGTCGCCGGGTCCGGCCCTGCGAGCAGCACGCCGGCCTCCTCGAAGACCTCCCGGGCGGCGGCGCAGACCACCGCCTGGGCGGCGTCCGGGGCCACCCCGAGCCGCCCCGCCCACTCGGTCGGCGTGGGGCCGGCCCAGTCCAGGTGCGCCGCCGAGTCGGAGCGGTCCACCCCGCCGCCGGGGAAGGCGTACATCCCGCCGAAGGTCATCGCGGCGACGCGGCGGATGACGTACACCTCGAAGTCGGCGCCGGTCGGACGCAGCAGCAGCACGGTGGCGGCGACGCGCGGCGTCGCCGGGGTGCCGCCCTCGGTCCGGAACCGGCGGGCGTGCTCGACCAGGGCGGCCGGCGCGGCGAAGCCCTCGCTGTCGATCGTCATGCCGCGAGCCTAGTTCCCCAAGACGGCGCGCTTCTTCGTGGCTTGATCGACGCGAGATCGGCGATGTGGGGGCATCCGACGCGGAGGTATACCGCGACATCGCCGACCTCGTGTTGATCAGGTAAGGGCCGGCGGGCCTACGGATCACCCGGCTCGGCTAGCGTGCCGAGCATGACTCGTTGGGGCATCCTGGCCACCGGCCACATCGCCAGCCGTTTCGCCGAAGACCTCCGGCTGGTGCCGGACGCCGAACTGGTGGCGGTCGGCTCCCGCGCCGCCGACAGCGCGCAGCGCTTCGCCGAGACGTACGGCGCGAAGCGCGCGTACGGCTCGTGGGTGGAGCTGGCCGCCGACCCGGAGATCGACGTGATCTACGTGGCCACGCCGCACGCCGCGCACCACGAGGCGGCGATGACCTGCCTGACCGCCGGCAGGGGGGTGCTGCTGGAGAAGCCGTTCACCCTCGACCTGGCCACCAGCACCGAGCTGGTCGACACTGCCCGCGCGGCCGGGGTCTTCCTGATGGAGGCCATGTGGATGCGCCTGAATCCGATCATCCGGCGGGTGGTCGAGCTGGTCGAGCAGGGGGCGATCGGCACGCTGCGCACCGTCCGGGCCGACTTCGGGGTTGCCGGGCCGTTCCCGCCGGAGCACCGGATGCGCAACCCGGCGCTGGGCGGAGGCGCGCTGCTCGACCTCGGGATCTACCCGATCAGCCTGGCCCACCTGCTGCTGGGCGTGCCGCAGCACGTCCGCTCCTGGGCGCACCTGGGCCCGGAGGGGACCGACGAGAACACAGGCATCCTGTTCGGGTACGACAGCGGGGCGGTGGCCACGCTGAGCTGCGGCATGGTCGGGGCGAGCGAGTTGTCCGCCTCGATCACCGGCAGCACGGGCCGCATCGACCTGCCGGACCCGTTCTTCCGGCCGGGTTCGGTGACCCTGCACCGGGACGGCTTCGAGCCCGAGACGATCTCCGCCGAGGAGGCCGGCAACGGCTACCAGTACGAGGCGATCGAGGTGCAGCGCTGCCTGGCCGCCGGGCTGACCGAGAGCCCGCTGGTGCCGCACACCACGACGCTTGAGGTGATGACCCTGCTGGACACGGTCCGCGAGCAGATCGGCGTGCGGTACGAGTGACCGCAGGAAGGCCCCCGGACCGGGGGCCTTCCTGCGTGCGGGGACGGGTCAGCCGAAGAGCGGCCGGACCAGCAGGTAGGCGACGCAGGCGATCAGCGCGGCCGCCGGGAAGGTGATGATCCAGGCGAGCACGATGTTGCCGGCGACGTTCCAGCGGACCGCGGAGAGGCGCTTGGTCGCGCCGACACCCATGATCGCCGAGGTGATCGTGTGGGTCGTGGAGATCGGCGCCTTCAACACCAGGGCGTTGAAGTAGAGCACCGCGCTGGCCACCGTCTCGGCGGCGAAGCCCTCCGGAGGACCGAGGTCGATGATCTTGCGGCCGAGGGTACGGATGATCCGCCAGCCGCCCGAGTAGGTGCCGAGCGCAAGCATCGTCGCGGATGTCCAGAACACCCAGCCCGGGATGTGCGTCTTGTCGCTCTGGAAGTCACCCGTGTAGAGCGCCAACACGATGATGCCCATGGTCTTCGCCGCGTCCTGCATGCCGTGGCCGACGGACATGGCCGCCGCCGACAGGGTCTGTGCCCACCGGAACCCCCGGTTGAGCTTGCCCGGCTGCCCCTTCCGGAACAGCCAGAGGATGGCGAGCATCAGCAGGTAGCCGAGGGTGAGGCCGACGATCGGGGAGAGCACCATCGGCAGGATGACCTTCTCGCCGATGGTGGCCCACTGCACCACACCGCCCGCGGACAGCAGGGTCGCGCCGACGAGGCCACCGAAGAGGGCGTGCGAGGAGGACGACGGCAGGCCGAAGTACCAGGTGATCAGGTTCCAGGCGATGGCGCCCAGCACACCGGCGAAGACCACGCCGAGGCTGCTCACGCCGGTCGGGAGCGTGACCAGGCCGTCACCGACGGTCTTGGCCACCCCGGCGCCGAAGTGCGCGCCGATGAAGTTGCCGACCGCGGCCAGCAGCAGGGCGAGCCGGGGTGTCAACGCCCGGGTGGAGACGCTTGTGGCGATCGCGTTCGCCGCGTCATGGAAGCCGTTCGTGTAGTCGAACGCCATGGCGGCGACGATCACCGCCAGCACGGCGATGAGTTCGGGTGTCACCGGCTCAGGACTCCTTGACCGCGATGGTCTCGACCGTGTTGGCCACGTGCTCGAAGGCGTCGCAGGCGGCTTCCAGCTCGTCGGCGACCTCCTTCATCTTCAGCACGGTCAACGCGTCGTACTCACCCGAGAAGAGGCGGACGAGCAGTTGCCGGTTGATCCGGTCGCCCTCGTTCTCCAGCCGGTTGCACTCGATCCAGTAGTCCTCGAGGTCCTTCATCGACTGCAGCCGGGGCATCGCCTCGGCCGTCAGCTTGGCCTGCTGGTCGAGCACGTTGACCATCTCGTGCAGCTCCCGGGGCAGTGCCGGCAGCTCGGTCAGCCCGTACAGGTACAGCAGGTCGCCGACCGCCTCCAGGTGGTCCATCACGTCGTCCAGCAGCGAGCCGAGCCGGTAGATGTCCTCCCGGTCGAACGGCGTGATGAAGGTCGAGTTGATCTTCTTGTAGAGATCGTGCGTGATCTGGTCGCTGTCGTGCTCGACCTCGGTCAGCCGCTCGCTGACCGACTGCACATCGACACCGGGCAGAGCCAGCTCGTTCAACAGCGCGGTGCCCCGGACCAGGTTCTGCGCGGCCCTGGTGAAGAGCTCGTAGAAGGCGCCCTCGGTGGGGCGGAAGGAAAACTTCACAGCACAGACCTCGTCGCGTCGGTGGAAGGGTGGCGGCGTCCGTAGGCGTCCGCTCGGTGAATGCTAGGAAACGCCAGAACCGCGAATTCGCCGGCCCACCCCTGGCCAGGCGACATTCACCGCTCGTTCACCTGCTGTTCATCTCGGGCGTCCCAACCGTCCCCGCTCCCCCAGCGGCCAACCGCTCGCGCTCGCGCGCCACGTCGAAATCGGCAGGCGGATACCCCAGATCGAGCGTGTCGAACGTCTCCCGCAGCAGGTGGGCCACCGCCCAGTCCCGATACCACTTGCGGTCCGCCGGCACCACGAACCACGGCGCGGCGTCCGTCGTGCACCGGCTCAGCGCCTCGGCGTACGCGGCCTGGTAGTCGTCCCAGTGCGACCGGGAGTCGATGTCCGAGGGGTTGTACTTCCAGTGCTTCTGCGGGTCGGTGAGCCGCTCCAGCAGCCGCTCGCCCTGCTCGGCGTACGAGATGTGCAACATCACCTTGAGCACCGTCACCCCGTCGTCGACCAGGTGCCGCTCGAAGGAGTTGATCTGGTCGTAGCGGGCTCGCCAGGTCGCCTTCGGCACCAACGACCCGACCCGGGCGATCAACACGTCCTCGTAGTGCGAGCGGTTGAACATGCCCACGTACCCGGGTGGCGGCAGCGCCCGGCGGATCCGCCACAGAAAGTCGTGCCGCAGCTCCTGCGGGGTCGGCGGACCGAACGAGCGGATGTGCAGGCCCAGGGGGTTCATCGCGCCGGCCACCCGCTTGATCGTGCCGTCCTTGCCGCCGCAGTCCATCGCCTGGAGCACCAGCAGCACCCGATGCGCCGGCTGCGCCGAGCCGGCCTTGGCCATCGCGAAGAGCATCTCCTGCTGCCGGCCCAGCTCCTCGCCGACCAGCTCCACCTGCGTACGGGCCCAGGTCTTGCGGCGCTCGCCGCCCATCTCCTTCGCGGGCAGGCCGGGCATGGACCGGGGATCGATCGCGGCGAGATCCACCGGCGCGGTGACCCGCAACAGGTCCCGCACGGAACCGCCGTCCGGCGCCACGATCCGCTCGCTCTGCCCCTGCCGGGTTTCGCTCATCCTCGGATCATCGCCCACCCGCCGGCCATCCGCCCGCCGAGGCCCACCAAGGTCCGCCCGGCCCGCCGAGGCCCCCCGGCCCACCAAGGCCCACCCGGCCCGCCGAGGCCCGCCCGGCCCGCCGAGGCCCGCCCGGCCCGCCGAGGCCCGCCCGGGCCGCCGTCACGTCCGGGGCCGCCGGCGCGTCCGGTTGGTTGGAGGATGTACGTCAGGGCACGTGGCGGTCGGGGGAGGGTGGTGGGTCGTGCAGGACCTGGCGACGGAGTTCGAGGCCGAGCGGGGCCGGCTGCTCGCGGTGGCCCACCGGATGCTGGGCAGCCGCAGCGAGGCCGAGGACGCGGTGCAGGAGACCTGGCTGCGCTACGCCGGGGCGCTCGCCGACCCGGACGCCCGCGCCGAGATCCGGGATCTCCCCGCGTGGTTGACCACCACCTGCGCCCGGATCTGCCTGGACGTGCTGCGCTCGGCGCGGGTCCGCCGCGAGGCGTACCCCGGGCAGTGGCTCCCGGAGCCGGTCGTGCGCCCGCTGGACGGCGGGCCGCCCACCGGCGGGTACGCCCCCGACCCCGCGGAACGCGCGGTCCGCACCGACCAGGTCGGCACGGCGCTGCGGGTGATGCTGGAACGGCTCGCGCCCGAGCAGCGGCTCGCGCTCGTGCTGCACGACGTGTTCGCGGTGCCGTTCGCCCGGGTGGCTGACGTCCTGGGCACCAGCGAGGTGGCCGCCCGGCAGCTCGCCTCCCGGGCCCGGCGGGCCGTCACCGCACCGGACGCGCCCCGCCACACCGCCGACCCGGCCGAGCAGCGGCGCGTGCTGGCGGCGTTCGTGGCCGCCACCGAGTCCGGCGAGCTGGATCCGCTGCTGCGGGTGCTCGCCCCGGACGTGGTCCTCATCGGCGACTCGGGCGGGCACTTCCCGACGGCCCGCCGGCCGTTGGTCGGCGCGGACACGGTGGGCCGCTTCACGCTCGGCCTGTTCGGCCGGACCGGGCGGTACGCGCAACGGACGCGGACCCGTCCGGTGCTCGTCGACGGCGTCCTCGGCCTGCACATGGAGACGGCGCACAGCGACGGGCGGCCGATCCGGCTGGTCACCGCGTTCGCTGTCGACGGCGGCCTGATCACCGGCATCTTCAACCAGCTCAACCCCGAGAAGCTGGCCGACCTGCCGTCGCTTGGCGACGACGACAGGTGGCCGCCGCGCTGGTGAGCCCACGCCGGCTCAGACCACGAGCGCCAACCACTTGCGGTACGAGGTGGCGAACGGCTCGGTGCCGTCGCCGAGAGCGCCGTACAGCCACTGGGCCGCCGCCTCGGCCTCGACCACCACGTCCTGCGGGTAGCCGAAGCGGACCCGGTGCTCGGCGAACTCGTCCTCGTCGAGCAGTTCCACCAGCCCGGTCGCCCGCCGCCGGACCACGTCCAGGTCGAGATCGATCAGGTGGACGGTGTCGTCGGACTCCCAGCGGGCCGGGGTGGCGATGTCGCAGTAGACCTCGCTGGTCCGTGGCGGCGGGTTGAACATGCACGTCCACCAGGCGTGGTGCGGCACCAGCAGGACAAAGGGGATCTTCTCCACCGACGGCCGGCCGTGGTAGACCGACTCGGTGCCGAACGGGACGCCCAGCCAGACGCCGAGGTCGTCCTCCGCGAGGCGGCGGGCCGGGTAGTCGCGGTGCGCGCTGCCGTCGTACTTGCGGTAGATCACTCGGACCACGTCGCTCGGCATGATTCGCACCCTAACCGATACTGCCCACGCGTCGTAGCACGGTCGTAACCGGACGGGGTGGATCAACGGGGTCGATGGGTGGTCCACGCCACGCGGGCGGATGGGCGCGGTCGCTGTCGGCGGCGGCGGGTACCGTCGCACGGTGACTCCGCCCCGCACCGCCACCGGTTCCGCCACCCCGTCGGCCCGTGGTGGGAGCCGGCGGCGCGGTGCCCGGCCCAGCGGCACCGAGCTGCTCGCGGCAGCGGTCGGCGCGGTCCCCGGCGGCACGGCGCGGCCCGGCCAGCAGGAGATGACGACAGCCATCGAGGAGTGCGTGACAAGCGGCGAGCACCTGCTCGTGCAGGCGGGCACCGGCACCGGCAAGTCGCTGGCGTACCTCGCGCCTGCCCTCACCGTGGACGGCCCGGTGGTCGTCTCCACGGCAACGCTCGCGTTGCAGTCCCAGCTCGTCGACCACGACCTGCCCCGGCTGGCAGACGCCGTCGAGCCGCTGCTCGGCCGCCGGCCCACGTTCGCGGTGCTGAAGGGCCGGCACCACTACCTCTGCCTGGCCCGGCTGGACAACTCCACCGAGGACGAGCCGGAGGACACCCTCTTCGACGCACCGGCCTCCCGCCCCGGCGGCGGCACGAAGTGGCTCGGCGAGGCGGGCCGGCTGGGCAAGCAGATCGAGCGGCTGCGCGGCTGGGCCGAGAAGACCGACACCGGCGACCGCGACGAGCTGGACCCGGGCGTCGACGACCAGGCCTGGCGGCTGGTCTCGATGCCGTCGCGGGAGTGCGTCGGCGCGGCCCGGTGCCCGTTCGGCGCGGAGTGCTTCGCCGAGGCGTCCCGTGCCCGCGCCCGCGAGGCCGACATCGTGGTGACCAACCACAGCCTCCTGGCCGTCGACATGCTCGCCGACCGGCACATCGTCCCGCCGCACAAGCTGCTCATCGTCGACGAGGCACACGAGCTTGCCGACCGGGTCTCCTCGGCCGCCCAGGCCGAACTGGTGCCGGAGCTGATCGACCGCACCACCCGCCGGGCCCGTACGCTGCTGCGGCCGGAGACCGCAGACGCGCTCACCGCCGCCGGTGACGCCCTCGCCGTCGGGCTGGCCGAGGCCCCCAGCGGTCGACTCACCGCCGGCCTGCCGACGCCGCTGCGGGAGGCGTGCACGCTGCTCGACGCGGCCACCCGCACCGCCCTGGACGCGATCGGCGAGGTCAAGTCCGACGATCCCGACCCGGTCCGCAAGCAGCAGGCCAAGGCCGCGCTCGACGACCTCTCCACCACCGCCCAGCGGCTCCTCGAAGAGGCCGACCACGACGTGGCCTGGGTGGAGAAGAACGACAGCGGCAGCCGGCGGGCCCTCGTGGTCGCGCCCCTGTCGGTGGCCGGCACCCTCGCCACCCACCTGTACGACGAACGCACAGTCGTGGCGACCTCGGCCACCCTGGCGCTTGGCGGCCGGTTCGACACCGTGGCCCGCGCCCTCGGCCTGGACGCGCCGCCACCCGCGCCGCCGTCCCCGGCCGCCGCAGCGCAGGCCGCCCGGACCGCCCCGGGCCGCCCGGTCGCCGAAGCGCCCGGCCGCCGGCTCGCCGGTGACACCAACCCGGGGTCCGTCGTGCCGGCGACCGAGGGGCCGGGCTGGCGCTCGCTGGACGTGGGCTCGCCGTTCGACTACGCCCGACAGGGCATCCTCTACGTCGCCGCGCACCTGCCCCGACCCAGCGTCTCCGGGCTGCCCGACGCGGCCGGAGAGGAGCTGCTCGGGCTCGTCGAGGCGCTCGGTGGTCGTACTCTCGGGCTCTTCTCCTCCCGGCGGGCCGCGCAGCAGGCGGCGGAGCTGCTGCGCGCGCGGACCGACCTGCCGGTGCTGCTCCAGGGCGAGGAGGCCCTGCCGCTGCTGGTCCGCCGTTTCCGCGAGGAGCGGTCAAGTTGCCTGTTCGGGGTGATGTCGCTGTGGCAGGGGGTGGACGTGCCGGGCGACGCCTGCCAGCTCGTGGTCATCGACCGGCTGCCCTTCCCCCGGCCGGACGAACCCCTCGCGGCGGCCCGCGCCGCGGCCGTGGACGCGGGCGGCGGCTCCGGCTTCGCCGCGGTCAGCGTGCCGATCGCGGCGGTCCGGCTGGCGCAGGGCGTCGGCCGGCTGATCCGGGCCACCGGAGACAAGGGAGTCGTCGCGGTGCTCGACTCGCGGCTGGAGACGGCTCGGGGCTACGGGCCGTTCCTGCGCCGCTCGCTGCCCCCGTTCTGGTACACGACCCGCCCCGAGGTCGCCAGGGGTGCCCTGCAACGCCTCGCCACCACCTGACCCCCACGCAGGGCCACCGCGCCAAGATCGCACAACAACACGAAAATAGTGGCCTCCCCCGATGGGGAGGCCACTATTTCCAGGATCGTGCGCGATCAAGCGGGCGTTGCGGGCGCGGTGGCGGTCAGGGGGCCTGGGCGGCGACGACCACGGCGTCGGGTGGAGTGTCCGGGACCGTCCGGGCGGCCAGTCGGCGTACGGCGGTGTTCAACACCGCGATCAGCGGCACGGAGACCAGCGCGCCCGTGATGCCCGCGAGCACCACGCCGGCCGCGATCCCGATGATCACCGCGAGTGGGTGGATGGCCACCGCCCGCCCCATGATCAGCGGCTGGAGGATGTGCCCCTCGACCTGCTGCACGCCGATCACCGCGCCCAGGATGATCAGCGCGGTCACCGGGCCACTGTCGACGAGCGCCACAAGCACCGCCACGACACCGGAGAGCGCGGCGCCGACGATCGGGATGAAAGCGCCGAGGAACACCAGCGCGGCAAGTGGGAAGGCGAACGGAACGTCGAAGATGACCAGGAAGATGCCGATGCCCACCGCGTCGATGAAGGCGACAAGCACTGTCGCCCGGACGTAGGCACCGAGCGTGTGCCAGGAGGCGCGGCCGGCGTCGTCGACCTTCCAGCGGGCGGCCACCGGCAGCAGCCGGACCAGGAAGCGCCAGATCCGGGCGCCGTCGCGCAGGAAGAAGAACGTCGCGAAGAGCACCAGCAGGGTGCCGGTGAGCACCTCCGCCAGCGTCGCGGCGGTGCTCAGCGCGCCGCTGGTGAACCTCGACGTGTTGTCGTTGATCCAGGCCTGCGCCTCGTCGATGTAGCGGTCGAGCTGGGTGTCGGAGAGGTGCAGCGGGCCGGTCTTCAGCCAGTCCTGGATCTGCCGGACGCCCTGCGACGACTTCTCGCTCAGCTCCGGCACGCCCTGGATGAACTCGTTGACCACGAGGGTCAGCGTGCCGATGACACTCACCAGGCCGCCGACCAGCACCACAGCCGTCGCCAGCGACCGGGGCAGTCGGGCCCGCAGCAGCCAACCCACCGCCGGCGCGAGCAACGCCGAGAGCAGCAGCGCGATGGCCAGCGGAATGATCACGATGCTGATCGTGCCGACGATCCGGAGCAGCGCCCAGGCCACCACACCGATCACGATCAGCCGCCAGCACCAGGCGGCGGCGATCCGCAGCCCGTGCGGCACGTCCGCGTCGTCCCGGCTGGATGTCGAGGTGTGCAGATCCGCCTGAGGCTCGGCACCGTAGACCGTGGCGCTCGGCGGGGCGGTCGGCCCCGGAACGGCGGGCGAGGCCACCCCGGCCGGCTCCGGCGCGTCGCTCGGCGTCTCCTGAGCCGCGCGAACCGACTCCTGTCCCGATCGGTAGGCGCGGCGCAGCCGCCCGCGTACCCGCTCGAAGCGGCTCAAGCGCACCTCCTGGCAGAAGAGTCGTCGGCCCACGGCGACAGGTCGGACAGCATACGTCCGTTCCCGACACCGTAGGGCAGTTCCGCCACACAATGCCCAGACCACCTCGGGCGTAACCACCGGCGGCCGGCCGTCGGCGACACGGTAGCGTCTGCCCCGTGACCGCCGACCAGGATTTCGACTCCGGCCTGCCGATCCGCCTGCTGCACGACCGCGTGCTGGTACGCATGGACGGCAGCGAGGGCGAGCGCCGTTCCACAGCTGGCATCGTCATCCCGGCGACCGCCCAGGTCGGCAAGCGCCTCGCCTGGGCCACCGCCGTCGGCGTGGGGCCGAACGTCCGGGCAATCGTCTCCGGCGACCGGGTGCTCTTCGACCCGGACGACCGTTCCGAGGTCGAGCTGCACGGCCGCGGGTACGTGCTGCTGCGGGAACGCGACGTGCACGCGGTGGCCGCCGAGCGGATCGAGAACAACTCCACGGGCCTCTATCTCTGACGCACCTCCCCGGCCGGCGGCACGACCGCGCGCCGTTTGCCAGGCCCCACGACGGGAAGCCAGCCGGCGACCGTGGCCCTGGGGAGGGACGATGCCGGTATTCGTAAAGAAGCTGCTCACCTGGGGAAGCGTCGCGTTCCTGATCTACTTCGTGGCGTTCCGGCCGGACGGCGCCGCGCAGATGTTCAAGGCGATCGGGGCGGCGCTGATGGCGATGTTCCAGGGCCTCGGCGACTTCCTCACCACCCTGATGACCTGAGCCAGACCGACCGCCGTCAGGAATGACCGGGCGGCCACGGCGCCGCCGTGGGCAGGCCGTGCCATCCGGGCGGCGCGTAGCCCATCGGGGGCGGCGGCGGGGCAAGCACCACCGGGATCGGGACCACCGGCTCTTCGGGCGCGTCCACCGGCCGCGACGTACCGTCCGGGAAGCGCAGGTGGTAGCGGCTGCCGTCCCAGACGCCCACCGGCGCCTGCGGGTCACGCCCCAGGAAGAACGACCGGTGCGCCGTGATCGCCTCCAGCAGTTGCCGTTCCTCGGCGACCGCCCGCTCCCGGTCGCCCGGCTTACGGTCCAGGCCACGCAGCATCCCGTCGCGCAGCAGGGCCAACCGCGTCGCGGCGACCTGGTATCCGCGCATCGCCCGCACCCCGGCATCGCCGGCGACGCGGCGTGCCCAGCTGCGGGCCGCGTGCCGGCGGCCCAGGCTGCTCAGCGCGGCCACCTCCGGCGGGCTCAGCCAGCCCGCGCGTACGTAGTCGGGCAGGATCCGCTCGGTGAGCCGCCCCTCCCAGGCACGCAGCCACAGCGCCAGCCCGACCGTACCGAAGAAGACAGGCACCATCAGGCCGAGGAAGCCGTACAGCATGATCACCGCTTCGCCGGTGGCCTGGGTCAACGTCGGCAGCAGGTTCCACGTGCCGTGCAACATCATCGCCAGCAGCAGGCCGGCGATGGGTGCGAGCACGCGGACCCGCCGGTCGGCCGAACGTGAGGCGACACCGAGCCCCACACCGGTCATCGAGGTGAAGAGCGGATGGGCGAACCCGAACAGGAGGATCCGCACGATGAAGATGGCGATCACCTGCTGGGCGCCGGTCGCGGGGCCGTAGCGGTCGGCGCCTGCCGCGTAGCCGTACCCACCCAGGTAGAGGATGTTCTCCACCATCGCGAACCCGACCGCGGAGAGCCCGCAGTAGACCAGGCCGTCGGTGATCCCTGACCACTCCCGACGCCGAAACACCAGCAGCAGGATCGGGCCGAGGGCCTTGGTCAGCTCCTCGATGAACGGTGCCACCAGCACCCCGGTGAGCGCGTCCGGCAGTCCCCAGTCGGCGAACCGCCCGGCGGCGAACTCGTTCACCTTGAGGGCGGCGGCGGTGGAGACGAACGCGCCCCAGGCGAAGCAGAAGATCAGGTACTTCAGCGGCTCCGGTTCGTACCTGTCGAGCCACAGGAAGCAGGCGATAAGCACCGGCACCGGCAGGATCGCGGCGCCCACACCGACCAGCAGGGCCTGCGCGCCGAGCGACTCGCCGAGCGTGAAGACCATGAAGACCGCGCACGCGGCGATGAGCAGCACCACCCCGGCCAGCACCAGGAACCGCAGCCAGTTCGGTCGGCGCGGCGGCATCCGGGGCGCCGCGACGACAGCCGGATCGGCGGGCGCGGGCGGCGACGACGGCAGGGGTGCACCGGGCGGGGTGTCGGCCATGCGGTCAGCGTAGCCATCCCCCGCCGGCTGGTCCGGTCGCATCCACAGCCGCTATGCTGCGGGCAGGTCACGAGTGTCAGCGTTCAGCCCCGGCTTGCTGGCCGGCAACCCTCGTCGAGTTCGCGGTGGGGTGCCCCGGGTGATGACCGGGCCCAGCCCGATCCTCGTGCTGGGCAAGCGCGGGCCCCGTCCCGGCACCACCCGGGGTCCCTGACCCCGGAGGTTCCGGCGTGTCCGTCACCCTCGTACCCTCGCTGCCCACCCTGCCCGCCGTCGCGCCCGCGCCGTCGGCGCCGCTCGACGTGCTCGGCGTACCCGGCGAGATCAACCTCGACTACGCGGCCACCGCGCCGTGCGCGCGGGCCGCGGCCGACGCGGTGACCGAACTGCTTCCCTGGTACGCGAGCGTGCACCGCGGCGCGGGAGCGCTGTCGCGGCGCTGCACGCTTGCCTACGAGCGGGCCCGGCAGACGGTCGGCGACTTCTTCGGCGCCCGCGCCGACGACCACGTGATCTTCACGCGGAACACCACCGACGCCCTCAACCTGCTGGCCCGGGCGCTGCCCGCCGGCACGACAGTCGTCACCTTCGCGGGTGAGCACCACGCCAACCTGCTGCCCTGGCCACGCGGCTCGGTGCGCCTGCCGGTGCCCGCCGACCCCGCCGGGGCGGTACGCGCTCTCGCCGCCGCCCTCACCGAGCTGCGCCGTGACAGCAACCCCGCGCTGCCGGTGCTGGTCGCGGTGACCGGGGCGAGCAATGTGACAGGCGAGCTGTGGCCGGTCGCCGAGCTGGCCCGGGTGGCCCACCGGCACGGCGCCCGGATCGTCCTCGACGCCGCGCAGCTCGCCCCGCACGCCCCTGTCGACAGGCACACGCTCGGCGTGGACTACCTGGCCGTGTCCGGCCACAAGCTGTACGCCCCGTTCGGCGCGGGTGTGCTCATCGGCCGGGCGGACTGGCTGGACGCCGCCGCGCCGTACCTGGCCGGTGGCGGCGCCACGAGCCACGTCGGGTCGGCGACCCACGACGTGACCTGGGCGAACGGCCCGGCCCGACATGAGGGCGGCACCCCGAACCTGCTGGGCGCGGTGGCGCTGGCGGCGGTGTGCGCGGCGCTGGCCGACGCCGACCGGGTCGCGCTGGCCGCCCGTGAGCAGGCGCTGCTGGCCCGGCTGCGCGCCGGCCTCGCCGCCCTGCCGCACGTGGTGGAGCTGCGCACCTTCGGCCCCGACACGCCCCGGGTCGGCATCGTCTCGTTCGTGGTCGCCGGCTGGGACTCCGCCGCGGTGGCCGCCCGGCTGGCCACGGAGCACCGGATCGGCGTACGAGATGGGCTGTTCTGCGCCCACCCGCTGGCCCGGCGGCTGCTCGGCGAGGCTGCCGGGCGTACCGGACGGCGTGATCTTCCGCCGACCGCGTTGCGCGCCAGCATCGGTCTGGGCACCACCGCGGCCCAGGTCGACCGGCTGCTCGCCGCGCTCGCCGAGCTGGGCTGAGCTTCGCGGCAGGTGTCCGCCGCCAGCGTTCAACCGACGGGCGGGGCGGTGGGTGGCTTCGGCGCCTCGCCCGGCTCGGCCGGTTCGCCGACAGGCCGCTCCTGCTCCCCGAAGGCGGTCCGGATCCACCGGTTCGCCTCCTCCTGCTCGACGCCGGAGGCCACCAGCAGGTCGCTCGCCGTGGTCCGGATCTGGGCGATCACGACACTGCCGGAGAAGCCGACCCCTGCCCCGTACGCCCGGCCGGCCTCGCTGACGGCCCGCAGCGACCGCTCCCGCGCCTTCTGCGGCTCCTCGCCCGCCGCGAACTCGTGCTTGAGCAGGCGGACCGACTCGGCGAGGTGACCGATCGAGTCCGGCATCGTGTCCGGTACCGGCTCGTCGTCCTCGATCAGGGTGACGGACCGCCGGATCAGCGTGCCGCTGTTGCGCATCGCGCGGTCGATCGGGTCGGCCGCCTCCGCGTAGTGGATCAGCTCGCCCCGGCGGTGCCAGCGGGCCGGCGAGAGGGTGGCCGTCTCCTTCGCACCCTCGATCGCCTCGGCCAGGGTGGCCAGCTCGTCCTTGTTGTTGCGCAGCCGCTCCAGCGCCCGCTGGATGCCGGCCCGGTCCCGGTCGCGCAGCCCGTCGGCGGTGGCGTCGAGCTGGGCGGCGAGCAGGTCCAGCGCCGGTCGCGCGGCCCGGTTGATCACGCGAAGCGGATTCAGCGGCAGCAGTACCGCCGTCACCAGCAACGCGACGCCACCGCCGAGGAAGGCGTCGACGAAGCGCGGGATCTCCAGGTTCTGGGTGGACGGGCTCAGCGTCACGATCAGCACCGCCGTGGCCGCCGCCTGGATGACGATCGCCACGCTCGCCCCGGCGAAGATGGTGAGCAGGATCGCCACAGTGACCACCAGGCCGAGTTGCCACGCGCCGGTGCCGAGCAGGTAGATCAGCAAGTCGCCGACGAACACCCCGACGCCCACCCCGACGATCAGCTCGACGGTCCGCCGGAACCGCTGCCCTACCGACGCGGCAAGCGTGCCGACCGCGGAGATCGGCGCGAAGACCGGTTGCGGGTTGCCCAGCACCTTGTGCGAGATGAGGTACGCCAGTCCGGCCGCCAACCCGGCCTGGACGGCCAGCCCACCCGCCATCCGCACCCGGTGCAGCCGGTCGTGCAGGGTGGCACGGCCACGGTGCCGCAGTTGTTCGGTGGCCTCGGCGATGCGCGCCCCGTCGACGTCCACCAAACCTTCGCGCAATGGTGCACGCCGCACCACCGGAGGTCTCTTGTCTCGGGCCACCGCCATGGGCGCGACTACCCGTGGCGGGCCCGCTGAATCCTCCCGCCCGCATGGTGCCCGTGTGCGGCAGACTCGGGCGGTGGCCGATCTGCTGGACCGGTGGCGGGCGGCGGCCCGTGACGCCGGCGCGAGACCCGACGAGAGCTGCACCCGGGCCGGGGAGGAGCTGCTCGCCCGGTGGCGGGAGCCGCACCGGCACTACCACACGGTGGCGCATCTGAGCGTCGTCCTCGATGTGGTGGACCGGTACGCCGCGCTGGCCGAGCGGCCCGACCTGGTCCGCTTGGCCGCCTGGTGCCACGACGCCGTCTACGACCCGCGGGCCCCGGGCGACACCAACGAACGGGACAGCGCCACGCTGGCCGGGACCCTGCTCACCGGGCTCGGGGCGCCGGCGCCCGCGGTGGCCGAGGTGCGCCGGCTGGTCCTGCTCACCGCCGGGCACGCCGTGACGCCCGGCGACGCCGACGGCGCCCTGCTCTGCGACGCGGACCTCGCCGTGCTGGCCGGGCCGCCGGCCGCCTACGACAGCTACGCCACGGCGATCAGGCGGGAGTACGCGCACGTGCCCGAGTCGGCCTTCCGGACCGGACGGGCCGCCGTACTCACCGGGCTGCTGGCGCTACCCGCGCTGTTCCGGCTGCCGCCGCTCGCGCAGCGGTGGGAGCAGCCGGCCCGGGACAACCTGCGCCGTGAGCTGGCCGCACTCACCGGGCCGCCGACGATCCCGGCCTGACCAGGTGCTTCGGGCGACGCAGCCCGGCGTCGCGCAGCAACCGGACGAGTTCCCGGCTCGGCACCACCCGGGCACCGAGCCACACCGCCGCCGCGAACCGGTCGGCCGGGATGTCGTAGTGGTCCCGGTCGAAACCGCGCCGGGGTGCGCCAAGCGCCTCGGCGAAGGCGTGCAACTCGGCGTAGGAGACGTCGCTGATCAGGTGCGACCAGAGTCGACCGCGCCACGGCCAGGCCGGCCGGTCCAGGTAGAGCATGGTGCCCAAGCTAGCCCGCGTTGATGATCGGTGGTCGGCGACCTAGCCTCGGCGGCATGGCCCCCACCGGACTCCTCGACGACCTGCGCGCCGCCCTGGGCGAGAACGCCGTGCTCACCGACCCGGACCTGCTGCGCGTGCACCAGCGCGACGAGGCCGACCTCTGCGCCGCAGGCGTCCCCCTCGTGGTGACCCGTCCGCGTACCACCGAGCAGGTGGTAGCCGTGGTTCGGGCGGCGGCGCGGCACGGCGTACCGCTGGTGCCGCAGGGCGCGCGGACGGGGCTGGCCGGCGCGGCGAACGCGGTGGACGGCGCGGTGGTGCTCAGCACCGTCGCGATGGACGAGATCCGGGAGATCGACCCGGTGAGCCGGATCGCTGTGGTCCAGCCCGGCGTGGTCAACGCCGCGCTCGCGGCGGCGGTCGCCCGGCAGGGCCTCTGGTACCCGCCGGACCCCGGCTCGTGGGAGTCGTCCACGATCGGCGGCAACGTGGCCACCAACGCCGGCGGCATGTGCTGCGTGAAATACGGCGTGACCACCGAGTACGTGCTCGGCCTGGAGGTGGTGCTCGCCTCCGGCGAGGTGCTGCGCACCGGGCGGCGGACGGCCAAGGGGGTGGCCGGCTACGACCTGACGCGGCTCTTCGTCGGCTCGGAGGGCACCCTCGGGGTGATCACCGAGGTGACCGTGGCGCTGCGGCCCGCCCCGGCCGACTCGTTGACCCTGGTGGCGGTCTTCGGCTCCACGGCGGCGGCCGGCACGGCGGTGGCCCGGATCGCCGCGCGGGGCCTCACGCCCAGCCTGCTGGAGTTGCTGGACCAGACCCACCTGCGGGCGATCGAGGCGTACCAGCCGATGGGGTTGCGGACCGACGCGCAGGCCCTGTTGCTGGCCGCCGCCGACACCGGCAGCCGGGCGGGCGACGACCTGGCCGCCCTGGCCGAGGTGTGCGAGGCGGCCGGCGCCGAGGAGGTCTACGCGGCCACCGACGCGGTGGAGGCGGCGGCGTTGTTGCAGGCTCGCCGGCTCGCCCACCCGGCGATGGAGAAGTTCGCCGCCGACACCCACCCGGACGGCAGCGGTGGCCTGGTGATCGACGACGTGGCGGTGCCGCGGGGCGCGCTCGCCGCGCTGCTGGACGGGGTGGCCCGGATCGCGGCGGACTGCGACGTGCCGATCGGCGTGGTGGGGCACGCCGGGGACGGCAACATGCATCCGAACATCGTCGTCGACCGGGCCGACCCGGCGAGCGTGGAGCGGGGCCGGCGGGCGTTCGACGAGATCATGCGGCTCGGCCTGGAGCTGGGCGGCACCTGCACCGGCGAGCACGGGGTGGGGCTGCTCAAGCGGGACTGGCTGGCGCGGGAGATCGGCCCGGTCGGCGTCCGGGTGCACCAGGCCATCAAGGCGGCGCTGGACCCGGCCGGCCTGCTCAACCCGGGCAAGGTACTCCGACTCTGATCGGCGGTGCGCGGGTCAGCCCTGTGCGGGTCAGCCCTTGACCTCGGCCGGTGTCGCCTGGGTGAGCAGCAACAGGATCTCTCCCGCCACCGTCGGGCGTTCCTCACCCGGGCAGTCCTGCGAGGTGACCAGCCCGGACGAGGTGAGCAGGCTGGACGTCAGCGCGTCGATGCAGGTGGTCCGATAGTGCCGGACCTGGTCGGTCTCCTCGGTGAGCCGGGGATCGGCCAGCAGCACCTGGAGGCGTTCGGTCTGCTCCGGAGCCAGCCGGCCCCGGGAGGTGACCCCGTCGCCGGCACAGTCGAGGCACTGCCACGAGCCGTCCCGCTCGACGCTCAACGTGCGCAGCGGGGCGTCGGCGCCGAGCCGTTGGATCAGGCTGACCTGCCCCTTGGCGACCGTCGTCGGGATCTCGGGTGCCGACCCGCCGGCCGCCGAGCCGGCCGGCGGTTGGGCGGCAGGTGTGTCGGCGTCGTCGCTGCCGAACAGCGAACACCCGGCCAGGGCGACGGCGAGCACCACGGCAAGAAGGGGGGTGAGCAGTCGGGGGCGCGCGCGGTAAAGCACGCGCGGAAACCTACCCCACCGTAGGTAGCGTTCGAAACCACCATCCGGGCCGGTATCGAGAGTTACCACTCGGTAACGTTACTTTTCGGTCATCGCGCCGTCGGGCGCAGCTCGGCCTGGTCGTCGTCACCCCGGTCCGCCGCATAACCCCGAACGTCCGGCACGCCCAGTCGGGCCGCGTCAGCCCCGGCGTCGTCAGGCATCAACTGGGACCGCCGTTCCGCCTCCACCCGCGCGCGGTAGTGCTCGACCTCGCGGGCGCTCCGCGCCGCGTCCCACCCGAGCACCGCGCCCATCAGCTCGGCGGCGTGCTCGGCCGACTCCAGGCCACGGTGGCTGGTCTCGAACGAGATCCGGGTCCGTCGGGTCAGCACGTCCTCCAGGTGCAGCGCGCCCTCGGCCCGCGCCGCGTAGGCGACCTCGGCCGCCAGGTACTCCGGAGCGCCGGCCAGCGGGGACGCCAGCAACGGATCGGCGTCGACAAGCGCCAGCAGGTCAAGCGTGAGGGTGCCGTACCGCTCCAACAGGTGCTCCACCACGCCCACCGGCACGCCGTGCCTGCGCGCCAGGTCGGCCCGGTCCCGCCACATCGCCGGGTATCCGTCGGCGCCGAGCAACGGCAGGTCGGCGGTACGCGAGGCGCGGGCCCCACCCAACCGGCGTACGGCCCGGTCGACCACGTCGGACGCCATCACCCGGTACGTCGTGTACTTGCCACCGGCCACCAACAGCAGCCCGAGCATCGGCTCGAACACCGCGTGCTCACGGGAGAGCTTCGAGGTGGAGTCGGCCTCGCCGGCCAGCAGCGGGCGCAGCCCGGCGTAGACGCCCTCGATGTCGGCGGTGGTCAGCGGCCGGTCCAGCACGGTGTTCACCTGCTGCAACAGGTAGTCGATGTCGCGCGCCGAGGCCGCCGGGTGGGACCGGTCCAGTCGCCAGTCGGTGTCGGTCGTGCCGATGATCCAGTGCCCGCCCCACGGGATGACGAAGAGCACCGACTTCGCCGTACGCAGGATGAGACCCGTCTCGCCGGTGATCGCCGAGCGGGGCACCACCAGGTGCACCCCCTTCGAGGCGCGCACCCGGACGCCGGGCCGCAGCCCCACGTCGTTGAGCATCCGGGACATGTCGTCGCTCCACACGCCGGTGGCCGCGATGACGGTGCGGGCGTGCACCTCGAACTCGGCGTCCGGGGAGCCGGCCGGCGCCTCCAGGTCGCGGACCCGGACGCCTGTCACCTCCCGCGCCTGCCGGATCAGCCCGACGGCGCGGGCGCTGCTCACGACAGTGGCGCCGAGGCTGGCCGCGGTGCGGGCCAGGGTGACGACCAGCCGAGCGTCGTCGACCTGCCCGTCGTAGTAGCGGATCGCCCCGGCCAGCGCGTCGGCCCGCAGGCTTGGGAAGATCCGCCGGGCCCCCTCCCGGGTCAGGTGCCGGTGCAGCGGCATGCCCCGGCCACCGCCGAGGAGACCGGCGAAGGCGTCGTACGTGGCCACGCCCGCGCCGTAGTACGAGCGGCGGAAGATCCGGGCCGGCAGGTCCCGCAGGCCCCGACCGGCCGGCAGCGGCACCAGGAACGGCACCGGGCGGACGAGGTGCGGCGCGAGCCGGGTCGCCAGCAGGCCCCGCTCGGTAAGCGCCTCGTGGACCAGGTGGAACTCCAACTGCTCCAGGTAGCGCAGCCCGCCGTGGATGAGCTTGCTGGATCGGCTCGACGTGCCCGAGGCGAAGTCGCGCGCCTCGACCAGGGCCACCTTCAGGCCCCGGGAGGCCGCGTCCAGGGCGGCGCCCGCACCTGTCACCCCACCCCCGATGACCAGCACGTCGAAGCGCTCGGCGCGGAGTCGGCGCAGGTCGGCCGTACGGCGGATCGGCGAGAGCTGCCCGGCGACGGATCGGGAGATGTTGGGGTCACGCACCCATCCACCGTAACCGCCAGGCGAGCGAGTCGACATTCAGCGCCGCGCCCCGCCCCACCGCGGCGCTCGCAGATCTTGGACAGTCTCCGTCCGCCGCTTAGGGAAAATGTCCAAGATCTACACAGTCCTTCGGTGTCCCGTCAGGCGACGGGCGGGTCGGGAACCCTTGCCGTGGTCGTAAGGTTCTCGGATGCACGGTCAACCTGCGCGACCCGGTCTCAGCGACCGCAGCTCCCCGTGGTCAGTGGTCGCCGCCGTGCTTGTCGGCTGCTGGACGGTTGCGGTCACCGCTGCCACCCAGACCGGCGGCTGGGTCACCGACCAGGTGCTGCTGAGCTTCGGACGGGACCGGGTCGGCTGGCTCTGGCCGGCGCTCGGCCTGACCGTCGTCGTGTTGGTGGGCACTCCCGCCCTGCTGCTGGCGATACTGCCCCGCTCGACAGCGGTCCGGGCCACCGGGCGGGCCTGGCTGGTCGGGGCACTCGCCCTCGGGGTGCTCACCCTGCTGCGGGTCGTGCCGCCTGTGCACCACGAGGCGTACCTCGCCGGGCTGGCCGGCGCGGCGTTGCTCAGCGCACTCGCCGTGGCCTGGTCGTCGCGACGGCCGTCCGGTCCGGACGTCGACGCCGCGCTGGACGCCACCGCGTCGTGGACCGGCGGCGCCGCGCCGAACCGCGACGTCGCCCGAGCCCAGGCCGCCGAGAGCCCAGAGCCGAGCAGCGACGCCGCGTCGGCGGCCGGCGGGAGCCCGGAGTCGGTCGGGGGGCGGCGTGGATCGCGCCGGCCGGGTCCGGTGCCGCTGCTCGCGGTCGCCGCCGGTCTGGCGCTGCTGCTGCCGTGGGCCTGGCTGGGCGCGCTCGGCGGGCTCCTGGAGACAGTGCTCGCGCTGGTGGCGGCAGCCGCTCTTGGCGTGCTGGCCGCGACGCTGTTGGACGCCGCCTTCTGGTCGGAGTTCGCGGCGGGACGGCCGCCCCGGCCGGCCCGGCTGGTCCTGCTCGGAGGTCTGGTCGCCGGGGTGGCACTGCTGCTCCTCGCGGCCGGCACCGGCCAGTCGGGCGCGCAGTTGCCCGCGCTGCTGACCCTGCCGCCGGTGGGTTTCGCACTTGCCGCGCTGTGGGCCGCGGCCTGGCGACCCACAGCCGCCCCGGCCGACGCCGCACGCGCCGGCCGGACGGCGACCGGCTGGCTGGTGGGTCTGGCCACGCTCGGCCCGCTGGCGTTCACCGACCCTGAAGAGATCACCCTGCTGCTGATCGGCACCCGGGACGTGCCGTTCTGGGTGGCGGCCGCCGCAGTCGCCGGCCTCGCCGTCGCGGTAGTGGTCGCCATCGGGTACGCAGTGCTGCTGGCCCGACCGGCGGCGCGTACCCCGAGTCGCCGGGTCGCCGCGCTGACGGCGACGGTCCTGCTCGTGACCGTGGGTGTCGTCGACGTCGGGCCCGGCCAACCCGGCCTGTACGGGGAGCGGCTGCTTGTGGTGCTGCGCGAGCAGGCCGACCTGAGCGGCATCCCGGCCGGCGCCCCCGGGCAGGCCGGACGGGACGCCCGGGCGGCGGAGGTCTACCGGCGGCTGGTGACCACCGCCGAACGCAGCCAGGCCGACCTGCGCCGCACGGCGCGGCGGCTACGACTCGACCCGGTGCCGTACTACCTGGTCAACGCCGTCGAGGTGGATGGCGGGCCGGCCGTACGGGCCTGGCTCGCGCGGCGAGGAGAGGTGGCACGGGTGCTGGTCAGCCAGCGCCTGCGGCCTCTGCCGGCCCCGGCGGGGCAGACCCGGGGCAGCGCGCCGGCGCCCACCGGACCGGAGTGGAACATCCGTCAGCTCGGCGCGGACCGCGTCTGGTCCCAACTGGGAGTGACAGGCAGGGGAATCGTGGTCGGCAGCTCCGACTCCGGCGTGGACGGCGGCCATCCGGCGCTGCGGGCCGGGTTCCGTGGTGGGGACGACTCCTGGTACGACCCGTGGGACGGCACCCGGGCACCGAACGACCAGGGCGGGCACGGCACCCACACGGTGGGCAGCGCGGTCGGACGGGACGGCATCGGGGTGGCGCCGGACGCGCAGTGGGTGGGCTGCGTCAACCTGGACCGCAACCTGGGCAGCCCCGGGCACTACCTGGACTGCCTCCAGTTCATGCTGGCGCCCTTCCCGACCGGCGGTGACCCGTTCACCGACGGCCGGCCGGAGCGCGCCCCGCAGGTGCTCACCAACTCGTGGGGCTGCCCGGCGATCGAGGGCTGCGACCGGGAGGCGCTGCTCCCGGCCACCACGGCGCTGGACGCCGCCGGGATCTTCGTGGTCGTCGCGGCCGGCAACACAGGTCCGTGGTGCGCGTCGATCGACGACCCGCCCGCTCCGTACGCGAACGTGCTGACCGTGGGGGCGGTGGACGCAAAGCGGCGGGTGGCCGAGTTCTCCTCGCGCGGGCCGGTGCCGGGCGGCACGGGCAAACCGGATGTGCTGGCGCCCGGGGTGGGCGTGGTGTCGGCCATGCCCGGCGGCGGGTACGCGGCGCTGGACGGCACGTCGATGGCGACCCCGCAGGTGGCCGGGGTGGTCGCGCTCATGTGGTCGGCGAATCCGGCGCTGGTCGGTGACCTGAGCCGGACCCGGCAGATCCTGCGGGACACCGCCACGCCGGCCGAGCCGACGTACCGCTCCGCCAAGCGCACCGACTCCTGCGGCGGCGCGGCGAACGTCACAGGCGCCGGTCAGGTCGACGCGTACGCCGCCGTTCGCGCCGCCCGGGGGTGAGGGCCGGGCACCGCCAGCAGGTGATCTAGGGTCGGCGACCATGGACGCCGAGATCACCGTCGCCGAACTGAGCCCCGACCTCGCGCCCACCGTGGCGCGGGTCTGCGCGCAGGCGCTCGACCTGCCCGAGGACGCCGCCGAGGCGGGTGCCATCGTGGACGTGCTGTGGACCCGGGCCGCCGCCGACCGCGCGGTCGTCGGGCTGGGCGCGTACCGGGGGAACGACCTGGTCGGCGTGCTGCTCTGCTCGGTGTCGCCGACCGAGGTGGGCGTCGGGCACGTGGACCTGGTCGCGGTGCTTCCTGGGCAGCGCCGCCGGGGGGTCTGCCGCGCGCTGCTGTCGCGCGCCGAGCAGGCGCTCGGCCAGCGCGGTGTCACCGAGGTGCTGCTGGCCGGGAACCCGCCGTACTACGCCTGGCCGGGCATCGACGTGCGGTACACGCCAGCGGTGTGCGCCGCCCTGGCTCTCGGCTACCACCAGGACCGGACCGCCTGGAACATGACCGCGGACCTGTCCTACGACGAGTCACCGGCCCTGCGGTCCACGGAGGCCGCGGAGCAACGGCTGGCCGGGCAGGGCATCACGGTACGCCGGGCGGAGCCCGCGGACCTGCCGGCGCTGGCCGCGTTCGCCCGGTCCACCTTCGGTGGCACATGGGACGGGGAGCTGGCCGGATCGGTGGGCCGTGCGGGGGCCGGCTGCCACCTGGCGGAGCGGGCCGGCGAGGTGCTGGGCTTCGCGGCCTACGGGTCGTCCCGGCCGAGCTGGTTCGGGCCGATGGGCACCGCGCCCTCCGCCGAGGGTTCGGGCATCGGTGGGGTGCTGCTGCGACGCTGCCTGCGCGACCAGCGGGCGGCTGGGGTGGACCGGGCGCAGATCGGCTGGGTCGGGCCGGTGCCGTTCTACTCTGGCAGCGCGGGCGCCCGGATCGAGCGGGTCTTCTTCCTGTACCGGCGGACCCTGCCGGTGACGTGAGAGGGCAAATGGGACATCAATCCATTCGCCCGCATCGCCCATCGACGCCCCCTACCGTTTCGGTAGAGGAGGCAGCCATGACCACGGATGACGACCAGACCGAGGACGGCCCGCCGATCACCTGGAAGCCGGTCGGCGACCTGCCCGGCCAAGTGCCGTTCGACAGGCTCGACTACGGCGACGCCGAGCAACTGGCCGAGATGACCACCGACGGCGAGCCGCTGGCCGAGGAACCGCAGGAGATGGTGGACGCGCCGATCCAGCTGCTGCCGCCGTACGACCGGGCGCAGAAGCGCCGCAACCAGCGCCCACTGCCCACCTGACGACGAACGGGGCGGACCGCGTCAGCGGCCCGCCCCGTTCGGTGTGTCGGAACTGGACTCAGAAGTCCATGTCCCCGCCACCCGGGCCAGCCGGGGCAGCCGGGGTCTTCTCCGGCTTGTCCGCGACGACGGCCTCGGTGGTGAGGAAGAGCGCCGCGATGGACGCGGCGTTCTGCAGCGCCGAGCGCGTCACCTTGGCCGGGTCGATGATGCCCGCGGCCAGCAGGTCGACGTACTCGCCGTTGGCGGCGTTCAGACCGTGACCCGCTTCGAGGTTACGGACCTTCTCCACCACGACGCCGCCCTCGAGGCCGGCGTTGACGGCGATCTGCCGCAGCGGGGCGTCCAGCGCGACCTTGACGATGTTCGCACCGGTCGCCTCGTCGCCGACCAGGTCGAGCTTGTCGAAGGCGGTCTTGCCGGCCTGCACCAGCGCGACGCCACCACCCGGGACGATGCCCTCCTCGACGGCCGCCTTCGCGTTGCGAACGGCGTCCTCGATGCGGTGCTTGCGCTCCTTGAGCTCGACCTCGGTGGCCGCGCCGACCTTGATGACCGCAACGCCGCCGGCCAGCTTGGCCAGCCGCTCCTGCAGCTTCTCGCGGTCGTAGTCGGAGTCGCTCTTGTCGATCTCGGCCCGGATCTGGTTGACCCGACCCTGGATCTGGTCGGCGTCGCCGGCACCGTCGACGATTGTGGTCTCGTCCTTGGTCACGACGACCTTGCGGGCGCGGCCCAGCATGTCGAGGCCGACGGCGTCCAGCTTGAGGCCGACCTCCTCGCTGATGACCTGGCCACCGGTGAGGATGGCGATGTCGGCGAGCATGGCCTTGCGGCGGTCACCGAAGCCCGGCGCCTTGACGGCGACCGACTTGAAGGTGCCCCGGACCTTGTTGACGACCAGGGTCGCCAGGGCCTCGCCCTCGATGTCCTCGGAGATGATCAGCAGCGGCTTGCCCGACTGCATGACCTTCTCGAGGATCGGGAGCAGGTCCTTGACCGACGAGATCTTGCTGTTGACGATCAGGAGGTAGGGGTCGTCGAAGACGGCCTCCATGCGCTCCGGGTCGGTCATGAAGTAGGCCGAGATGTAGCCCTTGTCGAAGCGCATACCCTCGGTGAGCTCCAGCTCCAGCCCGAAGGTGTTGCTCTCCTCGACGGTGATGACGCCTTCCTTGCCGACCTTGTCCATCGCCTCGGCGATGATCTCGCCGACGGTGCTGTCGCCAGCGGAGATGGAGGCGGTGGAGGCGATCTGCTCCTTGGTCTCGACGTCCTTGGCGAGCTTGGACAGCTCCTCCGAGACGCTCGCGACCGCGGCCTCGATGCCCCGCTTCAGGGCCATCGGGTTGGCGCCGGCGGCCACGTTGCGCAGGCCCTCGCGAACCAGGGCCTGGGCCAGGACGGTCGCCGTCGTCGTGCCGTCACCGGCAACGTCGTCGGTCTTCTTGGCGACCTCCTTGACCAGCTCGGCGCCGATCTTCTCGTACGGGTCCTCGAGCTCGATCTCCTTGGCGATGCTCACACCATCGTTGGTGATGGTGGGGGCACCCCACTTCTTCTCGAGCACGACGTTGCGGCCCTTGGGGCCGAGGGTCACCTTTACGGCGTCGGCGAGCTGGTTCATGCCCCGCTCGAGGCCGCGGCGCGCCTCTTCGTCGAACGCGATCATCTTGGCCATACGGCGTTGTCCTCCTGGACACTCACGGGCCACCCGAGATGTGTCCCCCGGATGGGCCGCCTGGTGTACGCACCTTGGGACGTCGCCACCTGGCGACGACGACGTCCTTCGGCCGGGCCGGATAGCCCGCGACGACCGGCCATGTGCCGCCCCGGCGTCTCCACGCCTGGGCAACCTGGCCCCACCGTCCCGACCATTGGCACTCACGGTATGCGAGTGCCAATGACTTGTTTAGCACTCTCACCTGCCGAGTGCAAGCACGATGAGCCCGCTCAGCCGAGTTCCGCGGCCAGTGTGGCCCCGTTCACCGGCGCCTCATGGGCGCGTTGCTCGGCGTACGTGATCAGCAGACCGATCAACTGGACGAGGTGGGCCGGCAGCGCCAGCACCGCCGTGACAGCGATCACCGCCACCGCCCCGACCGCGGCGCCCGGGGAGGCGAACGGGTCCGCACCGAACGCGGCGGTGCCCGCCGACTCGAGGAAGCCGGGAACCGCAGTGCCGACGATCACGGCCCCGCCCACCACCGCCACCCGACCGAGCACCAGACCGAGTCGGGCGTGGAACATCCCGAACGACCTGCCGATCGGGTTCTGCCGCTCGAACAGGTAGACCGGGCCGGCCAGGCTCAACGCGAACGCCAGATAGATGCCCGGCAGGAGGCAGCAGCAGGAACCGATACCGACGAGGAGACTGATCAGCAGCGTCCAGCCCCACAGGCCGAGCGCCCGGCGCAGGCCGTACCGCAGCGCCGCATCGAGGCTGCCGGGCCGGCCTGTCGCCTGCTGGGTGATCACCCAACTGCCGGCGGCCCACCCCACCGCCTGCACCAGACCGATCAGCAGGCTGCTGCCGACCAGCGCGCCGATGAGGGTTGCCAGGGTGACGGCGAAGTTGTCCGGCAGCCCGGCCGCCGGATCCATCTGGGCCTGCGCCTCCCAGGCGGGCGACGGGTCGACGCCCAGCAGGACGATCGAGAACACCGCCGCCGGCAACACCTGCGTGAGCAGCATGATCGGCACCAACTGCCGCCAGCCCCGGCGCAGCGCGCCCCCGCACCGCTCGAACCAGGCCCCGATGCCGGCGCCCGGCGGAGTGACCAGGGCATCGGTCGGATCGAACCCGTGACCCGGCGGGTACCAGCCGACCGGTCCCCCCGGATACCACGGCTGCCCGCCGTAGGGGCCCGCCCCGGGCGGGTAGCCGCCGACGGGCGGATAGGCCCAACCCTGCGGCGGCGCACCGGCCGGATCCCAGCCGCCCTGCGCCGGATCCCCACCCGAAGGCGGCCCAGCCGGCGGACCCCAGCCGCCCTGCGCCGGATCCCAACCCGAAGGCGGCCCAGCCGGCGGAACCCAGCCGCCCTGCGCGGTGGGATCGGGCGTACCCGCTGGGCTTGCCTGCCCCCAGCCCTGGGTGTGGCCGGGCGGCGGCCCGTATCCGGGCGGCGTCCCGGGGCCAGATCCGGGGGGCGGCCCGGGGTCTGCGCCGGAGACGGGTGAGGTGGGGTCGGACGGGCCCGGGTCACCCGGCCCGGAGGGCGTGGTGGGCGGGGGCGACTGGTCGGTCATGAACCCTCCTCAGCATCGGCTGGAACGGTTCACGATCTTCCCGGGCGGGCGTGCGCACCGCAGCACCGACCCGCCAGCCGATCGGGGGCAATCCGCGAGCGAGGACGTCGGGAAGTCGCTCAGGCGATGACGCGTACGTGCTCCGCCTGCGGGCCCTTCTGGCCCTGGGCGATCTCGAACTCCACGCGCTGACCGTCGTCAAGCGCCTTGTAGCCGTCCATCTCGATCGCGGAGAAGTGGACGAAGACGTCCTGACCGCCGTCGACGGCGATGAAGCCGTAGCCCTTTTCGGCGTTGAACCACTTCACGGTGCCCTGTGCCACGGTGCACTTCCCTCACTCTTGCGCAGCGTTGCCTGCCTGGGCGCGCGGCGCGGCCGGACGCCCTCGACCACCGCCTCAGCGATCGACGACGGCCGCTGAATGGGTGACCGAAATCGCACGCTACACGAGGAGTGACGGCCGCGCACGACCCCAAATCGGGCATATTCCTGGACGGGAGGACGGCGCCGGAACGGGTTGCGGAGGACCGCTCCGGAGGGGCACCGGCCGGCCCGCCCGCCCGGCGGCGCGGCCCGACCGCGCGGCCCGACCGCGCGGCCCGACCGCCCGGCGGCGCGGCCCGACCGCGCGGCCCGACCGCCCGACGGCGCGGCCCGGTCACTCGGCGGCGGAGCCTGGCACGCCCCGAATCGGCTCCCGCCCCTGTGGTAGGCATGCAGACATGACCACCGATATCGGCTCAGCCGCCGTTCGGCAGGCCGAGATCCACCGGGTTCGGCCTGAGGACGCCGCCCGGATGCGGGCGCTGCGCCTGGAGATGCTCGCCGACGCGCCGTTGGCCTTCCTGGAGACCCTGGCGGACGCGGCTGCCCGACCGCACCGCGAGTACGCCGCCCGGGTGGCGTACACCTCGGCCGGCCCGAACAACGCGCAGTTCGTCGCGGACCCGGGCGGCCGGCTGGTCGGGCACGCCGGCGGCACTGTCGCTCCGAACGAGCCGGGGCTGACAGTCATCTACGCCGTGTACGTCACGCCGGCCTGGCGGGGCAGCGGGCTGCTCGGCGAGCTGATCGACGGGGTGGCCGCCTGGTCGCGGGCCTGCGGTCGGCCGGAGCTGCTGCTGGAGGTGGTGGTCGGCAACGACCGAGCCTACCGGGCCTACCAGCGGCTGGGCTTCACCGACACCGGCGTACGAGTGCCCCACCCCACGATCCCCGCGCTGAACGAACTACAAATGCGCCGAACCGCGTAGTAACAAGAGAACCCTCCCAGGGCAGAGCCACCGGGCTGCTACTCAAGGCGGGATGCGTCAGCGACAACCGTGCCCACGAAAAGGTTTCCGGGGCAGCCCGACCCGCGCAGGGATCAAGCCTGACCGCCCGGAGCGGGTCGGGCTGCCCCGGAAACCCCCACCGCAACCACTACACGTGACGCCGAGACTGCACGATCCGGAACCGGTTGGCCACGTAAGCCCCATCGGTAAGCGCCGAGTTGGCCGCCGCGTTCGCGCCGCTGCCGTGGAAGTCGGAGAACGCCGCCGACTGGTTGACGAAGACGCCGCCGGTGAGGTTGCAGGACAGGTGCACCCCGACCTCGACCGCCACCGCCTCGGTGGCGTCCAGCACGGCCTCGTCGGTCGAGTAGACCCCAGCGGTGAGCGCGCCCTTCTCGCCGACCGTCCGGCGCAGCAGCTCCAGGCTGTGGGCGGTGGAGTCGGTGGCGATGGCGAACGAGATCGGCCCGAACCACTCCCGGCCGTACGTCTCCGCGTCGTCCGCGCCCAGCTTCACGATCGTCGGGGTACGCACCACCGCGTCGGCGTACGCCGGGTGGGTCACGGCCCGGGACTCCAGGACCGGCTCACCCACCTTGGTGACCTCGGCCAGCCGTTCCAGGACCCCGTCGTTGACGATGGCGCCGGTCAGCTCCACGCCCCGGGCCGGGTCGGCGGTCAGCTTGCCGACGGCTGCGGCGATCCCGCCGGCCACCTCGTCGAAGCTCTTGTGGCCCTGGTCGGTCTCGATGCCACCGGCCGGGATGAGGATGTTCTGCGAGGTGGTGCACATCTGCCCGCTGTAGAGGGTCAGAGTGAACCCGAGGTTGCGGCACATGCCGGCGAAGTCGTCGGTGGAGTCGACGACCACCGTGTTCAGGCCGGCCTTCTCGGTGTAGACCGACGCCTGCCGGGCGTGTGTCTCCAGCCAGTCGCCGTACTCGGTGGAGCCGGTGAAGTCGACGATCCTGACCGAGCGGTGCAGGGCCAGGTCGCTGGCGAGCTTCTCACCGGGCGCCTCGGCCGCCAGCATGATCAGGTTCGGGTCGAAGCCGGCCTCGGCGAGCACCTCCCGGGCGTACTTCACGGTGATCGCCAGTGGCAGCACCGCGCGCGGGTGCGGCTTCACGATCACCGGGTTGCCGGTGACGAGCGAGGCGAACAGTCCCGGGTACGAGTTCCAGGTCGGGAAGGTGTTGCAGCCGATCACCAGCGCGACCCCACGCGGCACCACGTGGAACGTCTTGGTCATCCGCAGCGGGTCGCCCTTGCCGGCGGCCTTCTCCCAGCCGGCCGTGCCCGGGTGCCGGGTCATCTCGGCGTACGCGTACGCCAGCGCCTCCAGCGCCCGGTCCAGAGCGTGCGCGCCGCCGGCCTGGAAGGCCATCACGAACGCCTGCCCGCTCGTGAACTGCACCGCGTTGGCCAGCTCGAAGATGTTCTTGTGCAGCCGGTCGAGGATCTCCAGGCAGACACCCACCCGGGCCTGCGGGCCGGCGTCGCGCCAGGCCGGCAGCGCGGCTGAGGCAGCCGCGATCAGCTCGTCGGTGCCGGCGTGCGGGTAACGCACCGCGAGCTCGACCCCGAACGGGCTCGTCTCGGTGGCGATCCGCTCGGAGGTGCCCGGCTGGTCGAGGGGGAAATCACCACCCAGGTACGCCTCGAAGGCGGCCTTGCCGTCGGCGGCGGCGGTCTCGCCGTAGACGCGAGGGCTGGGGGATTCGGGGTACGCGGACCAGTAGCCCCGCTCCGTGATCGCGGTCAGCGCACGGTTGAGGGTGTCGGCGTGCCTGTCGTACAGGGGATGCGGGGTCTCCGTCATGCCCGCCATCATGCAACAGCCTGGTCCACGAGCAGTAGGGGCGGATGCCCCACAGCGACTCGTGCGGCGGGCAGGCCCGAGCGGCAGCGCGCGTCCCGGCCCGGGATTGGTCGTGACGCCGACGGGTACCCGCCGTCCTCTGGCCAGGAGAGGACAACGGGTGAGGATCACGGAGATCCGGGTGCACGGGGTCGCCGACAAGGGCCCGGAGTCGATCCTCGACCGGCCGGTGGTGGCGCGGGTCGCGGGGGACGACGAGGCCGGCTTCTACCGACCTCGGCCGGGCTTCGGCGATCCGGTGGGTCCGGGCGGGCCGACGCTTGAGGCGTACCGCTGGAGCAGGTTGACCGGCGGCACCGCGACCCGGACGTTCTCGCTGGTCCTGCTGCTGCCGTTCATGCTCAGCAACATCGCGGTCTGGATGCTGCCGGTGGCCGGTCGGCCCGGCGGCGTGGCCCGGGCGCTCTGCCGCCTGCTGGCCGCGTCGATGACCGCGATGTACGTGCTCTCCGCGGTCGGCGCGTCCCTGGACCTGATCGCCTGGCAGTGCGCGGCGTACCCGCGGTGTCTGGAGGGGCGCCGGGAGATCTCCTGGCTGGGCGGGGTGCCGCCGGGCCAGCGTCTCGCCCTGCTGGCGCTGCTGCCGATCATCGCGGTCGCCCTCATCTGGCGGGTCGGCGCCCGCACCTCGCAGCTACCCGAGGACGGCCTGCACACGCCCGGGGTGGGCGCGGACCGGCTCGACACCCCTGCCTTCTGGGACAACCGGGCGCTGCTGCGTCGGCTGCGCTCGGTGCACGTGGCCGTGGCGCTGGGCACGCTCGACGCCACGCTGCTTGTGGTTCTGGCCCCGCACGACGCCGCCCCGCCCGGTTACCTGTTGCTGGTCGCGGACGGGCTGGTGCTCGTCGCCGCGCTCGTCGCGCTCTGCCGGTCGGCTCTGGACGGGCACGGCGAGCAGGGTCTGATCACCGCCCGGGGGCTGCGGTGGACCGCGATCGCGCTCACGGCGCTGACCCTGGGCTACGCGCTGTGGCCCCGACCGCCGTGGTCGGCCACCGGCACCCTGCCCGGTTACGGCCTCCTGGTCTCGCTGCTCTTCGCCGGGCAGGTAGTCCTGCTCGCGGTGCTGGGAATTGTGGTCCTGGCCCAGCGCCACCACCTGCCCCACCCGCGTTCTCTGATCACGGGGCTGTGCGCCCCGCTGATGGGTTCGATCGCGATCGGCCTGGCCGTGTCGTACTCGTCCGGGCTGACCTACACCCTCGCCGAATACCTGGATCGGGGCTCCAGCCCCACGCCGGTCCGGCCGCTGCCGCCCGGCGCACCACCGCTCTCGCCTCCCGTCCCGTACCGCTGGGCCACGCTCGGCTTCTCCCTGGCGGTGCTTGTGGTGGTCCTGGCGGCGGTGTTGGACACCCGGATCAGGCGGGCCCGGCACCTCCGGGCAGCCGAGGAGCGCGTACGGCGAGACTTCCCCGAGGCGTCCCGGGTGCCACCGGAGCGGGTGTGGGCCGTCCGGGACGCCGTCGTCCGGGCCGCCCGGACGGACCGGCTCTGGCCGCTGCTTCCGACGGCGTACGCGGTGCTGGCGGTGCTCACCCTGACGGCGGCGGGGTTGTCGGTGCGAGGGCAGGGACCGGGCGCGCTCGCGCTCCGGCTGGGCGGCCTGTCGCTGGCCCGCCCGGTGGTCTTCGTGACCGATCTGGGTGCCCTGCTGATCGGCCTGTTCGCCCTGTTCCTGGCCGGGGCGGGACTCGTCGCCTACCGGTCCGGCCCGATCCGGCTGATCGGGGTGCTCTGGGACCTCGCCACCTTCTGGCCACGCGCCGCCCATCCCCTCGCCCCGCCCTGCTATGCCGAGCGGGCGGTTCCCGAGCTGACCCGCAGGATCGGGCAACTCACCGCCGACGGGGGCGGGGTGGTGCTCTCCGGCCAGAGCCACGGCAGCGTGCTGGTCGCGGCGACGGTGCTCCAACTCCCCGACGACTCCCGCCGTCGGGTCGCGCTGCTCACCTACGCCGCGCCGCTGGGCAACAGGTACACCAGGTACTTCCCCGCGTACGTCAACGACAACGTGCTGCGCGAGGTCGGTGACCGCCTGTCCTGGCGGTGGATCAACCTGTGGCGGTACACCGACCCGATCGGCGGGCGGATCTTCCGAGCGGGCGAGACGGAGTCCCCCGACGATCCGGCGAGCCGCGTCGACCGCTGGGTACGCGACCCGAAGACCCTGCTGGTGCCGCCGACCGACACCGTGCCGCCCCCGGTACAGGGCCACCGATTCATCCCGGACGAGGACTTCCACGCCGGGGTTCGCGAGCTGACTCGGCGGCTTGAGGAGCCGGGGGCCGGGCAACCCACCCTCAGAGAGTGAGCTGCCAGTTGTTCCAGGCGTCCACCGGGCGGAAGCCGAGCTGCTCGTTGATCGCCACCATGTAGCTGTTGCTTGCCGCGTTGAAGGTGTCGATGACGCGTACCGCCGGCTCGTGGGTGAGCAGGTGGTGCAGGTTCTCCGCCTTGGCGATCAGGCCGAGGCGGTGCCCACGGTGGGCCGGGTCGACGATGGTGATCTGCTGGAAGGCGTGCCAGTCGGCGGAGGCGCCCACGTCCAGCAGGGTCCAGGCGACCAGCCGACCGGACGCCTCGTGCCGCATCCCGAGGTGGTAGCGCCGTCGGCCCTTGGCGTCCAACGCGCGCTCGTTGCCCCCGATGCGCTCGGCGTCCACCTGCTCCGGCTCCCACTGCATGTCACCCATGGGCGCGTCCATGAGCAGCCGGCCGTCCAGGTAGGCGATGTCCGCCACGTACTCCTGCGGGGTCACGCCCTGCCAGCAGACCGACCGGTAGCCCTCGGCGAGCGGCGCGGCCTCGGCGAGCGCCGCCCGCAGAGCGACCCGGTCGATGTCGGCGATCTCCAGCCGGCGTCGCACCTCGGCAAGCGCGGGCTGGGCGCCGATCGAGGCGGCGAACGCTCCACCCGCCGCCGATCGGGCCGGCCCGCCGGGCAGCGCGGAGACGGCCATGGCGACCATCCGCTTGCGGCCGTGCTCACGCAGCAGGCGCACCCCGTACTCGTGAAGTGCCCGGCCGACGCCCCGTCGCCGCAGCTCGGGATGCACGGTCAGCTCGGCGGAAGCGTTGTCGGGGTTGTCGAGCTGCGGCAGGTCGAGCTGGAGGTAGCCGGCCGGCGCCCCGTCCAGCCGGGCCAGTGCCCAGAGCGATCGGGTGCCGGGCGCCGGGGTGTGGAACTGCGCGTCGAAGCGACGCCGGCAGAAGGGCGGGAAGTCCGGAAGGTCGGCCTCGTTGGCCGCCGCGCCGACCCGGTACGCCTCGTCGACCGCGACCCGGTCGGCGCCGTCGAAGGACGTGATCGTGATGCTCATATCGGGAGCCTGACAGCCGGAAAAGCGATGGGGCCAGCGAATTAATCGCTGGCCCCATCGGACGTGGTCGGGAGGGACACTCGCACAACGCCTCCGGCGTTGGGTCGCAAGAACTTCAAAAGTCTCCGGCGAAATGCCCTCCCGCACGGAGCATCTTGCGCCGTCCGGTTCCTGCCGTCAAGTCCAGACCGGCGGGTTTTCCACACTCACAGCGAAAACCCAGTTACCGGCCGATCGGAGGGTCAGCCGAGGAGGCCGGCGTCGCGGGCGGCGCGAAGGCTGGGCTTGATGTGGTGGGTCGGGCCGACCTGACTGGCCACCGCGTCGATGGTCTTCAGGCCCTCGCCGGTGTTGAACACGACCGTCTCCGCCGTGGGATCGAGCCGCCCGGACTCGACAAGCTTGCGCAGCACCGCCGCGGTCACGCCGCCGGCCGTCTCGGCGAAGACGCCAGTGGTGCGGGCGAGCTGACGGATGCCGGCGCGGATCTCGTCGTCGTCGGCGTACTCCATCCAACCGCCGGTGCGGCGGACCGCCTCCAGGGCGTAGAGGCCGGCGGCCGGGTCGCCAATGTTCAGCGACTTGGCGATGCCTGTGGGCTTGACCGGGATGATCGTGTCCGTGTCGGCGTGCAGCGCGGTGGCGATCGGGTTGCAGCCTGCCGACTGGGCGCCGAAGACCTTCCAGCCGCCGGCCGGCGCCTCGACCAGGCCGATCTCGACCAGCTCGGAGAACGCCTTGTCAATCTTGGTGAGCAGCTCGCCGCTGGCCATCGGGATGACCACCTGGGCCGGGATGCGCCAGCCGAGCTGCTCGGCCACCTCGTAGCCGAGGGTCTTGGAGCCCTCGGCGTAGTACGGGCGGACGTTCACGTTGACGAACGCCGTGTCCTCGAATTCGTCGGTCTCCACCAGCTCGCCGCAGAGCCTGTTGACGTCGTCGTACGAGCCGTCGATGGCGACCAGCTCGCCACCGTAGACGGCTGTGGTGATGACCTTGCCCTGCTCCAGGTCGCTGGGGATGAAGACGACCGAGGGCACGCCGGCGCGGGCGGCGTGCGCGGCCACCGAGTTGGCCAGGTTGCCTGTGGACGCGCAGGCGAACCGGGTGAAGCCGAGCGCCTTCGCGGCGGTGAGCGCCACCGAGACGACACGGTCCTTGAACGAGTGGGTCGGGTTGGCGCTGTCGTCCTTGACCCAGAGCGGTGCGGTGATGCCCAGCTCGGCGGCGAGGTGCGGGGCCGCCACCAGCGGGGTCAGCCCCGGGTCGAGGGTGACCCGGGTGGCCGGGTCCTGGCCGGCGGGCAGCAGCGCGGCGTACCGCCAGATGTTGTTCGGGCCGGCCTCGATCTGCTCCCGGGTGACCGCGGCCAGGGCCGCGGTGTCGTAGTCCACCTCAAGGGGACCGAAACACTCGTAACAGGCGTGCTGCGCGGCGAGCGGGTAGCGGGCCGAACAGGCGCGACAGACCAGGGCGCGAGCGGGGCTGGCGGAGGTGTCGATGCCGGAGGCGGCGAGCGTCGACGTCATGTCGAGAGTCCTCTCATCTTTCCCCGCATCGCACGGTGCGGCGGGGACGGAATTGGCACCTGCCCCGCCTGTCGCTCAGCGGTGAGCGCGCGGGGTGGTTGCCGGGGCGTCGTCGGGCCGTATCCCTCAGCCCCTCTGGATGAGGTATGCAGTTGTGTCGTCGAGTCTAGGCAACGTTGCCTGTGGCCTCCACCGGGTATCCCAGGAAGTGGGTCAGCGGGCGGCCACCGCCACCGGGTCGACCACCGCGACCGGGTCGGTCACCGCGCTGGACTGCGGCAGGGACGTCGGCCGGGTCGGTGCCCTGGTGGCGAGGTTCGCGGCGATCAGGGCGGCGATGGTGATCGCAGCGCCGACCAGCTCGACCGCCTCCGGCCGGTAGCCGCGGGCGATCTGCACGACAAAGGTGGTCACCGGGACCAGGTTCATGAACAGGGCCGCGTTGGCGGCGCCCAGCCGCTGCACGCCAGTGTTCCACGCCAGCACCGCGACGACGGCGGCGACGATCACGGCGTACGCCAACTGCGGGGTGACCGCCACGAGGTCGGCGGCGGCCGGCGCGTGCTGCCACCCGACGGCGTCGGCGCCGATGCTCGCGGCAAGCATGGCTGCCGTGCCGGCGAGCGCGGTCAGCGTGGTGAAGCGCAGCGGCGACCAGGCGCCGAACCGGCTGGCGCCGTGGGTGTAGATGCCCCAGCCGAGCACCGCGCCGATCATCATGAGCCCGCCGAGACCGAACTGGCCGAGACCGGCCAGGCTCCCGCGGGTGATCACCAGGCCGACTCCGAGGAGCGCCACCAGGGAGAGGGCCAGCAGGAGGGGCTTCGGTCGTACGCCGTCACGGGCCCACCGGACAAGCTGGGTGATGACAGGCGTGGTGGCCACGAAGAGGGAGATCTGCTGCGGGGCGGCGTGTTCGAGCGCCAGGTTGGTGAGCAGGTTGAAGCCGGCGAAGCCGACGACGCCGAGCACCACGACCTCGACCCCCCGTCCGCCGAGCCGCAGCGCGGCCGAGCCCTCGCGGAGCAGCAGGACGGCGACCAGGATGACGGCGGCGAGCAGGTAGCGGGCGGTGGTCAGGTTGAGCGGGTCGACCCTGCTCAGCGCGCTGGCCAGGATCGGGAACATCGCGCCCCAGGCGAGCACGGCGAGCAGCGGGTAGGCGGCGGCGCGGGATCGCATCGTCAGCTCCAATGTTCGAGTATCTTCGAACTAACAACACCGACCATAGGGTGTTGTTCGAATGTTGTCGAACAAGGGTTAGACTGGTCACATGGAGCCGCACGAACCCGACCTGACCGCCGTACCGGTCACCGCCGTGCTGGCCGCACTCGCCGACGACGTGCGGCTGCAGATCGTGCGGGCGCTCGCCGAGCGCGGCGAGGCGGCCTGCGGCAGCTTCGACTTCGGCGTCTCCAAGGCGACCCGCAGTCACCACCTCAAGGTGCTGCGCGAGGCGGGCCTCACCCGCACCCGGGCCGCCGGCACCAGCCGGCTGGTCCGGCTCCGCCGCGACGAGTTGGACAAGCGGTACCCGGGCCTCCTGGACGCCGTCCTCACCCCACGTTCTCCAGCCTGACGCCATCACCCTCGCCACCGTCACCGCTCGCCGCTGATGCGGGGCGGGCGTTCAGCGGCGTCCCGGGCCGCGCGGGCGCCGAGCGGCGTCCCGGGCGGGCGCGGACGTTTACCCGCGGCCCCGGAGGCGCGGGCGCTGAGCAGCGTCCCGGCGGGTGCGGAGGTTTACCCGCGGCCCCGGAGGCGCGGGCGCTGAGCAGCGTCCCGGCGGGTGCGACCCTGCCGGGCGGACGCTGTCGAGCTGATTCGGTCCACGGCATCAGCGGAGGCCGCCACGCGAGCGCGCCGCCGGAGCCGCCTCGTCGAGGCTCCGGCGGCGCGCGGTACGGGTGCGATCAGGCGGAAACGGGTGCGGGGTCGGCCACCGACGCCTGTGGAGCGTCGGCGCGACGCCGGGCGAACAGCGCGTCGAGCGCCCAGGGACCCGAGCCGAGTGCCGCGACCAGCAGGAACGACCAGCAGAAGAGCGCCGACAGCTCACCGCCGTTGTGCAGCGGGAGCAGGTCTTCGGGCTGGTGGACCACGAAATAGGCGTACGCCATCGAGCCGGAGGCGAGGAGCGCGGCGGGCCGGGTGAGGAGCCCGGCCAGGACCAGCGCGCCGCAGACCAGTTGGATCAGCGCGGCCCACCAGCCCGGCCAGGAGCCGAACGGTATGGCCGCACCGGTCGTCGGGTTGCCGCCGAACAACCCGAAGACCGAGGACAGGCCGTGCAACATGAACAGCAGGCCGGTCACGATGCGGAACAGGGACAGGGTCGGCCCGCCGAGCCGAGAGACGTTCATGGAGACCTCCATCGAAGGGGATAGATGCCTTCAATGGTGGGGCACGAATGTATCCAGGATAATAAATTCCTTGCTAGTGGGAAAATCCCCGACCGAAACATTTCGGCACCGGCGCTGGACGGCCCCGGTCCGCGACCTGATCGCTACGCCACCTCGCTCGCCGAGATGGCGTTGTTCTTGATCGACCGAAGGATCGAGACCATGCGGTCGGCGTCGATACGCTGCGAGAGCGCCGCAGTGGCCGCCGACTGCGCAATCCGACAAGTAGCCGGTCCGTCAGTGTGGGCAGCGTTGCCACAGAGATCGAGCAGGTCATCGCCTCGACAGAGGGAACCCGAAGCCCGGCAGTCCTGCAACAGGTCGGCGGCCAACTGACCGGCGCACGTCGGTCGGCCCAGGAGGCGTGCAAGCTACTGCGCCTATCGAAGGACACCCTGCGGGGCGATCTGCGTTCGATCTGATCTATGCCTTCTCGGGCTCTTCGGCGACATAGGTGCCCTTGCCCTGGTGGCCCTCGACCAGGCCGCGCTCGCGGAGAATCCGCAGCGCGATGATCCACGCTGTATCGCCGATGTTGGGCTGTCCAACTTACGGGATGCCGCGATATCGGCGAAACGGAGTGGATCACCGACCGGCGGTGCGTGAGCAGGGGCGCCGGGCTGCGGCGGGATGCCCGCATCGGCGAGGATCGGCGGATGATCACACAGACGACAGCACGGCGACGGGCCAGCGCGGCCAGCGCGGCGGTCGCGGCGGTCGCGGCGGTTCTCCTGCTCGCCGCCTGCACGATCGACGAGCATCGCTACCAGGGCGGGGATCCCACGGGACCGCCGCCGCCCCCACGCGTGCACCCGACCGCGACCCCGGCCGCGACCCCTTCGGCGAGCGCCGACCCGCTGGCCGACTGCCCGGCCTCGGGCGTGCGGATCCGGTCCACGGGAGGGGACGCGGCGATGGGTCTGCGCGCGCTCGGCGTGGAGCTGATCAACTGCGGTGAGCGCCCCTACCGGCTCAACGGCTACCCGGTGCTGTGGGTCCTGGACGAGCAGCGCAAGCCGATCATCCTGAGCGTGGTCAACGGCGCAAAGGAGATCACGTCGGGCTTCGACGAGCCGCCGCGGCCGGTCACGCTGCAGAGGGGCGAGCGGGCCGTCGCCACAGTCCTCTGGCGCAACCTGGTCACCGATTCCGAAGTGGTGGCCACCGCCGGGACGTACCTGACTGTCGCGCCGTCCGCCGGCCAGCCGGCCGAGGAGGTCGACCCGGACGGGCCGGTCGACGTGGGCAACACCGGCCAGATCGGCGTCAGCGCCTGGAAGAAAGCTACGACGTGATGTCCTTGCGGGTGAAGCGCCAGAAGGCCAACCCCCAGAACAGCGTCGCGTAGCTGATCGCCGAGATGCAGCCGCGGACCACGTCGTCGGTCTGCACCGGGGTCGACAGCAGCCCCAGCCAGGCGGTGCTGAAGTGGGTGGGCAGGAAGTCGCGCAGCGCCCCCAGCGCGGTGATCTGGTCCAGGATGCTGGACAGGATCCACAGCAGAACCGCCCCGCCGACCGCGCCCAGCGCGGCGTCCGTCGTCACCGACAGCAGGAACGCCAGGCCGGCCACCACCAGGAGTACGACCGCCAGGTAGCCGAGCACGGCCAGCAGCCGCAGCAGCCCCTCGGTCGGCTCCAGTTCGGCGGCGACCGTGCTGCGCAGCGGCGACCAGCCGTAGCGCAGGGTGCCGGCGAGCAGGGCGGTGACGGCCAGCAGCAGCAGGGCCAGCCCCGAGTACGCGAGCGCGACCACAAGCTTCACCGTCAGCAGACGGGCCCGGGGCACCGGAACGGCCAGCAGGTAGCGCAGGCTGCCCCAGCTCGCCTCGCTGGCCACCGTGTCGCCGCAGAACAGCGCGACGACCACGACCAGCAGGAACGACGCCGACACGAAGATGGAGAAGAGGGTGAAGTTGAGCCCTCCGGAGGTGGCCAGGTCGACAAGACTGGCGAACTCGTTGTTGCCGTTGTCGTCGTGGCCCCCGGAGTTGAACTGGAAGGCGATCAGGATGATCAGCGGCAGCAGCACCATGAACCCGAGCGCCAGCTGGGTCCGGCGCCGGGACGCCTGCCTGCGGAACTCCGCCGCGAAGGGCATGGTGGCCGAGGGCCGGTAGCCCCGGGCCGCACCGGCCGGGTCGGTGACGCCCACGGGCGCCTCGACGGACGATCCAGCCATCACCTGTCACCGCTTCCCCGTGAGTTGTCGCCCACCAGGGCGAGGAACGCGTCCTCCAGGCGCCGCCGGGGCACCACCCGGTCCACCCCGATGCCGGCGCGCACCAGCTCGGCCACCACCTCGCTGCGGGCCGTGCCGTTGGTGTCGACCACCAGCTGCCCGTCGCTCTCCGGTAGCACCCGTACGCCGTGCAGCCGATCCAGCACCGCCCGCGCCGCCACCGGGTCGGTGACGTCGAACAGGACGCTCGGCGACTCGCCCACGATCTCCTGCACCGGCCCGGACGCGACGATCCGGCCCTTGTTCACCACGACGGCGTGCGTGCAGGTCTGCTCGACCTCGGCCAGCAGGTGGCTGGAGACCAGCACCGCCCGACCGTCGGTGGCGTAGCGCTGGAGGACGCGGCGCATCTCGGCGATCTGCGGCGGGTCGAGCCCGTCGGTCGGCTCGTCCAGCACCAGCAGCTCGGGAAGACCGAGCATGGCCTGGGCGATGGCGAGCCGTTGACGCATGCCGTGGCTGTAGTTCTTGATCTTCCGGTGCACCGAGTCGCCAAGCCCGGCGATCTCCAGGGCCGCGTCGAAGTGCGCGTCCTCCCAGGGCCGTCCGGTGGCCCGCCAGTACGCCTTCAGGTTCTCCAGACCCGACAGGTGCGGCAGGAACCCGGGCCCCTCCACCAGCGCCCCGATCCGGGACAGCACCGGCGAGCCGGGTACCAGCCGACGGCCGAACACGTAGATCTCCCCGGCGGTCGGCTGGGTCAGCCCCATCAGCACCCGCAGGGTGGTGGTCTTGCCGGCGCCGTTCGGCCCGAGCAGACCCACCACCTGACCCGGGTGCACCTCGAAGTCCACGTTCGACACGGCGACGAAGCCGTCCGCGTACTCCTTGCGCAGCGCGCGCACGGCCAGCGGGGTGTCCGCGTACTCCGGATGCACGGAGCGGTCCTGGCGTCGGTGCCGGCGGCGGACCACGGCGACGACCACGACGAGCCCGATCACGATGGCGGCGAGCAGGCCGGCGAGCACCCAGCGCCAGAGCGTCGCCGCGGTGGGGATCGGCTCGCCGTCGACAGTGGGCAGGCTGACCGCGCCGTCCGCGGCCACCGTGTAGACGGTGGGCTCGGCGGGCGTGGTGTACGCCTGGTCGGAGGTGGCGACCACCAGTCGCAGCCGGTGCCCGGCCTCGACGCGGCGGACGATCCCGGGCAGCGTGACGGTGACCGGGCGGGCGTCCTGGACCTGTTTCGGCAGGCCGGTGAGCCGAACGGGGGCGACCAGTCCGTTCGGCAGGGTCGCCGTGCCGTCGGGGTCGACGTCGTAGAGCTTGACGAAGAGCACGGCCTCCCCGGTCGGCGAGGCGGCCCGCACGGTCACAGTTGGTGCTCCCGCCACGTCGACGGCCTCGGTCAGCGGCGCCGACTCGAAGCGCGCGTGCTGGCCGGGCACGTCGCCGGCCACCCCGTCGAGCAGCGAGGCGAGGCCACCGGCGAACGGGATCGAGGAGATGGCGGCCGGGTTGCCGTTCGGCGGGTTGGCGATCGGCTGCGCCGGGCCGGCGACCGCGACGTCGCGGCGGGCGTTGCCGGCCAGGCCCGGATAGTCGACGCGGCGGAATCCGGTGGCGACCAGACCCCTGTCGAGCGCGTCGAAGCCGGCGATCCGCGACCAGGTGAAGTCGTCGCCCGGCGCGTCGCCCTCGCCCTTGACGTAGTGGTCGAGCCACTGGACGGTCAGGAACTTCACCCGGTCCTCGTCCGAGCGGGGTCCACTGCCGCCGTCGTGCCCACCGGTGAACCAGGCGACGCGTACGGGGGTGCCGGCGACGGCGATGCCCTTCGCGTTCGCGTCCGCCTCGCCGAGCGGAAAGAGAGTGTCCGCCTCGCCCTGTACCAGCAGGGTGGGGGCCTTGATCCGGTCCAGCACACCGGCCGGGCTGGAGCGGCGCAGCAGGTCCACGGCCGCCTGGTCGGCGCGGCCGGCGGTGGCGATCCGCAGGTACGCGGCGCACACGTCGGCGGCGAACCGGCCGCAGGACGGGTCGGCGGCACCGGCCGGGGCCCCTCCGGGAGCGGTGCCCGGGCCCTCGCCAGGCCCCGGGCTCGGCGGGCCGGCCGACGCCGGCGCCCCCTGCGGCTGGGCGGCGGTCGCTCCGGAGAGCCCGGCCGGACCGGAGCCCACGTTGCCGCCCCCACCGAAGAAGAGACCCGCCCAGCCCTTCTTGAAAACGCCCTCGGTCGGCGCCCCGCCGGTGCTCTCCGGGAGGAACGCCCGGGACAGGTCGTTCCAAGTGATCATGGGGACGATCGCGTCCACCCGACGGTCCTGGGCGGCAAGCAACAGCGCCAGACCGCCGCCGTACGAGCCGCCGACCACGCCGACCTTCGGGTCGCCCGGGGCGTCGGTGCGCACCTCGGGCCGGGCGGCCAGCCAGTCCAGCAGCCGCTGGGCGTCGCGCACCTCGTAGTCCGGGTTGTCCAGGTGGATCTCGCCGCCGCTACGGCCGAAACCCCGCGCGGTCCAGGTGAGCACCGCGTAGCCGCGCCCCGCGAACTCCTCCGCGTCGGAGCGCACCGACTCCTTGGTCCCGCCGAACCCGTGCGCCAGCAGCACCGCCGGGACCTTCCTGCCGGACGACGCGTCGTCCGGCAGGTAGAGGGTGGTGTCCAGGTCGACGGGCTGGTCACCGGACGGTCCGGAGCGGACCGTGAGCATCGCGCTCTGGGTGCGTACGCCCGATCCCTGCGGCCACACCGCCCAGGTGACGGCGACCGCCAGCAGCACGACGACCGCCGCTGCGGCTATCGCGCGGCGGCGGGTGGGCAGGGCACGCCGGAACCACGCGGCCGGCGACGGCGATCTCATGCGGCACACGGTACGGCTCGCAGCCTGAGCATTGGCTGAGATCCGCCGTACGTCCGTCCGGTTGCCCCGATCGGTGCGCGGGCTCGGTGCGACCGCGCATCGTCCGGCGCGGCCCAGCGAGTTGAGTTCGGATCCCGTGAATTCCGATCTTCCGCGGATATCCCCCTCGATCCCTTCATGTCACACCCACGGATGGGACGCAGCGTGGCCACAACCCCGACGAACGGTGACATCGCTCGAACTGACGCAAACCTGACTCACCGGCAACCGGTCCGCCCGTGCGGGGTTCGGTTAGTTTTCCGGTCCGGTGGACGGGACCTGTCGGCGAGCCCGACACCGCGCCGATCCCCCGCCCGACGCCGGAGGAGACACACCATGACAGTCCCCGCGCCGCGGGCCCGTCGACGGACGTCCATGCTGGGCCGGTCGTTGCCGGTGCTGCTCATCGTCGCGCTGCTGGCGCCGGTGGGGCTGCTCTTCGCATCCACCTGGCGGCAGACCGGCGACGACCGGCGCCTGGCCGACTCGGAACGGCTCGGCGTGCAGTACCTGCGCGCCCTGGCCCCGGTCACCGAGGCGCTTGTGGAGGCCCAGTCCGCGGCCGTCGCCGGACGTCCCGTCCCCGGTGAGCCGCTGAGCCGCGCGGTCGAGCAGGCCGCCGCCGTGGACGCCCGCATCGGCGGGCAACTGCGCAGCCAGGAGCGGTGGGCCGGGCTACGGGCCAAGGTGGAGGCGCTGCGCAGCCGCAGCCCCGCCGATCCCGAGGCCGCCTACACCGCGTACGGCGAGGTCACCGACCTGCTGCTCGCCCTGCACCGCAAGGTCCGGGAGAGCTCGGGACTGGGCCGCGACCCGGGCGCCGACTCGTTCTTCCTCCAGGACAGCGCCGGCCAGAAGCTGCCCGAGGCGGTGGTGGCCGCAGGTCGGCTCGCCGACCTCGGCGCGCTCGCCACCGGACGACCGGCCGCCCAACGGCTCCGCGGCCTCATGGAGCTGACCGGTCTGCGGGTGTCCGCCCTGTCGCCGGCGGGCGACGTGGTCGACAACCTGCGCTCCGCCGTGGACAGCTCGGAGAGCACCGACCTGGGCGCAAACGTGCTGACCCCGCTGGACGCCTATCAGCGGTCGGTGGAGGCGCTGGCCCTGTACTCGACCCCGAGCGCCGCCGGCACCATCGACCAGGGCCAACTGACCGCCGCCGCACTCAACTCGCGCAACGCCGCACGGCAGCTCCAGCCGGTCATCCTCGGCGAACTGGACGCCCTGCTCACCGAGCGGGCCGACGGGCTGGCCCGGGACCGCTGGCTGGCCGGCGGGGCGGGCGTGGCTGCTGCCCTGATGCTGGCCTGGCTCGCCGGGATGCTGATCGCCGCCGGTCGACGCGCACGTCGGCGGGCCACCACCCCCGACGCCGGCAGCCCCGCCACCCCGCCGCCCGTCGACCCCTGGCAACCGCCCGCCCCGACCGGTCAACCGGCCGACCCGCGACCGCTGCAACCGGTCGGCGCGGCACATGAGCCGATCCTCGCGCAGTGGGGGCCGTTCGATGCTTCTCGGTAGGCTACGGATCCGTGGAAAGCTCGCGTTGCTCGTGGTGATCCCCCTGCTCAGCATGGTCGGCCTCGCGGTGCCCGTGGTGCTGGAACGGGTGGCCGCCGCGCAACGCGCCGCCGACATCACCGAGCAGGTACGGCTCGCCAGCCGGGTCGGCAGCCTCGTCCAGGACCTGCAACAGGAACGAATCCTGTCGGTCGGCTTCCTCCTCGGCCGGGTCGAACGCTCCGAACTGGTTCGCAAGGCCGCCGACGTGGACGACCGGGTGGCCGACCTGCGGGCCGACGGCGGCGACGCGCTTACCGAGCGGGTCGACCACGCGCTCAACGGGGTGTCCAGCCTCATCGACCTGCGGACGGCCGTGCTGGCCGGCGCCGCGAATCCCGGTCAGGTGATGGACGCGTTCGGCCCGGTCAACAGGGGGTTGATCGAGTCGCTGCGGCTGGTTTACAGCGTGGACACCGAGACGTTGCCGGGCCGTCAGGTGCTCGCCCTGGACGGGCTGCTGCGCGCCGACGAGGGGCTGGGCGCGTGCGCCACCCTGAGCATCCTGGTCAAGGCGATCGGCAGCCCGGACACCACCGCCGGGTACGTGGCGTGCATCGCCGCCCTCCAGGTCGACAACCTGCGCTTCCGTACCCTCATCACGCCCGAGCAGCTCAAGGTGGCCCAGCTCAACGACGCCGCGGTGGCCGCGCGTACCAGCCCCGACTTCCTGATCACCAGCGCCCGCGACCCGGCCGGAGCGGTCCGCGACGTGCCGATGGACGCGCTCTTCCCGGCCGTCCGCACGATGATCCGGCTCGGTCAGTTCGTCGAGAAGAAGCTCGTCGCCGACGTTCTCGCCGAGGTGAAGGCCGACCAGCGGCGGGCGCTTACCGCCGCGTACCTGGTGGGTGCCGCGGCGGCGCTGATCCTGGCGCTTGTGGTGCTGCTCAGCGCGGCTGTCGCGCGGACTGTGGCTCGACCGCTGAGCCAGCTCACCCGCTCCGCGGACCGGGTCGCCCGGGTCGCCGAGGCGGAGCTGGTGCGGGTCACCGACGACGAGACGGAGCACGTCCAGTCGGTTCGGTTGGAGCCGGTGGTCATCCGGTCCAGCGACGAGATCGGTGACCTGGCCCGGGCCTTCGACCGGGTGCAGAACACCGCGGCCCAGCTTGTCGAGCGGCAGGTGGCCGGCCGCCGCAACGTGGCGCAGATGTTCGGCCACGTCGGGCGGCGTACGCAGAATCTGGTGAGCCGGCAGCTCGCGCTCATCGACCGGCTGGAGCAGCAGGAGGCCGACGCGGGTCGCCTGGAGCACCTGTACCGGCTCGACCACATCTCCAGCCGGCTGCGGCGTAACGCCGGCAGCCTGGTGGTGCTCTCCGGCTCGGCCGGCGCCGACGCGCACACCGCGCCGGTGCCGCTGGCCGACGTGGTCCGGCTGGCGCTCGGCGAGATCGAGGACTACACACGCGTCGAGGTGCAGGTGCCGGCGGGCATCGCCGCAGCTCCGGCGGTGGTCGGTGACCTCGTCCTGGCGCTGGCCGAGCTGATGGAGAACGCGACTGTCTTCTCCCCGCCGCACACCCGGGTGCTGGTGGCCGGCGAGACCTCCGGGCGGGGCGCCCGGATCACTGTGGTGGACAACGGCATCGGCATGAGCGAGCAGCGACTTGCCGAGGAGAACGCACGACTCACCAGGCGGGAACGTCTCGACCTGGCGCCGACCGAGGTGCTCGGTCTCTTCGTGGTGGGCCGGCTGGCCCGCCGCCACGGCTGGGAGGTGAGCCTGGCCGCCACCGTCGGCGGCGGGGTGACCGCGCAGGTGGAGATCCCGCAGACGTCGCTTGTGGTGCGTCGCGCCGACCGGGCCGGGGTGACTGTCGCCCGAGCCGCCGTACCGGACCGGGGCCGACGACCGGCTCTCGACTCCGCCCGCGAGGCCCGCTCCTCCCGTACCGCCGTGGCGGCGCCGGCCGGGTTCGACACGGACCTGCTCAGCCGGGCCACCCGCAGCCTGGAGTCGGGGCAGTCCTGGGACGCGTTCGGCGCCCGGGAACCTGTCGACACCGACGTACCCGCCGCTGCGGCACAGGGTTCAGCCGCCGCCGTGGACAGCCCCGCAACCGCGACCCCGACGACCGCAACCCCGACGACGGCGGGTACGGGCGCGGCCTCCGGTCCCCGGGTGCGTCAGCGGGTGCCCGGTGCCAGCCTCCCCGCCACCGCCGCGCCGGCCCGACCGGTCGACGCCACAGGCGCGGACCCGGACGCGGCCCGCGCACTTGTCGAGGCGTTCCAGTCCGGAGTACGCCGGGCCGAGCTGAGCGTCCCGCCGGCCGGCCGCCCCGGCGGGCAGTGGTCGATGCGGACGGCCACCGATCCGGTCACCGGCGCCGGCCCCACGGTGGCGGACCCGGGGGCTACCGTCGACCTGCCCGCCACGCCGGGCGGTCTCGGCCCCAGGATGGCGGACTCCGCCGGAGTCACCAGGGGCCGTCCCCGGCTGAGCCGCCGGGTGCCCGGCGCCAACCTCACGGTCTCCCCACCCTGCCAGCCGCCCAGCCAACACCTCGGGGACCCGGCCGAGGTACGCGACCTCATCACCGAGTTCGAGGCGGGCGTCGCCCGTGCTCTCCGGGAAGTCAGCCCAGACCGTCAGAACGAAGAAGGATCATCACGGTGACCAGCCCCTTCCTGCACGACAACGTCGACCACCAGAGCCAGCCCGGCGCCGTCGGGGACCTCAGTCCCGAGGCGCGCACGTTCAACTGGCTGCTGGACTCCTTCACCTCCAGCACGGCCGGGGTGCTGGAGGCGATCGCGGTCTCCTCGGACGGGCTGCTGATGGCCATGTCGTCGATCAAGGACCGCTCCAACGCGGAGCGGCTGGCCGCCGTGGTCTCCGGCATGACCAGCCTCGCCGGCGGCGCGGCCAGCTGGTACGCGCTCGGCGGCCTGAACCGTGTGATCGTCGACATGGCGGACGGCTACCTGCTGATCAGCGCGATCAGCAGTGGTTCCGTGCTCGGCGTCGTCGCCGACCGGTCGGCGAACCTGGGCACCGTCGCGTACGAGATGACGCTCTTCGCCGGTCGGGCCGGCGGTGCGCTGACCCCGCGACTGATCGTCGAACTGAAGAACGCCGTCCAGCAATGACCCCCGACGTCGCCGACGAGGACCCGGACCCGGAGCCCGGGACCCGGATCCGCCCCTACCTGCGCACGCCGCACCCGGGTGGGGGCGGCCCGCCGGCGGCACCGGAGCCCGAGCAGGGCGGCGGCGGCCCGACAGGTCCGCGGCCGTTCGTGCTCACCTCCGGGCGAGTGGCCGGCGCGGATCCGGCGATCGGGCTGGAGACGCAGGTGACCCTGCGCCCGGACGGCGGCCGCTGGACCGAACCACCTGTCGGCCTGCTGGCGCCGGAGCTCCAGGCGATCATCGCGCTCTGCGCCGAGCCGATCTCGGTGGCCGAACTCTCCGCCCGGACCCGGCTCCAGTTCGGCGTGACCCGGGTCCTGGTCGGCGACCTGCGGGCCGCCGGGCACCTGGACGTGCACGTCACCGACGCCAACGACGCCTTCGACCCCGACCTCATCCTGCGAGTGATTGATGGACTTCGTGCGATCTCCTGAATGGCCGGTCGTCCCGATCGGAGGACTCGCCGGCAACAGCGCCACCGCCCGCTACAGCACGGCCCCGGGGACTCCCGGAGCGGTCGGGCGTGCCACGCCGCCGCCCGCCGGGCCGCCACCGCCGTACCGGCCACCGGCCGACGCCGGCCCGACCAACCGGCCACCCGCGGCGCCACCCGTGCCGGTCAAGATCCTCGTCGCCGGCGGGTTCGGAGTGGGCAAGACCACCACGGTCGGGGCGATCTCCGAGATCGCGCCGCTGACCACCGAGGCCGAGATGACAAGCGCCGGAATCGGCGTGGACGACCCGGGCGTACGGTCGACCAAGACCACCACGACTGTGGCGATGGATTTTGGTTGCGTGACCATCGACCGCAGCCTGAAGCTCTACCTGTTCGGCACCCCTGGTCAGGCACGCTTCGGTTTCATGTGGGACGACCTGGCCCGGGGCGCGCTCGGCGCGCTGGTGGTGGTCGACAGCGCCCGGCTGGACGACTGTTTCCCGGCGATCGACTTCTTCGAGCGGGCCGGGTTGCCGTTCGTGGTCGGGGTCAACGCGTTCGACGGGCGACTGGCCCTGGAACTCGGCGAGATCCGGTGGGCGCTCGCCATCGGCGACCATGTGCCCCTGGTGCAGTTCGACGCCCGGGACCGGCTCTCGGTGCGGGACGCCCTGCTGGTCGTCCTGGACCGGGCGTTGGACCGGGCCACCCGGGACAGGAAGGCCTGAGCCGACCGGCTCCGGCCGTGGCGGGAAGGGGTGATCGGTGAGGGGCGACCTGGACGAGACGCTGGCCCGGCTGGCCCGGCGCGAGGAGGCGCTGCGCCGACGGGTCACCGATCGTGACGACACCGCGCCACTGCCGGGCCCGACCGCTGGGCAGGCCCCCGCCACGGGTGGGCGCAGTGCCGGGCCCGCCCGGCACGCGGAACGAGACGACCCCGGCGACGTCGTCGGGTGGGGTCCGGTCGAGGAGGTGGCCGAGGCGGTCCGCCAGGTCGTCGGCGCCCACAGGGGCCTGGCGGTGACCGTCCGCGTCGAGCACGACGGTCGGACGTACCCGCTGCGGGTCTCCTGGGACGGCCCGGACGTGACGGTCGGCCCGGAGCCGCCGGCGCCTCCTGTGCAACCCCCGCCGTCCTGGCCGCTGTCCGGTCGGACGGTGCCGGCGTGGGCGCCCGGCTCGGACGGGTTGAACCCGGACCCGGCGGCCCGCCTGGCGGAGCTGATCAGGCGGGACCCGTCGCTGCTTGACGAGTTGGATCCGCGGCGCTGATCGCCGCGACCGGCTGACTGCGGCTACGGTCGGGCGGTGGCCCAACCCGACCTGACCCTGACGGCGAGCCTGCGGCCCGCGGCGCTGGACGCCCGACGGGGCATCGTGCGGCTGCACCCGGAGGCGCTCACCGCGCTGGGGTTGCGGCCCGGTGACCCGGTACGGCTGGCGGGCCGCCGGGAGACCGCCGGAATCGTCGCGGCGGCCGGGAGCGGCGCGAGCAGCGCCCTGCTGTACGCCGATGACCTGACGCTTGGCAACCTGGGCCTTCGGGACGGCGCTTCGGTGCGGGTGTCGCCGCTGCCGCTGACCCCGGCGGGTCGGGTCACCCTGACCGGGCCGGTGGAGGTGGTGGCGGCGGTCAGCCCGGAGATGCTCCGGCTGGCCCTGCTCGGCAAGGTGGTGACGGCAGGCGACGACGTGTCGCTGCTGCCGCAGGACGTGCTGCCGGACGCCTCGACGCGCAGCCTCGTCGAGGCGGCCCGGCGCAGCCTCGCCACCACCGTCGGCTTCGCCTGGACGAGCACCCTGCTCACCGTGGTCGCCGTCGACAGGTCCGCCGGATCGCTTGTCACCATGGACACGGTTGTCGCCTGGGAGCACGGCGCGGCGACCCACGGCGAGCCCGTCCCCGCCCCACCGTCCGGGGCGACACCGGCGGCCGACGTGCCGGACGACGCACCCGACGCCCCGCCCGACGTGGACGAACTGCCCGGCCTGCGGGCCCAGGCCGAGGAGCTGACCGAGCTGTTCGATCTCGGCTTCCACCACCGGGAGGTGCTGGGCCGGCTCGGCACCACCATCTCGCTGGGTGTGCTGCTCTCCGGGCCGGCCGGTTCGGGGAAGTCCGCGCTGGTCCGGGCCGTCGCGGCCCGGGTGGGCGCCCGCGTCCACCCGCTGTGGGCGCCCGAGGTGGCCGCGCTCACCAACCAGGCCGCCGCCGACCGGCTGCGCGCCGCCGCGACGGCCGTCCGGGAGAGCGGACCGGCGGTGCTGCTGGTCACCGATGTGGAGGCTCTGGCCCCGGCGGACGAGCCCGGTCCGCTGGCCACCGTGTTCCGGCAGGTGCTCGCGGAGACCGTCCGGGCCGGCGTCGCCGTGGTCTGCACCACAGGTCGACCCGAGGCTGTCGACCCGGCGCTGCGCGCACCCGACCTGTTGTCGCTGCGGATCAGCGTCCCGCTGCCCGACCCGGCCCTGCGCCGTGAGCAGCTCACCGTACTGACCCGGCAGGTGCCGCTCGCCGACGACGTCCGGCTGGACGAGGTGGCCGGGCGTACCCCCGGGTTCGTCGCGGCGGACCTGGCCGCGCTGGTCCGGGAGGCCGGCGTACGGGCGGCGTTGCGGCAGAAGTCCGCGCGGACGCCAACGGTGTCGATGGCCGACTTCACGGCCGCCCTGGAGGTGGTCCGCCCGACGACGATGGCCGCGTCCACACTGGAATTGGCGTCGGTGACCCTGGACGACGTCGGCGGCCTGACCGAGGTCAAGCAGACTCTCACCGAGTCGGTGCTGTGGCCGCTGACCTACCCCGACACGTTCGCCCGCCTCGGCGTGCAGCCACCGCGCGGCGTGCTGCTCTACGGGCCACCCGGCTGCGGAAAGACGTACCTGGTCACCGCGCTCGCCGGCTCGGGTCGGGCGAACGTGCTCTCGGTGAAGGGCGCGGAACTGCTCTCCAAGTGGGTGGGCGAGAGCGAACGCGCGGTACGCGAGCTGTTCCGCCGGGCCCGGGAGGCCGCCCCGACGCTGATCTTCCTGGACGAGATGGACGCGTTGGCGCCGGTACGCGGGCAGGCCACTGACGGGGGCACCACGGACCGGGTGGTCGCCGCGCTGCTCACCGAGCTGGACGGGGTGGAGACGCTGCGCAACGTGGTGGTGGTCGGTGCCACCAACCGGCCGGACCTGGTCGACCCGGCGCTGCTGCGACCCGGCCGGTTGGGGCGACTGGTCTACGTGCCGCCGCCGGATGGGCCGGCCCGCGCGGAGATCCTGCGGGCGGCGTCCCGACACGTGCCGCTCGCGCCGGACGTCGACCTGGCCGCTCTCGGCGCGGAGCTGACCGGCTTCTCGGCTGCGGACTGCGCGGCGGTGGTCCGGGAGGCGGCGCTCGCGGCGATGCGGGAGTCCCTGGCCGCCGCCACCGTCACCGCCGCGCACGTGACGGCCGCCCGGGAGCGGGTCCGCCCGTCACTGGACCCGGCCCAGGTCGCCTGGCTCGCCGCGTACGCCGCCGGCCGGGACTGAGCACCGCACCCAACCTTTTGTCGTACCCGGAGCGTTACCAGAGCGGCACGTTCCTCAGTGGAGAGATCCACTCGACGACAGGCGGTGTTCCTCTTGCGCAGGCTGCTCACTCTTCTCGTCGTCCCCCTGGTGGCGGCGGCCACCCTCACCACTGCCGGTTCGGCGGCGACCGCGCACCCGACGCCGTCGTTTCCGTCCCGGATCGCCCTGCCCGACGGGTTCACCCCCGAGGGTCTGACGATCGGCCGGGGCACGACCGTCTACGTCGGGTCCGTCGGAAACGGCGCGGTCTGGCGGGGCGACGTCCGTACCGGGCGTGGCTCGGTGCTCATCCCCGGCGCACCGGGCCGGGAGAAGGCAGGCCTCAAGCTCGACCCGCGGGGCCGGCTGTGGACCGCCGACTTCTCCGCCGGGGCGGCAAGCGTTCACGACGGCGAGACCGGCGCCCAACTTGCCCACTACCAGTTCACCGACGAGCCGGGCAGCATCGTCAACGACCTCGTGATCACCGGACGCGCCGTCTACTTCACCGACTCGGCCCGTCCGGTGCTGTACGTCGTACCGCTGCTCCCGGGTGGTCGGCTGCCCGCCGCCGGCGCCGCGCGGGTCCTGCCGCTGCGCGGCCCGGCGGCGACGCCCGACGCGTTCAACAACGGGATCGTGGCCCTGCCCGACGGTGACCTGCTTGTCGCGCAGATGCTGACCGGCCAGCTGGTACGCGTCGACCCGCGCACCGGCGCGAGCAGTGTCTTCGACCTCGGCGGCTACTCGGTGGACCGGGCCGACGGGCTGGTGCTGCGGGGCCACACCCTCTACGTGATCCGCAACCTGACGAACGTCGTCGCGGTAGTCGGGCTGAACGCCGGCTACACCGCCGGGGTGGTGCGGCGGGAGATCACCAGCCCGGCCCTGCGGTCGCCTGCCACCGGCGACCTGCTCGGCACGGCGCTGTACGTGGTGAACGGCCGGTTCGACGTCGAGCCCGGCCCGGACGTCGACTACGACATCCTCCGGCTCCCGGCCTGATCGAGCGGTCGGCGGTGGCCCTGCCGGGTCACCGCCGACCGTCGAGGGGGTCAGTTCGTGGGGGAAGCCGGCAGTTCAGAGAGCGGGAGGCGTCGAATCCAGGCAGATTTCGGCGCGCACCTTTCCACAGTCCTCGTGCAGTTTCGCGCCGCATTTTTCCAGGACTGCAACAGCGCCGACATTGTCCGCCGTCGTCTCGGCGACCACGAGCCGCATGCCCGCCCGGGCGGCGACGTTGAGCAACTCCCGCAGGGCGGCCGCCCCCACTCCCTGCCCGCGTGCCGAGAGGCCGAGCCACATGCCTGTCTCCACCGTGCCGGGCTCGTCACAGCGCGTCATCCGGATCATGCCAACCACCTCGCCGCCGACGAGGATCGCGTACATCTGGGAGCCGGTCGGGCCGTCCAGGCCGCCGAAGCTCGCCCGGTGGAACTCACGGAACGCCTCCCGGCGGGCGAGCGACCAGCCGGCGGGAGCCTCCACCGGGGGCATCACCTCACCCGGCTCAGCCTCGGCAGCCGCTACGGAGAGCAATGGCTCCAGATTCCGATCGTCCACCGGCTCCAGCCGGACCGCACCCGCCACGTGCCGCAGTCTGCCGCCCTCATCGGCCGAAGTCCACCCCATTGGACATCCACTGGCGGTCCGGCTACCGGTACCGGCCGGTCGGGCGGCCGGGGTGTTCCTCCTCACGCTCCGTTGTCATCCGGCCGGGTCAAACTCGCAGAACACGACCGAGGCGTCGTCGGTGGGCTTGTGCCGACGCAGTCGGTCGGGATGATCGCGTTCGGCATCCCGGACCCGGCCGAGCAGCGCGGCCGGTCCATCGGCGCTCAGCAGGTCCAGCAGTCCCGCCCAGTCGGTCAACCCGAACTGCTCGACCGCGCTGGAGGCGCCGTCGCTGAGCAGCGCCGCCCGGCGCAGGGCCGCCGGTCCTCGCCGGGGCGCCGACCCGGTCACCGCGTGGAAGGCCGCGTCCGGGTCGGCCGCCGCCACCCAGTAGCCGTGGGTGCGGTTCATCCGCTCCCGTTGGACGCCCACAGCGTGCCGGAACCGCGCGACCGGGTCCGCCGTACCGGCCGGCACGGTGGCGACCGTCTGCCGCAGTTCGGCCATCGCCGTGTCCAGTCGGTCGTCGGTCACCACGCTGACCTGCCCGCCTACGTCGAGCACAAGCGGGCTGTCGCAGAGCACGAGGTAGTCCACCTGGTCGCCGCAGTCGCGCAGCAGGCAGACGGTGCTGGACGGGGTGCCCGGATGGTCGAGGTCGCACCGGCCGCCGTGATCGGCGCGAACGGCGAGGATGGCCGCGGCCAGGTTGCTGGTCAGGCGGGCCGCCGGACGGACCGCCTCGGCCACACCGAGCCGGGCGGCCAGGTGGCGGACGTACCACTCCGGTCCGTGGACGCAGCCGGTGTCGAAGCCGTCCGGCACCGTCGCGCCGTCCAGAACACCGACCAGCGGGCCGAACCGGAAGACCAGATCCTCGTTGACCGGCCGGCCCGGCGCCGGCGCCGACGCGGAGCAGACCCGCATCATCGCCGCGGCCCCGCCGGTTTGCTGCCCCTCATAGCGCGCTCCCTCCGTCGGCCCGTGCCGCACGACGGCTGCCGGGACGCCGACCTCGCGTACCCCCGGGTCCCTGCCGCAATCCTGCGCCGGCCGGGTATCGCGGCAACAGGCGTTCCTGCGGTGGTGACCGGCGGTAGCGTGACAGATGTCTGGCCTGGGCGGTGTCCCTTCGCAGGTGGGAGGGCGGGTCGGGGCCGCCGTCGGCGACAGGGGGATCGCGTGTTGAAGCGGTTGCACGAATCAGGGCTCAAGGCGGAGCACATGTACATGGCGGGCTTCGCCAGTATCGGTCTGTCGTTCGCCAGTTGGTTCCTCTCCAAGCACCTGGAGAAGGCCGGCGTGGCGCGCGCCGACCGGTGGGGCATCTTCATCGGCGAGTGGGCGCCGACGTTCTTCGCCATCGGCAACGGCCTACAGGCGTACGAGAAGAGGTAGCGCCGGCTGCGGTCAGCGGCGGCGGTTGCGGGCTCGCGAGGAGCGCAACCGGCGGAGCCGGCCGATCAGCACGGGGTCGGCGGCCAGCGCGGCCGGATTGTCCAGCAGCCCGTTGAGCAGTTGGTAGTAGCGGGTCGAGGAGACACCGAAGGTGTCCCGGACGGCCTGTTCCTTGGCGCCGGCGTGCCGCCACCACTGCTGCTCGAAGGCGAGGATGGCCCGTTCGCGCGTGGTCAGGCCGGCCGCCGGCGCGGCGGGCGTCTCGTCGGCGGGCGCGGCGTCGTCGTCAGGCCCGTCGTCGTCCGGCTCGCCGTCGGTGCTCTCGACGTGCGGCGCCGGTCGGGGGGTCGGGACGCTCGGCACGCCACCGCCGGCCAGCTCGCCCGGACGAGCGTCGGTGGACGGCTCGGGAGCGGTAGGGGTGGCGTCGGCGGGCATGGCGTCCAGCCTAGCCAGGGCGGACCACTGTCGCAGCAGCCGGCACGGCCGGCTCCGCACGTCGGAAGATCCGACGGTCGGGCCGGCCGTGCCTGACGCGTTGGCGTCGCTCAGGAGACGTCGCGTCGACGCATCACCCAGAGCGCCGCGCCGAGGATCACCACGATCCCGACGGAGAGCAGTACGGAGGACTGCTGCCACGTGATGTCCATGGTGTCCGGCTTGCACTCGCCGGAGAAGGTGGCGTTGCAGGAGTCCCAGTCCTCCAGAGTCACCTTCTTGGTCATCCAGGCCAGCGCGTACGTGGGCAGCAGCCACGCCTCGGCGAACTTCACGCTCGCCATCGCCAGGAGGATGCCCAGGCCGAACTGGCCGACCACCATCACCGCCACGACACCGCCGAGTGCCATCGCGGTGTGCCGGCCCAGGGAGGCCAGCGCGAAGCCGATGGTGGCGAGCACCAGCACCAGCGCCACGCCGCGCAGCCCGGTCAGGACGAACGACTGCCAGACACCGGAGGTCATCTTCTCGGTGCTGCCCCGGAAGCTCGCCACCGCCCAGAACCCGGCGAACCACAGCACCGCGGCGGGCAGCGTCACCGCCAGCACGCCGGTGAGCAGCGCGGCCAGCTTGGTGAGCAGCACGGTGAGCCGCTTCGGCCGCCACAGCAGCAGGTTCATCATGCCGCCGGTGCTCCACTCGGCGCCGACGAAGGACGCGCCGACGACGAACCCGACCAGGGCGAGGATCGCCGCGAACGGGATGAGCGTCTCGTCGAACGTCTTCCGGAAGTCGAACGTCGAGGGCAGGAACCACTCCGCCTGAATCTGGTCCCGCGACGGGGCCGAGATCACCGAGCAGTCGTCCGGGTAGCGGCCGTCGTTCGGCGTGCCGGCGGTCTTGGCCTGCTCGCAGTTGACCCGCTCCTGCTCGCTCCAGCGCACCTGATCCTGGTACTGCTGGTCGGCCTGACGCTCGGCCTTGGCGAGCTGGGTGGCGTCGATCTTCTGGTTGGTGAAGAAGACACCGACCACGACCGCGGCCAACACCAGCAGGCCGAGCAGCGTCATGTAGCGGCTGAAGCGCCGCTTGCTCAGCCGGCGCAACTCCGTCCGAAAGAGGCTCACGCGCCCCACCCTCCTCCGGTGGCGCCGGGCTGACCCGTCCCACCGACCTTCGTGGACTCGTCGACCTGGCGGTGCTGGCCGGGGACCGGCGCGGTGGCGGTCAGTTCGAGGAAGACGCTCTCCAGGTCGACCGCGATCGGGGCCAGCTCGCTGACGTACAGGTTCTGCTCGGCGAGCAGCCGGGTCACAGTGGCCGGCTTGTCGACGCCGGTCAGCATCAGGTGGTCCGGATGCCCGGCGACCCGGATCCCGGCCCGGGTGAGGGCCTCGGTGGCCGCCGGCAGATCGCTGACCGCCTCCAGGCGGACCCGGACCGCGCCGGACGAGTGCTGCGCGAGCACCTCGTCGACCGGGCCGAAGGCGACCCGGCGGCCCAGCGAGATGATGGTGACCGAGTCGCAGATCAGCTGGATCTCGCCGAGGATGTGGCTGGACAGCAGCACTGTCATCCCGGATTCGGCGAGCGTCCGCATCAGCGTGCGCATCTCCCGGATGCCGCCCGGGTCGAGGCCGTTGGCCGGCTCGTCGAGGATGAGCAACGTCGGGTTCTTCAACAGGGCGGACGCGACGGCGAGCCGCTGCTTCATGCCCAGCGAGTACGTCTTGACGCGCTCGCCGGCCCGGTCGCGCAGCCCGACCAGCTCCAGCACCTCGTCGACGCGCGTGGCGGGCACCTCGCCGGCCCCGGCCAGCAGGGACAGCGTGTCCCGTGCCGAGAAGTGCGGGAAGAACTGCGGGCTCTCCACGATCGCGCCGACCTGACCGGCGACGGTGGGCAGCGCCTCGGGAACCTCGTGCCCGAGCAGGGTCATCCGACCGCCGTCGGGCCGGATCAGGCCGAGCAGCGTACGCAGCGTGGTGGTCTTGCCGGACCCGTTGGGACCCAGGAAGCCGTGCACCTGCCCCGCGTCGACCCGCATGTCGAAGCCGTCGAGCGCGTTGCGGGTGCCGCGTCGACGACTCTTGTACGTCTTACGTAGACCTTCGATCTCCAGGACAGCTGGCAAGCTGCACCTCCCCCGATGGTGGGCGTGACAGCCGACACCATACGCGGTATGCAGAGCCGCGCAATACCGGGTATGCATCGACACGCCGGTCGATGCATTTCATCGACGGAGCGTGACGACTCAGGCGCAGACGACCTGCACGCCGGCTGCCCGGAAGGCGTCCACCACCTCCGGCGCCGCCCCGGAATCGGTCACCAGCGTCTCGACGCGCTCGACCGGGCAGATCCGCGCGAAGGCGTGACCGCCCAACTTGGACGAGTCGGCGATGATGACTACCCGTTTGGCACGGGCCACCATCAGGTTGTTCATGGCCGCCTCGCCCTCGTGGTGGGCGGCGGCACCGAGCTGCGGGTCGATCGCGTCCACGCCGAGCAACGCGACGTCCAGGGTGACCTCACGCAGCAGCGCACCGCCCAGCGGGCCGACCAGCTCGAACGACTTCGGGCGCACCACCCCGCCGGCCACCACCACCTTCATCCGGGACCGCACGAGCAGCTCGTTGGCGATGTTCAGCGCGTTGGTCACCACGGTGAGCTGGGCACCCTCGGCGCTTGTGTTCAGGTCCGGACGGACGGCGAGGGCGCGTGCCACCTCCGTGCTGGTGGTGCCACCGTTGAGGCCGACCACGGTGCCGGGCGTGACGAGCGCCGCGGCGGCGGCGCCGATCCGCTGCTTCTCCGCGGAGTGCTTGGCCGTCTTGTAGCGCAGCGGCAGGTCGTACGAGACGCCGTTGGCGACCGCGCCACCCCGGGTCCTGGTGATCATCTGCTGCTGGGCGAGCTGGTCGAAGTCGCGCCGGATGGTGGCCTGGGAGACGTCCAGCCGCTCGGCGGCCGCCTCGACGCTGACCCGGCCGTTGTCGGTAAGCATCTCCAGCAGGGCGTTCCATCTGGCGTACCGGTCCACCTCGGGGGTCCTCCCAGTAACTGCACGATCGGTGATTGATTGCGTGCACACTAGTGCGCGAAACTAGCCTGGCGCAAAAGGCTGTTCTGCGCGATCGGCCGGTCGGTTGCCACGGCCACCCCGCTTCGCGCAGAATAACGCGCGAAATACGGGTCTAACGAGCCGTATTGCGCAGACAGGTCGGCCCGGCGAGGAGTTCCCCATGGCGTACGTGGACGCGGAGATCGCGAGCCAGCCCGACTGCTGGCGGGAGGCCGCCGAGCTGTCCGGCGTCGTACGCGACGACCTTCCGCGCCCCGGCGAGCGGGTCGCCGTCGTCGGTTGCGGCACGTCGTGGTTCATGGCGATGGCGTACGCCGCCCGCCGCGAACAGGCCGGCCAGGGCGAGACCGACGCGTTCCAGGCGTCCGAGTTCCCCGCCGGCCGCCGCTACGACCGGTTGATCGCGATCACCCGCTCCGGCACCACCACCGAGGTGCTGGAGCTGCTCGCCGCGCTGCGCGGTCGTACGCCCACCACAGTCATCGTCGGTGACCCGGCGTCCCCCGCGGTCGAGCTGGCCACCGCCACCGTGGCCATGCCCTTCGCCGACGAGCGGTCGGTGGTGCAGACCCGCTTCGCGACGACCGCGCTGGCCCTGCTCCGGGCACACCTCGGCGACCCGGTGACCGCGCTCGCCGCCGACGCCGAGGTGGCGGTGCGCTCCCCGCTGCCGATCGACCCGGCAAGCATCGGGCAGGCCACCTTCCTCGGTCGTGGTTGGACTGTCGGCCTCGCCCAGGAGGCCGCGTTGAAGTGCCGCGAGGCGGCCACCTTCTGGGCCGAGGCGTACCCGGCGATGGACTACCGGCACGGTCCCATCTCCATCGCCGCACCCGGCCGGCTGGTCTGGGCGTTCGGCGAGCTGCCCGAGGGGCTGCCCGAGGACGTGGCCGCCACCGGCGCGGCCTTCGTACACAGCCGTACGCACGGCTGGCGCACGGTGCTCGGCAGCTGGTCGGCAGGTCGCACCCCGGTCGATCCGATGGCCGACCTGATCCTGGCCCAGCGCTTCGCGGTCGCGCTCGCGACCAGCCGGGGCCTCGACCCGGACGCGCCCCGACACCTCAGCCGGTCCGTGGTGCTGGCGTGAGCGTGAGCGACCGCGACAGCGTGGACTCCGACCGGGTGGTCGTGGCGCTCGACGTAGGCGGCACCGGCATGAAGTGCGCACTGGTCCGGCCGGACGGCGTCGCCGTACACACCGAGCGGCACGCCACCGACGCCGCGCGCGGCCCGACCGCCGTGGTCGACACCATTCTCGACGTGGCGCAGGGGCTGATAGCCAAGGCTCGCGCCGACGATCTCACACCCGTCGCGATCGGCATCGCCGTCCCCGGCGTGGTGGACGAGGCGCGCGGGGTCGCGGTCTGGTCGGCGAACGTGGGCTTCCGGGACGTACCGCTGCGGGACCTGGCAGTGACGCGGCTCGGGCTGCCCACCGCGCTCGGCCACGACGTGCGCGTCGGTGGTCTCGCCGAGGCCCGGCTCGGCGCCGGGCGCGACGCCGACCACGTGCTCTTCGTGGCGATCGGCACCGGCATCGCCGCCGCGCACGTCGTCGACGGCGTGGCCGGAGTCGGCGCGCACGGCGCCGCCGGGGAGATCGGCCACATCATGGTCCGTCCCGACGGCCCGCGCTGCGGTTGCGGACGACCCGGTTGCCTGGAGGCGGTCGCCTCGGCCGCCGCGATCGGCCGCCGCTACGCCGAGCTCGCCGGTGACGGGCGGGCGGACGCGGCGTCCTCGACACCGACCGCGAAGCCGACACCCGGTGCCGCCGTGACGGCCGCCGTGGTGGCCGAGCGGGCGGCCGCCGGTGAACCCCTCGCCGCCCGGGTCTGGCAGGAGGCGGTCGACGCCCTCGCCGACGGCCTGGCCACCGGGCAGGCGTTGTTCGACGTGTCGACGATCGTGCTCGGCGGTGGCCTGGCCCAGGCAGGCGACGGGCTGCTCGGCCCGCTGCGGGCGGCGCTGCACGAGCGGATGACCTTCCACCGGGAGCCGCGGCTGGTCGCGGCGGCCCTCGGCGACGAGGCCGGCTGCCTCGGCGCCGCCCTGCTCGCGTTGGACGCCGCGGGCGTCCGTGACACGGACGCCGCCCGCGTCCCCGACCATCAGGAGGAGCGATGACCGTACGGGTGAACGGCCGAGTGGTGACCCCGACCGGTGTCATCCGGCAGGGCTGCGTCGAGTGGGACGGCGACCGGATCACAGCCGTGGCCGAATATCCGTCGGTCCGCGACGGGCACTGGATCCTGCCCGGCTTCGTCGACATGCACACCCACGGCGGCGGCGGGCACACCTTCACCACAGGCGACGCCGACCAGGCGCGTGCGGCGGCCGGCTTCCACCTGGCGCACGGCACCACCACGCTGCTGGCCAGCCTGGTCAGCGCGCCCTTTCCGGTGATGCGCTCGGCCACCGAGGCGTTCGCGCCGCTTGTCGACGAGGGCGTGCTGGCGGGCGTCCACTTCGAGGGCCCCTACCTCTCCGCCGCCCGTTGCGGCGCGCAGAACCCGGAGTACCTGCGCGACCCGTCCACGGACGAGCTGACCGAGCTGATCGAGCTGGGTCGCGGCGCGATCCGCATGGTCACCCTCGCCCCGGAACGCGACGGCGCGCTGGAGGCGATCAAGCTGCTCACCACCCACCGCGTGGTGGCGGCCGTAGGCCACACCGACGCCACCTACGAGCAGACCCGCGCGGCGATCGCGGCCGGCGCGAGCGTGGGCACGCACCTGTTCAACGGCATGCGTCCCGTGCACCATCGTGAGCCCGGCCCGGTGGTGGCCCTGCTCGACGCGCCCACAGTGATCTGCGAACTGGTCGCCGACGGGGTGCACCTGCACGACGGCATCCTGACCTTCACCACCGCGACCGCCGGCCCCGACCGGGCCGCGCTGATCACCGACGCGATGGCCGCCGCCGGAATGGCCGACGGTGAGTACGAGTTGGGCGGTCAGGCCGTCACGGTGACCGACGGCGTGGCCCGGCTCGCCCGCGACGGCGCGATCGCCGGCAGCACGCTGACCATGGACGCGGCGCTGCGGCACGCCGTGCACGCAGGGATCCCGATGGCCGACGCCGCCCGGATGGTGGCCACCACCCCGGCCCGCGCCATCGGCCTGGGCGACCGGGTCGGCGCCCTCCAGGTCGGCCTCCGCGCCGACCTGGTCGTGCTCGACGACGACCTCAACGTGGTACGGGTGCTGCGCGGAGGCTCCTGGGTGGAGTGACCGGGCGCGGTGGCAAGGCGGCGGTGGCAAGGCGGCGGCGACCAGGCGGCGGTGGCAAGGCGGCGGCGACCAGGCGGCGGCGACCAGGCGCGGTGGCAAGGCGGTGGCGACCAGGCGCGGCGACCAGGAGGCGGCGACCAGGCGCGGCGACCAGGCGCGGTCCGACCTGGACTTCGCTGGCCCTTTGGAGCTGATTCGCTCAACGACATCGGCGAGGCCCTGAGGATCTCGAAGGAGAAGCCGAGGGACAGAGCGAGGGGTAGGACAAGGCAAGGGTGGGACCGAGCGTCGAACGCCCGCAGCGATGAACGGGGCGACCGGGGGTGCGGGCCGGGGGTGCGGGCCGGGGGTGCGGGCCGGGGGCGCGGGCCGGGGGTGCGGGCCGGGGCTGCGGGCCAGCCGATCAAGGCCATGTCACGGGGACCGATTCGTTCGCGACATCAGCTCCAAAGGACGCGACCACCTCTATCGCTCTCCGCCGGGCACCAGCAGACGCCGAGAACAACCGAGCAGGAAGCACCGAACACCGAACACGGAGCACCGAGCACCGAGCACCGAGCACCGAGCACCGAGCACCGAATCAGCGGACGCCGGGCGCCAGCGGACGCCGGGCGCCAGCGGACGCCGAGTACCCCGGGTCAGCCCAGGGCGGGGACGTCGACGCCGAGTACGGCCTGCTCGTCGGGGCGGTGGACAAGCACGTCGGCCAGGTACGACTGTACGGCGGGGGCCATCCCGACGTCCCGGCCGGCCTGCTCGGAGAGCAGCCACTTGTGCTCGATGATCTGCGCGAACAGCTCCTGCGGCTCCAGCTTGCGGCGCAGGTTCGCGGGCACGGCCCGGACCACCGGCTCGAAGACCTCGGTGAGCCAGCGGTGCGCCGCCTGCTGCTCGTCGGTCAGGTCGCTCTCCGCCCGGTACGCGTCCAGGTCGTTGAGCAGCTTGCGGGCCTGGTTCTCCTCGGCATCGAGACCGGTCAGCCGCAGTAGCCGCCGGGTGTGGTAGCCGGCGTCGACCACCTTCGGCCGCACCAGGTAGCGCCCGTCGTCGATCGTCGACATGGCGACCTCGGCCACGTCGAAGCCCAGCTCGTTGAGCCGACGGATGCGGCCCTCGATGTCGTGCCGGGCCTCCCGCTCGACCGCCTGCTCGTAGGTGATCTCGTGCCAGAGCCGCTCGTAGCGCTGCACGACCTCCTCGCAGACCACCTCCGGGTCGATGGACTCGTGCAGCAGGCCGGCGGCCTGCAGATCCAACGCCTCGCCGAAGATGTTCACCCGGGCAATCTCCAGGTCCTCGCCGCGCTGTCCGTTGGAGAGCGAGTTGTGCAGGGCACCCGTCTCCGCATCGACCAGGTAGGCGGCGAAAGCGCCCGCGTCCCGGCGGAACAGCGTGTTGGACAGCGAGCAGTCGCCCCAGAAGAAGCCCGTGAGGTGCATCCGCACGATCAGTGCGGCGAGCGCGTCGAGCAGCCGGCTCATCGTCTCCGGTCGCAGAGTGTGCGAGAAGAGCGCCCGATACGGCAGCGAGAACTGCAGGTGCCGGGTGATCAGTACCGATTCGAGGGGCTCGCCGTCCTCGGTCTGCCGGTCGGCGACGACCGCCACCGCCTCGACCGACGGGAAGTCGATCCGCTCCAGGGCCCGGAGCAGGTCGTACTCCCGCTCGGCGATCCGCTCGCGGGTCTCCTTGAACGCGTACACGTAGTCGCCCAAGCGGACAAAGCGGACGATGTGTCGGGAGATGCCCTGCGGCAGGGCCACCAGGTGCTGGGCAGGCCACTCCTCCAGCGGTGTCGACCAGGGCAGGTCGAGCAGCGCCGGGTCCACGAGGGCAGACGTGATCCGCACGGGCACAAGCATGACGGGTCGCCCCCCGCATCCGCCTCACATCGTGGCTGGGCCCACAGCGCCGCACACCCCGGCCTCGCGTCGGCCCGGTAGCGTGGTCGCGTGCTCAAACCCTCGGCGGTACGACGTGACCTGCGGCTACGGCCCGTCCGCCCGGCCGGTTGGTGGTTCGACGCCCTCCTGCTGGTCGGACTTGTCGGATTGACCGTGGCGCTCGCCGCCGACCAGCTCTTCGGGCTGGACCGGGCCGTCGCCGACTGGGCCGACGGGCACCGGCCGACGGCCGCCTACTGGGTGGCCCGGGTGTTCAACCTGCTCGGCCAGGGCACCCCGCTGACGTTGATCGCCGCCGGGCTGGGCGTGCTGCTGGCCGTCCGGCTGCGGTCGGTGCGGCCGATCCTGCCGCCGGTGGTCGGGTTCGTGCTGACCTACCTGACCATCGGTCCGCTCAAGGTCTGGACCGCGCGGGCGGCACCGAGCGCCAGCAGCAAGGAGCCGTTCCTGCCGCCCGAGGAGACCCTGCCGCTTTTCCACGACGACCTGCCGGTGCGGTTCGCCCAGTCCTACCCGTCGGGGCATGTGGCCAACGCCATCGTCTGGTACGGCGTCATCGCGCTGCTGCTGGCCCCGCTGGCCCGCAGCTTCGGCCGCCACCTGCCGGCCCGGCTGGTCACCGTGATCCGCATCGTGCCGCCGCTTGTCGTCCTCACCACCACCACCTACCTGGGCTGGCACTGGCTCACCGACTCGGTGGCCGGGCTGCTGCTGGGCCTACTGCTGGACCGGCTGCTGCACCGGGTGCCCTGGGACGACGTGCCGCTCCCCGGCCGGCTGCGCGCCTGGGACCGGCCGTTCACCTCGTACCCCTAGGGTCGGTTCGTGGATCGGCTGGCGCGGCGGCTCGGCGTACCCGATGCGGTTGTCATCGGGTTGGGTTCGATGCTCGGCGCGGGCGTCTTCGTGGTGTTCGGCCCGGCCGCAGCGGCGGCCGGCGGCGCCGGACTGCTGCCCGCGCTGGTGCTTGCCGGTGTCGTAGCCTTCTGCAACGCGACAAGCTCGGCCCGGCTGGCGGCCCGCTACCCGGAATCCGGCGGCACCTACGTCTACGGCCGGGAACGCCTCGGACCGCTGGCCGGCTTCGTGGCCGGCTGGGGTTTCGTGGTCGGCAAGACGGCGAGCTGCGCGGCGATGGCGTTGACAATCGGGGCGTACCTGTGGCCGGGGCAGGCCCGGCTGGTCGCCGCCGGCGCGGTGCTCGGGGTGACAGCTGTGAACCTGCGGGGCATCGGCAAGACCGCTACCGTCACGAAACTGCTTGTGGCGCTGGTGCTCGCGGTGCTGGCCCTGGTCGCGGTCGTCGGCGTGGTGGGCGGGCCTGTGCACCTGGATCGGCTCGGCGACCCCGGTGGCTCCGCCCGGGGTGTCCTCACGGCCGCCGGGCTGCTGTTCTTCGCGTTCGCCGGGTACGCGCGGATCGCCACGCTCGGCGAGGAGGTCCGCGACCCGCAGCGGACCATTCCCCGCGCGGTGCCGCTGGCCCTCGGGGTGGTGCTCGCGATCTACCTGGTGCTGGCCGTGATCACGCTCGGCGTGCTCGGCGCCGACCGGCTGGCCGGTTCCGCAGCGCCCCTGGTCGACGTGGTGACCGTCGCCGGGCTGCCCGACCTGGCCTGGGTGGTCCGCGCCGGGGCCACGATCGCCGTCGTCGGGGTGCTGCTGTCCCTCGTCGCCGGGGTCGGCCGGACCACCCTCGCGATGGCCCGTCGCCGCGACCTCCCCGGCGCGCTGGCCGCCGTGCACCAGGTGCGCCAGGTGCCGCACCGCGCCGAGCTGGCAGTCGCCGCCGTGGTGATCGTGGTGGTGCTGCTCGGTGACGTCCGCGACGCGATCGGCTTCTCCAGCTGCACGGTGCTGGTCTACTACGCGATCACCAACGCGGCGGCGCTCACGCTGGGCCGGGAGCGGGAGCGGAAACTACCGGTGCAGGTGCTCGCCGGCCTGGGACTGGTCGGCTGCCTGCTGCTCGCGGTCAACCTGCCGCTCAGCAGCGTCCTCGCCGGGTTCGGCGTGCTCGCCGCGGGCGTCGCCTGGTACGCGCTGCGCACCGCCCGCCGGTGACCCGAGTAGGCCACCGGCGGCGAGGTGTTCAGCGACTCAGCCGCCGGTAGCGGCGCACCGCCAACGGCGCGAACGTCGCGATCAGCAGCACCGGCCACACCACAGCCAACAGCATCGCGTGTTGTGCCGGCCAGGACTCGCCACCCAGACCGGGGTTGCCGAACAGTTCACGGATCGCGGCGACGGTGGCCGACAACGGGTTCCACTCCGAGATCGTGCCGATGACCGAGGGCATCAGCTCGGGCGAGACGAAGACGTTGGAGATCGCGGTGAACGGGAACGCCGCCGGGAAGACGATCACACCGACCGTGTCCGGGTTGCGGACCAACAGCGCCAGGTAGATCCCGACCCAGGTGATCGCGATCCGGAGCAGCAGCAGGAGCCCGACGGCGAGCAGCGCCTTGCCGACACCCTGCCGCCACTGCCAGCCGACGAGCAGTCCGCAGACCAGCAGGGTGGACATCTCCAGCAGGGCGCGGAGCAGGTCGGCGGCACTACGACCGGTCATCAGGGCGGATCGTGCCATCGGCATCGAGCGGAACCGGTCGACGACACCCCGGCTGAGATCCAGCGCCACGCCTGTCGCGGTGGCGCCGAGGCCGTACAGCATCGTCATCACGAAGACCCCGGGCAGCAGGAACTCGCGGTAGTTTCCCCCACCCGACACCTGCATACCGCTGCCGAAGACGTACCCGAAGACCAGCACGAACATGATCGGCAGCGAGAAGTAGAGGATCAGCTCCTCCGGTGCGCGGATCACGTGGATCATGTTCCGCCGGGTCATCGTCCAGCCGTCGGCCACCGCAGTCGTCATGCCACGTCCGCCTTTCCTCCAACGCCGACGGGCTCGCGGGCCTCGTCCGGTCGGTGCCCGGTCAGATGCAGGAACGCCTCGTCCAACGTCGCGCGTCGCAGGCCGATGTCCTCCACCGCGATCTCGGCGTCGTCCAACGCCCGCACCACGTCGACAAGCCCGGCGACCCGGTCGGCCACCGCCACGCTGAGCCGCCGCACCTCCGGATCGCGCTCCGGCTGCGCGGCACAGATCGACGCGACGATGCGGGCAGCCCGGGTCAGGTCGGCCGCGTCGCGCACCACCACCTCGATCCGGTCGCCGCCGGTCATCGCCTTCAGCTCGTCCGGCGAGCCCTCGGCCACCACCCGACCGGCGTCGATCACCGAGATCCGGTCGGCGAGTTGATCGGCCTCCTCCAGGTACTGGGTGGTGAGGAGGACTGTGGTCCCGTCCGCGACCAGGCCACGGACCAGGTCCCACACCTGGTTGCGGCTACGCGGGTCCAGGCCGGTGGTCGGCTCGTCGAGGAAGAGGACCCGCGGTGTACGGATCAGGCTGGCCGCGAGGTCCAGCCGGCGGCGCATCCCACCCGAGTACTCGCCTGCCGACCGACTCGCCGCCTCGTCGAGCCCGAACCGTTCCAGCAGTTCGTCGGCGCGTTGGCGGGCCGCCCGTCGGCTCAGACGGAACAGCCTGCCGAACAACTCCAGGTTCTGCCGCCCACTGAGGGTTTCGTCGACCGCCGCGTACTGGCCGGTCAACGCGATTCGGCCCCGCACCTCGTCCGGCTGACGCCGCACGTCGAACCCGGCCACGGTGGCTTGGCCGGCGTCGAAGCGCAGCAGCGTGGTGAGGATCCGTACGGCAGTCGTCTTCCCGGCCCCGTTCGGCCCCAGCAGTCCGTGCACCGTGCCGCTCGGTACGGTCAGGTCGAAGGCGTCAAGTGCCCTGGTGGGGCCGTACCGCTTGCCCAGTCCTTCGGCTGTCACGTCGAATGTCGTCATGCCGCAAGGGTGCGGTCGGGCGCTGACCGGTCACGCACCGCCCGCTGACGGCGGCGCACCGGACCGGCTCACGGCTCCGGCCCGCTCCGCCTCGGTGATCTCTTCGAGGACCAGGATGATCTCCGAACGCGTCGCCTCGCCGACGTACCAGCCGGTGAGCCCACCCACCAACGCCTCCTCGCAGAAGCGTCGCGCCGCGACGAGGTCGCCGCGCAGCCGGGCCACCTGGGCGAGGCCGAGGCGGGCACTGGCCACGAACTCGGGTGCGCCGCTGCGCTGCGCCAGGTGCAGCGCACCGGCGAAGTCGTCCCGCGCCCCGGTGAGGTCACCGGCCCGCAGCCGGATCTCGCCCCTGGTCCGCAGCATGTCGGCCTGGTCGACCGCCGACTCGAGCGCCTCGGCCAGCCCCATGGCCTCGTCCATGTGGGCGCCCGCCGTCGCCGGGTCACCCTCCCGGGCAGCCAGCTCACCGAGCGCACCGAGCGTGATCATGCAGCCCCACCGGTCCCCCGTGCTCCGGAAGCCGTCGAGCGCGGCGACCAGCGCGGTCCTGGCCCGGTCCCACTGACTACTCCACATCAGCGCCGAGCCGCTACCCATCGCGCCGAGCGCGTTGATCCAGGCGTCCGGGCCGACCAGTTGCCGCAGCTCCCGCATCAGCTCCTCGACGTGCTCGGCCCCGCCGGACGGCGGCCCCGTCGAGATCCCCGACAGGTACAGCAGGAACGGTTGTCGAGGTGGCCGGTCGAGGCTGCGGATCACCGACCGCTGCGTGCCGAGCGACGGCAGGTGGCCGGCGCCGGCAAGTGAGGTGTTGTAGACGCAGAGCACGAACTCCTCGCTCAGCCCCGGCGGCGCTTCGTCCCCCAGCAGGTCGAGCACGCCCGCGGCCAGCCGAGCCGCCTCCCCGCGCATGCCCCGCAGCCACCAGTAGAAGGACAGGGCCGCGACCAGCCCGGCCGCGTCGGACGCGTCGCCGGCCGCGGTGGCACGGCGCAGCGCGGCGTGCAGGTTGTCCCGCTCGGCGTCGAGCCGTCGCAACCAGTGCAACTGTTCGGCCTGCCGGAGGTGGTCGCTCGCGGTCCAGGCGAACTCCAGGAAGTACGCGGTGTGCGCGCGGCGCAGTTCGTCGGCCTCGCCGGCCTCGGCGAGACGCTCCGCGCAGAAGGCACGCACCGTCTCCAGCATCCGGTAACGGCCGCCGGTCAGCTCCACGAAGGACTTGTCGGCCAGACCACTGAGCGCGTCGACGAACTCGCCGCTGGACAGGCCGGAGACCCGCCCGGCGGCCGCCAGCGTCGCGCCGCCCGCGAAGACGGTGAGCCGGCGGGCCAGTGTGCGCTCGGCATCGTCGAGCAGGTCCCAGCTCCACTCGACCACGGCCCGGAGCGTGCGGTGTCGGGGCGACGCGGCCCGGCTGCCCATGGACAGCAATCGGAACCGGTCGTCGAGACGGGCGGCCACCTCGGCGACGGGCAACGCCCGCAGCCGCGCGGCGGCCAGCTCGATCGCCAACGGCAAGCCGTCGAGGGTACGGCAGATCCGCAGCACCACGTCGACGTTGGCCGGCGTGACGGTGAAGTCGGGTGCGACGTCGACGGCCCGTTGGACGAAGAGGCTTACCGCCGCGTACTCGTCGGCCTCCTCCGTCGACGCGTCCGGTGGCGGCAGGGTGAGCCCGGACAACTGACACAACGCCTCGCCGGCCAGCCCGAGCGGCTCGCGACTCGTGGCGAGCACCCGCAGCGCCGGGCACGCGCCCAGCAGTCGTGCGGCGAGCCGGGCCGCGTCGGCGATGACGTGCTCGCAGTTGTCGAGCACGAGCAGCAACCGCCGCGCGGCAAGCGCCTCGACCAGTCGGTCGGTGGTCTGCCGGCCCGGCTCGGCCGGGGCCCGCAGGCCCGCGTCACGCAGACCGAGCGCGCTCAGTACCGCCTGCGGTACGTCCGACCCGTCGGCCAGCCCGGCCAGCTCGACCAGACAGACCTCGCCGTCCGAGCAGCCTGCCGCCTCGATGGCCAACCGGGTCTTGCCCGCTCCCCCTGGGCCGGTGAGGGTGACAAGCCTGCGCTCGCCGAGCAACGCGCGTACGCGCGTGAGCTCCTCCTCCCGCCCGACGAAGGTGGTGAGCTGGCTCGGCAGCGCCTGCTCGGTCGTCGGGGGCACGGCGGAGCTGCCTCCGCCGCGGGGCGCGGCGGCGCTCTCGTCGCCACGCAGCACGGCCAGGTGAATCGCGGCCAGCGCCGCCGACGGGTCGACCCCGAGCTGCTCGGCCAGGCTGCGCCGAGCGTCCTCGAACTCGGCCAGCGCCTCGGCCGTCCTGCCCTGCGCGGACAGTGCGCGCATGAGGTGGCCTCGCGGGCGCTCCCGAAGCGGATGCGCCACGACCAGTTGCCGCAGCTCCGCAACCAGTTCCGCGTGCCCGCCCAGCGCCAGCTCCGCCTCGATCCGATCCTCGGTGGCGGCCAGCCGCAGCTCGTCCAGCCGGGCCGCCCGAGCGGGTACGCCTGCCACGTCGATGACGTCGGCCAGGGCGGGACCACGCCACAGCTCCAGCGCCTCGTGCAACACGGTCGACGCGCGGGGCCAGTCAGCGCCGGCGAGCGCGCGACGCCCCGCCTCGGCGAGCCGCTCGAACCGGTACGCGTCGACGTCCTCGGGATCCACGGCGAGGCGGTAGCCGGCCGGGTGGAACTCGACAGGCGTGTGCTCGGCGGGCAGCGCCTGACGCAGGCGCGACACCAGGGACTGGAGCGCGTTGGCGGCGCCCCGTGGCGGGTGCTCGCCGTACAGGCCGTCGATCAGGCGCTCGGCGGACACCACCCGGCCCGCGTCGAGCAGCAGGAGCGCCAGCAGCGCGCGCAGCCGTGGACCGCCCACGGCGATCTCACGCCCGTCGGCCAGCAGCACCTGGGTGGGCCCCAGGACGCGGAAACGCATGGCACTGATTGTCACTCAGCGGCAACGACCACACGAAGCCGCTGATCGGCTGGCCCGTGATCAACCACGTACCTGGGGAGCACCTGTCGAGTCGTCGTCCGCCGCTGTCGGCTCGGCCCCCGCGCCTCGGGCCGGAGGCACCGGAGCGTCGTCGCCCGGCGTCGGCGAGGTCGGCACCGGATGGGCCGCGCCGGGGGCCGAGGCGGCGATCTCCTGATCGGTGGGCGTCGGCGGCGTCCCCGGAAGCACCGCTGGCGTGGACGACTCCCCGCCGACGGCGAGACCAGCCGAGCCGGCGCCGGACGGGGTGGGCACGCCCCGGGGCATCGGATCGAGGTGACCCGATGGCATGGGGACCCTGCCCGGGGCGGGCGGGGCGCACTGCCTGGTCAGCCAGTCCAGGCCGCGCCGGCGGGCGACAACTGTGAGCCGGTCCCCGGCGAAGATCACCTGCCGTGGGTCGAGGTCCTTCCACCAGATCGTCTTCGCGCCGCCGGCCGGGGTCCGGGCGATCAGCCGGACCTGCCCGTCCCGGTTGACCAGCTCCAGGGGTCGACCGTCCAGCTCGGAGCCGGCGGCGACCGGCACCTCGGCGACCGGCAGCGCGTGCCTGTCGACCGGAATCGTGGTGATCACCGCGCGTTCGGTGAGGGCGCCGATGAAGGCCGGCGCGGCCAGGTAGGAGACCGATCGGGACACCCCGAGCGCGAAGGTCTCCTCCACCCGTTCGGCGAAGTCACCGTCGAAGAGCCGCAGCACCACCCGCAGGTCGTCGCGGAGGTCGCGCGCGGCAAGCGCGGCCTCCAGGTTGGCGACGTCGTCGGTGGACGCCACCACAAGCGCCTGACAGTCGGCCACCGACGCGGCGGCCAGGGTCTCGGGCAGGGCGGCGTCGCCGACGACAAGCGGCACGTCCAACTGGCGGGCCAGGGTCGCCCCGCGCGGCTCCGGATCCTTGTCGATCGCCACGACCTCGACGTCGTACTCGCGGAGTTGCGCCATCACCCGGGTGCCGACGTTACCCAGGCCGATCACCACCACGTGCCCGGCGCGGGCCGGTTGCAGACGGCCGGTGTGCAGGGCCAGTCGGGCGTTGACGATGCCGTCCACGACGACCGCGGTGATCAGCGGGATCAGCGCCAGCCCAGCCAGGTTGAGCACCACCTGCATGATCTGTGCGTCGGCCGCCTTGTCGGTGTCCGGGTCGGCGCCGCTGAGTGTGGTGACAAGCGTCAGATAGAGCGCCTCCAGCGGCGAGACGTCCTCGGCGCGGGAGATCAGCGCGCCGAGCACCGCGATCAACGCGAGCACCAGCATCACCGCAATGCCGATCTTGCGGGTGGCGAAGCCGCGTACGGCCCGCAGCAGTACCGCGGCCGGACGTCGGCGGCGGCGCGCCCGGACCAGACGCCTGGCGGCGACCTGCGTGCCCGGCGGTTGACCTGTCGCCTCGGCGAGCACCAGGTCGGCGCCGGCCTGTTCGGCAGGCAGCAGCTCTATCCCCTGCTCCGAGTCGGGGCGAGCCAGCGCGCACACCACGTCCTGCGGTCGGACGTCGGCACGCCGCGCCACCCGCAACGTCTTGTCCCGGTGTTGGAAGGAGCTGGGGTCGACCTCGCCGAGCGCGGCGGCCACGAACGCCGGCGCGGCCATCTCGGCGTCGGAGAGCACCTCGACGGGCGCCTTGAGCAGCTTGCGTACGCCGTCGGCGAGGGTGCCGTTGAACATCCGCAGCACCTGACGGACCCGCTGGTCGACGGCCTGGGCGCAGAGAGCGGCGTGCAGGTTGCCGACGTCGTCCTGGTGCAGCAGGGCCAGGCCGGTCGCCCCGGCCAGCCCGGCGGCCTCGAAGGTCGCCACGTCCAGGCGCTCCGAGCGGACCACGCGGACCCCGCGCAGCCCGGCCACGTCCGGCCCGTTGCGGCGGTAGCGCTCCGGCAGCACGACCGTCACCCGGACGCCGCCGGTCGGAAGGTCGGATTCGAGCATCGCGCGGACCACGTAGTAGGCGAGCGCGTCCTGGCCGCAGATCACGTAGTGCGGACGCGGATCGCCTGCGGCGCGGAGCCGCCAGTTCCACTCGACTGCCCGTCGCGCCCGGTCCCGCCACGGCTCCGCCATGCCCGGATCGTAACCAGCACGACCACACTGGGCGACCCCGCCCGGATCATCCCGACCAGGCATCACGGCCAGGCATGGCGACCTGGGCGGCGGGTAGAGCACCGGGATGCAGACCTTCCTGCCGTACCCGGACTTTCTGGCCAGCGCGCGTGTGCTGGACCAGAAGCGGCTGGGCAAGCAGCGGGTGGAGGCCATCCAGGTGCTGCGCGGCCTGACCCGGCCCGGGTACGGGTGGCGCAACCATCCGGCGGTGAAGATGTGGGCCGGGTACGAGGAGGCGCTCACCCGCTACGGGCTGGACATGTGCGCCGTCTGGACCGAGCCGGGACGGGCCGACACCTGCGCCACCACGCTTACCGTCGACCTCGCCGCCGCCTGCGGGGCCGGCGTCGTACGCACCCAGGACGAGCTGGCACAGGCCGGTGACCTGCCGCCCTGGCTCGGCCGCGACGACCTGCACCTGAGCCACCGCTCGTCGCTGCTGCGCAAGGACCCGACGCACTACCGACCGATCTTCGGCGACGACGTCCCGGAGGACCTGGAGTACGTCTGGCCCGCGTCCGACCGCGAGCGCCGCTGCCTGCCGTAGGGGAGACTGGCCCGGAAGAGGGAGGTCCCCGTGGCGCTGTCGCGTGTGGTGGGTCGGCTCATCGGCGTACGTCAGCACCAGGTGGACCCGGGCGGAGGTGGCGCCGACCGCGTGCCGGGACCGGTCGCGGCGGTGGTGGTCGGTGGCGGAATCGCCGGCATGTCGGCGGCTGTCGTGCTGGCCGAGCGGGGCGTGGCGGTGACGGTGCTGGAGGCGGCGCCCACGCTCGGCGGGCGGCTCGGCGCATGGCCCGAGGCGCTCGGCGACGGCGAGCAGCAGAACGAGCACGGGTTCCACGCGTTCTTCCGGCAGTACTACAACTGGCGGTCCATCCTTCGTCGCGTCGAGCCCGACCTGGGCTTTCTCAAGCCGATTCCGGGCTACCCGATCCTCAGCGCCAAGTGGCCGACCGAGGAGTTCGGCAAGCTGCCGCCCGCGCCGCCGGCGAACCTGCTGGCGCTGCTGCTGCGCAGCCCGAGCCTGCGCCTGGCCGATCTGCGGTCGATGGACCGGGACGCGGCGTTGCCGCTGCTCACCTACGACCCGGTCCGCACCTACGCGGAGTTGGACGACACGACCGCCGACGAGCTGCTGGCCTCGCTGCGGCTGCCGGACCGGGCGCGGGCGATGCTGTTCGAGGTCTTCTCGCACTCGTTCTTCAACCACGAGGCGGAGATGTCGGCCGCCGAGATGGTCGCCCAGTTCCACTTCTACCTGCTCGGCAATCCGGAGGGGCTGGCCTTCGACTGCCCCGACGAGGACTATGCGACGGCGATCTGGCAGCCGCTGACGAGGCACGTGGAGAAGCACGGCGGTCGGGTGGTCACCAGCAGCGCCGCCACGGGGGTGCACCGCGACGGCGAGGGTTGGCGGGTGACGACCACCGACGGCGGTAGCCACCAGGCGGCCCACGTGGTGCTCGCGGTGGATCCGCCGGCCCTGGCCGCGCTGGTGGCGGCCTCCCCCGACCTGGTCGGGCAGGCACCGGAGCTGGCGGCGCGGATGCCCCGCTTCGGCACGCCCGGCCCGCCGTACGCGGTGGCGCGGTACTGGTGCGACGGGGACGTCGCGGCCGACCGGGCCGTGTTCAGCGGGGTGTCGCGGCAGCCCACTCTGGACTCGGTGACGCTCTACCACCGGCTGGAGAACGAGTCACGTCGCTGGGCGCGACAGACCGGTGGTTCGGTCGTCGAGCTGCACGCGTACGCCTGTGAGCCCGGCGTGCCGGCCGACGAGCTGGCCGAGCGGATGCGCCGTGAGCTGGTAACGCTCTGGCCGGAGGCGGCGGCCCTACGGGTCCGGGAGCTGCGCGCCCGGGTGGAGGCGCAGGCGCCGGCGTTCACGCCGGGCAGCCACGCCTGGCGTCCGGGGGTCCGCACCGAGGCGCCCGGTGTCTATCTGGCCGGCGACGGCATCGCCACGGACTTCCCGAGCGCCCTGATGGAACGCTCCGCCGCCACCGGGATCATCGCGGCGAACCACATCCTGCGCGCGGAGGGCGCCGCGGCCGAGCCGGTGCGCTCGATCCGGCCCCGGGGCCTGCTGGCCGGGCGGGGCACCCCAAACCGACAAAAACCAACATAACCGACGGTACGCTGCCGTACGCTCGAATGATCATCCGTCGATCGGCCGGGCGGGAGGGCAGCAGCGATGTCACCACTGCACCGCGCCGGCCCGGCGGACGTACGACAGGCCGACGAGACCGCCCGGGACGACGCGTACCCGCTGCTCCGCGACGAGCGCGCCTGCGTCGTCATCGCGCTGCGCCTGGGCTGGTGGATGGCGGACGCGTACCACCACGGGCAGCACGTCGAGCCCGGGCCGACCGTTCCGGCCCACCCACCGGCCAAGCTCTCCAACCTGACCGAGATGTCGGCGCCGCGCCGGATGCGGATGTACCTCGACGGCGTGGACGTCGCGCTGGCCCAGATCTCGGCGCTCACCCGGCACACCGGGTCGCTGCCGGACACCTCCGCCGCCCGGACCCGGCTGCCCGACCTGGATCGGCTGCCCGACCTGGAACAGTCTGACACCCCCGACATCGAACCGCTGCTGCTCGCCCTCGACGACCTCAACGTGGACGTGCTGCGCTGGGCGATGGCCACCAACCTCCGGGTCGGGTTGGCCTACCGGCTGGGCCGATCCCTGGCCGACACGGTCCGGCCCGGCGACGCCGCCCAACTGCTGCGGCGCTTCGACGGCCGCCAGATCCAGATCAGCCGGTGGCTTGACGAGTTGGCAAGCGTGCTGCCGCCGTACTCGGCGGCTGTGGTACGCCGCTCGCTGGCCGCCTGGGCGGTCGCTGTGGAACGGGCCGGCCGGGGCGATCCGACCGAACCCGAGCCGGCCGAGCTGAGCCGCGAGCTGCGCAACCAGGGTGACCTCTGGCGCGGCGTACTGACCGGCGGCCTGCACCCGCGCGACCTGCTCGACGAGGAGGACTATGCGGTGGTCGCCCGGAACCTGATCATCCGGGACCGGCGACTGGTGGCCCAGGCCGCCCGGGGCATCTTCTGGCCGGTGCTCGTACCCCTGCTGGTGGTGCTCTTCGCGGTGGTCGGGGTGAGCGCCGCCGCCGCGGGCGGTTCACCTACCACCCGGGCCACAGTCGCCCTGCTCGGTTTCGGCGCCGGGCTGGCCGCCATCTGGCGTTCCGTCTCCGGTCCCGCGCTGGCGGTCGCGGGCGAGGTCAACCGGCCGCTGCTGGACAGCGAACTCACCGCACGGATGGCCCTCCGCCTGGACCGGCCGCTGACCAACGCCCGCCGCGCGGCGGGGGTCCCTCCCCCGACCCGGCGCGCTCCACGGACCCGCCGCGCACCCCGGACCCGGCGTCAGCGTCGTCCCGAGGAGCCGGGCGGCCCATCGAAATACGTTGCCCCGCTCTCCCGTGCCGACCTACCGTGATCGCGCAAGGTCAACCACCGCCGCGGGAGCAGATCATGACGACGTCGCACGTCACCACCGTGCCGTCGTCGTCGCTGCCCGGCGACGGTTGGCGAGCGGAAGGTCCCCGCGCGGGCCGGCCCGACTGACGCGTACCCGTACGCGCCGAGCCGCCCCGTCCGAATGCCGGACCGGGCGGCTCTTCGCTGTCCGGCACCAGTTGGAAAGGAGTCCCGGTGGACGCCGTCCTCGTCGTCAACGCCGACCTCGGCCCGTTGCACCGGGTCACCGTTCAGCACGCCGTCCGGATGCTCTGCCGCCGGGTGGCCGAGATCCACGAGGCGGAGCCCGACCAGGTGATCGGTGTCTTCCCGCTGCCCCGGGTGGTGCGACTGGTCCGCTACGTGGTCACCAGGTGGCGGTTCAACTCCGGGCCGGCCTGGTCGCGGGCCGGGGTGCTGCGCCGCGACGAGCGCTGTTGCGCGTACTGCGGGGGAGCCGCATCGACAATCGACCACATCCTGCCGCGCTCGCGGGGAGGCCGGAACACCTGGCGAAACACGACCGCCGCCTGCTACGGCTGCAACCAGCGCAAGGGCGACCGCACCCCGGCGGAGGCGGGCATGCCGCTGCGCCGGGAGCCGGTGAGCCCGGGCTGGGCGTCGCTGGCCGGGCGGTGACCGACCGGCCGGCGGGAACGGGGGGCCGCGTCGGGGTACGCCCCGGCGCGGCACCCGCCGGCCCCGGTCAGACGCCGCGTTCCTTGACCTTCGGCTTCGGGCGACCGCCCGCGCAGTGCGTACGGATCTCGCTGCTGTGCTCGGCCGAGGTCAGCTCGACCTGGACCTGCTTCGCCGGGCCCGGGTCGTAGGGCGCCGCCCGATAGCCCGGCGCGGGCGTCACCGTGAGCAGTTCGGCCGATCCCCCGAGGCAGCGGACGGTGACCGTCCCGCCCACGGCCTGCACCGTGATCACGGGAGGATCGGTGGGAGTCGGCCTCGGCCCGGGCTGGGTCGGTGCCGACGTGGACCTTCCGCCCGAACCCGCCGATGGGCTTGTCCGGGGGGCGGCCGGGGTGGTCCGGACCGACGGACCGGCCGGCGGCTGGTCGACTGACGGCTCGGGCTGTGCGACGGTCTGCGGCAGTCCCACAGTGGTGGTGCCACCCGTGCCGATTCCGGTTCGTGGGTTGGTCCCGTCGTGCTGCCGCGTGGCGTAGTCACCGAGCGACCCGGCCACCGCCACCGCGGCGATCACCGCGCCACCGACCGCCAGGACCACCAGGTGCCGACGCCGGGACCGTCGCCGCGGGTCGTCGGTCGGGCCGGCGGTCACACCGGCGCCCGGCTCGGTCGACGCGTCGTCGACCTCGGCCACGCTTGTTGGGGACGGGCTGGGTGGCACAGGCGTGAGGTGCCGGCCGACGTCAGGCGCGGCAGCGCTCGCGTCCAGGACCGGCTCACCCAGCCCAACCGGAGCGGCGGCTGCGCCAGCCGTGGCCGGCCCGGTGGCGGCACGCGCCGTGGCCGCAGCGGTGGCGGCAGGCGCCGTGACCGGCCCGGTGGCGGCAGGCGCCGTGGCCGCAGCGGTGGCGGCACGCGCCGTGACCGGCCCGGTGGCGGCGGCGAGCAGGATGCGGGCCGCCTCGGCGGCCGGGGGCCGGTCGGCGGGATCGCGGGCCAGGCACCAGCGGTAGAGCCTGTGGATCTCGGGCGGAACCCCGTCGATCTCGGGCAACGGGTCCGGTTCGACGTGGACGTGGGCGCGGAGCATCCCGGTCTGCGTCTCGGTGGCCCAGGGCAGCCGGCCGGTGAGCGTCCGGTGCAGGAGCAGGCCGAGGGCGTACAGGTCGCAGGCCGGCAGTACCTCGCCGGCCGCCAGCCGCTCCGGGGCGAGATAGGCAGGCGTGCCGAGTAGCCGCCCCTCAAAGTCGATCTCCGGGTCGCCGGCGGCGGCCGCGATGCCGAAGTCGAGCACCTTCGCGCCGGTGGGGGTAAGCATCACGTTGCTCGGCTTGACGTCGCGGTGCACCAATCCCTGGGCGTGTGCGGCTTCGAGTGCCGCCGCCACCTCCGCGCAGACCCGCAGCCCGGCCCGGGGCGGCAGCGGCCCGGCGGCCAGTCGTTGTTCGAGGGTGACGCCGTTGAGCAGTTCCAACACCACGAACGGGACCTGGACGCCGTCGACCGTCGACTCACCGAAGTCGTAGACGCTTGTGACGTGCGGGTGCGACAACCGGGCTGCCGCCTTGGCCTCGGCTCGGATCCGCTGTCGGGCGTTGGTGTCCGAGGCGACGAGCACCTTCACCGCCACGTCCCGTTCCAGCACCTCGTCGTACGCGCGGTGGACCGCGGACATGCCGCCGCTGCCGAGGCGCTCCAGGAGCCGGTAGCGACCCGCAAGCAACCGATCACGCTGCACGACGGACAGCCTGCCGTACCGCTCAGTCCCGGCACCACCCGGGATCGAGGTTTCGCAATGGATGCATTCGCGGCGGCGGTTACCGCCCGGTCAGGTCCGGTTGGACCCGCTCCCCGCCCCTCGGTGGTCTGGTGGCCGCCGACGGAGCAGGCGTGCGGCGCCGGCAGCGAGCAGCGGCGCAGCCGTCAGCTGTCGGAAGGCGGCCGCCAGGCGAACCGGGGTGACCGGCGCTCCGCCATGGCCGCCACGCCCTCGCGGGCCTCGCCGCTGTCCCTCACCTTCCGGTGCCACCAGGCGATCCGCGCCGGGCCGGCCCGGTCGTCGACGATCTCCTTGGCGGCGGCGACGCTCAGCGCGGACCGCTGCGCGATCGTGGCCGTGAGGTCGTCCACCCGCGCGGCGAGCCGGTCGCCCGGCAGCACCTCGTCGACCAGGCCGATCCGCAGGGCGCGGTCGGCGTCGATCAGCTCGGCGGTGAACAGCAGGTGCTTCGCCGCCGACGGGCCGACCAGCCGGGCCAACCGGCGGGTGGTTGGCGCCGGGTAGATCAGCCCGAGCCGAGCCGGGGGTACGCCGAAGCGGGCGTCATCCGAGGCGATCCGCAGGTCACAGGCGACGGCGAGCTGAGCGCCACCCCCGACGCAGGCGCCCCGGATCGCCGCGACTGTCGGCTTGGCGAAGCCGGCCAGCCGCTCCTCGGCGGCCACGGCGATGCTGGCGTCGCCGGCGTCCAGCAGCTCGGCCAGGTCGCCGAGGTCGGCGCCGGCGCAGAAGGCGTCGCCCGCGCCGGTGAGCACCAGGGCACGTACGTCGGGGTCGGGCTCCAGCCGGTCGAGCAGCTCGGGAAGCTGGCGCCACATCGCCGCCGTCATCGCGTTGCGACGCGCCGGGTTGTGGATGACCACTGTCGCCACCGGCCCGGCCACCGCAACAGTCAACTCCGCACCCGCCACAGACCCACCCCATCCTCGCCGCACGCGTCCGCCCAAAGCGAATCTTGGACAGTTTCCGTCCGGAGATGACGGAAACTGTCCAAGATTGCCAGAGAGCCAACGGCACGGACCCGGCGGCCACCGTGTGGGGGCTGCCGGGCCCGGTCCTGGTCAGGTCAGGTCAGGTCAGGTCAGGTCAGGAGACGTTGAGCGCGGTGTCGTCGACCACGAAGGACGTCTGCAACGAGGAGTCCTCGACGCCCGTGAACTTCAGGGTGACGGTCTGGCCGGCGTACCCGGCCAGGGAGAACGACTTCTGGCTGTAGCCGGTGGCCTTGTTCAGGTTCGAGTAGGTCGCCAGCGTGGCCAGCACCGTCCCGCCCGAGTTGAGCACCTGCACGCGCAGCGTGTCGTACGCGACGCTGGTGGTGGTCTCGGCCGAGTCGATGTGCAACCAGAAACTGACCGTGTACGACGAGCAGCCCGCCGGGAGGGCCACCGACTGGGCGAGCGTGTCGGTGTGGCTGCTGCCGTACCCGTTCAGCCACGCCTTGTACGACCCGCCGTGGGCCGCCTGGCCACTGTCGGTGGTGATGACGCCGGAGCTGGCCGTCCAGCCGGTCGCGCCGGACTCGAAGCCCGGGTTGGCCAGCTTCTGCCCCGGCGCGGTGCAGCCGCCCCCGCTGCCGTTCACGGTGAGCGTGTAGGTGGCGCTACGGGTGACCGACCCCGTGCCGTTCACGGTGACCGAGTAGGTGCCGGGCGGGGTGCTCGCCGAGGTGCTGATGGTGAGGGTGGACGAGCCGCCCGAGGTCACCGAGGCGGGGCTGAACGCGGCGCTCGCCCCGCTGGGCAGGCCGGACGCGGAGAACGTCACGGTCTGCGCCGTACCGCTTGTGGTGGCGGTCGACACGGTGGTGGAGACCGCGCTGCCCGGGTTCACCGAGCCGGCGGTCGGCGACAGCGACACGGAGAAGTCGTTGCCGGTGGAGCAGGGCGCGTCGTTGCCGGCCACGTTCACCGCGGTCCAGGCGGCCTGCACGGCCTTGTACTCGGTCGAGCAGCTGCCGTACAGGTCGGTGGCCGCCCGCAGGCTGTAGGCGCGGGCGGTGTTCGCCGGGTTGCTGGTGTTGACGTACGACGTGTTGGAGGTGAAGTAGACGTCCAGCGCCCGGTACCAGATCTTCTCCGCCTTGGAGCGGCCGATGCCGGTGACCGCCGGGGCGGACCCGCAGACCGGTGAGGTGCCGTACGCGGTGGCGCCGGTGCCCTCGGCGAGGTTGAAGTAGAAGTGGTTGGCGACGCCTGAGGAGTAGTGCACGTCCTTGTTCTTGGTGCTTGTGGACCAGCAACTGTCGGACGAGCCGTCCAGCGACGGGTTGTACATGTAGCGCAGCGGCGTGCCGTTGCCGTTGATGTTGATCTTCTCGCCCACCTGGTAGTCACCCGGGTCGCTCGGCGCGGCGGCGTAGAACTCCATCATGTTGCCGAAGATGTCGCTCGTGCCCTCGTTGAGGCCGCCGGACTCGCCGGAGTAGACCAGGCCGGCCAGCGCCTCGGTGACACCGTGGCTCATCTCGTGCCCGGCCACGTCCAGCGAGACCAGCGGGCGGGAGTTGCCGGAGCCGTCGCCGTAGGTCATCTGGGCGCCGTCCCAGAAGGCGTTGACGTAGTTGTTGCCGTAGTGCACCCGGCTCGGCACGCCGCTGCCGTTGCCGAAGATGCCGTTGCGACCGTGCACGTTCTTGAAGTAGTCGAACGTCTTCGCCGCGCCGAAGTGAGCGTCCACGCCGGCGGACTGCCGGTTGGAGTTGGCGCCGGTGCCCCACGCGTTGTCGGCGTCGGTGAAGGTGGTGCAGCTGGACGTGCCGTTGTTCATGTCGCAGGTACGGCCGTTGCCGTGCGACGGGTCGATCATCTGGTAGGTGCTGCCGGAGAGCGTCGTGTCGATGCTGACCGTGCCGGTGTAGATGCCCTGGCCGCTGCCGACCACCGACTCGATCTCGTCGAACGACCCGACTGTCGCGCCGGAGGTGGCGTCGGTGATCACGTGCAGCCGCGACGGCGTCTGCCCGTCGGGCCTCATGCCGCTGACCACCGTCTCCCAGGCCAGCCGGCCCGTACCGGAGCTGGCGTCGACGAACAGTTCCGGGGCACCCACGGCCTCGGCCTTGCCGGTGAACCGGGCGGTGGCGGCCTTCTTCGCCGCGCCCGCGGTGACCTTGGCGGTGGTGGCGAGGGTCAGCGGCGCGGCGAGTGCGACCGAGCTGCCGGCGTACGTGCCGTTCGGCGCGGTGTGGATGACGAAGTCACCGCCGTACACGCGGAGCCCCTGGTAGGTCCGGGTGTAGCGGGTGTGCGCCGCGCCGGTGGCGTCCACCTTGGTGCTGCGCACCTGGTAGGACTCGGGGCCCGAACCCTGGACGGCGCCGGGGTTCGTTCGCAGGACGGCCGCCGCTCGGGCTGCGGCGGAGGCGTCCGGCGCGGGAGCGGTGGATGGGGCGGCGTGCGCCGTGGTGGCGACGCAGGTCAACAGGCCGCTGGTGAGCAGCGCTGCGCTGACGGCCGCGAGGGGTCGTTTCACGTGCCCTCCTGAAAGGAGAAAGAGTGTGACGGGGGTAGTCACGCATGTAGATATAGCGATGCGTTGAGGAAAAGAGAAGACTTGGACCGCTCCCAGACATTGAGACTGGCCGAACGGATGAGGGCCTTGACAAGGGAACCAACGCCGGCAACGACACGTCCGACGGATATGAGACCCGCCTCGACGACCGGCGCCACGATCGCGCTCCTGGCCGCCCTCCTGGCCGGCTGCACAGGCACCGACCGGGCCGACACCCCCGCGAACCAACCATCTGCCACCGGCACCCCGCAGCCGGCGACCGCGACCCCGACCACTCCGATCGCCCCGACGCCGAGCGGCACCGCGCCGGTCGTGCCCGGGGCCCCGGACGCGGCGGCCGGGCGGGTGACACTGTTCCGCTCCGGCGGTTTCGCCGGACGCGGCGACAACGTCACAGTCGAATCGGACGGCCAATGGACCGTGGTGGACCGGGCCGGCGGCCGGCGTACCGGGAAACTCGACGCCGGCGATCTCGGCCGGCTCCGCGGCCTGGCGGCCGACAGGCGGCTGACCACCGAGGCCCGCCGCACGGCCACCACGACGAGCTGCGCGGACGCGTTCAGCTACCGCCTGACCGTCGGTGCCGTCGAGACCGGGTACGTCGACTGCCCCGCCGATCCCGCGCCGCCGCCCGTCACCCGTGCGCTCGTCGAGCTGCTGCTGCGGGCCACCGGCTGACCGACCGGCGGCTCACACCAGGTAGTCCGGGGGCAGGCCGGTGCCGCGCAGCTCCGCCGGCAGGTGCGCCACGTCGTTGACGGTGATCAGGTTCGGCGGCCCGGCCGGGCCGTACCGGATGACGGTCAACCCCGCGTTGTGGTGGTTCGAACCCAGCCACCGCCGCTCCGGCGCGTCGAGGGCGTGCCGGACCAGCCAGGCGATCAGGAAGGTGTGCGTCACCACCAGCTCACGAACCGGCACACCCTCGGCCGCTCCCCCGTCGGCGGTCACCGGACCCGCGAAGCGCCGCACCGCCGCCGCCGTCACTCGCGGCCCGTCGGCCCGCTCGGCAGTCGAGAATCCGGCCAGGAACTCGGCGTACGCCGGCGGCAGGCCGGCCGGATCCGTGTCGTGGGGGAGGTGGTCACCTGCCAGCTCCGTGGCGTACACCGGAACTCCGGGCAGTGCCGCGGCGATCACCTCGGCGGTCTGCGCGGCCCTGCGCAGCGGCCCGTGGTGCACGGCGGCGAACGGCAAGCCCCGCAGGCGCTCGGCGAGCAGGCTGGCCTGCCGCCGGCCGCGATCGGACAGGCCGGTGTCCGGCTCGGTCGAGTCCGTGTCGGCGTGCCCGGTGAGGTCCTGCTCGCCGTGCCGGGCCAGGTACAGCAACCGCGTCCGCATGCCGTACACCCAAACACACCGGAAGGCACGGGACTGGCCCGCGCCTTCCGGTTTCTTGATCTTGACGCTACGCCCGGGGAAACATCTGGCCGATGCGGATCTTGTTGCCGAACGGATCCCGGATGCCGAAGTCGATCCCGTACGGGCGCTCGGTCGGCTCGTCGATGATCTCGACGCCCTTCGCCACCAGATCCTCGTGGGTCTTGCGGGCGTCCTCGGTGGTCATGAAGAGGTACCCACCGAGGGCGCCCTTGGCGAGCAACTCCCGCACCTGCTCGGCCGTCGCCGGGTCCAGCGCCGGCGGGCCCGGCGTCTCCAGCAGGATCTCGCGCTCCGGGTCGCCGGGCAGGTTGACGGTCAACCAGCGCATGAAGCCGAGATCCTGATCGGTGTTGACCTCCATGCCGAGCTTGTTCACGTAAAAGTCCAGCGCCTCGTCCTGGTCGAGGACGTAGAGCTGGGAGCGGCTGATCGCGTTCATCGTCATGCCATGACCGTAGAGGGTGGCCCTGACCTGCTGCTTATCCAAAACTGCTGGGACGCGTCCACGCCTTGGTGAAGCAGGACGGCACGTTGGCCGGCGCGGCGCGGCGACGCCGGAAATCCGAGGGCGACTCCCCCACGATCTGCCGGAACGTCCGGCTGAACGTGCCCAGGCTGCCGAAGCCGACCGCGTAACAGATGTCCGTCACGTCCCGGCCGGTCTCCACCAGCAGCGCCATGGCCCGCTCCACCCGACGGCGTTGCAGGTAGCGGTGTGGCGTCTCGCCGAAGGTGGCCCGGAACGTCCGGATGAAGTGCGCCTCGGAGACGTGCGCGATCCGGGCCAGCGCCGGGATGTCCAGCGGGTCGGCGTACGCCCGGTCCATCGCGTCGCGGGCACGCAGCATCGCCCGGTTGGACTCCTCCACGGCACGGCTCACTGCGGACCGCCCGGCGGCAGGACCGACGTCTGCGTCACGTCCTGGTCGCGCAGCTTGGCGTAGACGACCTCGGACGTGAACCCGCCGATGAACCCGATGGCAAGGACGAAGAAGACCAACTGCCGCGCCGCGTCGCCGTCGAGCAGGCCCGGGTTGGTGGAGATCTGCGCCGCGACGAACAGCAGGAAGGCGATGACACCGGCGGCCGAGCCCAACGCCGCAGCCCGCAGCCAGTTGCCACTGCCGTCGTACGCGTTGCGCACGATCGCGCCCCACACCGAGGCGAACAGCGGGGCGGCCACGAGAACCGCGACGTTCTGCCATCCGCCGGCCGGCGCGGCGTACGCCAGCGGGATCGTGGCGAGGGCGAGCAGCAGGAGGACCAGCGCGGTGACCAGACCCGCCACCGTACGCCGGCCGGCGGCTCGCTCGGCCTCGCCGGCGGCACGCTCCTGCTCGGCGCGGCGCTGCACCTGGGCGTCAAGCGCGGCGACGATCGGCTCGGCGGCGCCCGGCTGCCACGGGCGGGCCAGCAGGGCCACCTCCTCCTCGGTGGCGACGCCGCGCTCACCGCTGAGGCGCTGCCAGACCCTCTCCGCGCCGCCGCCGAACGCCGCCACCGCCGCGACCGGGATGTGCCGGGACAGACCGATGAGCCCCGCGATGAACGTGGAGCTTCCGCCGCCCACCAGCAGCAACGCGTCGACACTCAGCAACGACCGGTAGAAGGTGACCTCCCAGTCCTCGGTCGACTCGGGCACGACCGTGAACAGATCCGGGTACCGGTGGGCCTCCTCGAAACCCACGTCCTTCTGGTACCGGCCACGGACCAGGATCGACCCGGGCTGCGCCCGGCCGGAGCGGACGTAGCCGCGCACGACGTCCCGCTCCAGGTACTCGGGGTCGCCGGAGTACACGACGATGCGGCACCCCCGGGTGGCGAGCGCCGCACCCAACTCGGCCGCCGCCGCAGCCGCGCCCTCCGGGTCTCGTACGGCGGGCGAGTAGGTACGGCCCGCCTGGGCGCTACCGGTGATCGCGACGAGCGGGCTCATGCGACTCCTCGACGGTCGGTGGTACCCGAACTATAGGAGTGACCGGCCATCGATGCCCGTTCCGACGGCGCTGCCGACGAGCCGTCGGAGGCCGGCCGGCTGTCCGCTACCCCCTGAGGTCCCATTCGTGTCGCTGAACGCCGAACTCCGCCGTGGCCTGCTCCATGGCCTCAGCAACAGAGTCATGCAAGGTGTCGGTCATCTCCTCGCCGCTGTCGTCGCAGTAGAACAGGTATGCCTGCGGCTCGTCGCCGTCGTACTGCACGATGCGCAACACCACTGGGGGCGGCACCTCGACGCGGAGTCCGTCGACACCGCAGTAGTAATGGCGGGTGAACCCGGTAGGCCGATGCTCCGGCCCCAACCGGACCTCGGCCAGAATCGTGGGCTCCACCACGCCGATCATGTCCTTTACCTCGGGGCCAGCGGGAACGGCGCTCGGCCCCTGCTCATTGGTGTCTGGGGCCGCCATCTGTCGGTCCACCTCGATCCTCCGCTGCTCGGCCATGTATGCGGCCAGATGCGGATCGACCCCGATTGCATCGCCGCGCATGTATCGCGCGACGGACCGCGCGGCGGCACGGTGCTGAAGGTACTGCTGAGCGTCGACTTTGCCTGCGCCATACCGCTGCAGACCCGCGATCACCTCCTCGGGCGCGACGGTGAAGTCAGCCAGTGCGAGCAACGTGTAGACACGCCGTCCGCCTCGCTTGCTGGCCCACCGCCCCCGGAGCTTCACACCCGGCGCCAGGTGAATCTCCAGGTTCGGATTCCTCCACGACTCCCCCACCTTCGTTACATTCAGCGACTCCACAGAGCGCCACGGCAACCGGGTCGTGACGCCTCGTAGGCGGAGTGTCAGGCCGGATTCGTCGACTTCCATCAGGAACGGCCAGAGAAGCATCAGCCACGCGCCGAGAGAAAGGGCGACCATGACCACGCTGAGCACTTCGTACAAGGGCGCCTTGTTGTGGTAAAAGTGATCGGGGTCGGCTGCGGCGTTGCCTGCCGCCCACCAGACAAGCACCCCGAAAATCGCCCAATAAAGGCAAGTCCTGCGCAGCTTCGTGGTGTTTCGCCGTAACTGCACGTCCACCTCTTCGGACAGGACAGCCTCAGACATCTCGCCACACAGTCGCACGCCAGGTCAATGGCTGGCCAACCCGCCTGCCCTCGACCCGCCCACCGGGGAGCGGGCACCGCCTGGCCCGCCATCGCAAGCCCGGCCTTGGCGGACGTACGGACCCTGGCGGGTCGGGCGGTGGTGTGCTCGCCTCATCGGGGTCGGGGGCGGGCGGGATGGCCTACCGCAATCACCCACGCGCCCGACGTGCAGCCCGGCAGCGCTCGGCAAGCTCGACGGAAAGCTCGTTGCTGTCAAGCGGTCGGCTCGTGGCGGAGCCGACCGGAAATGCCTTGTGGATATGGAGCCCCCGGCCGGGATCGAACCGGCGACATCTCGCTTACAAGGCGAGTGCTCTGGCCAGCTGAGCTACAGGGGCGCGTGTGTCGAGGCCAGCATAGCGACTGCCGTCCGGATATCCCGCTCGCGAGTGCTCCCGAGCACGGGAAACGTCAACAACCCGACGCTCGCCGCCTTGGCACGGCGTCGATTGATGCCTGCCCGTGCCCGAGTGCCCGGAATGCGTGGGCACTGGATCACTTCCGAGGGGCCCTCGCCTTGGCAGCGCGGGGAAAGCCGTTTACGGTGCAGTGACACGGACGACACCACGGCCGCCCCCGCGGCCGACCGCCGTCCGCTGACCGGCGCGGATACGTGCCGGCCGCTCCTTCACTCGGATCGTCCGGCACGTTCCTGCCGGTGAGAGGAAGCGCACCACCATGGCTACGGTCACCTATTCCAAGGCATCCCGGATCTACCCGGGCACCGAGCGTCCCGCCGTCAACGAGCTGAACCTCGAGATCGGCGACGGCGAGTTCCTCGTTCTCGTCGGCCCCTCCGGTTGTGGCAAGTCCACAAGCCTGCGCATGCTCGCCGGCCTGGAGGACGTCGACGCCGGCTCGATCTACATCGACCAGCGCGACGTGACCCACCTGCCCCCGAAGGCCCGCGACATCGCGATGGTCTTCCAGAACTACGCCCTCTACCCGCACATGACCGTGTACGAGAACATGGCGTTCGCCCTCAAGCTGCGTAAGACCTCCAAGTCGGAGATCGACCGGCGGGTCAAGGAGGCGGCCGGGCTGCTCCAGCTGGAGGAGTACCTCAGCCGCAAGCCGAAGGCGCTCTCCGGCGGTCAGCGTCAGCGTGTCGCGATGGGCCGGGCGATCGTCCGCGAGCCGCAGGTCTTCCTCATGGACGAGCCGCTGTCGAACCTCGACGCCAAGCTGCGCGTGCAGACCCGTACCCAGATCGCCTCGCTGCAGGCCAAGCTGGGCGTCACCACGGTCTACGTCACGCACGACCAGGTCGAGGCCATGACCATGGGCCACCGGGTCGCGGTGCTGCTCGACGGTGTCCTCCAGCAGGTGGACACCCCGCGGACGCTGTACGACACCCCGGCCAACGTGTTCGTCGCCGGCTTCATGGGCTCGCCCGCCATGAACATCAAGACCGTTCCGCTGAACGAGCAGGGCGCCGAGTTCGCCGAGCTGCACATCCCGCTCACCCGCGAGCAGGTCGAGGCGGCCCGCGCCGAGGGTGGCGACGGCAAGGTGACGGTGGGCTTCCGCCCGGAGGACTGCGACCTGGTCAGCCCGACCGAGGGCGGCATGCCCGTCGTCGTCGAGCTGGTCGAGGACCTCGGCTCGGACGCCAACGTCTACGGGCACGCCGCGCTGGGCGGCAACTCGGAGCGCTTCGTCGTCCGCACCGACCGGCGCACCATGCCGAACATGGGTGACACCGTGTTCGTCAAGCCGCGCACCGGCCGCAGCCACGTCTTCCACGCCGCCACCGGCGGCCGGATCTGACGTAACGCCGTAAGGCAAAAGGGGCGGTCCGCTTCGGCGGGCCGCCCCTTTCGTCGTACCCGGAGAGGGCGCCTCACTCCGTAGTGCCAGCGCGGATGTGGCTCCGCGGGGTGACTCGGCCGGGCGGGCCGCGGCCGTAGCGTCGCGGCACGCCCAACCCGAGGAGACGCCGTGTCCGCCACCGTTCACCCGATCACCAGTTCCCGGCTCGACCGGACGGCCCGCCTGACCGGCCGCAGCCTCGCCTACTGCGCGGCGCTGGTGCCGGTCGCCCTGCTCGCGCTGGTGACCGCCCCGGTGGGTGGCGCCGGTGCCGCAGCAGCGCGGTGGCGGAGGCTGCGTACCGGGCTGCTCGGAGCGCCCCCGACGCCCGCGCCCGACCGGCGACCCGGCCCGGTCGCGGTGCTCGGCCACGGACTGCTCAGTCTGCTGCTCGGCCTCGTGGCCCTGCTGCCGCTCGGCGTCCAACTGCTGCTGGTGCTGCGCGGCGTGCTGTACGGCATCGTCGACCCCGGCCCGTACGACCACTCCTGGGGTGGTCCGACCCGGGCCGGCGCGTGGCTTGCGCACTTCCTCGTCGGCCTGCCGATGGCCGCCGCCGGCCTGGCCGCCTTGATCGGCATCGCCGCCGTGCACCAGCGACTGACCCGCCGTCTCGACGGGGAGCGCAGTGGGGCCTGGCTGCTACCGACCACACTGCTGATCGCGGCGGCCGGGGCGCTGCTCTTCGTCGCCTGGCTCCACCAGATCTGACGACGAGGCCCCCTCCCGCACCGGCGGGAAGGGGCCTCGTCGACGTCGTTACAGCTCGACCGAGCGGCGGCGGGCGACCTCGGCGAGGGTGACCGCAGCGGCCACGCTGGCGTTGAGCGACTCCACCTCGGAGATCATCGGGATGCTCACGGTCAGGTCGCACGTCTCGCCGACCAGCCGGGACAACCCACGCCCCTCGGAGCCGACCACCACCACCAGCGGCCCGACTGCGGCCTCCAGGTCGTACAGGTCGGTGTCACCGTCGGCGTCCAGGCCGACCACCATGAAGCCGGCGTCGCGGCACGCCTTCAGCGACCGGGTCAGGTTGGTGACCTGGGCCACCGGCACCCGCGCGGCCGCGCCGGCGCTGGTCCGCCAGGCGGTCGCGGTGATCCCGGCAGCCCGCCGCTCGGGTACGAAGACACCCTGCGCGCCGAACGCGGCGGCCGAACGGATCACCGCACCCAGGTTGCGCGGATCGGTGACCCCGTCCAGCGCGACCAGGAGCGGCGCCTGCTGCTCCAGGGCCGCGGCGACCATGTCCTCGAAGGGCTGGTACGCAAACGGCGGCACCTGCAACCCGACGCCCTGGTGCAGCACCCCGCCGGTCATCCGGTCCAGCTCGGCGCGGCTGATCTCCAGGTTGGCGATGCCCCGGTCCGCGGCAGTCCGGATGATCTCGTTGATCCGGTCGTCCATGTCGATGCCCTGGGCGACGTAGAGCGCCGTCGCCGGCACCTGGGCGCGCAGCGCCTCCAGCACCGGGTTGCGCCCGACCAGCAGCTCCGGGGTGTCCTTGGAAGGGTTGGACTTGCGCCCCGGCGCGACCCGGGGGCCGGTCCGTCCGGCGGCCGGCCGGCCACCACGCCCCGCCGAGCCACCACGACTCGCCGGTACGCCCCGGCCACCGCCCCTGCCCCAGGTGGTGTCCTTACTGCCCGGCTGGCCGATCTTCGGGGCACGCCCCTCCTCGGCCGCCGCCCGGCGCTCCTTGTCCTGCTTCCAGGCGGTGCGCTGCGGCAGCTTCTCGGTGCCCGAGTAACCCTTGTGCCAGGGTCGCTCGTCGGCGGGCAGGGTGCGCCCGCGCCCGGTGAGAGAATCCTTGTTCTTGCCGCCGGAGCCCTTGGGGGCACCCGCCTTCGGCGTCAGTCGCCGGCCACGGCGCTGCGAGTTGCCGGCCATCAGTCCTGCTCTCCAATAGTCCAACGGGGGCCCTGGGGGGTGTCCTCGACCACCACGCCGGCCAGCTTGAGCTGGTCGCGTACCGCGTCGGCGGCGGCCCAGTCCTTGCGGCCCCGGGCCTGCGCGCGCTGCTCCAGGGCCAGCGCGATCAGGGAGTCCACCACGGCACGCAGATCGTCCGAGCGGCCGCCACCGGTCCAGCCCTCATCCAGGGGGTCGACCCCGAGGATATCCAGCATCGCCCGTACCGCGGCCAGGGTGGTGCGGACGGTCACATCGTCGCCGGTGCTCAGCGCGGTGTTGCCGTCGCGGATGTGCTGCTGCAACACGGCCAGCGCGGCGGACGTGTTGAGGTCGTCGTCCATGGCCGCCACGAAGCCGGCCGGCAGCTCACCGAACTGCCCGGCGCCCACCCGCTCGACGGCCCGCTGCACGAAACCCTCGATCCGCCGGTACGCGGTGGCCGCGTCGCGAAGCGAGTCCTCCGAGTAGTCGATCACCGAGCGGTAGTGCGCGGCGGCGTAGTAGTAACGCAGCTCCACCGGCCGCACACCCAGCGAGTCCACGTACGCCAGGTCGAGCGCGTTTCCGGCGGACTTGCCCATCTTGGCCCCGCCGATGTTGAGCAGCCCGTGGTGCACCCAGTACCGCGCGAACGGCAGCCCGGCCGCGTTGGACTGGGCGATCTCGTTCTCGTGGTGCGGGAACGTCAGATCCAGACCGCCACCGTGGATGTCGAACTCCGGGCCGAGGTAACGCCAGCACATCGCCGAGCACTCGATGTGCCAACCCGGGCGACCCAACCCCCACGGTGACGGCCAGTACGCGTCCGCCGGCTCGTCCGGCTTGGCGCCCTTCCAGAGGGCGAAGTCGCGCGGGTCCCGCTTGCCCCGGTCGGGGGCGTCGCCCGCCGACTGCATCGCGTCCGGCGACTGACCCGACAGCGACCCGTACGCCGGCCAGGACGCCACGTCGAAGTAGACGTCACCGGAGCCGTCGGTGGCCGGGTACGCGTGCCCGTCCGCGATCAACTTCGTGATCAGCTCGTGCATCTCCGGGATGTGCCCGGTGGCGCGCGGCTCGTAGGTGGGCGGCAGCACGTTCAACGCCCGGTACGACTCGGCGAGGATCAACTCGTTGGCGTACGCGATCGACCAGAACGGCTGACCCCGCTCGCCCGCCTTGACCAGGATCTTGTCGTCGATGTCTGTCACGTTGCGGATGAACGTGACCTCGTAGCCGGCGGTCAGCAACCAGCGACGCAGCACGTCGTAGTTGACGCCGGAGCGAAGATGGCCGATGTGCGGCGGCGCCTGGAGGGTGAGACCACACAGGTAGACCCCCACCTTGCCGGCTTCCCGCGGGACGAAGTCCCGCACCGATCGGGTGGCGGTGTCATACAGGCGTAGCGTCACCGTACAAGGGTAGCCGTCCACGCCTGTCCGGGTCCGCCGGTGCCGGGTCGTACGCTGCCAGGCGTGGACGCGACCGCACACCCCACCGAGCCACCCGCGCTCCCCGGCGGTGAAGACCCCCGTCTACGGGCCCGACGCGGCACCCCGATCGAGCAGACCGACATGGCCGCCGCCGGGCGGAAGGCCGCCGGGCAGGCCGTCACTGCACCTGATCCCGGCAGGCGGGCCGACGTGGTGGGCGGGCGGGCTGGGGAGACGGCGCAGACGCTGGATCGGGGGCTGCGGCTGCTGCACCTGGTCGCCGACGCGCCGGCCGGGTTGACCGTCACCGAGGTGGCGACGCGGCTCGGCATCGGGCGGGCGGCCGTCTACCGGCTGGTCGGCCCGTTGACCGGGCACGGCATGCTGCGCCGCGACAGCGACGGCCGACTCCGCCTCGGCGTCGGGGTGCTGCACCTGGCCCGACGCGCCCAGCCGCTGCTGGCCGAGGGGGCGATGCCCGCGCTACGCCGGCTCGCCGAGCAGGCCGGCGCCACCGCACACCTGACCGTGGTGGAGGGCGGCGAGGGTGTCGCCCTGGCCGTCGTCGAGCCGAGCTGGACGTCGTTCCATGTCGCGTACCGGACGGGTGCGCGACACCCCCTGGATCGAGGCGCCGCAGGACGGGCCATCCTGGCCGGCCGGGGCGGCGCGGCAGAACCGGTGAGCAGCAGCGGGGAGTTGCAGTCCGGCGCGTACGGGGTGGCCGCTCCGGTGCTCGGCGTGCCGGGTCTGGAGGCCAGCGTCGGCGTCGTCGCGCTCGCCCCGCTGGACGTCGACCTGGTCGGCCCCCAGGTTCGCGCTGCCGCCACAGCCGTCACCGCCGCCCTCCGCTGACCTCCACCGTGTTCAGATCGCCGAAAACGCGCCATCCTGATCCGTAGAAAGCGCCACTTCGCCGACCTGGTGATGATCTCGCCGTATAGCACTCCGGTCGCTCAGATGGATGTCGTCCACAGGCTCGCGCGGAGTGCCCACCCCACGTCATCCACAGGGGTAACGGGTTCCGTGCCGAGCGTCAGAGGCTGGCGAGATGCCTCCTCATCCCTCCCGACCTCCAGCCCTCGCCTGGCGGGTCTTCCGTGGATCCGCCGCGATCGGACAGGGCATGGTCACCAGACACCAGTTGCGCGGCTCGTCCTGGGTCCGACTCCGACACGACGTGTACGCCGACGCCCGCCTCGAACGTAACCACGAACTGGCCTGCCGCGCCGCGGCCCTGCGGCTGCCGCCCGAGGCGCTGATCGCCGGACCGTCGTCGGCCTACCTGCATGGCATCGAGCACGCCGCCGGGTTCGATGACGACGTGCACGTCCTGGTGCCGAGGACAGCCCGTGTCGACTCCCAACGCGGCCTTCGTGTGCATGTGGTCGGCGCCGACGCCGCCCCGACCAGGCCCGCTGGCCCGAGGGCTGTCTCACGGTCCACGCCAGGGACGGCACTGCCCGAAGTGCGGAGCGAACCGGCGATCCGCCGAACGGATCCATCCTCCGCAGCGTGGGAGGCGGCGGCCTGGTTGGACCCGCTGCGCTCGGTCGCGATCGTCGACTCGCTGCTCGCGACGGGCCTGACAACTCGGGCCTCGCTGGCCACTGTCGGCACCGCGAATGCCGAGCGGCCAGGTGGCCGACGGGCGTGCTGGGTCTTTGACCTCGCCGATTCGGGCGCACAATCCCCGCCCGAGTCGCAGCTACGGGTGCGTCTGGTGCTGGGCGGACTGCCCCGGCCGGTCGCCCAGCACCCGATCAGACTCTCTGGCGGCCTCGTCCTCCATCCCGACCTGGCCTGGCCGGAGTTTCGGGTGGCTGTGGAGTACGACGGCCGATGGCACGCGGACCCTGAGCAACTACACCGCGACCGTCGACGGCTCAACCTGCTCGTCGGCGCGGGCTGGTTGGTGCTGCACGTGACCAGCCGGCGGCTGAAGAACGACTTCCCGGCTGTGCTGAGCGAGGTGCGGTCGGCCCTGATCTCTCGCGGTTGGCGCCGCTGAGCACACAGAGGTTTGATCGACTCCAGGTCGCCGACATGGGGCCATCAGCGAAGCCTGTTAGCGCCACATCGGCGATCTGCAGTCGATCAAACCCTTCACACGTGCGAGGCCCGGTCGACAGTGGTCGACCGGGCCTCGAGGTGGTGTCTTACGGGCGGGCGTTCGGCTTGAGCGGAGTCTTCACCGCCGCGTAGGCGTCGACGATCCCGTACCCGTAGAAGCCGTTGAAGTTGACCCCACCGGCGCAGTACGCGTCGTAGGTCTCGTCACGGCCCTCGTTGCGGTACTGCTGGAGGCGCGGTTCCGGGCAGGCGTGCTCGGCCGCCGTGCGGTAGAGGTGCTGCTCGACCAGGTCCGGGGACATGCCGAAGCCACCCCGGCCCTGCGGCTTGCCGTACCGGCTGACGATCAGCGCGGCGACGCCGGCGGCGTGCGGGGACGCCATCGAGGTGCCCTGGAGGTAGGTGTAGTAGCCGCACTCACCGTTGGCCTTGCACTGCTTGAAGACCGACTCCTCGAAGCCGGCGACGATGTTGCCGTCGGCGTCGACCGAGCCCTCCTCCTGAAGCACGTGCTTCGGGTACGACGAGAGGATCATGTTGGCGTCGGTGCGGTACGAGTCGGTGCCGAAGCCGTCCCGGAACCAACCACCCGGCGCGGCGACGGAGATCTGCTCGGTGCCGTAGCTGGAGAAGTCGGACTTCTTGCCGGACGGGCCGACCGACGACACGCCGATCACGTGTGGGCCCTCGGTGGGCAGGTCCCAGCAGCTGTTGTTGTCGATCGGCCGGGGGTACGGGTCGGCCCCGTAGTCCGGGCTGGTGGTGTCGGTACGGGGTGCGCCCAGGTCCTCGTTGTTGTTGCCGAGCGCGCCGACAAGTGTGACGCCCTTGTTGTGGGCGAAGACGAGCGCCCGCTTCATCGCCTTGATGATGGCCCGCTGCTCGGCCTGGTCCTCGGGCGAGTCGGCCGGGTTGGCGGTGCAGTTGTAGAGCCACGGGTCGACGTAGAACGACATGTTGACCACGTCGATCCCGGACCGGCCGGCGTAGACGAGGGCGTTGACCACCGGGTCGAGGAAGAAGTAGCCGGAGTCCTGGCCACCCTTCAGCTCGACCAGCGAAACGTTCGGGGCGACACCGGACAGGCCGAAGCCGTTGGCTGCAGCGCCGATGGTGCCGGCCACGTGGGTGCCGTGCCCGCCGTCGTCGGTGCCGACCGGGTCGAGGCAGCTCGCCACCTCGCAATCGCCGTCCACGTCGATCCGGTCGGGCGCGAAGTTGCGCGACAGCGACCAGTTGAAGTTCGGCGCGATGTCGGGGTTGCTGGCGTCGACGCCGGTGTCGAGGACGCCGACTGTCACCCGACGGTCGCCGGGCTCGATCTTGCGGGCCTTGTCGGCCCGGATCATTTCCAGGCCCCAGAGCTTCTCGTCGAGCGGGTCCAGCTTGGCACCCTTCTTCGCTGCCGCACCGGCAGCGCGCGCAGTGCCGGCAGCAGTCAGGTGCTCCTGCTCGACCCGGTCCAGCTTCGGCTTGCGGCCGATGGCCTTCTGCTCGGCGGCGCCGATCAGGCTCGGGGCTGCCGTCGCCCTGGCCGCGAAGTCGGCCCGATCACTGGTGACCTGAAACATGCCGACCTCGTCGGACCGGGACACCACAGTGCCGCCGGCTGCCTGGATGGCGGCGACGGCCGTGTCGGCGGCGAAGCCGTCCTCGGCGACGACAGTGAAGGTGCGGGAGGTGCTCGGCGCGGCGCTGGCCGGTACACCCAGGCCCGCTGCCGTCAGTGCCAGTGCTGCCGCGGTCGCGACGGCCCCGGCGGTGAAGCGCTTGCTCACCACATCGGATCCTCTCGTTGAGGGACGTGGCAGCCATCACACAACACCGGCCAGCTTTGCGCCAGGTGAACGTCCGTTATGGCGGTGAATCTCTCGTTCATCCGCTCAATTCAATGCGGGCGATCCTGCCGACAGGTCAGCCAGGACCGATGGCAGATCGGCCAGGGTGGACACCTCCGCGTCGGGGGCGAACCCGGCCGGGCGGGGCAGCCCGTACCGGTTCAGCCACACCGATCGCAGGCCGGCCTGCCGGGGTGCCACCACGTCGTGCTCCCACGAGTCACCGACGTACACGATCTGACCGGCGGGGACCTCGGCGGCCTCGACCACCGCCGCGTAGAACTCCGGGGCGGGCTTCTTGGGCAGCCCGTTCTCGTGCGCGTACAACTCGAAGGCGAACTCGCCGGCGAGCCCGCAGCGTTCGGCGCGGCTGTTGCCGTTGGTGGCGAAGCCCAGCGCGTACCGGGCGCGCAGCGTGGCCAGCGTCGGCGGGACGTCCGGGAAGGGGCGGGTGAGGGCGAAGCGGCGGGCGAAGAAGAGGGCGGCGATCTCGTCCAGGTGGTCGTCGAGTCCGGCGCGGGCCAGCGATCGGGCCAGCGCGGCCCGGCGGATCTCCAGCACCGGGGCGGCGCTCAGCCGGCCGAAGACGGCGTCCCAGTCGGACTCCAGCTCGGCGAGCGTCACGCCGGCCGCGACAGGCGTACGGCGGCGCATCTCGTCGAGGACTGCCACCAACCCACCGGTCACCGCCGGCCGCAGGTCCAGCAGGGTCTCGTCGGCGTCGAACACCACGGTGGTCAGCACGACGTCCACTCTCTCATTGCGCGCTGCGAGCCAGCACGGGCTCGGGGCTGGCGGGCGCGGGCGTGCCGCGCAGCTCGTCGAGGCGCACCAGGGCGACCCCGGCGACGATGAGCGCACCGCCGAAGAGCTGCCACGGGGTCGGCAGCTCTTCGAGGAACAGCCAGGCGATGAGCACCGCGAACAGCACCTCGGTCAGCCCGACGAACGACGACAGCCGGGGACCGAGGATCCGGGTGCCGGCGATGCCGGCCAGGTACGCGATCACGGCGGCGACCAGGGTGAGCCCGACGATGGGTAGCAGCCAGGTGGTGCGGTGCCCGGCGAAGGTTACCTCGCCGAACGTGGCGCGCAGCGGCAGCAGACCGGTCAGCCCGACGAGGAGCAGCACCGCGGCGCCGACGGCCATGCCGCCGCTGGCCATGGCGACCGAGGGCAGCCGGGGGTCGACCCGACCGGCGAGCACGAAGTAGCCGGCCAGGCCGAACGCGGCGCCCAGTCCCCACAGCAGGCCGACCGGATTGAAGCCGGCGGTGCCGGTGAGGTCCAGGACGAACGCCAACCCGCACAGGGCCGCGGCCGAACCGGCGACGGTGAGCCGCCGGGGACGCTGGCCGTGCCGCAGCCACATCCAGCCGACCACGAGGATGATGCCCAGGTACTCCAGCAGGAGCGCGATGCCGACCGGCAGGTAGCGCACGGCGTTGAAGAAGCACACCTGTGCCAGCGCCACCCCGAGCAGCCCGAACATCACGACCGCCGCGCTGTTCTGGCGTAGCACGTGCCACCTGCCGCGCAGCGACAGTAGGGCGGGGATCGCCAGCACCAGGGCGGCCACGCCGACCCGGGCGACCACTGCGGCCTCGGCCGACCAGCCGGCCTCGATGAGCGACCGTGCGAAGGTGCCCGAGGTGGCGAACGTGACCGCGGAGAGCAGTGCCAGCGCGGCGCCGACGGCGGGTCGTGACTGCATCTCGGGCTCCTCGGGACGACACGGTGTCATGAGCAAACTATCCTTGTGCTCATGACGCTAGGCGGCCACCGTGACAGGAGTCAAGTTGCTATTCGCTCATGACACCGAATGTTCGCTGATCGCCGCCACCGCGCTTGTCAACACCGCGGGCCGCGACGGCGAGTTGCTGCCCGATGTCGCCGCGCTTGACGCGTTCTTCAGCCGGCACTCCTACAGCGGGCGGCACGAGCACACCGACGCCGAGCTGCGCGCCGTGCGGGAGCTGCGGCCCCGGCTGCGCCGGATCTGGCACGCCGAGCCGGCCGAGATCGTCGCCATGGTCAACGCCCTGCTGCTCGAGCACCGGGCGATACCGCAGCTCATCGAGCACGACGACGAGCCGTACCACCTGCATGCCGTGCCCCGCGACGCGCCGCTGGCCACCCGCATGGCGGTGGAGGCGGCGATGGCTATCGCCGACCTGGTCCGGATGGGCGAGCTGAGCCGACTGCGGATCTGCGAGTACCCGGACTGCGACAACGTGGTCGTCGACCTGTCCCGCAACCGGTCGCGGCGGTTCTGCGAGGCCGGCTGCGGCAACCGGGCGGCGGTGACCGCCTACCGCGCCCGCAGGGCCGCCGGCCGGTCCTGAGCGACGTCGGCCCGCAGCTCGTACTCCACCTCGCCGTGCTCGGTCCCCGGGATCGGGTCGTCGAACTGAAGGTGGAAGGTGCGCACGTGGCGCAGCCCCGCCTTCGCCAGCACCCGACGGGACCGCTCGTTGACGGCCATCGTCTCGGCCCACACCCGACGCACGCCCACCGTGTCGAAGGCGTATCGGACCAGCGCCCGCGACCCCTCGGTGGCCAGGCCGCGCCCCCACGTCGAGCGGCGCAGCCGGTAGCCCAACTCGGCCTCGGTGCCGTCCTCCGACGGGTCGAGCGCGAACCAACCCAGGAAGTCGCCGCCCGCCCGGTCGAGCGCCGCCCAGCGACCGAGCCCGGGATGCCGCTCGTACTGCGCGAGCAGCCTCGGCACCTGCTCGTCTTGCACAGTGGCGCGCGGGGTGGCGACGCCACCGGTGAGGAAACGCATCACCTCTGGATCGCTGTCCAACTCGACCAACGCGTCCACATCGGCCGCCGTCAGCCGCCGCAACCGCAACCGCTCGGTCCCGGGAGGAACCACCAGGTCATCGCCACCCATGACGGGGATCATCCCGCCACCCCGCAGACCCCGTCGAGCCGTTTACCACCCGCGCCACCGCAAGATCCACGCAACTCCGGCGATGTTGCTGCCTCACGCCGCGCCGAAGCAGCAACATCGGCGACGTTGCGCGGGGGAAGCCCCGCGACCGCCGTCGCGGGCCAGGCGGTCGGGTCAGCGCGGGGGCGCGACCACGAAGAGCCGGCGAGCGCGCGCCCGGCGCAGCTCCGCGACCAGGAACGCCGCCGCCGTCATCTGTCCATCGGCCATACCCTGCCGCCCTCCACCCCGCCGACGATCAACTCCAGCCGGCCGCCACCGACGTCACCGCCCACGAACAGGGCGGCTACGACGACGAGGCCAAATCCTTCCGACCGTAGTCGTCCGATCACCAGACTGTGAAGCGCGGCACCGCTCCCGCCTCCGGGCGACGGCGTCGCACGGGACCGCCCGCTCCCCCGTGCCGGGCGGTCCCACCCCCGGGCGACGGCGTCGCACGGGACCGCCCGCTCCCCCGTGCCGGGCGGTCCCACCCCCGGATCAGGCCGACCACAAGATCGCGCTCGATCCTGGGAGTAGTGGGGTCCTGACCTGCGGAGACCACTACATCCGGGATCGAGCGCGATCTTGCGGGTCGGTGCCGGGGTGTCGCACACACCGCCACCGGGGGGCGCGGGGTGATAACGCCGAACGCATCAGCTCCAAAGGAAGGTCGCAGCATGCACCGGACCGCCCTGGACGATCGCGCCGCCACGCCTCGTCGACCGCACCTGCCGCTGCGTCCGCTCTGGCTGTGCCGGGTCTGCGCCGGGCCTTGGCCGTGCGCAGTCGCGCGGCTCACCCTTCGGCAGGAGTACGCCCACGACCGGATCGCCTTGAGCATCTACCTGTGCACCGTCCTGCACGACGCGGCGGCGGACCTGTACCGGCTCAACCCGCACGACGGCCCGGCCCCCGCAGCGCTCTACGTCCGCTTCCTCGACTGGGCGGCACTGCCCGAATCCTGACGCTCAGCGCATGGCGAGCCGTTCCAGCAGGGCTGCGCTGCGGGCCAGCAACGCCCGCTCCTCATCAGTGAGTTCGGCCTCGATGGCCTGGGCGAGCCAGCCGGCCCGGCGGCTGCGTTCCGCTTCCAGCGCGGCCCGACCCGCGTCCGACAGCTCGACAAGTGACTTGCGGCCGTCCGTGGGGTGCGCCCGGCGCGTGACCAGGTCCTGTTCGAGGAGCAGTCCCACCGCCCGGGCCATCGACTGGGGGCGTACGCGCTGATCGGCGGCGAGGTCACTGGTGGTCATGGCGCCGTCGCGGTCGAGTGCGCCGAGCACGGCGATCTGACCGAGCGGGATGCGGTCCTCGTTCTTGACGCGCCGGGTGAGCTTGCCCATCGCGGTCCGCAGTTCGGCGGCGATGGCGGCGGCTTCCGAGGTGGGCACACGGCACTTTACCCCGTTCGTCGGCGCTGCCAGGCACCTGACCTGCACAGCAAATGCTGTTCAGCAGCACTGAACAGCATTGCTGTAGGGTTTGCTGCTGTCGGGCTCAGCGCCAGCGTTGTCGCAGCTGGGGCCACGGCACACGACAACGAGAAGGACCTCCCATGCCCGCAGACACAGCCGCACACTCAGTCGGAACCGTCACCGCCGCCATCGAGACCGTCACCGCCCGCCGCATCCTCGACAGCCGGGGCAACCCCACTGTCGAGGTCGACGTCAGGTTGGCGGACGGATCTCTGGGCCGGGCCGCCGTCCCCTCCGGCGCCTCCACCGGGGCCCGGGAGGCCGTCGAACTGCGCGACGGTGACCCCGCGCGCTGGCATGGCAGGGGCGTCGACCGCGCGGTGGCAAACGTCAACGGGGAGATCGCGGCGGCCCTGCGCGGCCGGGTCGCAGCAGACCAGGCGGGTCTGGACGCCGCACTTATCGCCCTCGACGGCACCACCACGAAGTCCCGGCTCGGCGCCAACGCGATCCTCGGCGTCTCCCTCGCCGTCGCCAAGGCTGCCGCGGCGGCCCACGGCCAGCCCCTCTACCGCTACCTCGGCGGCGAAGACGCCCACCTTCTGCCACTGCCGATGATGAACATCGTCAACGGCGGCGCGCACGCCGACAACCCGCTCGACTTCCAGGAGTTCATGATCGTGCCGGTGGGCGCGGACACCTTCGCCGAAGCCGTCCGCATGGGCAGCGAGGTCTTCCACACCCTGCGCCGCGACCTGCTGGCCGCCGGGCACTCCACAGGCGTGGGCGACGAGGGTGGCTTCGCGCCCGAGCTGCGTACCGCCGAGGAGGCGCTCGACTTCGTGCTGAGGGCCATCGAGGGCGCCGGCTACCGCGCCGGCACGGACATCGGCCTCGTCATGGACCCGGCGTCATCGGAGTTCTTTCGCGACGGTGTGTACGACTACGCGGGCGAGGGGGTGCGCCGCACCCCGGCCGAGCACGCCGACTACCTGGCCACGCTCATCGACGCCTACCCGATCGTCTCCATCGAGGACCCGATGGCGGAGGACGACCTGGACGGCTGGCGCGAGCTGACCGCCCGCGTCGGTGACCGCTGCCAGCTCACCGGTGACGACGTGTTCTGCACCAACGAGACGCTGCTGCGTGAGGGCATCCGCACGGGCGTCGGCAACTCGATCCTGGTCAAGGTCAATCAGATCGGCACCCTGACCGAGGCGCTGGCCACGGTGGCCACCGCCCAGCAGGCGGGCTGGACCGTCGTCATTTCGCACCGCTCCGGGGAGACGGAGGACACCACCATCGCGGATCTGGCGGTGGCCACCGGCTGCGGTCAGCTCAAGACCGGCTCACTCTCCCGCTCCGACCGGACGGCCAAGTACAACCAGCTGATCCGGATCGAGGAGGAGCTTGGCGACTCGGCGCGCTTCGCGGGCCGCTCCGCACTGCGCCGGGCGTGAGCAGCGCCCGACGCCGGTCAGGGGTGGGTCATCCGAAGCAGGTCGAGCACCTCGTCGAGCTGGGTCTCGGTGAGCTTGCCCGAGTCGACGTGCCCCCGGGAGATCACGACCTCCCGGATGGAAGCCTGCTTGGCCAGCGCCTCCTTGGCGATCGAGGCGGCCTCGTCGTACCCGAGGTAGCGGTTCAGCGGGGTGACGATCGACGGCGAGCCCTCGGCGTACGCCAGGCAGACCTCGGCGTCCGCGACCAGGCCGGCCACCAGGCGGTCGGCGAACAGCCGAGTCACCGCGGCCAGGAGCCGGATCGACTCCAGCAGGTTGCGACCCATGACCGGGAGCATCACGTTCAGCTCGAAGTCGCCCTGCGAGCCGGCGAAACCGACTGTCGCGTCGTTGCCGATCACCTGGGCGCAGACCTGCCGCATCGCCTCGGCGACCACCGGGTTGACCTTGCCCGGCATGATCGACGAGCCGGGCTGGAGGTCGGGGATGCGCAGCTCCCGCAGGCCGGCCCGAGGGCCGGAGCCCATCCAGCGGATGTCGTTCGCGACCTTGTAGAGGCCCACGGCGATGGTCCGCAGTTGCCCCGAGGTCTCCACAAGCGCGTCGCGGGCGCCCTGCGCCTCGAAGTGGTTGCGCGCCTCGGACAGCGGCAGCCCGGTCGACTCACGGAGCCTGCCGATCACGGCGGCGGCGAAGCCGAGCGGGGTGTTGATCCCGGTGCCCACGGCGGTACCGCCCAGCGGCAGCTCGGCCAGCCGGGGCAGCGAGCCCTCCAACCGTTCGATGCCGTAGCGGACCTGGGCGGCGTACCCGCCGAACTCCTGCCCGAGGGTGACCGGGGTGGCGTCCATCAGGTGTGTACGCCCCGCCTTCACCACCGTCTCGAACTCGGTCGCCTTGCCCTCCAGCGCCTCGGCGAGGTGGGTCAGCGACGGCAGCAGATCCTCCGCGATGAACTGGGTGGCCGCCAGATGGATCGAGGACGGGAACACGTCGTTGCTGGACTGGGAGGCGTTGACGTGGTCGTTCGGGTGCACCGGCGAGCCCAACTCCCGGCTCGCCAGGGTCGCGATCACCTCGTTGGCGTTCATGTTCGACGACGTACCGGAACCGGTCTGGAACACGTCGACCGGGAACTGGTCGTCGTAGCCGCCGTCGGCCACGTGCGCGGCGGCGGCCGCGATCGCCGCGGCCACGTCGGCGTCGATCACACCCAGCTCGCCGTTGACCTCGGCCGCCGCGCCCTTGATCTGCGCGAGCGCCTTGATCTGGGCCGGTTCGATGCCTCGGCCGGAGATCGGGAAGTTCTGCACCGCGCGCTGGGTCTGCGCCCGCCACAGCGCCTCGGCGGGCACCTCGACCTCGCCCATCGAGTCGCGCTCGATCCGGTAACCGGTCGCCTCTGGAGTCGTCACGCGTACCATCCTGCCGCGCCCGTGGCCGACTCGCAGATGATCCGTCAGCCCAACCCGGCGAGCAGCCGTTCCACCTCGTGCCGGTCCGGCATGTCGATCTGCCGGTACAGGGAAAGCGCCCGGGTCAGGTGCGCGCGGGCCGTCGCCGGGTCGCTCGGCAAGAGGCAGCGGGCGATGCCCTCCAGCGCCTGGGCCTGCTCGTATCGGGCACCCAACGCGGCGGCGTCCGCCAGCACCCGACGGTGCAGGTCGAGCGCGCTCGTCACGTCCCCCTGGTCCAGGATGGCTCGGGCCAGTAGGTTGCGCGAGCCGCACTGGGCGATGCGATCCCCCACCTCGGTCATCGCGACGAGCGCCGCGCGGTGCAGGTCGGCGGCCAGCTCCGGGCGCCCGGCCTCCCGTTCCACAGCCCCCATCTCGTTCAACACCTCGCCCTCACCGAACCGGCTGCCCATCTGTCGCTTGATCCGCAGTGCCACCCGCAGCAGTCGGCTGGCCGGTCCGACGTCACCCATCCGATGCCGGATCATCCCGAGATGCCCGAGGGCGTTGCCGATCCGCCGCGGGTCGCCGACCTCGCGGGCGATGCTCAGGTGCCGTCGGGCAACGTGCAGCGCCTCCTCGTGGCGACCCCACAGCAGCAGGGTCAGCGACAGATTGTTGAGTTCGTTCGTCAGCGCCTCCTTGTCGCGCATCCGCGTCGCCACCTTGCGAGCGGCGTCGAAGCACTCCCGGGCGCGGCGGAACTGGAAGTTGGCGGCGTACGAGCTGCCCAGGTTGCCGAGGGTGTTGCGGAACTCGCGGGACAGACCGAGGCGGCGGAAAATCTCCAGTGACCTCTCCATCAACCGGATCGACTCGGGAAAATCCGCCAGCCGGTAGTGGGCCGAGGCCAGATAGTTGAGCATCGTCCCCACTGCCCGGTCGTCGCCCAACGCCTCGGCGGCGCGCAGGCCGATGGTGTGCGTCTCGATCAATTCGTCCAACCGACCACCCGCGAACTGGGCGTACCAGCAGGCCCTAGCCAACTGCCAGCAGTACTGCGGGAAGGCCTCGGTCTCCGCCAGCCGGACCAGGGCGGTCCACACGGCCAAGTTCTCGTCGAGCCAGGCCCTGCCCTGCTCGGCGACGAGCGCGACGAGATCGGGGCGGAGCGGCTCCGCCACCAGGATCAGCGAGTGGAGCGAGGAGAACTCCGTCGTGCGGGCGATCGCCATCGCGACGTGCAGATGGTGGTCGAGCAGACGCTCGATGCCGTGCCGCCGCTCGACGGCCCGCTCCGGCTCCGCCACCAGGGTCCGCGCGTACTCGCGGACCAGGTCGTGCAACCGGTACCGACCGGGCTCGGCCTCCTCCACCAGGTTCGCGTCGACCAACTCGTCAAGCAGGTCCTGCGCGTCGGGCAGGGGCAGTTCGGCGAGGACGGCGGCGACCGAGTTGTCGAACCGTACCCCCGGATGCAGGCCGAGCAGGCGGAACGCCTGCTGCGCCGCCGGCGACACCTGGGCGTACGACAGGGCGAAGGCGCGACCGACGGACCGGTCGCCCGCCTCGAACTCGGCCAGCGGATCGGGTCGGCTCGTCAGTCGCTCGGCCAGGTCGGCGATGCGCCAGCGGGGCCGGTGCGCCAGTCGGGCACCGGCCAGTCGGATGGCGAGTGGCAGATGGCCGCAACGGCGGACGACCTCGGTGGCGGCCTCCGGCTCGGCCGCCACCCGGTCGACGCCGACCACGTGCCCGAGCAGCTCGATCGCCTCGTCCGTGTCGAGCACCGGCAACGACGACGGCCGTCCCTCGTCCACACCGACCAGCCGGCGACGGCTGGTGATCAGGATCAGGCAGTGCGAGCCGTTGGGCAGCAGAGGTGTCACCTGGTCGGCGCTGGCGGCGTTGTCCAGCACCAGCAGGGCCCGCCGGCCGGCCAGCTCACTGCGCCAGAGCGCCAACCGGTCGTCCAGGTTCGTCGGCACCCGGTCGGCGGGCACACCGAGCTGCCGCAGCAGCGTCGCCAGCGCCGCGACCGGTGTCAACGGGGTCCGCTCGCTGTGCCCGTGCAGGTCGATGTAGAGCTGGGCGTCCGGGTAGTCGTCCGCGAGGGCTGTGGCGACGTGCACGGCGAGAGTGGTCTTGCCGCTGCCGGCCATGCCATCGATGAGTTGGATTCGGGCCCCGGCCTCCACGTCCTTCACCAGACGCGCCAGCGTCTGGTGCCGACCGGTGAAGTCGCCGATCGCCCGGGGCAACGAACGGACCGGGTGGATCGGCAACGGTGCCCGACCGGCCATGACAAGATCGCCAGCGAGTACGCGCTGATGAAGTTCCTGCAGCTCGACGCCCGGCTCGATGCCCAACTCGTCGGCGTAGAACCGCCGACCCTCCCGATAGAGCGCGAGCGCGTCGGCCTGTCGACCGACAGCGGAGAGGGCGAGCATCAGTTGGCCGCGCAGCCGCTCCCGCAACGGGTGCTGGTCGATGCTCTCCGCGAGTTCGTCGATCAGCTCGGCGGCTCGGCCGAGGCGTAGCTCGACGTCGACGCACTCCTCCAACGTGGTCAGGCGCTGCTCGTCGAGGGCCTGCGCTCGGCGACGGATGCTCCGGCTCGGGATACCGGCGAGCGCCGACCCGCGCCAGAGCGCCAGGGCAGCGCGGAACTCGGTGCGCGCGTCGTCCAGCCGACCGGCCTCCACTGCGGCACGCGCCGCCTCCACACCCCGGCCGAAGACCTCGACGTCCAGGTCGTCCGGAGCGGCGCGGACGCCGTACCCCACCGGATCGGTGACGATGACCTCCGGTGGAAGCCCAAGCTCGGCGAACCGGCGGCGCAACCGTGACACACAGGTCTGCAGTTGGGCACGGGCGGTGGCCGGGGGACGTTCCTCCCACACCGCGTCGACCAGCTCGTCGACAGGCACGAGCCGGCCGGCCCGCAACAGCAGCATGGCGAGCACGATCCGGTCTCGACCAGCGGTGACAGTGGTCTCGCCACCGCCGACCCGCAGGGGACCCAGGATCCCGAACCGCATCTGCTCCCCCGCATCACTGGCCCTACTGTCAGCAGCGTAGTCCGGCGGTAACAGATTGACTCAGTCAGGCGATAGCGATGTGAGAGCGGATCGGCAGCGGTCCATCGGACACTTACTTCGGGTTGTCGGTGACGGCATCCGACGGGGGCGGTGCGCACGCCCCGCCGCCCCGGCGGTACGGGCGCACCGATGTCGGTTCAGCACGGACGACAGAAGGGGTGCCGGGCGGGTTCGCCCGGCACCCCTTCGCGTACGCGTTTGTCAGCGGCGGCCGACGGTGAGCACCGGCTTGGTGACCTCGGCGAAGAAGTCGTTGCCCTTGTCGTCGACCACGATGAAGGCCGGGAAGTCCTCCACCTCGATCTTCCAGACCGCCTCCATGCCCAACTCCGGATATTCGAGCACCTCGACGTGCTTGATGCAGTCCTGGGCGAGGCGGGCCGCGGGGCCGCCGATCGAGCCGAGGTAGAAGCCGCCGTGCTGCTGGCAGGAGCGGGTCACCTGGCCCGACCTGTTGCCCTTGGCCAGCATCACCTGCGAGCCACCGGCGGCCTGGAACTTCTCCACGTACGCGTCCATCCGGCCCGCCGTGGTCGGGCCGAACGAGCCGGACGCGTACCCCTCGGGGGTCTTCGCCGGGCCGGCGTAGTAGACGGCGTGGTCGCGCAGGTACTGCGGCATCGGCTCGCCCGCGTCCAACCGCTCGGCGATCTTGGCGTGGGCGATGTCGCGGGCCACCACAAGCGGGCCGGACAGCGACAGTCGGGTCTTCACCGGGTACTTGGACAGCTCGGTGCGGATCTCGTCCATCGGACGGTTGAGGTCGACCCGGACGGCCACCTCGGAGTCGAGCGTGTCGTCGGTGACGTCGGGCAGGAACCGCGCCGGGTCGGTCTCCAGTCGTTCCAGCCAGACGCCCGACGGGGTGATCTTGGCGACGGCCTGACGGTCGGCCGAGCAGGAGACGGCGATCGCCACCGGGCACGAGGCGCCGTGCCGGGGCAGCCGGACCACCCGCACGTCGTGGCAGAAGTACCTGCCGCCGAACTGCGCGCCGATGCCGAAGTTGCGGGTCAGCTCCAGCACCTCCGCCTCCAGCTCCAGATCCCGGAAGCCGTGCGCGCTCATCGAGCCGGAGGTGGGCAGCGCGTCGAGATACTTCGCGCTGGCGTACTTCGCGGTCTTCAGGGCGTACTCGGCGGAGGTGCCGCCGATGACGATGGCCAGGTGGTACGGCGGGCACGCGGCAGTGCCGATCAGCCGCAGCTTCTCCTCCAGGAACTGCATCATCCGCGTCGGGTTGAGCAGCGCCTTCGTCTCCTGGTAGAGGTACGACTTGTTGGCCGAGCCGCCACCCTTGGCCATGAACAGGAACTTGTACGCGTCGGGGTGCCCGTCCGGGTCCTCGGCGTACAGCTCCACCTGGGCCGGCAGGTTGCTGCCGGTGTTCCGCTCGTCCCACATGGTCAGCGGGGCGAGCTGGGAGTAGCGCAGGTTGAGCTTCGTGTACGCCTGGTAGACGCCCCGGGAGATGGCCTCGGCGTCGGCGCCGTCGGTCAGCACGTGCCGGCCGCGCTTGCCCATCACGATCGCGGTGCCGGTGTCCTGGCACATCGGCAGCACCCCGCCGGCCGCGATGTTCGCGTTGCGCAGCAGGTCCAGCGCGACGAACCGGTCGTTCGGCGACGCGGCCGGGTCGTCGATGATCGCCCGGAGCTGGGCCAGGTGCGCCGGGCGCAGGAAGTGCGCGATGTCGTGCATCGCCTCGGCGGTCAGCGCGGTGAGCGCGGCCGGCTCCACGGTGAGGAAACGACGGCCACCCGGGCCGTGTACGACGTCCACGCCCTCGTCGGTGACCAGGCGATAGTCCGTCTGGTCGGGACCGGTCGGCAGCAGGGGGGCGTACGAGAATGCGGCGGCACTGCTCATGAGCGGCAAGCCTAGGGCAGACCGGTCGATCATTCCCACCCGCCGGGCTGGGTCTGGGACGCCGCTCTCATCCGCCCGCCCCGCAGCGCTCCGGTGCCCGCCCGCTCAGCCGTCCTTGCCGCCGTCGGGATCGGGGCAGAGTTCCCTCTTCGGCCCGCAGCCATCGTCGCCGTCGCCGTCGTTGCCCGATCCGGGACCGGTGCCGCCGGGGGCGGGGTTGCCACCGTCGCCGGGCGGCGGGACGGGGGCGCCGCCGGGGGCGCCGAAGCGGACGTACCCGATCTCCCGGCCCTCGCCGATGATCATGCCTTGCGACCCCACCGCGAGGGCGTTCGCGGAGGTCCGCAGGACGGCCAACTCCGTGCCGGTACGCGGCTCCACGGCGACCAACCGCGACGGCTTCTCGTCGGCGAGCACCGCCGCGTACGGGGTGAGCGCCGCGCCGGCCTTGGCACTTGCCGGGCGGGTCCACCGCACCCGGTCGGCGCCGAGTTCACGCGACACCACCGAGCGCTTGTCCGCGGAGCGGAACACCGCGTAGCGGTCGTCGACCGCGACGAGCTTGGTGCTGGCCTCGCCGACCCAGAGCAGCCGCCCGTCGTACCCGTCGATGACCGCCTCGCGGCCGTCCGGACCGACGCCGATCAGCACGTTGCGCGCTCCCTGCGGATCCTCGCGCTGGACGCAGCCGGCGGTGTCGGCGGTACGCAGGTTGACCCCGGCCCGCTGCCACGCCTCCTGCCCCGTCGCCGGGTCCCGCGCCGAGATGGCGAAGTAGCAGGTGCCGTCCTGGGAGCGGGCGGCGATCCGCAGCATCCGACCGCCCACCACGGAGAGCCGCTCGTCCCGGCCCGGCTCGACGTTCTGCAGGACCCGGCCGGTGGCCGTGTCGACGACGTGCACCCGGCCGTCGACCGGGAAGCCGAGCAGCGGGGGCACCGGCTCGGGCCCGGCCACCCCGTCGTCGATGCGGGTGGAGGTGAGCCGGCGGGTGCCGCGCAGGCCCGGATTGTCGGCGAGCAGGCCGCTGTGCACGCCGGGCAGGAAGGCCGTCCACAGTGGGGCGGTGCCGCGCGGGTCCCACGCGCTCAGGGTGCAGTCGGTGGCGTCCGAGCAGCGGGCGTCCAGCAGCAGGTTGCGGTACGTCCACACAGCCACTGCGTCGTCGTCGCGCCGCCGGGTCGCCCCGGTGGTCGGGTCGAGCAGCTCGTACCCCTTGACCAGGAGCTTGCCCACGGCGACTACCGAGTCGCGGTCGCCGCCCGCGACCGCCGACCAGTCCGCCTTGCGCTCCCACAGCTGGGCGCCGGTGGCCAGGCTGCGGGCCTCCACCCGGGTGCGCTGCTCGACCACGACGGCGTCGCCGGCGATCGTCACGCTGCGCGGGGTGCCGCCGACCCGCTGCTGCCAGACCACGTCCGGCTCGGAGATGGGTTCGCTGCGGTCCACCCACTCCCACAGCCCGGGGAACGGGTTCCACACGCCGGTGGCGGCGAGGGCGACGACCACGGCGAGGCCGAGCAGCAGCCCACCGCGCACGCTCCCCTTCGCCACCCGCACACCGTAGCCACGTTCTCGGATCTTCCGTACGCCCCGCGCCGCCGTGTCGCCGCGCTTTCTGGGCGCGGAGGTGTTACGTGGGTGTTCGTCCCTCGGCGCGGACGGCGCTGCGGACGAGCGGGAGCGTGCGGTAGGGAATCTGCTCCGCCAGCGCGATGATCGTCGACGCGCGTGTGATGCCGGCCGACGAGACGATCTGGTCGATGACCCGTTGCAGGTCGGTGTTGGAGCGGGCCACGATCCGGCAGAGCAGGTCGCTGGAGCCGGTGATGGTGTGCGCCTCCAGCACCTCGGGGATCGCCGCGAGGTGGGCGGTGACCGGGTCGTGGCCGTGCCGTTGAGTGATCTCCAGGGTGACGAAGCTGGTCACCCCGAATCCGATCGCGGCCGGGGCGATCTCCGGGCCGAAGCCGCCGATGACTCCCCTGTCGACGAGCTTGTCCAGCCGGGCCTGCACGGTGCCCCGGGCCACACCAAGCCGCCGGGAGCACTCCAGCACCCCGATCCGTGGCTCCTCGGCGAGCAGTTCGATCAAGCGCACGTCGAGCGCGTCGAGCTGTACAGCCTGCTCACCATTCATGGGTTCACACCATACCGAATGCACAACCTGACCAGCATTTACGTCGACAGTTGCCCACTCGACGCCCGCCCCGCGATCCTTCGGTCAGGAACCGGCCCACGAGGCCGGCCGGTACGCGAGGGAGACCACCATGACCCAGGCGATCGACCGACCCCAGTCGACCGAGGACGTCGACGTCGACCGGCTCGTCGGCGCTGTCGACCACGACATCAGCCACGACCCGTTCCCCGTCCGTGGACTCGACCACGTGCACTTCCTGGTCGGCAACGCCAAGCAGGCCGCGCACTACTACTCCACCGCCTTCGGCATGACCTGCGTGGCGTACCGGGGCCCCGAGCAGGGCTACCGGGACCACGCCCAGTACGTACTGACCAGCGGCTCGGCCCGGTTCGTGCTGACCGGTGCGGTCCGCCCGGACGCCGACGGCGCCGAGCACGTGGCGAAGCACAGCGACGGGATCAGCGACATCGCGCTCGAGGTGCCGGACGTCGACGCCGCGTACGCCCACGCCGTCGCCCAGGGCGCCACAGGCGTCGTCGAGCCGCACGAGGTGAGCGACGAGAACGGCACCGTCCGGATGGCCGCCATCGCCGCGTACGGCGACACCAGGCACACGCTTGTCGACCGCTCCCGCTACCGCGGCCCGTTCCTGCCCGGCTTCGTGGCCCGCGGCCCGATCGTCGACAGGCAGCCGATGATCGACGCCGGCATCCAGCCGAAGCGCTTCTTCCAGGCCGTCGACCACGTCGTCGGCAACGTGGAGCTGGGCCGGATGGACGAGTGGGTCGAGTTCTACAAGCGGGTGATGGGCTTCTCCAACATGGCGGAGTTCGTCGGCGACGACATCGCCACCGACTACTCGGCGCTGATGAGCAAGGTCGTCGCGAACGGCACCCGGAAGGTGAAGTTCCCGCTCAACGAGCCGGCGATCGCCCGCAAGAAGTCGCAGATCGACGAGTACCTGGAGTTCTACCAGGGCCCCGGCGCCCAGCACATCGCCGTCGCCACCAACGACATCGTGGCCAGCGTCGACGCGATGCGCGCCGCAGGCGTGGAGTTCCTGGACACCCCGGACTCGTACTACGAGGACCCGGAGCTGCGCGCCCGCATCGGCAACGTCCGGGTGCCGATCGAGGAGCTGAAGGCCCACAAGATCCTCGTCGACCGGGACGAGGACGGCTACCTGCTGCAGATCTTCACCAAGCCGGTGCAGGACCGTCCGACAGTCTTCTTCGAGCTGATCGAGCGGCACGGCTCGCTGGGCTTCGGCAAGGGCAACTTCAAGGCCCTCTTCCAGGCCATCGAGCGGGAGCAGGAAGCCCGCGGCAACCTGTAACACTGTCGAGCGTGACGCAGCCTCCGCCGTACCCGACGCCGCCGGTCGGTGGGCCTCCGCCCGCCGCCGGCGGCCTCGCGCCGCCGCCCGGCCCACACCCCCAGGGGTACGCAGTGCCGCCGCACCACGTCCCACTGGGGTACGCCGTGCCGCCGCAGTACGCCCCACCCGGGTACGCGCCGCCACCGTGGTATCCCGGCCCGCCCCGGCCGATGGCGCCGCTGCCGACGGTGAGCCCCGGCGGGCAGCCGCTCGCCAGCTTCACCGACCGGCTGCTGGCCTGGCTCATCGACACGGCACTGGCGACAGCCGTCTCGCTTGTGCTGTTCATGCCTGTCTTCCTGGTCCTGTGGTGGCGGATGTTCAGCGAGATGACCCGGACCAACCCGGACGGGACCCTCGTGGAACCCGACCCGGCCACCTTCTTCACCTCGTTCTTCCTGCCGATGCTGCTGGCCGAGGCCGGGCTGCTCGTCGTGCTGCTCGGGCTCTACTGGCTCTACCACGTGGAGTACCTCAAGCGTGACGGCCAGACGCTCGGCAAGAAGGTCATGAAGCTCCGCGTGGTGCCCCTCGACCCGACCCGCTCGCTCGACAGGCGGATGGCCGGCCGGCGGTGGCTGGTGCAGTACCTGGCCTCCTCGGTCGTGCCGGGCCTGAGTTACGCCGACGGGCTGTGGCAGCTCTGGGACAAGCCCTGGCAGCAGTGCCTCCACGACAAGGTCGCGGAAACGATCGTCGTTAAGGTGGCTTCGTGAGCGAGCGCAGCGAGCGGACCAGCAGGCTCAGTAGTGGAGCGTCGGCGTGAGCGTGCAACCCGGCTGGTATGTCGATCCCGCCGACAGGGACACCCGGCGGTACTGGGACGGCGAGGGCTGGCTCGGCGCGCCCATCCCCGTCGACGCCACCCCGCCGGACGGGCCGCCGCCGCCCGAGCCGCCGCCCGCACCTGTCACCCCGGCCGCGCCCGCCGCCCACCCGGTGGGCGCCGCGGCGGGCCGGCCCCCGCACTCCGGGCCCTCCCCGCAGGCCGGTACGCACCCGGGACACGGTCCGCAGGCCAACCCGGGCCCGGGTTGGGGCCCGCAGGCCGGCCCTTCCGGCTGGCCGCCACCTGACGCACAGGGCACGCCACCGGGCGCCCCGCCCGGGTGGACGCCGCAGGCCGGTCCCCCCGGCTGGCCGCCGCAGGGCGTGCCGCCCGGCTGGGCACCTGGCGGTCCTCCCGGCTGGATCGGCAGACCGCCCGAGCCTCGGCCGCACGGGCTCAGGTTGGCCGGTTACGGCCGCCGGCTCGTCGCCCGGCTGATCGACTTCGGTCTCGTGTTCGCGCTGAACGTTCTTGTCAACGGCTGGTTCGTCTGGCGGTGGCTGGACGAGCTGATGCCGTACTGGCGGGAGGCGTTCCGGCGCGGCATGGAGGGCAACACCTCCAGCGAGGGGATGCCGCCGATAAGCGAACAGACCGGGCTCCTCCAGGTGGTGATCGTGCTGATCGCCACCGCGCTGTGGCTGGCGTACGAGGTGCCCGCCATGGCGGCCAACGGGCAGACCATCGGCAAGCGGGTGATGCGGATCCGCGCGGTCCCGATCGCCGCCGACCAGCCGTTGGGCTTCGGTCGGGCGCTGACCCGGTGGACGACGCTGGGCCTGCCCACCCTGCTCTGGTACTGCGCCGGGCTCGGCCTGCTGCTGCAACTTGTCGACTCCCTGTCCCCCCTCTTCGACCACCCGCTGCGCCGGGCGCTGCACGACAAGCGCGCGCAGACGGTCGTGGTCGAGGTCCCCGACACCCCCGCAACCCCCGCCCCAGACGACCACCCCCAGCCCTCGGGAGACACCCCATGACCGACTCCGGACGTCACGAGCCCGCGCTGCGACTGACCCGCGCCGACCTGGACGCGCTGCCGAGCTACGTGCCGGGGCGCAGCCCCGCCGACCTGGCGCGCGAGCTGGGTCTGCCGGAGGCCATCAAGCTGGCCAGCAACGAGGTGCCGTACGGGCCGCTGCCGGGTGTGGTCGACGCGGTCACCGAGGCGGTCACCGCGTCGCACCGTTACCCGGACATGGGCGTGGTCGCGCTGCGCGACGCGTTGGCAGAGCGCTACGGCGTGGACGCGGACCGGATCGCCACCGGCTGCGGATCGGTGGCGCTCGCCGAGCACCTCGTCCGGGCCACCTGCCTGCCCGGTGACGAGGTGCTCTACTCGTGGCGGTCGTTCGAGGCGTACCCGATCATCGCGGCGACAAGCGGCGCGACGAGCGTGCGGGTGCCCAACGACGCCGGGCACGGGCACGACCTGGCGGCCATGGCCGCGGCGGTGACCGACCGAACGCGGATGATCCTGGTCTGCAACCCGAACAACCCCACCGGCACGGCCGTACGCCGGGCCGAGCTGGACCGGTTCCTCGACGCGGTGCCGGACGACGTGCTTGTGGTCATCGACGAGGCGTACCGGGAGTTCGTCACCGACGCCGAGGTGCCCGACGGCCTCGACTACCTGAACCGGCCGAACGTGGCGGTGCTGCGCACCCTGTCCAAGGCGTGGGGCCTCGCCGGGCTGCGGATCGGCTGGCTGGTTGCCCAGCCGGTGGTGGCGGCGGCCATCCGCAAGGTGGTGACGCCGTTCTCCACGAGCACGGCGGCCCAGGCCGGCGCGCTCGCCGCGCTGACCCAGGCCGGCGAGATGGAGCGCCGCTGCGCGCTTGTCGTCGCCGAGCGGGACCGGGTCACCGAGGCGCTGCGTAAGTTCGTGCCCGACGTGCCGACCAGCCAGGCCAACTTCGTCTGGCTGCCGCTCGGTGACCGGGCCGTGGCGTTCGGCAAGGCGTGCGAGGCGCGCGGGGTGATCGTCCGGCCGTTCGCCGGGGATGGTGTGCGGGTCACCATCGGCACTCCGACGGAGAACGACGCGTTCCTCGCGGCCGCGGAGGCGGCGCTCACCTGAGCGGCCCACACGTCACCCATCGGGGCCATAAGGTCCGTTTGTCTAGTTATGCGTGTTATTTGCCCTATCTTCCGAAGTAGCCGGTACGGCGCGGACCCGCGCCGGCTCACTTCGAGAAAACGGGGTAACGAACAGTGCGTACTGCCAAGATCTGTCTCGCCGGAGCGGCCGCCGCCGCGATGGTCGGCTTCCTCGCGGCGCCGGCCGCCGCGGCGCCCACCGATGACACGACCGTCACGTTCGAGGTGCTCGTCGGCACCCTCGACATCGACGCGCCGGCCACCGCCGACCTGGGCAGCGGCGCGCCCGGAGGCACCATCACCGGCCAGCTCGGCCCGGTCACGGTCACCGACTCCCGGGGTGCGGCGGACGCCTCCTGGGTGGCCACGGTGACGGCGACGAACTTCCAGACCGGCGGCGGCACCCCGGCCGAGACGGTGCTCGCGACGGAGATCGACTACTGGTCGGGTCCGGCCACCGCGACCACCGGCACCGGCACCTTCACGCCGGGCCAGGCCAACGCGGCCGCCGCGGCGCCACTGGACAATGTCGCTCCGCTGACCGCGTTCACCCACACGGGTGGCACCGGCGGCAACACGGCGACCTGGAACCCGACCATGATCGTCAACGTCCCGCTGGACAGCATCGCGGGCATCTACACCGGCACGGTGACACATTCGGTCGCGTAGCCGCCGGGGGCGGTCGACCATCGCGGTCGCGCTCGCCCTGTTCTGCCTCGCCGGTCCGGGTCTGTCGACCCGGGCCGGCGCGGCCGAGCCGGGCGACGACGACCGTCTCGGCATCCGACTGCTGGAGGCGCCGAGCAATCGTCGCGACGACCCCCGGGCGTTGCGCTACATCGTCGATCATCTCCCGCCGGGCACGACGATCAAGCGACAATTGTTGATCACCAACCGCACCGACGAAGCCCGCCGCATCGACGTGTACCCGGCGGCGGCGACGCTTGAGGGTTCGGCGTTCACGTTCGGCGAGGGTCACGCCGAGAACGAGCTGACCTCGTGGATCACCCTCGACCAGACGGCTGTGGAGGTGGAGCCGTGGGGCGAGGCCCGGGTCCGGGCGACAGTCACGGTGCCGCCGAAGGCATCCCGCGGCGAGCGGTACGGGGTCGTCTGGGCGTCCGCCACCTCCGCGCCCCGGGCCGGCGGCGAGATCAAGCAGATCCACCGGGTAGGTGTTCGGATGTATCTCGACATCGGTCCCGGTGGCGAACCGGCCTCCGACTTCGCCATCGGCGAGGTGCGGCCGGCCCGCAGTCCCGAGGGCGTGCCGTCGGTGACCGTCCAGGTCACCAACACCGGCGGCCGTGCCATCGACCTGACCGGCACTGTCGCCCTGAGCGACGGACCGGCCGGCAGCCGGGCTGGCCCGTTCCCCGTCGGGCAGGGCGTCACGCTGCCCCCGGGTGGCGCCGGACAGGTCGTCGCCCGGCTCCCCGTCGATTTGTCGAACGGCCCCTGGAAGGCCGAGGTGCACCTGGAGAGCGGGCTCGTGAAGCGGAGCGGGACCGCGCGGATCCAGTTCCCCGACCCGGGCCAGGCCGGCCGCAAGGGCAGCGTCGTCTCCCGCATGCTGTCTCCCTGGACGCTGGGGGCGACAGTGGGGGCACTGCTGCTGATCACCGGTCTCGCGGTGCTCCTGCTCCGGTCCCGTCGGTCCCGTCGCGCCCCTGCCGCCGCACCCCGCGAGCGGGTCCCGGCCGGACGCTGAGACCCGCTGACGACCGGCCGCCGAAGCCCATCGGCGGTCGGTCGGCGGCATGCGTCAGCTGGGTCGGCGGCGGCGTGCGGCCAGCCAACCGACGGCAAGCAGAGTCAGACCCAGCGCGACGAGGAGCAGAACCGACCCACCCGAGCCGGTGACAGGCAACTCTCCGCCGTGGCTGGGCGTCGGAGTGAGCGGGTGCCGGGTCGGCGGGGGCGTTGCCGTGGCGGTGGGCGTCGGCGTTGGCGGGGTGACGGTAGGCGAGGCGGGCACCACCTCGAAGGTGACTCCCGTGTCGTCCGACGGCGCGGCCCGTACGGCGGCGAACGCGCTCGCCGACGGCCGGTCCGACGCGAGGGTCGGAGGCACCGTGATCACGAGGCCCGTGGTGGCCGCCAGCACGCCACCGACCCACCATCTGGCTGCCCTGTTGCCCATGCCGACCCCCTCCACCGGAAACCTGAACCGTGAGAAAAGTACCTTTTCTGGTCAGATGCGGTGAAAGTTTCACGGTCCGGTGCCCCGATCAGGTGGCGGCCAGGATCACCGCCTCGGAGGTCAGGTAGTAGCGCTGGTCATCGCCGCTCGGGTCGACCGGCTCACGCAGCCGTTCCACAGCGACGTAGCCGTCCTCGGCGGAGACCGCTCCGGGCACCCAGCCCGTGCCGTCCGAGCCGACGTTGAGCGTGTAGCGGGAGAGCAGCGCACCGGTCACCGGGTCGAGCGTCACCAGTTCGTTGGCCTCGGTCAGCAGATGCACCCGGCCGGGCTGCGCCGCGAGCACCCGCGCCGGTCCCAGGCCCGGGAAACGCCACAGCTCGGCGCCCGTTCGCGCCGAGCGGGCCACCGCCACCCCGTCAACGACGGCGACGGCCTGGTCACCGGCCACGGTTGCCCCGGCCGGGTCCAGCGCGGGCGCGGCCAGCGGCGCACCACTGCCCAGCAGCCAGCCGCGGCCACCGGCGTCCCCGGGGCCGGCCGTCCGCAGGGCCAGGCAGCCCGACCGGTCGGTACGACAACCGAGCGGGGTGACCACCAGCCGATCCGCGTCGCCCGGCGGCCGCCAACGCTCACCCACCACACCCGTCGCGGCGTCCCGGAACTCGATCGTGGCCGGCCCGGCGCAGGTGTCCAGGCCCATCAACTGCCCGGTCGCAGTGGTGCCGAGGTCGCTGCGGCAGCCGCCGGGCAGGTCGGCCCGCCACAGCTCCCGGCCACCGGCCACGTCCACCCCGCGAGCCTCCGTGTCCCCGGTGACCGTCAGCACCGTCCGGCCGTCCGCGAGATCGGCGAGGAGGAGCCCGCGCGGGTCCCAGACCGTGGCTGCCCCGGTCCGCCGGACCACAGCCGTGCTCCGGGCCGGGACCGGTCCGTCGGCCCGCCACCGCACCCGCCCGGTGGACGCGTCGAGCGCGACGAGCCGGCCGTCGGACCAGCGACTGATCACGGTGCTGCCGCTCGCCACCACCCCGGTCAACTCCGCCGGCCAGCGCCGGTACGACCAGTAGGGCGTGGCCCGGTGCCGCCCGTCGACCGGCCGGTCGGCGTAGACCTGGCGGTGTGCGGCGTACACCCGCAGCCTGCCGTCCACGATCAACGGGGCGACCGGCAGCCGACCGACCACACCGGCGGCGGGTCGGGGCGCGTCCGGATGATCACCGCGCGCCGGCGTGCTCACCTCGGCCGGCGCGAGCACCCGGTGGACGATGACCGCGACGGCCGCCACGGCGAGCAGCACCGCCGCCGCCAGCACCAATCGTCCTCGGCCCCTCGGGAACCCCATGCCGCACCTCCGCCCGGCACCCTACCCAGCGCAACCGACCGGATCCCCGCCAGGTCGTACGGGTCGTGGTGCGCAGGTGAGCGGGTCAGGCCGCCTCGACCGAGCCGAGGGTGCCGGCCGCGACGGCCAGGTCGGCGAGGTCGCGCCGGAGCGCCACCTCGACCGCCCGGGCGGCGAGGCCACCGAGCAGCAACGCCACCACCCGGCCGTACGGATCGGTGGGCACTGCCTCCTGGGTGACTGTGACCGCCGTGCGGGCCCGGCGGCGACGCCGGACCGGGCGCAGGCTCCAGGTGATCCGGTAGTCCGCACCGGCGCCGGAGGAACACAGCACCAGCCGCTGCGGCGCGAGCGCCTCCACCACCAGGAACTCCTCGGTGAGGGTGCCACCGCCCGGCTGGGCGCGCTCCTCACGCCAGGCGGTGCCCGGCCCGAACGGGCCCGGGGTCAGCACCTCGACCGGGCCGGCCGCGGTCAACCGGGTGACCCGGCCGGGCAGATCGGTCAGCAGACACCAGACATCGACAGCGCGCGCCTCGATGAAACCGGTAACCGCCACCGTCGACATGCCACCCTCCCGTGTCGTCGACGGTACGCGCGGTGAGGGCAGGACGAGGCCCCCGGGCGGAATTTCCACCACCCGGAGGCCCCGTCGTCCCTTTCGGCGGTCGCCCGGCACCGATCGTCGACAGGTGCCCGGCGTGCCGGTCAGCGGTCGAAGCGACCGCCCCGGATCGCGCCGATGAACGCCGTCCACCCCGGCGGGCTGACGGCCAGCGTGGGGCCGGTCTGGTCCTTGGAGTCGCGGAGAGCGACCAGACCGAGGACGTCGACCAGGTTGTCCGCCACCTCCACGCAGAGCCCCTGGTCGTTGGAGCGGCTGCTGGTGCGCCAGAGCGCTCCGGTGAGATCGTGCATAGTCGTTACCTCCGTGTGCGTCGGGATGCCCCACCACCTGACGACCGGGGGAGATCCGGCCGTACGGCTGGCGGAGCGACGTGGTCCGGATGACCAACGGGGTAACCACGGTTGGTGATCGCACAGACGGTGCGAGCACGAGTCCCATCGATGAGACGGGTAGGACTCAGACGCGAGCGGAGGTGCACGTGCTCCCGGCGGGCCGGCTCAACGGGCTGGCCGGTGCGTCGGCTCAGCGGGCCGGGCGGATCGTTCCGGTGACCTCGCCGAGGGCGATTGTGGTGCCGTCCGGGCCGGGCGCGGTGGCGGTGAGGGTGACGGTGTCGCCGTCGGCGAGGAAGGTACGGCTCTCGGTGCCCACCTTCGCGGGCTCGGCCCCGCCCCATGTCAGCTCCAGGAACGAGCCCACCTGGGACCGGTCCGGGCCGGAGACGGTGCCCGAGGCGTACAGGTCGCCGGTGCGCAGGGACGCGCCGTTGACGGTGAGGTGCGCCAACTGCTGGGCCGGGGTCCAGTACATGCCGGCGAACGGCGGCTCGCTTACCCGTTCGCCGTTCCACTCGACGGCCAGCCGCAGGTCGAGCCCCAGGTGCGGCACGTCGCGCAGGTAGTCGACGACCGGCGGGTCCTGTTCCGGAGCCGGCACGAAGGCGTCGGCCAGCGCGTCCAACGGGGTCACCCACGCCGAGACCGAGGTGGCGAAGGACTTGCCGAGGAACGGGCCGAGCGGCTGGTACTCCCACGCCTGGATGTCGCGGGCCGACCAGTCGTTGACAAGCACCACGCCGAAGACGTGGTCGGCGAAGTCGTCGACTGACACCCGGGCGCCCAGCGGGCTGGGCACACCGACCACGAAGCCGACCTCGGCCTCGATGTCGAGGCGTACCGACGGGCCGGTGACCGGACCCTCGGCGGACGCCCGCTGGCCGGTGGGCCGAGTCACCGGCGTGCCGGAGACGACGACGGTGCCGGCCCGCCCGTGGTAGCCGATCGGCAGGTGCTTCCAGTTGGGCAGCAGCGGTGGCTGACCGGGCCGGAAGATCTGCCCGACGTTCGACGCGTGGTGCTCCGAGGAGTAGAAGTCGACGTAGTCGGCCACCTCGAACGGCAGCAGCAGCTCCACGTCGGTCAGGGGCACCAGCAGCGGCTCCACCGCCGGACGGTGCGTCGCGTCGCTCAGCAGCTCGACGATCCGCTGCCGGACCGACGTCCACTGTGGGCGGCCCAGCGCCATGAAGTCGTTGAGGGTGGGTCGGCACAGCGCGCCGGCGGCGAGCACCAGCTCGGCGGTCTCCGCACCGGCCAGGTCGAACACCCACGACCCGATCCGTACGCCGATCCGTGGCCGGCCGCCGCCCGAGGAGAACACCCCGTACGGCAGGTTCGTCACCCCGTACGGCGAACCGTCAACGCCTGTCACCCAGGTCATGCGTCGTGCCCCCCGTTCACCAGCCCCAGCCGGATCAGATCGGTAAGTGGTTCCAGGATGCTGCACGAGCCGAAGCCGACCCAGAGCGGGCGCGGCGTGTCCAGGCGCGCGTTGGCGCGTTCGAGCAGCGGGCGCGGGTCGAGCGCGGTCAGCAGCTCGGCGACCATCCGCACGCTGTCCCCGGCGGCGGCGGCGAGCGTCGCGGCCAGCACGTTGGCATAGCCGTGGTGGGTGAACCCGGTCTCCGGGTCGAGGTGGCGCACGGCCTGGTGCAGCCCGGCGGTGAGTTTGAACGGCAGGGCCCGGTCCCGGCAGGCGCAGATCACGGCGGCCAGTTCGGCCGGGGTGGGGAACAGCTCGGCGGCCAGCCCACCGGTGCGGAACTTGGCGGCGATCGGCACGCCGTCGGCGCGGGCGGCGACGAGCGCGTCCAGCGCACCCAGCAGCCCGAAGGTAAGCGGCAGCTCGGCGTACACGGTCTCGACGCCCGGCATGGCGTCGGTCAGCCGCAACAGCTCGGCGATGCCCGGCAGCGGGTCCTCGCCGCGTTTGGCGACCGCCACCTCGACCTGTCGTGCGGTCACGCCGTCCGGGGCGAGGAACGACAGCGCGAGGGGCAGACGACCGATCCCGGTGTCGCCGATCAGCCCGACCACCAGACCCTCGGCCGGGTCGACGAGACCGCTCAGCTCGCCTGCCGCGACCGTCGAGGCGGGGACGAGCAACGGGCCGACCAGGTCGGCGTACCAGGAGGCGCGGTGCCGACGGTGGGCGACCAGGGCGTCGTGCAGCGCGGCGCTGCCCGGTGGGAAGACGGCGGCGTCGTCCACCAGGCCGTGGAGGAGCGCGGGCACCTGCGTTGACACGGAACAAGAATGTACGGGACGCTACGAGGAACGGACAACAGCGTCCGATTATCGGACGCCTCTGACCGGTGAACGGGATATATCGGGAGGCGAAATGCCGTACTACCGCAGCGTCGGCGAGGTGCCGCGCAAGCGCCACACCCAGTTCCGCCAGCCCGACGGCAGCCTCTACGCCGAGGAGCTGATGGGTCAGGAGGGCTTCTCCTCCGACTCGTCCCTGCTCTACCACAGGCACGCCCCCACGGCGATCCTGGCCGCCGACGAGTTCGCCCCGCCCGCGTTCACCCGAGCGCCGAACCTGCCGCTCAAGCCCCGCCACCTGCGCACACACAAGCTCGACGCGGGCGGCGCCGACCCGATCCTCGGCCGGCAGTACCTGCTCGCCAACGACGACGTCCGCATCGGGTACGTGCTGGCCGACAGGCCCTCCCCGCTGTTCCGCGACGCCACCGGCGACCACTGCCTCTACGTCGAGGCGGGCACCCTGCGGGTCGAGTCGCCGTTCGGGGCGCTGGACGCGGTCGCCGGCGACTACGTCGTCATCCCCACCTCGACCATCCACCGGCTGGTACCCACCGGTGACCAGCCCGTCCGGCTGCTCACCGTCGAGGCGGCCGGGCACATCGGCCCGCCCAAGCGCTACCTCTCCGTCCGCGGCCAGTTCCTGGAGCACTCGCCCTACTGCGAGCGCGACGTCCGCGGCCCGGACTCGCCCCTGCTCGTCGACGGCGAGGAGGTCGAGGTGCTGGTCCGCCACCGCCGTGGCTGGACCCGCTACGTGTACGCCAACCACCCGTTCGACGTGGTCGGCTGGGACGGTCACCTCTACCCGTGGGCGTTCTCCATCCACGACTTCGAACCGATCACCGGCCGCATCCACCAGCCCCCGCCCGTGCACCAGACCTTCCAGGGCCCCAACTTCGTGATCTGCTCGTTCGTGCCCCGCAAGGTCGACTACCACCCGCAGTCGATCCCGGTCCCGTACAACCACCACAACGTCGACTCCGACGAGATGCTCTTCTACACCGGCGGCAACTACGAAGCCCGACGCGGCTCCGGCATCGAGCAGGGTTCGATCTCGCTGCACCCGTCCGGCTTCACCCACGGCCCCCAGCCGGGCGCCGCCGAACGCTCCATCGGCGCGGACTACTTCGACGAGTTGGCTGTCATGGTGGACACCTTCCGGCCCCTCGACCTGTGCGACGCGGCGCGCGCGTGCGAGGACGAGGGGTACGCCTGGACGTGGGCGCGTGCTGTTTAGTCGCTCTTTGGGTTTTCGCCGGAGCCCGACCCGCTCCGGGCGGTCAGGCTTGATCCCTCCGCGGGTCGGGCTCCGGCGAAAACCCTGACCTGGGCGAGCTGACAGACGCTTGTTGAGCTGTTGTGGTGTTGCCGTGGGTTGGGTTGCCTGGGTTAGCGGAAGGTTGTTCTGGTGAAGATGGCGAACTCGGCTATCGCGGTCGCGACGATCGCCAGCACCAGCGGCCACGGCGAGCCGACCACCGCGTACACGAGCAGCAGCGCCGGCGCGACTGCCACCGCGTAGATCGCCACGGCCATCGTGCGGTCCGAGTGCAGCATGGCGGGCAGGACGGTCCGGGTGAGCCCCGGCAGGCGAGCCGCGAGCTGCCAGACCACCACGGCGCCGGTGAGGGCCGCGAGCACCGCCAGGACACGGGAGAACCCGTCGCTCGTCGAGGCCGCGAACGCCACCACCACCGCGGCGACAAGTGACCAGCCCGCGCCGTAGAGCACCAGGCGATGCAGGCCGTGCGCGAGGGTTCGCGGGGAGTCGATCCGGCTCGGGCCGAGCGTCACCGCCTCCGCCACCTGCTCCAACGCCTCCGACCAGCGGCGCTGCTCCAGGCGCAGGACGCCGACGTCGTGCCCGACGTCGGTGAGGCGCGGATCGAGTCGCAGCGCCTCCCGGTAGGCCCGCTCGGCCAGGTCGAACAGCTCCAGCCGCGCCGCGACCAGGCTGAGCACCAGGTGCGCCTGCGGCTCCTGCGGGGCCAGCTCGACCCCACGCCAGGCCGCGTTCAGCGCCGGCTGCCCGTTGCGCGAGTCGGCCAGGATCGCCGCCGCGCTGCGCTGGGCGTACGCGTCGGTGGGCCCGAGCGCCAGGAGCCGGTCGGCGGTGGTCGCCGCGTCGGCGTAGCGCCCCAGGTCGACAAGTGCCATGGCCCGGACGACGAGCGCCGGCAGGGCCTCCGGCGCGGCGGTCACTGCCGCGTCGGCGGCGGCGAGCGCGTCGACCGGCCGGTCGGCGGCGAGCTGCACCCGGGCCAGCATGGTGAGGGCCTGCGAATCCGCGGGCTTCAGCGCGAGCCCCTCGGTCAGCTCGCCGGCCGCCTCGTCGTGACGGCCAAGCTCGGCGAGGAGCTGGGCGCGTTCGAGGTAGCCGTCGCCGGCGAACCGGTCGGGGGCGGATTCGGTGGACATCGCGGCGAGCCTAGGCGGCCGGCGCGGCGTAGACCAGGGCGACCGCGATGCCCGCCAGACCTTCCTCACGGCCGGTGAAACCGAGCCCGTCGGTGGTCGCGGCGGAGACGGTGACCGGGGCGCCCACGGCGTCGGAGAGCACCTGCTGAGCCTCGGCCCGACGGCGGCCGATCTTGGGACGGTTGCCGACGATCTGCACGGAGACGTTGCCGATCTCCAGGCCGGCTGCCCGCACCCGGCGGGCAGTCTCGGTCAGCAGCGCCACTCCGGACGCCCCATCCCACTCCGGCTGGTCCACCCCGAAGGCGGCGCCGAGATCACCGAGGCCGGCGGCGGAGAGCAGCGCGTTGCAGGCGGCATGGGCGGCGACGTCGGCGTCCGAGTGCCCGGCGAGACCGTCCTGGTCGGGCCAGAGCAGGCCGGCCACCCAGCAGGGCCGGCCCGGCTCGAACGCGTGCACGTCGGTGCCGATGGCCACCCGAGGAACGATCATGAGCAGAGGTTACGCGTCAGCCGTCGGCGGCGAGCAGGTGCTCCGCCAGTGCCAGGTCGAACGGACGGGTGATCTTCAGGGCGTACTCCGAGCCGGGCACACAGCTCACGGCGATGCCCTGCTTCTCGACCAGGCCGGCGTCGTCGGTGAGCGGGTCGCCGGCCGCGGCGTGCGCGGCGGTCAGGACGGACCGGCGGAAGCCCTGCGGAGTCTGCACCGCCCGGAGGGCGGCACGGTCGACGGTGCCGAGCACCACCTCGTCGGCGTCGACCTCCTTGATCGTGTCGACGACCGGCAGGACGGGAATCACCGCGGCCCGGCCGCCCCGGATCGCGGCGGCGACCGACTCGACAAGATCGGGCGGGGTCAACGCGCGGGCGGCGTCGTGCACCAGGATGATCGTCGGGCCGGCCGGCACCGCTGCCAGCGCGGCGGCGACCGAAGCCTGCCGCTCGGCCCCACCGGGCACCACGATCACCGGCGCCACAGGCGCCAGCAGCTCACGGACGCCCGTCACCTCGCCCGCGGGCGCGGCCACGACGATGGTGCGCACCGACGCGGCGGCGGCGAGCCGGCGCACGGCGTGCACCAGCAGCGGCTCGCCCGCGAGCAGGCGCAGCGCCTTGGGTCGGCCGGGACCGAGCCGTACGCCGGCACCCGCCGCAGGCACAAGGACCGCGACGTCACCGCGCGGATTGAGCTGCGCGGTCACGTCGCGGTCCTCGGTGGTTTCTTCGCTACGAAGTGGGTACGACGATGCTGTACGGACTAGGCCTCGGTGAGGACCTTGTCGAGCAGCGTCTCCGCCTCGTCCTTGGTGCTCTTCTCAGCCAGCGCGACCTCGCCGACGAGAATGTCACGGGCCTTGGCCAGCATCCGCTTCTCGCCTGCGGAGAGGCCCCGCTCCCGCTCCCGGCGCCACAGGTCACGCACGACCTCGGCGACCTTCAGCGGGTTGCCGGAGGCCAGCTTTTCCAGGTTGGCCTTGTAACGCCGCGACCAGTTGGTCGGCTCCTCGGTGTGCGGAGCCCGGAGAACGTCGAAGACCTTACCGAGGCCCTCTTCGCCGACCACCTCACGGACGCCCACGATCTCGGCGTTCTCGGCAGGCACCCGGACCGTCAGGTCACCCTGCGCGACCCTCAGGACGAGATATTGCTTGGGCTCGCCCTTGATGACCCGAGTCTCGATTGCCTCGATGAGTGCGGCCCCGTGGTGGGGGTAAACAACGGTCTCGCCGACACTGAAAACCATAGGTTCGAAACCCCTTTCGCTGTGTCTAGGGTAACACGCTCAGGCAACGATGTCTCACCGATGTCCTGACCGTTGGCGCAGCTCAGGGGCCCTGTGAGAGGTCTTTCTTCAGCTTGACAGGCGGTCAAACCGATGGTTCGAACACGCTCCGTAACGCACGGATGACTTCCCGATACGGGTGAACAGAACGTCGAGATCAAGGGCTATGCGCTCCTCCATGGTATCCCGCCCGGCGGAACCGCGCCCAGGTGTAGCGGGAGGTGCCCCCGGTGCGGGACGCTGGAGTCCGAGTCACACGCCGCTCACGAGACGCTACCTGGGGGTCCGATGGGCAAGCCGGACGCAGAGGGCCACGGGCCGCCCGACGGGCTGCCCGACCTGCCACCCGAGTGGGGCCGCGTCGTCGTCCCCGACGACGCCTCGGCCCTGGCCGGCGAGGCCGCGCAGGTGCGCCGCGAGCTGCGCCGGGCGGCCGGCCGCCACACCGGGCACCGCGCCCTCACCCTGCCGCTGCTGGTCCTACTGGTGGCGCTGCTCACCACCCTGGCCGGCCTGCTCGCCGTGACCTGGCCCCGCGCCGGCCGGGGCACCGACCGACCCTCACCGGCACCCGCCACGCCACCCGTGGCGCTCACCGGTCGGGCGCTTCCCGCGCTGGACCTGGTCGACGCCTCCCAGGCGCCGGTGCCGCTGCGCGGCCTGCTGCCCGCCATGATCATCCTGGTGGACGGCTGCCCCTGCCCCGAGCGCGTCGTCGAGGCGGCCGCGGCGGCGCCCCACGGTGTCGCCGTGATCACCGTGGCCGGCGGACGCACTGTCGAGACCCCGCCGGCGGCGAACGGCGTCCGGACACTGGCCGACCCCGCCGGTGGGCTGCGCGCGTTCGTGGGCCAAGCGGCCCGCCCCGGCACACTTACCGCCCTGCTCGTCGACCGCGCCGGCGTGGTGACCCGGGTGCTGCCCGACCTGGGATCGGTCGAGACGTACCGGCAGGACCTCACCGCCCTCGCCGCCTGACCGGCCCTCCCGCTCAGGGAATGGCGACGAGTTGCGCCTCGACGTCGATGGGCTCGTCGCCCACTGCCGACAGGGACACCAGGAACGGCCCTCGGCCGGGCCGCACCTCGGCGGTGGCCACCGCGCCGTCGCAGTCGATGCGCGGCGGACCGGCGATCTCCGCTCCGGTGCCGGTCACGGCCAAGGCGCCGGGGCGGGTGCACCGGTACTGCAGCACGTAGTGGGCGCCGTCGGCGCTCGCCTGCCTGGTCACGCCCTCCCCCGGTGGGAGTTCCCGCTGCTCCCGCCAGATCGTCTCCCGGAACACGGGCAGATCGCCCGGAGCGTCCTCGGAGCCGAGGGTCTTCCCCGTCTGCGGGTCGACCGCCGAGCGGCTCTCGAACTCGACGACCTCGCCGCTCTCGGGATTTATCCGCACCGTCACCCGATCCTCGGGCACCTCCGAGGCCAGGAGTCGCTCCAGGGCGGTGCTGACCGACGGCCCGGCGCTCGGCGTGGCCGTCGACGGTCCCGCCGAACCTGCCGCCGTCTCGGGAGCGGCGGCCCGCCACCACCAACCGCCCACCGCCAGGGCGGCCACGGCCACCCCGGCCAGCACCGCCGACCGCAACCGGTCGTCCCCCGCATCCATGCGGTGAGCCTACCGGTCGGGGCAGAGGACGTTCAGTCCTGTCGATCGAGCAGGGCCGCGTAGAGGGTGAGGCCCGGACCGAACGCCAGCATGACGATCCGTCGGGGCGCCGGCGTCGATCGACTCAACCGGTCCAGGATCAACAGGACTGTGGGCGAGGAGCAGTTGCCGTGCTCGTCGAGCGTCGCCCGGGACGCGGCCAACGCCTCCGGCGGCAGAGCCAACTCCCGTTCGACCACGTTGAGGATGCGCGGCCCACCCGGATGCACCGCCCAGCCGTCCACGTCGGAGCTGACGCCGCCGTGTCGGGCCAACAGGCCGTCCACCAGGGCGCGAACGTGCCGGGAGAGGACCTGCGGCACCTTCGGCGACAACCCCATCCGGAAACCCGCGTCGGTGACGTCCCAGGTCATGTGGTCGGCGGTCGAGGTGTCGGTGACCGACGTGACCTCGCGCAACGCGTACCCCCGGCCACCGGGCACCACCACGGCGGCGACAGCGGCGTCCGAGAAGAGCGCGTGCGACACGATCTGCTGGGTGTCCACCCGGGCGGTGGACGGTTGGATGTGCAGGCTGGTCAGCTCCGCGCAGAGCAGCAGCGCCGGGCGGCCCCGGGCGGTGACGAAGTCACTCGCCGCGCCCAACCCCGGAAGCGCCGCGTAGCAGCCCATGTGGCCCACGAACATCCGCTGGGTGTCCGCCGCCATGCCCAGGTCGCGGGCGAGCAGGATGTCCAGCCCCGGGGTGGCGTACCCGGTGCAGGAGCAGACGATGAACAGGCCCACCTCGCCGGCGTCCAGCCCGGCCGCCGTCAACGCACGCCCCACCGCCTCCTTGCCCAGCGGCAGCGCCTCCACCTGGTAGCGGCGCATCCGGCGCTCGGTCGGCCAGTCCGAGACGTCCTCCAGCAACGGGTTGACCGCGGCCTGACGACGGGTCACCCCCGAGTTGGCGAAGATTCGCTGGGCCAACGACCTGGTGGTGCCGGAGAAGTGCCGGGAGAAGAAGCCCTCCCACAACTCGTCCTGCGAAGCCGACGGCGGCTGCGCCGCCCCGAGCCCCGCGATCACTGGTACGGACACGATCCCCACCTCTCGTCAGACGCTGTCCTCCCCCTGGCCGTCCCACCGGCCACCCGGCCGGCTCCTCCCCCGCACGTGTCCCGCCGCGCGCCCTCACCAACGCGGTGCCGATGCGTCGCGGTCCGGGTCCCCGCCCAGCGCGGCGATGCCCAGCCAGTCGGCGCAGACGTCCGAGGTGGCCGGGTGCAGTGAGCCGCAGCGGGCGTCCCGGTAGAGCCGCTCCAACGGGTGGCCGCGCCGGGTCGCCGACGTCCCCGCCGCCTCCAGCACCGACGCCGCCACCTCGGCGGCCGTGGTGCCGGCCAGCAGCTTCGCCCGCCACACCCAGCGGTTGGTCTCCGCGTCGCCCGGTGCGTCGTCCACCCGACGGGCCGCCTCGGCCACCACCAGGTGTGCCGCCGCCGTCGCCGCGTCCGCCCTGCCCAGCCGGGCCCGCACCGCCGGCAGGCCGGCGAGGTTGCGGGCGTTGAGATGCTCGGCCGCCGCGTCGATCGCCGCCCGGGCCACCCCCACGTAGACGGCCGCGTAACTCGCCACCAACCAGTGCGGCATCAGTTGGGCGACCACGAGCGCCAGCCCCTCCACGCCGCCGAGCAGCCGGTCGGCCGGCACTGTGACGTCCAGGTGCAGGTCGTGCGACGAGGTCGCGCGCATCCCGAGGGCGTCCCAGGTCGGCTCGACTGTCAGACCGTCACCGGCCGGCACCAGGAACTGCGACACCACCGACTGGTCGGTGGAGCTGCGCGCGGCCACCAGGTAACCGTCGGCGAGCCCCGCCCCGGAGCAGAAGGTCTTGCTGCCCTTGAGGTGCCACCCACCGTCGGTCGGCTCGTAGACGGTGCTCAACTGGGACAGTCGGGCACCGGCGCCGCGCTCACTCATCGCGACGGCGTACCAGGAGCCCTCAGCCGCGGCGGTGAGGAGCCGGTCCCGGGCGGCCAGCGCCTCGTCCGGCACACCCAGGGCCTCGGCCAACTCCTCGGTGACCGCGCCCAGCGCGCCGGTCACCGAGGCGTGCATGTTGAACACCAGCGCGGTCGCGCCGTTGCCCCGGGCAAGTTCGGTGGCCACTGCGGCGTACTCGGCGAAGCTGGCGCCCAGGCCACCCAGCGCGCGGGGCACCAGCAGCCCGAACAGGCCGGCCTCCCGCAGGTCACGGAAGTCGTCGACCGGAAAGGAGCCGTTCCGATCGTGCTCCGCCGCCCGCGCGGCGAACCGCGGCGCCAACCGGCGGGCGGCCTCAAGCGCGTGCACAGTCATATCGCTTCCTCCTCGGCGTCCCATACCCCGCCACGAGCCGTCTATCCTCTGCGGACCCCCCGGCCCTGGTACAGCACGGCTGTGGAACGGGTCGGCACGATGCGCGGGGCACGGCCCGTCGGCGTCGCGTCCGGCGTGGGAGCCGCGCGCGCCCGCCGTACCAACCAGGCGACCAGGCCGCCGACCTGCGGCCGGATGCCACGCAGGCGCAGCTCGACACCGTGCCGGGCACACTCGGTCACGAGGGCGCGAGCGTCCACGAACAACCGTGGATCGTGGATGCCGCGCGGCACCGTCGGCAGCCGCTCGGCGATCCGTACCGCGACCAGCCTCGCCAGCGCCGTGTCGTTAAGGGTGTCCAGCACCAGCAGGCCGCCCGGGCGCAGCAGCCGGCACGCCTCGGCCACCGCGCGCGGCCAGTCCGGCACATGCTCCAGCAGCTCACCGGCGGAGACCACGTCGGCGCACCCGTCGGGCAGCGGCACCGCTGTGACATCACCCTGGACCACGCGCACCCCGTGCCCGGCGGCCTGGACCAGCGCCGAGCGGGTCAGGTCGACACCGACGTGCCGGTAACCCTTACCGGCGAGGTGCGGCGCCAGCAGCCCGGCGCCGCAGCCCAGATCGACCAGGACCGCGTCCGGGCGGGTAGCCGGCGGCACGAGCGCCGCGCGGGCCGCGGCGAGCCAGTGCAGCATCGCGAACGCGCCATCGGGCCGCCACCACTCGCCGGCCAGGTCGTCGTACTGGCGCGGATCGTTGCGCGGCAGCACCCGGGGACCGGTGGACGCCGCGGCCGCAGCCACGTCTCGCATGGCACCGAGCGTGGCACGACTGCTCGGTAACGACCAGACTTCCCTTATGTCGTCGAGGGTGTTAGGGCTGGTCAGAGCGAGCCATCCGGAACCGGCCGTCGCAGTGACCACGGTGTCCGGTCTGCTGGCCTGGGGAGTGGGGCACCGGCCGTCGGGAATCGTCTCGGTGGTGCTCGCCGTACTCGCCAGCCAGCTCGCCGTCGGTTGGACCAACGACGCGTTGGACGCCGAGCGGGACGCCACTGTGGGGCGTACCGACAAACCGGTCGCCGCCGGCGCGGTGGGCCGGCGCGTCACGGCCTGGGCCGCGGCGGTGGCCGCGCTGGCCTGCCCGCTGCTGGCGCTGACCACGAACCCCACGGCGGCGCTCTGGCTCACGGTCGCCCTGGTCTCCGCGCTGCTCTACGACTGGCCGCTCAAGGCCACCGTCCTGTCGGTGCTGCCGTACGCCGTCTCCTTCGGCGCGCTGCCCGGCTTCGTGGTGCTGGCGCTGCCCGGCGAACCGACCCCGCCGGCCTGGCTGCTGACGGCGGCGGCCTGCCTGGGGGCCGGCGCGCACTTCGCCAACGTGCTGCCCGACCTGGCCGACGACGCCCGGACGGGGGTACGCGGCCTGCCGCACCGCCTCGGCGCGGCGGGCAGCCGGGCGGCCGCGGCGGGGCTGCTCCTCGCCGCGACCGCCGTCCTGGTCCTGGGGCCGCCCGGGCCACCGTCGGCCCTCGGGCTGGCGGCGGTCGGCACGGCCGCCGTCGTGCCGCCACTGAGCTGGTACGCCGGGCGCTCGGCGGCCCGGGCGGGCCGGCGGCCGGTGTCCGCCTTCCGGGCGGTCATGCTGGTGGCCCTGATCGACGTCGTTCTGCTGGTCGCGAGCGGTCGGGTGGTGTGAGGGGCACCCGGAGAGGTGGCATTGCCGGGTCCCCGTGCGGGCCTCGATCAGCTCCAACTACCCTGGAGCGCGGTCTGCGCGGGTATGGCCACCGTGCCCGGCGTGCGGCCGGGTGGGGATCGTAACGAGGAGGACCGACGTGACGCGCTCGATCAGGGGATCCCGGCGGGCGGCCCTGCTGCTGTCCGGGATGGCGGCTGCTACCAGCCTGCTCGCGTCCGGATGCGGCGCCGGCCAGATCGCCGAGACGGCTTTGAAGGAGCCGTCGGTCCAGGGCGTCAACCTCACGACCCCCAACGGCGCGTACTCGGTGCGTGGCCTGCTGGTCACCTACCCAGGCACCGAGGGCTACCGGGCCGGCCAGGACGCACCGCTCAACGCGGTGATCTACAACGACTCGAAGAGCACCGTGACGGTCACCGTCACCACCCAGGGCGCCCGCGAGGTGTTGATCTCGGACGGCTCGGCGAGCCCGACGCCGTCCGCCTCGGAGTCGGCCTCTCCGACCGGCTCGGCCACCCCGTCGGCCCCCGAGTCCCGCTCGGCCAGCCCGTCGGCGACCCCGTCCGAGACCGGTTCGTCCTCGGCGACCCCGTCCGCTCCGGAGTCGGCGCGGGCGTCGGGTTCGGCCAGCCCCGCCGCGCCGGGCGAGCCCGCCCGGATCGAGCTGGCCCCGCTGAGCTACCTCCAGCTCAACTCGGAGGCCACCACCCAGCTGCGGCTCGTCGGCCTGACCGAGGCGCTGCGCTCCGGCCAGAACGTCGTCGTGACCTTCGACTTCGGCAACGGCAACACGGTCACCGGCCAGGCGCCGATCGCGGTGCCGCTCACCCCGGCGGCGCCCGTCTCGCCGATCATCGAGCGTGAGGGCGGCCACGAGGGCGACGAGGGCGGCACCACCCACGACTGACCGACCCCCGACATCGACGAACACCCCGGCGTGGGAACCACCACGCCGGGGTGTTTTCGTCGCACGAGAGGGCTAGCGTCCTGGTGTGACCACCTCCCGATCGACCTCTCCGCGTGCCGGCACGGCCGGTGCCGCCCGTGGCCGGTCCGCCACCCGCGAGCCGCGTCCGGCGTACGAGTGCGACGCCTGCGGGCACCAGCCGCCCAAGTGGGTGGGCCGCTGCCCGGAGTGCGGCGAGTGGGGCGCCGTGGTCGAGAGCACTGTCACCGGCCCCACGGTGGCCGGTCGAGTGGTCAGCTCCCGACTGCCGTCCGAGCCGGCCCGGCCTATCGCCACCATCAGCGCCGCCCCGGCCCGCGCCGTGCCCACCGGTGTGAGTGAGCTCGACCGGGTGCTCGGCGGTGGGCTGGTGCCCGGGGCCGTGGTGCTGCTCGCCGGCGAGCCCGGCGTGGGCAAGTCGACACTCCTGCTCGACGTGGCCCAGCAGTGGGCGGTGGGCGCCGGCAGCCCCTCCCTGGTGGTCAGCGGAGAAGAGTCGGTAAGCCAGGTCCGGCTGCGTGCCGAGCGGATGGGCACCCTGCACGACAAGCTCTACCTGGCGGCCGAGAGTGACCTGGCCTCGGTGCTCGGGCACCTCGACGCGGTCAAGCCCGGCCTGCTGGTGCTCGACTCGGTGCAGACCATCTCCACCACCGGCACCGAGGGCGTCCCCGGTGGCGTGACGCAGGTGCGCGCGGTCACCGCCGCGCTTGTCTCGGTGGCAAAGGAGCGGGGCATCGCCACCGTGCTAGTCGGCCACGTCACCAAGGACGGCCAGGTGGCCGGGCCCCGGGTGCTGGAGCACCTGGTCGACGTGGTGCTGCACTTCGAGGGCGACAAGCACTCCTCGCTGCGGCTGGTGCGCGGCGTCAAGAACCGGTTCGGCGCGGCCGACGAGGTCGGCTGCTTCGAGATGCACGAGGGTGGCATCAGCAGCCTGGCCGATCCGTCCGGGCTGTTCCTCACCCGCTACTCGGAACCCGTGCCCGGCACCTGCGTGACAGTTGCCATGGAGGGGCGGCGGGCCCTCGTCACCGAGGTGCAGGCCCTGATCGGCGCTACCGTGGCCGGCTCACCCCGTCGTACGGTCTCCGGCCTGGACTCCGCCCGCCTGGCGATGGTGCTCGCGGTCCTGCAACGGCGTACCGAGCGGTTGACCCTGCACGACCGCGAGGTCTTCGCCGCCACGGTGGGCGGGATCCGGGTGGTGGAGCCGGCGGCCGACCTGGCAGTCGCGCTGGCGGTCGCCTCCGGCGGGCTCAATCTGGCGATCGCGCCGCACCTCGTGGCCATCGGCGAGGTGGGGCTGACCGGCGAGGTGCGCCGGATCGGGGCGGTGCCGCGCCGGCTGGCCGAGGCGGCCCGCCTGGGGTTCAAGGTGGCGCTGGTCCCACCGGGCTGCGGTCCGGCAAGCACGGGCGCCGGGCCCGACGGGATGCGGGTGACCGAGGTCACTGACGTCCGCTCGGCGCTGCACCATGCGGCCCGCGCGTCCGCCGAGTGACCCAGCGTGTCGACGCGAACGGCGATACCGGACAGCATCGGCGCAAGTGGAAACGGTTCGAAGGGCGGCATCGTGACACATCACAGTAACCACGACAGCACCCACCGCACGGCAGTCCGTAGACTGTGCCCGTGCCGATCGACCGCGATACCACCAAGCCTGCCGGCGCGCCGCCCCAGGCCCGCACCGGCGCCGTGGGCTCGCCAGCCCGCCCGATCAGCGTGAGCGTGACCGCCGCTGCCGGGAGCGCCGGCGATCCGCTGCGGGCGAACCTCGCCCTGATGGCACCCGGCACCGCGCTGCGGGACGGGTTGGAGCGCATCCTGCGGGGGCGCACCGGCGCGCTCATCGTGCTCGGCTACGACAAGGTCGTCGAGGGTCTCTGCACCGGCGGCTTCCCGCTGGACGTCGAGTTCTCCGCGACCCGGGTCCGGGAGCTGTGCAAGATGGACGGCGCCGTGGTGCTCTCCAGCGACGGCACCCGCATCGTGCGGGCGGCCGTGCACCTGATGCCCGACCCGTCCATCCCGACGGAGGAGTCGGGCACCCGGCACCGCACCGCCGAGCGGGTCGCCCGGCAGACCGGCTACCCGGTGATCTCGGTAAGCCAGTCGATGCGGATCATCAGCCTCTACGTCAACGGTCAGCGACACGTCCTCGACGACTCGGCGGCGATCCTCTCCCGGGCCAACCAGGCGCTGGCGACCCTCGAGCGTTACAAGCTCCGGCTGGACGAGGTCTCCGGCACGCTCTCCGCGCTCGAGATCGAGGACCTGGTCACCGTACGGGACGCGGTGGCCGTGGTGCAGCGACTGGAGATGGTTCGCCGGATCGCCGACGAGATCGCCGGTTACGTCGTCGAGCTGGGCACCGACGGTCGACTGCTCGCCCTTCAGCTCGACGAGCTGATGGCCGGCGTCGACGCCGACCGCACGCTTGTCATCCGGGACTACCTCCCGGTCGGCCGCAAGTCCCGCACGCTGGACGAGGCGCTTGTCGAGCTGGACCTGCTCGGCGCCACCGAGCTGATCGATTTGGTGTCGGTCGCCAAGGCCATCGGCTACCCGGCCGCATCGGACGCGCTGGACGCCGCCGTCAGCCCGCGGGGCTTCCGGCTGCTGGCCAAGGTGCCGCGCCTGCCGGTGGCCGTGGTCGACCGCCTGGTGCTGCACTTCGGCAGCCTCCAGCGGCTGCTGGGCGCGACGGTGGAGGACCTGCAGGCCGTCGAGGGCGTGGGCGACGCCCGCGCCCGGGGCGTCCGGGAGGGCCTGTCCCGGCTCGCCGAGGCATCCATCCTGGAGCGGTACGTCTGATCCGGCTCAGCCGGTGATGGTGATCTTCACGGGTGCGCTGTACTTGGTGCCGACTCGCGCGAACACCTGGTACGTCCCGGCCTGCGGGAACGGGCCGGCGGCCAGCCCGGCGCCGTCGCAGCGGGTGGTGTCCCGCCCGTTCCAGCCCACCTGGTAGGAGCGCTCGAACCCGGGCGTGAAGGACTGCACGTCCGAGCCCTGGACCTTGCCGCACGTGTCCGAGGACCACACCTTGTCGGCACCGGCCTTGATGAAGATCTCCTGGAGGTCGGCGCCGACGTTACGGCTGCACGTCCGCTCCGAGGTGTTCTTGATCTTCAGTTGCAGGTCGACCACCGCTCCGCGCTGCACCGAGGTGGGTCGCGCCACAGAGGTCACGCTGATCTCCGCGTCGGTGCAGGTGCCGTCGTCGACGGACCCGGCGGCCGAACCCGGCGGCGGGTCGTTGCTTGTGGTCTCGGGGCTCGGATCGGTGGCATTCGGATCGGCCGACCGGTCCGGGGTATTCGGATCCGCGGACCCGGACGCCGACGGGGCCCCCGTCTGCGGGCTCAACAACGGACCACCCGGGCCGGGACTCGCCGTGGACGTCGGAGTCGCCGTCGGGCTCGCCCCCGCATTCGGTCGGCCACCGGAGCGGCTCGAGCCGGTGCACGAGTAGAGCAGGACAATCAGGAAGAGAAGCCCCGCTCCGAGTACGACGGCGCGACGCCGCCAGTACACGGCGGGTGGCAGGGGGCCGACCGTCAGACGCATGATGCCCCCCACCGTAGCCGCGCGGCGCCCACCAGCCCGTCACGACGCGCCGGTGCGCCACCGGGGCAGCGCGACGAACCTCCACTGAGGACGGACGTGGCGACCTTCGAGTGCCCGCTCAGAGGTAGACCTTGCGCTGGTAGACGGCGTGCGCGCCGGCCACCCGATCCAGGAAGAGCAGCCCCGCGCAGTGGTCGATCTCGTGCTGCAACGCCCGCGCCTCGAAGCCGTCAGTCACCAACCGGACCGCCGCGCCGGTGCCCGGCAGCTCACCCTCCACCACCAGCCGACTGGCCCGCTTCACGTCCCCGGTCAGGTCCGGAACCGACATGCACCCCTCCCGCCCCGGCTTCCAGCGGGTCGCCTCCACCACGCGGGCGTTGCAGAGCACGAAGGTGCCGTGCACGGTGACCGCCTTCGGATGCCCTGTCACGTCGACTGCGAAGACCTGGGCAGCCACACCTACCTGCGGCGCCGCCAGACCCACGCAGCCAGGCGAGACCCGCATCGTGGCGACCAGATCGGCGGCCAGCCGGACCGTCTCCTCGGCCGTCGGATCGACCTCGTCCCCGGCCCGGCTCAACACCTGATGCGGGGCCGAGACGACGGCCCGCACCTCGCCGGCCACTGCCAGCGACTCAGGCGTCCAGTCGCCCAGACCGGCGTACGCCTCGACGTCCCGGCCGCCGTCCGGCCCGCTCTGCCCGTCGCTCACAGCAGATCCGGGTCTGCCGGCCGGAGGGTGACCTCGACCCCCAACTCGGCGGCCGTCCGATGCAGCCGGCCGGTCACCGTCTCGGCGACCCCCGCCGGCAACTCGACCTCGGCCAACACCACGTAGAGCGAACCCGCCAACCGGGTGCTCAGGTCGGTCACGTTTCCGCCGGCGTCCACAAGCACCCGGGTCATCGCCGCGACGATGCCCATCCGGTCCGACCCGTGCACCGCCAGCACGTACGGCTCGCCGGCCGGGGCCACCTCGCCGTCGGGCGTGACCGCGCGTACGGTCGCCAACAGCTGTCCCTCGGCGGCCAGCGGCACAAGCGCCGTCTCCACCTCCGCGGCGTCCGGCCCGGTGCAGATGAGGGTCATCGCGAAATGCCCCCGCAGCCGGGTCATGGTGCTGTCGGTGAGGTTCGCGCCCAGTCGGGCCAGCACCTCGGCGACGTCGGCCACGATGCCCGGCCGGTCCCGGCCGATGACGGTGATCGCGAGCTCGTTCATCCGCGCATTCTGCCCGATCCGCCCATCGCCACCGCGACACCCCGCCCGGGCCGCCCATCCAGCGGGACCGGACCGCGTGACATCATCGACGACGCCATGACTCAACCCGATTTCGCCACAGTGGTCAGCCGGTGGTTCCAGCAGCACGCACGTGACCTGCCGTGGCGGGAACCCGGCGTCAGCCCGTGGGCCATCCTGGTCAGCGAGGTCATGCTCCAGCAGACCCCTGTCGTCCGTGTGGTGCCCGCCTGGCATGCCTGGCTGGCCCGCTGGCCCGACCCGGCCGCGCTGGCGGCCGACACCCCGGCCGAGGCGATCCGGATGTGGGGGCGCCTCGGCTATCCCCGCCGGGCGGTCCGACTGCGCGAGTGCGCGGTCGCGATCGTGGACCGGCACGGCGGCCAGGTGCCGGACCGGCTGGAGCAGTTGCTGGCACTGCCCGGCGTGGGCACCTACACGGCGCGTGCCGTGGCCGCGTTCGCGTACGGGCAGCGGCACCCGGTGGTCGACACGAACGTACGGCGGGTAATCTGCCGAGCCGTGGCGGGTGAACCGGACGCCGGACCTGTCACCCGACCCGCCGACCTGGTCGCCACCGAGGAGCTGTTGCCGGCCGAGCCCGCCGCCGCCGCACTTGCCAGCGCCGCGTTCATGGAACTGGGCGCGGTGCTCTGCACGGCCCGCTCACCACGCTGCACGGCCTGCCCGGTCGAGTCGGTCTGCGCGTGGCGAGCCTCCGGCCAGGAGGCACCGACAGGCCCGAGCCGCCGGCCCCAGCGGTACGCGGGCACCGACCGGCAGGTACGCGGACTGCTGCTCGGCGTGCTCCGGGAGACCACCGGGCCGGTCCCGCAGCAGCGCCTCGACCAGGTCTGGACCGATGACGTGCAGCGCGCCCGGGCGTTGGCCGGCCTGGTGCAGGACGGGCTGGTGGAACCGGCCGGAGCCGACAGCTTCCGCCTCATCGGCGACGGCCCATCCCACCCGACAGCCGACCTGACCACCTGACCCACCGCACCCCGCCCTGCCCTGCCCTGCCCTGCCCCGCCCTGCCCCGCCCCGCCCTGTCCTGCCCCGCCCGCCGCGCGGGCAGCGCCCTGCCGCGCCTCGCCGCAAGATCGTGCTCGGCCCACCACATCAGGGAATGTGCTGCCTCCGGACGCCGTGGGGCAGCACCTTCCCTGATGTTGCGCAGATCTTGCGTGGGCGCGGCGGGCGCGAACAGGCACGGCGGATGTATGTGACCTGTGGGGGTAGCACAAAAGGCGGGGCCCCGGTGGCTCGCGCCACCGGGGCCCCGCCCCCTTGCTGCTGGTTATGCCACCTCGTCCGTGGCCGCTGCGGCGGTGCCGGCTGCGGTGCCACCGAGGTCGGCGGGGACAGCGTCCGGAACTTCGACAGGCTTGTCCGCGCCCCGGAAGACGAGCTTGGACTTGTCGATGTCCTCCGGGTCGCCCTCGCAGTCCACCACGACGATCTGACCGGGGGTCAGCTCGTTGAAGAGGATCCGCTCGGAGAGGTTGTCCTCGATGTCGCGCTGGATCGTGCGACGAAGCGGACGGGCACCGAGCACCGGGTCGAAGCCCTTCTTGGAGAGGTACTTCTTGGCGTTGTCGGTCAGCTCCAGACCCATGTCCTTGTTGTGCAGCTGCGTCTCGATCCGCCGGATCATGATGTCCACGATCGAGAGGATCTCGGTCTGACGCAGCTGGTGGAAGACGATGGTGTCGTCGATCCGGTTGAGGAACTCAGGCCGGAAGTGCTGCTTGAGCTCGTCGTTGACCTTCTGCTTCATCCGGTCGTAGTTGGACTCGGAGTCCTCCGACTGCTGGAAGCCGAGCGACACGGCCTTGGCCACGTCGCGGGTGCCCAGGTTGGTGGTCAGGATGATGACCGTGTTCTTGAAGTCCACGATCCGGCCCTGACCGTCGGTGAGCCGACCGTCTTCGAGGATCTGCAGGAGCGTGTTGAAGACGTCCGGGTGGGCCTTCTCGATCTCGTCGAAGAGGACCACCGAGAACGGCCGACGCCGCACCTTCTCGGTCAGCTGCCCGCCCTCGTCGTAGCCGACGTAGCCGGGAGGGGCACCCACGAGGCGGGACACCGTGTACCTGTCGTGGAACTCGGACATGTCCAGCTGGATGAGGGCGTCCTCGCTGCCGAAGAGGAACTCGGCGAGCGCCTTGGACAGCTCGGTCTTACCGACACCGGACGGGCCGGCGAAGATGAACGAGCCCGACGGGCGCTTGGGGTCCTTCAGGCCGGCCCGGGTACGCCGGATCGCCTTCGAGACCGCCTTGACCGCGTCCTCCTGGCCGATGACGCGCTTGTGCAGCTCGTCCTCCATGCGCAGCAGGCGCGAGGTCTCCTCCTCGGTCAGCTTGTAGACCGGGATGCCCGTCCAGTTGCCGAGCACCTCGGCGATCTGCTCGTCGTCGACCTCGCTGACGACGTCCAGGTCACCGGCCTTCCACTCCTTCTCCCGCTGAGCCTTCTGGCCGAGGAGCTGCTTCTCCTTGTCGCGCAGCTGGGCGGCGCGCTCGAAGTCCTGCGCGTCGATCGCGGACTCCTTGTCACGACGCACCTGGGCGATGCGCTCGTCGAAGTCACGCAGGTCTGGCGGCGCGGTCATCCGACGGATCCGCATCCGGGCGCCGGCCTCGTCGATCAGGTCGATCGCCTTGTCCGGCAGGAAGCGGTCGGAGATGTACCGGTCGGCCAGGGTCGCGGCAGCGACCAGGGCCGCGTCGGTGATGCTCACGCGGTGGTGGGCCTCGTACCTGTCGCGCAGGCCCTTGAGGATCTCGATGGTGTGCGCCAGCGACGGCTCACCCACCTGGATCGGCTGGAACCGGCGCTCGAGAGCCGCGTCCTTCTCGAGGTGCTTGCGGTACTCGTCAAGCGTGGTGGCACCGATGGTCTGCAGCTCACCACGGGCCAGCATCGGCTTGAGGATGCTCGCCGCGTCGATCGCGCCCTCGGCGGCACCCGCACCCACCAGGGTGTGGATCTCGTCGATGAACAGGATGATGTCGCCGCGGGTGCGGATCTCCTTGAGCACCTTCTTGAGGCGCTCCTCGAAGTCACCGCGGTAGCGGGAACCGGCGACAAGCGCACCGAGGTCAAGCGTGTAGAGCTGCTTGTCCTTGAGAGTCTCGGGCACCTCGCCCTTGATGATCTTCTGGGAAAGCCCCTCCACCACGGCGGTCTTACCGACGCCGGGCTCACCGATCAGGACCGGGTTGTTCTTGGTGCGGCGGGAGAGCACCTGCATGACCCGCTCGATTTCCTTCTCGCGCCCGATGACCGGGTCGAGCTTGCCCTCGCGGGCGGCCTGGGTCAGGTTGCGGCCGAACTGGTCAAGCACGAGGCTTGTCGACGGCGCGGCCTCACCCGGCGCGGCGCCCGCCGCGGCGGGCTCCTTGCCCTGGTAGCCGGAGAGCAGCTGGATCACCTGCTGGCGGACCCGGTTGAGGTCGGCGCCGAGCTTGACCAGCACCTGGGCGGCGACGCCCTCGCCCTCGCGGATCAGCCCGAGCAGGATGTGCTCAGTGCCGATGTAGTTGTGGCCGAGCTGCAGCGCCTCGCGCAGCGACAGCTCCAGCACCTTCTTGGCCCGCGGCGTGAACGGGATGTGCCCGCTCGGCGCCTGCTGGCCCTGGCCGATGATCTCCTCGACCTGCTGGCGGACGCCCTCCAGGGAGATGCCGAGGCTCTCCAGGGCCTTTGCCGCGACGCCTTCACCTTCGTGGATCAGGCCCAGCAGGATGTGTTCCGTACCGATGTAGTTGTGGTTGAGCATCCGGGCCTCTTCTTGGGCCAGGACGACAACCCGTCGCGCTCGGTCGGTGAACCGCTCGAACATGCCCTCGTGCTCCTCACGTGCCGTGCGCCTTGATGGTCAAGATCTTGGCGGGGCCGGTGCACGAACGTCCGGGACGGGCGTCCGTGCCTCCTTACTCTATCGTCGCTGACCGACTCGGCTGAGGTCGTGTCTCTCCGGTCTGGGTCAGTTCCACGTCGTTTTGCACAACCGTCCGCGCTCAGGAGGTGTTCCGGTACCCCTGGCGCTACGCGCAGAGCGAAATCCGACCGACTCCACGGAAGCCCCTCTGCCGGCTCCACGGGGCCCGGGAGGGGCCTCCCGCGGCCCCCGGAAGCTCCGGGAGGGCCGATCGGTGGCACCGAGCGCCGCTCCCGACCCTCGCGGGGGAAGCCTCGCCCGACCCTTTCGGGAAGTTGTCCACAGGTTGTGGATAGTTACTCCACCGCCTGTGGACAACGCCGGTCGGGCCGGAAAACGTCCCGACCCGCCAACCCCGCCTGAACCGAGCCGCGAACCACGCCCTGGACCGACCCGGGAACCCCGCCGGAACCGGCCCGGGAATCGGGCCCGACCGGGCGCGGATACGGCGACGCCGGCCCGGAGGATGCTCCGGCCCGGCGTCGGTGTCGCCCTGCGGTGGCGGCTGCCACCGGTCAGCTCAACGGATCAGCGCTTGGCGTGGTACTCGTCGACGATCTCCTGCGGGATACGGCCCCGGTCCGAGATGTCCTTGCCGGCCTTCTTGGCCCACTCCCGGATCGCCTTGTTCTGCTCCCGGTCGGCGGTGGCGCCACCGCGACCGCGGGCGGCCCGCCCACCGATCACCACGCCGCCGCGACCCACCTTGGTGCCGGCCCCGACGTACGGCGCGAATACGTCGCGCAATTTCGCGGCGTTGGTGCCGGACAGGTCGATCTCGTACTGAACGCCGTCGAGCGCGAACTTGACGGTCTCGTCAGCGTCCCCACCGTCCAGGTCATCGACCAGCTTGTGAATGATCTGCTTGGCCACGTCCCACATTCCTTTCGAGCAGGGCGCTCCTGCTAACGAGAGCACAATAACCCCCGTGCTGCTCGCCGCGTCAATAGGATGCCGTTACGACTCGCTGGGAGTTGGTGGCCGACTACTCCGGGCGGACCAACGGGAAGAGGATCGTTTCCCGAATTCCGAGGCCGGTCAGGGCCATCAAGAGCCTGTCGATTCCCATTCCCATACCCCCGGCCGGCGGCATTCCGTACTCCATGGCCCGGAGAAAGTCCTCGTCGAGACGCATCGCCTCGTCGTCACCGCGGGCGGCGAGCTGCGCCTGGGCCACCAGTCGTTCCCGCTGCACCACGGGGTCGACCAGTTCGGAGTACCCGGTGCCCAGCTCGAAACCGAGGACGTAGAGGTCCCACTTTTCGGCAAGCCCCGGCTCGCTGCGGTGCCCACGGGTGAGCGGGCTGGTCTCCTCCGGGTAGTCGCGGACGAAGGTGGGCGCCTGCAGGCCGGGGACGACCAGTTCCTCGAACAGTTCCTCGGCGAGCTTGCCGGGGCCCCACTTCGGGTCCACGGCCAATCCCACCTTGTCCGCGTACTCCACCAGCCGGGAACGTTCGGTGCGGACCGTGACCTCCTCGCCGAGCGCCTCGGAAAGGACCCCGAACAGGGTCACCGATCGCCACTCGCCGCCCAGGTCGAACTCCCGCCCGTCGGCGTGGGTGACCACCGTCGAACCGCTGACCGCGATCGCCGCCTGTTGCACGAGATTACGGGTCAGCTCGCCGATCGTGTCGTAGTCGCCGTACGCCTGGTACGTCTCCAGCATCGCGAACTCGGGCGAGTGCGAGGAGTCGACACCCTCATTACGGAAGTTGCGGTTGATCTCGAAGACGCGGTCCACACCACCAACGACCGCGCGCTTCAGAAACAGTTCCGGAGCGATTCGCAGATACAGATCGGTGCTCAACGCATTGCTGTGGGTCACGAAGGGTCGGGCCGCCGCGCCGCCGTGCAGGAGTTGCAGCATCGGAGTTTCCACCTCGATGAAGCCCTGGCCGTGCAGTGAATCGCGCAGACTGCGCACCGCCGCCGCCCGGGTGCGGACCATCTGGCGGGCCTGCGGCCGGACGATCAGGTCGACGTAGCGCTGCCGGACCCGAGCCTCCTCGGAGAGCGGCTTGTGGGCCACCGGCAACGGACGCAGCGCCTTGGCGGTCATTTCCCACCGCTGCGCGAGCACGGACAGCTCGCCCCGGCGGCTGGTGATCACCTCGCCGGTCACGCCGACGTGATCGCCGAGGTCGACCAGGCGCTTCCAGGCTTCCAGCCGCTCCGGACCGACCCGGTCCAGGGAGAGCATCGCCTGCAACTCGGTGCCGTCGCCGTCGCGCAGGGTCGCGAAGCAGAGCTTGCCGGTGTTGCGTACGAAGATCACCCGGCCGGTGACCGAGACCTCGTCGCCGGTCGCGGTGTCGGTGGGCAGATCCGCGTAGCGGGTCCGGATCTCGGCCAGGGTGGTGGTGCGGGCGAAGCCGACCGGATAGGGCTCGACGCCCTCGGCGAGCATCCGGTCCCGCTTCTCCCGGCGGACCTTCATCTGCTCGGGAAGGTCGTCGGCGGGGTCCACTGGCACGGCGTTCTGCTCGCTCACGGCACGCTTCCTCGTCACGGGAGATACAGGGGGTCAGGCCCGAGCGTACTCAAGCGGTCCGGGGGCTGTTACCGGATAACCTGCCCGTCATGGTCGATCACACTCATGCCCTCTCCTTCGGTGCCGCGGCGAGCGATTACGACCGGTTTCGGCCCCACTATCCCGAGGCCGCCATCCGTTGGGCACTCGACGGGTTGCGCGACGCGCGGATCGTCGACCTCGGCGCCGGCACCGGCATCCTGACCCGCGACGTGCAGGCCCTGGGCCACCAGGTCGTACCCGTCGAGCCCGATCCGGGGATGCGGGCGCAACTCGCCCACAGCACCCCGGGCACGACGGCGCTCGCGGGCAGCGCCGAGGCCGTGCCGCTGCCCGACGGGGCGGCCGACGCGGTGCTTGTCGGCACGGCGTACCACTGGTTCGACAGGGAGCCCGCGCACGCCGAGATCGCCCGGGTGCTGCGCCCCGGCGGCACCTTCGCCCCGGTCTGGAACATCCGGGACGACCACGTCGACTGGGTGGCGGAGCTGGGCCGGATCGCCCACCTCGACGACAGGTCGGGCACCATGGTCGTGAGGTACGCGGACTTCGGTCCGGCCTTCGAGGCGATCGAGACGCGCGAGTTCACGCACCGTACGACACTCACTCCGGACGAGGTACGCGGGATGATCCGCACCCGTTCCTACTGGCTCACCGCCTCCGACGCGGATCGGCAGCGGGTCGAGGGGGAGCTGACCGACCTCCTGACCAACCACCCCGCCCTGGCCGGCCGGGAGACAGTCGAGCTGCCGTACCGGACGTTGGTGCTACGGGCCCGACGGCGCTGAGGGTCACAGGTTGCGTTCGTAGACCATCCGCAGGCCGATCAGCGTGATCATCGGTTCGTGGTGGGTGATGGTGCGGCACTCGTTGATCACCAGGGAGGCGAGGCCGCCGGTGGCGATCACCGCCTTCACCTCGCCCAACTCCTCGGTCATCCGCTCGACGATCCGGTCCACCTGACCGGCGAACCCGAAGTAGAGGCCGGCCTGGAGGCACTCCACGGTGTTCTTGCCGATCACCGAGCGCGGCTTGGTGGCCTCGACCTTGCGGAGCTGAGCCGCGCGGGCGGCGAGCGCGTCGAAGGAGATCTCGATGCCCGGGGCGAACGCGCCACCGAGGAACTCGCCCCGGCCGCTGATCACGTCGAAGTTTGTGGTGGTGCCGAAGTCGACAACGATCGACGGCCCGCCGTAGAGGGTGAACGCGGCAAGCGTGTTCACCACCCGGTCGGCGCCCACCTCCTTCGGGTTGTCGATCGCCAGCTGCACCCCGGTCCGCACACCCGGCTCGACGATCACGCTCGGCAGGTCGGCGTAGTACCGGCCGAGCATGGTCCGCAGCGACCGCAACGCGGCGGGCACCGTGGAGCAGGCGGCCACCCCCGTGATCTCGACGTTGTCCCCGGCGAGCAGGCCCCGGAACATCAGGCCCAGCTCGTCGGCAGTCGAGCGGGCATCGGTCTTGATCCGCCAGGAGTGCACGAGCTTGTCGCCGTCGAAGGTCGCCAGCACGGTGTTGGTGTTTCCGATGTCGATGCAGAGCAGCACGCACGCAGCCTAGACAACTACCGGGTGCGCAGGTCCATCGCGATGTCCAGGATCGGCGACGAGTGGGTCAACGCGCCCACCGAGAGGAAGTCGACGCCGGTGGCCGCGTACCGGCCCGCCACCTCCAGGGTCAGCCCGCCTGTCGCCTCCAGCTCCGCACGGTCGCCCACGGCGGCCACCGCCTCGGCCAGCACCTCCGGCGTCATGTTGTCGCAGAGCAGGAAGTCCGCCCCGACCTCTACCGCCTCCACCGCCTCGGCGACAGTTGTCACCTCGACCTGCACCGGAACCTCCGGAAACGCCTCCCGGACCCGCCGGTACGCCGCAGTGATGCCCCCGGCCGCCAGCTTGTGGTTGTCCTTGATCATGGCCACGTCGTAGAGGCCCATCCGCTTGTTGGTGCCCCCACCGGCCCGCACCGCGTACTTCTCCAGCGCCCGCAGGCCCGGCGTCGTCTTGCGGGTGTCCAGCACCATCGCCTTCGTGCCGGCCAGGGCGTCCGCCCAGGCACGGGTGTGGGTGGCCACCCCGGACATCCGGCAGAGCAGGTTGAGCGCCGGCCGCTCGGCGGTGAGCAGCAGCCGGGTCGGGCCGGTCACCGTCGCCAGCACGTCGCCGCGGGCCACCCGCTCACCGTCGCGGGCCAGCTCCGACACCTCGACGGTACGACCGAAGCCGGTCACCTCGCCCACCAGCTCGAACACGGCGGCGGCCACGGCCAGCCCGGCCACCACGCCGTCCGCGCGGGCCACCAGGTCGGCGGTGTCGTTCTGCTCCGCCGGAATTGTCGCCACGCTTGTGACGTCGAGGAAGTCCGGCCCCAGATCCTCGACCAGCGCGCCCTCGATCACCTGCCGTACGTGGGCCGGATCCAACCCCGCCGCCCGCAACGCCGTCTCCGTCGACTCGATCACGAGTTCCCCTCCCACTGCTCCGTCACCAGGCCCTGCGCCCCGACCGACCCGACCAGGTGGCCCAGCCACCGCTCGTCGGCCGTCGGGAAGTCCTCCCGCCAGTGGCAACCGCGGGTCTCACTGCGGGCGTACGCGGCCGCGATAAGCGTCGACGCCACCGTGAGCAGGTTTGTCGCCTCCCAGTCGGCGGTCCGCGGTCGGCCCCGGGCCACGCCCAGCTCGATGAGCGTCCCGGCCGCCCCGGTAAGCGTCGCCGCCGATCGGAGCACCCCGGCCCCCCGGGTCATCGCCCGTTGCAGGGTCGGCGTCACCTCGGCGGGCAGCACCCAGCCCGCGCCACCGCGCCACGCACCGGTGTCGGCCGGCTGAACCTGCTCGGGCAGGCCTGCCGCGATGTCCTCGGCGATCCGCCGGGAGAAGACCAGACCCTCCAGCAGCGAGTTGCTGGCCAGCCGGTTCGCGCCGTGCACACCCGTGCAGGCCACCTCGCCGCACGCGTACAGGCCGGGGATCGACGTGCGGCCGCGCAGGTCGGTGCGGACGCCGCCGGAGGCGTAGTGCGCGGCCGGTGCCACCGGGATCAGGTCGGTCGCCGGGTCCACGCCGATCGCCAGGCAGGACGCCACGATCGTCGGGAATCGCCCGGCCAGGAAGTCACCGCCCAGGTGGCGAGCGTCGAGGAAGACGTGGTCCGCGCCTGTGGCAAGCAGCACCCGGTGGATGCCCTTCGCCACCACGTCCCGGGGGGCCAGCTCGGCCAGCTCGTGCTGGCCCACCATGAACCGCTTGCCGTCGGAGTCCACCAGGTACGCGCCCTCGCCGCGCAGCGCCTCGGAGACCAGCGGCTGCTGCGCGTGGCCGGTGCCGGGCACCCCCGCGCCGGGCGGGGTGATCAGGGCGGTCGGGTGGAACTGGACGAACTCCACGTCGGTCACCGCCGCGCCGGCCCGCATCGCCAGCGCCACACCGTCGCCGGTGGAGACCGCCGGGTTGGTGGTGGCCGCGAAGATCTGGCCCATCCCGCCGGTGGCCAGCACCACCGCCCGGGCCAGCAGCGCGCCGACGCCGTCCTCGCTGCCCTCACCGAGGACGTGCAGGGTGATCCCACAGGCCGGTCCGAGCCCGTCCGGGCCGTCACCGGGCGCCCGCAGCAGGTCCAGCACCAGGGCGTGCTCGACCAGCCGGATCCACGGGTCGCGCTGCACGGCGGCGTGCAGCGCCCGCTGGACCTCGGCGCCTGTCGCGTCCCCGCCGGCGTGCACGATCCGGTCCGCGCGGTGCCCACCCTCGCGGGTCAGCATCAACGAACCGTCGGGGTGGCGATCGAACTCGGCGCCGATCCGCATCAGCTCCCGCAGCCGGGTCGGCCCCTCCTCGACGAGCACCCGGACCGCCGCCGGGTCGCAGAGCCCCACCCCGGCGATCTCGGTGTCCCGGGCGTGCGCCGCCGGGCTGTCCGCCGGGTCGAGCACCGCGGCGATGCCGCCCTGCGCCCACCGGGTCGAGCCGTCGTCAATGTTGACCTTGGTGACGACTGTGACGTGCAGGCCCGCCTCGCGCAGGTGCAGCGCGGCGGTCAGTCCCGCCACCCCGGACCCCACAACGATCACGTCGGTGGTCTCCACCCAGCCGGGCTCGGGCGCGGCGAGCAGTCGGGGCAGGGCCGGCAGGTCGACGGTCGGTTGGTCCATCCCACCAGTCAACCCGAACGATCCTCGCCGGGGGCGGCGGGGGCGGGACGAGTGGTTTGGGCTACGCCGTCCGGCGCGGACCGTGCCGCGCCTACTTCGTCCGCACCGGCAAGCCCGTCGGGCCCGCGCCCTTCAACGACGCGGTCACCGTACGGTCGCTCAGCCACAGGTAGCAGCGGACCCCCCGGTCACCGACCCGCCACCGCCCCGCACCGGGCGGGCGCACCACCACGCCGCTGCGGAACCGCAGGTCGGAGTCGTCGGGCACGCCGACAAAGCGGCCGAGGATGCTGCGGCAGCCGGTGTAGAGCGGCGCCCAGTCGGCGTCCCTGGCCGGGTACGGCCGGTCCGGCGCACGCCACACGCCTACGAACTCCGCGTCGTGCCGACCGCCGCACTCCACCGGAACCAGCGTCTGCACGCCCCGGCCTGCCCCGGCGCGGGTCTGCTGGCAGCCCAACCGCAGCCCGGAGGCCCCCTTCAACGCGTCCCGCAGGCTGCCCGACCGGACCACCACAGTGGCCGCCGCCTCGACAGTCGTCAGCTCGGTCAGGTCGCACCGGTACCAGCGGGAACCGGCCGCCCAGCCCGGCCCCGAGGGCAGCGCCACCGACAGCCGCAGTCGCCCGGCCCGCCAGTCGTCGCCCACGTACGCGGAGGCCCGGGTGTCGCACTCGACGAACGCGCCGCGCAGCTCCACCGAACCGTTGGCCGGGGCGGCGGCCCGCTCGACCGGGAACGCCCCCACGTGCACGGTCTCCACCCGGTGCGGGCCGGCGCAGTCCATCGGTTGATAGACGGCCAGCGTGACCACCTCGACGAAGTCGGCGGCCTGACACACCCCGACGGCAGGCGTGAACGCCGTGGCCGGTGGCAGCGCCGCCCAGTCGTCGGTCAGGTCGCCGTCCAGGCCACCGGATCCGGCGCAGCCGACAAGCAACACTGCCGTGACGGCAGTGGCGAACAGGGTCGTCATGGCACGGCGCATCGCGGCCTCCCCCAGCCACCTACCGGCTTCCGCCAGCGTGCCCAGGGTAACCGCACATGACCTTCCGGTGACAGACCGGAATCGCGTCGCGCGGGATCAGACTCCGGACACGGCGAACGGGCTGGGCATCGGGTCGCCGGCCGTGCCCGGGGCCGCCGCCGCCGGGTTCGCCCCCAGCTCGACGACCCGGTTGTCGGTGTCCACGTGCACCACCCGCGGCCGGTACGACCGGGCCTCGGCGTCGTCCATCTGCCCGTACGAGATCAGGATGACCAGGTCACCGGGGTGCACGAGGTGCGCGGCGGCGCCGTTGATGCCGATCACGCCGCTGCCCCGCTGACCCGGGATGACGTACGTCTCCAGCCGGGCGCCGTTGGTGATGTCCACGATCGCGACCTGCTCGCCGGGGAGCAGGTCGGCGGCGTCGAGCAGGTCCTCGTCCACGGTCACCGAACCGACGTAGTGCAGGTCGGCCTGGGTCACCGTGGCCCGGTGGATCTTCGACTTGAGCATGGTCCGCAGCATCAGGCTGGCCTTTCGCGAAAAGAATTGTGGTGGGGGGTGCGGCCGGGTCAGGAGCGGGGGGCGAGGTGGATCGCCGCGTTGTCGATCAACCGGGTGGTGCCGACCCACGCGGCGATCACCAGCCGGGCCGGCCCGGACACCGGCCCCGGCTCCAGCTCGGGGTCGGTGAGCACCAGGTAGTCGAGCTGGGCGCCGGGTGCACCGGCGCCGAACGCGGCGTGTGCGGCGGACAGCACCTCCCCCGCGTCCAGGCCGTCATCGGCGGCCCGGGCCCCGGCCCGCAGCGCGGCGGACAGGCTCAGCGCCGCCGCCCGCTCGGGCTCGCTCAGGTAACGGTTGCGGCTGGAGAGCGCCAACCCGTCCGGCTCCCGGACGGTGGGCACGCCGGTCACCTCGACCGGGACGTCAAGGTCTCGGGCCATCCGCCGTACCAGGGTGAGCTGCTGATAGTCCTTCTCACCGAAGAACGCCAGGTCAGGGCGGGTGAGTTGGAGCAGTTTCAGGACTACTGTGAGCACGCCGTGGAAGAAGCCGGGGCGGCTCGCGCCCTCCAGCTCCCCGCCGAGCGGACCCGGGTCGAGGCGTACCCGGGGCTGGCCGTCGGGGTACATGTCGGCCACCGACGGCGCGAAGACGAGATCGGCACCGGCCCGCCGGCACACCTCCAGGTCGGCGTCGAGGGTGCGCGGATACCTGTCGAAGTCCTCGTTGGGCCCGAACTGCAGCGGGTTAACGAAGATCGTCACCAGCACGTGGTCGGCCTGGTCCCGGGCAGCGCGCAGCAGCGTCTCGTGCCCGGAGTGCAGGGCGCCCATGGTCATCACCACGCCGACGGTGCCCTTCAGCGCCGCTCGGGCCTCGGCCAACTCGGCGCGCGTGTGCACGACCCGCGTCATGCCGCGACCTCGCGGCTCGTCTCGGCGAGCACTCCGAGCAGCGACTGCGCGTCCACCGGCCGCAGACGGCCGGCGGCGATCGCCCGGTCGGCGGTACGCCGGGCCAGCGCCAGATACGCGGGGACCGACTCCGGCGCGGTGGCGGCCAGTCGGGCGAGGTGTCGCTCGACTGTGCCCGCGTCGCCCCGGGAGACCGGACCGGTCAGCGCGTCGTCGCCGAGGCGCAACGCGTTCTCCAGGGCGGCCCGCAGCAGCGGGGCGAGCACCTTCTCCGGACGGGCCACTCCGGCGTCCCGCAGCCGGTCGGTCGCCTCGTTCACCAGGGTCACCAGGTGGTTCGCGCCGTGCGCCAGCGCGGCGTGGTACAGCGGGCGGTCCGTCTCGGCCACCCACTCCGGCACGCCACCCAGGTCGGCCACCAGCCGGGCGGCAAGCGGGCGCAGGTCCGTCGGGGCGGTCACCCCGTACGAGATGCCGGCCAGCCGGGGCAGGTCGTCAGGTGTACCGGTGAAGGTCATGGCGGGGTGCAGGGCCAGCGGCCGGGCGCCTACCGCGGCGGCCGGCGCCAGCACGGCGAGACCGTGCGCGCCCGAGGTGTGGGCGACCACCTGGCCAGGGTGCAGGGCTCCCAGTCCAGCGAGGTCGGCGACAACCCCGGCCAGCGCGTCGTCCGGCACCGCGATCAGCAGCAGGTCGGTGGCGGCGCGGGCGACGGAGACGACCGGGCTGCGCGGCACCTCGGGCAGCAGCAGGGCGAGACGGGCGCGGCTGGCACCGGAGTCGCCCGCCACGGCCACCACCCGGTGCCCGGTGGCGGCGAGCGCGGCGCCCAGGACGGCACCGACCCGACCGGCGCCGACGACGCCGACGGTGAGCAGACGGGAAGAAGGGGCGCCGGTGACGGCGCGGTCCCGCAGTGCGGCAGGCCCAAACTGGGCGGCCGGGCGCGGGCGCAGCGGTGCGCTCATGACGACGATCCAGTCCTCGAGAAGGGGTACCGGTCGATCGCAAGTATGCGCCCGCGTCACGGGGCCGAAACAGGAGGTGTGAAAACGTTCACCACCGAAGGAAGGGCTCGCCGCCGACCGGTCGGGCTCAGGTCGGGGCCGACGTGATCGCGCGTAGTTCGGAGGCCACCTCGGCGATCAGGTCGGCGAGCGCGGCATCGCTGTCGGGTGCGACCCAGCGGGCGAGCGCGACCCGGAAGACCATGACGCCGGACTCGGTCGCCAGAGCGGCGGTCGCCTCGCTGAGGCCCTTGGCCCGCAGAGCGGCAGCGACCGCGGCAGTCAGTGAACTCGTCTTGCGCAGCTCACGCTCCTGCAACTCGGGACTACTGGCGACGATCGACTGCCGCATCCGGACCAGCTCGAGGCGGTCGGTGAAGATCTCCTCCGCCACCCGGAGGAAGGCGGCGACGACCGCCTCGAACGGCCCGGCGTCCGTCTCGGCCACCGCCTTGACCAGAACCTCCTCCAGTTGCTCGCCGCCGCTGAAGAGGGCCTCGCGCTTGTCGCCGAAGAGCCGGTAGAAGGTGCGCTTGTCGAGGCCCGCGCGGGCCGCGATGTCGGTGACTGTCGTCTGTTCGAAGCCGCGCTCGCGGAACAGCTCGAGTGCGGCCGCCGCCAGGCGGCCGCGCGCGTCGGGTTGCCAGCGAGCCATGCGGCGATGGTATCCGATGTCACGTTGCGACATTCTTTCCCACCGAGCCATGTCACATCGCGACATCATGGAGTACGGTGATGTCACTAGGCGACATGACCATCTCACAAAGGAACTGCCATGCGCGTATTCGTCACAGGCGCCTCCGGCCACCTCGGCTCCGCGGTCGTGCCGAACCTGATCTCCGCCGGACACGACGTCATCGGTCTGGCCCGCTCCGACACGTCCGCCGCCGCGATCGAGAAGCTCGGCGCCGAGGTACGCCGTGGCGACCTCTCCGACCTCGACGCGCTTCGGGAGGAAGCGGCCGGCTCCGACGGAGTGGTCCACCTGGCGTTCCGCCACGACCTCCTGGTCAGCGGCAACCTGGCCGGCGCCGCCGAGGTCGACCTGGCGGCTCTCACGGCACTCGCCGACGGCCTGGCCGGCTCCGGCAAGCCCTTCGTCGGCACGGGCGGGACAGCCATGCTCGTGCTGGGCGGCATCGTCGGCCGACCCGGCACCGAGCGCGACACCTTCCCGGCCGGCGGCTACCGGATCGACGCGGAGAACTTCGTGGCCGGCCTCGCCTCCCGCGGTGTGCGCTCCTCCGTCGTCCGGCTCCCCATCGTGCACAGCTCGCTGGACCACGTCGGCTTCATCACCACAATCATCAGGGCGGCCCGGCAGCACGGGTACGCCGCGTACGTCGGCGAGGGCACCAACAGGTGGTCAGCCGTGCACACGCTCGACGCGGCCGAGCTCTACCGACTCGCCCTGGAAAAGGCCCCAGCCGGTGCGCGCCTGCACGCTGTCGCCGACGCAGGAGTTCCCTTCCGGCAGATCGCCGAGGCCATCGGCCGCAACCTCGACATCCCGGTCCGGAGCATCAGCCCCGACGAGGCGAGCGGGTACTTCGGCTTCCTCGAGACGTTCGCGCAGCTGGACAACCCGACGTCGTCCGCCGTCACGCGCGAGCTGCTGGGCTGGACCCCCGCCCACCCCGACCTCATCGCCGACCTGGACGCGGGGCACTACTTCCAGGCGTGACCCGCGAACGGCAGCCCGGACCGTAGGGTCGGCACGGTGACGCACCTACGCGGAGTGAACTGATGCCGATCCTGTGGCGGGACGCGATGAGTCACGCGCTCTACGGGCCGGGCGGCTTCTTCGTGGCCGGCCCGGGGCCGGCCGACCACTTCCGGACCAGCGTGCACGCCTCCCCGGCGTTCGCCACCGCGCTGCTACGCCTTCTCGATCAGGTCGACGTCGCCCTCGGCCATCCTGACCGGCTCGACGTCGTCGACGTGGGCGCGGGTCGAGGAGAGCTGCTCCGCGCTCTGCTGGCGTCCGTCGGGGGCGCGGTGGGGGTTTCCGTGCGTCGGTCACCCGACGAACCGTCGTCGGTCGCCGCCCGTCCGTCGCTAGCGGGCCGCGTGCGCTTCACAGCTGTGGAGTACGCGACCCGCCCCGAGAACCTGCCCGAAGAGATCACCTGGACAGCCGAGATCCCTGCCGAGATCACCGGGGTGCTGCTGGCCACCGAGTGGCTGGACAACGTGCCGCTGGACCTGGCCGTGCACTCCGAGGACGGCTGGCGATACCTGCTGGTCGACCCGGAGAGCGGTGTCGAGTCGGTTGGCGGGCCCGTCGACGCCGCCGACCTCGACTGGCTGACCACCTGGTGGCCCAGCACCACGAGCCCTCCCGCGGTCGACGGCGACCCGACCTCGGGCGCCACGAGCCCTCTTACCGACGGCGACCCGACCCCGGAGTTGACCGGGACGGCCGCGACCAGCGAGACCGGGTCGGGTTTCCGGGCAGCCCGGCCGGCACAGGGATCAAGCCTGACCGCCCGGAGCCGGCCGGAAACCCCCCACAGCGGCCAGCCGGAAACCCTCCACAGCAACCAACAGCGCGCCGAGATCGGCCGGACCAGGGACGAGGCTTGGGCGAGCGCGGTGCACAAGATCCAGCGAGGGCTGGCTGTCGCGGTGGACTACGGGCATCTGCGGGAGGGACGGCCTGTCGACGGGACGTTGACCGGATATCGGGGTGGGCGGCAGGTGCCTCCGGTGCCGGACGGGTCGAGTGACGTGACAGCGCACGTGGCAATGGACTCGGTCGCCTCCGCCGGCGCGGCGGTCGCCAGGTGTGCGTACTCCCTGGTCTCGCAGGCCGAGGCGCTGCGGGCGCTCGGGGCCGACGGAGGGCGACCGCCGCTGAGCCTGGCCGGCGTCGACCCGGCCGGTTACGTGCGGGCGCTGGCCGCCGCGTCGGCGGTGGCCGAGCTGACCGACCCGGCCGGGCTCGGCGGGCACCTGTGGCTGCGCCAACCGGTCGGCATCCCGCTCGGCCCGGCCGTGGCACGATGACGGGCATGACCACCGACGCCGGGGCCCTTCGTGAACTGACCGTCGGCACGGGGGCCGGCCTGGTCGCCGGCACCGGCGATCAGCAGATCGGCACCGACATGGTGCTGAACATCGGCCCGCAGCACCCCTCGACGCACGGCGTGCTGCGGTTGAAGCTGGTGCTCGACGGCGAGCGGGTCATCGCCTGCGAACCGATCGTCGGGTACATGCACCGGGGCGCGGAGAAGCTCTTCGAGGTACGCGACTACCGGCAGATCATCGTGCTGGCCAACAGGCACGACTGGCTCTCGGCGTTCTCGAACGAGCTGGGTGTGGTGCTCGCGGTGGAACGTCTGATGGGCATGGAGGTGCCGGAGCGGGCCACCTGGCTGCGGATGGCCCTCGCCGAGTTGAACCGGGTGCTCAACCACCTGATGTTCCTCGGCTCCTACCCGCTGGAGATCGGGGCGATCACGCCGGTCTTCTACGCTTTCCGGGAACGGGAGACCATCCAGGCGGTGATGGAGGAGGTCTCCGGCGGCCGGATCCACTACATGTTCAACCGGGTGGGCGGGCTGAAGGAGGAGGTGCCGTACGGCTGGACCGGGCGGGCGCGTGCGGCGATCGGCGAGGTACGCCGGCGGCTGCCCGACCTGGACCACCTGATCCGGCGCAACGAGATCTTCCTGGCCCGCACGGTGGGCGTGGGCGTGCTGTCCGCGGCCGACGCCGCCGCGTTCGGCGCGTCCGGTCCGGTGGCCCGAGCCTCCGGGCTCGACCTGGACCTGCGCCGCGACGATCCCTACCTGGCCTACGACGAGCTGGACGTGCCGGTGGTGACGAAGACCGCCGGGGACTGCCACGCCCGCTTCGAGGTGCTGCTCGACCAGGTGTACGTCTCGCTGGATCTGGCCGAGCAGTGCCTGGACCGGGTGGACCGGCTGACCGGGCCGATCAACACCCGACTGCCGAAGGTCCTCAAGGCGCCGGAGGGGCACACGTACGCCTGGACGGAGAATCCGCTGGGCATCAACGGCTACTACCTGGTGTCGCGCGGCGAGAAGACGCCCTGGCGGTTGAAACTGCGCACCGCGTCGTACGCCAACGTGCAGGCGCTGGCCACCCTGCTCCCCGGCTGCCTCGTGCCGGACCTGATCGCCATCCTCGGCTCGATGTTCTTCGTGGTCGGCGACATCGACAAGTGACCTGGGCCGTCTCGCGGGTCAGCGCCAGCGGTCGGTGACCGGGGCGCCGCCGGCACGCGGCACGTCGTCCTGCGGCGGGTAGCCGTACCGTTCCTCGACCCGACGACGGCCGGCCTGCTCGGGGGCGGGCTCCGGCTCGTGGCCGCGCTGGCGCGGCGGGCGCCACTCGTCCGGCACGGGTACTCCGCCGACAGGCAACGCCGCCCGGCCCCCCGGCTCGGACCGCTGGTACGACCCGCGGTCGTCCTGCCAGCGCGGATCCCCGTGGCGGCGCTCGTCCTCGTGGCGGCGCGGGTCCTCGTGGCGGCGCTCGTCCTCGTGCCGGCGGCCATCCTCGTGCCGGCGGCCCTCCTCGTGCCGGCGCGGGTCCTCGTGGCGGCGCGGGTCCTCGTGGCGGCGCGGGTCCTCGTGGCGGCGCGGGTCCTCGTGGCGGACGGACGCCCAGCGGTCCGCCATCCGGTACTCGGTGCCCGTGGCGTCGGCGTGCACCTCGGCCCGGCGTTCGCCGACGTGCAGCTCGCGGCCGTTCTCGTCGTCCCGGACGGCCGCCCACCGGTCGCCGGCCCGCAGCTGCGACCAGTACTCGCCTGTGTCGTCCGCCCGCAGGGCCGGACCGGGTTGCGGCGCACCGTGGTCGGGCTCGGCCTGCTCCGACCAGCCACGGTCGTCGCGCGGCGCTCGGCCGCCCCAGGCGGGCTCGTCGGCCTGGGCGTACGCGTCGCGCTGGCCGGTCCTCTCCGCCTCGTCGCGGCGAGCGGTCCAGCCCGGCTTCTCGTCGCCGACGTCGGGCCCGTGCCGGCCCCGGCCCGAGTCGTCCCGTGCGCCCCTCCAGCCGGAGTCACCCCGGGCAGCGCGCTGCGGACCACCCCAGGACCGGTCCTCGACCGGCCGGGCCCGATCGTCGGCAGGGCGGATCCGGTCGCCGGCAGGGCGGTCCCGGTCGTCGGCGTACGGGGGCCGGGGGTTCTCGGGGTCGTCCCACGAGTGGTCGGCCGGCCGGGCACGTCCCCCCGTGCCGCCGCCCCGGGCCCACTCCTGGGCCGGCGGGGTCCACTGGCCGGCGTACCCACCGCCGTAGCGCGCGCCCGGCTCGGCCGGTCCGCCGTCCACAACTGTGTGCCGGGTGGTGACGTGCACGGTCTCGGTGTGCCGCACCACGCCGACAGGCCGGTGCGCCGCCTCCGGGCGGTCGTGCTCGCGGGAGCGGGGCGCGGCGTACCCGGCCGCGGGCCGCTCGGAGCCGTACACACCGCCGGGGGTTGGCTCGGGGGGCGCATCGGCGGCGGCGCGGTGACGGTACGCCGGTTCGTCGTCGGCGCGCTCGTCGCGGCCCCACCGAATAGCCGCCTCGTCGGGGGCCGGCACGCGCACGCGCCCGGCGCCCTCGTCCGGACCCAGGCCCCGAGCCCGACCAGCCGCCTCGTCGCGGGCCGACATCCGCACGCGCCCGGCGCCCTCGTCCGGACCCAGGCCCCGAGCCCGACCAGCCGCCTCGTCCGCGCCCGGTGTCCGGACCCGGGCGGCCGGCGCCTCGCCGGGGACCGGCGCCTCGCCGGGGACCGGCGCCCGACTGCGGACGGCCGGAGTCTCATCCACCGGTTCGGCGGACGGCGCGCGCACACGGCCGGCGCCCGCCGGCTCGGCCCCCGGGGTGGCTCCGGCGAGGGCCGCTCCGGTGGCATCCAGGCGGCGGCGGACCGCGGCGATCCCCTCCTGGGCCCGCTGCGCCTGGTCGAGCGCCTGGTTGCCGCGCTGCGCGGCGGCGACGATCTCGGCGCGCAACTCCCGGCGCAGCTCCTCGATCTCGTCCAGCAGCTCATCGGCACGAGCGTCGTCACCGTCGGGGCGCAACGCGATGGAGAGGCCGATCAGGACCACCGCCACGATGGCGAGCACCGCCGCGAAGCGCAGCGGACCGTTGCCGTCGGCGACCAGCAGGATCAGCGCCGCCACCGGGGCCAGTGCCACACCGCCCCAGAAGAGCACGGTCAGCAGCAGCGGTTGACGCCGGGCGTCGGGGGTGACCGGGGCTGGCATGGGTGTGCAGCCTACCGACGATCCCCACCGGAGGGAACGGGTCCCCGGACGCGCGGACGCCCCCGCCCCGAGATGGGGAGGGGGCGTCCGCAGCACACCCGAAGGCGGGTCAGCTGGTGGCGAAGGCGCCGTCCGAGGAGAAGACCAGACCCACGCTGATCTTGCCCTCACGCAGCCCGTTCTTGGTCAGCGGCCCACCCTGGTCAAGCGAGGAGAACGAACCCACCGAGAGCCCGTACGTCTTCTCCAGGCCCGGCTTGCAGAACGGACGCTGCTGGCACTCCGGCGGGCCGCCCAGCACCGTCGCGCTGCCGGAGCACTTCGCGGCCAGCTCGGAGAGGGTCCGTACGCCGTACTTGTCGGCGAACTCCTGGGTGACCGCGAACGCGTTCTGGTCCTGTGCGGCGGCGGGGCTGCCGAAGGTGATACCCACCTTGTCGCCCTCGGGCTTGAGCTTGGTCACCGTCGCGTTGATGTCGGGCGAGGACACCGGCTGGGCGTTCTTGCCGTTGGCCTTGGTGTTGAGGAACTCGGCCATTGTCGACGCGTACTCCGGGACGACCTGGATCTCGCCCTTCTCCAGCGCCGGCTCGTACAGCTCCCGGTTGCCGATCTGCTGCACCTTGACCTGGTAGCCGGCTGCGGTGAGCGCGATCCGGTACAGCTCACCCAACGTCTGGCTCTCGCTGAAGTTGCCGGCGCCCACCACGATCTGGCCACCCGGGCCCTTGGCGATGCCCGCGGTGATGTTGTTGGCGCTGGCGAACTCCTCGGCGGCCACCTTGGGGGTCTTGCGGTCGGCGTCGACGGCCTTGTTGAGCTGGACCAGCTTCGGGGTGTCGAGCGCCGCGGAGACCTTGTCCAGAGCGGCGATCAACTGCGGGTTGGCCACCTTGCTGTTGACGGCCGGGATGACGTTGTCGGAGTTCTGGAGCTTCTTGTCGTCCGTCAGAGCGATGAGCTGCTGACCGGCGACCGGGGCGCACCCGGCGCCGGAGGCGCTCGTCTGGGGGGCGTCGGTGCCGGACGAGCCGGCATCACCACACCCGGTGAGCAGTGCTGCCCCGGCGACGGCGCCGATGGCGCCCATCGCCAGACGTGTACGTGCGCGCATGTGCCGCCCGCCTTCCGTGTCCCGGCGCGACCCGTCCCGGGCCGGCCGCGTGTCCGACGGGCGATCCTGGCTGTTGATCGCCCGCGACCTTCCACCCAACATGGTCCGCGAGCGACCGACAACCTGAGATGGGCTTCGTCACCGCATCGTCACCGATCGGCCCGCCGCTGGTCGCCTCTTCGGCGTTCACTCACCCGGACGGACCACGTGTTGACGGCGCGTCAGGCGCGGCCTGTGGCGTCGGCGGGCCGGGCGCGGCCGGCGCGCTGCCGCCCGCGTCGCAGGGGACGGGGGGTGACCAGGCGTTCGACGATCCCGAGGAGCAGCTCGGCCAGCAGCGCCAACCCGGCCACCAGCACACCGCCGGCCACGATCTGCCCGCCACCGGCGGCGATGCTCAAACCGAACCCGGTGCGGATGATCTCGCCGAGACCGCCACCGTTGACGAACGAGGCCAGCGCGGTCGTGGCGATGACCTGCACGGCGGCGGTCCGGAAACCGGCCGCCAGGTACGGCACCGCGAGCGGCAGCTCCACCCGACGCAGCAGTTGCCCGCCGGACAGGCCCATCCCGCGGGCCGCGTCGCGCGCCTCCGGGTCTGCCTGACGTACGCCTGTGTAGGCGTTGGCCAGCAGCGGCGGGACGGCGAAGACGGCGAGCGCCACCACCACAGGCGTACGCCCGAAGCCGAGGAAGGTCAGCGGCAGGATGGTCAGCAACGCCAGGGTGGGAATGGCCAAAGTGGCGTTGGACACCAACACCACCAGGCCACCGCCCCGGCCGGCGTGCCCGAGCCAGAGCCCGACCGGCCAGGCCACCAGGCAGCCCAGCGCCACCGCCAGGGCGGAGATCGTCAGGTGCTCACCGAGCCGGTCCAGGATGCCGCCCGGGTTGCTCCAGTTCAGGGGGTCGTTGAGCCAGAGCACCGCCTGGTGCACGGGGTTGGCCGCGGCGCTCACCGGACGCCCCGGGCGGACCAGGGGGTGACGAGCCGGCCGACGAGGACCAGCAGCAGGTCCAGCAGCACCGCGAGCGCCACGCAGAGCACCGTACCGGTCATGATTTCGGCCTTGTAGAGGTTGTTCTGGAAGCCCGCGAAGATCAGTTGGCCGAGGCCGCCGTGCCCCACCAGCACCCCGACGGTGACAAGCGCGACAGTCGACACGGTGGCCAGGCGCAGCCCGGTCAGGATGCCGGGGATGGCAAGCGGCAGGTCGATCCGGAAGAGCCGCCGCCACCGGCCGTAGCCCATGCCCTCGGCGGCCTCGCCGACCTCCGGCGGCACCTGGTTGAGCCCCGCCACCACGTTGCGGACGATCAGCAGCAGCGCGTACAGGACCAACCCGACCAGCACGGTGGTGGCGCCGGTGCCCAGGTACGGTGCGATGAACGCGAACAGCGCCAGTGACGGGATGGTGTAGATCACGCCGGTGACGCCGAGGATCGGGCCGGCCAGCGGGCGGACCCAGTACGCGAGCACGGACAACGGCAGGGCGATCAGCACCGCGATCAACACCGCGCGTCCCGTGAGGGAGGCGTGTTCACGCACGGCGGCAAGGATCGTGTCAGAGTTGTCCCGCACGTACTGCCAGGAGAACCAGGGGTTACCCGGGTCGGCCCGGTAGCTCAGGCGGAAGGACATACGTGGACGTTACCCCGGAGGCTGCCGGCGTGGCTGAATCCCCTCGCGCGGCGTCGATCTCCCTACAGGGCATCCAGAAGCGCTACCCGAACGGCACCGAGGCCGTCCGGGGGCTGAGCCTGGAGGTCAAGGCCGGAGAGCTGGTGGTGCTTATCGGCCCGTCCGGCTGCGGCAAGTCGACAGTGCTCCGCATGGTCAACCGCCTGATCGAGCCGACGGCCGGGCGGATCATGCTCGGCGACGAGGACGTCACGGACGTCGACCCGGTGCGGCTACGCCGCCGGATCGGCTACGTGATCCAGAACGTGGGCCTGTTTCCACACCAGACGGTCCGGGCGAACGTGGCAACCGTCCCGAGCCTGCTCCGCTGGTCCCGGGATCGCACCCGGGCCCGCGTCGACGAGTTGCTCGACCTGGTCGGCCTGGACCCGTCCCAGTTCGGCCGCCGCTACCCGCACGAGCTGTCGGGTGGGCAACGACAGCGGGTGGGTGTGGCTCGCGCGCTCGCCGCCGATCCGGTGGTGCTGCTGATGGACGAGCCGTTCTCGGCCGTGGACCCGATCGTCCGGACCCGCCTGCAGGAGGAGTTCCTCCGCCTCCAGGCCGAGGTCCGCAAGACGATCGTGCTTGTCACCCACGACCTCGACGAGGCCGTCCGGCTCGGTGACCGGATCGCGGTGCTCTCCCAGGGCGGGCATCTTGAGCAGTACGACACGCCTGCCGCTCTGCTCGGCGCGCCGGCCACCCCGTTCGTCCGCGAGTTCGTCGGGGCCGACCGGGGCATCCGCCGGCTGGCGGTCACCCCGCTCGACCGGGATTCCCTGGAGCCGGTGCCCGGGGACGCGCCCGCGGATCTGCCCACCGTGGCGCTGGACGGCACGGCGTACGACGCGCTGGCGGTGCTGCTCACGTCGGGACGGGACCGGCTCGTCGTGACCGACGACGGCCGCCCGGTCGGCGCGCTCAGTCGCCAGGGCCTGCTCGACCTGGGGCGCTCGACGGGCTGACCGGGGCGGCGGCGGCAGTTCCCGCTGGCGCCGGTCTGGTCAGGCGCGTCCGCCGAGGCTCGCGGTGCCGATGATCCAGCCGGTGAGGAAGCCGTAGCCGGCGCCGCTGCTGGCGTCCTGCAGCGCCGTCAGCAGCGACGGGTCCGGGCCGAGCAGGGCCGCCAGCACGGCGGCGAGCCCGCCGGCCAGCACGTACGCGGCCCACCCGGAGAAGAACTGGCTGACCGGGCCGGGCACCCGGGCCACCTGCGCGGCGGGCAGCAGATAGAGCAGCGCCGCCGCGAGGACCACAAGCGCGACGGCCCGCAGGTCGGCGGCGAACAGACCGCCGGCCTGCCCGTCCGCGTCCAGCCGCCAGGCCGGCCAGGCCAGCAGGCGCAGGTAGAAGCCGCCGGCCGAGTCCGGGTCGGTAAGCGTCGCGGCGGCCCACCCGGTGTACGCCGGGCTGCCACAGATGCCCACCAGCAGCAGCGCGGCGAGCGCGCCGGTGCCGGCCGCCGTCCCGTAGCCCCTGACCGGGCCGGTACGGACGAGTCCCATGATCCGCCCAGGTCCCGTGCCGGCCGGCCGGGCGGACCTGGGCTGCCCCGAACGGCTCAGTGCTTCAGCAGGTAGTCGATGAAGGCGGCCCGCAGCAGCGGCGCCGACTCCTCGTAGCCGTGCCCGGTCAGCTCCCGCCACAGGGCGTTCGCCTCGTCGATGGTCGGGCCGATCGAGTTCGGAGCGCCGTCCAGCACCGTGGCCTCGTCCGCGTTCGGCAGGTGCCGCAGCACCGACCAGTAGAACCCCACGTCGCGACGCTCCCGGGCCCGGGCGAACGCCCGCTCCCGCAGCTCCTCCGTGGACAGCGCGTCGAGTTCCTCGAACGAGGTTCCGCCGGGGGTGGCGGCAGGTGTGTCGGTCATGCGGCGAGCCTAACGGTCGAGATCAGCGCCGGCTCGGCGGACGGGCCACGGCTCACCTGTCGTCGGCGTCCCAGCGTCGCGGGCCGGTCTCCCAGCGGGGGCCACGGCTCACCTGTCGTCGGCGTCCCAGCGTCGCGGGCCGGTCTCCCAGCGGGGGTCACGCCACGGGTCGGCCGGCTCCGGGGCGGGTGGTGTCGGCAGCGTCGGAGGCCAGTTGTCGGCCGGCTGTGGCCGGGGCACGTTCCACCCCGTGCTGATCGTGCCGTCGTCGACCGGTTCGAGCTTCTCCACGCTGCCCGGACGGGGCCGCCCGAACCTCTCGACCAGCCGGGTCACCACCAGCCCGACGCCGAGCGCCACCCCACCGACAGTCCAGGGGCTCACCGTCAGGTCGCGCTCCGGCGCGTACGCCTGGAAGACGGTGACCAGGCCGACCGCCAGCACCGTGCCGAACACCCCGCCGCGGCGGCCGTACGCGCTGGTGCCACCGAGCATTGACACGCCGACGGCCAGGACTGTCCAGTCCAGCCCGGGCGTGGGTGTGACCGCCCCGGGGCCGTTGGCGGCGAGCAGGACACCGGCGAGCGCGGCCAGCACCGTGGAACCGACAAGCGCGACGGCGGCGACCACGGCGGCCAGCGGCCCCCGGCGCCGGGCCGGGTCGGCCACCGGCCGGTACCGACCCACCAGCCGCCGGATCGACCTGATCGTGCCGAACAGACCGCCGAGCACCGCCACGGCGGCGAACCCGGCGAAGAGATAGCCGGCCGTACGCCTCGGGTCGTAGTCCCCCTGCACCAGGATCGACGTCGACCGGCGCTCGATGTACACGACGACTCCGGCCGCTCCGGCCAGGCTCGCCGCCCAGGCCGGCACCTGTAGCGCCACCACGGCCAGCGCCAACACGAGACCGCCCACCGCGGCGACCACGACGGCCGAGCCCACCGACGTCGCCAGACCCCGATCGCCCTGTTCCGCGTAGTGCAGCGCGGCGGCGACCGCTACCGGCCCGACGGCGAGGTTGGGGACGGCGGTACGCAGGCTCAGCCCGGCGGCGAGAGCGAGCAGCCCGAGACCGACCGCGCCGACCAGCAACGCGCGCAGGCCGGCGCCGCGCAGCGCGTCCGGGTCGGCCCGCCAGAGCAGCCAGCCCAGGGCGACGAGACCGATCAGCAGCAGGAATTCCCAGAACACGTGCACGGCGACGCGGTCCCGACCGGGCTCGCCGTGGGTGGGATCGTCGAAGACGTTCTCCAGGACGGCGGCAGGAACCCCGGACGAGGGTTCGACCGACCGGTCCCGGCCCGTGTCTTCGTACCCCATGGCACCGCCTCCCCAGTGGCCGGCCGTCCCGGTCCGGCACACGGACGGATCGGGGGCGGCCGTTGCTCTCCGATCGGAGGCACCGTACCCGCGCCCGGAGCCGGGCGTAACCCCCTGCTCAGCGCTGGCCGGGACGGCTCTGGCGCTGGTCCGGCTCGTGCTCGTCGTCCGGGCGCTCCGGGACCCGGCAGGAACGCTCAAGCCACAGCGCGGCCCCGACCAGCGCCAGCGACGCCAGCAGCCCGGCCCCGGCGGCCGGCCGGTCCTCGATGGCGGCCCGGGTGGTCTCGACGAAGAGCCACCCGGCGAGCCCAGCGTAGAAACCGGCGAAGATGGCCCCGGCCAGCGCCGACGCCTTGGCCAGCACCACGAACCGGGCGACCATCAGCGGGTTCACCGGCTCCCGGCCGGGCTTGCGCTCGATGCGACCGCGTGTGTTGACGGCCGCGTACGCCTCAAGCACCGCGAGGGCGGCAAGTGTCACCACCGGCAGCCACGGCAGACGGGGGATGCCGCTGTAGTAGAGGGTGCTGATCAGCAGCCAGGCCACCGCCGCCGCACCCAGAGCTGCCACGACAAGTGTCGAGATCCGGGTGGGGCCCATCCGCGACCGGTCCGGGCCCGGCCTGCCCGGTGGTGAGGATTTCGCCTGCGTCATGCCGGCCGGCTCCACTCGGTCATGCCGTCGACTCTAACGCCAGTTCCGGCCGGGGACGCAGTTCCAGCGCGTCGTCGGCGGCCGGGCCGGCGGTGAGCAGGTCGGTCAGCCAGCCGTGGCCGGGCAACCGCCCGTACGGCTGGATGTCGATCCACGGTCGCAGCACGAACGCGCGCAGGTGCGCCCGGGGGTGCGGCAGGGTCAGCTCCTCCTCGTCGCTGAGCACCGGCTCGTCGTCGTCGCCCCAGACGGCGATCACGTCCACGTCAAGGGTGCGTGGCCCGAACCGCCGCTGCGGGTCGCGGACCCGGCCGGCCGCGAGCTCCGCGGCCCGAGCCCGCTCCAGCCAGTCGCGCGGCGTCGCGGCGGCGTCCTGGGCCAGCACCACGGCGTTGAGGTACGCGGGCTGGTCGGCGTCCCCCCACGGTGGAGTCTCGTACACGCCGGAGATCACCAGCACGGCGTCACCGAGCGTGGTGACAGCCGTCCGGAGGTGCCCCAGGCGGTCGCCGAGGTTGCTGCCGAGCGAGAGCACGGCCCGGGTCATCGGGTACGCGTCCGGGTCATCGTCACGGCCACGTCGGTGAACGTGTGCGGCACCGGCGCCTCCGGCTTGTGCACGGTGACCGTGGCGGCGACGACCCGCTCGTCGGCCAGGCAGACGGCGAGCAGCCTGTCGGCGAGGGTCTCGATCAGGTTGACCGGCTCGCCGGTCACCACCGCCACCAGACGTTCGGCCAGCTCGCCGTAGTGGACCGTGGCGGTGACGTCGTCGCTTGCCGCCGCCGGGGCGAGGTCCAGCTCCAGGACGGCGTCGACCACGAAGTCCTGCCCCTGGGCCCGTTCGAAGTCGTACACCCCGTGCCGGCCGCGGGCCCGCAGGCCGGTCAGCTGGATCCGATCGGTCATCGCTCCCCCTCTCGTCGTCGTCGGCGCGCGGCGGTGGCGCGTGGGCTGCTCATCCGGGCCGCCCGTCGGCGCGCGGCGGTGGCGCGTGGGCTGCTCATCCGGGCCGCCGCTCACCGGCGCGGGCGGGGACCAGGCGTGGGCTGCCGGTGGCCGCCCAGACAGCGAGCGCGTCCACGGTGGCGCGCACGTCGTGCACGCGTACGCCCCAGGCGCCCGCCGCGACGGCCAGCACGCTGGTGGCCACGGTGGCGGCCTCCCGCTGAGCGGTGGGTCGCGGTGCGCCGTCGGCATCGGCGAGCAGCCGACCGAGGTAGGACTTGCGGCTGGCGCCGAAGAGCAGCGGGTACCCGAGGTCCAGCAGCTCCGGCAGGCGGGCGCTGAGCTCCCAGTTGTGGGCGGCGGTCTTGGCGAAGCCGAGCCCGGGGTCGACGACGATCCGGTCCGCCGTGACACCCGCGGCCAGCGCCTCGTCGATCCGCTTGGCCAACTCGGCCCGCACATCGGTCACCACGTCTGTGTAACTGGCCAGGTCGCGCATCTGCCGGGAATGGCCACGCCAGTGCATCAGGACCCAGGGACAGCCGGCGTCGCGCACGACGCGCGCCATGTCGGGGTCCGCCAACCCGCCGGAGACGTCGTTGACAACCGCCGCGCCGGCACCCAACGCGGCCTCGGCCACGCGCGCCCGGCTGGTGTCGATGCTGACCGGCACACCTGCGGCGGTCAGCTCGCGGATGACCGGCAGCACCCGCTCGGCCTCGGTCACCGCGTCGATCCGCTCGGCGCCCGGACGGGTCGACTCACCGCCGATGTCGACCAGGTGCGCCCCGGCGTCGCGCAGACGGACGCCGTGTCCGACGGCCGCGTCGAGGTCGGCGTACCGTCCGCCGTCGGAGAAGGAGTCCGGCGTGACGTTGAGGACGCCCATCACCACCGGGCCCGGAGCCCGTACCAGATCGGTCACGACTAGACGGTACCGGTCGTTGCGGCGGCACCCGGCGGCCCGGGTCGACAGCACCTGACGTGCTCATTAGAACAGGTGTACGATCGGTCATCCGGGCAGCAACGGGCAGCCCGTTCGCGGCTTGTCGCAATCCGGGCCGGCCCGTACGCTTTGGAATTGGCCAGCATCGAGATGGCGAAGCCTGGAGGGAGGGCCGAAGCGGGGAAAAACGCCCAAAGCTCGCCACGCTCCGTGGTGAGTAACGAACGCAGGGTCGAGAACGCTGCGCCCTGCGAGCACATTTCCCGCCAGGCTTGCCTACTGCACCGCCGCGGCACCGCCGGCCGCGATATGGGGAGGTTCCAGTGATCGCCTTCGAGCTCATGGAGACGGCGTCGTCCGGCGTCGCCCACGCGCTCTCCACCCTGGCGTCAGCTCCGCTCGCCGAGCCGGCACCGAAGGGGATCGACACCAGCGGTGTCGTCACCTTCTTCGCCAGCAAGATCGCGCCGATCCTGCTCGCCGTCCTGGGCGTCATCTTCATCGGTCGCGCCAGCCGCGGCGAGATATCCAAGGTCCTGACCAGCTCCGCGATCGCCATCGTCGGGCTGGCCTTCATCGCCGGCGCGGCCACACTCTTCTTCGTCGGCGATTACCTGATCGACCTGATCTTCGAATAGGCGCGTTCACCAGATGCGGCTGCGCACCGACGACGACATCTACCGGGCCCGCCTGGTCTACCTCGGGCCGCCCGGCTACACCCTTCCGGTCCACCTGCCCTACGCCCAGTACGGGCTCTTCATGCTGCTCGTCCCCCTCTACATGTTCATCCACTGGCTGTTCACGTTGACCGTCGAACTCTTCCCCGCCTGGGAGATCGCGCTCGCCATCGTGACCACGTCGTTCATCTTCCGGCACGTCGACCCCGACCGGCCGGCGCGGGTGGTCATCCGCACCGCGCTCACCGACTGGCGACGTACCCGGGAGCCGGCGATCGAGCAGCGCGACCCGCGCCTGGTCGGCAGCCGGATCAGGATCCGGGAGGAGCTGGCATGACCGGGCGTACGCCGAGCGGTTCGTCGCACGACGCGGGTGAGGTGGCATGAGTCGCGCTTCCACGCCGGGTCCCCCGGCCGGCCGCCCGGCCGTGCCGGCCAGTCACCGTGCGCAGTCATTCGACTACCCCGAGGCCGAGGACGAGGTGGCGCTCGATCCCGCGCTGGTGACCTCACCCGGCCACGGCGCGGTCGGTGTGTTCCAGGCACCTCGGCCGGTCACCCGCCGGACGCCGCCCGCCGAGCCCAGCGCAGTCTCGGCAGGCGAGAACGCCGACATCGACTCGCCATTCCTGGACCTGTTCGGTGGCGCGCGACCTGGTGGTCCACGGGCCGTGACTGCTGGCCCCGCGACCCGGAGCCAGCCGACGGTCCCGCAGCAGCCGCCCGCGGTCGCCCCGACGCCACCCCGACCGGCTCCCGACCTGGAGCCACCGTGGACGCCCGACGACCGTTCCACAGGCGACCGGCGGGCAGTCGAGCCGGCAGGTGAATCCCGGGTTCCGCATCAGGCGGGCGACAGACGTCCGATGCCGCACCCCTCGGCCGACCCCGAACCGACCACCACCGGCGCGTCCACGTCGACTGTCACCGGCCCGGCACGCCGGACGCCCAGCGCCGCCCCCGTCGGCCGACCGACGGCGGCGGTGGAGCGACCGACCGCCCCGACGGACCGACCATCCGCACCTGCGGAACGGCCGGCCAGCGCCGCCCCGACCGACCGGCCGGCCTTGGATCGGGCGCCGCACCGCCCCGGGTCGGAGCGGCCCCGCGAGGCCGGGAAAGAGGTCGCCCCACCGCGCCAGCGGACCGCGAGCCGCCAGGACCGGCCGATCAAGCCGACCCGGGTCCGCGCCCCGAAGATCAAATTCGGTGACCGGGATCCGTCGGTCGAGCTGGCCATCACCGAGATCGCCGGCCACCTGACCTTCACCCCCAACACGGTCACGGCCTGGTACTGGCTGCCCGAGGTCCGCTGGGCCTTCCGGCCGGACGCCGAGCGCGAGGCGCTGCTGTCGGCCATCTCCGAGCAGTACGCGGGCCTGGCCGGCTTCCGGCTGCACCTGCGGCGGACCACCCGCCCCTTTCCCGCCGACGAGTGGGCGCGCACCATCGACTCGCACACTCCGGCGCCGCTGCCCGACGTGGCCGGGACCACCGGCTGGGCGGACCACCTGGTCGCCGCCCAGCGACACCTCATGGCCGTCAACCATGCCGAGGGGCAGACCTACCTGGGCGTCACCTTCGCCCGCCGCTCCCTCGGCGACTCCATGACCGAACGACTGCTCCGCACCTTCGGCCGGGGCACCGCCGACGGCGAGCGCCGCAAACTGGGCCGCACCGTGGAGCAGTTCGACGAGGTTCTCGGCGCGTTCGGCATGCGCGGCCGACGCGTCACCGCCCAGGAGTTGGAGTGGCTGCTCTACCGCTCGGTGGCGCTGTGCATGGCGCCCCCGGGCAGGCTCTCCCCGGTGACCGACGGGCGCTGGGAGCGCGGGGACCTGCTCGCCCTGACCGAGCAGGTCGAGCGCTACCGCACCCCGTACGGCTCGACGGTGAAACTGGTCAACCGGATGACCGGCGAGGAACGGCACGTGGCAGTGCTCGCCGTCGGTCGGATGGAGCCGCTGGAGATCCCGGAGCGGCACGAGCCCTGGCTGCACTTCCACGAACGACTGCCCTGGCCGATGGAGATCTCCACCCGGGTCGACATCCTCGGTTCCGGCGACTCCTTCCGCAACCTCGAACACCGGCTGCGGATGATCCGCTCCCAGCAGCTCGACTACGCGGAGCACGGCATCGACGCGCCCCCGGAGCTGGAACGGCTCGCCAAGCGGGCGCTGGTGATCGGCGACGAGATGACCACCGGGCTCCCCGTCGACTCGGCCCGCGCCCACGGCTGGCACCGCATCGCGGTCGGTGGCCGGACGAGGGAGGAGTGCCTGGAGCGGGCCCGCCGGCTCATCCAGCTCTACTCCCGGGAGCTGCGCATCTCCCTGCAGCACCCGAAGAACCAGGACTGGCTGGCCCGCGAGTTCATCCCCGGCGAGCCCATCGCCAACACCGGCTACGTCCGCCGGATGCCGGTCCCGCTGCTCGCCGCCGCGCTCCCCCAGGCCGCCTCCACAGTCGGTGACCGGCGGGGCGACCTGATCGGGCGTACCGCCGGCACCTGCCGCCGCCCGGTCTTCCTCGACCTGCACTTCCCCATGGAGGTACGCGAACGCTCCGGGCTCGCGGTCTTCGTGGCCGAGCCGGGCGGTGGCAAGTCGACCCTGCTCGGCGCGCTGGGCTACCTCGCCGCCCGGCGAGGGGTCCAGGTGACCCTGCTCGACCCGTCCGGGCCGCTGGCCCGGCTCTGCGCCATGCCCGAACTGCGGCCGTACTCCCGGGTGTTGAACCTGACCGGGTCGGAGCACGGCACCCTGGCGCCCTACTCGCTCATCCCGACGCCACTGCGCAGTGAGTTCGCCACCGGCGCCGCAGGTGACCGCGAGTTCGAGATCGCGGTCTCCAACGCCCGCGCCGAGCGGCGCATGCTGGTCCAGGACATCTGCATGATGCTCGTTCCGCCGCAGGTGGCCCGGGAGGCGTCGACAGCCACCCTGTTCCGGCACGCCGTCCGGCAGGTCCCCGCCGAGGAGACGTCCACCCTGGACGATGTGGTGAGCTGCCTCGGACGGCTCGACGACGACGCCGGCAAGGAGCTCGCGAACCTGCTCCTCGACACCGCCGAGATGCCACTGGCCATGCTCTTCTTCGGTCGGCCGCCGGAGGGTCTGCTCGGTGCCGACGCGGCGCTCACCGTGATCACGATGGCCGGGCTCCGACTGCCCGACCTCAAGATCGAGCGCGAGTACTGGTCAGCCGAGGAAGCACTCGCCCTGCCGATGCTGCACACCGCGCACCGGCTCGCCGTCCGCCGTTGCTACGGCGGGTCCATGTCATCCCGGAAGCTCGTAGGCCTCGACGAGGCGCACTTCATGGAGGGCTGGCGGTCGGGCCGCTCGTTCCTGGTCCGGCTCGCCCGGGACTCCCGAAAGTGGAACCTCGCCGCGCTTGTCGCCTCGCAGAACCCCCGCGACATCCTCGGCCTCGACGTGCAGAACCTGGTCTCCACCGTCTTCGTCGGCCGGATCGCCGAGGACGCCGAGATCGCCTCCGAAGCGCTGCGGCTGCTGCGGGTGCCGGTCAACGACGGGTACGAGGCCACCCTGGCCTCGCTCTCCGCTGCCGACACCAGCTCGTCCAACCGCCTCGGTTTCCGCGAGTTCGTGATGCGCGACGTCGACGGCCGGGTGCAGAAGGTCCGCGTCGACGTCTCGTACGTCGAGGGCCTGCTGGACCACCTCGACACCACGCCCGCCGCGATCGCCGCGGCGGCCGGAGTCCTGCCGAGCATCTCCCTGCCGGATCTGGAGGCGTGACATGGCTGGGCCCCGGGCACGGATCGCGTCGTTCCTGCTCGCGCTCGGCGTGCTGGCCGGGGCCACCCTCAGCTGGCCGCTGCTCGGCGCGGAGGCGGCCGCAGCCGCCCCACCCGCCGCCCAGGCCCGCGCCGACCTCTGCACGACGGCGGAGTGGCAGGCCGACTTCCGGGCCTGCGTAGGGAAACTCCAGGCGGTCAGCGAGGACGAGGTCAAGTGCCGCAACGCGCCGACACCGGGCACGCCGGACTCCGGCCTGGCCGGCTGGTTCGCAGCCGCGCCTCCAGCTGAGGCGGCGAACGGTGTAGCCGGCCGCTACAGCCTCTACGGATACGCGGGCTACAGCTACAACACCTACGACATCGACGGCGGATGCGCGTCGAGCGTGCTGCATCCGGATTACAAGTTCACCACCACCATCGCAAATGGCGAGTTCATGGCCGCCACGGCGATCATCGGCGCCTCGAACGCGCTCAGAGAGCGTGCCTGGGACCCCGGATCGATGTGGGGATGGGCGGACCCGCTGGTCGAGAAGGCGACCAAGTCGGTCTACGAAAAGGTATTCAGCGTCTTCGGGATCGTCACGCTGTGCGTGGTGGGGCTCTATCTGCTCTGGCGATCCCGGCAGTCGGACATGAGCAACGCCATGACCACCGCCGGCTGGGCTCTGTTGGTGATGGTGGCGGTCACCGCGCTCGCCGCCTGGCCGGTGAAGTCGGCGAACATCGCGGACGGCGCGCTTGTCACCAGTCTCGGCGTGGTCCACGACGCGGTGGGTCCGCAGGCAAAGGAACCCGAACCCGGACGCTGCATCGATCCGGACCGCTGCAAAGATCTCCGAACCCCGGCCGTCCGCGCGAGCGACACTGCCACCGAGACCATGCTCTACCGGAACTGGGTCCGGGGTGTGCTCGGCTCGGCCGACAGCGAGACGGCCCGCAAGTACGGTCCGGCGCTGTACGACGCGCGATCTCTGACCTGGGGCGAAGCCCAGTCCATGCGCGCCAACCCGGCCACCCGGGAGGCGACGATTAAGGCCAAGCAGCAGCAGTGGGCGCGGGTGGCCGAGCAGATCCAGACCGAGGATCCGGAGGCTTACGAGTACCTCCAGGGGGTCCGGGACATGGACCGGGTGGGTGCCGGATTCATCGCGGTGCTGGCCTCGGTGCTGTTCGCCATGTTCGACCTGACCGCGTCGCTACTGGTCCTGCTGGGCTTCCTGATCTTCCGCTGGGCGGTGATCGCGGCGCCCATCCTGGGCACGGTCGGATTGCTCCGGCCGGCCAGTGCCGGCCTGCGGCGGCTCGCGAACGCCGTGGTCGCCGCGATCTTCAACATCGCCATCTTCGGCACCGGGGCCGCCATCTACCTTTTCGCGGTCGATTTGATCATGAGTACGCCCACACTGCCCGGATGGCTCCAGGTGGTACTGGTGTGGTTGTGCGGAGTGGTCGGCTGGCTGCTGCTCCGCCCGTACCGGCGAATCACCCAGCTCGGCGGTAAGGACAGCAGCGAGGCGGTCAGCTCGGCGGGATCCTGGCACCGCCGATTCTTCCGGGACATGCGGACGGCGGCGCGGCTCGACGTGGCCGAGCCCGGGGGCACGATGGAGCCGGTGGGCGGACGCCGCCGGTCGCCGGTCGCCGAGCAGACCCGGCTGCGCCCGGAGGCACGCCGGGAAGACCCGGCCCCGTCGCCGACGCCAACCCCGGTGGCGAGCCGAGGCGCCGGCGACGGCCGACCGGACGGCCATGAACGCGCCGATGAGGCGCCGACGACAGAGACCGGCAACCGAGGTCGTCAGGTGCCGCCGCAGCCCCGTCGACGGCAGCCGGCGACCTGGACCGAACCGGACGTGCCGTCGGAGAATCCGTCGTTCGTGGTCTACCGGCCAGGCTCCACGGAACGTGCGCCGGACCGCACCGGACCGCGGGTGCGCTCAGAGGCTCGGTGACAGCGATGCGACGGGCCCTGGAATTCCTCTTCACCCGGGCGCTGCGGTCCCGGCTGGGGGTGGCGGTGGTGATCGCGGTACTCGTCTTCGGGGTGATCGGGGCGGCACGCCTGGCGTCCGGGCCGATGGACCCGGCGGACGGGTTGAGCAGCCGGCCGGACCGGCCGATCACCACCGTCGACCCGACAGCCGGCGACGACGGGGTGACCTCGACGGAGGCTCCGCCGTCGCCGGTGACCCGGCCCGGCGCCCGCACACCGGAGCAGACCGCCGGCCAGTTCGCCTCCGCCTGGCTCGGCCGACCCGGAATGACCGCCGAACAGTGGCAGGCCGGCCTGCGACCGTTGTCGACCCCGGCGCTGACCGAGAAGCTGGCCGGCGCCGAGCCCGGCGGAGTGCCGGCCGAGGAGGTGACCGGCCCAGCATCGTTGCGGTCGCGCACCGACACGTTCGTCGAGGTGCTGCTGCCGCTCGATACCGGACGGCTCCGGTTGGAACTGGTGGTGGCGGATGAGGGTTGGCTGGTCGACGTGGTCGACTGGGAGCGACAGTGACAGCCGGGGGCGCAGGGCGTGCTCTTCGCCGGCCGATCCGGGTAGGCGTGATCGCCTCGGTGCTCACCGGGGTGCTGCTCCTGCTCTGCTGCGCCGGGGGCACCGCGGCGTTCTTCCTCAGCGGCCTCGGCGGCGACGCGGAGGACGGGGACACCCTGGCGGGCTGGGGCTGCGGACCGGTGCGTCCGGTGGACATCGTCGGCGAACTGCCCCGCTTCAGCGAGTATGGCGACGCGCAGATCCGCAACGCGGCGATCATCATCAAGGTCGGTCAGGACATGGGGGTGCCCTCGCGTGGCTGGGTGATCGCCCTGGCCACCGCGATGCAGGAGTCCGCGCTGCGCAACCTGGCGAACACAGGCGTGCCCGCCTCCCTCGCCCTGCCGCACGAGGGCGTCGGCGCGGACCACGACTCATTGGGCCTGTTCCAGCAGCGGCCGGGATGGGGCTCGGTCGCCGAGCGGATGACCCCCGCCTACACGGCCCGGAAGTTCTACGAAAAGCTCGTGAAGGTCCGCAGCTGGCAACGCCGACCGCTGACGGTCGTGGCCCAGCAGGTCCAAATCAGCGCCTATCCGGACGCGTACGCCAAGCACGAGGAGTTGGCCAGCAAGATCGTGGACGCCCTCGCCGGTGGCGCGGCCCGCACCGTGGAGATCAACGGCAAGGCGGTGTGCGACGCGGCGGAGCGCGGTGAGATCGCCGCCTCGGGTTGGACGGCGCCCATCTCCGGCGACGTCGGCTCGGGCTTCCGGACGGCCGACCGCCCCAGCCACAACGGGGTCGACATCGGGGCCGCCAAGGGCACCGAGATCCGTGTCGCGGCGGCCGGTCGGGTGCTCGTCGCCCGCTGCGACCCGGACAACCGCGGGCGGCGGAGCTGTGACGTCGACGGGTACCCCGGCAAGGGCGGCTGCGGATGGTTCGTCGACGTGCTGCACGCCGGCGGCTACATCACCCGGTACTGCCACATGGTGGTCCGTCCCCGGGTCTCGCCGGATCAGATCGTGCCGGCCGGCGAGGTGATCGGGCAGGTGGGCAGCAGCGGCAACTCGTCCGGTCCACACCTGCACTTCGAGGTGCACCTGCGCAACGACCGGTCCAGCCGGGGCGCGGTCGACCCGATTCCGTTCATGCGCGAGCGGGGTGCCCCGCTGCGCGCCGCGGAGTGAGGCCGCCTCAGGCATGACCGGACCGATGCCGGACCCGTTCGCCGACCAGCCCGACTGGGCGCCCCGACCACCCCGCCCACTGGCCATCGTTCCCGCGACCGGGCGCGTCGAGTTGCGCGGACAGCGGGTGCTTGTCGGTCTGCCCGGACTGGGCTGGCGAGGCGACCTGCGTGCGGACGACCGCGTCGTGCAGGGTGCGCGGACCTACGTGCCGGTCATCCCGGAGCACGAGTGGTACCGCGCCGAGGCCGACCAGATCGAGGTGTTCGCGCCGCTGGTCCCGGTGGAACGGGTCTGGGTGGAGACGGTCGGTGAACGGCCCGGTTCGGACACGACCCGGGACACCGGAATCCGGCTGGTCTCGCTGGACGGACCGTCCCACAGGTCCCCCACACCCGTGTTCGAGGCGGACGCCGTCACCGGACGACGGGTGGTGCACGTCGAGGGTAGGCTGGAACACCGGGACATGCGAGCCGTCACCGAGACCTACTCAGGCGCCGAGGGCGACATCTGCGTGCGGATCACGCCCGAGGTGGAGTGGTACCGCTGGGCCTGGCGCGGCCAGTCCCCCACCACTCTTGAGGTACCGGTCCATCTGCTGTGGATCGAGTGACGGCTAGCCGACCTTGGCACCGGTGCAAACACGCCAACCATCTCTGTCTCGAACATCGAATCGCCAGGTATCAGCCAAACTTTGTTGAACTCCGTCGATTGATGCGCTTCGACGAATCACGGCAATGACCGAGGCTTCGCTTGGACTGATTTTAGAAACCGCCACACCCTCGATATTGATTGAAAACGATACATTCAGTTGCTGTTGCCGTTCGGTCATTTGTGCACCAAACTCATCTACCGCCGGAACTGCGCCATCGCAGGTGAACAACTTGGCTCTCTGGGTATCACGAGACACAAGCGCCGCCTGCAGGTAATTGACCACGACCACGTCGGGCGCGCTGCGGTCCGGGGCGGCCGCCCGGTTGTACAACACATAACCCGTCGCCACCGCACCGAGGCAGAGCAGGGCGAGCACCCCACCGACCACGGTGAGCACGGTTCGCAGTCGGCGGCGGCGCGGTTGTGGCGCCGGCGCTGGCGGGGCCGGCGGCAGCTGCTCGGACGGAGTCCGTTGGGCCGGTACGCGGGAGACCTGGGAACCGGCGGGGGGCTGCACTGATTCCACCTCCTGAAGTTAACGGCTGGACGGCCCGGAGCCAATGCCTCAGATCAAGCGGATCGTGACGGACCCCTCCCCACCGGTGAGATCCACGACAACACCGGCGCACCGCCGCGGTACCTCCCGGAGCGGCGGCCCTGGCTGGGATACCGTCACTGCTCCGGGAGGGGTTGCCAACCTCGGGTGAGGGGGTGGACACGGTGGCCGGTCCGAAGGCACGCACGAACCGCGCCGCGGCGCTGCACCGCCGGGCCGCAGCGGTGGTGACCGCCGCTGCCGGCATCCTCGACGAGACGCGACCGGCCCCTGCGGATCAGCGCCGCCAGTACGAGTTGGCCGACCGACTGCGGGTGGTTGCCGCCCAGCTGGCTCCGGGCTGGTCGGGTGCCGGTCTGGACTCGCTCACAGTGGATTCTCCGGCGGGTGACGGTCCTCCGCCCTTCGTGCGGGTGGGTACGGCGGCGCCGTTGGACGACGCTCGTTTCCCCGCGCTCGTGCCGTTGATCGGGACCGGGCACCTGAGTGTCGATGCCGATGCGCGGGAGCCTCGGGTGGCGGGGCTGCTGCGGGCTGTGCTGCTGCGGTTGCTGGGCGCGGCGCCTGCGGGTGCGCTGCTGGTGCGCGCGGTGGACGCCACGGGTGCGGTGCTGACGCCGTTCGGCGCGCTGGCCGATGCCGGGCTGCTGCCGCCACCGGCGGTGGACGTGGCGGGTCTGCGGGCGGTGTTGACGGAGGCGGAGCAGTGGGTCACCCCGGGTGCGAGCGGGCGTCGCCGTCACGACCGCACCCTGCTGCTGGTGGTCGCCGCGTTGCCGGAGTTGACAGGCCCGACCGACCTGGCGCGGATCGAGGCGCTGGCCGAGCAGGGGCCGGCAGCGGGCTTGCACCTGGTGGTGGCCGGCTGGCCGCCACCGGGCCCGTACGCGTCCCGGGAGCCGTTGCCGCAGGCCACCTCGTTGGTGCTGCGCAACGCGTACGCGCTGCTCGGTGATCCGCCGGGGGCGTCGTTCACGAGCCCGGCGGCCGAGTCACCGGGCGGGTTGAACTCGCCGGTCTTCGTGGAGGCGGACCCTCCGGCGGATCTCGTCGACGCGGTCTGTCGGCGGCTCGCCGCCCAGGTGGAGGCGGGTTCCCGCCTGGCGTTGGCGGATCTGCTGCCGGCGACTGGTGAGCGACTCTGGGAGGCGGACTCAGCGGACAGTCTCACCACGATGGTGGGTGACGCCGGGGGCCGGCCGGTGCCCCTGGGCTTCACCGAGTTGACCCCGCACTGGCTGGTCAGTGGCCGGTCCGGGGCGGGACGTGCGGCGTTCCTGACCACCGCGCTGCTGGGGCTGGTCGCCCGGTACGGCCCGGACGACCTGGCGCTCTACCTGGCGGATCTGGGCGACGGCGAGTCGTTCGTGGAGTTTCTACAGACCGAGCGGGACCGCTCCTGGATCCCACAGGTGCGGGCCGCGGCGATGGCCGCCGACCGGGAGTACGTCCGGGATCTGCTCGACCAGTTGACGGCCGAGGTGCAGCGGCGCGCGGAGGCGGCTGGGCGAGCCGGTGGGCAGCGCTTCGCGGAGCTGCGCCAGCACCGCTCACTGCCCCGCATCGTCTGTGTGGTGGACAATGTGCCGCTGCTCTTCGCCGAGCGGGATCGGCTGGCAGCCGAGCTGACGGCGCAGGTGGAGGGGCTGGCGCGCGCCGGCCGGGCGTACGGCGTACACCTGGTGCTGGCGGGGGCGGGTGAGCTGGGGTTGAGTGCCCGCGCGGACGCCGGGCACCGGGATTCGGTGCTCGGGCAGTTCCCGGTGCGGGTGGCGTTGCCGGGCGGCGGCCCGGTGCTGGAGCCGCAGAACGACTCGGCCGCGGGGCTGCCGGTGGGCAGCGCGGTGGTGAACACCGCCGGAGGGCTGGGTGGCCCCCGGGGCGCGATCCGTGGCCACGAGCGGTTGATCAGGCACCCGGATCCGCTGGACCATCCGGAGGTCGTCGAGGAGCTGCGGCACGAGCTGTGGGCGGCCCGGCCAGCCGGGTCGGCGCCCCCGGTGGTGTTCGCCGGGTACGCTCGTCCGCTGCTGAGCAACGATCCGCGTCACCGGGCGGCTCTGGCGGGCGAGGCACACGGGCCGGCGGCCCTGCTCGGGCGAGCGGTGGACGTGGCCCGTACGACGGTTGCCGTTCCGCTGGGGCCGGCGGCCGGGCGCAATCTCGCGGTGCTGGGCTCGGGGCCGGCGGCGGGTGGCCTGTTGGCGACGGCGGCCCGGAGCACCGCGGCCCATCATTCGCCGGGCACCGCCCGGTTCCTGGTGGCCGCGCCGGACCAGGGGGCACGCCCGCTGGCGGAGGCGTTGACGGCCGAGCTGGCCGCCCGTCATCCGGCCCGCCTGGTGGACGTGCCGACGCTGCTCGCGGACACCGATGGGGAGCTGCCGACGTACCTGGTGGTCTTCGGGTTGGACCGGCCGGGGCCACGGGAGCTGCCGGCCGACCGGTTGCGCGAACTGCTTCGGGACGGGCCGCCGGCGGGCCGGCACCTGCTGGGCTGGTGGCGGGCGGTGCCGCCGTTCGCCGCGCTGCTGGAGCCGGACGGCGAGGTCGACAAGCTCGCCGCCGTCGTGGTGCTGGACGTGCCGGCCCCGCAACTCGCCGCGGTCTTCGGCCGGCCTGTGGAGTGGCGGGCGCACCCGGACCGGGCGGCGCTGTGGGACGGTCCGGACGAGCGGGGCACGGTCCTGGTGCCGTTCGCCGACAGGGTGGGGTGAGCGGGCGGTGCACGCGGGAGGTGTCGGTGTGGGGTCGAACGCGACGGTGACCGGGCCGGGGCGGCAGCGGACCGTCGGACCGGATGGCGCCGGCACGCCGCCGGCCACGGAACCCGCCAGCGGCTGGGCCGAGTACCTGGCGGCGGCGCGCCAGCTGGATGCGGTCCGTCGCGGGGCGGCTGCGGCCGCCGGTGAGCAGGCCCGCTCCGCGGAGGCCGCCCGGGAGGAACTGACTGTCGTCCGTGCCGGGCTGGCGAGTCAGCAGGAGCGGCTGCGGGAGCGGGGCGTACCGGCGATCTCGCTTGTGCCGTCGCCGCCGGAGCTGACCGAGGCGGCCCGGTCGATGGTCGGTGGCCCGGCCGCCGTGCTGGCGGCGCTGCGGGCCGCGCGGGGTCGGGCCGAGGCGGCGGACGCGGCGTTGGCCGCGCGTCGCGGCCTCCGGGCCGCGTCCTGGCCGACGCGGGCGCGCAACCTCCTGGTGTACGGGCCGCTGGCGCTGCTGGTGCCGCTGATCCAGGTGGTGGTGTACGTGGCGACCGGCGCGGGCCCGGCCAGCGTGACGGCCCTGATCGCCGGGTTGCCGATGCCTGCGGTCGCCTTCGTCGTCGGTTGGGCGGGTGTCGGGCGGCTGTTCGGGGCCGGCCCCGATGAGCGGGTGGACCGCACGATGCGCTTCGGCGCGTTGGTCTGCCTGGTGCCGGCGGTGTTGGTCACGGCCGGCCTGCTGCTGGCCCTGCTGGCCGGCTGACGCGCAGACGAGCGGGCCGGCCGAAGACGTCACGGCCCCGAGAAGCACCGCAGACGCCACGGCCGGCCGTCCCGGAAGGGGCGGCCGGCCGTCGTCGCGTTCGGTAGGTCAGCGGGGGATGATCAGCGCCATCGCCTCGGCCCGCGACTTGGAGTCCGACTGCAGGATGCCGCGCACCGCCGAGGTGATGGTCTTGGCACCGGACTTCTGGATGCCGCGCATCGCCATGCACATGTGCTCGCATTCGAGCACGACGACGACGCCGCGCGGGGCGAGCTTGCTCATCAGCAGGTCGGCCACCTGCGAGGTGAGCCGCTCCTGCACCTGGGGTCGCCGGGCGAAGACCTCGACGAGGCGGGCCAGCTTGGACAGACCGGTGATCCGCCCGTCCGGGCCGGGGATGTAGCCGATGTGCGCGCTGCCCCGGAACGGCAGCAGGTGGTGCTCGCAGAGGCTCATCACGTCGATGTCCCGGACGATCACCAGCTCTTCGTGGTTGGCCTCGAAGGTGGTGCTGAGCACCTGCGCCGGATCGACGCGCAGGCCGGCGAAGAGCTCGGCGTACGCGCGGGCCACCCGGGCCGGGGTCTGCTGGAGTCCGTCGCGGTCCGGGTCCTCGCCGACGGCGATCAGGATCTCCCGGACGGCCTTCTCGATCCGGCCGAGGTCGACAGCGTCCTCGACCGGGCGGCCGGTCAGCTTGCCGCTGATCAGCCGTGCGGCCACGTAGTCCAACTCGTCGTCGCCGTCGGGTTCGGTCGCGGAGACGGCCAGCTCCCGGTGCGGGGAGCTGGCCGTCGGGTCGTCGCTCAGTGCGTACCGTCCGAGTTGTTTGACGGTGTGCCGCCTCCGACGGACGCCTGCGCACCGTCGGCCTCGGCCTGCGCCTTGAGCTTGTCCTTCTCCGCGGGGGTGAGCACTGGCGGCTCGGTGGACGGCTGACGCTTGCCGAAGCCGTTGTACGGAGCAAGCGGCGGGCGCTTGACCACCCGCGCGCAGATCCGCGCCATGTCGGCCGTGGAGAGGGTCTCCTTCTCCATCAGCTCGAGCACGATGCTGTCCAGGACGTCCCGGTATTCCACCAGGATCTCCCAGGCCTCGTCGTGCGCCAGCTCGACAAGTGCCCGCATCTCGCCGTCGATCTCGGCGGCGACCGAGTCCGAGTAGTCCCGCTCGTGGCCCATGTTGCGGCCGAGGAACGGCTCGTCCCCGCTGGTGCCGTACTTGATCGCGCCGAGCTTCGAGCTCATGCCGTACTGGGTGATCATCGCGCGGGCCAGCTGGGTGGCCTTCTCGATGTCGTTGCCGGCACCTGTGGTCGGCTCGTGGAAGACCAGTTCCTCGGCGGCCCGGCCGCCAAGCGCGTACGCCAGGGTGTCGATCATTTCGGCGCGGGTCTGGGTGTACTTGTCCTCGGTCGGCAGCACCAGGGTGTGGCCCAGCGAGCGGCCACGGGACAGGATCGTCACCTTGTGCACCGGCGCGGCGTGCGGCAGCGCCCAGGCGACAAGCGCGTGCCCACCCTCGTGGTACGCGGTGATCTTCTTTTCCTGGTCGCTCATCACGCGGGTCCGTCGCTGCGGACCGGCGATCACCCGGTCGATCGACTCTTCGAGCGAGTCGTTGGAGATCGCCCGCTGGTCCTTACGAGCGGTGAGCAGGGCCGACTCGTTGATCACGTTGGCCAGGTCGGCACCACTGAAGCCCGGGGTACGCCGCGCCACCGAGTCGAGGTCGACGTCGGGGGCGAACGGCTTGCCCTTGGCGTGCACCCGCAGGACGGCCTTGCGGCCCTCCATGTCGGGGGCGTCCACCGGGATCTGCCTGTCGAACCGGCCCGGGCGCAGCAGCGCCGGGTCGAGGATGTCAGGTCGGTTGGTGGCGGCGATCAGGATGACCCCGCCCTTGGTGTCGAAGCCGTCCATCTCGACGAGCAACTGGTTGAGCGTCTGCTCGCGCTCGTCGTGGCCGCCGCCCATGCCCGCGCCGCGGTGGCGGCCGACGGCGTCGATCTCGTCGACGAAGACGATCGCCGGGGCGTTCGTCTTGGCCTGCTCGAAGAGGTCGCGGACCCGGCTGGCGCCGACACCGACGAACATCTCCACGAAGTCGGAGCCGGAGATCGAGTAGAAGGGCACCCCGGCCTCGCCGGCGACCGCGCGGGCCAGCAGGGTCTTGCCGGTGCCGGGCGGGCCGAACAGCAGCACGCCCTTCGGGATCTTGGCGCCCAGGGCCTGGTACTTCGCGGGGTTCTGCAGGAAGTCCTTGATCTCGTGCAGTTCCTCGACGGCCTCCTCGGCACCCGCGACGTCCGCGAAGGTCGTCTTCGGAGTGTCCTTGGTGATCATCTTCGCCTTGGACTTGCCGAAGTTGAGCACGCGGGAGCCGCCGCCCTGCATCTGCGACATGAAGAACAGCAGCAGGAGCACGAGCAGCGCGATCGGCAGCAGGTTGACCAGCAGGCTCACCCAGATGCTGTCCGACGAGACCTTGGCGTCGGCCGGGCCGGTGACCCGGTTGGCCGCCTTGGCGTCCAGCACCTGGTTCCAGATCTCGTCCCCAGCCTGGTACGGGAACTGGGCCTCGATCCGGTCGGTGTTGGTCTCACCGAACTTGGTCTTGTTCTTCAGGTCCAGCTGGAGCGTCTGCTCCTTGTCCTGGAACACGACCTTGTTGATCTGGGCGGTGTGGAGCTGGTCGAGCGCAACGGAAGTGTCCACGCGGTGGTAGCTGGGACCAGCGGTGAACAGCTGACTGAGCACAACGGCGCCGAGGATGACCAGGATGATCCAGACCACCGGTCGGCGGAAGAAACGCGTACGTTCCATACTGTTGTCGAGCGCCGGAGCGCCCGCATCCTCCTGATCGACGTCCTGACCGTCTGATGGTGTCGCCGCCCTGGGCGGCGTCGGAGCCGCCGTGCGGGCCGGCCTCGACCCCGAGGCGCGAAAACTGCCGCGCCGCGGTCATTCGACGGTACACCGTGTACGCGAGGAGTGAGCTTGCGAGCCCCGCAGTCGTGTACCAATCAAAAGCCCGTGTACGCGACGAGCGGGCCTGCGAGCCCCGCCCCCGGGTTCTCCGTCGCCATCGACGACGGGCTCCGTGGGCGGTCCTCGGCAGCCCCGCACACGAGACGTACGGCGGGTCCGGGCAAGAACCGGCGTGGCGGGGAATCCGGCCCGGCCACCCGCACGCCCGGTCACGCGGTCGAGGGGCCGGGCACGGAGTTGCCTCCGCGCCACCGGGCTCCACGGTAACCGGAACAGCTGAGAGCGCGCTGAACGTCGGCTTGATGGATGCCGATCGAGTCGGCGTCACAGCGCCACGGGCGGGCCCGCCGTCAGGAGCGGGCGTAGACCTCGGGCTTGAGCACGCCGACGTAGGGCAGCTCCCGGTACCGCTCGCCGAAGTCGAGGCCGTAGCCGACCACGAACTCGGTGGGGATGTCGAAGCCGACGTACTTGACCGGGACCGGCACCTTCACCGCGTCCGGCTTGCGGAAGAGCGCGACCACCTCGACGCTCGCCGCCGAACGCGACTCCAGGTAGCGCAGCAGCCAGGAGAGCGTCAACCCGGAGTCGACGATGTCCTCGACGACCACGACGTGCCGGCCGGCGATGTCCCGGTCCAGGTCCTTGAGGATGCGGACCACGCCGGAGGATGTGGTGCCCTGGCCGTAGGAGGAGATGGCCATGAAGTCGAGTTCGGCAGGGGGGCCGTTGCGGCCCAACGCCCGGGCGAAGTCCGCCATGAACATCACCGCGCCCTTGAGCACGCAGACCAGTAGCAGTCCGTCGCCCACGTGGGAGTAGTCGGCGGAGACCTGCTTGGCCAGCTCCGCCGTCTTCTCGCGGATCTGCGCCTCGGAGATGATCACGTGGTCGATGTCGGCGTCGTACCAGGAGCCGTCAGCCATGACTCCTAGCCTGCCGTACGTCGGATGGCCTCCGTCGGCGGGGCCGCACCTTTCGGCACGGTCCCGCCGGGGATCTTCGGCGCAAAAGACGCCAAAAGCATCAGCTGGTACGAGACCGCCAGCGGCGGCCGTCCTCGCTGGGCTTCCAGTCGGCCGAGTCGTGGCTGTCCGCGGTGAGGCCGGCCGCCGAGGCGGCGACGAGTAGGACGAGGAACAGGAGGAAGAGCAGGAACTCCATGGCGGCGCTCACTTTCGCATGATTGCTGTCGGTTTCGCCGCCGGTGCGCACCGGACTGAGACCAGTTTGCGCCGACTCCCGCCACCCGGACAGTGGCAGAAATGCCACTGGGCATCGATTTACTGCCACCCCTCGGGTTACCCTCGTCACATGCTCCGGTCCGTCGCCGTCCTCGCCCTCGACCAGGTCGCTCCCTTCGAGCTCGGTGTGCTGGCCGAGGTGTTCGGCACCGACCGGACGGCCGACGGCTTCCCCGCGTACCGCTTCGACGTGTGCAGCCCCGACGGCGCTGCCGTGCGGACGTCCTCCGGCTTCCACCTCACCCCGAACGCCGACCTCGGCCCGCTGGAGGAGGCCGACCTGGTGGCCGTCCCCGCGCACAGCCAGGGCACCGTCGTCCCCGACCCGGTGCTCGACGCGCTGCGCCGTGCCGACGCGCGCGGCGCGTACCTGTTCAGCGTCTGCTCCGGCGCCTTCCTGCTCGGTGCGGCCGGCCTGCTTGACGACCGGGAGTGCACCACCCACTGGCGCTACGTCGACGAGCTGCAACGCCGGCACCCCCGCGCCCGGGTGCGCTGCAACTCGCTGTACGTCCAGGACGGTCGGCTGCTCACCAGCGCCGGCACGGCGGCCGGCATCGACGCCTGCCTGCACCTGATCCGCCAGGTGCACGGCTCGGCCACCGCGACCCGGCTGGCGCGGCGGATGGTGGTCCCGCCGCACCGCGACGGCGGCCAGTCGCAGTATGTCGAGGCACCCATCCCGCGGGCGCCCGAGGCGCCGACCCTGGAGCCCGTGCTGGAGTGGCTGATGGGGCACCTGGACCGGACGATCACGGTGGAGGAGCTGGCCACCCGCGCCGGCATGGCCCCGCGCACGTTCGCCCGCCGGTTCCGCGCCGAGACCGGCACCACTCCGCACGACTGGCTCACCAACCAGCGGGTGCTGCTCGCCCGACGGCTGCTGGAGGAGACCCCGTTGAGCGTGGAGGCCGTCGCCGACCAGGCCGGCTTCAGCGACGCTGCCGCGCTGCGCCACCACTTCAGCCGCCGGGTCGGCGCCACCCCGCACAGCTACCGGAGCACCTTCCGGGACCGGGCCCACACCGCCTGACCCGGGGCATCAGTTGGCGAGCTTTGCTCTGCTGCACTCCGCGCACCACTCGAGCACCGAATCTGTTGCGCCGGCTGAAGCAGAGCAACGGGAGTTCGATCAGTCGGGCGGGGGGTCGACAGGTGTCAGCCGGTCGGCACGGCGGAGCACCCGGCGACCGCCCGGCAGGTCGGTCGGGCCCTGACCGTGCCAGCCCGTCACAAGCGCGTCCAGGGCGACGACGTGCCGGTGCGACAACGCGCTCGGCGGCGCACCCAGCTCACGCGCCCAGGAGTGCAGCACCCGACCGCGCACGGCGGGCGGGAGGTCGGCCAGCGGCCGAACGGAGAGCCCTCCGTCGGGGCACCGGGCCGCCTCCAGCGCCGTACCCGCCAACTCGTCGAGGGCGGCGTTGTCCGCAGCCACCAGTCGGGCGGTACGCGCCAGGTTGCCCACCACGCCCGGCCCGAGTGCCCGCACCAACGCCGGCAGCAGGTCGGCCCGCACCCTCGACCTGGCGTACGACGGGTCGGTGTTGTGCGGGTCCTGCCACGGGCTCAGCCCGAGCGCGGCACAGGCGGCGCGCGTCTGCTCCCGGGCGATCTCCAGCAGCGGACGCAGCAGCGGCACCCCGTCCAGGTCCCGCCGCTCCGGCATTCCGGACAGTCCGCGTGGGCCGGCGCCCCGGGCGAGCGCGAGCAGAACGGTCTCCGCCTGGTCGTCGCGGGTGTGCCCGGTGAGCACCGCGACCGCCTCGTGCTGCCGAGCCGCCTCGCTCAACGCCTCGTAGCGGGCCTCCCGGGCTGCCGCCTCCGGGCCACCCGGACGCCCGGCCACCCGCACCCGCACCGCCACCACCGGCGCGAACCCGGCCTCCCGGGCCCAGCCCGCCACGGCCTCCGCGCGTCGTTCCGAGCCGGCCTGCAGGCCGTGGTCGACGGTCACCAGACCGGCGGGCCGACCCGACCGGGTCGCCACGAACACGGTCGCCGCCGCCAGGGCCAGCGAATCGGCCCCACCGGAGCAGGCGACCAGCACCGGACCGCCGGACGGCAGGCCGGTAAGCGCTCGACGGACCGCCACCCGGATCGCGGCCACCGGCGGGGCGAGCGCGGCCATCGACTGACGGTCAGCCAGCGGCCGGTACGGTGCCGGCCGGGCCGTGCACCCGCGCCACCCAGGCGTCCGGGTCGCCCAACTCCGACAGCCGGGGCAGGGTGAGCGGCGAGTTGAAGATCGAGTTGAAGCCGTCCATCCCGACCCGCTCGACGACGCCGTGCACGAACTTGCGGCCCTCGGCGTACTGGCGCATCTTGACGTCCACCCCGAGCAGCCTGCGGATCGCCTTCTCCAACGGGTTACCCGCCTCGCGTCGCCTGTTGAACGACGCCCGAATGCGCTCCACGCTCGGGATCACCTGCGGGCCGACACCGTCCATCACGAACTCGGCGTGCCCCTCCAGCAGGGTCATCAGCGCGGTGAGCCGGTCGAGGACGGCGCGCTGCGCCGGAGTCTGCACGATGTCCAGCACGCTCGTGCGGCTCTCCGGGTCGCGGATCGCCTCGGAAAGCGTCGCCACCCCGCGCCGCAGCCGCTCCACGAGGTGTTCGCTGCCACTGGACGAGGCGTCGACGAACGCCTGCACCTCGCCGAGGAAGTAGGCCCGCATCCACGGCACGGCGGTGAACTGGGTCCGGTGGGTGACCTCGTGCAGACAGACCCACAGCCGGAAGTCCCGGGGGTCGGCGCCGAGCTTGCGCTCCACCTCGACGATGTTCGGCGCCACCAGCAGCAGTTGGCCCGGGTCGGCGGAGAAGACCTCGTACTGGCCGAGCACCCGGCCGGAGAGGTAGGCAAGCACGGTGCCGGCCTGCACCCCGGTCAGCCGGGACCCGATCGCCTCGGTGAGCGCGCCGGGCTGCTTGTCGCCGGACAGCCGACTGACCAGCGGAGTGATCACCTCGCGGAGCCCGGCGATGTTGGTGGCCGCCCAGTCCCGGCGGTCGACGACCCGCACCGGCGGGTGTGCCACCTGCGCCCGCAGCCCCGTGTAGTCGGCCACGTGCCCGGCCGCCTCCTCGGTCAGCCGACGCAGGTCGCCGACGACGTCGGTGGCCTCGGAGTACGACACCCGGGGGCCCGACTTGCTCAACGCCCCCGCGGTGGCGGCGGCCAGATCCCAGTCCACGAACTGCGCCATGGACCCACCGTACCCGCGTCGCGACACCCCGGCCCGGGCTCGCGTCGGCGATCGACGCCGGTCGCGGGCCCGACGCCGGCCGGAAACCCCGCCCCGACGCCCGTCAGCGGCACCCGCAGCCGGCCAGCGCGGCGGCGATGCGGTCCAGCGCCGGTTGGGCGGTGTCCGTCCCACCGGGCACCTTGTCGGTGAGCACCGCGAACGTGAGCAGACGGCCGTCGGCCGTGGTGACCAGGCCCGCGATGGCGTGCACCCCGGTCAGCGTGCCGGTCTTGGCGCGGACCGCGCCCGCCCCCGCGGCGGTGCCCGGGGCGCCTCGGTAACGCTCGCCGAGCGTGCCGGACCAGCCGCCCACGGGCAGGCCGCCGAAGACGCCGGCCAGCTCCGGGTGGTCCGGGCTTGCGGCCAGCCGGATCAGGTCGGTGAGCAGGGACGGGCTGATCCGGTTGTTGCGCGACAGCCCGCTGCCGTCGGAGAGGGTGATCTCGTCGGCGGGCAGGCCCAGCTCCGCCACCTCGGCGTCCATCGCGGCGGCGGCGCCGTCGAACGAGGCCTTCTGGCTACGCGCCAGCGCCACCTGGCGGGCCAACGCCTCGGCCAGCAGGTTGTCACTCTCGCTGATCATGATGTCGACCAACCGGATCATCGGCGGCGACTGCACCGCGCCCAGCTCGGTGCCGGGAGGCGGGGTGCCGCCGGCGGCTGTCGCCAGGGCCGGCGCCGTGCCCCGCTTGACGGTGCTGGCCGGTACGCCGAGCAGCCGGGCGAACGACCGGCCGGCGGCGAGGTCCGGCTCGGCGACCCGCTCGGCGCCGCCGGCTTCGGCCCTCGGGTTCTTCCGCGCGCCGTCGGTCATCAGCGCGGTCACCGCGCCGCCGTACCCGCCGGTCGGGATGTCGTCGTCCCAGCCGGGGCCGTACACCGGGCCGGAGTAGATCGTCCCGTCGACGGTGACGCTGGTCGGGGTCGTGCCGCCGAGCGCGGTGCGCACCTGCGCGGCCAGGTCGTCCAGGCGTGCCGCCCCGGGGTAGTAGCCCTTCTTGTCCACCGCGAGCGTGGGGTCGCCGCCGCCGACGATCACCACCTCGCCGGGCTTGGTGCCGGCCACCGCCCGGGTGGGGATCCGATACCCCTGTCCACGGGCGGCCAGCACTGTCACCGCGGTCGCCAGCTTGGTGACGGAGGCGGGCACCGTCCCGTCGTCCGCCCCCTTGGCGAACAGGGTCTGCCCGGTGGTCACGTCGGCCACCGAGACGTTCACGCGGTCGCCCAGGGCGGGCACGCCGACCAACGGGTCCAGCGCGGCCCGTACGCCGTCGGGCGCGGGCAGCGGGGCGTTCGGGTCGGGCCCGTCCAGCACGTCCACCGGGTCGGGTTCCGGCGCGGGGTCGGCGGCGGTCGGCGTCGACACCGCGTCCTCGCCCAACCAGCCGGCGACCGGGCCGGGTCGGGTCACCACCACGCCGACACCGGTCAGCACCAGCAGCACCACCACGGCCAGCACGGCCACCAGCCGTCCCCGGCGGCGCGGCACCGGCGGCGGTTCGGCGTCGGCCGACGCCGGCAGCGCGGAGATCGGCGGGCCCAGCGGCGGTACGCCAGTCGGGATGCGGACAGTCGGGCCGTCACCGGACGGTGCGTCGCCCCGGGCAGGGCTGGTCGGGGCGTGGCCTAGCGGGGCGGGGCCGGTCGGCTGTGCGCCGCTCGGCGGGGCGCTGGTGGGGCGGTCTGGGCCGAGGACCGGGAAACGACCGCTGTTCGACCCGGCCGCAGGCGGCTCCGACGGACGCCACGGCAGCGGCGGGGGCCGCTCGGGAACCGACTCCTCGGGTGCCCGGGGAAGGTGAGCGTCGGGCACCGGCACCCGTCCGGTGGCGCCACCGGAGCCGGATCGCCCGGTACCACGCGCGGCGCCCCCGTCCGGGCGGTAGTGTGAATCTTCCCTCCCCACGACCCCCTCCTCCCCCAGCGAAAATCGGCTTGGGTGACACTACTTCGGTCCGAAGACTATGCGGCGGCCGGAGTCGGCGGGTGGGCATTCACCTGTCCGGAGGGCCGCCAGTGGTTCCGTTAGCCAGCGTGGGCAGACGAGGGAGCGTGCAGATGGATTTCGACGTGACGGTTGAGATCCCCAAGGGTCACCGGAACAAGTACGAGGTGGACCACAAGACCGGCCGGATCCGGCTGGACCGCACCCTGTTCACGTCCACCCAGTACCCGGCCGACTACGGGTTCATCGAGGAGACGCTGGGCGAGGACGGCGACCCGCTGGACGCGCTGGTGCTCGTCCCCGAACCGACCTTCCCGGGCTGCCTCATCCGCTGCCGGACCATCGGCATGTTCCGGATGACCGACGAGAAGGGCGGCGACGACAAGGTCCTCTGCGTGCCCTACGAGGACCCCCGCCAGGAGCACCTGCGCGACATCCACCACCTGGGCGAGTTCGACCGCCTGGAGATCCAGCACTTCTTCGAGGTGTACAAGGACCTGGAGCCCGGCAAGTCGGTCGAGGGCGCGACCTGGGTCGGCCGCACCGAGGCCGAGGCCGAGATCCGGGCCTCCTACCAGCGGGCCCGCGACGCCGAGGCGCGCGGCGAGTCCACCCACTGACGTACGACCACCGACAGGGCCCGGGAGCCGCTCAACCGAGCAGCCCCCGGGCCCTGTCGTACAGGTCGAGCACCGCGCAGGCGACAGGCACCACGGCGACCACCAGGGCCGTGTCGGTGAGGTCCGCGACCCTGCCGAGGTACGGCGACACCGCTCGCTGGGCGTACCCGGTGCCGGCGGCCACGGTCACCAGACCCAGCGCCGCCCCGCCGAGGGCCAGCGCCAGCCGGCCGGTGTCGTCGGCCCGGGCCACCAGCACCGCACCAAGCACCGCGTAGCCGGCCAGCCCGGCGAGCACCGTCGGCACCCGGTGCCGCAGTGCCACGAACAGCCGCGACCGCAGCAGCAGCACGGCCGAGACCACCGCCACCAGCACCGGGCCGGCAGTCCCACCGGCCACCCCGAGGACCACCGCCGCGCCCACCGCCAGCACGGCGTGCCCGAGCAGCATCCCGGTCAGCACCTCCTCGGTGCGGGTGACGGCCGCGTGCACCCGACCCCGGTCCGGCAGGTCCCGGGGGCGCTCCGGCTCGGCGCCGGACGCGGTGGCCGGCAGGGTGATCGGCGGCAGCGGAAGCTTGCCCAACCGGATGGCCAGCAGCGGGATCGCCCCGAGAGCGAAGACCAGCGCGCTGAGCAGCACCGCCGCCGTGCCCGCCGGGGTCAGCAGCAGCGCGCCGAGCGCCGCGCCGGCACCGAGCAGACCGACAGTGACGCCGGCCACGAAGACCCGCAGTCGGCTGGCCACCCCGAGCAGACCGACGAGCGCCACAAGCAGCAACGCCACCGAGCCGGTCAGCAGTTCGGGCGCGCCGACCCAGCGCACCGGCCCGAGCGGGCCGACCGGATCACCGGAGCCGATCGCCAGGGCGCCGGCCACGAAGGCGTACGGCAGGGCGTAGCCGCCGAGGGTCGCCCCGGCGACGCCGTCGCCGTGGGCGCGGGAGGCGACCGCGCCCGCCACGGTGAGCAGGAGCGCCACCACCGCCGCCGCGACCCAGGCACTGCGCAGCGTCGGACCGCTGGCGAGCAGGGCGAGCAACCCGACGGCGAGCGGGACGGCGGCACCGGCCAGACCGGCGACCCGGGTGGCGGCGGGTGACCAGGCGCCACCCCGTCGGCGGGCGCCGTCGGCGATCGCCTCCACCACGTCGTCGTACTCCAACTCGGGCCAGTGGGCGCGGGCCGGCACCAGGTGCAGCACCTCACCGTCGCGGACCCCCTGCGGCAGCAGCGCCTGCGCCGTCGCCAGCAGCGCCCCGTCGGTACGACGCAGCACCCAGCCGCCGTGCCGCTCGCCGTCGTCGGCCAGGCCCTCGCCCGCGTGTCGGAGCACGTCGGGCAGCAGCTCGGCCAGGGGCACCTGCTCCGGCAGTGCGACGTCGACCCGCCGTTGCGGCGCGCTGATGGTGACGCGAGCCAGGCCGGTTGTCATCGAGTGATCTCCATATCGAGGGGATCGGAGGCTACGCGGACGAGAGGACTTTACCTACGATGAGCCAGGCTCGGGTTACCCAGCGCTGTCAGGAGGCCGAGTGTCCACAGTCGTCATCAAGCGCCCGCCGCGTCGGCCGGCGCCGGAGATCCCCGTTGGTGAGCTGCCCGTCGAGGCGCCGCCGGAGATCCCCGCGGTGGCCGGCGGCCGGTGGCAGCAGATGCTGATGGTGCTGCCCATGCTCGGCGGCACGGTGGCGATGGCGATGATGTTCGGGCGGGGCGGCGGCGCCTACTCGTACGTGGTGGGCGGGATGTTCGGGCTCTCGTCGCTTGCCATGCTTGTCACCTCGTGGGGCAGCGCCTCGGGCACCCCGAAGAAGTCGGAGATGATGGCGGCCCGCCGGGAGTACCTGCGCCACCTGGCAACGTTGCGCCGCCGGGTCCGGCAGACAGCCGGTCAGCAGCGGGCCGGGCTCTACTACCGACACCCCGACCCGGGTCGGCTGTGGTCGACAGTGGACAGCCGCCGGGTCTGGGAACGCCGCCCCGCCGACCCGGACTTCGCCGTGGTACGCGTCGCCGTCGGGCCGCAGACCCTGGCCACCCCGCTCGTCGGACCGGTCACCCGACCGCTCGAGGAGCTGGAGCCGATGACCGCCGGCGCGCTGCGCCGCTTCCTGGACGCGTACTCGGTGGTGCCGGATCTGCCGGTGGCCCTGTCGCTGCGCAGCTTCGCCCGGGTGCACCTCCGCAGTGCCGCCGGCGGTGGCCCGGCCAGCGGTGGGCCGCCCACCGGTGACCCGGCCGTCCAGGCCCTGGTCCGGGCCGTGCTGACCCAGCTGGCCGTGTTCCACGCCCCCGACGAGCTGCTGATCGCGGTCTGCGCCGGCCCGGAACGCCGGGCCGAGTGGGAGTGGGTGAAGTGGCTCCCCCACGCGCACCATCCCTCCCGTACTGACGCGCTCGGGCCGGTGCGGCTGGTGACCTCGTCGGCAGCGGAGCTGGAACGGCTGCTCGGTGACGTGCTGGCCAGCCGGTCCCGGTTCAGTCCGGCCGGGCCGGCCACCGACGGCCCGCACGTGGTGGTGGTCCTCGACGGCGGTGACCTGACCGGCGCCACCGACCTGACCGGCGACGGCGGCATCGACGCCGTGACGGTGCTGGACCTGGACACGCCGCCGCCCCGCCTGCTCGACAGGTACGCGCTGCTGTTGGAGCTGCGCGACAGGCGGCTGCACTCGTTCTCGGCGGAGGGGCACGCGGAGGTGGGCACCGCCGACCACCTCGACCTCGCCGACGCCGAGGCGGTCGCCCGGCGGTTGGCGCCGCTGCGGCTGGCCGGCGCGGCCCGCGGCCCGGACTCCCCACTCCAGGTCGAGCTGGGCCTGCCGGAGCTGCTCGGCCTCGGCGACCCGGAGAGCTTCACCGCCGAGCAGGGCTGGGCGCCGCGCTCGGCACGGGACCGGCTGCGGGTGCCGATCGGGGTGGGCGTCGACGGTGGCGCCATCGAGCTGGACCTGAAGGAGTCGGCCCAGGACGGGATGGGCCCGCACGGCCTGCTCATCGGGGCCACCGGCTCCGGCAAGTCCGAGTTGCTGCGCACACTGGTGCTCGGGTTGGCGGCGACGCACAGCTCCGAGCAGCTCAACTTCGTCCTGGTCGACTTCAAGGGCGGCGCCACGTTCGCGTCGTTCGACCGGCTGCCGCACACCGCCGCAGTGATCACCAACCTGGCCGACGCGCTGCCTCTGGTCGACCGGATGGTCGACGCGATCAACGGGGAGCTGGTCCGTCGGCAGGAGCTGCTGCGCCGCGCCGGCAACTTCGCAAGCGTGCGCGACTACGAGCGGGCCCGCGCGGCCGGCAGCCCACTCGCCCCGCTGCCGTCGCTGCTGCTGATCTGCGACGAGTTCTCCGAACTGCTCTCCGCCAAGCCCGACTTCATCGACCTGTTCGTGCAGATCGGCCGGCTGGGCCGGTCGCTCGGGGTGCACCTGCTGCTCGCCAGCCAGCGCCTGGAGGAGGGCAGGCTGCGCGGGCTCGACACCCACCTGTCGTACCGGATCGGGTTGCGCACCTTCTCCGCGCTGGAGTCCCGGACGGTGCTCGGTGTGCCCGACGCCCACGAGCTGCCCCGCTCGCCGGGCCACGGCTACCTGCGCGCCGGCACCGATCCGCTGGCCCGGTTCAAGGCCGCGTACGTCTCCGGGGCGGTGCGCCGCCGGGCCGCGACGGCTGGCGACGCGGCCGGCGGCGGCGCCCGCCTGCTCACGTTCACCACCCACGCCGTGCCGCTGCCCGAGCCGGCCACCCCTGCCCTGCCCGCTGCGGCGGAGGCCGAGAGCGACCGGGAGACCCTGCTCGACCTGCTTGTCGACCGGCTCGTCGGGCAGGGTCCGCCCGCCCACCAGGTGTGGCTTCCGCCGCTCGGTGAGCCACCGGCCCTGGACGAGCTGTTGGGCCCCGTCGAGGTGGACCCGGCGCGCGGGCTCACCGTGGGCAACCCCGAGCTGCACGGCGCGCTGGGGGTGCCGGTGGCCGTGGTGGACCGGCCGCTCGAGCAGCGCCGGGACCTGCTCTGGCTGACCCTGGACGGCGCCGCCGGGCACGTCGCGGTGATCGGCGCGCCGCAGAGCGGCAAGTCCACAGCGCTGCGCACGCTGATCTGCGCGTTGGCGCTCACCCACACCCCGGCCGAGGCGCAGGTCTACTGTCTCGACTTCGGCGGCGGTGGCCTCGCGGCGCTGCGCGACCTGCCGCACGTGGGCGGGGTGGCCGGCCGCGCCGATCCGACAGCCGTGCGGCGCACTGTCGGCGAGATGACGACACTGCTGGCCGAGCGGGAGCGCCGATTCGCCGAGCTGGGCGTGGAGTCGATGGCCGCGTACCGGCAGCGTCGTGCCACGGTGGGAACGACCAGCCAGCCGGGCGCCGACCCGTTCGGCGACGTCTTCCTGGTGATCGACGGGTGGAGCACCGTCCGCGGCGAGTACGACGACCTGGAACCACTTGTCACCGACCTGGCCACCCGGGGCCTGTCGTACGGGCTGCACGTGGTCGCCACGGCGCTGCGCTGGCTGGATTTCCGCCCGGCGATCCGGGACCTGTTCGGCTCCCGGCTGGAGCTGCGCCTCGGCGACCCGTCCGACTCCCTGGTGGCCCGGCGGGCGGCGGCGAACGTGCCGGAGCGCCCCGGCCGGGGGGTGACGGCGGAGAGCCTGCACTTCCTCACCGCGCTTCCGCAGCTCGCCACCCCCAACGCGGGCACCGCCGACCTCGTCAAACGGATCGCCGAGAGCTGGGCCGGTCCGGTGGCGCCCCGCGTCCGGCTTCTCCCGCCGGTGCTGCCGTACGCCGATCTGGATCTCGCGGCGACGGCCGGGCTGCGGCTGCCGATCGGGATCGCCGAGGCGGACCTGCGGCCGGTGCTGCTCGACTTCGCGAGCGAGCCGCACTTCCTGGTCTTCGGGGACGCGGAGTGTGGCAAGTCGACGTTCCTGCGGGCGCTGGCCACCTCGATCACCACCCGGTTCACGCCTGAGGAGGCCCGGGTGATCCTGGTCGACTACCGGCGCAGCCTGCTGGGCGCCATCGAGACGCCACACCTCATCGGGTACGGCACCGCCGCCGCGCACACCGCCGACCTGGTCGAGTCGGCCGCCGGATACCTGGAGCGACGGGCTCCCGGGCCGGAGGTCACTCCGCAGCAGTTGCGGGACCGCTCGTGGTGGTCGGGGCCGGAGTTGTTCGTGCTTGTCGACGACTACGACCTGGTGGCGGCGGGGCCGGCGAACCCGTTGCGGGCACTTGAGGAGCATCTGCCGCACGCCCGCGACGTCGGGCTGCACCTGGTGCTGGTCCGCCGCTCCGGAGGCGCGGGACGGGCACAGTACGAACCGATCGTGCAGCGGCTGCGGGAGCTGTCCACCGCCGGGCTGGTGATGGCGGGCAGCCCCGAGGAGGGCGCGCTCGTCGGCCCGGTGCGCCCCGGGCCGCTGCCGGCGGGCCGTGGCCGGCTGGTCACCCGACGCGAGGGCGTACGCCTCGTTCAGCTCGCACACCTGCCGCCACCATGACCTGTCTTCGTGGTTCCTCCCGTGACGGGTGGGGAAACCGGTAATCTCCGATCGTCGTGGTTCCGTCGGGATGAATGGCTGAGGATGTGACAGGGGTTCGGCACAGCGGTCCGGCAGTGGCCCGGAGGGCCGGCCGGGCGCTGCTCGGTGCGGCGGCGCTGCTCGCCGTCGCGGTCCCGACCGCCGCGCCCGTCGCCGTGCCCAGCAGCGGCGGCCAACTCGCCGGCGCGCCGGTGGCGATCGCGCCCGGTGACAGCGTCGCCCGCACCGACCAGGTCCGTGACGAGCAGTGGCAGCTCGACGAGCTGCGGGCCGACACGGCCTGGCGCAGCTCGACCGGCCGGGGCGTGACCGTGGCGGTGGTCGACTCCGGTGTGGACGCGAACCATCCCGACCTGGCCGGCCAGGTGCTGCCCGGCCTCGACCTGGTCGGGCCCGCCGGCGGCGCCGGTCCGGATCCGGTCGGTCACGGCACCACTGTCGCCGGCCTGATCGCCGGGCGCAAAGACGACAAGCGGGGCGTGGTCGGCCTGGCGCCGGATTCCCGGATCCTTCCGGTCCGCGTTCTGGACGAGCGCAACAAGTACGACGACGCCCTGATCGTCGCGAAGGGCGTCCGCTGGGCTGTCGACAACGGCGCCCGGGTGATCAACCTGTCGCTGGGTGGCAGCGGCGACAGCCCGGCCCTGGCCGCCGCTCTGGACTACGCGTTCGCCCGGGACGTGGTGGTGGTCGCCTGCACCGGCAACCTGGCCACGTCGACCGACTCCAAGGTCTGGTACCCGGCTCGTGAGCCGGGGGTGATCGCGGTCGCGGGGCTGGAGCGCAGCAGCGACAACCTGTGGTCCGGCTCGATCACCGGCCGGGCGACAGTGCTCACCGCCCCCGCCACCGGTCTGGTCGGCGCCCGTCCGGCTGACGGGTACTGGCGGGTGCAGGGCACCAGCTTCGCCGCGCCGTTGGTGGCCGCCACCGCCGCGCTGGTCCGGTCCCGCTACCCGGACATGCCCGCCGGCGAGGTGGTCAACCGGCTGCTGGCCACCGCCCGTGACATCGGCCCGACCGGCCGGGACGACCGCTTCGGGTACGGGGTGGTCGACCCCGTGGCGGCGCTGACCGCGGACGTTCCCCCGGTCACCGCCAATCCGCTTGACGACCTGACCTCGCCGGGCGTGGTCGGCTTCGGCCCGGCCCCCGGTTCGGGCGACAGCGACCCGGTCAGCGGCGCCGGCAGCGACCCGCTCGGTTTCACCGCGCCACGACAGCAGACCGGGTGGACGGCCCGGGGTGCGGGCGTGCCGGCGGAATCCGCGCCGGAGCAAATGTGGACCGGGGTCGCGCTCTTCGCCGTCCTGGTGACCGGCGCGGCGTTGATGGTGCGCCGGTTCCGCCAACGGCACCGCTGACCGAGCGGCGGCCACGACGACCCCCGCGCCGTCGCGCACACCTCCGTCGGCAGGCCTGATTGCCCGGTGGGTGGGGTAGAACCGTCCGCATGAGCACGCCCGCCGCACGTACCCTCGACATGACCCGGCACCCGTCCTGGCGGCGCCGCCGCCTCGACCCGGACCACTCGTTGGGTCTGCGGCTGACCCTGGCGGCGACGGCCGCGTTCCTGGTGCTGGTGCCGTTCTCCCTGCTCGCGCTGCTGGTGCTCGGGGCGTGGGCCCCGCTGCACCGGCTGGACACGGCGATCACCGACGCGCTGCACGCCCACGCGGTGGACCACCCGGCCTGGGTCACGCTGATGCACGTCTGGAGTGCCGTGTTCGGGCCTCTGCCGCTGCGGGTCGCGGCCCTGCTCGTGGTGATCTGGCTGCTGCGCCGTCAGGCCCGCCGGCTGGCCCTCTGGGTGACCACCACAATGGTGGTCGGCGGGTTGATGGGTCCACTGCTCAAGTTGCTCGTCGGCCGGGACCGGCCGGAACTGCTCGACCCGGTGGCGCGGGCCGCCGGCTACTCGTTCCCGTCCGGGCACGCGCTGAACGCCACCCTGGCTGCCGGGGTGCTGCTGTTGGTGTTCCTGCCGTACGTCGGGGGCTGGGCCTCGCGGGTCACGCTCTGGGTAGCCGCGCTGCTGCTCACGGTGGTGACCGGGCTGAGCAGAGTCGCGCTCGGTGTGCACTTCGCAAGCGACGTGCTCGGTGGGTGGCTGCTCGGCGTGGCGGTGGTCGCGGCGACCACCGCCGCGTTCACCAGTTGGCGTGCGCACACCGGCCTGCGACCGGTGCGGCCGGCACACGACGGTGTCGCGCCCGAGGTCGAGCGGCACCCCGACGCGACCTGAGGAATGCCGACAACGTCGAACGGGTACTGGCCGACTCATGCCCGACACCGTGGTCCAGATCATCCGGCGGGTGCTCCTGCCGGTGTCCCTCCTATTCGGCGTCATGGTGCTGCTCGGAGTGCTTGTCACCCGGGTGTTCGCCCGGACGTGGCCGTTCACCGTCGAGGACGCGGTGAATCGGGAGTTCGCCGGCGACCGCACCGGCGGTTGGAACAACGTCTCCCTGGTGTTCAGCACCCTGGCCAGCACCCAACTGATCGTCGTGGTCACCGTGCTGGTGGCGCTGGCGCTGCGGCTCTGGCTGAAGCGCTGGCGGGAGCCCCTGTTCCTCTGCGCGGCGGTCTCCGCCCAGGCGCTCGTGTTCCTGCTGACCACGATGGTGATCGACCGGCAGCGGCCGGCGGTGGAGCACATGGACACCTCGCCGCCCACGTCGAGCTTCCCGTCCGGCCACACCTCGGCGGCGGTGGCGCTCTACGTCGGCATCGCCGTGCTGATGGCGCTGCGGGCGCGCAGCACCGGAGCGAAGGTGGCCTGGTGGACGCTGCTGCTGATGGTGCCGTTGGGTGTGGCGCTGACCCGCATGTATCGGGGAATGCACCACCCGAGCGACGTGGCGGCGTCCTTCCTCAACGGTGGCACCTGCGTCGCGATCATGGCTCGGGCGGTTCTGGACCGGGGGCTGCGCTGGGGCCGGGCGAAGCTGCCTGTCGTCGCGCCGGCCCGGACCTGATCGGGCGCGGCGCTCAGGTGCACTCGCCGGTGGCGACGGCCCGGTTGCGCTCGGCGCCGGCCAGCGCCACCGGCCGGGCCTCGGCGGCGGTCACCGCGAACCCGGTGTTGGGATCGTCCACCGCCGCCGCGAAGATCACGCCGAGCACCAGACCGTTGGCGGAGAGCAGCGGCCCACCGGAGTTGCCGCTGCGCACCAGAGCCCGGATCGTGTAGATCTCCCTGGTCACCTTCGAGGAGGAGTAGATGTCCGGGCCGTTGATCCGGTCGACGTCGCGGACCCGCGCCGACTGCGCGTTGTACGGTCCGTCGAGCGGGAAGCCGAGCACGATGGCGTCCGAGCCGCTGCCCGCGTTGCCGGCGGCGAACCGCAGCGACGGGCCGGGCAGCCCCGGCACCAGCAGCACGGCGAGGTCCCGGTTCGGGTCGTAGACCACGACCTGACCGTCGTACCGTTCGCCGTCCAGTTCCACCGACACCGAGCGGGTGCCGGCGACCACGTGCGCGTTGGTCATGACCCGGTCGTCGGCGTACACGAAACCGGAGCCCTCGATGCGGCGCGAGCAGCTGGGCGCGGACCCGAGCACCTTGACCACCGACCGCTTGCCGTTGACGACCACCTGGGAGCCGGCCAACGCCGGGTCGGGCGGCTCGACCTGGCGGGACCGGGTGGGCGCGAGGCCACCGAAGACGTCCGGGAAACCGTCGGTGTCGACGGTGTCCTCCAGAGCGGTGGAGAGCCGGTGCGCCTCTTCCGGCAGCACCCCGTTCACCACGGTGATCAGCGCGCTGCTGCGTACCGAGGCGGCGAGCCAGGGCACCGACGACGACCCGAGCGGCACGGCGACCAGCCACGCCAGCAGGAGCACAGCGAACAGGGAGACGAACGCCCCGCCGATGTCGTCGATCCGCCTACCCACGTCGCTGGTGATCGTCTTGCGCAGGTGCGAGCCGAGCCAGCCGGCGAGCGCCTGCCCGATCACGGCCAGCCCGAAGATCGCCACCAGTGAGATCAGCACCCGGGTGCCGGCGTCGACGAACTGCCTGGCGAACAGCGGCCCTAGTTGCAGGCCGAGCAGCAGCCCCAGGAAGAAGCCGGACAGCGACGTGATGCCGACGACGAAACCCTGGCGGTATCCGCTTATCGCGAACACGAGCATGAGCAGCAGCAGGACGAGATCCACGACGGACACGGGGTCCAGCGTACGGGCAGCGCGCCCGCTGGATGACCACCGCTTGCGGAAGGTGACCGCGGGGTCAGCGTAGGGCGGTCTCGTCGACCTCTTCGGTGCCCGCCGACGGCGCGGGAGCGGCCCCCGTGGGCGGCAGCTCGACCAGCCGGCCGGGCGACCACGGGCGGGCCCAGCCGCCCATCTCCAGCAGGGTCGCCAGCACCCCGGCGGTGAAGCCCCAGACGAGCATGCCGCGCGCCGAGAAAGCCGGCCCCACCCAGCCGCTGGGATGGCGGACCCGCAGCCGGTTGGCCGGGTCGACAAGTTCGCGAACCGGCAGTCGCGCCACGTGCGCCACCTCGGCGGGTTCCCGGGGATGCACCGGGTGCGGGTCGTGCCACCAGGCAAGCACCGGGGTGACCACGAAGTCGCTGACCGGGATCCACAGTTTCGGCAGCTCGGCCAGCACTGTGACGCTGGTCGGGTCGAGGCCGACCTCCTCGTTCGCCTCGCGGAGCGCGGTGGCGCGGACGTCGGCGTCCTCCGGGTCGGCCGCGCCGCCGGGGAAGGCCGGCTGACCGGCGTGGTTGCGCAGGGTGGCGGCCCGTTGCAGGACCAGCACGTCGGGGCCGACGTCGGGCTGCTCACCGAGCAGCACCAGCACGGCGCTCTCCCGGCCGCCCTCGGCGGGGGTGGTCAGCCGGGTGAAGTCCTCGGCGCGCGCGGTGCCCAGCCGGGCCAGCAGCGGCTCGATCCACTCGGGTGGTCGGCGGGTCACGCCGGCACCGTCACACCGAGGTGCTGGCGGACCAGCTTGGTGAGCTGGGCGTCGTCGAGTGCCCCGGTGGCGTCGATGTGCCGGATGCGGCCCTGCCCGTCGACGAAGAGGGTCAACGGGAAGGCTTTGCGCTTCAGTTCCCGTTGCAGCGCGTCGCCCTGGTCCACCAGGATCGGGAACCGTACGCCGAAGTCCTCGCCGATGGACTGGGCGCCGCCCCGGCTGTCCTGGGTGTTGACCCCGACCACCTGGAGTCGCCCGGCGGCCCGTTCGCTGAGCCGTTGGAAGGCGGGCAGCTCCTTGCGGCACGGCCCGCACCAGGAGGCCCAGACGTTGATCAGCGCGGGCCCGGCCACGTCCCGCAGCGCGATGGGGGCGCCGCCGGTGAAGCAGGACAGGGTCAGCTCAGGCAGCGCCTGCCCCCCGGCGGCGGAGCCGGGCGTACCGGGAACGCTCGACGTGGGGGTCGCCGCGTCGGGGCCGGGCGAGGCGGTCGTGGGCGCTGCGCTCAGCGAGGCGCAGTCCCGGAACGGAGACGGACGCTCGGCGGCGGCCGGACGGGGGGCCGGGCCGTCGTCTTGCGTGCCGCTGGTGCAGCCGGCGAGGGCCAGCAGCAGCGGCAGGATCACGAGGGCGAGCCGCCGGTTCATGGCACCTCCGCGGCGACCGCCTGCGCGGGCACCAGCTCCGGGTCGACCCCGACGGCCACCGCGAGGTCACGCGCCCGGGGGCCCTTGAGCAGCTTGGCGGCGGCGGCCGGCTCGGTCGGGCCGGCGCCGTACGAGGGGCAGAGCTTCGCGAGCGTGCACGCCCCGCAGGCGGGCTTGCGGGCGTGGCAGACCCGCCGCCCGTGGAAGATGATCCGGTGCGACAGCATGGTCCAGTCGCGCTTCGGGTACAGCGCGCCGATCGCGTGCTCGATCTTGACCGGGTCGGTCTCGGTGGTCAGCCGCCACCTGTGCACCAGCCGCTGGAAGTGCGTGTCGACAGTGATGCCGGGGACGTCGAAGGCGTTGCCGAGGATCACGTTGGCGGTCTTGCGGCCGATCCCGGGGAGCGTCACCAGGTCGACGAGCCGGCCGGGAACCCGACCGTCGTACCGCTCGAGGAGGGCCTGCCCGAGCTTGAGCAGCGAGTCGGTCTTGTTGCGGTAGAAGCCTGTGGGCCGGATCAGCTCCTCCATCTCGCCCCGGTCGGCCCCCGCGTACGCGGCGGCGGTCGGGTAGCGGTCGAAGAGCTTCGGGGTGACCTCGTTGACCTTCTTGTCGGTGCACTGCGCCGAGAGGATGGTGGCGACGGCCAGCTCCAGGGCGTTGGAGTGGTCCAGCTCACAGTGCGCGTCGGGGTGCGTCTCGGCCAGCACCCGACCGATCCTGCGGGCACGACGTGTGCGCCCGAGATCGGTCTCGCTGGCACCGGAAGGGCTACTGGTCACGACGGTCAGCCTACGTCGCGCCCCGGACGTTCCTCCTCGGGTCAACCGGCCGTCGGCGCGGTGATCTTTCCCTGGCCGTCGAGCCGGGCGCCGCTCTTCGCGAAGTCGGCGCGGCTCAGCTCGGTGACCAGGCCCAGGCCGCGGTCGTCCGGGTCCATCGTCGGCTTGCCGGCGGAGTTCATGTACGTCGAGGTGAACGACCCGCCGGCCCAGCTCCCGTCGGTCTTGAGCGACACCTTCAGCACTCCGCCCCAGCCCAGCCGCCCGGTGTTGCTCAGCGAGTTGCCACCACCTGCGAAGTTGCCCAGGCTGTACGCGATCAGGCGGCCCTGGTAGAACTCCATCCCCCGCAGCACGTGCGGGCCGTGCCCGACGATCAGGTCGGCCCCGGCGTCGATCATGGCGTGCGAGAACTTCACCGGGTCGCCCCGGTTCTCGCCCAGGAACATCTCGGTGCCCGGCTTCACCCGGGTCTTGTCCGCTCCCTCGCCGCCCATGTGCACCTGCACCACTACCAGTTCGGCCATGGTGGCGGCCTTGGCTACCACAGTCTTCGCCGTGGCGATGTCGACCAGGCTGTTCGACCAGACGTACGACGAGAAGCCCACCACGGCGACCTTGACGCCCTTGACGTCGACCACGGTGATCTCGTCCGGGGCGCCGGTGTGCTCCAGGTCGTACGTCTCCAGAGCCTTCCGCGTGTTCGCGTAGCCCTTCGGCCCGTAGTCGTAGCCGTGGTTGTTGGCCTGGTTGAGCACCTCGAAGCCGGCGTCGCGCAGGTGCGCGGCGTACTCCGGAGGCGCCCGGAACTGGAAGCAGCGGGTGGAGTTGGCCCCGCACTTGCCGGTGCCGGTGTCCACCGTCAACGGCTCCTCCAGGTTGCCCATCACCAGGTCGGCCTTGAGCGCCTGCGTGACCGAGTCGAAGAAGCCCTTGCCGCCACCGGCGGGCAGTCGGCTCGGCGCGTTGCCCATGATGATGTCGCCGGTTGCGGAGAGCGAGATGGCGCCGCCCCCGCCGGACGCCGACGTGCCGCCGCTCGCCTTCGGGCCGGACGTGGTCACCGGCGCTCCGGTGCCACCGCCACCGGCGCCGGGCTGCCAGACGGGGGCCTCCCCGCTGTCGGCACAGCCGGCGACGAGCAGGGCGGCCAGCAGCGCCGCGAGGCCGAGGGCGACGCGGCGGAACGGGCGGGGCGCGAGGGGGGCGGAAGCGTACATCGTCCGCGACCCTACCGGCCCCCAAACGCGCCGACGAGGGCCGATCGGTCGGAAGTTCAGCCGGTCAGCCGGTCTGACCAGGGCACGACGTGCCGGTCGCCGCCCGCGCGCACGGCCGCGTGGACGGCTCGGGCCAGCGGGGCGCCCCAGGTCGAGCGCGGCGCGCCGTACGCGTTCTCCGGCCCGTCCACCGGGCAGAGGACGGTGACGGCGTCGGTGGGGGTGCCGGTGCCCGGCAACCCCAGCTCGGTGATGGCCTGGGTCTTCGCCTCGGTGGCGGTGGCGACGGCGTTGACAAGCGCCGAGTCGGCGAGCCGGGCCGGGACGTACACCACGATGTTGACCGTGCCCACCCGCTGGGTGAGCGCCGCCGGTTCCGGCGCGGCGGCGGGCACCGGGGTGCCGAGCCCGACAGTCGCCCAGGCCCGCACCCCGGTGTCGGTCCGGGCGACCACCTCGGTCACGTCGACGCCGGTCAGCAGGCCAACCCCGGGCCCGTCGAGGGCCAGGCCCGCGGCGAGCGCGGTCAGGTGGGCGGCGGGGTCGTCCCGGTCGTACGACATCGACACTGTTGCGTTCAGCACCCAGTGCCGGACGCCGACGCCACCGCCGAGCGGGCCGCTGCTGACTGCCCGCAGGGGCCCGTCGGCCCGCCAGACGAGCAGCGGAATGTGCCGCCCGTCCTCGGCGCGGCTGGTCACAGTCGGGTCCCTCAGCACGTCGGGCAGGTTACGCCCACCGATCAAGATTCCAGGGGCGACCTCTGATTCGTGCTCACGTGCGCCTAGACTTGGCGGCGCGCGAGGGGATCAGCGGACGGCGACCCCGGCCGACGGACGGCACGCGCAACCGGAGGTGCGCGATGGATGAGGTACTGGCCCGCAGCGGGATCTTCCAGGGTGTCGACCCGGAAGCTGCCGAGGCGCTCGCCAAGGAGATGGAGACGATCGAGGTCCGCAAGGGCGAGATCGTCTTCAATGAGGGCGAGCCCGGCGACAGCCTCTATATCCTGCTGTCCGGGAAGATCAAGGTCGGCCGCCGGGCGGCGGACGGCCGGCAGAACCTGATCGCGGTGATGGGGCCGTCGGACATGGTCGGTGAGCTGTCGCTCTTCGACCCCGGTCCGCGTACGGCGACCGCCACCGCGGTGACCGACACCCGGCTGGTGCGGCTGCGCAAGCAGGCGCTGCGGCCGTGGCTCAACAATCGCCCGGAGATCGCCGAGCAGCTGCTCCGGGTGCTCGCCCGGCGGCTGCGTCGGACCAACGACTCGCTCGCCGACCTGATCTTCACGGACGTGCCGGGCCGGGTCGCGAAGAACCTGCTCCAGATGGCCGGCCGGTTCGGCACGCGCGACGGCGGCGTGCTGCGCGTGACGCACGACCTCACCCAGGAAGAGATCGCCCAGCTCGTCGGCGCCTCACGGGAGACGGTCAACAAGGCGCTTGCCGACTTCGCCTCGCGCGGCTGGCTGCGGCTGGACGGTAAGAGCATCATCATCCTGGACCCGGAGCGCCTCGCCCGCCGCGCCCGCGTCTGAGCGGTACGTCCCGTCCCCGCCTGCCGTCACCGACGGGAGGCGGGGACGTTTCGGTCTGCCCGGTGTTTCGGTCTGCCCGGTGTTTTCGTCTGCCGCGCGCAGAATCGCTGGTGTTCGCGTCCTGCTGCGGTGAGGGTGGGGCAATGCCGAACCGCGTCGCCGTACTCTCCGACATTCATGGCGTACTGCCCGCGCTGGAGGCCGTCCTGGCCGAGCCGGACGTCGCCGGCGCCGATCTGATCGTGCTGACAGGTGACATCGCGGCGGGGCCACAGCCGGTCGAGGTGCTGGATCTGCTGGCCGAGCTGGGTGAGCGCGTCTGCTGGGTGGGCGGCAACTGCGAGCGGGAGCTGGTCGAGGCCCGCGGGGGTCGACCCGCCTCGATCAGGGTGTCCAACTGGGCCGCCGGGCAGCTCCGCGACGATCAGGTGGCCCTGCTCGCCGCGCTGCCGGCGACCGTGACGTTGGAGATCGACGGCCTCGGCCCGACGCTGTTCTGCCACGCGACGCCCCGCGACGACGAGGAGGTGGTGCTCGTCGACTCCCGGATGGCGCGCTGGGCGGAGGTGTTCGCGGGCCTGCCGGCAGAGGTCGCGGCGGTGGTCTGCGGCCACACCCACATGCCGTTCACCAGGCTGGTCGACAGGCGCCTGGTGGTCAACCCGGGCAGCGTCGGCATGCCGTACGGGGGTGCGGGCGCCTGGTGGGCGCTGCTCGGGCCGGGCGTCCAGCTGCGCCGCACCGCCTTCGACGTGGACGCGGCCTGCGCCCGGGTGGCCGCGGAGTCGACCTACCCCGATGCCGCCGCCTGGGCCGACGAGTACCTGCGCTCCCAGCACAGCGACGCCGACGCCCTCGCCGTCTTCGGCCCCCGCGACGGCCGCTGACCCGGGTAGTCGAGGACCCGGTCGGTCAGGGGCTCGGCCGGTCAGGGGCTCGGGCGGTCAGGGGCTCGGCCGGTCAAGGGCTCGGGCGGCCGACGACCCGGTCGGGGAATCGCTGCTGGACCCACCGCCTCCCCGCGTGACGACCATCGCTCAAGCAGCGGCTCGGAACATGGTTGTCGGGTCCTTTGGAGTTGATTCGCTTGGCGTTATCGGCGAACACGATCGGCAAGGATCTCGTGGGCGGCCGGGCGAACGGCGATGTCCTTCGCGACATCAGCTCCAAAGGGACCGAACACACCGCACCCGACCCTTGAGCCGCACGCCCCCGGCAAGCCGCACGCCCCGGTGAGCCGCACGCCCCGGTGAACCGCACGCCCCCGGCAAGCCGCACGCCCCGGTGAACCGCACGCCCCCGGCAAGCCGCACACCCCCGGCAAGCCGCACACCCCCGGCAAGCCGCACACCCCCGGCAAGCCGCACACCCCCGGCAAGCCGCACACCCCCGGTAAGCCGCACGCCGCCGGGCTCCCCGTGCCCGCCGCGCCCCGGGGACGGGCGACGACAGGCGACGAACGGTGACTACAGGCGATCAACGGCGACGACATCCCTAGAAAAAGTCAGTCTTGACTGTTTGTTTCGGAGGCCGCAGGCTGTTGCCGTGTCCGCCGCATCGACGTCCCCAGCAGCGACGTCAAGCGCAGCGACGCGTGTGCCTCAGCAGGAGCGCAGCCGCGCCACCAAGGCCCGCCTGCTGGAGGCGACCGTCGACTGCCTCATCGAGCACGGCTGGTCCGGCACCACCACGACTGTCGTGGCGGCGCGAGCCGGTGTCTCACGGGGCGCGCAGTTGCACCACTACCCGACCAAGGCCGCGCTGGTCACGGCCGCCGTCGCCCATCTGGCCGAGCGTCGGGCCAATGAGCTGCGCACCGAGGCCGAGGCGTTGCCGGCGGGCCCGCAGCGGCTGGATCGGGTGATCGACCTGCTCGGGGTGGCGTTCACCGGGCCGCTCTTCGTCGCCGCGCTCGAACTGTGGGTGGCCGCCCGCACCGACCCGGAGCTCCGCGGCGCACTGGTCCCGCTGGAGGCGACCGTCGGCCGCGAGATGCACCGGCTCACCGTCGCCCTGCTCGGTGTCGACGAGCGTCGTCCCGGCGTCCGCGAGGCGGTGCAGGCCACCCTCGACCTGCTGCGCGGGCTCGGGGTGGCCAATCTGCTCAGCGACGACTCGACCCGCCGTGCCGCCCTGCTCGACACCTGGAAACGCCAGCTCGCCACCCTCCTCACGCCCTGACCCCGGCCGCACCGGCCCCAGCACCGACCGGAGGCACCATGGTCGACCTCAGTGACCTGCTCGCCGATCTGGCCGACGAGTCCGCCGGCCTGGACGCGTTGGTGGCGCCGCTGCCGGCGAAGGACTGGGCCCGACCGACACCGGCGGCGGGCTGGAGCATCGGGCACCAGATCGCTCACCTCGCCTGGACCGACCACGTGGCGCTGTTGGCCGCCACCGACGCCGAGGCCTTCTACGCGACCGTGACGGCCGCGCCGGACCCGACACGGATGGTCGACACCGGCGCCGAGGCGTTCCTCGCACCGCCGGTCGACCTGCTCGCCCGCTGGCGGGCCGGACGGGCGGCGCTCAACGACGCGCTCGTCGCGGTCCCGGCCGGCGAGAAGTTGCCCTGGTACGGCACGCGGATGTCGGCCACCTCGATGGCGACCGCCCGGATCATGGAGACCTGGGCGCACGGTGAGGACGTGGCCGAGGCCCTCGGTGTCGTCCGCCCCGCCACCGACCGCCTCCGGCACGTGGCGCACCTCGGTGTGCGTACTCTCGGAAATGGTTTCGCCGCCCACGGCCGGCCGGCACCGGCGGCGCCGGTCCGGGTCGAGCTGACCGGACCTGGCGGGGAGACGTGGGCCTGGGGTCCGGCGGACGCCGCCGACCGCCTGACCGGTCCCCTTCTGGACTTCTGCCTGCTCGTCACCCGCCGCCGGCACCGCGCGGACCTCGCCCTGCTGGCCACCGGCCCCGTCGCCGACGAGTGGCTCGACGTGGCGCAGGCGTTCGCCGGGCCGCCGGGCACCGGGCGCGAACCGGCCGGCCGAGGCGGAGTTCAGGCGTGATCCGCGTCGGCAACGCCTCCGGCTTCTACGGCGACCGGTTCACCGCCTGGCGCGAGATGCTCGACGGCGGCGAGCTGGACGTGCTGACCGGTGACTACCTGGCCGAGTTGACCATGCTGATCCTCGGTCGGGACCGGCTGCGCGACCCCGACGTCGGTTACGCGAAGACGTTCCTGCGCCAGCTGGAGACGTGCCTGGGCACGGCCCTCGACCGGGGGGTGCGGATCGTGACCAACGCCGGCGGGTTGAACCCGGCCGGCCTGGCCGCCGCCATCGAGGCGCTCGCCGGCCGTCTTGGCCTGTCGGCACGGGTGGGGTACGTCGAGGGCGACGCGATCCAGCGGCCCGACGCGCTCACCGCGAACGCCTACCTGGGCGCGTTCGGGATCGCCGCCTGTCTCGACGCCGGGGCCGACGTGGTGGTCACCGGCCGGGTGACCGACGCGTCGCTTGTGGTCGGCCCGGCCATCGCCCGGTACGGGTGGGGTCGCGACGACCTCGACGAGCTGGCCGGGGCGACAGTCGCCGGGCACCTCCTGGAGTGCGGCGCGCAGGTGACCGGCGGCAACTTCAGCTTCTTCACGGAACTGCCCGACGGCGGGCACCGCCCCGGCTTCCCGATCGCCGAGGTGCACGCCGACGGCTCGTCAGTGGTCACCAAGCATCCGGGCACCGGCGGCGCGGTCACCGTGGAGACCGTCACCGCCCAACTGCTCTACGAGATCGGCGGGCCGGCGTACCTGGGGCCGGACGTGGTCACCCGGCTCGACTCGGTGACGTTGCGCCCCGACGGGCCGGACCGGGTCCGGGTCTCCGGCGTCCGGGGCACCCGGCCGCCGGCGACGCTGAAGGTGGGAGTCAACAACCTCGGCGGCTTCCGGAACTCGATGACGTTCGTCCTCTGTGGGCTGGACATCGAGGCGAAGGCGGCACTGGTGCGCGGGCAGGTCGAGGAGGCGGTGGGCAAGGACGGACTGGCGTTCACGCTGGCCCGTACCGACCACCCGGACGCCGCCGACACCGAGGTGGCCAGCGCCCTGCTGCACGTACACCTGCGCGACGGCGACAGGGCGCGGGCCGGGCGGGCCTTCTCGGCCGCCGCGGTGGAGTTGGCGCTCGCGTCCTACCCGGGCTGCACGCTTACCACCCTGCCCGGCGACGCGACACCGTACGGGGTCTTCACCGCCGACACAGTGGCGCAGGACGCGGTGGCGCACGTCGCGGTGCTGCCAGGTGGCGAGCGGGTGCCCATCGCTCCGCCGGTCCGCACCGCCCCCGCCGTGCCGGACGAGACTGCCCCGGGCGGCGACGCGGCTGTCGACGGCCCGACCCGGCGCGGCCCGCTCGGCGAACTGGTCGGCGCGCGCTCGGGCGACAAGGGCGGGGACGCCAACCTCGGTGTCTGGGCGCGGTCGGAGGCCGGGTACGCGTGGCTGCGTGCCTGGTTGACAGTCGCGCGGCTGGCCGAGCTGCTGCCGGAGACGGCGTCGCTCTCGGTGCGGCGCTACGAGCTGCCGAACCTGCGCGCGGTCAACTTCGTGATCGAGGGCCTGCTCGGGGCGGGGGTCGCCGCGTCCACCCGGTTCGACCCGCAGGCCAAGGCCCTCGGCGAGCTGCTGCGCGCCCGGATCGTCGACCTCCCCGCCGAGGTGGCACCGTGAGCATCGTCGACACCCCCGAACGGCGTCAGCTGCGCGAGTTGACCCGGTCCTTCGTGACCCGGGAGGTGCTGCCGCACCTCGACGACTGGGAGCGGGCCGGTGAGGTTCCCCGGGCTCTGCACGCGACCGCCGCGAAGCTCGGCCTGCTCGGCATCGGCTTTCCCGAGTCGGTCGGTGGCAGCGGCGGCGACCTGCTCGACTCGATCATCGTGACCGAGGAGCTGATCCGCTCCGGCGGCTCGTCCGGCCTGGTCGCGGCCCTGTTCACGCACGGCATCGCGTTGCCGCACATGGTCGCCGCGGCCGGCGCCCGCACCGGCGGGTCACTGGGCGGCCGGCTTCGCGGCGCTCCGCCGCCCGCCGACGACGGCCTCATCGAGAGGTACGTGCGGCCCACCCTCGCGGGCACGATGATCGGCGCGCTGGCGATCACCGAGCCGGACGGCGGCTCCGACGTGGCAGGCATCCGCACCACAGCCCTGCGCGACGGCGACCACTACGTGGTGAACGGGGCGAAGACGTACATCACCAGCGGGCACCGGGCCGACTTCGTGACCACTGCGGTGTGCACCGACTTCCCCGGCAGCGGTGAGCTGACCCTGCTCGTCATCGACAAGGGGACGCCCGGGTTCACTGTGGGGCGCCGGCTGGAGAAGCTGGGCTGGCACTGCTCGGACACCGCCGAGCTGTCCTTCGCGGACGTGCGCGTGCCGGTCGCCAACCGGATCGGCGCGGAGAACACCGGCTTCCTGGCGATCATGCAGCACTTCGCCGCCGAGCGACTGTCACTGGCGACCCAGGCGTACGCGACCGCGCAGCGCTGCGTCGAGCTGGCGGTGCGCTGGTGCCGGGACCGGGAGACCTTCGGGCGTCCGCTGGCCAGCCGGCAGTTGGTCCGGCACCGGCTGGCCGAGATGCACACCCGCGCCGAGGCGGCCCGGTCGTACGTGCACGAGGTCGCCGTCCGGGTGGCCGCCGGCGAGCCGGTGGTGACCGAGGTGGCGATGGCGAAGAACGTCGCGGTGGCCGCCTGCGACCAGGTCGTCGACCAGGCGTTGCAACTGCACGGTGGCTTCGGCTACCTGCGTGACGCCGAGGTGGAGCGGCACTACCGCGATGCCCGGATCCTCGGCATCGGCGGCGGCACCACCGAGATCATGAACGAGATCATCGCGAAGGGCATGGGCCTGTGAGCACGCTGGACAGTGCGGTCGACCCGGCGGCACCGGGGTACGTGGCGAACCGGGCCGCGCTGCGGGAGCGGCTGACCGAGCTGGACGCAGCGCTGGACCAGGCTCGGGCGGGCGGCGGCGAGAAGTACGTGTCCCGGCACCACAAGCGCGGCAAGCTGCTCCCCCGGGAGCGGATCGAGCTGCTGGTGGACGCGGACAGCCCGTTCCTGGAGTTGTCGCCTGTCGCCGCGTACGGCACCGATTTCCCGGTCGGGGCCAGCGTGGTCACCGGCATCGGCGTGGTCGAGGGCGTGGAGTGCCTGATCGTCGCCAACGACCCGACGGTACGTGGCGGCGCGGTCAACCCGTGGTCCCTCGCCAAGACCCGGCGGGCCGGCGAGATCGCCCTGGCCAACCGGCTGCCGATGGTCAACCTGGTCGAGTCGGCCGGCGCGGACCTGCCCACCCAGGCGGAGATCTTCATCCCGGGTGGGCGGGTGTTCCGCGACCTGACCCGGCTCTCGGCGGCGGGCATTCCCACTGTCAGCGTGGTCTTCGGCAACGCAACGGCCGGCGGCGCGTACGTGCCGGGGATGTCCGACCACGTGATCATGATCCGGGACCGGTCACAGGTCTACCTGGCCGGGCCGCCCCTTGTGAAGATGGCGACCGGAGAGGTCACCGACGACGAGTCGCTGGGCGGCGCGGCAATGCACGCCGGCACGTCCGGGCTCGCCGACTACCTGGCCGTGGACGAGCGGGACGGCATCCGGCTGGCCCGGCAGTGCGTACGCCGGTTGAACTGGCGCAAGCAGGGTCCGTCGCCGCGCACGGCGGTGCCGCAGCCGCCGAAGTACGACCCGGAGGAGCTGCTCGGCATCGTCAGCGCCGATCTGAAGGTGCCGTTCGACCCGCGCGAGGTGCTGGCCCGGATCCTGGACGGCAGCGACTTCGACGAGTTCAAGCCGGCGTACGGGGACGCGCTTGTCACCGGCTGGGGTGAGCTGCACGGGTACCCGGTGGGGGTGCTGGCGAACGCCCGGGGCGTGCTGTTCAGCGCGGAGGCGCAGAAGGCGGCCCAGTTCATCCAGCTCGCGAACGCGTCCGACACCCCGCTGATCTTCCTGCAGAACACCACCGGCTACATGGTCGGCACCGAGTACGAGCAGCGCGGCATCATCAAGCACGGCGCCCTGATGATCAACGCGGTGTCCAACTCGACGGTGCCGCACCTGACGGTGAACCTGGGCGCCTCGTACGGGGCCGGCAACTACGGCATGTGCGGCCGGGCTTACGAGCCGAGGTTCCTGTTCACCTGGCCGAACGCCAAGTCGGCGGTGATGGGCCCGGCGCAGCTCGCCGGGGTGCTGTCGATCGTGGCCCGGCAGGCGGCCGCCGCCCGGGGGCGTGACTACGACGAGGAGTCCGACGCGGCGATGCGGATGATGGTCGAGCAGCAGATCGAGTCGCAGTCGGGCGCGCTCGTCCTCTCCGGCCGGCTCTACGACGACGGGGTGATCGACCCGCGGGACACCCGTACCGTCCTCGGGCTCTGCCTCTCGGCGATCCACAACGGACCGGTGCGGGGCGCCGAAGGCTTCGGCGTCTTCCGGATGTAGAGGGGCCACTCATGATCAACAGACTGCTCGTGGCCAACCGGGGCGAGATCGCCCGCCGGGTCTTCGCCACCTGCCGCGCGATGGGCGTGCAGACCGTCGCCGTGCACTCCGACGCGGACGCCGACGCGCCGTTCGTGGCCGAGGCCGACCAGGCGGTGCGGTTGCCAGGTGACACGCCTGCCGAGACGTACCTGCGGGTCGAGAGGATCCTGGACGCGGCCCGCCGCAGCGGGGCGGACGCCGTCCACCCGGGTTACGGCTTCCTCGCCGAGAACGCCGAGTTCGCGGCGGCGGTGACCGACGCCGGGCTGACCTGGGTCGGGCCACCGGCCAAGGTGATCGCCGCGATGGGCGACAAGCTCGCGGCGAAGGCTCTGCTCGCCGAGGCGGGCGTGCCGATGCTGCCGAGTTGGACCGACACCGACGACGTCAGGGAATTCCCGGTGCTGGTGAAGGCGTCCGCCGGTGGCGGCGGACGGGGCATGCGGGTCGTCCGGGACGCCGCCGGGCTCTCCGAGGCCGTCGCCTCCGCGCGCCGCGAGGCGGCTGCCGCGTTCGGCGACGGCACTGTCTTCATCGAGCGGTACGTCGAGCGCGGCCGGCACGTCGAGGTGCAGATCTTCGGCGACACCCACGGGACGGTGGCTGCTCTCGGCGAGCGGGACTGCTCGATCCAGCGGCGGCACCAGAAGATCGTCGAGGAGACACCGGCGGTCATCGATCCGGAGCTGCGAGCCCGCCTGCACGAGGCGGCGGTGGCGGCCGGCCGTGCCGTCGACTACGTCGGCGCGGGCACTGTGGAGTTCCTGCTCGCGCCGACCGGGGAGTTCTTCTTCCTGGAGATGAACACCCGTCTCCAGGTCGAGCACCCGGTCACCGAGGCGGTCACCGGGCTGGACCTGGTCCGGTGGCAACTGCTCGTCGCCGAGGGGGAGCCGCTGCCGCTGGGGGCCACCCCGCCGGTGGACGGCCACGCGATCGAGGTTCGCCTCTGCGCCGAGGACCCGGCCCAGGGTTTCCGCCCGGCCACCGGCGCCCTGCACCGGTTCGCCATCCCAGGCGCGGCGGGCAGATTCGCGCCCACGAAGGGGCTGCGGCTCGACTCCGGCGTGGTGGACGGCTCGACTGTCGGGGTGCACTACGACTCGATGCTTGCCAAGGTGGTCGCCTGGGCGCCGACCCGCGCCGAGGCCGCGCGGGCCCTCGCCGGCGCGTTGGCCCGCGCCGAGATCCACGGCGTCACCACCAACCGGGACCTGCTGGTCCGGGTGCTGCGCAGCCCGGAGTTCGGTGCGGTACGGATCGACACCGGTTTCCTCGAGCGGCATCCGGAGGTGATCGCGCCCCTGCTTCCCGCCGACCGGCTCCCGCGTGCCGCCCTCGCGGCGGCGCTCGCCTCGGCCGCCGCGCGTCGCGCCGACGCCCGGGTGCTGGCCGGGCTGCCGTCGGGGTGGCGCAACGTGCCGGCCGTCGCGCAGGTCAGCCGCTTCAGCGGCCCGGGCGGCGAGATCGAGGTCCGCTACCGACTGGACCGCACGGGTGGGCTCGCCGAGTGGTCGGTCGACCGCAGCACCGCCGGCCCCGAGGCCGCAGACCGCAGCACCGCCGACCCTGGCAACGCCGACCCTGGCAACGCCGACCCTGAGAACGAGCGGTCGGCTGTCGCGCTCGTTGACGCCGCCCCGGCCCGGGTGGTGCTCGACGTCGACGGGGTACGGCAGGCGTTTCGTGTACATCGGGCGGGGTCGGAGATCTTCGTGGACGGCCCGGACGGGGCGGCGAGCCTCGTCGAGCTGCCGCGTCTCCCGCTGCCCACCGCGGCGGTGGCGGCCGGGTCGCTGCTCGCGCCGCTGCCCGGCGCGGTGACCCGGGTGCACGTCCAGGTCGGCAAGCGGGTCACGGCCGGCGATCCGCTGCTCACGCTTGAAGCGATGAAGCTGGAACATCAGGTGCTGGCCCCGACCGACGGCGTGGTCACCGAGCTGCCGGTGCCGGCCGGTGGCCAGGTGCGGACGGGCGCGGTGCTGGCCGTCATCGACGGCGCCCCCGCAGCCGGCGACCTGACGCCGTCGAACCCCGAGGAGGACCCCCGATGACCTTCGACCTCACCCCCGAGCAGGACCAGTTGCGCGACGCCGTGCGGGCGCTCGGCCGCCGGTACGGCCACGGCTACTTCGTCGAGAAGGCGAAGGCCGGTGAGCACACCACCGAGCTGTGGGCGGAGGCGGGAAGGCTCGGCTATCTGGGGGTGAACATCCCCATCGAGTACGGCGGCGGGGGCGGCGGCATCACCGAGCTGGCCATCGTCTGCGAGGAGCTGGCGGCGGCGGGGTGCCCGCTGCTGCTGCTTGTGGTCTCCCCCGCCATCGCGGCGACCGTGCTCGCCCGGCACGGCACCGAGGAGCAGCGCAAACGGCACCTGCCCGGTCTCGCGGACGGCTCGGCGAAGATCGTCTTCGCGATCACCGAGCCGGAGGCCGGTTCGAACTTCCACAGGCTCGGCACGGTGGCCCGCCGCGACGGCGACGACTGGCTGCTGAACGGCCGCAAGTGCTACATCTCCGGGGTCGACGAGGCCGGTCACGTGCTGGTGGTGGCCCGTACCGAAGACTCGTCCTCCGGAAAGCTCAAGCCGGCGCTGTTCCTGGTGCCGACCGACGCGGCCGGGCTGACCCGGTCCAAGCTGGACATGGAGATCGTGTCTCCGGAGAACCAGTTCCTGCTCTACCTGGACGACGTGCGGGTGCCCGCCGACGCGCTGCTCGGCGAGTCGCTGGACGCCGGGCTGCCGGCGCTCTTCGCCGGGCTCAACCCGGAGCGCATCACGGTGGCAGCGATGGGCGCCGGCACCGGCCGGTACGCCATCGAGCGGGCCAGCGAGTACACCGCCACCCGCAAGGTGTGGGGTGGCCGCAGCATCGGTTCGCACCAGGGCGTGTCCCATCCGCTGGCACACGCGGCGGTGCAGGTGGAGCTGGCCCGCCTCATGATCCAGAAGGCGGCCACCCTGTACGACGCCGGCCGTGACCTGGAGGCCGGGGTGGCCGGCAACATGGCCAAGTACGCGGCCGGGGAGGCCGCCGCGCTCGCCGTGGACACCGCCGTGCAGGCCCTCGGCGGGGCGGGCATGACCACCGAGTACGGGGTGGCGACCCTGCTCGGCGCGGTCCGGGCCGGCCGGATCGCCCCGGTCAGCCGGGAGATGATCCTCAACTTCGTCGCCCAACACGTCCTCGGCCAGGACAAGTCCTACTGACCCGGCCTGTTCCGGGGGGTGATCGACTCGGTTTCTGTGATCCTCGGGCGTCTGAGGCTCATCGATGCCCCGACATCAAGAAGACCGAGTCGACCACCCGCGGTCCGCGCCCTGGCTACGCCGGCGTCCGGACGCTCGCGGTGGTGCAGGATCGCCACGGCCACCGCGAAGAGCAACACGGGCGCCAGCACCAACGTCGACCACTGCGCCCAGGTGAGCGCGCCGAGCACACAGTCGTGACTGGACCGTTCGAGGTACGTCCCGGTGGTTCCGAGACCCACCCGCGTGAGCAGCAGCGTGACGCCCACCGGGACGACGAGCGCGAGCAGGCGCAGTCGCGCTCAACGTCGATGAGGCCCTCGGTACGCAGCCGGTCCAGCGCCGCGTAGAGGGTCCCGGCGCGCAGGTCGACGCGTCCGTCGGAGATCCGGCGGACCTCGTCGAGGACGGCACATCCGTGCCGTGGGGCCTCGACGAGCGCGGTGAGGATCAGATAGGTCGATTCGTGCAGGGAAGCCTTCGCCATTGCCACAGCGCACACAGTTGGGCTGTATATGCGTGCCACCGTCCGAGCGCCTCGTCGGAAATACTGAGCGGGTGCGCAACGACGTCGAGCTGGATCCGCTTGTGGACGCGCTCTACTCAGCCTTCGCCCACCACCCGATGCCCGGCGACATGGAGGCCTGCCCGCACTGCGTGGAGCCGGCGGACCTGGCCCGCTTCGTCCATACCCCGCTGCGGAAGCTGACCACCGACCAACTCGATGACTACCTGGGCAACCGGGGCACCTGGGGAGACGGGACCGAGGTGCCGCACCTGCTGCCCCGGCTGCTCGAGGCGGCCGCCGGTGGCGAGCTCTCGTACCTGCCGCCGGAGGCCGTCACCGGGCGGATGCGGGACCAGTGGCACGGCTGGCCGGCCGCCGAGCGGGAGGCCGTCGAGCGGTTCCTCCTCGGCTGGTGGCAGCGGATCCTCGCGGAGTTCCCGTCCACCACCTCGGCCTGGAGCCTGCTGGAGGCGGTCGCCGGGCTGGAGATCGACCTCGGGCCGTACCTGGCCCAGTTCGCGGCCATTCCGGGCGAGCACACCGCCCGACACCTGGCGACGGTCGTCCAGAACTGGCCATACCTGGGTCCCCTGCCCGACGGGGCCCAGGAGTCGATGCGGCTCTGGCTGGCCGGCGCGACGCCCACCGACGTGCTGTGGACCGCCGCCATCAACTCGACCAACCCGGAGGTCGCCGACGAGTTGGCCGACGCCGCCGACGCGACGGCACGCCGAGCGCACTGATCGGACCGATCACCTCGCGGGATCAGTGGGGAATTCGGCAGGCGGCGTCGATGCGGTGTACGGGTCGGACGCGGCGACCCATCCCCTCCAGCAGCGAGTCCTCGATGTGGAAGTCGTGGATCCGCAGCCGGTGCCGGGGCAACTCCTCCTCGCTCGGGCAGAGCACCTGGGCGCGGACGAGGTCGACGGGCACGTACCGGACCCCACCCCGCTCCTGCAGGATCACCATGTTGACGTCGTCGGTGGTCACCACGTGCCCTCGGACGTCCTCGGTCGGGCCGTTCTCGGCGCCCACAGTGGTGACGGTGAGCGGGAGCACTGGGGTGCTGATCACCGGCAGCGCGGCCCAGACCAGCATGGCCAGCACCGCCACCTGGGTCAGCGACGCCAGCGGTCGGATCACCACGTCGGGCAGCGGCCCGGCGATGAAGAGCGCCAGCACCGGAGGCACCACGAGGAGTGCCAGGACCAGAAGCTCGCCCTGCGCACCCGCGTCGCGCAGGGTCGGCAGCAGCAGCCAGCCGTACCCGGCGAGCAGCGCGGCGATCGCCAACAACCGGGGGAGGACCCACTCGTGCAGCCGGTCCGGACGGAGCTGGAACGCGGCAGCGAACGCCGGCAGCAGTAGCGGCAGGTAGAGCAGCGGCCAGGTGAGCAGGGCGAGCAGGAAGCTCGCCGCCACGACCCAGGCCGGGGTGAGGTCCGCCCAACGGGCGAACAGCGGGCGGCGGAGAGTGCCCGGCGGCAACCGGTCCACGCTCACGGCCAGCACCGCGCCGAGCGCGAAGACGGCGACCAGCCCGGTGGAGAGCAGCCGGGCCGCGGTGGTCAGGAACCCGGCGAGCAGGTTGACCGGGCCGACATTGGCGACCAGCAGCAGCGTGGTCTGGAGTTCCCCGCCCGCCTCCACGCCGAGTCGCAGCACCGAGAAGATCGCCGGTACGCCCACGACCGCAGTCCAGAACGACTGGCTGGCCCGCGCCCGCCGCTCGGCCGGATCCCAGCGCACCGGCATCCGCTCGACGTCGGCGACCGGCTCGGCGGGTTCGGCGCGCGGCACCCCGGTCGGCCACCCGGCGGCGTCCACCTCGACGTGGTCGGTCGGCACGGACGCCCGGGGCGGCGGGACCGCGCCGTCGGCGCTCGCGTCACCGGTGGCGGTCGGCGCCGCGCTCACCTCCGGGGCGCCTTGTCGTCGAAGTCGACAAGCTTCGGCACCTCCAGGGGCTGGGGCTGGTTCTTCTCGACGCGCAGCCACGGGCCCAGGGTCCGGTTGTACGCCGTGAGCCACGGGCTGGCCTGCCCGTCGCGGCCCTGCTGGTAGCTCTTCTGCAGGAAGTAGGCGACCAGGTCACGCAGTGCCGGATCGCCGATCGGCACGCCGATCCCCAACAGCTCGCTCGTGCCGAAGGGCAGGTCGACGATCTCGAACTCCTTGGGGTACGTGGCCAGGAAGCCCGCGAGGATCGTCTCGTCCGAGCTGACGGCGTCGTACCGGCCGGCCCGGATGCCTGTCACGCAGTCCCAGACGTCCTTCACCACAAGCGCCTTGACCTGGCGCTTCTCCAGCTCACCCTCGGTGGTGGAGCCGCCTGTGGTGCAGACCTTGTAGGCCGGGTCGCGCAGGTCCTCGATCGTGCGGATCTTGTCCTTGAGCCGGACCGGCACCAGCACCTCCTGGGTGGTGACGAAGTACGGGCCGGCGAAGCTGACAAGCTTCTTGCGCTCCTCAGTCATCGAGAAGCTGGACACCACCAGGTCCACAGTGCCGCCCTGCAGGTACGGGATCCGGTCCTCGGTGGCCGCCGACACGAACTCCAACTGCTGCTCGCCCTCGTAGCCGAGGGAAGCGGCGATGTACCGACCGATCTCGACGTCGAAGCCGACGTGCTCGCCGTTGCGGAGGTCACCCATCAACGGCTCGTTGGTGGCGACGCCGATGCGCAGCTTCGACTGCCCGTAGATGTGCGACTCGCGCATCTTCTCCTGCACCGACTGCAGGTCCGGCTCCTTCCGACTGTCACAGCCTGCGGCGGCGGCCAGGGTGAGGGTGAGCGCGACCGCAAGCGTCGTCGCGACCGAGCGGAGCCGGGACTGGGAACTACGTACGTTCATGGGCAACCTCGCTGACGGAGCAGCCTGCGGAACACCGAGAGTAGCGAGTTCGGTCCACTGTGTGTGCGCGCCCACCGGTCAGCTGGGCTGGTCAGTTCGATCAACGCCGATCGGCGTGGCGGATCGCCTCTCCGGTTGACAGCGGGCCCGGCCGCGACATGCTGGAGGGGTGAATCGACTGTCCAGGATCGATGCGCGGATGGTGGCGGCGGTCGCCGCGCCGGGAGCCGTCGCGCTGCTGGCCCTGCTTGTCGTTCTACGCCGGCAGGACCTTCTCGGTGTGGTTCTCGGACTGCTCTGCGTGCTGCTGGCCATGGTCGCCGCGGTCGCCGTGTCCGCCGCCCGCCAGCGTGCCGAACCGGAGCCGACGGACCAACCGCACGCCACCGCGCCGCCGGACCTGCTGCCGTACGGGATCGACGCGGACACGCTCGACGCCCTGGACAGCCGGGACGCGTTGCGTGCGGTGCGTGACCGGGGACGGGCGCGCGGCGGGTTCAGCGACCGGTGAGAGTGGGCGCGGTGAGCGCGTCGACGCCCCGCCCCGCCAGGCACCGGTAGACCCGGTCGACGTTGCCGTCCACCGGCGGCAACACCTCCAGGTGCCAGCCGACCGGCTCGGTGATCTCCGTGGTCACGCGGAACGTCGTGGCGCTGCACACCTGCCGTACCGGCTCGGCGGCGATCACCTCGTCGTAGTCCGCGCCGACGAGCGGCACCGGGAGGATGCCCTCGGCGTACGTCTCCCAGGTGTGCCTGCCGTCGCAGGGGACCCGTGCCGCCTCGGCGCGGGCGCCGCGGATGCGCACCGGGCCGAAGCACTCCAGCTCGGGCAGGCAACGGGCGCCGCTGGGCAGCGCGGTCGGCGCGCCGGCGCCGGACGCGCAGCCGGGCAGCGGCCCGGTTGCCGGCGCCGCGACCTGGGTCACCGAGGGGGACGGGTCCGGCGGTGGGCCACTGCTCGCCAGCCAGGCGCCTGTGGTGGCCGACGCGGCGAGCGCCAGCACCCCGGCACCGCCGAGGAACCAGCGCCGCCGCCAGCGCCGACCGCCGGGGACGCTGGGGCGGGTGTCCTCGACCGGGGGGCGGGGCCCCGGCTGGCCGGTGCCGTACAGGCCGGACCGGCTCGGGCCACCACTGACCGGAGAGCCACTTACCGGTTTGCCACCGACCGGGGCACCGCTGGTCGGGGTGCCGCCGGTCGGGACGCCGCTCACCGGGGCGGCCGGCGATCCGAACGGCAGGTTGGCGAGCAGGTCGTGCAGTTCGAGGGCGGAGGGCCGCTCGGCCGGGTCGTTGGCCATGCCGAGGCGCAGCACGTCGATCAACTCGTCCGGTACGCCCGGCAGGCCGGGAAGCGGCTGGTTGAACATCTCCAGCACGGTCACCAGGCTGGGGTTGCGCTCGGACTGCCACCGGGGCGGCCGACCGTGCATCACCGCGTAGAGGGTGGCGCAGAGCGCGTACACGTCGACGGCCGGCGACGGAGGGCTGTGGCTGAACATCTCCGGCGGCGCGTACGCCGGGGTGAGCACCTCCAGGGTGACCGAGGCGTCCCGCGCCTCGGCCAGTACGGCGAGCCCGAAGTCGGCAAGCACCGCCGAGTTGAAGTGCGAGTAGAGGATGTTCGCGGGCTTCACGTCGCGGTGCAGCACCCCGGCCCCGTGCGAGTGCGCCAACGCGTCCGCGATCTTGATGCCGAGATCGCGGGTCTCTACCGGGCCGAGTGGCGAGCTGCGCATCCGCTCGGCGTACGACCCGTCACAGAGTTCCATGATCAGGTATGGGTGCTGGTCGACTGTGACGCCGACGTCGAAGAGATCCACCACGTGCGGGTGCGACGACATCCGTCCGGCGGCCCGCGCCTCGCGCAGGAACCGGGCCTGGTCGCGCTCGCTGTCCAGCGTGCGGTTCTCCACCTTGACGGCGACCTCTCGGCCGACCGAGATCTGGGTGGCCTGGTAGACAGTGGCATAGCCGCCGCGGGCAAAGACCCGTAAATCGGTCAGACCGGGCACGATCGGCACCGGCAAGCCGCCGGTCGGGGTGTCGGTCACCGCTCGAAAATACCCAACCCGGCCGGCGGCTCAGCGCGCCGCGTCCGCCGGAGCGGCACCGGCCGCGCCGGGCGCCTCTCCGGTGCCTCCCGATCCGCCGGCCTCGGCAGACGTGGAGGAGCCGGCATCGGCCGACGCAGAGCGACGGGGACCGGCGGACGTGGCGGCGGCGGGCGCGGGAGACGTGGCGGCGGAGGCGCCGGCCGACGTGGCGGCGGGCGCGGGAGACTTGGCGGCATCGGCCGACGCGGCAGGGCCGGGGGACGCGGCAGCGGTGTCGGCGGCGGCCGGCGCGCCCCGGCGGGCGTCCACACGCAGGCCGATCGCGGTCGCCAGTGCGCCCAGCCCCTCCCAGGCCGCCACGCCGAAGAACCGGTCGGGGGCGATGTCGGCAAGCACGGCGATGCTGAACACCGTGAACGTGACCAGCCGGAAGACCACCGTGAACCGGTAGAACACCCGCCACTCGGTGACCGTGGCGAGCAGGTAATAGACGCCCATGTTGAACGACGCCATCGAGGACGCCAGCAGGAACGTGCCCGTGTAGTCACCAGCGCCACGCGTGGTCGGCACCTCGAACCCGAGCAGGCGTAGCTGCGCCTCCGGCCAGAGCAGACCGAGCGCGCCCATCACCAGCGCCAGTACGCCGAAGACCGCGATGGTCCAGCCCGCGACGGAACGCGGCAGCTTCATGATGGCCTCCCCAGGCACGGCGACGGTCACCACTGTGGACCACGCGCGGTGGTGACACGCTAGCCCCTCACCCCGACCACCACATCCCCAGAACCGCCAAAACCACCCACCCCCACCCCCACCCCTCCGGTGATCAAGAGGTTTGGGTCAGGAAGCGGGCTTCCGATGACCCGAACCTCTTGATCACCGGCGAGAAGGAGTGGGGGTTTAGGGGGTTTTCAGGCTTGCTTGGAGTTTTTTGGCTGCTGCTCGTTCGCTGCGCTGTTCGGTGGCGTACGCGAGGCGGACCGCCTCGTCGGCGCAGGCGAGCGCCTCTGCCTGGTGGCCGCAGGCCGCCAGCGCCTCGGCGAGCACGCTCGCCGCGATCACCTGACTGCGCACGTCCTCGGCGGGCGCGGTGACCGCCCGTCGGGCCCAGTCCAGCGCCTGCTCCCGCTGGCCGTGGGCGAGCAGCGCCGACGCGTACCGGGCCATGGTCTGTCGGCGGGAGAAGAGCAGCGAGGGCGCGTGGGCGGCGGCTGTCGCCACCGGGGCGAGCAGCCCGACCGCGGTCGCCGGGTCACCTGCGGCCAGCCGGGCGGTGGCCAGCAGCACCCGGGGCGCGACCTGCGCCGGCGCCTGCGGGTTGTGCGGTTCGACTGTCGTCAGCACCGCTCGGGCGGCCCGCTCGGCGGTCTCGTGGTCGCCCAGTTCCAGCGCCACGAACCCGCGCAGCGTGCCGGCCATTCCGGTGAGCAGCGGGTGTGAGGTCTGCTCGGCGTACACCAGGGCGTCGCTGAGCAGGTCGGCCGCGTGCTCGGGCTCGCCCAGCCCACGCGCCACGACGGCCCGGACGACAAGCGCGAAACCGCGCCCCCAGTCGTCGGACGCGGCGGCGAACTCGCGGTACGCCCGACGGGCCTCCCGGTCCGCCTCGGCCAACTCGCCCAGCTCGGCGGTGGCGAACGCCGCGACCGCACGCAGCGTGCCCACCGCCCACGCCTCGCCGACCCGCTCGCCGAAGGGCAGGAAGACCTGCGCCATCCGGCACGCCTCCCGCAGCCGGCCGGCGAGCAGCCGGGCGAACGCGGTGGTGCCCCGCAGCCAGGCTCGCCCGTACGGGTCCTTCAGTTCGGCGAAGAGCCGGGCGGCCCGGCCGAGAACCGCATCGGTGCCGGCGAAGTCACCCCGGGTGGTGGTCACCCAGGCCAGGTTCTGCAGCGACCAGGCCTGCCCACGCCGATCCTGCGCGCTGAGGCTGACCTGGTAGGCGGCGGCCAGCCGGCTGCTCGCCTGGCTGAGCCGACCGGCCACGAAGTCGCCCATGCCGAGCCGACGCATGGCGGACGCGCGCAGCGTGGGCAGCCCGCCGGCCTTGGCCACCTGTAACGCCTCCTGCCAGGCGGCCTCCGCCCGCCCCTGGTCGCCGAGCGTCTGCTGGGCCTGGCCGGCGAGCAGCAGGGCGCTGGCCCGGGTGGCGTCGTCCCCGGCGTTCGCGGCGATCTTCTCGGCGAAGGCGAGCGCATCGACGACCCGACCGATCTGCAGCAGCGCGCGGGCGTGCACCACCCGGTCGATCGCCGGTATCCCGTCGCGGGACAGCTCGCTGGCGCGTTCGGCGTACTCGATGGCGAGCGTGGGCTCCCCGGCGGACAGTGACCGGCGGGCGGCCCGGCCGAGCGCGGCGATCCCGAGCGGGACGACGGCGCGGGCCGGCGCGTCCGGTCGCAGTTTCACCGCGTCGGCGAGCGTGGCGGCCCGCTGGACGTGCGTGGCGACGAAGTCGTCGCGTGCCTCCTCGGTGAACCCGCCCACGGCGACGGCCGTGGCCCCGTCGACGGGCGCCGCCCAACGGGCCAGCGCGGCGTGCCGGTCGGCCAGTTCCGCCTTGCTCACCCCGGCGTACGCGGCCTCCCGCATGAGCGGCGTGGCGAACGCGTAACCGGCGCGGGTGCGGTGCAGCATGCGGCGTTGCAGCAGTTCCTCGACGGCCCGGTCGAACTCCACGGCGACCACCGCCGAGGGCCTCCCGTCGCGGCCGGCCCGCTGCTCGCGCAACGCCTCCAGCGCGCCGGTCGGCACGGTGTCGCCGACCACCGCCGCGTCCCGCAGGACGGAACGGGCGTCCGGCGGCAACGCGTCGATGCGGGCGGCGAGGACGGCCGCGAGGTCCCGGGAGAGCAGCCGACTGCCCAGGGAACCGGGCACGAGGCGCCAGCCGGCGGGCGTGCTCGGGTCGCGGTCGGCGGATGCCTGCCGCTCCGCAGTCAGCGCGCCGCGTTCGATAAGCAGGGTGACAAGCTCGGCCAAGTAGAACGGGTTGCCCTGGGCGGTGGCGAGCAGCCGGTCCGCGTCGGCCGGCGGCAGCTTCCCGCCGCCGAGGTAGCTGGTGAGCAGCCGGGCGGCGTCGGCGCCCCGCAGCGGCGGCAGGGAGTGCACCTCGGCGTCCGCGACGCGGGTGAGCGTCCCGGCGGTGCGGACCAGCTCGGGACGGCCGAGCAGCAGCACGAGCACCGGGCCGGTGAGTCGGGACAGGGTAAGCCCGAGCGCGCGGATGGTCTCGGGGGTGGCGTCGTGCAGGTCGTCCACCACGATCACCAGCGGCGCCTCCGAGGCGAGGCCGCTGAGCAGGTCGGCGACGGCGTTCGGCACCGCCTCGGCATCGGCGGGCGGGGCGGCCGCGCTGGCCCACTCGCCGTTGTCGGTGCCGGCGTGCACGGGCAGTTCGGCGTAGCCGAGCAGGGCGAGCAGTTGGTCGGTGGCGATCGGGGGTGTCTCGCCGGCAGATCGGGCGAGACGCTGACCGAGCCGGCGCAGCCGCTCGTCCACGGCCGGCCGGGTCAGCGCTGTCGCCGCGTCGCTGGGCAGGCCGACCGCGGCACGGACCAGGTCGGCCAACGGCGCGAGCCGGCGCCGCTCGCCGAAGGCGGCGCAGCGCACCGAGAGCACGCGAGCGCCTGTGTGCGCGGCGTACCGGCCGGCGCCCACGTCGTACCCGGCGGCGAGGCGCTCGACCTCGGCGGCGAACCGGGACTTGCCGATGCCCGCCTCGGCGGTCATCAGCAGCACCCGCGGGTCACCCTGGTCGATCACCTCGGCGAGTCGACCGGCGACCCGGCCGATCTCGGTCTCCCGGCCCACGTAGGGCGCCTCGTCGCCGAGACCCGAGCGGGTGCCCGGCGCGTCCAGCAGGCCCAGCAACTCGTACGCCTCGACCGGCTCACGCTTGCCCTTGAGCCGCAGCGGGCGCAGCGCCCGCCAGGAGGCGACGTGCCGGGTGGCAGCGGCGGTCCGGCCGCCCGCGTAGACCGCGCCGACGGCGGCGGCGTCGGCCAGCCGGGCGGCGGTGTTCACCGTGTCGCCGATGACCGTGTACTCGATGGCGGCCTGGATGCCCGCGATCACGTCGCCGGTGTTCAGGCCGACCCGCAGGCCGAGTGGGGCGCCGCCGCCCCGCTCGTCGTCGAGCACCCGGCGGACGGCCCGTTGCATGGACAGGGCGGCCCGGACGGCCCGTTCGGCGTCGTCCTCGTGCGCCACCGGCGCCCCGAAGACCGCCATGATCCCGTCACCGGTCAGCTTGTCGACGTGCCCGCCGAAGGTCTTCACCGCGCCGGCCAGGGCCGCGAGCACCCGGTCGGTGACGGCGCCGACCCGTTCCGGGTCGAGATCCTCCGACCAGGAGGTGAATTCGGAGAGGTCCCCGAAGAGCACGGTGACGACCCGGCGCTCGGCCGCCGGCAACGTGGCGGCGGCCGGCAGCGCGGCACCGCAGTTGTGGCAGAACCGGGCACCGGGGACGGCAACGGTTCCGCACACCGGGCAGGTCACATGTGCTCCAACCCACTGACCCCCGGCGCAGATTCCCCGGTGTCGACGCCCAGATACTCCAACTGGGCACGGACCGACCATTCCGCCGCCCACCAGAGCGAGCGGTCCACGTCGGCATAGACGGCCGCGACCACGGCCGAGGGTGTCCGCGCCCCGGCGGCGACCGCCGCCCGGACCTGGTCGAGCCGCGCCCGGCGGTGGGCGAGGTAGAAGGTGGCGGCCGCGGCGCAGTCGGCAAGCGCCGGGCCGTGGCCGGGCAGCGCCGGGACTCCGGAGTACGCGGACAGCAGCTCCAGGCTGCTCAGGTAGTCGCCGAGGTGCCCGTCGGGGTGGGCCACCACTGTGGTGCCACGGCCGAGGATGGTGTCACCGGTGAGCACCGCCCGCTCGTCGCCGTGCTCCACCAGGAAGCAGACCGAGTCGGCGGTGTGCCCCGGGGTGTCCAGCAGTCGGATGTCCAGGCCGAAGCCGCCGAGGTGCTCGGCCGGTTCGGTGAGCGGCTCACCGCCGATGGTGTGCGCCGGGTCGACGGCGAGGACGTGCACCCCGCCCAGCAGCTCGCTGAGCCGGGAGGCGCCCTCGGTGTGGTCGGCGTGGCCGTGCGTGATCAGGATCAGCCCGATCGGGCCGTGTGCGGCGATCGCGGTCAGGTGCCCCTCGTCGGCCGGCCCGGGGTCGACGACCACCGCCGGTTCGCCCGGCGCCGCGCGCAGCAGCCAGGTGTTGGTGCCGTCGAGGGTCATCGGGCCTGGATTCGGCGCGCGCAGCAGCGTCACCCAGCTCGGCAACCTGTCGGCAAGCGCCGCAGTCGCCCCCGTCACGTGCCCGCTCATGGCTGCGATCGTACGACCCCGCCCGCCACTGCCCGCGATCATGCACGTCCGGCCCCTGATTCGTCCCCGTTCAGGGCTTTCCTCCGGGCCGGTGCCGCACGATCGCGGGCCGCGGCGATGCGGTCAGGCGACCTCGACGATCAGTTCGATCTCCACCGGGGCGTCCAGTGGCAGCTCGGCCACCCCGACGGCGCTGCGGGCGTGACGGCCGGCCTCGCCGAAGACGGTGCCGAACAGGTCGGAGGCGCCGTTGATCACGGCGGGCTGGCCGACGAACCCGGGGGCCGACGCCACGAACCCGGTCAGCTTGACCACCTTGACCACGTTCTCCAGGCCGACAAGCGAGTCGACGGCCGCCAGCGCGTTGAGCGCACACCGCTGGGCCAGGTCCTTCGCCTGCTCGGCGGAGATGCCGGCGCCGACCTTGCCGGTCGCCAGCAACTTGCCCTCGGCGATCGGCAGCTGGCCGGAGACGTACACGTGCTGCCCGGACTGGACGGCCGGCACGTAGCTGGCCACCGGCGGCACCACGTCGGGCAGTTCGAGGCCCAGCTCGGCGAGCTTCGCGTGGGGACCGTTGCTCATCGCGTCACCCCTTCGTTCGCGACTGCGGGGCTCCGCTGCGCTGCGCTCCTCGCGCTCACGCCTTGGGCCGCTTCAGGTACGCCACCAGCTGGTCCGGGTTGGGGCCGGGGACCACGGCGACGAGCTCCCACCCGTCCTCACCCCAGTTGTCGAGGATCTGCTTGGTCGCGTGGACCAGCAGAGGGACCGTGGAGTATTCCCACTTCTGCATCGCTGGAGGGCTCCCTCGTGGTGCGGACTTCGTCGGGCACAGCCTACGGTCCGCTGGCCGGACGAGGCGCGGGACGCTGCTCGGGCATGGCCGGCAGCTCTCCACAGGGCCCCTCGTGCTCGTACCCCTGGGGGCAGCGCGACCGGTCGGGCAGCAGCAGGTCGCAGAAGACCCGGTGGCGGTTGTTCTGGTCGTCGGCGTTGGACACGGTGGTCTCGCCGGCGTCCAGCTCCGGCAGGAAGCCCAGCGACTCCGCGACCCGGCCGGCAAGCGCGGTCGCCGAGGCGAGGTCGGGCACCCGGATCGGCAGGTGGATGACGAACCCGGGCTCGTCGTCGTCCCGCAACCGCTCGACGGGCCGGGTCGACACCCGGATCACCTCCGGGGGCTCCGGAACCCGACGGTACGACCGCTCGTTGATGGGCAGGCTGCCGAACGGCCCGCCGGCCACCTCTCCCACAGAGCCGGGCCGGCGTTGCCTGTCGTTTGTCGGAAACTGGGTGCGAGGGATGTTGTCCGCATCGCGCATGAACTGCCTCCGGTAGTACCTCTCGGACCACGCTTCCGGCCCGGACCATTCATCCGTTCCGCCCCCCGCACCGGACGAAGGTAGGTCCCCGGAGGCGGTCTCGCCAACAGGACGCGCACGATCAGTCACCGAGAGTCACATATGTGACAGATGGCAGGTAGGAATCCCGACTGCGGTTGATTCCGCGGTCCGGGTGATGCACCCGGCGCCAAGAACTGCGCGGTAGGGGCGACACCGAACCGACGGATGGCCGCTACCCTTCCGGTCGGACGGTCGCACAGCGCCCGGCCGCCCGCTCGATCTCGCTCGGCGCCAGGGGTGGCGGCCGGGCGCCGCACCCCCGGGGGAACGAGATGACCCAACCGCCCAGCGGCGACCAGGCCGGCCCGCGCGCTCTTCCGTCGGCGTCCCCGGATCCCACCGGTCAGCCCGGTACGCCTGCCATCCCCGGCCAGCCCGGCCCGACGGCCTCCGGACAGCCGGTCCCCGGGCAGTCCGACCCGTCGGCCTCCTCGGTGGAGTCCGACGCGGCAACCGTCCAGGAGCGGCCCGGCCCACCGACCGCCACCCAACCCGGCCCGGCCGCCCAGCCCGCCCTTCCCGGCCCGGCCACTCCTTCCGGCCCGCCCGCCACTTCCGGCCCCGCCGCCCCTTACGGCCCTCCCGACGGTCCGGCTGTCCAGCCCGGTCAGCTCGCTCTTCCCGGGCAGCCCGCGCCGGGGGCGCTCCCCGCGCAGCCGGGCGTGCCGGCCCAGCCCGGTGCGCCCGCCGGCGTCCCGCACACCGAGGACCCGACCGGCCCGCCGGCAGCTCCCGGCGCCCCTGGCGCGATCCCACCACCGCCGCCCGGCTACCCGCCGTACCAGGGCACGGCCGAGCCGAAGAAGAAGCGCGGGCTGCTGATCGCGGCCATCGCGCTGGTCGTGATCATGGTGCTCTGCGTGGGCGGCGGCGTCGTGGCGTTCCTGACCCTTCGCAACGCGGAGTCCGGCGAGGGCGCGAAGGAGCCGGCGGTCGCCGTCGACGAGTTCCTCACCGCCGTCTACAAGGACCGGGACGCGAAGAAGGCAGCCAACCACGTCTGCGCCGCCTCCCGGGACGACAAGAAGATCGCGGCGAAGGTGGCCGAGGTGCAGAAGTACGCGAACGAGTACCAGAACCCCCGGTTCAAGTGGACCACCCCGAAGGTCGACAACCAGACCGGCGACCGGGCCACCGTCTCCACCCGCATCACCATGACCACCGCCGACGAGAAGGTGGCCGACCAGGACCTGCGCTTCACTGTGGTGCAGAAGACGGGTTGGTGGGTCTGCGAGGTCGCCTGACCGGCAAGCCTGGATAGGCTCGACGGGTGCGTGCAGCTGAGCGGCCGTCCGACCCGGCCGGTACCGGATGGTCGGCCCGTCTCCACGTGGTGACAGGCAAGGGTGGCACCGGCAAGACAAGCGTGGCGGCGGCGCTGGCCCTGGCGCTGGCCGCCGGTGGCCGTCGCACCCTGCTGGTCGAGGTCGAGGGCCGGCAGGGCATCGCCCAGCTCTTCGGCATCGATCCACTGCCGTACGAGGAGCGGCACCTCGCCGACTCGCCGGACGGCGGTGAGGTGCGCGCGCTCGCGGTGGACGCCGAGGAGGCGTTGCTCGAGTACCTGGACATGTTCTACAAGCTGGGAGCGGCGGGCCGGGCCCTGCGCAAGCTCGGCGCCATCGACTTCGCCACGACAATCGCCCCGGGTCTTCGTGACGTGCTGCTCACCGGCAAGGTGAAGGAGGCCACCACCCGCACCGCGGGGCAGCGGCGCGCGTACGACGCGGTGGTGCTTGACGCGCCGCCCACCGGTCGGATCGGCCGTTTCCTCAACGTCACGGCCGAGACGGCGCGGCTCGCCAAGGTCGGCCCGATCAAGACCCAGAGCGAGGGGGTCTCCGCGCTGCTGCGCTCCCCGATGACCGCCGTCCACGTGGTCACGCTGCTGGAGGAGATGCCGGTGCAGGAGACGGTGGACGCCATCGCCGACCTGACCTCGCTCGGCTTCGGCGTCGGAAAGGTGATCGTCAACGGCGCCCGACCCGCGCTGCCGGCCGGCCCGGCGGTCACCGCCGCGGAACTCGAGCGCGGCCTGGTCGCCGCCGGGCTGCCTGCCGATCGGGACATCGTGGCCGGATTGCACAACGAGGCGCGGGACCAGCTCATCCGGCGCGAACTGGAGGATTCGCTCCGCGCCGACCTGGTGGAACTGGGGCTGCCGATGATCGAGCTGCCGTTGCTGCCCGACGGGGTGGACCGGGCGGGCCTCTCGACACTGGCCCGGGCCCTCGTCAGCGCCGATTGACTCACACCTGAGCTCAGCACGGGCGCATGGACCGACGCGGCCCGATACGCTCGATTGGTGCCTTCCGAAGACGCGGCGCCGCAGCTGGACGTCGACCAGATCCTCGCCGACCCGGGCGTGCGGATCGTCGTGTGCTGCGGTGCCGGCGGGGTGGGTAAGACGACCACCGCCGCGGCGCTGGCGCTGCGGGCCGCCGAACAGCACGGTCGGCGCACGGTGGTGCTCACCATCGACCCGGCCCGCCGGCTGGCCCAGTCGCTGGGCCTGACCGAGCTGGACAACACACCCCGTCAGGTCAAGGGCATCGACGTCGAGGCCAGCGGCGGTGAGCTGCACGCCATGATGCTGGACATGAAGCGCACCTTCGACGACGTGGTGCTCCAGCACACCGACCCGACGAAGGCCGCGGAGATCTTCGCGAACCCGTTCTACCACGCGATGAGCTCGACGTTCGCCGGCACGCAGGAATACATGGCGATGGAGAAGCTGGGCCAGCTGCACGCCCGGGGCGAGTGGGACCTGATCGTGGTGGACACGCCGCCGTCCCGCTCGGCGCTTGATTTCCTGGACGCGCCGGCCCGACTGTCCCGGTTCCTCGACGGCCGGATGCTGCGCCTGCTGCTGGCACCTGCGCGCAGCGGCGGGCGGAGCATGTTCAACCTGGTCACGGCCTCGTTCGGGATGTTCTCGAAGGTGGTCCAGAAGGTGCTCGGCGCGCAGTTGCTCACCGACCTGTCCGGCTTCGTGGCCGCGCTCGACTCGATGTTCGGGGGTTTCCGGCAGCGGGCCGAGCAGACGTACCGCATCCTGCAGGCGCGGGAGACGGCCTTCGTGCTGGTCGCGGCGCCGGAGCCGGACGCGGTCCGGGAGGCCGCCTACTTCGCGAGCCGGCTGCGGGAGGAGAAGATGCCGCTGGCCGGCCTGGTGCTCAACCGGGTGCACCGACCGGTGGTCCCGCAGTTGGACGCCGAGCAGAGTGGGGCCGCCGCGGAGCGGCTGGCCGAGCTGGGTGGGCACGAGGCCACCGCCGACGTGCTGCGGGCGCACGCCGCGCTGGCCCGTCAGGCGGTACGCGAGCAGCAGGTCGCCGCGCGGTTCACCGAGGCGTTCCCGGCGGTGCCGGCGGTGTCGGTGACGGCGCAGCCCGCCGACGTGCACGACGTCGACGGGCTGCGGACGATCGGCGCGGCGATCAGCCGGTCGTGACCGGCGTCAGGTGGCCGCGCTGACGAGGATCTTGTCCTTGCCAGCCTTGTCCTTGCTGTTCTTCTTCATCGCTGCCTCGAACATCTTGCGCCAGCTCGTCACCTGGGGGTGACGACGCAGCAACGCCCGGCGTTCGCGTTCGGTCATACCGCCCCACACACCGAACTCGATCCGGTTGTCCAGCGCGTCGGCCAGGCACTCGTACCGAACTGGGCAGCTCCGGCAGATCCGCTTCGCCACGTTCTGTTCGGCGCCCTGTACGAACAACGCGTCCGGGTCCCCGTTCTGACACGCCGCCAGCGACGGCCAGTCAGTGATCATGCCCATGTGTACTCGTCCCCCCTTGCAGTACCTACCGACCTCGTTGCACGGCAGCCGGCAATTTCCCCCCGATCGCCCGGCCCGCCTTCCCCAAGGCGGCGCGGGCGACATGTGGCGCTGTCGCCGCCATCATCATGCTCTGTAGTCGACTGATTACGCAACGTTGTCGGCGAAATCCATCATTCCGGACACTCCCGGCTTCCCGGGCTCTCGACCGCCGGTTACCCCGCCGAGGTCGACGAAAACGCTGCGGGGCCTCCGCCAAACGGTGGAGACTCACGCCGGGTCACACGCAACCTCGTACCGGGGGTCATGCGTTTAGCACAACGAGGGCAGCGCGCGCAGGAAATGGGGAAAGAACTCCCAGGCGCCCCTCGTTCCCTACTCGCGTACCATGCCGAGGTGACCTGGATGCGGAAACGTGACCACAATGTGCTGACCAACGCCGCATCGCTGCTCATATGTGGCCTGTTGGCTGGCGTGGTGGTCGCTGCGGCGGCCTTCCCCGCGGTGGCGATGTCCGGCTTGGCCGCGAAGGCCGGCGCAGAGACATTTGGCAACCTGCCGACGGAGCTGACGGTGGCCCGCGCGCCGCAGATCAGCTACCTGCTGGCGTCGGACGGCAAGACGCCGCTGGCGACGATGTACGACGAGAACCGCCGCGACGTGAAGCTCGCGGACATCTCGCCGTACATGATCAAGGCCATCATCGCGGCCGAGGACCATGACTTCTACAAGCACAACGGCGTCGACATCAACGGTGTCGCCCGCGCGTTCGTCAACAACCAGAGCGAGGGCTCCGGCCGACAGGGCGCCTCGACGCTGACCATGCAGTACGTCCGGCTGGCCATCGCCTACTCGGCCACGCACCCGGCCGACGTGGTCGCGGCGACCGAGGACACCAGCGCCCGCAAGCTCCGCGAGATGCGGCTGGCCCTGCAGGTCGACAAGGAGTTCTCCAAGGACGAGATCCTGACCCGCTACCTCAACCTCGCCTCGTTCGGCAACGGCGCGTACGGCATCTACGCCGCCAGCCAGGTCTACTTCGGCAAACCGCCGAGCAAGCTGAAGATCGAGGAAGCCGCGCTGCTGGCCGGCATGGTGAAGGCGCCGACGACGAACGACCCGACCACCAAGAGCGGCTACCCGCTGGCGCAGGACCGACGCAACTACGTCATCCAGAACATGGTCGACACCAAGGCCATCACCCAGCAGGAGGCCGACACCGCCAAGGCGGTCAAGCTGAAGGTGCAGGACAAGCGCACCCCGAACGGCTGTGTCTCCACGAACGTCAACAGCTGGGGCTTCTTCTGCGACTACTTCTACCGCTGGTGGATGCAGCAGGAGACGTTCGGCTCGACGTCGTACGACCGTGAGCGGCGCCTGAAGAGCGGCGGCTACACAGTCGTGACCTCCATCGACATCCAGGCGCAGAAGGGCGCCGACAAGGCGGTCCGCAAGGCCAAGAAGGAGACCAGCAAGGAAGCCGCAATGGTCGCCGTGGTGGAGCCGGGCACCGGCCGGGTGCGGGCCCTCGCGGTCAACAGGCAGTTCAAGCTTGACGACCCGAAGCACCCGACGAACAAGATCTCCAGCGACCCGGCGAAGAGCCGGAGGGGCATCAAGGGCAACTACCCGGCGACTGTCAACCCGCTGCTCACCGGCGGCGACGGCATCGCCGGCTACCAGGCCGGCTCGACGTTCAAGATCTTCAGCATCGTCGCCGCGCTGGAGAAGGGCATCCCGCTCAGCTACTCGTTCAACGCGCCGCAGCAGTTCAAGTCGGAATACATCATCGACAGCAGCAGCCCGGCGGCCTGCCCCGGCACCCACTTCTACTGCCCGACCAACTCCGGCAAGAAGGCCGGCGGCGTGCAGACCATGTGGAGCGCCTTCGCCCAGTCGATCAACACCTACTTCGTGCCGCTGCAGCAGCAGGTCGGCGCCGAGAACGTGGTCGACGTCGCCAAGCGGGCCGGCATCCAGTTCCGGGCCAGCACCGACGCCACGTTCGCCGCCACCAAGGAATCGGCCCACCAGTGGGGCGCCTTCACCCTGGGCGTCTCCTCCACCACCCCACTGGACCTGGCCAACGCGTACGCGACCCTCGCGGCGGACGGCAAGTACTGCGAGCCGATTCCGGTGCAGGAGATCCGCGACCCGGACGGCAAGAAGCTGGACATCGCCAACCCGCGCTGCGAGAAGCGGTTCAGCACCGACGTGGCCCGTGCCGCCGTGGACGCCGCCCGCTGCCCGGTCGGCGACAACTCCAAGACCAGCAAGTGCGGCAGCAGCCGTACCGCCGCGGTGGTGAAGGGCATCGTCGACGCGCCGGTCGCCGGCAAGTCCGGCACCACCGACTCGGAGAAGACCGCCGCCCTGGTCGCGATGACCAAGCAGTACGCGGTGGCCGGCATCATGGCCGACCCGGACTGGCCGCAGACGAACGTCAAGATGAAGCACGCCGAGAAGGACGGCATCAACCCGCCGGTGTACGAGACGCTGCGGGACGCCATGAGGGGCAAACCGCGGATCAACTTCGAGCCACCGGGCCAGAAGATCTCCGAGGGTGACCAGCGCAGCATCCCCGACGTGAAGTGCCAGCCGGTGGACACCGCGAAGTCCCGGATCAAGGGCGCCGGCTTCGAGCCGATCGTCTCCGAGACGAAGGTGGCCTCCACCTGCCCGGCGGGCACCGCCGCCGGCACCAGCCCGGACGGGCGCACCATCAAGAACGGCATCGTCACCATCCAGATCAGCACCGGCGGCGGCGCTCCGGCGGGCACCGACAAGACGAAACCGCCCGGCGGCCGCCCCAACGGCTGAGTCGACGCGCAGGGCACACGAAAACGGGCGGGCACCCACAGTGGGTGCCCGCCCGTTTCGTCGGTCCGGAACGGCGCTGCCGACTTGTCCGCAGGGGAACCGCTGCGGCAGTGCCAGCGTGTCAGAGGCCGAGCTGTCGACGTACCTCGGCGGCGACCCGACCACCCTCGGCCTGGCCGGCCACCGCGGCCTGGGCCGCCTTCATGGCCGGGCCCATCTGGGCCTTGCCGGTGAAGCCGCCCGCGGCGAGCGCCCCCGCGACCAGCTCCGTCAGGTCGGCGTCGGAGAGCTGCCTGGGCAGGTAGCGGTCCAGCACCTCACCCTCGGCGGTCTCCTTCGCGGCCTGCTCGGCGCGGCCCGCGTCGGCGAAGGCGGTGGCCGCCTCCCGGCGCTTCTTGGCCTCCTTGGTCAACACCGCGAGCACCTCGTCGTCGGTCAGCTCGCGCTTGGCCTTGCCGGCCACCTCGGCGGTGCCGACGGCGGCCAGGGCCATCCGCAGCGTGGAGGTGGTCAGCTCGTCGCGCGCCTTGAGGGCGGAACGCATGTCGGCGGTGAGGCGGTCCTTCAGCGTGCTCATGGACGGTCAAACTACCCTGAACGCCATGCGAAAGCGCACACTATTCCGCCTCGCCGCCGGAACCGCCGCGGTCGGCGCGACCACACTCGCGTACGCGTCGCTCGTCGAGCGAAACATGTTCACCCTCCGGCGGTACGACGTGCCGATGCTGCCGGCCGATGCGGAGCCGCTGCGCGTGCTGCACCTGTCGGACCTGCACATGACGCCCGACCAGGCGCGCAAGCAGCGCTGGGTGGCGTCGCTGGCCGCCCTCGATCCGGACCTCGTCGTGGTGACCGGCGACAACATGGCGCACCCGGGCGCGGTGCCGGGCGTGCTGCGGGCGCTGCAACCGCTGCTGGACTACCCGGGCGCGTTCGTGTTCGGCTCCAACGACTACACCGGGCCGGTGCTGAAGAACCCGTTCACCTACTTCCTGCCCGACCGGGAGTACACCGAGGGCGTCGACCTGCCCTACGAGGAACTGCGCCAGGTGTTCACCGGGGCCGGGTGGGCGGACCTCAACAACGCCCGGACCACCCTCAAGGCCGGCGGCCGGCAACTCGACCTGGTCGGCGTGGACGACCCCCACATCGACCGGGACGACTACCCGGCGGTGGCCGGCACGGCCTCGTCCTCGGCCGACCTGTCCATCGCGCTTACACACTCCCCCGAGCCACGGGTGCTCGACCAGATGGCCGCCGACGGCTTCGGTCTGCTGCTGGCCGGGCACACCCACGGCGGGCAGGTCTGCGTCCCGGGGTACGGGGCTCTGGTGACCAACTGCGGCCTGCCCCGCTCGATGGCGCGCGGCCTGCACCGGTGGCCGGGGTCGGACTCCTGGCTGCACGTCTCCGCCGGCCTCGGCACCCACCCGACCGCGCCGATCCGCTTCGCCTGCCCCCCGGAGGCCAGCATCCTCACCCTGATCCCCCGCTGACCCCCGCTCCGCGCGCACGGCGGCCCAAGATCCGCGCGCACCGCGGCCCAAGATCCGCGCAACATCGGGGTTGTTGCTGCCTCACGGTGCCGCGAGGCAGCAACAACGCGGAAGTTGTGCAGATCCTGGCGGGTCGGGCGCGGCGCGGCCGGTCCGGGCGGCGGGGGTACCGAGTTTGACCATCGGGGCGGGTGGGCTACTATTTGTCGGCACGCCTCGGGGTGTGGCGCAGCTTGGTAGCGCGCTTCGTTCGGGACGAAGAGGTCGTCGGTTCGAATCCGGCCACCCCGACCAGAGGTAAGAGGGCACATCCACTCGGTGGGTGTGCCCTCTTGGCGTTTCACGAACGGTCCACCGGAGCCCCGGGCCAAGATCATCGATCCGGTCGGCGGGGCTCCGAGTCGGCCGAAAGGAGGTTGCCTCCCGCAACGGCACACGCTTTGATGCGGCTGATCATCTGGCCAAGAGCCGGATGGGACACGGGAGGAAGATCCACAGTGATCAGATCCAGGCCGCGTCGCAGCGTCGTCAGCGCACTCGCGCTGACGCTGGGCATCAGCGGACTCAGTCTCATCTCCACCGCGAGCGCCGCCGTCGCGGCACCGCACTACGACGACCCACCGTCCGTCCAGGTCGGCTGGACCGACTCGGCGACGCCGAAGAAGGCGTACCCGACGGACGGCACCACGAACGTCCCGCTCGGCACCTGGCAGGACGCCGCGGGCAAGAGCCACACCTCGCGGGTGTACGCCACCTTCGACCTCTCCGCGTACGAGGGCAAGAAGATCTACGGCGGCAAGGTGTTCGTCGAAGAGCGCACCGTCGCCGACTGCGGCAAACGAGCCGTCGAGATCTGGCGTACGAAGCCGGTCACCGCGACGCCGACCTGGAACCGAGCACCCGAACCGCTCACCAAGCTCGGCGAGGTCCTCACTCCGGTGCAGTTCTGCCCGGGCGCCACCATCACGTTCGACGTGGCTGCGGCGGTGCAGGACGCTGTCGCACACCGGCAGCGGTACGTCACCTTCGAGATCCGGGTGCCCGAGCAGTACGAGAGTGACGCGTCCTACAGCCGTGGGCTGCACCCGTACCGCGGCGTCGATCTGAACGTCCAGTTCAACTCGGTGCCGCAGATCGACAGCGCCCACCTGTACAACGGCGGGCTCCCCTGCACCCAACTCGCGCCCTACCCGCGCATCGGCGGCTTCGCCAGCGTGTTGGAGGCGGTCGGCAGTGACGCCGACGAGTACGACGAGCGTTCGGTGATGACCGAGGTCGCCGTCTGGCCGAAAGCCGACCCCGACGCTCGTCAGGTGTTCACCGGCGAGCACGGTCAGTCCGGCCGCGCCAACCGGGTCACCCTGCCGGAGAACACGCTCACGGACGGCAAGACCTACGTCTGGCAGGCCCGGGTGACCGACGGCGCCGACTACTCGTCCTGGTCGAAGAAGTGCTTCTTCACCTACGACCGCACCAGCCCCGGTGAGCCCTCGGTCACCTCGGCCAACTACCCGGCGGACACCACCGGGGAGTGGGGCCCGGCGGGCGTGTCGGGGATCTTCACCTTCTCCGGCAAGGGCGACAAGGACATCGCGGGCTTCGAGTACTCCTGGGGTGGCCTCGGCGTCCACGGCTGCTCGGCCACTGGCGAGTACGGCCAGTTGGAGTGCCACGACCCTCTCGACCTGCCGGGCTCGGTGCGGGCGAACACCCCGGGCGGATCGGCGACCGTGACGCTCAACCCACCCGGCTCGGGGCTGCAGCGGTTGAGTGTCCGCTCGGTCGACCTCGCGGGCAACGCCTCCGAGACCGTCACGTACAGCACCTTCGTGCGGCCAAGTGAGCCGGAGGTCCGGGTGGAGAGTGGCGTTCCCGAGTGGGGGCAGGAGGTGGTGCTGAAGTTCGTCCCGGCGGCCGGTGTCACAGGCGTACGTGAGTACGAGATCACCCTGGACGGACGGGACCCGGAGATGCGGTCCGCCGAGGAGGACGGGACCGCCTACTTCAGCTTCGTCGCCAACAGGGCGGACGGACACAACGTCACGGTCCGCAGCCACAGCGACAACGGGTTCGTCTCGGCGGCGAGCAACTGGTCCACGTACTTCTACCCCGGCCCCGGGGTGAAGTCGGACGTCTACTTCTCGCCTGACGGTTCGCCAGTCGGCGGGGTGGGGGTCGAGGGCACCTTCACCTTCTCCCCACCGCCGGGCTGGACGGACACCACGGCGTACCAGTACAGCTTCAACTACGCCGAGCCGATCGAGGTCGCGGCCGACGCGAACGGCCGGGCCACGATCACCTGGACGCCGACCGCAGGCGGGTACGTGGACCTGACCGTCTACGCCGTCCGCGCCAACGGCACGGTAAGTGACTACCCCAACTGGTACTCGTTCGAGGTGGCGGCCTCCGCCTCCTGACCTGCCGAAACGAGGGCGGCCACACACCATGTGGCCGCCCTTGGTCGTCAGTCCTGCCGTTCGGTGCGCTCGATCTCGGTGAACGCGGCGGCCAGGTAGTCGTCAAACGGCACGCCCGTCACCGCCAACAGGTCGGCCACGAGCAGCGGGGCGTGCCGGGCCAGGGCAGGCCCGTCCGGCGGCGACTCGTCCCCGTCGGGGTCGTACACCCCCAGCGCTCCGGCGAGCAGCACGAGCACCACGTGTGGATCGACGTCCGGACGCCACCGCATGGCGTCCTGCACGCAGCGTGCCAGCACCTGGCGGATGTCGTCGCCGACCAACCCCTCCGGGTGGCCCTCCTCCAGCAGGAGCCGAACCACCGTTCCGAGCACCAGACCGGACCGCTCGTCGGTCGCGAGGTCGGCGACCGCCCCGTCGTACGCCTGACCGTCGCGTGCCTGGGCGGCGGCGACGGCCGCGGTGGCGGTCACCGCGATGGCGCGGGCGGTAGCGGGCAGATGTCGCCAGGTGCCGGTCATCGGGCCAGCATCGCAGACCCGGCGGACCACTGGATCATCGTGGAGTTGGTCACCCGGCGGTCCGGGGCACAGAGGAGTCCCGTCAAAACGGTTCGCGTGGCGTCACACCCACCGAACAGAATGCCGGGCATGCTGCGTCGAGTCCTGCCCCGTCGTCCGGAAGCCCGTTGGATCCTCCTCGGCACCCTGCTGTCGGCGATCGGGCGGGGTCTGACCCTGCCGTTCCTGTTCATCTACCTGACCGACGTGCGGGGGCTCACCGACACCCGCGCCGGCCTGGTGATCGGTTGGTACGGCGTCGTCACGCTGGCGCTGTCGCCCCTGGGCGGGACCCTTATCGACAGGTTCGGCGCCCGTCGGGTGGTGTTGCCGTGCCTGTTGATCGAAGCCGTGGGCACCGGTTCGCTGTCGCTTGTCCACTCGACCGGCTCGGCCCTGCTCGTGATGACAGTGGTAGCCGTCGGCAGCTCGGCGGTCTGGTCCGGGCAGAACACCATCCTCGCCTCACTTACCGACGACGGTGAGCGGCAACGGATCTTCGGTCTGAACTTCGCGCTGCTCAACCTCGGCATCGGCATCGGCGGCATGACCTCCGGCGCGATCGTCGACACGGCACGACCCGGCACCTTCCAGACGGTCTACCTGCTGGACGCGATCAGCTACCTGATGCCGGCCCTGATCCTGTTGACCCTGCCCGGTGTCGGCCACCGACTCGGCCACCGCTCCGCCGGCGACGGGCCGTCGAGCGGGGGCTACCTGACCGTGCTCCGGGACCGTCCGTTCCGCCGGTTGGTGATCTTCGGCCTGGTCCTCACCACGTGCGGGTACGCGCAGGTCGAGGTCGGCTTCGCCGCGTTCGCCGTACGCGTCGCCGAGGTGAACCCCCGGGTGGTGGCCTGGGCGCTGGCGGCCAACACGGTGATGATCGTGCTCGCCCAACTGCTGGTGATCCGCCGCATCGAGGGGCGCAGTCGCACCGGCGCGCTCGCCGTGGTCGGGGCGGTGTTCGCCGTCGCCTGGCTCGTCCTCGGCGTCGCCGGCCTGATCAGCACCGAAAATGCACTAGTGGCCGCCCTGTGCGTGGTGGCCTGCTCGGCGATCTTCGGCCTCGGCGAGACGCTGCTGTCGCCAGTGATGCCGGCGCTGACAAACGCGCTGGCCACGGACGAGTTGCGTGGCCGGTACAACGCCATGAGTTCGATGATCTTCGGAATCAGCGGTGTGATCGGCCCGGTGACCGCCGGCCCGCTCATCGGCGCGGCCAACGGCATGGTCTGGGTCGCGGTGGTGGTCGGCGGCTGCCTGGTGGCCTCGCTCATCGCGCTCTCCCTGCGCCGGCTGCTCACCGTCGACCAGGACGGCCGCCCCACGATCACCCCGCCCACCCCCGCCCAGACACCCACCCCCGCCTGACCCCACCCCGCCCAGACGCCCACCCCGACTGACCCCACCCCGACGCGGGAAGCGGCGCCGCGCGGCCCAAGATCGTGCTCGATCCTGGACGTAGTGGCATCGGCGCGCTCCCAGACCACTACAACCAGGTTCGAGCACGATCTTGCGGCGCGAGGGCCGCGCGCCGGGCACGGGCAGCCCTCGGCAGAGGGCTGACGCCCGGGGACGGGTCGGGCCCCGGAGCGGGTGCTCCGGGGCCCGATCGTCGCGGGGTCGGCCGTCAGGCGGCGGGGACCTCGGCGGTGGTGCGGATGCGGTCGAGCGCCGGGGCGGAGACCGGCGACTGCGCGGTCAGGTACGCCACGAACGCGTCCAGGTCGATCAGACCTGTGACCTGGTTGGTTCCGGCGGTGAGGGCGCTGAAGCCGTCGCCGCCGCCGGACAGGAAGTTGTTCACCGTCACCCGGTAGGTGGCGGCGGTGTCGACGACGGCGCCGCCGATGGTGAGGCTGCCCCGCACCACGCGGGTGCCGGCGCACGGGTCGGTGGCGGGGGCGGTGGTGCCGTTCAGGTCGACGACGTAGCCCACTGTCGACGACGGGTACAGCACCCGACCGGTCACGAACTGCTGCTCCAGTACGCAGTAGAGCTGCGCGCCGGTCAGATCCAGCGTCACCAGGTTGTTGGCGAACGGCTGCACCGTGAACGCCTCCTCGTAGGTGACCGGGCCGGCGTCCAGGTTGGCGCGTACCCCGCCGGGGTTCATGAAGGCGGCCACCGCGTTCTGCTCGTCGTCGGTGGCGGCGAGCTGCGCGTCAGCGATCAGGTTGCCCAGCGGCGACTCGCCGCACGAGGCCGGCACCGCTGCCGAGCAGGTGGCGAGCAGGTCCTCCTGCGTCTTGGTGAGCGCGGTGGCGGTCTCGCCGACCTGGCGGCCGGCGACCGGGCCGAGCACCGTCTTGTACCTGTCGATCAGGGCGGTCTGCTTCGGGTCCTTGGCGACGTCGCGGGTGACCACGACGTTGTTCGCGGAGGCCGAGAGCACGTCCCCGGAGCGACGGTCGATCTTCAGGTCGATGTCGGTGACAAGACGACCGAACGAGCTTGCGCTGGTGACCAGCTTGCCGTTGATGTTGCAGTTGTACGCCTGGTGGGTGTGGCCGCTGACCACCACGTCGATCGACGGGTCCATCCGGTTGGCGATGTCCACGATGGGCCCGGTCATGCCGACGCAGTCGTTGATGCCACCTGTCGCCTCCTGGGCGCCACCCTCGTGCAGCAGCACGACGATCGTCTGCACGCCCTTACGGCGCAGCTCGCGGGCGTACCGGTTGGCGGTCTCCGCCTCGTCGGTGAAGGTGAGGCCCGCGACGCCCTGCTGGCTGACGATCTGCGGGGTGCCCTCCAGGGTCATGCCGATGAAGCCGACCTTGACACCCTGCACCTTGTGGATCGCGTACGGCGCCATCAGCGGCCTGCCGGTGGCGGTCTTGAAGGCGTTGGCGGACAGGTACTGGAAGCCCGCCCCCCGGTACGGGGTGCCGTCGATGCAGCCGTCCACCGGGTGGCAGCCACCGTTCTGGATCCGCAGCAGCTCGGCGGCGCCCTCGTCGAACTCGTGGTTGCCGACGCTGGCGTAGTCCAGCCCGGCCATGCTCAGCGCCTCGATTGTCGGCTCGTCGTGGAACGCGGCGGAGAGCAGCGGGGACGCGCCGATCAGGTCACCGGCGGCGACCGTGATGGTGTTCTTCTTCTTGGCGGCGGCGCGCAGCTCGGCCAGGTGGGTCGCGAGGTATTCGACGCCGCCCGCGGTCTGCCCGGCGATGGTGCCGTTGCTCCCGCTCGGCGGTTCGAGGTTGCCGTGGAAGTCGTTGAGGGCCAGCAGGGTGAGGTCGACCGGCTTCGGTCGCGCGTCGGCCTGCTCGGGGGTGGTGGCGACCGCGCCGAGCGCTGCCACCGCGAGCGCGGTCAGGCCGACAGCGGCCCGACGCATCCCGGTTATGGACATGGAACTCCTCGTGAGAATCGGCGCGTGCGGTGCCCGGCCTGTGGGTCGACCGGGCCGCCGACCGACGCCGTCGGAAGGGTCGGTCGCGAATGGCGGCGGTGGGGAATCGCCGCCCGCCTCGACAGCCTCTCATCCGGACGCCGGTCGGTCGAGCCGGGCGGCGGATCGAAGCCGTCGATGCAGGCAGCGGGCCAGAGCTGCGGATACGCCACCCTGGACGCACGTGTCGACATGACCGGTGGTCGATGCCGACCTGCCGGAGATTGTCGGACAGGTGGTCTGGGAAGGACCCGAGGGCAGGCGGCGGAGGGGGACGGCATCGCCCTGTACGGGACCTCCTCCGGCGCGATCCTGGCCGCGCTCGCGCACACCCTGCCGTACGACGCGCTGGTGAGCGCCGGCGGCTCATTCCCGGCCGACCGGCTGGGGACGATCACCACCCCGACCCTCGCTGTGGACAGCACCGGCAGTCCACAGTGGCTGTGCGACGCGAGCCGGGCCACCGCCGAGGCGATTCCCGGTGGCCGGTCCATCAGTCTCGACGGCGGCCACCACGAGGTGCCGCCCGCCACACTCGCCCCTGCGCTACGCGAGTTCCTGCTCGGCTGACGACCCCGCCCGCGCGCATCCACAGTCAGTTTGCGGCGAGCGCGTCGGTGACCAGTGTCGTGACGGCGTCGGGCGGCCAGCCGTCCGCGACCCCGGGACGCTGCGCCAGGTAGTCGGCGATCCGCTCGGCGGGCCAGCCGTGTGCCTCGCGCAGCCCCCGGGCGATCATGCCCAGGTAGACCGGCGCCGGTGGCCGGCACCGCGCGGACGACGCCGGCTCGGGGGCGGTGAAGGTGAGTAGTGGGACGCCGGCGCGCAGGCCGGGGCAGATCAGGGTCTCGTAGCGCCCCGGGCCGAGCGTCGCCCGCCCGTTGGCGACCGCGGCGTCGATTGCCGCGCCGGTCCCCGGGACGAGGTCGGCGGTGTCGCCCGTCGGGCGGTACATCTCCTGGGCGGCGATGTCGGTGAACTGCTCGATGCTGACCAGGTAGGCCCGTGCGGCGGCCTCGCCCGGCAGGTCCGGGTCGTAGAACGCCATCCCGCCGGTCCACGCGCGGGACTCGCCGGCGAAGTAGATCCCGCCCGGCAGCAACACCGCCGCCGACCGGCTCGGTGGGCGGGGGTCGCGGCAACCCGGGTACGTCCGCCGGCCGCCGGGCGGGCAGCCGCCACCGATGTACCACGCCAGCCGGGCTGCGTGCATGTTCGAGCCGTACGCGACGTACCAGACGGTGTCGATCATCGGGGTGTGGTCAGAAGCCGCAGGTCTGACCTGCGGAGTGACTGACCGCCACGGTGTGCGTCGTGCAGCCGCCCTGTTCGACGAGGTGCAGCAGGAAGGAGGTGGGCTCGACGACCCAGCCGATCTGCTCGTCGGTGGCCATGGTGAGCGTGCTCTGCTTCCAGGTGCTGGGGGCCACGGTGAGCACCGTGCCCGCGTACGCCGTGGTGACCGTGCGGTGCAGGTGCCCGGCGGCGACCCGGACGACGTGCCGGTGCCGGCCGATCACCTCGGCCAGCGCGGGCCCGTCGGCGAGCCGGATGGTGTCCGCCGTCGGGATGCCGACCGCGACCGGCGGATGGTGCAGGAAGACCACGGCGGGCACGTCGGGTCGACCGGAGAGGACGCCGTCGAGCCAGCCGAGCTGCTCCTCGCCGAGTTGTCCGCCACCGCCGCCCGGGACGAGCGAGTCGAGCACCACGACTGACGCTTCCTCGTGGTCGGCGTGGTAGTAGGTGGAGAAACCGCCGCCGAGCCAGGGCGTCCCGCCGAACGCGTCGAGCAGGGACTCCCGGTCGTCGTGGTTGCCGGCGACCAGGTGCACCGGCAGGGGGAACCGGTCGATCAGCTCGCGCAGCGCGGCGTACTCGTCGGGCCGGCCGTGGTCGACCAGGTCACCGGTGATCACCACACAGTCGGGGCGCGGGCGCAGCGCAAGCACCCGGCCGAGCGCCCGGTGCAGCCCGGCGGCGGGCTCGGCGGCGAGCAGGCCGGTGGTCACGTGCGGATCACTGAGCTGGGCGATGAGCATGGGGGCTCGCCTCCTCGGCGCCGGGAACTCCACGCTACCGACAGCCGGGCCCCGGCGGGGACCGCCGCCCACAGGCTGTGTCCACAGCCTGTGGATGGCACATGTGTACGAAGAGGGGTCGACCCCGGCCGGCGTGAGTACCCTTGATCGCGCCGACCCCTCCCCTACCTGGAACGACGTGCGAGTGGATCATCAGCGAGTCATCCGTGACGTCACCGTCCGCCTGTCGATGGCGTCGAGCGCGCCGGAGGCCTGCAGGCGGACGGTCGCCGCGCTGTCGCGCCACACCCCGGCCACCATCTCGGTGCTGCTCGAAGCCCACGACCGGCTGCGCTGTGTGGCGGCCACCGGCGCGTGGCAGGTCTTCGCGACCGTCCCGGCGCACACCGGGATCGTCGGCCGGGTGTACGCCACAGGCGTCGCGGCGGTGGTCCCCGACGTCACCGTCGACCCCGACTACCTCCCGGTACGCCCGGACGTGACCGCCGAGCTGTGCCTGCCGGTGCGCGATCCGGCGGGCCGGGTGATCGGCGTGTTGGACCTGCAGTGGAGTGGGCCGGTCGACCTGGAGCCGTGGCGGGAGACCGCGCAGCGGCTGGCGGGCCGACTCGGCACGCGGATCGCCGGACTGGGCGGCCCTCCGTCGGAGAGCCGCAGCGAGAAGCTGCTCCGGCACGCCGCCGCGCTCTCCGCCGCGTCGACCGAGGAGGCCGTGATCAGCGCGGCGACCTCCGCCGCCCGGGAGGTGTCCACCCTCTCCACCGCGGTGCTGCTGCTCGGCGGCCCGCAGGGCGCCCAGCTCGGGCCGCCGACGCCTGCCGGGTGCGAGTTGGAGTCCCGCATCCGGGCGGAGTTGGCCGAGGCGGGGGCGGAGGCGCTCGGCCGGATGATCGACCGGGCGCACCGGTACGGCGCCGGTTACACGCTTGGCGAGGCGGGGCACCCGCCGACCGAGGACTATCGTCCGCTGACCAGGGCCGGGGTACGCACTCTGATCGCCGTTCCGGTCGGGCCGCCGGACGACTGTGGGGCGCTGCTCGTCGCCGACGAGCGGGCGCTGCGGCCGGACCCGACCACTGTCAGCCTGATGGAGCTGCTCGCCGGGCAGGCGTGGACCAGCCTGGACCGGCTGCGTACCCTTGCCCGGCTGCGGGAGCAGGCCAGCTCGGACCCGCTGACGGGGTTGCGGCACACCGGCCCGTTCGGGCAGCGGATCGCGGCGGCCACCCCCGGGCGTACGGCGCTGCTGGCGATCGACGTGGACGGCTTCAAGACTGTCAACGACACGTACGGCCACCAGGCCGGCGACCAGGTGCTCGTCGGGCTGGCCCGGGCGCTGGAGGGGGCGTTGCGCCACGGCGACGAGCTGTACCGGATCGGTGGCGACGAGTTCGTCGCGGTGATCGAGGTGAGCCGTCCGGAGGAGGCGGTCCGGATCGCCGAGCGGTTGGCCGAGGCGGCCCGACGGACCGGTCGCACGATCAGCGTGGGCGTCGCGCTGCCCCGCCCCGGCGAATCCCCCGACCGCACTCTCCGCCGCGCCGACCAGGCCCTCTACGCGGTGAAGCGCCAGGGCAGAGACGGCGTCCACCTGGCCGCCGCCTGAGTGGCCGTGCACCTGGCGGTGGCCATCGGCCTTTGTTGCCGGCCGTGTTGATGCGCTGTTGAGCGGTATACCTCAGAGGTATGAATATGACTCTGAGGTATACCGCTCACCACCGCGTCCGACCCCACGAAGGTGACCGACGGTCACCGCAGGCCGCCGGCGGGCTTCAACGGAGGCGGTCAGGCGGTGCGGAGTTCCTTGGCCAGGAGTTCGGCGATCTGGGCGGTGTTGAGGGCCGCGCCCTTGCGGAGGTTGTCGCCTGTGACGAAGAAGTCGAGGGCGCGCGGGTCGTCCAGGGCGCGGCGGATCCGGCCGACCCAGGACGGGTCGGTGCCGACCGCGTCGATAGGCATCGGGAACTCACCGGCGGCGGGGTCGTCGACCAGGATCACGCCGGGGGCGTTGCGCAGCGCCTCGCGGGCGCCCTCGGCGTCGACCTCGGTGGCGAAGACCGCGTGCACGGCCACCGAGTGGCCGGTCACCACCGCCACGCGTACGCAGGTGGCGCTGACCTTGAGGTCGGGCAGGCCGAGGATCTTCCGCGACTCGTTGCGGATCTTCATTTCCTCGGACGACCAGCCGGCGTCGGCCGGCGAGCCCGCCCAGGGCACCACGTTGAGCGCCAGCGGCGCCGGGAAGGGACCCAGGTCGTCGCCGACGGCCTGCCGGACGTCGCCGGTACGCGAGCCGAGCGCGCGATCCCCGGCGACCTTGGTGAGTTGGTCGTGCAGCATGTCCACGCCAGCCTGGCCGGCGCCGGAGGCCGCCTGGTAGGAGGCGAGCACCAGCTCCCGCAGGCCGTACTCGCGGTGCAGGGGCGCGACCGCGACGATCATCGCGAGGGTGGTGCAGTTGGCGTTCGCGATGATGCCCCGGGGCCGGTTGCGGACCTGCTCGGGGTTGATCTCCGGAACGACGAGCGGGACGTCCCGGTCCATCCGGAACGCGCCGGAGTTGTCCACGGCGATCGCGCCGTGGGTGACGGCGATGGGCGCCCACTCGGCGGAGACCTCGTCGGGCACGTCGAACATCGCCACGTCGACCCCGTCGAACGCCTCCGGGGTCAGCGCCTGGACGACCATGTCCTCGCCCCGGCAGCGCACCCGCTTCCCGACCGAACGCTCGGAGGCGAGGAGCCGGATCTCACCCCAGACGTTGCGACGCCCGCTGAGCAGCTCACACATCACGGTGCCGACGGCACCTGTCGCTCCGACCACGGCGAGGGTGGGCAGCGCCGTCATCGGCGCTACCTACCCGTACCGGCGTAGACCACGGCTTCGGTGTCGCCGCCCAGCTCGAACGCGTCGTGGATGGCGCGGACCGCGGCGTCGAGGTCGGTGTCCCGGCAGACGACGGAGACGCGGATCTCGGAAGTGGAGATCATCTCGATGTTGACCCCGGCAGCGCCGAGCGCGGCGAAGAAGCCGGCGGCCACACCGGGATGCGAGCGCATGCCGGCACCGATCAGGGAGACCTTGCCGACGTGGTCGTCGTACAGCAGGCCCTTGAACTTGACCGGCTCCTGGATCTTGCTGAGCGCGGCCATCGCGGTCGGGCCGTCGGCCTTGGGCAGCGTGAACGAGATGTCCGTACGGCCGGTGCCCTCGGTGGAGACGTTCTGCACGATCATGTCGATGTTGATCTCGGCGCCGGCGACGGTGTCGAAGATCGCCGCGGCGGCACCCGGCTCGTCGGGCACCCCGACGATCGTGATCTTGGCCTCGCTGCGGTCGTGCGCGACCCCGGTGATCAGTGCCTGCTCCACGGAAAGGTCCTCCATCGATCCGGTGACCATCGTGCCGGTGTTGGTCGAGTATGACGAACGGACGTGGATCGGCAACCCCGCCCGACGGGCGTACTCCACGCTACGCAGGTGCAGCACCTTCGCGCCGCACGCGGCCAGCTCCAGCATCTCCTCGTAGGTGATGTCCCGGATGTGCCGGGCGTTGGGGACGATCCGCGGGTCGGCGGTGAAGACGCCGTCCACGTCGGTGTAGATCTCGCAGACGTCGGCGTGCAGCGCGGCGGCGAGCGCCACGGCAGTGGTGTCCGAGCCGCCACGGCCCAGCGTGGTGACGTCCTTGGTGTCCTGCGAGACGCCCTGGAAGCCGGCCACGATGACCACCGAGCCCTCGTCGAGCGCGCCCTTGAGCCGCCCCGGGGTGACATCGATGATCCGCGCCCTGCCGTGCACCGACGTGGTGATCACACCGGCCTGCGAGCCGGTGAACGAGCGGGCCTCGTACCCCAGGTTGTGGATGGCCATGGCCAGCAGCGCCATGGAGATCCGCTCCCCGGCGGTGAGCAGCATGTCCAGCTCGCGGCCCGGCGGCAGCGGGCTGACCTGGTTGGCCAGGTCGAGCAGCTCGTCGGTGGTGTCCCCCATCGCGGAGACCACCACCACGACGTCGTCGCCGGCCTTGCGGGCGGCGACGATGCGCTCGGCCACCCGCTTGATCCGCTCGGCGTTGGCGACGGAGGACCCGCCGTACTTCTGCACCACGAGTGCCACGACTGTGCACTCCCTCCCAGCGACCCTGAGCGTGCCGACGCCGCCGGAACCGGGGCCGGCGGCGCGTGTCAGACCCCATGAGGGTATCCGGCGGGTCACGGCGGCGGATCGGGTGATCCCACCATCCGGCCCGCGCGGCCGTCCCGGCAACGCGCCTGGCCAGGTCCGCGAGTTAGGGCGGTACGCCGAAAGTCCGCGTCCGACACGCCGGGGCGGACGGCTGCCGCCGTTGCCCGCACCCGGCCCGGACCCACCAGAATGGGCCGGTGCCCGTCCTCTTCCGCTCGGCCGGCCGCGTGCTCGGGCCGCTCGTGTTCGCCCTGCCGGCAGTCCTGGTCTCCTGCACCACCGAGCGGCCCCCACCTCCGCCACCGGCCGATCCCGGGCCGGTCGAGGTGGACGCCACCCGGGACGAGCTGGCCGCCCTGGCCGCCGCCGCGCAGGATCGCCACCTGGTGGCGCGGTACGTGTTCGCCAAGTCCGGCCAGCCGGATCGCAGCATCGTGTTCACAAGCGCGAACGACGGCAGTTGGCGGGTCGACGTGCCGGGCGGGGCGCTGGGTGGGACCGCCGACGTCTCACTGGCCGCCACCGGCGACGGGCTGTTCCAGTGCGCCCTGCCCTCGACAGGTCACCCGGAGCCGGCACGCTGTGTACGCCTCGGCGAGCGCGACGACGCGATCCCGCGCCGGCTGGACCCCCGGATCCAGCATCCGCTCACCGACTGGCTGGACGTGCTTACCGACAGGCGCGCGCCGCTCGCGGTCGCCCTGGCCAACACGCCCAAGGGCCTGAGCGGGGCCTGCTACTCGGTCGACTCCACCTCCGCCTCGCTGAACGCGCCTGTGGACGTCGGCATCTACTGCTACGACACCGACGGCACACCGACCGGCGTCCGGACCGAGGCCGGCACGCTGCGGCTGGCGGCCCCGCCCGCCCCGGCGCCCGCCACCGTGCAGCTCGCCGGACCGGTCGTGGCGGACGCGGAACCCCTGGACACCGCGGCTCCTCCGACGCCGGATCCGACGCTCAGCCCGAGCGCGGGAACGTCCTGATCTTCATCCCGTTACGGGTGGCCTTGCCCACATTTGCTACCGCCCAGCTCAAGTGACGAATCGCCCATACGGGACGATCCTCGGCATGGCTGACCTGACTCCGCTGCTCGCCTTCCGCTGGAGCCCTCGGGCCTTCGACCCGAGCGCCACCCTGACCTCGGACGAGGCGGCCTCGCTGCTGGAGGCCGCGCGGTGGGCGCCGTCGGCGGACAACGGGCAGCCCTGGCGGTTCGCCCTCGGCCACCGGGACGACAGGAACTGGAAACGGATCCTGATCAGCCTCCCCGCCGACGACCAGGGCTGGGCCCGGAACGCCGCAACCCTGGTGGTCGGCGCGCACACCGGAGACGACGCCGAGCGGGCCGCGTACGACCTCGGTCAGGCGATGGCACACCTGACACTGCAGGCCACGGCGCTCGGCCTGCACGTCCGCCAGCTCGTCCGCTTCGACCGGGCCGGCCTCGCCACCGAACTCGACCTGCCCGGCGGCGTCCGACCGCTTGTGGTCGCCGCCGTCGGTCGGCTCGGAGATCCCTTCGCCCTCCCGGCCGAGCTGCGCGCCCGGGAAACCGGCCTGCGGCACCGCCGGCCGGTCGCCGACCTGCTGCTCGCCTGATCGGGTCAGCCACCCCGGCTGGCGCGCAGCAGGACCATTGCGGCGTCGGTGTTGCGGTAGAGCACGTGCCGACCCTGTCGGGACCGATCGACAAGGCCGGCGGCGTGCAGCGCGGCCAGGTGCTGGGAGACGTTACCGGCGGACATGCCGGTGAGTCGTGCCAGGTCGCTGGTGGTGGTCGCCGTGTCGAGCAGGTCCAGCAGCGCGGCTCGTCCCGGGCCGATCACCCGGGCCAGTGGGTCGCCGGACGGCCGCGCGGCCCCCTCCCAGAACGTCCCGACGGCCCGGACCGGGTACGCCCCGGCCGGCATCGAGTCCTCCAGCAGGTTCCACAGCACCCGCCGGTTGGCGAACACGCCCGGATTCAGCGCCAACCCGCGCCCGCGGAGGTCGAAGTCCCGCTCGAACGGGTCGTCGCTGACCACCCGGTCGCCGAGCCAACGCAGGCTCGGGTGGAGCTGCTCGAAGAACCGACCGGCGCCGCCCTCGGCGAGCTGGGCGGCCCGGTACGCCACGTCGGCGTCGAGCAACGCGCGCATCCGCGGCCAGTCCGGGGCGATCGCCTCCTCGTACCAGACCCGCACCGCGTCGACGAGCTGCGGCAACAGCCCGCGGGGATCGGCGAGCAGCGCCCGCCCGAACGGGCTCAACGGCCGGTTCGGGGTGGTCGCCAGCAGATCCCGGACCACCACTGCCGGTGGTGTTGCCGCGATCTGGTCGAGCTGCTCGGCCATCCCCATGGTGGGCAGGGCCGCCGGGGTGAGGAAGTCGGGCAGCCAGCGCTGTGGCCGGGTCAGGTCCACAAGCGGTCGGACCCGGTCGGCCACCTCGGGACGACGCAGGGTGACGCGGGCGCGGTCGATCCACGGCAGGTGCACGGCGTGGCGCACCGGGTCGGCGAGCGCCCACATGCTCATGACCGTCTCGTTGGCCGGTGACACGACGAGCCGCACTCCCGCCACGTCGGCCAAGCTGAACCGCAACTCCGACACACGCACCCCCGGACGCAGGATTCGGTCCAGCCTAAAAGGCTCGACCGACCTCGTGGGGGCACTGTTCACTTCCTCGCCATGGGGACCAGAGACACCATCCGTACCGCCGTTCGAGACGTCGTACCGCCTGCCGGGTTGACCCGCGCCCTGGCCGTGCAGGCAATGATCTACGCCGTTGGCAGCGGGCTGTTCCACGCCGGCAGCGCCGTCTTCTTCACCCGGGCGCTCGGGCTCAGCGCCGCCCAGGTCGGGTTGGGGCTGTCCATCGCGGCGGGGGTGTCGCTGCTGGGCACGGTGCCGCTGGGCGGGCTGACCGACAGGTACGGCCCGCAGCGGGTCTGGGTGGTCGGGCTGGTGCTGAACGCGGCGCTGTTCGCGACGTACCCCTTCGTGGGCGGCTTCGCCGGCTTCCTCGCCGTGGTGGTGGCGCTGGCCGGCGTGGACTCCGCCGTCGGCGTGGCCCGGCAGGTCTACTCGATCAACGCGCTCCCGCCGGCCGAACGGGTCACCGCGATGGCGTACCAGCGCTCGTCGCTGAACGTCGGCTTCGGACTCGGCGCAGTGATCAGTGGCGTGGTGCTGGCGGTGGACACGATCACCGCGTACCGGGGAATGGTCTGGTTCATCGCGACGGTCTTTCTCGTGACCGCCCTCTTCGTGCGGCGACTGCCCCGGCTGCCGCAGGTGGCCCGACGAGCGGAGCCGATGAGCCGGCTCGCCGCGCTGCGGGACCGCCCGTTCATGGCGGTGTCCCTGCTGTCCGGGCTGCTCACCGCGCACCAGGTGCTCTACCTGACGGTCCTGCCGCTGTGGATCCTCACCCACACCGACGCCCCGAAGACGGTGATCGCCGCTCTGGTGCTGCTCAACACGATCCTGATCGTGCTGCTCCAGGTACGCGTCAGCCGGGGCACGGACACCGCGGCGGGCGCGGCACGGGCCTCCCGCCGGGGTGGGCTGCTGGTCGCCGTGGCCTGCCTGGTTCTGCCGATCTCCGGGATGACCCGGGGTCCGCTCACCGTCGTGGTGCTGGTGGCAGCCGCGTTGCTGCTGATCCTGGCCGAGCTGATCGAGTCGGCGGGCACCTGGGGGCTCACCGCCACCCTGCCGCCGGCCGGCGAGCGCGGCGCGTACGTGGGGGCGCTCGGGCTCGGCGTGCAGCTCCAGTACCTGATCGCCCCGGCCGGGCTGACCGCGCTCGGGGTGACCACCGGCGGGTGGGGCTGGTTACCGACGGCAGCGATCTTCGTGCTGGTAGCGGTGGCGATCGTGCCCGCGGTGGCCTGGGCGCAACGGACGCCGAGGCTGGGTGCCGAGGCCCCGGAGCCGGACATGACACCGGTCCCATAGTCCGGACCAGCCTTTCCACCCTCCCCTCCATCACGTAGGGTGACCTGGTCATGTGGCGGGCGCTTCTTCTCCTTAGCCGCCGCGACGAGGCCTGACCGGCCGGCACCTCGTCGCGGAGTCGCTTCGCGCCGTCCAGCACATCCGAGTTTCTTCTCGGCGCCGCCGCGCATCGTCGCCCGGCAGCGCGCCGACACCTTCCGATCTGCTGACGCCACATGTTCCAGGGAGCACTCTGAGATGGCTCAACCTGTCACCGACGCCGAGACCGATCCGATCGCCAGGCAGCGCCCCAGCCGGATGCCGTACAGCCGCTACCAGCCGTACCGGGAGCAGTTCCGGGTCGACCTGCCGGACCGCACCTGGCCCACCCGCACCGTCGACGCCGCGCCGCGCTGGTGCGCCGTGGACCTGCGCGACGGCAACCAGGCGCTTATCGACCCGATGTCGCCCGAGCGCAAGCGGCGGATGTTCCAGCTGCTCGTGCAGATGGGCTACAAGGAGATCGAGGTCGGGTTCCCGTCGGCCAGCCAGACCGACTTCGACTTCGTCCGGCAGCTCATCGAAGACGACATGATCCCGGACGACGTCACCATCCAGGTGCTCACCCAGTGCCGGGAGCACCTGATCGACAGGACGTTCGAGTCGCTGCGCGGCGCGAAGCGGGCCATCGTGCACTTCTACAACTCGACCTCCACCCTCCAGCGGCGGGTGGTCTTCGGCCTGGACCGCGACGGCATCGCCGACATCGCCACCACCGGCGCGCGGCTCTGCCAGAAGTACGCGGAGATCCACACCCCGGACACGGAGATCTTCTACGAGTACTCGCCGGAGTCGTACACGGGCACCGAGCTGGAGTACGCCCTGGAGGTCTGCTCCCGGGTGATCGACGTGATCGACCCGACGCCGGACCGGCCGCTGATCATCAACCTGCCGGCCACGGTCGAGATGGCCACCCCGAACGTGTACGCCGACTCGATCGAGTGGATGCACAGGCACCTGCCGCGCCGCGACAGCGTGATCCTGAGCCTGCACCCGCACAACGACCGGGGCACCGGCGTGGCCGCCGCCGAGCTGGGCCTGCTGGCCGGCGCGGACCGGATCGAGGGCTGCCTGTTCGGCAACGGCGAGCGCACCGGCAACGTCGACCTGGTGACGCTGGGCCTCAACCTCTTCTCCCAGGGCATCGACCCGATGATCGACTTCTCGAACATCGACGAGATCCGGCGAGCCGTCGAATACTGCAACCAACTGCCTGTGCACGAGCGCCACCCGTACGCGGGCGACCTGGTCTACACCGCCTTCTCCGGCTCCCACCAGGACGCCATCAAGAAGGGCTTCGACGCCCTCGCCGCCGACGCGAAGGCCGCCGGCGTGCCGATGGACGAACACACCTGGGCGGTTCCGTACCTGCCGATCGACCCGAAGGACCTGGGCCGCACCTACGAGGCGGTCATCCGGGTCAACTCGCAGTCCGGCAAGGGCGGCGTCGCGTACATCATGAAGAGCGAGCACCAACTGGACCTGCCCCGCCGGCTCCAGATCGAGTTCTCCGGCGTCGTGCAGCAGGTCACCGACCACGACGGCGGAGAGGTCGACCCGCGCGCCATGTGGGAGATCTTCGCGACGCACTACCTGCTCGACCACCAGCCGAACCCGGCCGTCCGGTTCGGCGGCTACACGATCGGCACCAGCGACGGCAAGGTCGAGATCGAGGCACAGGTCGGCGTGGGCGGTGAGCAGCGCTCGCTCGCCGCGGTCGGCAACGGCCCGATCGACGCGTACGTCAACGCGCTCCAGTCGGTAGGGGTGGCCGTCCGGGTGCTCGACTACCACGAGCACGCGCTGTCCTCCGGTGGGGACGCGCAGGCCGCCGCCTATGTGGAGTGCGAGGTGGACGGTCGGACGGTCTGGGGTGTCGGCACCGACGCCAACATCGTCACCGCGTCGATCAAGGCGGTCACCAGCGCCGTCAACCGCGCCCGCGGCTGACCTGGCTGAGGGAGGGCACCCGCTGCCCTCCCTCAGCCCCGGCGGGCCGGGGGTGTGGCGGCCGGCATCGAGTGACAGGGCTGCGACGGCGGGGCCGCCCGGGGCGGCCGGTGCACCAGCACGAGGGCCAGCACCGCGCCGGCCAGCAGCAGTCCCGCGCACCAGGCAAGCGCTCCCCGGAACGCGTCGGTCAGCTCGGTCTTCTGCTCGTACCCGCCGCCGGAGAGACCGACGAGCAGCGGCAGCGCGGCCACCGCGAGCAGACCGCCCGCGCGGGACGCGGCGTTGTTGAAGCCGCTTGCCACCCCGGAGAACCGGTCCTCGACGGCCGCGAGCACCGACGCGGTGAGCGGCGCCACCACCAGGGTCAGACCGAGGCCGAAGAGCAGCACCCCGGGCAGCACGTCGGTCAAGTACGACGCTCCCGGGCCGACGCCGCGCAGCAGCAGCAGACCGGCCGCGGCCACCACCGGCCCGACGGCCAGCGGCAGCCGGGGTCCGATCCGCGCCGACAGCGCGCCCGCCCGCGCCGACCCGACGAGCAGCAGCACAGTCATCGGCAGCAGCGCGATCCCGGTGCGGAAGGCCGACCACTCGACCACGTTCTGCAGGTAGACGGCGAAGAAGAACGTGAACCCGTTGAGCGCCGCGTAGACCACGACCGTGAAGATGTTCAGGACTGAGAAGAGCCGGCTGCCGAACAGCCCGGTGGGCAGCATCGCCGTGTCGCCGCGCCGCCGTTCCACGAGCACGAAGGCCACCGCGGCCAGCAACCCGACCAGTGCGGCGATCAGCACCGACGCCGAGGCGAACCCCCGCGCGGGCGCATCGATCAGGGCGTACGTGACACCGGCGAGCGCGAGCGCGCCGAGCAGCGCCCCGGCGACGTCGAACCGGCGTCGCGTCCGGCCCGGCCCCTGCGTCCGGGAGGCGTTCTCGTCCCGGCTCTCCGGCACCCAGCGGACGGTGGCAAGCACCACGAGCACGGCGATCGGCACGTTCAGGAAGAAGATCCACCGCCACGACAGCGCGTCGATCAGCCAGCCACCGAGGAACGGGCCCAGCGCGGTGGACACACCGGACAGCCCGGCCCAGGCGCCGATGGCCTTCCCCCGGTCGTCCGGGTGGAAGCTGGCCTGGAGCACCGACAGGGAGCCCGGGGTGAGCAGCGCGCCGCCGGCGCCCTGGAGGAACCGGGCCCCGATCAGCCAACCGGTGCCCTGGGACAACCCGCACAGCACCGACGCCAGGGTGAACCACACCACCCCGATCAGGAAGATCCGTCGTCGGCCGAAGCGGTCCCCGAGCGCACCGCCGAGCAGCACGAACGCCGCCAGCATCAGCAGGTAGCCGTTCACGGTCCACTGCAGATCGGCGACGTCGGCCCCGAGATCCTGGCCGAGTTTCGGCAGCGCCACGTTGACGACTGTGCTGTCGAGGAAGACCATGCCGGAGGCGAGCACCGCGGCGAGCAGCGTCCCCCGGCCGGCGGCGGTGCCCATTCTAAGAGCGGGCGACGGTACGGCTGTGGTCATCCCACCAATCTGCCTTGCAGGATGTGGGAGACGCCGCGAAACGCCGAAACCGTGCCCGGGTACTGTGCGCAATCGCCGGGAGCCCGCAAGCTGGAGAGGTGTCGTCTGTGCGTACCAGATCAGGACCGCGCGCGGCGGTGACCGCGCTCGTCGCGGCGCTGGCGCTCGGCGTAGCCGGTTGCGTCCCTCCGGACGAGACGGGAGCGCCGCCCCCACCGACTGACGGCGGCAACGCGGCACAGCAGCTGGGCCAGCTGACAGTCGCCAACGCCGCCTCGATGAAGGGCTACAGCCGGGACCGCTTCCCGCACTGGCGGAACACCGGGAAGAACTGCGACGTGCGGGACAGCATCCTGCAACGCGACGGCAAGGACGTGAAGCTGTCCGGCTGCAACGTCGTCGGCGGTCGCTGGGAGAGCGCGTACGACGGCCGCAGCGCCACCGACCCCTCCGACGTGGACATCGACCACATGGTGCCGTTGGCCAACGCGTGGCGCTCGGGCGCCGACGAGTGGGACGACGCGAAGCGCGGCGACTTCGCCAACGACACGACCCGGCCGCAGCTCCTCGCGGTTTCCGCGTCCTCCAATCGGGCAAAGGGTGACCAGGACCCGTCCCAGTGGAAACCGGCGAACCGGTCGTACTGGTGCCAGTACGCCAAAGACTGGGTGACGGTCAAGCACCACTGGCGGCTGACGGTGACAAGTGCCGAGAAGGCCGCCCTGACCGACATGCTGGAGGGCTGTAGATGAGCGAGGGAGCTGCCACAGGCGCCGCGCCGGCCACGGCCGGGATGACCGCCGACGGCACGGCCGACACCTCGGCCGCGGTGCCGGGGGCCGGCATGGTCGCGGACACCGACGGCGCGGGTGGCGCGCAGAGCCGCACTGCCGACATCGTGCCCGGTCCGGGCGGGGTGATGACCGACGAGGTCGGGGTGGTCACCGGCGAGCTGACCCTGCGCACCGAGTACGCCGACGGCAAGGTCACGCTGCGGGTGCAGTACAAGGACGCGGACGAGTGGTACGCGGTGACAGGCGGCTCGGTCCCGCTCGGCGACCCGGCGGGGCTTGACGCGGTGCACGCCGTGGCGGTGGCCCTGCTGCACCGCCCGGAGGGCTGACGCCACAGCCGTCGACCCGTGCCACCGGGGGCCGTCCTGTCGACAGGACGGCCCCCGATGTCGTCACGGCGCCGGATCACCCCAATGCTCGTCACGGCGTCGGGATCACCTCACTGCGTCGTCACGGTGTCGGGATCAACTCGCCCGGCGGGTCGAGCGGGCCGGTGCCCTCGGCCGGGCGGACCAGCTCCACCTCGACCTCGTGCGGCCGGATCCGGCCGGCGGCGATGTCCTCGGCGAAGTGGCAGGCCACCCGGTGCCCGTCGACCACGTCGCGCAGCGCCGGCCGCTCCTCGGCGCAGCGGGTCGGCTGCGCCCACGGGCACCGGGTGTGGAACCGGCAGCCCGACGGCGGGTTGGTGGGCGAGGGCAGGTCGCCGGCGAGCAGGATGCGCTCCCGACGGTCCTCGACGACGGGGTCGGGCACCGGGACCGCGGACATCAGCGCCCGGGTGTACGGGTGCATCGGCTCGCGGTAGAGGTCGTCGCTGGACGCCTCCTCCACCAGACCACCCAGGTACATGACGCCCACCGTGTCGGCGATGTGCCGGACCACCGCCAGGTCGTGCGCGATGATCAGGTACGTCAGGCCCCGCTCGTTCTGCAGGTCCTCGAGCAGGTTGAGCACCTGCGCCTGGATCGACACGTCGAGTGCGGAGACCGGCTCGTCGGCGACGATCAGGTCCGGGTTGAGCACCAGGGCCCGGGCGATGCCGATCCGCTGGCGCTGACCACCGGAGAACTCGTGCGGGTACTTGCTGAGGGCCGACGCGGGCAGGCCCACCGCCTCCAGCGTCTCGCGCAGCCGCCGGTTCGTCTCGGCCTTGTCGCCGGCCAGCCCGTGGGCCTTCAGGCCCTCCACGAGCAGCGACTCCACCGACTGACGAGGGTCGAGGCTGGAGAGCGGATCCTGGAAGATCATCTGCATGCGGCGGCGGGCGTGCCGCATCGCCTCGCCCTTGAGCGAGCGGACGTCGGTGCCGTCGAAGACGATCTCGCCCTCGGTGGGCTCGACGAGCCGGAGCAGGCCGCGGCCCAGCGTCGACTTGCCGCAGCCCGACTCGCCGACCAGGCCGTACGTCTCGCCCTTGCGGATGCTCAGCGACACGCCGTCCACCGCGTAGACGTACCCGACGGTCCGGTCGAAGAGCAGGCCGCTCTTGATCGGGAAGTGGACCTTGAGGTCGCGCAGTTCGACAAGGGGTCCGGTCTGTTCGGTCATCGGACCGCCACCTCCTCGGAAACGGGGTTGTTGCAGCGCAGGTCGCCGCCGGTGGCGGTGGGTTCGAGCGGCGGCGGCCCCTCAAGGCACGCGTCCACGACGTTGTCGCAGCGCGGGGCGAACGCGCACCCCTCGGTCCACGGGATGTTGTCGGAGACCGACCCGCGGATGGCGTGCAGCCGCTCACCGCGCGGAGAGTCCAGCCGTGGCACCGAGTTGAGCAGCCCGTGGGTGTACGGGTGCCGGGCGTGCGCGAACAGCTCGTGCCGGCGGGCCCGCTCCACGACCTTGCCGCCGTAGAGCACGTTGACGGTGTCACAGAGCCCGGCCACCACGCCCAGGTCGTGCGTGATCATCACGAGTGCGGTGCCGGTGTCGTCGACCAACTGCTTGAGCAGGGTGAGGATCTGCGCCTGGATGGTCACGTCGAGCGCGGTGGTCGGCTCGTCGGCGATCAGCAGTCGAGGCTTGCAGGCCAGCGCGATGGCGATCAGCGCGCGCTGGCGCATCCCGCCGGAGATCTGGTGCGGGTACTCGCTGAGCCGCCGTTGCGGGTCGGGAATCCCGACGGCGTCGAGCAGGTCCCGCGCCTCCCGCAGCGCCTGCTTGCGGTCCCGGCCCTGGTGGCGTTCCAGCACCTCGGCCACCTGGACGCCGATCGGGATGACCGGGTTCAACGACGACAGCGGGTCCTGGAAGATCATGCTGATCTCGCGGCCACGCCTGTCGCGCATGTCGTCCGGTCGCAGCTTCAGCAGGTCGGTGCCGTCGAAGAGCACCTCGCCACTGACCTTGTTGCCCCGCTTGGGCAGCAGGCCCATGATAGCCAGGCTGGTCACGCTCTTGCCGCAGCCGGATTCGCCGACCAGGCCGACGGTCTGCCCCGGCTCCACGGTGAAGCTGACCTTGTCGACTGCGGTGAAGGGCCGCTCGCCCCGCCGCTGGAACACGACGCTCAGGTCACGGACGTCGAGCAGGCTCATCGGGTCACTTCCTCTCGCCGACTCACGCCGGCCGTGCTTGTTACGCGCACCGCGGTCACCGCCGGTTCTTCGGGTCGATCGCCTCGCGCATCGCCTCACCCAGCAGGGTGAAGCCGAGCGCGACCACGATGATCGCGAGCGCCGGGAAGTACGCCAGCTCCGGACGGACCTCGAAGTAGCGCTGACCGTCCACGCCGAGCATCAGGCCCCACTCGGCACGGTTGATGTCCGGGTCGCCGAGGCCCAGGAAGGAGAGCGCCGCGGCGTCCAGGATGGCCACCGCGAAGGTCAGGGTCGCCTGCACGATGACGGCGGTCAGCGAGTTGGGCAGCATGTGCCGCAGCACGATGTTGCGCTGCTTGACGCCGAGCGCGCGGGCGGCGAGCACGTGGTCGCTCTCCCGCTGGGCCAGCATCGAGCCGCGCAGCAGTCGGGCGAAGATCGGCACGTTGACGATGGCCACCGCGAAGATGACAGTCCACTGGCTCGACCGGCTGGCCATCGCGACCAGGGTGATCGCCAGCAGCAGGCTCGGCAGGGCAAGCATCACGTCGGTGAGTCGCATCAGGACGACGTCTACCCATCCGCCGAACGCGCCGGCGACCGCGCCGATCAGCACGCCGAGTGCCAGACCGATGAGGGTGGCGAGCACACCCACGAACAGCGTCTGCCGGGCGCCGTAGATCATCCGGGACAGGAAGTCCCGGCCGAGCGGGTCGGAGCCGAACGGGAATTCGCTGCTGGAGCCCGGGATGCTGTCCACTGTGAGGTTCTTCGTCAGCTCGTCGAAGCGCTGCACCGGATCGTGCGGGGCGATCAGCGGGGCGAAGATGGCCACCAGGATGAACAGTCCGACGATGCTGGCGCCGACGATGGCGACCGGGTTGCGCCGCAGCCGGCGCACGGCGTCGCGGACGAGGCTGACGCCACCGCGGCCGGACGCGCTGGCGCGGGCCAGCTCCTCCAGCCGTGCCTTCTTCCGGTCGCCGAGCACGCCTATGCTGCGCTCGCTCATGCCGGGGCGGGGCGTGTCGTCCCCACTGGCGGGCTTGTCGTTCCCGCTGCGGGGCGTCGGCGCTCCGGCCTGGGTGATGGGGTCACTCATCGCACACGCACCCTGGGGTCGATGAAGGCGTAGGAGAGGTCGACCAGCAGGTTGACCACCACGAAGACCAACGCGGCGAGCAGGATGATCGCCTGAAGCACCGGGTAGTCCCGGCCGCCGGTGATCGAGTCGGTGATCAGCGTGCCGATGCCACCCCAGTTGTAGACCTTCTCGGTGAGCACCGCGCCGGAGAGGAGCGCGCCGGTCTGCAGGCCGATGGTGGTGACCACCGGGAGCAGCGCGTTGCGCAGGATGTGTCGGCCACGGATGGTGCGGTGCCGCAGGCCCTTCGCCTCGGCGGTCCGCACGTAGTCCTCGTTGAGGACGTCGAGCACGCTGGCCCGGGTGATCCGCACGATCACCGCCAGCGGGATGGTGGCGAGCGTGATCGCCGGCAGGATCAGGTGCCACAGCGCGTCGGCACTGGCGTCGAACTCCCTGGTGAGCAGCCCGTCGAGCACGAAGAAGCCGGTGACGTGGGTGTTGTCCAGACCCGTGGTGAGCCGCCCGGACGGCGGGAACCAGTGGATGTTCTGCGTGAAGACGTCCTTGAGCAGGTAGCCCAGGAAGAAGATCGGGATGGAGATGCCGAGCAGGGTGCCGGCGATGGTGAGGTTGTCCGGCCAACGTCCACGCCAGCGGGCGGCGAGGTAGCCGAGTGGCACCCCGAGGCCGACGGCAATGATCATCGCGACGAGGGCCAGCTCGATGGTGGCCGGGAAGGCGCGGCTGATGACCTCGGTGACCGGGTCACCGGTCCGTATCGAGTTGCCGAAATCGCCGGTCAGCACGCGCTGCATGAACTTGCCGTACTGCACCAGGATCGGCTGGTCGTAGCCGAGCGCCTTGGTCAGCAGGGCCCGGCGCTCGGGCGTGGCCCGCTCGCCGAGCAGCGCCTCGACGGGGCCACCGGGCAGGTTCCGCAGCCAGATGAAGATCAGCGCCGACAGCGCCATCAGGGTCACCACCAGCTGCAACAGCCGGCGGACTATGACTCGCAACATCTCTCACACACCAGACTCTCGATGAATCGCGGATCGGCCCGGGCCGGGAGGAACCCCGGACCCGGGCCGATCACGCCTACGGCCTCAGCCGAGGGACGTCACTTGCCGACGCTTACCGTGTTGAATCGCTCGTCGGTAAGGGGGCTGGCCACCATGCCCTTGACATCCTTGGTGACGACGATGGCCGGCGGGGCGTGCCAGAGCGGCACGGCCGGCAGCCACTTGGCGGCGATGTCCCGGTTGACCTGCTCCCAGGCCGCCTTCTTGCCAGCGTCGTCGACGGTGGCGTCGGCCTTGGTGATCGCCTCGAACATCTCGGTCATCGACTGGTCGCCGAACTCGACCTTGGCGCGGCCGAAGAACGTGCCGACGAAGTTGCCCGGGTCGTTGTAGTCACCGGTCCAGCCGAGGATGTGCAGGTCCTGCTTGCCGAACTGCTGCACGTCGTCCTTGAAGCCACCGTTCCACGGGCGAGGCACACCGTTGACCTTGATGCCCACGGCCTGGAGGTCGTTGGCGAGGACGGTGAAGATCTCCTGCGGGTTCGGCATGTACGGCCGGGAGACGTCCGGCGGGTAGTAGAAGTTAAGCGTCAGACCCTCGGCGCCGGCGTCCTTGAGCAGCTGCTTGGCCTTGTCCGGGTTGTACTCGTACTTCTGCACGTCCGGGGCGTAGCCGAGCACGGTGTCCGGCATGAACTCGTCGGCGACCTTCGCGCCACCCGGGCCCTTGGTCTGCACCAGCTGCTGGCGGTTGAGCGCGTAGGCGATCGCCTGGCGCACCCGCAGGTCCTTGAGCTTCGGGTTCTTCTGGTTGAGGCCCAGGTAGAGGACGTTGAACGCCGGGCGGTTGATGACCTGGAAGCCCTCGCCCTCCAGCGCCTTGCGGTCGGCCGGGGCCGGGAAGTCGATGCCCTGGACCGTGCCGGCGCGGAGCTCCTGCTTACGGGTGCTCTCGTCCTTGATGATCTTGATGATCACCTTGTCGACCTTGGCCTTGTCACCGAAGTAGTCCGGGTTCCGGTTCAGGGTGATCTCGTTCTTGGCCTTGTCCCAGCCACCGAAGGTGAACGGGCCGGTGCCGACCGGGTTGGTGGTGGCGAACGCGCTGTACTCGAACGAGTCGCCGTTCTGCTTCACCGTGTTGGCGTCGTACTTCTTCAGCGCCTCGGGGCTCGCGATCGACAGCGAGGTCAGCGCGAAGGCGCCGGGGAAGGCACCCTTGTACTTGTTCAGGGTCAGGACGGCGGTTCCGTCGTCCTTGGCCTCGCACTTGTTGTAGATCGACTCGCCGGCACCCTCGGCCTCGTTCTTGGCGAACCCGCCGAAGGTGTCCATGTAGTAGATCATCTGGGACTGGGCGGCAGCGCCCTTCATGTTGTACCAGCGGTCGAAGTTGAAGCAGACCGCGGCAGCGTTGAACGGGGTGCCGTCGTGGAACTTCACGCCCTGGCGCAGCTTGAACGTCCAGACCTTGCCGTCCGGGTCGTGCTCCCAGCTCTCGGCCAGGCCGCCCTGCAGCTCCGCGGTGCCCGGCTTGTGGCTCACCAGGGTGTCGAACATCTGCCGGACCGGCCGGAACGACTCACCGTCGTCGTTGAAGATCGGATCGAAGTTCTTCGGGTCACCGGCACCCGCGAAGATGAAGGTGCCGCCAGTCTTGGCCTCGCCACTGTCGCCGTCGCGCTCGCTCTTCGCGCAGCCGGCCGCGCCGACCGCCAGAGCGGCAACGGCCGCGATGGCCACGGCCGCTTTAAGCCTTCTCGCCTGCATCTCTCACCTCTGTCATGCGCATGACCACGCCGAGCTGTGGCTCGGTCCGTGTGCGGGAGGCTATGACATGTCACACGTAAAGAGGAACGGCCGTCAGGCAATCGCTACCAAGCCGACACCTTGTGCGGACGTCTGACAGTCGACAGCACGGCGAATACCTGGAGCGACACATCAATCCGACGCCACGACGCCAGCCGTCGACTCCGGGTGTCGACGGCCTCGGGGCGTGTCAGGAGGGCGACGGCCTGGCGACGGGTGGTGGGCAATCGGCAAGCCGCTCGACGGCCGAACCCGCCGTGGCCGTGCCCAAGTCGTGGAAGCTCACGCGGTGGCAGGCGTCCACGTAGCTCGCTCCGAACAACGTGCCGACCGGGGCGGACCCGTACACGACCACCACCAGGTCGGGAGTCCGGTGCACCTGCCGAACCTGGACCTGGGCACCCTCCGCGGCCGCCGCCAACCGTTCGTCGGTCGGCGCCGGGTCGCCGGTGGCGACCACCGCTGCGCCGTACGCCTGGGCGTCACGGGTCACGGCGGCTTCGGCCGCGGCCTCCTCCGCGTGGCTGTCCGCGGCCAGTCGCCGGCTCCCCACCTCGATCGCCACGGTGACGCCACCAAGGGCAAGCGCCAGCACGGCCACCAGCACCGCCGGGGCCCAGGACCGCTGGGCCGGCCGCCGCGTCGCCACTCGCCACCTCCAGAGGTACGCCGGTGGGCCCGCGCTCGTCACGCAGGCCCACCGGATCGACTCAGTTGTATCCCACCGCCGACAATCGTGACGTCACGGCGTTGGCGTATGTCACCGCGCCCGTGTCCTTCGGGTGGAAGGAAGCCCGGCTGATGCAGACGTTCAAGCCTGCCGTGATCCAGCCGACGCAGTTCGCGTAGGTGTCGTCGGTGACCATCTGGAAGTCGCCCTCACCCTCCGGGCCGACGACCAGCGCATTGATGTCGTCAGGTACGAGGATGTCGTGGCTGGCGTCGTACTTGCGGCACGTCCCGTGGTCGAGCATGCCGTCCACCATGTCGGTGAATTGCACCTTCTTCCCGGCGGCGCGTGCCGAGTCCGCCATCGTCCGCTCCGCGTCCCGCATGTAGAGCGCCAGCCTGTTGATCATCGCCATCTCACCAGCGGTGTACCTGTTGAAGACGCACGAGTCCTGGTAGTAACTCGCGAAGATGCGGGGATAGCCGACCACCATGATGGTGGCGTTGGGCGCCTTCGTGGACACCGCGTTGATCAACTGACGCACCTCGAGCTGTGCGTTGTCGATCCGCTGCTGGACGGTCGCCTCGTAGGCCGCGGTGTCACAGGCATCCTCCGCGCACGTGCTCATCGTGAGAGGGAACTTGGCGTCGTTGCCGCCGGCCGAGAGCAGCACCAGGGTCGTGTTGCCGTCCAGCACGCCGGACTCGATCTGGGACATCTCCCGGAACTGCCCCTCCGCGTCGAACCCGTACCCGCCGATATCGTCGGGTGGGTCTTGCCAGTAGTAGGGCGTGCTCGTGCTGCCCATTTTTGCTGCCGTCGATCCGGAGCAGGTGACGTTCTGGAAGTCAAGACTCTGGTCGTGGCCGGCCAGCCGGCTGGAGATCGAACTCGACGAACCGGGAAGGCGGGTCAAGAGCGGCCAGGCCTTGGTGCTGCGGCGGCAGGCGTTCCACGCGTGGTTGCCGTAGTTGTTGTCCGTCTCGTAGTAGTAGCTGCCGACGCCCTCACCGGAGCCGTACGAGTCACCCATTGCCACCACGAAGTGCCGTGGCTTGGCGCTCAAGGGGACGAACGCGAGAGCGTCCCACGCGATGTCCTCGGTGCCGTTGCCGTCCTCGGTGATGTTGTTCAGCTCCACCGACTGAGCGCCCGCGTTGGAGAACTGGTAAGTCCCCAGAGTCACCCAGCGGTGTTCCTCGGTCCGCGTGGGGATGTACCGGGCCTTCTGCCCCGCCCCCGTGTTGATCACGTACTTCGCCTGCTGGGTGTGCGCGCCATGGTCGGGGATGTGCACCATGACCTTGGCCCAGCCGTTCAGCCGGGTGGTCGGCGTCCATCGCCCGGTGACCTTCTCTGGCGCCGCGTCGGACTTCTGGGTGTGCGCGTGCCAGAAGTGACCGCCGAACCCGCCACCGATCTGGTGGGTGTCCACCTTGCCGGGATAGATGGTCACGTTGTTCGGCCCGACACGGGAGGGATAGCTGAACGAGAACTTCCCTGCCGGCGTGAAGTCCCGCTGGCAGCCCTGAGGGCCGAGTGGGACCGCGCTGTCGATGTCGTCGATGATCAGCGCGTTGCTCGGCAACCCGTCCCGACTGCACTGCGAATCGTAGATGCTGGATCCGTACGGACGGGGCTCGACGCTTGTGTACCGCCGGTTCTCCAGCCCACAGTTGATCGAGCAGTCCGTCCAGGTGACCGACGAGTGCCACCAACACTTCAGGTCGTCCCGGGTGCACGGGCCCGGCTCCTCCGTCGGATAGTCGCCCGGCACCTCCGACGCGTTCGGGTCGCATTCGTTCTGGGCCGGCACACAGAAGGTGAACCGGGACGGCTGGGCGACGAGTTTGTTGCGCTCCTGCGCCGTGGCATACGTCGGACTGTAGTTACCGGTCTCGTAGTTGTAGCGGCGCAGCGAGGTGTAGGCGAAGCCCATCACCCGCTCCGGATACGACCAGTGGTTCGGGTGCTTGGCATTGTCGTAACCGACCTGGTCGTCCACCGGAGGGTTGGCGCTCGGCACGTCCAACGGCTGGGTCAGGAACATCTTCCGGTCTGCCGGGAAGTTGGGGTTGGAGGGGTTGTTGGCCCAGCCCACCCCCCACGGCGCGGTGGGGCTCGCCGGGATCTGGTTGTAGAAACCGGTGTTGTACGCCCAGATGGCGAACCACCAGTTCTCGATGTACCTCGCGTCACCGTTGTTCGCGATCAGCCCGGAGTTTCGGGTCTGGTTCCACTTGTCCTGCAGAATCCGCAGACCGGCTGCGACGTTCACCGCGTAGTCCAGCGCCACCGCCTTCTGCTTCGTCGCGTCCCACTGGACGCCCGCGATCCACTGGTCGGTGTCGCTCTTCCGCATCCCGGAGGTCACCTGACCAACGCCGTAGCCGCAGTCGGTCTTCGTCCAGTCGATCTTTGTGTAGTCCGGGTTCGCCAGATCCAGCCCGTAGTAGCCGAGGCTGGTCAGCGGATTCCCGGCCAGGCCGTCCACGACGTGGAAACTGGCCTGCCACAGGTTCGACTCCTGCGCGAGGATTCCCAGGAACACCTGCGCCGGCACGTTGCCTCCACCGGCGAGCGTCGTCGACGGGAACATTGCCTGCGGCGAGTAGGCCGGCAGGCCGTTGTTCGCCCAGTTGGCCGCCCGCTGGAAGGTCAACTGTCCACGTACCGCGAGGTCGGCAGCCCACTCCACCTGCTCACGGGTCGGCTGGTAGACCTGGATGGCCGGATCGTTGCGGCGTACCGCGCAGGAGCCGTCGAGGTCGTACGCGACGGTCTCCGGGCTCGGGTCGGCGAGCGTGGTCGTCTTTCCCGCCGCCCCGGCGGGCGCGGCCGTCTGCCCGCCGACCCCGCTCGGCGGCAGTACCGAGAAGGCGACATCGCCTCCCGTACGCAGACGAGCCTTGATGTCGACCCGGTCCGTCTGCCCGTCGCTCGGCGCACCCGCGACCGACCCGGCGGCCTCCCGGCCAGTGACGGCCCTGGTCAGCACCAGGTCGCCGGTGCGGGAGACGTCGCTGTCGGGTGGCGCGTCGATAGTGCTCCACCGCGAGGGCAGGCGCTTGCCCACGAGCCGACCGCCGGCCCGGCCGCCCACGGCGAAGACTCGGCCTTCACCCCCGGCCCGCAGCTTGACGGTGCCCGTCGGGACAGTCGCCACCGGCACCAGCCGACCACCGGCCATCCGGGCGAGATCGACCTCGTCTCCCCGGGCCACCTGGAGCGCAACGTCCCGGGGGCCGTCCGCCATCAACCGGAACGGGGATCCTCCGGTCCGCAGGGTTGCCCGGACCGCCCCTCGGCGGTCGAGGGTGAGCAGTGCGTCACCCTTGGCGGCGATGATGGCATCACCGACGGGGATGGCCGAGCTGAGCTGACCCGGCTCCACCGTCTTCTGCACGGCGAGCGGCTTGCGGGTGTCGACGGTGGTCAGTACGGTCCGCGCCGCCGTGCCGGCTCGCGGCGATGCCGGTAGCTCCAGGCGGGACAGCACCGCCGTCTCCCCCGCCCCGCAACCGGGATTGTGATAGGCCAGGGAGTAGCGTTCGGGCAACGTGGTGACCGCGCCCGTGTCCAGGTCGACAACCGCCGCGAAGGCCCCCGCGTTGAGCATGTTCTCCCGGTTGGTGAATTCACGGGGTGCGTAGACCGCCACCGCGCGTCGACCGGAGCCGGTCAGGCAGACCTGCCCGATCCACTGGTCCGTCGGCAGGCCGCGTCCGCCGAGCGTGGCGGCCGTCCGCCAGTGGTACGCCTCCTTGGAGTCCGCCACCAGCACGTGCAGGCCGGTCTCGTCGGACGAGGTGGTGACGACCCGGTCGGTGGAACGCTTCCAGGTGGCGCCGAGCCGTCGGTCGGGATCGAGGATGCGGTCCGGGTCGGCCGGCCGGCCCGGGTCGGCCGGCCGGTTGACGGAGGTCGTTCGGGAGGGGTCGACGGAGGCGGCCGAGGCCGCCTGTTGAGACGGGACCAGCGGTGTCAACACCGCGAGTCCCAGTAGGGGAGCGAGGAACCGACGCACGGTGACCTCCGTCGCGAGATGCGGAGAGAAGAGCCACCATCCTCACGACGGATCTCACCGTGGCGTCATCACCGGCTCACCGATCGCACATCACCGGCCGAGGGATCAGACCGCTCGACGGCCCTCGAAGGCCCGGCCCAGTGTGATCTCGTCGGCATACTCCAGGTCGCCCCCGACCGGCAGCCCGCTGGCCAGCCGGGTCACCGCGATGCCCATCGGCTTCACCATCAGCGCCAGATAGGTGGCGGTCGCCTCGCCCTCGGTGTTCGGGTCGGTCGCCAGGATCAGCTCCCGGACCGCGCCGCCGCTCAACCGGGTCATCAGCTCCCGGATGCGCAGGTTGTCCGGGCCGATCCCCTCCAGCGGATTGATCGCGCCGCCGAGCACGTGGTAGCGACCGCGGAACTCACCTGTCCGCTCGATGGCCACCACGTCCTTGGGCTCCTCCACCACGCACAGCACCTCGTCGGTGCGGCGCTGGTCGCGGCAGATCCGGCACTGCTCGGACTCGGCCACGTTGTAACAGGTCGTGCAGAAGCGCACCAGCTCCTTGACCTTGCGCAGCGCGCCGGCCAGCCGGGTGACGTCGGCCGGGTCGGCCGACAGGACGTGGAACGCGATCCGCTGTGCGCTCTTCGGGCCTACGCCCGGCAGTCGCCCCAGCTCGTCGATCAGATCCTGGATGGCGCCCTCGTACATCTGCCGGCTCAGAAACCGGGCAGGCCGAGGCCGCCCATGCCGCCGGCGACCGGACCCATCTTGCGCTCGGTCAACTCGCGCGCGGCCTCGGCGGCGTTGTGCACGGCCGCGACCACCAGGTCCTCAAGCGTCTCCACGTCGTCCGGGTCGACGGCCTTCGGGTCGATCTTGATGGTCTTCAGCTCACCGGAGCCGGAGACGGTCGCGGTGACCAGCCCTCCGCCGGCGGTGCCGGTCAGCTCGGCCTCGGCCAGCTCGGCCTGGGCGGCGGCGATCTGCTGCTGCATCTTCTGCGCCTGCTTCAGCATCTGCTGCATGTTGGGCTGTCCACCTGGGCGCACGGATGGCTCCTTCTCGCGCTCGTCTGCTCGGCCGCCGACCAGCCTAACCGCTGGGACCGACCACGCCCCGCCCGGTGCGTCCGCCCACGCCGAGCCCTCCGGGGTACGCCTACCCCTACCCCGAACCGGCCATCTGCGGGTAGTGCGCGGCGACCCGTCGCGCTGGTGTGCTCGACGGCATGAACCTCAACCGCACCGGCCGCGTCGGCGCGCTCTGCTGGGTGACGGCCGTACCGATCTTCCTGGTCGCGAGCCTCGTCACAGGTCTGCGCTGGCACGACCCGGCCTACAGCTGGGCCACCCACAACATCAGCGACCTCGGCAACGCGCACTGCGGGATCTGGGACACCACCCGACCGCGCTACGTCTGTTCGCCCTGGCACCCGCTGATGAACGCCGCGACGCTCGCCACCGCCGTCCTGCTCGCCGCCGGGCTGCTGCTGACCTGGCGGCTCCTCGGTCGCGGCGCCGTGGTGCGCTCGGCGCAGACCCTCCTCCTGCTGGCTGCCGGCGGGTACGCCCTGGCGGCCCTCAACCCCGCCGACGTCGATGAGAACCGGCACGTCCTCGGCGCATTCCTGATCATGGGAGTGGGCAACGTCGGCCTGCTCCTCGCCGGCTTCGCGCCGAACACCACGGTGCTCGGCCGGTGGCGAGGGCTCACCGTTGCCGCCGGGCTCACCGCGCTGGCGGGAACCGTACTGTTCTTCGCCCAGCAGGGCTTCGGGATCGGCGTCGGCGGCATGGAACGCGTAGCGGTGCTGCCCTTTCCGGTGTGGGCCTGCTGCCTGGGCGCCCTACTCGCCGAAACCCCCGCTGACCGGCCCGCACAGAGCCGCTCGGCCGCGCCGACCTGACGTGGCTGAGCGGCACGGGCACGGCGATCGTTGGCACTTCAGCGAGGCGGTGCTCGGCGTGTCGAGTCGCTCAACTGCCAACGATCAAGGGGACGAGGGCCTAGCGGGCGTCGACCTCGTCGATCTTCTCGGCCCCGAAGGTATCGCGCAGCAGCCGTACCGCCTGCTCCTCGCTCGACTCCCGGGCGGTCTTCTCGTCGATGACCTCGTCCAACGGCTCGTCGCCCGGGTCGAACCCCTCGTAGGTTGGGGTCGCCGCCGGTGCCGCGCCACCCGGCCGTCCGCCACGCTGCGGGCCGTCGAAGTCCGGGTCGTAGGGAGGTTCGCCGGCCCACTCGGCGTCCGCGACGGGCCGGGCAGCCGATGCGGTACGCGGACCGCGTCCCGCCGCCGCCGCGCGAGCCGCGGCGATGGCGCTGCTCACCGGGGCGCCACCGGCTGTCGCCGGCTGCCGGGCCGCCGGTGTCGGGTTGGCCGCCCGCGCGTCCGGCCTACCGGTCGTCGAACCTGTGCCACCTGGACTGCCGCCGTTGGAGCCATGGGAGCCGTTGGCCGCACCGGGGCCGGCAGGGCCGCCAGCACCGTTCGTGCTGAGCGGCACGGGTGCTGAGCCGGAATCGCCAGGGACACCGTTGCCCGTGGCGGCGCCGCCGGGTCGGGCGGCTTCCGGCCAGTCCTCGTCATCCGTGGCTGGGGCATCCGTGGCCGGGGCAGGAGCGTTGCCGCCGGGACGGGCCGCCTCCGGCCAGTCGTCCTCATCGGCAGCCGACTCGGCGGGCTGCCCGCCGCCCTGGTTTCCAACACCGTGACCGGTCGATCCGTCCGCACCGACACCGCCACGCGAACCCGGGCCGGCAGTACCTGCCGAGTTCGCTCCGGTGAACGCTGCGTTCGTCGGGCCGGCGGCGGTAGGCGCGTTCGCCGAGACGTGCGTGGTCGACGCGCCGCCCGTCGGCCCGGCACCCGGCGCAGCGGCGTGCACGGTCGACGCGCCGCCCGTCGGCCCGGCACCCGGCGCAGCGGCGTGCACGGTCGACGCGCCGCCCGTCGGCCCGGCACCCGGCGCAGCGGCGTGCGCGTTCGACGCGGGCGGGGCGCCCGTCGGCCCGGCACTCGGCGCAGCGGCGTGCACGGTCGACGCGCCGCCCGTCGGCCCGGCACCCGGCGCAGCGGCGTGCACGGTCGACGCGCCGCCCGCCGGCCCGGCACCCGGCGCAGCGGCGTGCACGGTCGACGCGCCGCCCGCCGGCCCGGCACCCGGCGCAGCGGCGTGCACGGTCGACGCGCCGCCCGCCGGCCCGGCACCCGGCGCAGCGGCGTGCACGGTCGACGCGCCGCCCGCCGGCCCAGCACTCGGCGCAGCGGCGTGCGCGTTCGACGCGGGCGGGGCGCTCGTCGGCCCGGCAGCGGGCGCGTTCGGTGGGTTGGACGGCGAGGCCGCCACGGTCGGCGCCGCTGGGCGGGGCGGCGAGGCCGGCTGCGAGCGCGGCTGGCCGGACAGCGACACGCCACCCCGCTCGCCGGCCACCTCGCAGCGGATCTGCCAGCGTCCGCCCAACTCCTCGTAGAGCGCGTCGGTCAGCACCGCCGCGTGGTCGGCCATCATCTTGGCCAGCACTGTGGACTTCACCGTCAGCACCAGCATGTCGCCGTCGAGTTCCCGCACGACCGCGTCGCGCATGAGGGCGGCGATCCGCTTGTTGGTCCGGTTGACCTTGCCGACCACGTCGGGCCAGACCCGGCGGACCGCTACCGCGTCCAGTGCGGCGGCCGGCGCTCCGGGGCGGGGCGGCACGGGTGTCGCCGGGTCGGGCAGCACCGCCGACGGCGGCACCACGCGACGCGGGGCCGGCGAGCCGGTGCCCGGTCCGGCGGGCGAGACGGGTGCGGCCGGGTCAGCGGAGGTAGACGCCGACGCGCCGGGCGATCCCGGAATCGGTGAGTCGGCCCCCGAGGGGGCATACGAGCCCGGTGCGCCCGTGGCACGAGCCCCCGAGCCCGCAGCGCCCGAACCGGCAGCGCCCGAGCCGGCAGCGCCCGAGCCGGCAGCGCCCGAACCGGCAGCGCCCGAACCGGCAGCGCCCGAACCGGCAGCGCCCGAACCGGCAGCACTCGAACCGGCAGCGCCCGAACCCACAGCGGCCAAGCCAGCGACGCCCAAGCCCGCAACGCCCGAACCGGCAGCGCCCGAACCCACAGCACCCGAACCCACAGCACCCGAACCTGCAGCACCCGAACCTGCAGCGCCCGAGGCGGTTGGGCCCGCAGCGCCTGTGGACCGCGTGCCCGGGGTCGGGGACGCGGTCGGGTCGACGTCCCACGGCGGTGCGGAGGTCGGGGCGTCGGCGGGTGCCGGGGTGGCGGCAGCCGGGACGGGAGGGGCGTGCTGTGGGCGTACTCCTGGGTGGGCCGCTGGCGCGGAGCCGGCGGCAGCCGACGGCGCGTCGGTGCCGCTCAGGGTGAGCCGGCGTTCCATCCGTTCGAGGCGCTGGAGCAGGCCGCCTGTGGAGTCGTCCACGCCGGGCAGCAGCATCCGGGCGCAGATCAGCTCCAGCAACAGGCGGGGCGCGGTGGTGCCGCGCATCTCGACCAGGCCGTCGTGCACGATGTCCGCGCAGCGGGAGAGCGTGGCCGGGCCGAGCTGCGAAGCCTGGGCGGCCATCCGCTCGATCTGGTCGGCGGGGCCGTCGATGAGGCCCTTCGCGGCGGCGTCCGGCACCTGCTGGATCACGATGAGGTCGCGCAGCCGTTCCAGCAGGTCCGACGCGAACCGGCGCGGGTCGTGCCCGGCCTCGGCGACCCGGTCGACGGTGCCGTACGCGGCGGCGCCGTCACCGGCGGCCAGCGCGTCGCACATCTCGTCGATGAGCGCGGCGTCGGTGACCCCGAGCAGCGCGGCGGCCCGTGCGTAGCTCACGCCCTCCGGGCCGGCGCCGGCGATGAGCTGGTCGAGCACGGAGAGGCTGTCCCGGGCGCTACCGCCACCGGCGCGGACCACCAGGGGGAAGACCGCCGGCTCGACGGCGACGCCCTCGGCCTGGGTGAGCTGCTCCAGGTACGGGCGGAGGACCTTCGGCGGGATCAGTCGGAACGGGTAGTGGTGGGTCCGCGACCGGATCGTGCCGAGGACCTTCTCCGGCTCGGTGGTGGCGAAGATGAACTTGACGTACTCCGGGGGCTCCTCGACGAGCTTGAGCAGGGCGTTGAAGCCCTGGGTCGAGACCATGTGCGCCTCGTCGATCACGTAGATCTTGAAGCGGCTGCTGGCCGGCGCGAAGAACGCGCGCTCCCGCAGCTCCCGGGCGTCGTCGACACCGCCGTGGCTGGCCGCGTCGATCTCGATCACGTCGATCGAACCGGCGCCGTCGATGGCAAGCGAGCGGCACGACTCACACTTGCCGCACGGCTCCGGGGTGGGGCCCTGCTCACAGTTGAGCGAGCGGGCCAGGATCCGGGCGCTGGAGGTCTTGCCGCAGCCACGGGGGCCGGAGAAGAGGTAGGCGTGGTTGAGCCGCCCGCTGCGCAGCGCCTGCGACAACGGCTCGGTGACGTGCTCCTGCCCGATGACCTCGGCGAAGGTACGCGGCCGGTACTTGCGGTAGAGCGCCAGCGTCACTCGTCCCGCCTCCTCTCGACCGAGCCATTCTGCGCCGGTCGGGCGCGGCTGACCACCCACCCCGCCGGGCAGCCCGGGTTGCTGCGGGTTGCCGCGCTTGATCGACTCCACCTCGGCGACGTGGCGGTATCCACGGCCCAGAACAGCCCCACATCGGCGACCTGGAGTGGATCAAGGCGCCGGAGACGAAAAGGCCTCCCGTGCACCCGGCAGAGCTCGCTTATCCTTGCTGCCTTCCGGCCCTGGGGAGGTTCACGAGATACCGCCGCACGGGAGGTGACGCCAACCCTACCCGACGGCCCGTCGATCTTCAGGGGGTGGTGGGGTGGCCCGGTCGGCGAGGGCCTGTATCCTGGCTCGCGGAGGATTCGCCTAGAGGCCTAGGGCGCACGCTTGGAAAGCGTGTTGGGTTTACACCCTCACGAGTTCGAATCTCGTATCCTCCGCTCTCCTGAGCAGGAAAAACGGCAGGGCCGGCCCCCACGGGGACCGGCCCTGATTCGTCAGCCGACGCGCCTCGACCGAATATCGGTCGGCCCGGGTCCACCCCTGTGGTCTCATCGACATCGTGGCTGACGCGGCGTGGGAGTGGGACGAGACGTTGTTCGCGGGCACCGCACGCCACTACAGCGTGGGCCGGCTGCCCTATCCACCCGAACTTGCCGAGGCGATCCGCGCCGCGCTCGACCTCGACGGCACCGGTCGCCTCCTGGACGTCGGCTGTGGCCCCGGCTCGCTGACGCTGCTGCTCGCGCCACTGTTCGAGGCGGCGGTGGGGGTCGACCCCGACCGGGGCATGCTCGTCGAGGCGCAGCGCAGAGCCGACGCGGCACGGACCGCAAACGTCGAGTGGCGGCACCTGCGCGCCGAGGCGCTGCCGGCCGACCTGGGTACGTTCCGGGTGGCCACGTTCGCGCAGTCGTTCCACTGGATGGATCGGCCGCTCGTGGCCCGCCGGGTCCGCGACATGCTCGCGCCGGACGGGGCCTGGGTCCACGTCAGCGCCAACACGCACCAGGGTGTGACCGGGGACGACCTGCTGCCGTACCCCCGCCCGCCCTGGCCGCAGATCAACGAGTTGGTCGCGCGCTACCTGGGGCCGGTCCGCCGGGCCGGTCAGGGATCGCTGCCCTCGGGCACTCCCAGCGGCGAGGGGGAGATCATGCTCGCGGCGGGCTTCACCGGCCCCACCCGGGTCACCGTCGAACAGGGGATGGTCGTGGAACGCTCGGTCGACGAGACCGTCTCGGCCGTGTTCTCGCTGTCCAGTTCGGCACCGCACCTGTTCGCCGACCGCCTCGCCGCCTTCGAGGCCGACCTGCGCGAGCTGCTGACGGCGGCGGCGCGTGCGGGCCGCTTCGCCGAGCGGCGACGGGACGTGGACATCATCATCTGGCGCCCCTGACGAAAGGCCCTCACCCCCGGGCGCGGGTCCAGGAGAGGAAGCGTTCGGTGAGCCGGGTCGGGTCGACGTCCCGGAGGTGTTCACAGGCCTCGGCCTGGAGCGTCGCCAGGTAGACGGTCAACGCCAGCCTGTCGTGCCGGTACTCCCCGAGCAGCCGCAACTTAGCCGCCGAGCAGGGCCAGGCGATGCCGCACGCCGCGCAGCGCCAGGTGGGACGGGTGGGCAGGTGGTTCCGGTTGCGGCGGCGGCGGGGCAATTCGGGCCTCCTTCGCGGTGGAAGGGGCCGCCCCGCCCTTCCCGCCGGGGCGACCCCTGACTGACGTCGGCCGCCGGGCTGCTGCGCCTCCACCGGCCTCGCCGTCTTCTGTGGACCACCCTGGGGCGCGTAATCGGACAAGTACACCCCGTAGCTATATGGTCTTCAGATATTCGAGACATCCGATGGAGGAGCCATGAACGACGCTCTGCGGGTGGCGCTCAACGACACCGGGCACACCACCGAATCCCTCGCCGAGACAGTCGGTGTCGACCCGAAGACCGCGGCGCGCTGGTTGACCGAGGGGCGCATCCCGCATCCTCGGCACCGGTTCGCGGCAGCGGAAGCCCTCCACAAGGACGTGTCGGACATCTGGCCGGACACTTCAAGACGTCGTGACCCCATCTGGTTTCGTCCGTGGCAGGAAATCGAGCGCGAGGCGGTGTCGCTGCGCTCGTACGAGTCGACGGTCCTGCCGGGGTTGCTCCAGACCGAGGCGTACGCCCGCGCGGTGCTCGGCGGCGCGGGCCTGATCCCGCGAGGCGAGATCGAGAGGCACCTCACGGTGCGGCTCAACCGCCAGGGCGTGCTCAGGCGGGACGACCCGCCCCAGTTCACGGCGGTCATCGACGAGGCGATCCTGCGCCGGCCGGTGGGCGGCCGGGCGACAATGCGCGACCAACTGCTGGCCGTCGTCGCGGCGTGCGCGGAGCCGCACGTCCGGGTGCACGTCGTGCCCAGCACGGTCGGCGCGTACGCCGGCCTCAACGGGCCGTTCGTGATCGCCAACAGTCACGACCACCGGGTCGCCGGCTACCTCGACAACCAGCTCCAGGGACACGTGGCTAGCGACCCGGACGACATCGCGGCCATGATGGCGGCATGGGAGAACGTGCGCGGCGAGGCGCTGTCCCACTGGCAGTCGGTCGAGCTGATGACGGAAGTGGCGGAGACATGGAGCTGAACGGCGCCCGGTGGCGCAAGAGCAGCCGCAGCAGCGGCAACGGCGGCAACTGTGTCGAGGTCGCCGCCAACCTGCCCGGCGTGATCGGCATACGGGATTCCAAGGACCCGAGCGGGCCGGCGCTCACCTTCGGGCCGACGGCCTGGCGCGCGTTCGTCACCCACCTCCCCCACCGCGCCTGACGCCCGCATCGCCACAGCTGGCACCGGTAGCGTGCCAGGGAACGGCGGACCCGGAACCCGTCGTACACACGTTCTATCCACAGGCTGTGGACGGCGGAGGGTTCGATGGGTTACCAGCTCAGCGCGGTGGTCGCGGACGCGGACCTGCTCCGCGAGCAGACCGCCGAGCTGGATCACGCGGTCCTGGGCGAGCTGCGGCAGGACTTCGCGCTGCTGCCGATCACCCCGCAGTTGGTGGTGGAGCTGACCGGGTCGCTGCCGGACTACGCGACTGACGACCGCAGCGCCGCGCAGCCGTTCGGCCTGATGCTGTCGCCGGCGCTGGTCGAGCCGCTGGCACGCTGGTCGCGGTCAGGGCCGGTGGCGTACGTGGAGGCCGAGTTCGGCGGGGGCGTCGGTCACCAGGCGGCGGCGGTGTGGCTGGGCGGCGCGCCGTCCTGGGGTCCGCGCTTCGACGACGTTCTCGATGCGCCGCGCGACGAGTGGCCGATCAACGCGGCGCTGGTCCGGCTCGGCGTCGAGCGCGGGGCGTGGATCGATCCGTTCGCCGAGGTGGGCCTGCACCTGGAGCGCAACACCGACGGGTGGCTGGCGCACGGGCGGCGGCGACTCAGCGCCGACTACTGGGACGAGCTTGTCGAACAGTGGGAAAACCGGTAATCCGGCGACGGGCAGCAACCTGAGCGGCCCCATCCCGTTGGGGACTGGGGGATTCCATGAAATTGCGACAATTCGCGTTTATTGCCATGCTGCTGACTGCTGCCTCGATCGCGGGCAGCGGTACGTCGCCGCCCAGCCCGATGCCGCCGAACCGGCCCGCCGGCAACGTCGAGATCATCGACCTGAACGGCCTGCGCAACATCGAGTTCGGCGACACCGAGGCCGAGCTGACCCGTCGGGGCGCCCTGCGCACCGACCAGGACGCCTGCGGCCCGGTGCTCACCGGCCACGACACGGTCAGCCCGGTCTTCGTCGAGGACAGACTGGTGCTGCTGTGGGTCGGTGACCCGATGCGCACACCTGAGGGCATCACTGCCGGCTCGCCGATCGACGAGGTCTGGGCCCGCTACCCGTCGGTCACGCGGCTACCGGCTCCACAGGGGACGCACCGGCTCGACGGGCTGCTCGCCCGCAGCGGCGACCGCGCGTACCTCTTCCTGCACGACGGACGCACGGTCCGAAAAACCATCGCCGGGTACGCCGACTGGGCCCGCCGCCTCTTCGACGAGGGCGCCGGACCCTGCTGACCCGTCCGACGCCCACCCCGCCACGTCAGGCGGCCGGTCCGCTGTGGACCGCCCGCCCGGCCCGGCGTCAGCCGCGCAGCGACCGCCAGAAGTCGTACGAGTGCGCCGCCGCGAAGTCAGTCCTGCCCGACCCGCCGCCACCGGCCAGGACCCGCACGTACGGTGCGTCGGCGCGCAGTCGGGGCCACCCGGGCCGACCCGTGCGGGCGAAGTCGCTCCAGGCGCGCACCATCTCGGCGGAGAGCCGTCGCTGGGTGGGCGTGAGCGCCTCGGCGTAGTCGACGTCGAACAGGTAGGGCAGTTCCGCGCAGTGGTACGCGCCGGTCGGGAAGGTCGGCGCCGGCCCCTCGGTGAAGAATGGCGCGTCCTCGTCGGCGAACTCGTACACGTACGTCGGCACGTTCCGGGCGAACGCCAGCGCGGCGGTGTAGATGGGCTCCGCGTACCCCTGATCGGTCCACACGGCCCCCAACGCCTCGCTGGCGGAGCGCGTCTCGTCGCTCGGATAGCGGGCCAGCACCTCCTGGGCGTGATCGGCGAACATGGCGCGGACCTGCTCGCGGTACGTGTCGTCGGTGAGCCGGCACGACTCGGGCTCCTGGCCCGGAGCGGGCGGCTGGACGCAGTTCATCCCGCTGCGTTCCATCCCCCACACCTGGAGCGCGGACTCGTCGCGGTTCGTCCCGGTCAGCACCGGCACCCGGTGCAACCGGCCGCGGGCCAGCGCGTCCGCGGGATCCACCGGCAGGGTACGGCCGTCGACGGCGGGGCCCAGGTCGACGCCCGCGCCGGGGTAGCCGACGGCGTCGACGAGCGTGGCGGCGTCCCGCCCCCGGAGGCAGGCGGCGAGCGTGCCGGGATCGGTGCAGCCCACCCGCCCGGCGAACTCCTGCGCGGCCTGGACCGCCTCGGCCCGGGACTGGACGGGGTTGGCGCACGAGTTGCTCTGCATGATCGCGCGGTGGAACAGGCCGGCGGAACCGGGCGCGGCCAGGTGGGCGCAGACACTTGTCGCGCCGGCCGACTGGCCGGCCACTGTGACGCTGCCCGGGTCCCCGCCGAAGGCCGCCGCGTTGCGCCGAACCCAGCGCAGCGCCGCCTGCTGGTCCTGCAACCCGTAGTTGCCGGTGGACCCGTCCGGACCGGCCAGCGCCGGATGCGCCAGGAAGCCGAGCGCACCGAGTCGGTAGTTGACCGTGACGACGATGACGTCGCCGTCGGCGGCCAGCCGCTCCCCGCCGTAGACGTCGCCCTGGCCGAACCGGAAGTCGCCGCCGTGCAGCCACACCAGCACCGGTCGGGGCGCCCGGACGGGGGTGCGCGGCGTGGTGACATTGAGGTAGAGGCAGTCCTCGGACGCCGACGCGTCGTCCATCGGCAGCCCCTTCAGTTGGGCGCAGGCGGCACCGGGCCGGGACGCGTCGCGTACACCCGTCCACCGCGGGCCGGGTAGCGGCGGGGCCCAGCGCAGCGCGCCCAGCGGCGGGCGCGCGTACGGGATGCCCTCGAACGTCCGGTGGTCCGCAGCGACGGTCCCGCGGAGGGCGCCCTGGTCGGTTCGCACCACGGCCGCGGCCGGACGGTCGGCCGCCACGGCCGGGCCGACGGCCGTCGCCGCCGCGAGGAGCGCGGCCGCGCCGATCGCGACAACCCATCGGCGGTACGGGATGCATGTCATGACAGTCCCCATTCGTGAAATCATGTACGGCGTACACGCCGTGTGGGGAGCATGTCGGCTCGGGCACCGGGTGGCCAGATAGCTCTAGTGCACCCGTGGACAGCCGCCAGGACGGGTCGGCGGGACGACTCCCAGTGCTCTAGTGCGCTAGGGTCGGGTTCCGGCCGACGGGAAGGGCGACGGTGACGGGGATCGACGAGTCCACACCCCCGTACCTGCGCATCGTCGCGGAGCTGCGGCGGCGCGTCGCGTCGGGTGAGCTGGGCCCCGGCGACCGGGTGCCGTCCACCCGCCAGATCGTCCGGGAGTGGGGGGTCGCCATGGCGACGGCGAGTCGCGCCCTCACCGTGCTCCGGCAGGAGAACCTGGTCCAGGCGGTGCCCGGCGTGGGCATGGTGGTCGCCGGCTCGCCGCCGACGCCGCCCGCTCGGGGGGGCCGGGCCGAGGTGCGGCGTGGCCCCGCCCACGGGGTGACCCGCGACGAGGTGGTGCGGACGGCCGTCGGGATCGCCGACTCCGAGGGGTTGGCGGGGCTGAGCATGCGGCGCATCGCGACCGAGTTGGACGTGCCGACCATGTCGCTGTACCGGCAGGTCCGCGGCAAGGAGCATCTGCTGCTGCTGATGGCGGACGCCGCGTTCGCCGCCCACCGACTGCCCGGCACGTTCCCACCCGGATGGCGGGCCCACCTGGAGCTGCTCTGCCGGCTGCAGTGGTCGATCTACTGTCGACATCCCTGGCTGCCCCAGGTCGTCTCGCTGACCCGCCCGCTGATGGCACCGCACGCGGTCGCGCACACCGAATGCGCCCTGCGGGCCCTCGCCGGCTGCGGCCTGGATCCGCACACCCAGCTGCACCTGGTGACCGCCCTCGCCAACCACGTACGGGGCACGGCGGTGAACCTGCAACAGGGGGCCGAGGCGGAACAGGACACCGGCCTGACCGACGACGAGTGGATGGAGGCCCAGGCCGACGCCCTGGGCCGGCTGCTCGCGGCCGGCGAGTTTCCGCACCTGGCCCGGCTCTCCCGGTCGGCGATCGACCTCAACGTCGACAGCCTCTTCGAGTTCGGGCTGCAACGGTTGCTCGACGGAGTGGACCGACTGATCGGCTCATGACCGATTACAACCTATTTGTGCCTCGGTGTGCCAGTATGGGGCGCTGAAGAGCTACCGCCCTGTCGAGCTTCGAGGAGACCATGGCGACCTTTCCGCGCACGGGCATCCGCCGCACGATCACCAGGATGTCCCGGACAGCAAGCGCCCTGACCCTGGTCGGTGCGACCACCGTCCTGGTCATCGTGGCCGGGCCTCCCAGCGCGAGCGCCGCCGAGTCGCCGGTGCCGCTGGGTACGGCCGCGGACTTCGCGGTCCTCGCCGGAACGACTGTCACCAACACCGGGCTCAGCGTCGTCACCGGCGACCTGGGCGTGAGCCCGGGCACCGCCGTGACCGGATTCCCTCCGGGCCAACTGAACGGGGCGATCCACTCCAACGACGGCCCCGCCGTGCAGGCCAAGAGCGACCTCGCCGTCGCCTACAACAACGCCGCCTCCCGCACGACCACTGACGTCGTCGCGACCGAACTCGGCGGCACCACCAAGACCACAGGCGTGTACGAATCAGCCGGGGGCACGTTCACCCTCGCTGGGGACCTGACCCTCGACGCCGAGGGCGACCCGAACGCGGTCTTCATCTTCAAGACCACCACCACACTCATCACCGGTGCGTCGAGCACCGTGAACCTGATCAACGGCGCCCAGTCGTGCAACGTCTTCTGGCAGGTGGGCAGCTCCGTCACGCTCGGCGCCAACTCCCTGTTCCGCGGCAACCTGCTCACCTTCACCTCGATCACCGTGGGCGCGGCACTGGAGGTGGACGGTCGGGCGATGGCGATCAACGGCGCGGTCACCATGGACACCGACACGGTCACCAGGTCGACCTGCGCCGAGCCGGGCGAGTTGTCGATCAGCGCGCCGGAGACGGCCACCCTGAGCAGCGCCGGCCTCGGCGGAGTCGCCTCGGGCAGCCTGGGATCGGTCACGGTGACCGATGAGCGCCTGCTGTCGGCGCCGACCTGGACCGCGACTGTGGTCGCGACGAACTTCGTCACCAGCGGCCTTCCGGTTCACTCGATCGCCAGCACGAACGTCTCCTGCTGGTCGGGGCCGGCCACCGCGACGAGCGGTATCGGCACGTTCACCTCGGGCCAACCCACCGCGGGAGACGCAGAGATCATCAACGTCGAACGCACCGCGTTCACCCTTACCGACGGCATCGGCAACAACTCGGCGACCTGGAATCCGGTCGTCTCGGTCCAGATCCCCCTGACGGCCGTCGCGGGCACCTACACCGGAACTGTCACCTTCTCGGTCGCCTGAAAGACCATGGCAACGACGCCGCTCGGCTTGGACGGTGAACGCGCCGGGCCCGGGCGGCCGTTGCTCAGACGGACTCGGCGACCTGCTCGGGGGACCGCGCCCCGGAAACGGCCGCGAACCCGGCCAGCGCGATCTCCGCCGTCTGACGCAGAGCCTCCCGGGCGACCCCGGCGGCGGCGTGTATCGCCTGCCCCTCGGTGACACTCATGACGAAGCGGGCGAGCGCGGCTGGGTCGGCGTCGGCGGGTAGGTCGCCTTCGGCCACCGCCCGGCTGAACCGGTCGGCGAGGGCGTGCTCCCCGGCCAGACGGCTGGTGGCGAGGAATCCGGCCACCGCCGCGTTGTCGCTGGAGCAGGCGGTGCCACCCTGGATCGACAGGCAGCCTGCCGGGCGGTCGGGTCGGGTCACGGCGAGCACGTTCTCCCGCAGCAGGGTGGCGACGACCTCGTACGCGGTGGGTTGGGCGAAAGCGCGCCGCGCGTACTCCATGTCCTGTTCGGCATAGCGGGCCACGGCCTTGCGGAACAGCTCCTCCTTGCTCCCGAAGGCGGCGTAGAGGCTCGGTTTGTTGATGCCCATGGCGGCGGTGAGGTCGCTCATCGAGGCGCCCTCGTACCCCTGACGCCAGAACACCTCAAGCGCGCGCTCCAACGCCTCGCCGGCGTCGAAGCCGCGTGGTCGCCCTCGTTGTGGCACGGCCCACCACCTCCCGCAACTGATCCTACCCGCTACCGAAACCGATCGGTACAGAAATTTGCGGAGCGGGTCAGGGGTTGCTACGGTCGGATCAATACCGCTCGGTACACAATTTGTGAAGGAGATCGATCGTGGGACAGCTCGACGGCAAGACCGCCCTCGTCACAGGCGGCACCACGGGCATCGGCCTGGCCGCCGCCCGCCGCTTCGCCGCCGAAGGCGCGTACGTCTTCGTCACCGGCCGCCGCAAGGGCCCGCTGGACGAGGCCGTGGCAAGCATCGGGGCCAACGCCACAGGCATCGCCGGCGACGTCGGCAAGCTCGACGACCTGGACCGGGTGATGCGGGCGATCGAGGCCCGCGGCGCGGGGCTGGACGTGCTGTTCGCCAACGCCGGCGGCGGCGAGTTCAGCCCGCTCGAATCGATCACGGTCGAGCACGTCGCCGGCACCTTCGACACAAACGTCTACGGCACCATCTTCACAGTGCAGAAGGCCCTGCCCCTGCTCAACGAGGGTGCCTCGGTCGTGCTCACCGGCTCGACCTCGGCGGTCAGCGGCATTCCGGCGTTCAGCGTCTACGCCGCCTCCAAGGCCGCCATCCGCTCGTTCGGCCGCACCTGGGCCGCCGAGCTGATGGGCCGGAAGATCCGGGTCAACACCCTGGTGCCCGGCTCGACCGAGACCCCCGGGCTCGCGGGCCTGGCGTCCAGCCCCGAGGAGGCCCCCGGCCTGCTGAAGGGCATCGCCTCCACCGTGCCCATGGGCAGGATGGCCCACCCGGACGAGATCGCCAACGCGGCGCTCTTCCTCGCCTCCGACCAGAGCAGCTTCATGACCGGCGGCGAGCTGTTCGTCGACGGCGGCGAGCAGCAGCTCTGACGCGGAAACGCCCGGTCGATCCTCACGGATCGACCGGGCGTTTCTGCATTTCAGAGCGGTGGCGGAGGGATTTGAACCCTCGGAGGGCGTTAACCCTCACACGCTTTCGAGGCGTGCTCCTTAGGCCGCTCGGACACGCCACCGCCGACGAGGGTACAGGACCGCCGGTTCGGACGCCGAACCGGTATCGCTCCCGCCGGCCTGGCAGGATCTTTGCCATGAGTACGCACATCGGCGCGAAGCCGGGCGAGATCGCCGAGCGGGTCCTGATGCCGGGTGACCCCCTGCGGGCCAAGTGGATCGCGGAGACCTACCTCGAGGGCGCCACCTGCTACTCGACGGTTCGGGGCATGCTGGGCTTCACCGGCCGCTGGAACGGCGTCGAGGTCTCGGTCCAGGGCTCCGGCATGGGCATGCCGTCCGCCTCCATCTACGCCCACGAGTTGATCAACGAGTACGGCGTGAAGACGCTTATCCGGGTCGGTTCCTGTGGGGCCCTCAGCACCGACCTGCAACTGCGCGACGTGGTCGCGGCGATCGGGTCGTCCACCGACTCGAACATGAATCGGATGCGCTTCGACGGGCTGATCGACTACGCCCCGGTGGCCGACTTCGGGCTGCTGCGTACGTCGGTCGAGGTGGCCGAGCGGCGCGGCATCAGCATGCACGTCGGGCCGATCCTGGCGGCGGACGCCTTCTACACCGACCGGCCGGACCTCTACGACACGCTCGCCGACTACGGCGTGCTGGCGGTGGAGATGGAGTCGGCGGCCCTCTACACGATCGCCGCCCGGTTCAAGGCCCGCGCGCTTACCGTGCTGACGGTGAGCGACCACATCAAGACCGGCGAGAAGACCACGTCGGAGGAGCGCGAGCAGACCTTCAGCCAGATGGTCGAGATCGCGCTCGACACGATCATCGCCTGACCCGTTTGGCGGGTGTCACTGCCGAGAGCGGTATGACTCAGAGGTATAAATATGCCTCAGAGTCATACCGCTCTTCCGCATCTGCCGGCCCCCGGCCGCCACGCCGGCCCGATCCCCGCCACGCCGGCCCGCCACACCGGCACGGACCGGCACCTCGGTCAGACGGCGGCCAGCGCCTCCGTCGGCGCGAGGCGGGCGGCGCGGACCGCCGGGTAGAGACCGGCGAAGCCACCGATCACCAGGGTCGCGCCGACTCCGCCGAGCATCGCCCACGCCGGCACCACGATCGGCCAGCCCTGCGACAGCGCGTACCCCGAGGTGACCACGATGCCCAGCAGCACTCCGCCGATCCCGCCGAACGCGGACAGCAGCAGCGATTCCGCGAGGAACTGTGTGCGTACCTGACCGCGGGTCGCCCCGAGTGCGCGGCGCAGGCCGATCTCGGCCCGTCGCTCCAATACCGAGATCACCATGGTGTTCGCCACGCCCACCCCACCCACCAGCAGGGCGACCGCCCCGAGACCGAGCAGTAGCCCGGTGAACGCGTCGTCGGTCGCCTCGGCCGCGGCCAGCGCGTCGGAGGGGCGGGACACCTCCACCTCGTTCGGCGCCTCGGGGTTGGCGGTCGCGCCGAGCACGGACCGCACCGCCTCGACCTGCGACTCCTGCGCCCGGGTGTAGACGGTGGTCGGGTGCCCGTCGAACCCCAGGTAGTCGCTCGCAGCGGACCACCCGACAAGCGCCGAGGCGTCCAGCTCCGGGGCGAGCGGCACGGCCCCGAGGACGCCGACCACCGTGAACCACCGTCCGCCCAACCACACCCGCACCTGCGAACCGGCCGTGGTGATGCCGAGTCGCTGCGCGGCGGTGGCGCCGAGGACGACCGCCGGATAGCGGGCGGTGGCCTCGTTGAGCCAGGTGCCGTCGGCCACCTCGGCTCCGACCGCGTCCAGCAGGTCCAACCGGGCCGCCCGGGTGGCGATGCCTCCGGTCTCCGCCGCCGGAATCCGGTCCGTGCGGTACACCTTGGCGTCGGGGACCCGCCCGGTGGCTGTCACCTGCGTCACCGGACCGATCCGGCCGATCATGGCGATCGAATCCCCGGGCAGCTGCGCGTCCGCGCCGAACAGAGTGTCGCCCGGCTCGACGGTGAGCAGGTTGGTGCCGAGGGCGTCGAGCGCGCGGTCCAGTTCCGCCCGGGACGACGAGGAGATGCCGACGACCGCGATCATCGCGGCGATGCCGATCGCGATGCCCAACGCGGAGAGGAACGCCCGCAGCGGACGGGTCCGCAGCCCCACCCCACCGACGCGCAGGACGTCCGCCGGCCGCAGCCGGGCCGGGGTCAGCGTCGCCATCAGCCGACCCCGCCCGACGCGAAGGCCGAGTCGTGCCGCACCGCGCCGTCGCGCATCCGCACCTGCCGGGGCAGACTTCCCGCGATCTCCCGGTCGTGCGTGATCACCACGACGGTCGTGCCGGCCCGGTGCAGATCGCGCAGCAGCTCCAACACCCCGGCGCCGGACTGCGAGTCGAGGTTGCCGGTCGGCTCGTCGGCGAGCAGCACCGCCGGCTCACCGACCACCGCCCGGGCCACCGCCACCCGCTGCCGTTCGCCGCCGGACAGCTCGTGCGGCCGGTGCCCGAGCCGGTGGCCCAGGCCAACCCGGACCAACGCGGCCTCCGCGCGTTCCCGACGCCGCCGCAGGGGTACGCCGGAGTAGAGCAACCCGTCGGCGACGTTGTCCACGACCGGAACGCCGGGGGCAAGGTGGAACTGCTGGAAGACGAAGCCGATCCGGGTGGCCCGCAACGCGGACAGCTCCCGGTCGGTCAGCTTCGCCGCGTCGTACCCGTCGAGGAGCACGCTTCCCGACGACGGCCGGTCCAGGGTGCCGATCAGGTGCAGCATCGTCGATTTGCCCGAACCGGACGGGCCGACGATGGCCACCAGCTCGCCATGACCGATCCGCAACGAGACGTCGTCCAACGCCACCACACCACCGGCGTACCGCTTGCTGACCCGGTCGAGGACGATCACGTCACCTGTCATGTCGGCATCGCCACCGTCATGCCCTCGGCGATCTCCGACCCGCTGACCTCGACCCGGCCGTCGGCGAACAGCCCTGTCGTCACGGCAACGATCCGGCTGCCGTCGCCGTCGACGACCTCGACGCCGTAGCCGCCCTCGGCGAGCGCCAGCAGCGCCGCCACCGGGACGGTGAGCACGTCGCGGCGCTCCGAGGCGGTGAATGTCACTGTGGCGCTGGCCTGGTCGAAGCCGGCGAGGGCCTTCGGGTCGGTGACCGCGACTGTAACCTCGATCTTCGTCTCCGCCTCGCCTGACGACTGCCCGTTCGCGCCGGACGCGCCGGCCTGGACGACCGTCTCGGCCGTGCTGATCGTGCCGGCGACAGCCCGTCCGTCCGGCAGCTTCACAGTGACCTTCGCCTTCCGCTTGGCGAGCCGCTGGTCGTCCATGTCGAGGTCGACGGTGACCACCCGGTTGGTGCCGGTGTAGGTCAACACCGCCTGACCGGGCTGCGCGGCCGCACCGACGTCGGCCTGGTGGCTCTCCACCCGGACCTCCCCGTCGGCGTACACGACGCGACCCTGCTCGATCCGGCCGGTCTCGGGCAGACCGAGGTCCTCCTGCCAGTCACGGACCGCGTCGGCGGTGTCGCCTGTGTACTCGTCGTCGACGGTGAACCCGGTGTAGCCCAGCGCCCTGAGGTTCCGCTCGAACTGGGTGACGTCCGGACCATCGATGCCGGGCGCGAGCGTCCGGTACGCGGGTAGCCCGCCGTAGAGGAGCACGACCTTCTCGTTGTCGACGAGGTAGAGCGCCTTGCCCCGCCGCACTGTCGACCCGGTCGCGGGGAGCCCGGTGATCGTGCCGCTGAGCTTCGCCGTGGCGGTGCGCGTCGTTCCGTACCCCAACTCGCCGTCGGCGGTCTGCGTGTCGGCGAGGGTCTGCCGGGTGATCGGGGCGGTCGCCGCCGGGCCGCCGGCGCGGGTGGCGTCCCCGGCGGCGCCGTCGAAGCCCAGTGCGGCGACGACGCCCACGGCGGCGACAAGCAGGACGATCCCCACGGCGACAGCAGCGCGCAGCCCTGGGCGTCGGGTGGCGTCGGTCACTTGCCGCCCCCGAGCTGGGGCGCGTGCTGCCGGCACTTCTCCAGCGCGGCCTTCAGGGCCGGGTCGCCGATGTTGATCGCGTTGTCCCCGGTCCCGATCCGAAGCCGCCCGTCGGCGTCCGGGTCCGGGAAGTCAGGTACGCCGTTCGCGCGCATGCACGTGGCGAGGGCGCGCATCTGCTCGGCCTGCTCGGGGTTGAGCTGCGGTCCCTGCCCTCCGTTGGGCAGCTTGTCCTGGCACTTCTCCATGGCCGCCTGGACCTTCTGCTGGTCCACGTCCGCGCCGAACCGGAAGTTGGGGCGGCCACCCGGCTCCGGGTCGGGCATGTCCACCCCGTTCTCCCGCATGCACCGGGCGAAGGCGAGCTGCCGGTCCGAGTCGCTGACCGGGGCGCCGCTCGCCGTGGCCTCGGCCTTCGTCCCGCCGGCGGTCGCGACCCCGCTGTCGTCGCCTCCCGCGCCGCACGCGGCCAGCGCCAGGGCGAGCAGGACGGGGATCGCAAGCATCTGTCGTCGCATGGTGTCCACTTCCGCTCAGGTCCGGCGCGGTTCGCCGAACGTGGCACCAGTGGACGCCGGCGGCCGTATCCCCGGCGTTACCGTCGGCGGTTATGCCGCCGTTACCGCACCCCGAGCACCATGGAGGGGTGAGAGTGCTGGTGGTCGAGGACGAGACCATGTTGGCGGACGCCATCGCGGAGTGGCTTCGTCGGGAGTCGTTCGCTGTCGACGTGGCGTACGACGGGGACGCCGCGTTGGAACGGCTCGGTGTCAACGAGTACGCGGTTGTCGTCCTGGACCGGGACCTGCCGGTGGTGCACGGCGACGACGTGTGCCGGGCGATCGTGGACGCGGGCGGGGAGACGCGGGTGCTGATGCTGACCGCCGCGGCGGCCGTCCGGGAGCGGGTCGCGGGGCTGGCGCTCGGCGCGGACGACTACCTCACCAAGCCGTTCGCCCTGGTCGAGCTGTCGGCCCGGGTGCACGCGCTGACCCGCCGGGCCCGCCCGGCCGCGCCTCCGACGCTGCGCCGCGCCGGCATCCAGCTCGATGCGGCCCGACACGAGGTACGCCGCGACGACAGGCACGTGGCGCTCTCCCGCAAGGAGTTCGCGGTGCTGGCCGAGCTGCTACGCGCCGACGGCGCTGTGGTTTCCGCCGAGGACCTGCTGGAACGCGCCTGGGACGAGCACATCGACCCGTTCACAAACGTGGTCCGGGTGACGATGATGAAGCTGCGCCGCAAGCTCGGCGACCCGCCGGTGATCGAGACGGTGCCGGGAGCGGGGTACCGGATCCGATGAAACGCCTGACCATCCGCGCCCGGCTCACCCTCATCTACGGAGGGCTCTTCCTGCTTGCCGGCATGGTCCTGCTCGCCGTCACGTACGTGCTTGTGGATCAGCGGATGCCGCAGCCGTTCGGGGTGAACCTGCGGGACCTGCCGAAGGTCACCGCCACGACGCCCAGCGGGCAGAACGTCGACAACCTGCGCGCCCTCCTTCAGGACGCGCAGGACGAGGCGAAACGCAGCGCGTTGGAGTCGCTGCTCACGCAGGGTGGCATCGCGTTGGTCGTGGTGTCGGCGGTGGCGATCGCCTTCGGCTGGCTGCTCGCCGGCCGGGCGTTACAGCCCTTGCAGCAGGTCACCGACACGGCGCGACGGATCGCCGGCGCGGACACCGCCGGTCGGGGCCTGCACGAGCGGATCGCGCTCCGCGGCCCCCGCGACGAGGTACGCGAACTCGCCGACACGTTCGACGAGATGCTGGGACGGCTCGACCGCTCGTTCGACGGGCAACGCCGATTCGTGGCGAACGCCTCGCACGAGCTGCGTACCCCGTTGGCGCTCAACCGCGCCCTGGTGGAGCTGGCCATCACCCGTCCGGACGCGTCGGTGGAGACCCGGCAGTTGGGCGAATCGCTGCTGGCGGTCAACGAGCGGCACGAGCGGCTGATCGACGGCCTGCTGACCCTGGCGGACTCGGAGAACGAGCTGACCGAGCGTACGCCTGTGGACCTGGCCGAGGTCTGCGCGCACGTGACGGACCAGGCCGCGGAGCAGGCACCCGACCTCCCGGTGCACCGCTCGCTCGCGCCGGCGCAGGTCTTCGGCGACCCGGTGCTGCTGGAACGGCTCGCATTCAACCTGGTGGAGAACGCGCTGCGGCACAACCTGCCCACCGAGGGCTGGGTCGAGGTGCGCACCGGGCTCGTCGACGGCCAGCCAACCCTCACTGTGCGCAACACCGGCCCGATGATCGCCGGCTACGACGTGGAGACGATGTTCCAGCCATTCCGCCGGCTGTCCCGGGAGCGGGTCGCGGGCGCCAGGGGTTTCGGTCTGGGGCTGTCGATCGTCCGCGCGGTGGCCCGGGCCCACGGCGGCACCGTCGATGCGCGACCCCGCCCGGCCGGTGGCCTGGACATCACGGTGACCCTTCCCGCAGTGTGATCGCCGGGGCGCCCGGCCCGCAGCCGGACCGCGAGGCGATGGCAGGCGCGGCAGTGTGCCCACTCGGGTTCAGCGGAAGAAGGCGCGCAGGACGGCCCCGGTCTCGGCCTCCAGCACGCCGCCGTAGACCTCCGGACGGTGGTTGAGCCGGCGGTCGCGCAGCACGTCCCAGAGGGAACCGGCCGCGCCGGTCTTCGGCTCCCAGGCGCCGAAGACGACTGTGGAGACCCGGGCCAGCACCAGCGCGCCCGCGCACATGGTGCACGGCTCCAGGGTGACCACAAGGGTGCAGCCGTCCAGCCGCCACCGGCCGGTGCGCTCCGCCCCGCGGCGCAGGGCCAGCACCTCGGCGTGGGCGGTGGGGTCGCCGGTCAGCTCCCGCTCGTTGCGCCCGGTCGCCAGTTCGACGCCGTCCGGGCCGTAGAGCACCGCGCCCACCGGAATGTCATCGATCGTGTCGGCGCCCTCGGAGGCGGCCGGGCCGGTGACGGCGACCTCCAGGGCTCGGCGCATCCACAGCTCGTGCCGCTGCCGCCGACCGAGGTCGCCCGGGTCGGCCAGCCCCTCGTGCGCGCCCGGGCCGGCTCGACCCACCGCGCCGGGCGTCGGCTGCCCCGGCCGGATCGTCTCCAACAGCGGATCGGTGGCGTCGGCCGGCTCCGCGCCGCCCGCGGGCACGATCCCGCCGTACGCTGCCGACCCGGTGGGGTCAGACCTCACGCAGCTCCTCGACCTCGTCGACGCACCCGAGGACCTCGCAGATCTCGGCGGTGACGTCGGCCGGCAGCATCCCCTCGGTCCCGCAGAGCGTCAGCAGCTTCTGCGCGGAGATGCCCAGGTTGGCCAGCAGATCGGCGTCGCCCACCGGATCGGCCTCCGGATCGACGGCGGGCTGCTCGCTCTCCTCGTCGCCGCCGGCGGCCGGGCGGGGCTCGTCGTCGCCGTCGAGCCCGGTCACTGACGTCTTCAGGTCACCGACCAGCAGTTGGCCCAGCCGGGACTCCTCGGCGTACGCCGAGTCCGAGCCGAACACCCGCAGATCCTCGCCCTCGTCGAGACGCAGGATCACCAGGTACGCGTCGTCGGCCTCGACGAAGAGCAGCGACACGTCGGCTTCCTGGTCGACGTCGCGCAGCCGGTCGGCGACCTCATCGATGTCGGTGGCGCCCCGCAGGCTGACCTCGGCGGCGGTCCAGCCACTGTCGTCACGCACCACGGCCGCAGCGAAGTACGACACGGTTCCCCCAAAAGCCCTCGGCACAGCGCCGACTCGTCAAGGGTGCACGTTAGCCGGTCGGGTCGGCGGGCGACCGGTCAACGCCCCGAGACGCCGGCCAAACCTGACAAAGTCGGATCAGCCGGCTACCCGACGGCGGGTGGCGATGAGTTGGCGCAGACGCTCGGTGCGCTCTCGCTGCGGCCGGCTGCGTTGGCGTACCGCCCGAGCGCCCGCCAACTCGGCGAGCAACTGGAGGCGGCGGCGGTTGCGATCCGGGTCCTGCCGCGGGGTGGTCCAGGCCATAGTCCCGAGGGTGCCGAGTCTCGACGGCCACGTCAAGACGGCGTTCGCTACGCAGCCAACCGGGCACGCGGCGCAGTCGCCTGCGCCCTGATCCGGGCCGGGCCGAACACGCTCACCACAGCGGCCAGTTACCGCTTGTCGCCCAGCGGACCGCAAGCACGGCGGCGGCGATGCTCCAACCACCGGCGGTGACGATGGCCACCCCGGTGGCCACGCCGCGATCGCCGTGGCGGACCAGCACCAGAGCCGTCAGCCAGGCCAGCAGGCCGGCCACCGCAGTCCACCACGCGTAGCTGGCCACGTCGGTGCCGAGCAGCCCGAACAGCAGCAGCCAGGCAGCCGCCGCGCCACCGCCGACGGCGACACCGCCGCCGGTCACCGGGTGCGGCTCGCGGTAGGTGGGTCTGGTCGGCGGCCCGGCCGGGAAGAGCCCCGACGGGGTACGCGACGCCGGTCGGGCGGGCCCGGGATCCGGGACGGGGTCGGGTCGGGCGATGGTCACGGTTGCCCTCCCCTCACGCGCGTCGCTCGTGCCCACGGTACCGGTCTGTCAGGATGACCGAATGCCCTCGCCGACGATCGGTCGCCGCGTGCGTCCGGCGTACCCGATCCTGTTGCTGCTCGCCCCGGTGCTGGCCGCCGGCTGCGCGACCACCCGGCCGGGGGTGCCACCGGACGGGGCCGCGCCGACGCCGTCGGCGGTCTGGGCGACCGGTGCGCAGCCGGCGGCGCCGGCGGCCACGCCGACGACGTCCCGCCCGGCCAGCCCGACGCCGTCGTCGGCCGAGCCGTCGCCGACCGCACCCCGCGCCGGGCTCCGGCACGTCTTTCCGGTACGCGCCGACAACGTGGACTACCACACGACGCACGGGGCGTACCCGGCGACGGACGTGTTCGCCGACTGCGGTGAGCCGTTCGTGGCGGTGACCGACGGCAAGGTGCTTGAGGTGAGTCGTGTCGACAGGTACTCCAAGAGTGGACCGCAGGGCCCGGACAACGGCGGCCTGTCCGTCTCGCTGCTCGGCGACGACGGTGTGCGCTACTACGGCTCGCACCTGAGCGTGGTCGGCGCCGGCATCGAGGCCGGGGTCCGGGTTGGCGCCGGGCAGCAGCTCGGCAAGGTGGGCCGCACCGGTAACGCCAACAACGTCTGCCACGTGCACTTCGGCATCTCGCCCCCGTGCAGCGGCAAGGACGGGTGGTGGATCCGGCGCGGCGTGCTGTGGCCGGCGCGGTATCTGGACTCGTGGCGGCGCGGCGGCAACCGGGAACCCGCCGCCGAGGTGACCACGTGGCAGCGCAAACACGGCTGCCCGAAGGCTCCCTGACGCGGCTCGTACGCACTAGGTTCGGTGGGATGAGCGCTCGGGACCCCATTGCCGACCTGCGCCGGATCGCGTTCCTGCTGGAGCGGGCGAACGAGGCCACGTACCGGGTGCGGGCGTTCCGTTCGGCGGCGAAGGCGCTGGCCGGCCTCCCGGCCGCGGAGGTGGCCGAGCGAGCCGGCAACGGCACGCTCACCGAACTGGCGGGTGTGGGGGACGTGACGGCCCGCTGCGTGGCGGAGTCCCTGGCCGGCGAGGAGCCGGTCTATCTGCGCCGGCTGGTGGCGACCGAGGGCAGCGATCTGGATGCCGAGGCCACGGCGCTGCGCGCCGCCCTGCGGGGCGACTGCCACACCCACTCGGACTGGTCCGACGGTGGCTCCCCCATCGAGGAGATGGCGCTGGCCGCGGTGGAGTTGGGCCACGAGTACGTGGTGCTTACCGACCACTCGCCCCGGTTGACTGTGGCGCGCGGGCTGACCGCCGAGCGGCTGCGCCGGCAGCTCGACCACGTGGCGCAGGTCAACGCGGCGCTGCCGGAGGGTTTCCGGATCCTGACGGGGATCGAGGTGGACATCCTCGCCGACGGCTCACTCGATCAGGACGACGACCTGCTGGCCCGGCTGGACGTGGTGGTCGGTTCGGTGCACAGCGGCCTGAAGGACGAGCGGTCGAAGATGACCCGGCGCATGCTGAGGGCGGTCGCCAATCCGCACCTGGACATCCTCGGTCACGTCACCGGGCGGATGGTGTCGTCCCGCCCGGCGGGGGTGACCGGCCCGGGCGATCGGGGGCACCGCGCGCGTACCCGTGCGGAGAGCGACTTCGACGCGGAAGCGGTCTTCGCCGCCTGCGCGGAGCACGACACCGCCGTTGAGATCAACTCTCGGCCGGAGCGGCAGGACCCGCCGAAGCGGCTGATCCGCCGCGCCCTGGAGGCGGGCTGCCGCTTCGCGATCAACACGGACGCGCACGCGCCCGGTCAGCTCGACTGGCAGCGGTTCGGCTGCGAGCGGGCCGCGCTCTGCGGCGTCCCGGCCGACCGGGTGGTCAACACCTGGTCGGCCGAGAAGCTCGTGAAGTGGACACACGACCGGGCCTGACCGGCTCGGGCGTTGATCGACTCGCGGTCGATGAAGGTTAGGGCGTTGATCGACTCGCGGTCGCTGAAAGCTCGGGCGTTGATCGACTCGGGGTCCGTGAAACCGGGGTGTCCTGGGCCGTAGGACACCCCGGTTTCGAGAAAGCCGAGTCGATCACCCGCGGGCAGGCGCGACGGCGGGCTCGACGGCGGGCTCGACGGCGGGCTCGACGGCGGGCTCGGCGGCGGGCTCGACGGCGGGCTCGGCGGGCCCGGCGGGCTCGGCGGGCGCGGCGGCGCCGACCACCGGGCGTGGCTGCCGACGGCCGAACAGGCCCTGCGCGACCGCGACGCCCAGCAGCACGATGAGCGCGCCGGCCGGTTGGTGCCAGTTGAGCCGCTCGTCGAGCACCACGGCGCCGATCAGCACCGCGAAGATCGGGATCAGGTACGTGACTGTGGAGGCGGTGCTCGCGCCGGCCACCCGGATGTTGCGCATGTTGATGACGAAGGCGAGCCCGGTGCCGAGCGCCCCGAGGGTCAGCACACTTGCCACCACCTTCGGCGACAACTCGGTGGGCAGCGGCGGCGCACCCGCGACGAACGGGGTGACGACGGCAAGCTGCACGGCGGCGAGCAGCAACTGCGCCGTGGACAGCGACAGCCCGGAGTGCGCGCTGCCCGCGACGAACCGCTTCTGGTACGGGATGGCGACGCCGTAGCAGGCGGCCGCCCCGAAGCACATCAACTGCCCGACGAAGTGCGCCCCGCCGATGCCCTCCCAGACCCCGAGCACCACGAGCACACCGAGGAAGCCCAGCCCGAGCCCGATCGCGCGGCGGACGGTCAACCGCTCGGTGCGGAACACGAGCACCGCCAGCGGCAGCACGATCAACGGCGTCGTCGCGTTCCAGATGCCGGCCAACATCGACTCGACCCGCTGCTCTCCGTAACCGAAGAGGGTGAACGGCACCGCCACGCCGAACGCGGCGACGACGAAGAGGTGCGCCCAGACGTGGGGCTCGCGGGGCAGCCGGTCGCGCAGCACCGCGAGGACGATCAGCAGGGTCAACGCGCCGGAGACGACGCGGTAGAGGGTCAGCTGGACGGGGTGCAGCTCGGCCACGCCGACCTTGATGAACAGGAAGCTGGATCCCCAGATGGCGGCGAGGGCGAAGAAGCCCGGCAGCCAGGCGCGCAGCGGCGCCTTGTCAGGAGCAACATCGGTGGTCACCCCTGACACTCTGCCGCAGGGGTACGACAAAGTCCCGCGACTTTCTGCTGCTTGGACACGACAAACAGCGTCGACACCGGGGTGGGGCGGTCACGTAGTGTCGCACCGTGGGACGAATTGATGAACTCGCCAACCGCTACGTGGCCGAGTGGGCGCCGTTGAGCCCCACCGGCGCGACCTACGTCGGCATCGCCGGCCATGACGACAAGCTCGACGACCTCTCACCCGAGGGTTACCGGGCCAAGGCCGACCTCACCCGCCGCACCCTCACCGAGCTTGAGGTGACCGAGCCGGACACCGAGGCGGAACGCACCGCGAAGGAGGCCATGCAGGAACGGCTCGGCCTCGACCTGGCCCGCTACGAGGCCGGCGAGACGACGAGCGAAATCAGCGTGATCGAGAGCGGGCTGCACGAGGTCCGCATGGTGTTCGACCTGATGCCGACGGCGACGGCCGACGACCAGGCCAACGTCGCCGCCCGGCTCAACGGCCTGGCCGGCGCCCTGGAGGGTTACAAGACCACGCTGCGCGAGGCGCTCGCCGCCGGGCGGGTCAGCTCGAAGGTGCAGCTCGTCGAGGTGGCCAAGCAGTGCGACACCTGGACCGACCCGACCGGGGACAACTTCTTCCACGGCCTTGTCGAACGGCTGGGCGCGGACGGCACGCTCGGCGCCGAGCTGCGCCGGGGCGCGGCGGCGGCCACCGCGGCGACCGCCGAGTTCGGCCAGTTCCTGCGCGCCGAGCTGGCCCCGCACGGGCGGGACAAGCAGGCCGCCGGCCGGGAACGCTACGAACTCGCCTCGCAGTACTTCCTCGGCGCGAAGGTCGACCTGGACGAGACGTACGCCTGGGGTTTCGCGGAGCTGGCCCGCCTGGAGGCGGAGATGCGGGTCGTGGCAGGGCGTATCGCCGGCTCGGGCGCGACGGTCGACGAGGCGGTGGCCACGCTCGACGCCGACCCGGCGCGGACCATCCAGGGCAAGGAGGCGTTCCGCGACTGGATGCAGGCGCTCGCCGACAAGGCGATCGCCGAGCTGCACGGCACCCACTTCGACATCCCGGAGCAGGTCCGCCGGATCGAGTGCTGCCTCGCCCCGACAAGCGACGGCGCCATCTACTACACCGGACCGAGCGAGGACTTCTCCCGCCCGGGGCGCATGTGGTGGGCGGTGCCGCAGGGCATCACCGACTTCTCCACCTGGCGGGAGGTGACGACTGTCTACCACGAGGGCGTCCCGGGTCACCACCTTCAGGTGGCGCAGACCGCCGTCCGGGCCGACCTGCTCAACCGCTGGCAGCGGCTGCTGTGCTGGGTCTCCGGGCACGGCGAGGGCTGGGCGCTCTACTCGGAGCGCCTGATGGACGAGCTGGGCTATCTGGAGGACCCGGGCGACAAGCTCGGCATGCTCGACGGCCAGGCGATGCGCGCCGCCCGGGTGATCGTCGACATCGGCATGCACCTGGAGTTGGAGATCCCGAAGGACAACCCGTTCGGCTTCCACCCGGGCGAGCGGTGGACGCCCGAGCTGGGCTGGGAGTTCATGCGGGCGCACTGCCGGGTGCCGGACGAGAACCTGCGCTTCGAGCTGAACCGCTACCTGGGCTGGCCGGGGCAGGCGCCGTCGTACAAGGTGGGTGAGCGGATCTGGTTGCAGGCCCGCGAGGACGCCAAGGCCCGCAAGGGCGCCGACTTCGACCTGCGGGAGTTCCACCGGCAGGCGTTGGACCTGGGCGCGCTGGGCCTCGACCCGCTGCGCAAGGCGCTGGCCCGGCTCTAAGCCCTCGACGACTCCGGGTGCCGGCGGGCCGACCGCCGGCACCCGGAGCGGCAGCACCCGGGTCCGATCGACCACCCGCGTCTCAGGCGAGGGTGAGAGCCAGCGCCGGCCTCGCCGTCAGGGTGTTGCTGGTGACGTACGCCAGGTCGATGACCGGGTCGGTGAACGTGATCGCGACGGGCAAGGTGACCGGAAAACCGTTCGGCAGCGGCAGGTCCGGCGTCAGGGTGATCTTGATGCCGAGCAGCCGGCCGACGAACCGGGTGGCATAGAAGGCCACGTCACCACTGACGGTCAGCCGGTCGGTCGCGTACCGCTGGTTGCGCCCCTGCGGGCCGTCGGCGCGCAGCAGGAAGTCGTCGGTCACCGCCTCCCGCATGCTGAACTTCAGCACCTTGAGCGTGCCGTTCTCGGTCTGCAGGTCGGTGATCCCCTCGAACCGCAGACCTGTCATCCGCACCGACGTCCCGGTGAGCTTGGACGGCGTCTGCGCCACCCTGGGCAGGTTCGGGTCGGCGGCGATGCGGGGCAGCGGCTTGCCCGGCTCCACGGTGCCGGGTTTCGCCGCCCCCGGCGTCGTCGTGTCCGGCGTCGTCGCGCCCGGGCGGCCCGGCCGGCCGGGCGCCGGGCAGGCCGTCGCCCCGGGACGGGTCGCCGGCGTGGCGGTCGGCTTCGCCGAGGGCGGGGCGGTCGGGCTGGTCGAAGGTGTCGCGGCGTCGCGGCGGTGACCACCGGTGAGCAGGTCACCGATCCCGTCCAGGATGTCGGTGACGACGTTGCCGTCGCGGTGCGGGCTCGCGCCCGGGGCCGGGGTCGCGGTCGACGCGCTCGGGGTGGACGACGGAGTCGTCGGCCGGGACGGGGTGGGGCAGACGGTGGCGGGGAGGCTCGGGGCGGCCTGCACCGGCCGGGGCTGGGCGGCCAGGCCGGCAGTGGCGAGTCCGAGCACCAGCAGGGCGAATACGAAGGTACGCGGATCAACGGCACGGCCGGACGTGTCCGCGTCGGGGTCGCCCACAGAGCCGGTCCGGCCGTCGGTCGCTTCGGAAGCGGCGATGCCTGCCGACGCGGGGTCGGCGCCGGGCTCGGGTCGGTGCTCGCCCGGGTGCTGCGTCGACTCACCCGTGCCCGCCGGCTCGCCGACGGCCGAGTCGCCGACGGCCGAGTCGCTGGTGGACCGCTCGGCGGCAGTCGGGTCGGTCGAAGCCGAGTCGGTCGACGCCAGACCGGTCGACGCCAGACCGGTCGACGCCAGACCGGTCGACGCCAGACCGGTCGACGCCAGACCGGTCGACGCCAGACCGGTCGACGCCAGACCGGTCGACGCCGAGTCGGTCGACGCCAGACCGGTCGACGCCGAGTCGGTCGACGCCGGGTCGATCGAAGCCGAGTCGGTCGACGCCGGGTCGATCGAAGCCGAGTCGGTCGACGCCGGGTCGATCGAAGCCGGGTCGGGGGTGGCGGACGCTGGCCGGGTCGGCGTCCAGGCGAAGGCGAGCGCGCTGCCGACGATGCCGAGCAGCAGGCCGACGAAGAAGCCGCCGAGGTTAAGCCCGATCAGCGCGTAGACCGCGGTGACCGCAGCGACGATCGAGTAGAACAGCCGCTGCGCCGGAGTGAACCAGAGCAGCAGGCCGCAGGTCACCAGGATGACCGGGATCAGCAGGGACAGCAGCCCCGTGGCTCCGCTGTGGAAGCTCAGGCCGTTGATGGTCATCCGGGTGGACGCGAACATCTCCACCCCGGCCAGGGCGGTGAGGAGCCCGCCCCAGAACGGCCGGCTCCGACGCCAGCGGCGGAACCTCCGCCACGCCTGGGCCACACCGCTCGGCCGGACATGGGACGGGTTGGCGGTTGTCACGTACTCCTCCTGGCGGAGCGGGGACGGGGGTGGGGCGGGCCCGCGGCGGTCGGTCACCGCGGGCCGCGCTCAGCTCAGAAGCACTCCTTGCCCTTGGCGTCGTCGCCCACGTTCACCTTGAGTCGCAGGCCAACCAGGTTGAAGGTCGCCGCGGTCGTGTACCGGGACACCTGCTGCAGGTTGGTGATGGTGACGTGGTCGGCGTTCTGGCCGAACGAGCCCTTCTGCGCCGTCGGGTTCAGGTCGGTGGCGTCCCGACCGATTTTGATCTTCGTGAACGTCGCGTTGCCGTCGAGTGAGTCCATCGCGATCAGCAGGTCCTCGGCGTGGGCGGGCTGCTTGCCCTCGCCGGCGTTGATGGTGAGCACCACCGGCAGGCCGGGAAGGTCGGCGCGGACGGACTGGCAGAGGTTGTAGAGGTCGGCGCTGCGGATCTCGGAGAGCGCGATCGGGTGGACCGCGCCGCTCTTGCCGTCCTTGCCCTTCTCCTTGACGATGCCGCCGTACTGCTTGAAGCCGTCGCCCTCCAGACGGTCGGCGCCGATCTTGAACGTCTGCCCGGAGACGGTGATGTCGGACGCGATCGCGCCTGTCGACATGCCGAAGAGGATGGCGCCGGCAGCCGCCGTGGCGGGCACCATCATGGCGGCGAAGCGCCGCCAGCGGGTACGACCCTGACTGTCTAACCGATCCTGCACGGGTTCCTCCTCGGATGGATGAGCGCGGTGGCCGAACACTGCGGCCCACGCCGGGCCCGTCATCTATTACCGGCGGGTAACGATCGAGCCTGATCGTGCACCCGTTGCGGCGCGGCTCACAACCCCCTGATTACCGGGCGGTAACACGGGGGCGACCGAGAGGCAGGGCGATATCACGAACTGTTCAGATCATCTCGGCCACATAAGTGCTCATAAACCCATCAGATCCCGCATAAGGCGAGGCCGCAGTGGCGGAGAGTGACCGAGACATCGACGGATTACAATCAGGTAACGGATGTAAAGTGCGCAGGTCAGGGCGAGCCGTTCGGACCGCAGCCCTCGTCCGAACATCCGCGCGGGCGCGGATCTGGGTCGATCCCGACGCCCTGCACCATGCCCTAGGGTTTCGGCGTGAATCTGAACGACGTACGACGCGACTGGACCAAGCTGGGCGCCGAGGATCCACTCTGGGCCGTGCTCGTTCAGCCCGGCAAGCGGGGCGGCCGGTGGGACGTGGACGAGTTCCTGGCCACGGGTCGTGCCGACGTCGAGGAGACGACCGACTGGCTGGGTCAGCTCGGGCTGCCCACCCGCTGGGAGCGGGTACTGGATTTCGGCTGCGGCGCCGGCCGGCTGTCGCAGGGGCTCGCCCCGCACGCCGACGAGGTCGTCGGCGTCGACATCGCGCCGTCGATGCTGGAGACCGCCCGACAACTCGACCGGAGCGCCGGGAACATCCGCTTCGTCCTCAACGATGCGCCGGACCTGAGCCAGTTCCCGGACGGCCACTTCGACCTCGTCTACAGCGCCCTGGTCCTGCAGCACCTGCCGCGGCCCGCCATCGACAGCTACCTCGCCGAGTTCCTGCGCGTCCTGCGACCCGGCGGAATCGCCGTCGTGGGGCTGCCCACCGAGCCGGCGCGTACGGCCAAGGGGCTCATCTGGCAGGTCGTGCCGTTCCGGCTGATCAGCTGGGCACAGCGCCGGCTGCTCGACTACCCGGCGCCGATGAGCATGACCGCCGTGCCGGACGCCGACATGGCCCGGCTGGTGGCCGCGCACGGTGGGCACATCGTCGGGCAGCGGCCCGACCTGCCGTACACCGAGGACTGGGTGTGCACCCGCTACGCGGTGCGGCGCGACGAGCAGGGCTGAGACGAGAGGGCCGGCCGACCGGAGGGTCGGCCGGCCCTTCTCAGGTCGGCGTGCGGTGGTGCGGTGGTGTGGTTGTTACGGCTCGCTGCGCTCCACGGCGTGGCGCCCGCCGGCCGGCGTCGTGGTCTCCTCGACAGGTTCCGAGGACGCCTCCGACGGCAGGTCTGTCGTCGGCCGGTCGGCGGCTTCCACAGGCGTCGCGTCGGGCCTGCGGCGAGTCGCGCGGATGACGATGAACAGGCCGAGCAGGACCAGGGCGAGGCCGAGGAGTCCGAGGACGATCGGCACCACGGTGGTCAGCAGGTTGATCTGGTTACGCGCATCCCTGGCAGCCTTGGCCTGCTGCTTCTGGGTGTCCTCGGTGAAGGCGAGGGTCGCGTCGATCATCTTGACCTTGTCGACGCCTGTCGCGTCGCGCAGGGTCTGCGCCTGCTTCTCCTGACCCTTGACGATGACGCCACTGTCCGGCTCCACCCACAGGGTGCGGACGTTTGTGTAGAAGAGACCGGCGCTCACCGTGGGCTCGGTCGAGCCGACGAGCCGGCCCGGAACATCGATCTGCTTGATCTGGATCGGCTCGGCAGTCATCTCGAACTTGTAGACGGTCAGGCCCTGCAACTTCTCGGTGCTCACGTACCTGGCGGGGTACGCCTTGCGCGCGGTGTTGTCGAAGTACCTGTAGGTCTTCTTCTCGGTGCCGAACGGGAAGGTGTAGGTCAGGCCCTCGTGCTTGAAGGCCGTGCCGTTGATGTCCTCGGCGCAGCAGGCAACCGCCTCGGCGGTCCGCCGGTCGAGAGCAACCCGGTCCGTGTTGACCGTGATCTCGGCCTTGCTGGCGTCGTCGATCACCCGGACGCCGACGTTGAAGACCGCGCGGTCATCGTTGCCGGCCCCGACATCGCCCCGTACCGCGCGGTGGGCGGTGAGGTTGACCCCGCTGCGCTCCGACAGGGTGGGGAAGTCGAAGACCGTCGCGTTCTCGGCCTTCGACACCGTCACCGAACTCTGGTCCAGGGGCACCTTGACGAGAGCGGGCGCGACGGTCAGCGGCGTCGCCACCGCCCCGACGATCAGGAACGCGCCCGCCGCCACCAAGATGGCACCCGACGTAGGTCGCATGTAACTCCTCCCCTTGTAAAGACTCAACTGGCGGCTGACAGTACATGACGGGACCGATTTCGGATATGGTCCGACGCGGCCTTCGAGAGACGTACCGACTCCGGTGGCACGCGGCCGTCCGGCCGCCCCACCAAATAGGATGTTGAGGAACTGTGAGCCAACCCGTCAGACCCGGTGCGAGCAACGGACAGGTGGGCGAGTCCGCGTCCAATAACGCCCGAACTGATGGCTGGTTACCCGCCCTGGAAGGGCTCCGAGCCGTGGCCGTGCTCGGAGTGGTCGTCCACCATGTCTCGTTTCTCAGCGGACTGACCAACTCGTTCTCTGTCGTGGCAGGTCTGCTGGCCAGGCTGGATGTGGGGGTAGCGATCTTCTTCGCCCTGTCCGGCTTTCTCCTCTACCGACCAATCGCGCTCGCCACCATTTCCGGGCAGCCACAACCGCCAGTACGCAGATACCTCTGGCATCGCGCACTGCGCATTCTGCCCGGGTACTGGGCAATGGCTGTCGTCGCACTGGTGTGGCTCAACATCGATTACCTGAGGTCGGTCTGGGACTGGGCAATCCCCCTTCTGCTGGCACAGATCTATCAGCCATTGCGACTTCCGGTCGGGATGGAACAGACCTGGAGCCTGGCCACGGAGGCGGCTTTCTACCTGGCGTTGCCGGTAATAGCGGTGCTCGGTCGCCGAATGGGCGGTCGAACCCCGCTGGGCCGAGCCCGACGCCAACTGGCACTCGGTGTCGTCCTCGTCCTCGCCGGCCTCACCTGGAACGCGTACGCGCACGGCCCCGACTCGCCACTGCCGGGGCTCGCGGTGCTCTGGCTACCCGCCTTCCTCGACTGGTTCGGCATCGGCATCATGCTGGCCGTGCTCGCCTCCTGGCCCCCGCGCCCGGTCGCGCCGGTGTTCCGGGCCGGACTGGCCGGGGGCGGGTCCGGGCGAGGCGACGAGGACCTGTGGTCCCGCACGCCTCGCGGGCTTCGCGTCTTCACGTTCGCCCCCGGCACGTCGTGGCTCATCGCCGGCGCGCTGCTGTGGATCGCCAGCACGCCGATCGCCGGCCCGCGCGGAGTCGAGCCCGCCACGCCCATCGAGTCGATCACCGAGCACCTGGTGTTCCTGCTCGTCGCCTGGTGCGTGATCGCCCCCCTCGTCGGCCCGGGCTCGGGCGGGGTGCCGCGGGCGTTCCTCGACCAGCCGGTGATCAGGTTCCTCGGTCGGATCTCCTACGGCATCTTCCTGTGGCACCTCCTCGCCATCGAGGTCTGCATCCGCCTGCTCGGGCTCACCCGGATGCACACCCCGTTCTGGCTGCTCCTCGTGCTCACCCTGACCCTCACCATCCCGGTCGCGACGGCCAGCTACCACCTCGTCGAGCGGCCGACGCGTCGACTGCGGAGATTCCTCGAGCGGCGGGACGACCGGACCCGGCCCGGGACGGTCTCGGCCGACGCCCTGGTCGAGATGCCGGTTCCGGCGTTGCAGGCGGCGTCGTCGGGCCCAGCCGAGCACCCGACCCTCCCGGCGCGACTCGTAGCGCCCACGGACCCGGCGGAAGCGCAGCACCAGGGCGGCGATCGCGACGAGGAGCAGGCCGGTCGGAACCGCGACCAGTAGGTCTGCCAGCCGTTCCGAGCCGACGCGGGGCTGCCACCACCGCTCGGTCCCGTACGCCGCGAGACCCACGGCCGCCGGCACCCAGATCCAGCCGGGGGTGGGCATCCGACGTCGGTGCAGCGCCACGACCACTATCGCGCACCCGAGCCCGACCGGGCCTCCGAGCAGCGCCGGCACCCCCAGGGCGAGGAGTGGCGCGGTCGGCATCGTCGCCGGGACCGCCGGATACGACTGTCGGTGGCGACGCGCGGGGAGCAGGGCCGCGACGACCAACAGCAGCAGCAGTCCCGCGCCGACGCGCAGGACGAGAACGTACCGCTCCCCGGGCGTGAAGACCAGGTCGACCCGGCCGGCAGCCCCGGCCGGCACGAACCACGCCTGCTTCCATCCGTCGAGCCGGGTCGGTCGGAGCCGCACCCCGTCGAGGGTGGCCCGCCAGCCCGGGTTGGCGTTCTCCGGCACCACCAGGTAGCTGCCGCCACCCGGCCCGACCTCGACCGACCGGTGTTGGTCGTCCCAGTCGAGCACCGTCACCGCCCGGCGGGGCTCGGCGATGGCGGGGCGCTGCGGCGGCTCACCGGTCAGGATCACGCTGTCGACGACGAACCGGTCCGGTGGGGCGGAGACCTCGTTCGGGCCGGCGCGCAGCCCGACGCGGTAGTCGTCCGCACTCGCCGTGGACTTCGCCCCCGGCTTCGGGGCGGGAGCGCAGGCGCGGTAGCGCAGTGGCCGCAGATCCCGCAGGTCACGCAGGGTGCCCGTGGCCGTCGTCGGCGTCGTCGCCCCGTTGATCACGATCGTCGGCCCCGCACCGCAGGGCAATGTCACCGACCGGGAGAGGTCGCGCGCCCGGTTGAGTTCGGGCCCGCCCTCCACGTCCACCCCGCTGAGGCCGACGGGCAGCGGTTGCGGCTCGAACAGCGCCGTCGACCGGCTGACCCTCGGCACCGTCGAGGTCACGGCCACGACGAGGCTTCGGGTCCGCAGGGCGGGGAAACGGGCGACGCCGTCCAGGCCGACCGTCACCTCCCGGATGCCGTTGTCGCCGGTGATCCGAACCGTCCGGGGTGGCGCCGCGACGAGGCTCGACGCGAACCGCAGCCGCACCCAGCTCACGTTGCGCGCCTTTGCCCAGCGCACCTTGACTGTGGGCTGTGGGTCCGCCGGATCCGCCCACCAGGCCGTGCCGTCGTCCCCGTCCGACAGCGCCCTCGACGAGGCGACCGGGTCGGCGAACCACGAACTCGACGTGCTGAACGTTTCGCCGCCCACCACCTCGTCGTACACGGCGAGCGCGGTGGCCGGCGTGGCGCGGGCCAGGCCGGTGAGGCGGGGGGTGGAGGCGGCCGGCAGGTCGAAGCGGCGGGGCGCCAAGCCGGTCTCCTCGCCCTGTCGGATCAGGTCGGGAGCGCACAGGTAGTGGTCGTCGACGGCGACGCAGGCTGGCCGGTCCACAGCCTTGCGGGCGAGCGCGACGATCTCCGGGGCGCTTGTGGCGTCGGGCAGCGCCGGCAGCCGCAGGTACCGCTGGGGACTCACCCCGGGCACCCGCAGTTCCCGGATGCCCGCGCGCCGTCCCGGCACGTCGAAGCCCGCGACGCCGTCGATGGTCACCCGAACCCAGGTGGTACGCCCCGACGGCAGCGCCAACCGCAGCGGCGTCCGCCCGGCGTCGACCACCGAGTGCACGTACGACCCGCCCTCGGTGCTGACCTTGACCCGGGTGACCGGGGCGCCCACGATCTCGTCGTCGACCACCTGCAGCTCCACCGACCCGGCTTGGATCTTGTCCGGGAAGCGAACCTCCACCCACTGGCCCACCGGTTTGCGCGCGCCGTCGGAGAGCCAGGAGGTGCCGCTGTCGCCGTCCACGGCCGCGAACGGCGTGGCGGAGGGGTCGCGCAGCCCGGCCGGGCCGGTGATGTCCGCCGCGCTTGTCGACGCCCGGACGTCGGCCACGCCTGCGTATCCGGACGAGGTGACCGACGACCGCCACGCCGGATCGAGGATGTCGTCGACAGCGCGCGTCAGGCGGGGTCCCTCCTCGGCGGTAAACGTCCGGGACGTGTTGCCCCGGACGACCCCGAAGTCGACCTCGCGGTTGCGCAGGCTGTCGGCGAGGACCGTGCCTCCGTCGTTGGCCGCCGGAGCGTCGCCGTCGAGGATCACCGGCCGGTCGCCGAGCACGCCGGCGTCGCTGAGGTCCAGCAACGTCTCCGGTGCGCCGACCAGGTTGAGCGGCTGCGCCGCGTCGGCAAGCGCGGCCCGGGAGGCCGGCCGGTCCACCTGGTAGATCTCCACCGCCCGGTACGGCTCGTGCAGCCCGTAGTCCCACGCCCCACCGAGGTCCGGCCGCACCCCGCTGTTCGGGCCGAACGCGGCGACCCGGATGAGCCCGGGTGCGCTGTCCAGCGTCCGGTGCACGAGGACCGGCCAGGCGAAGCCCCCGACGGGCTGGCGGAGGTCGTTGCGGACGAGCAGGTACCGCACGCCGAGCCGGGCGAGCACGTCCGCCAGCCCGGGAGAGGCGGTGCCGGCGGCGAGCCGGTCGTCGATTGCGGAGAGCAGTCGGGCGTTGCCCGCCGATCCGCCCGGCACCAGTGACCGCACCGCCCACGGCGAGTCGAGCAGGGGCTGGACCGGCTCGTCAAGCGACCGCCCCCAGTCGTACTCGGCGAAGTTGGACCCGGGCACGAGCAGTGTGGTGCCCGGTCCGGCGTGCCTGTCGAGCCAACCGGTGGCCTGCCGCCAGTGGTCGGGCACCGCCCAGAAACCGCCGCCGGCCGGGAGCCCCGCGCTTGCGGCGCCGCTTGTGACCGCGAGGAGCGCGACGGCTGTGACACCCAGCGCCACCCGCCGGGGCGCCATTGTGGTGGGTCGCGTGAACCGGCGGATGACCGCGATGCGGCCGACGGTGTCAAGCATGTGCGCGGTGGCCAGGGCCAGCGGCAGGCGGAGCACGACGTCGAACTTGTGCAGGTTGCGCAGCGCGCCGAGCGGGCCGTCGAGGGCCTCCCGGACGGTCGCGGCGAAGGCGGCGCCGCCGTCCGACAGGTTCCCGGCGGTCAGGGTCAGCAGTCCGACAAGCGCGCCGACGAGCAGGAATCGTCGCTCCGGCAGGTCCCGACGGGCCAGCCCGGCCAGACCGATGCAGGCGATCAGGCCGGTGAGCACGACCATCCAGGACGTCGTGACAAGCGCCCAACCGGAGCGCCACCAGGGCACCCCGTCGACTGCCAGGTAACCCACCCACTGTGTGGCGCCGCGTACGGCCGACGGGAGTGACGTCACGCTCGTGGTGACCGCCGCGCTCTCGGTGTACGGAAGGAACGGGAACCCGTACCGCTGCAGGAGCAGCAGGGGCACCAGCCACCAGAAGGTGGCCACGACCATCGCCACCGTCCACCAGGCCAGCAGGCGGATCCGTCGCCAGCCGGGCGCACGTGTCACCAGGTAGAGGAACGCCGGCAGCACTGCGCACGCGGCGGCGGCCCCGTTCGCCCCGCCCATGCAGACGACGGCCAGCCCACTGAGCGCAGCCGCCCGCCGCAGCGAACCACCCGCCGCCCCCTTGACCAGCGGCAGCAGCACCCACGGCGCGACGCAGTACGGCAGCAGCTCCAGTGAGACCGTGCCGACCAGGGACAGCGCGCGGGGCGAGAGCGCGAACACCGCGCCGGCCACCAGGCGCGACGCCGGGCCGCCCAGGTCCAGGGCACGCGCCAGGCGCACCACACCGGTGAGCGCCACGCAGAGCAGGGCGGCCATCCACAGCCGCTGGACGAGCCAGGCCGGCAGGCCCACCGCCTCCCCGAGGAGGAAGAACGGCCCCATCGGGAAGAAGTAGCCGACGGCCTGGTTCTGCAGCGTGCCGAACTGCCAGTCCGCAGTCCAGAGGTGGCTCGCCCGAGCGAGGAAGCCACCCGGGTCCACGGCCATGTCCAGCTTCGTGTCCGGCACGATGAGCCCGGGCTGCTGGGTGACGCAGAGACCGATCAGCGCGAGGCAGACCAGCAGCTCACGCAGACGCCACACCGCCAGGGACACCGTCGCGGACGGTATACCGGGGGTGCGGCGAGCGGTCGACCAGGCGGTCAGCACTGCCGTACCGGAACTCCGGTGAGCAGTTCGTCACCGCCGGCGTCCCGCTCGCTGATGTGCGCAGGGTCGACGCCCGCCTCGACGAGCACCTGCCGGACCGCCGCCGGGGCGGCGGCCGGCACCAGGATCCACAGGCCGTGCTCGCCGGTCGCCACGTGCCTGGTGTACGGCAGGAGGGGGGCCACCCGGGCGAGGAGGCTCTCCGGCTGGTCCGTCCGGACCAGGAGCGACGCGTTGCGCGCCGCCCACGGCACCCGGCGCGGCGCGAGCAGGTCACCGAGGACCGCGCGAACCCGCTGGCCGGTGTCGGCCCAGCGGAACGCACCGCTCCACTGTCGACACTCGGCCGCCATCCGTTCGGCCTCGCCCGGCGCCGCGAGGGTGTCCAGTGCCCGGTCGAGGCCGACGGCCAGACCGCCCGCCGGGTCGTCGCCCTCGCCGACCAGCCATCCGGTCCGGCCCGGCCGTACGGCGTCCCGCAACCCGTCGACGTCGAAGGCGAGCGTGGGCAGCCCGGCGGCGGCGGCCTCCACCACCACCAGACCCCAGCCTTCGCCCCACGAGCCGGAGACGTGCAACCACGCGCTGGCCAGCAGCGCGTCCCGGTCGGCGGAGGGCAGGTGACCGTGCACCGTGACGACGTCGGCGAGCCCACGCTCGGCGACCTGCCGACGGATCGTCGCCACGTCCGGCCCGCCACCGACGACGTCCAGGCGCAGGTCGGGTCGCTGCGTCCGGAGCTGGTCGACGGCGTCGAGCACCAGATCCACCCGCTTGTGTCGGGTCACCCGGCCGACGCAGACCACACGGGGTCGCGCGTCGCGGACTCCGCCGTCGACGACCGGCGGTGTCACCGCGTCCGCACCGTTGGGTACGACCACCACCGGGCCGGCCCAGCGGAGCCGGTCCCGGACGGCCACTGCCGTCGACGGTGAGACGGCGAGCGTCACCCCCCGGCGGTAGACCCGTCGGGCGACCGGCCCCTCCAACCACGCTCCGAAGCGACCGACGAGCGGGCCGAAGTAGAGCCGGAACTGGCGGTCGTGCACGTGATGGATTACGCAGACCACAGGCACGTCCGCCGGCAGGACCGCCGGGCTGAAGAACGGTATGCCGTTCTGGCAGTCCACGACGGCGTCGAACTGACGGCGTCGTCGTGCGAGCCAGCCCAGCACCCGGGGGTAGATGCTCCACCGCCCACCGACCCGGACGATCCGGATGCCGTCGCGGGTCTCGTCGCCTGACTGGCCGTCCGGCCGCGCGGTGACGAAGGTGACCTCCGCGCCGGCGGTCACCAGGTCGCGGGCGACCTGCCAGGCGTAGACCTCGGCGCCGCCGGCGTCCGGATGCCACGGGTCCTTCCAGTTGAGCACGGCGATCCGTCGACCCGCGACCACCGCGTCGGTGGTGGGAGCCGCGGCCGCCGGAGAGTGTCCGACACTCACGGCCGCAATCCAACGGTGGCAGCGCCCCCGGTCACGTCCGTGCCGACCGGCAGGGCGACGACCGGCAGCGGCATCGCGGGGATGACATCGGCCCGGCGCAGCCGCCAACTGATCTTCGCGACGTCCACGAAGCTCTGCCAGCCGTGGCGGGCCGGGGAGAAGCGTGAGCCGGGCACGTCCACCCAGTTGACGGGGATCTCCACCAACCGGGCGCCCGCCCGTTCGGCGCGGCCCAGCACCTCGACGTCGAACGCGAACCCGCCGCACCGAAGGGGTGCGAACGACCGCCGCGCGACGTCGTTGCGGAAGAACTTGAAGCCGCACTGCGTCTCGCCCACGCCGCGGACCACCTGCCGGACGGCGCCACGGAACGCCACCGCACCCCAGCGCCGGAGCAGGCTGTGCCGCTCCTGCACCACCGACTCGGGGTGGGCGCGCGAACCGACCACCGCGTCGACGCCCTCGACCAGGAGACTGAGCACCTGGCCGAGGGTGTCCGGCGCGGTGGCCAGGTCCGCGTCACAGAAGCCGACGTAGCGCGCGTCGCTCGCCAGCACACCTGTGCGTACCGCGAAGCCCTTACCCGGTTCGGCGCACCAGAGCAGCCGGACGGGGACCGGGCCGGACGGCGCACCCGTCACCACCTCGGCGGTTCCGTCGGTGCTGGCGTTGTCGACAACTGTGACCCGACAGGGCACACCGAGGTCGGCCAGCGCCGCCCGGAGCAGGATCAGGGTGTCGGGCAGCCGCAGTGCCTCGTTGTACGCGGGCACCACGACGTCGAGTACGACCGCATCTGACGACACGTCAGGAGGAAGGACCTCCATGAAAGGCCGTCAGCGCTCGCCGTACACGATGATGGGCTGCTGCACGTTCGCAGGCTTGGTATTGCTGTTGGTGATTGTGGACGTCCCGACCGTGACGGCCAGAATGCCCAGCACGGCACCCACCGCCGCGGCGACGACCGCGGTCAGGAGGGGATTGAAGGATGCCTTCATTGACGGTCCCTTCGACAAAAGTGACCGCACAGTAACATGCGTCGTCGCCGTGCGGCGGGGTGCGAAAGGGCGATCAACAGGGTGGCCCCGAGTACCGAATAGCCCAGCTCCGGACCAATCGCGACACTCCCCGTCGAGCCGGAAGAACCGCCACCAGGCAGACGAAGCAGGGCGAGCGTCCCATCTCGTCGGACCATCTCGGCGCCTGCGAAGCGCCCCTCGACCTCGGCAGCCCCGGGCTGATCGGTCTGGATGAGGACGTACCGCACGCCCAGCCGACGCAGGCCCGGGACCGGGTCACCGGGCACCGCAAGCGCCCCCGCCACCCGGTCGGCGTCCCGACTCTCCCCACGGATCCGGTCGCGGCCGACAAGCACGTCCTGGTCCCCGAGCACCTGTCGACGGAAGGCCCGCGACGCCGGGTCGAGGACCGGGACGTTGCCCGCCCAGCGGTAGGCGCGAAAGGACGACCAGGGTAGCGAGACCAGGCTCCCGCCGACCGGATCGGTGTTCACCACCTCGCGGACGGCCGACCACTCGGCGGGGTACCGCACCGTGTCGAGCTGCCCGCCGAGCCCCCAGGCCAGGCCGGGCAGCAGCAACACCGGAGCGGCCACCACAAGCGGGACCAGCGGCCGGACGCCCGCCGTCACGAGCGACTCCACGAGCATGCCGAGGCCGACCGCCTGCACCAGCGCCAGCGGAGCGAGCAGTCGGGTCCCGTCCCGGACCGCGCCGGCCAGCGGAACGTGCTCGACAAGCGCGACCATCCACTGCGCACCCACCGGCCAGGCCGGCATCAGGGCGATCACCGTGCCCACAACGGCGCCGACGAGCAGACCCCACCAGGCCGCCGACGGCCACCGGCGACGGGTCGACGCGTACCCCCAGATCGCCGCCGCGGCCAGCGCCAGCGCGAGCAGGGCGACCGGCCACCGGTCCCGCCCGACCGCTACCGCGTGGCGACTCCAGACGCCACCGAGCGTTGCCACGCTGCCGAGCACACCGAGTGGCGTGTCCGCGCGGACGGCGAAAGCGGCGACGCCCCGCTCGTCGAGATCGACCGCGCCGCCCCGGTTCGTCAGCGCCACCAGCCACGGCGCGGTGAGACCGGCGAGCGTCGCCGCCCCCGCGACAAGCGCCCGCCACCGCCGCGCCAGCGCCAACGCCGGAGCGCAGGCGAGCACCGCCGCCAGCACCAACGCCGGGCCGCCCAGCACCACAGCCATTCCACCGCCGACGGCCCAGCGCCGACCCGGGCCGATGCCGCCCGCCGGCGGCCGCAGCACCCCGAGCACCCAGGCGTACGCCCACGGCAGCGCCGCGTACCCGGCGATCACCGCCCACTGACCGAGGTGCAGCCGCCCGTACACCCAGGGATTCCAGACGTATGCGAGCCCGGCCGCGACCCGCGCCACCGGATGGCTGACCGGAGCGAGCCGGGCGGCGCCCACCGCGGCCAGGGCGAGGCAGCCGGCCAGCAGAACCTTCTCCGCCACGTCGGCGGGCAGGAGCTGGGACAGGCCGACCGCGAGCAGCTCGCTGGGCACCGCCCGGGGCAACTCCGAACCGCTGCCCCAGACCATCGCGCCGAACGGCGGGTCCGGCACGAAAACCAGGTCGTACCGCAGGACGTAGCCCCGGCCCAGCACCGGCCCGAGGATCGCGAGGACCACCCCGACGCCGAGCGCCACCTCCGGCCACCACCGACGGAGCACGACCGTGGCCCGCGACAACGCCGGACGGAACTCCGGTGATCCTCGGCGCACACGGACCCCCACAGACCTGGACGGGAAGCGGGCCCGACGTCGCTCCCGGGGCTCCGGACAGCACTCTAGGCACAGGCGGGCGCGGGCGGTAGCTTGCCTCACGACGTCGACGAGCGACTCCGTGACGACGACGCGAAGCTCGGGGCGCGCACCGGTCCCCGGCGGAACCGACATGAGGCGCGATGACAGAGACGACGGCCGGCCCCGGCGCGGGCCGCCTTTCCGCGGCGGGCGCGGCGGTGGCAGGTGCCGCGATGGTGACGAACGGGCTGGCCTACCTGCTCCCGATGCTCGGCGCCCGGCACCTGGCGGCCGAGGGACTGAGTGTCCTGGCCACGGTCGCGGCCCTCGTCGCGATCGCCGGCGTCGCGGGCGTCGGCCTGCAGATGGCTGTCGCGGTGCACCGGGCCCGCCATCCCGGCGCGCCTACCAGCCGGGTCACCCTCGTCACCACAGCCGTCTCCGCTGGCGCCGTCGTCGTGGCCGCGCCGCTGCTGATGACAGCGCTCCGGCTGTCGCTGGCGGTCGTGGCGCTTGTCGCCGGCACCACGGTCGCGGTCGTCCTGGCCGCCCGCTGGCTCGGCGAGCTGCAGGGCGAGCAGCGCTTCCTGCGCCTCGCGTGGGCGATGGGCGTGGTCGCCGCAGGGCGGTACGGCGGCATGATCGTCGCGCTGGTCCTCGGCGCAGGTGTCGTCGACACCCTGGTGGCCGGCATGGTGACCGCCTACCTCGTGCTGCCCGCGCTGGTCTGGATCGCCCGACCGGCACGCCGCGCCACCCCGGGCGGGGACCCGGCCATCGGCGCCGCCCTGCGGATCCGGCAGGTGACGAGCGCCGGTACGGCCGCGCTGGCGATGCTCGCCGTGTCGTACGCCGACCTGATCTTCGCCCGCCAACTGCTGTCACCTGCCGACTCCGGCGCGTACGCCGTCGGCACCGTGCTCACCAAGGGCGCCCTGTGGGCGCCGCAGGTGATCGTGGTGCTCGCCCTTCCCCGCCTTGCCGTCGGTGACAACCGCGTCCGCACCGCAGTGCTCGCGATCGTCGCCGCCTGCGGCGCCGTGCTCGTCGCCGCCTCGGCCCTGGCCGGCGGCCTCGCGTTCCGGCTGGTGGGCGGCGCGGACTACGCCTCCCTGGGCAGGTACGCCCCGTTCTTCGCCGCCACCGGCGCGCTCTACGCGCTGGTCTTCGCGGTCGTCAACGCCAAGATCGCGGCGGGCGCGCGGTGGCCGTCCGCGCCACTGTGGGTCGCGGCGGTCGTCCTGGCCGTCGTCACCATGGCCGTCGCGCCGCGGACGTTCCAGGGGATCATGTGGTGCGCTCTCGGCACGGCCGCGGCGACAGCGCTTGTGATGATCCTCAGCCTGCCGTCAGCCATCGACCCAGCAGGTGGTGATCGATCGAGTCGACCCGACCGAGCCGACGACCTGCCGCGACCCGCTCCCGCAGCTCCGCCCGGGTGAACCAGCGCGCCTCCAGCAGCTCCACACCGTCCACGCGTACCTCGTCGGACGTCGCGGTGGCCCGGAAGCCCACCATCAGCCCGGCGGGGAACGGCCACGCCTGCGACCCGTGGTAGGTCACGTCCGTGACGGTGATCCCCGCCTCCTCGGCCATCTCCCGACGGACCGCGTCCTCCAGGCTCTCGCCGACCTCGACGAAGCCCGCAAGCGTCGAGTAGGAGTCCTCCGCGGCACCCGCGTGCCGGGCCAGCAGGCAGCGCTCCGGCGAGCCGGGCGCCTCGACCAGGACGATGATCGCCGGTTCGATCCGGGGGAACAGCAGCCGACCACACTCCGCGCCGGAACAGGTCCGCACATGCCCGCCACCGCCGGCGACGGCCGCCGCGCCGCAGGTGCCGCAGTAACGCTGCTGCCGGTGCCAGTGCAGCAACCCCCGGGCGTACGCCTGGACCGCCGCGCCGGCCGGGTCGAGGCGCCCGACCAGGGCCCGAACGTCGACGGCCCGCGCCGCGCCCGCCATCTCGACGGCGGTGGCCTCGCCGAGCCCGGAGAGGTCGACGGCGAACACCGCGACGTCCCCGTCGAGCCCCAGGAAGACGATCTCGTCGGCGGCGGTCCGGACGAGCGACGCGCGGTCGCCGGTCAACCGGACCGGACCGTCCCCGTCGACAAGGCACCGGTCCCGCCACAGCGGCAACACCACAGTCGTCGGCTCGGTAAGCAGCGCGTCCAGCCGAGCCGGATCGGTTCGCAGCGCGCCCGCCCGGTCCAGCCAACCGCCGCCGTACGCCAACACCCGCTCCGCAGCGTCCACCCCGCCACCGTGCCACGGCGGCGACCCGGCGTCGGCACCGCCCCCGGCCCCGCGTCGGCACCCGCCACGCGACACGCCGAACGACACACGGTGGCAGCGCAGACCCGGCGCAGCCCGCGAAGACGGCCGAGCATTGGTTACCGTGGTGTCCTCCGGGAGGGTGGACCTCCCGTGGAACCTGGCGATCGAGGTTGCAGTGACCCTGTACGGCGACAAACATCCGCCCGCCGACGACCGGCCCACCGTGCTGGTCACCGCGGTCACCTGGCCGGACGAGCCGGAGGCGGTCACGCCGCCCACTGCCACCGGTGGGCCGGACAACGGCGGACGTCGTCCCCGCCGGACACGGATGCTCGTCGCGACAGGCGTCACCGGCGGCGTCCTCGCCGCCGTGGCGGGCGCCGGCGCCTGGGCGTACGCGGGTGACGTGCCCCGGGGCACCAGCGTGCTCGGCACCGAGCTGGGCGGCCGGAGCCGCGGCGCCGCCGACCGGGAGTTGCGAGCTGAGCTGGACCGGCGGGCGGCGGCCCTCGCCGCGCCACTGCGCATCACGGTCGGGGAGCGCACCGCCGAGATCAAGCCCGCCGACGTGGGACTGGGCGTCGACGTGGCGGCCACAGTTGCGGCTGCCGCCGAGGCCGACGCGCACCCGGTCAGTCGGCTGGTCGGCTCCCGGACCGTCGACCCGGTGGTCACCATCGACACCGACCGGCTGGACGCGGCCCTGCGCACGGTGCTCGGCGATCAGGTCCGTCCGATGACGATGCCGGCCATCACCTACCAGGGCACCACCCCGAAGGTCGTACGCCCCAAGTCGGGCCTCGCGTTCGACAGGCAGCGCTCCGCCGACGCCGTCCGCACCGGGTGGCTGGCCGGCACCCCGGTCACCGTGCCGCTTGTGGAGAGCCAACCGACGACCACGGCCGAGGAGCTGGACCGGCTGGTCGCCGAGCTGGCCAAGCCTGCCGTCGCCGCGCCTGTCACCCTGCGCACCGGCAGGGGCTCGGTGCGGGTGCCACCGGCGGCCATCGCGAAGAGCCTCCGGTTCACCGCCGACAAGGGCGGCAGGCTCACACCGGCGGTCGACGTCAAGCGACTGCGCGCGGCCCTCGGCGACAGCCTGAACGCGATCGAGGTGCCGCCGAAGGACGCGTCGATGACCATCACCGGCGGCCGGCCCAAGGTCACCGACGGCCGCGCCGGCCAGCAGCTCGACACCGCCACCCTGGGCCGTGACCTGTTGGCCGTGCTGCCGAGATCCGACGGGCGCGAGGTGACCGGCGAGCTGAAGCCGACACCGCCGGAGCTGACCGCGGAGAAGCTGGCAGGTCTGGGCATCAAGGAGCGGGTGTCCACCTTCACCACGCGGTTCACGGGTGGCATGGCGTCGTCGCGCAGCCAGAACATCGCCACCATCGCCAAGGAGGTGGACGGCGCGATCGTGCTGCCGGGCAGGACGTTCTCCCTGAACGGGCACACAGGCGAACGCGGCTACGCGCAGGGCTACCGGGACGCTCCGGTCATCCTGGACGGCAAGCTGGTGCCGGGCGTCGGCGGTGGCACCTCACAGTTCACCACCACCCTGTTCAACGCCTCCTACTACGCGGGCCTGGAGGACGTCGAGCACAAGCCGCACTCGTACTGGTTCGACAGGTACCCGGCAGTCATCGAGTCGACAATCTTCTGGCCGAGCCTGGACTTCAAGTTCCGCAACAACACCGACCACGGCCTGCTGATCGTCACCTCGTACACGTCGAGTTCGGTGACCGTCTCCATCTGGAGCACGAAGATCTACGACAGCGTGAAGACGGAGTACGGCCCTCGGCGCAACATCACCACGCCGAAGGTCATCCACCTGGAGCCCGGCCCGTCGTGCATTCCGAGCAACGGCATCAACGGCTTCGCCCAGGACGCGTTCCGCGTCATCAAGAAGGGCGGCGTGGTCGTCAAGCGGGAGAAGTTCACCTGGCGCTACGACGCGGAGCCCCGCTACGTCTGCGGCCCCAAGCCCTCCTGAGTCTTCTCGCCCGTCCTGAGCCTCGGCGCGTGCACCGCCGTCAGAAGGTGGCGATGGGGTTGACCGGGCTGCCGGACGTGCCGGCGAAGCGGACCGGCGCGACCGCGAGCTGGAAGTCCCACTGGCCCAGCTCGGCGGCCGTTGTCACGCACGCCTCCAGGTCGCAGTTGTCGAGCAGCCACAGCCCCATCGCGACGAGGCTCACGGCGTGCACAGGCATCAACACGTCGTCGTACCCCGACGGCTGGACGTCCTGCGGAGTGTCGGCGCCGATCAGCGCCACCCCGCGTCCGTGCAGCCACGGCAGGCAGGACGCGTGCCAGCCGGCCTGCGTGAAACCGCTTGCCACACCGGATTCGTGCCGGAATCGACCGTAGCCGGTGCGCAGAAGCACCGCGTCGCCCGGTCGCACCCGGACCCCCTGGCGACGCTCGGCCTCCTCGAGATCCTCGGGAAAGACACCCTGGCCCGGTTCCAGCCACGGCACATCCCGGACCCCCGCGACGTCCAGCAGGACACCACGCGTGACGATCCCGTTCGCCGCCGCGGTGACGGCCGCCCACGCGGATCCCGTTCCGGCGTCCACCAGGGAGTGCGACCGGCCGTTGTACATCGTGCCGTCCCAGAAGAGGTGGCACGGCGAGTCGATGTGGGTGATGGTGTTGCCGTGGAAGGTCATACCGAGGCGTTCCGTCGAGAAGCCCCACCGCCGGTCCGCGTGGAAGGCGGCCACCGGCATGTTCTCCGCGCCCGGCATCTCGGCGGCACACGGGCACGACGTGGTCGACCGCTCCATCTCCTCCGGTACACCGACCTCCCACGCACAGGACACGCTCCTGCCGTGGCGCACGGCCCGCGCCGCCGCCAGCCGCACGTCGTCGGTGATGTGGTTAAGGGTGCCGAGCTCGTCGTCGTCGCCCCACCGCCCCCAGTTCGACAGCGTGTCGAAGTATCCGAGCACGTCGTCCTGAGTCGGCATCGGTCGCTCTGCGGTTGTTCCGGCCGAGATGTCGTCCACGGGCCCGAGCCTAGGCCAGGTATCGGCCACCGGCATCGGCGCCTGGCGCGGGAACGCAGAAAAGCCCACCCCGTTGGGGGTGGGCTTTCCTGAAAGATTGTCCGGCGGTGTCCTACTCTCCCACACCCTCACGAGTGCAGTACCATCGGCGCTGGAGGGCTTAGCTTCCGGGTTCGGAATGTAACCGGGCGTTTCCCCTCCGCCATGACCGCCGTAACTCTATGAACATATCAAACAACCCCGGCACACAATCACGGGTGTTCGCTTGTTCAGAGTTGCACAGTGGACGCGTAGCAGCTTAGTAGTCAAGTCCTCGGCCTATTAGTACCGGTCAACTGAACCCGTTACCGGGCTTACATTTCCGGCCTATCAACCCAGTCGTCTAGCTGGGGGCCTTACCCCACCAAAGGTGGGTGGGATACCTCATCTTGAAGCAGGCTTCCCGCTTAGATGCTTTCAGCGGTTATCCCTTCCGAACGTAGCTAACCAGCCGTGCCCCTGGCGGGACAACTGGCACACCAGAGGTTCGTCCGTCCCGGTCCTCTCGTACTAGGGACAGCCCTTCTCAAGTATCCTACGCGCACGGCGGATAGGGACCGAACTGTCTCACGACGTTCTAAACCCAGCTCGCGTACCGCTTTAATGGGCGAACAGCCCAACCCTTGGGACCTGCTACAGCCCCAGGATGCGACGAGCCGACATCGAGGTGCCAAACCATCCCGTCGATATGGACTCTTGGGGAAGATCAGCCTGTTATCCCCGGGGTACCTTTTATCCGTTGAGCGACACCGCTTCCACTCGCAAGTGCCGGATCACTAGTCCCGACTTTCGTCCCTGCTCGACCTGTCAGTCTCACAGTCAAGCTCCCTTGTGTACTTGCACTCAACACCTGATTGCCAACCAGGCTGAGGGAACCTTTGGGCGCCTCCGTTACCTTTTAGGAGGCAACCGCCCCAGTTAAACTACCCACCAGACACTGTCCCTGAACCGGATAACGGTCCGAAGTTAGATACCCAAATCAACCAGAGTGGTATTTCAAGATTGCCTCCACCCATACTGGCGTATGGACTTCACCGGCTCCCACCTATCCTACACAAGCTAATTCGAGTACCAATGTCAAGCTATAGTAAAGGTCCCGGGGTCTTTCCGTCCTGCCGCGCGTAACGAGCATCTTTACTCGTACTGCAATTTCGCCGGGCCTGTGGTTGAGACAGTGGGGAAGTCGTTACGCCATTCGTGCAGGTCGGAACTTACCCGACAAGGAATTTCGCTACCTTAGGATGTTGAGAAGCGTCGTCACATGCCGACACAATAAAGCTTTCAAAGCTCAGAGCGAAGAGTTCAGCAAACGAAGCACCAGTAAACAACAATACATATTAAAGCAGGGGTGAAGGTCTGCGCGCCGACAAGAGAAGAGCCGCACGGGGAAGCGCGCGCTCATTTCTTCAGAAAAAAAGAGAAGAATTTGTCTATGGTTTGAATGGGAGCTAGTTCAGCACCAACATTAAAAAAAAAAAAAAAACAAAGGGAGACAAAGAGACAGACACACACCAAACAAAAGAAAAGAAAAAGCAAATCAAATCACCTTCACCACCACCAATCAATCAACGTAAAAGGAAAAGGTAAACAAAAGGTGGGAAAGGCTTCATACACACACATCATTAACAGAATATATTACCAATAGAGAATGCCTTCAGCAATAAGACACAGAACAAAAGAAGAACACACAGATAGATCAAACAAACGGGAACAAAATGCCCACATAGAGCATAGTAAATGCTCCTGGGGGGATAAGTTAAAGGGGTATAAGAAAAAAAAAAAAAAAAACCAACAGAATGTAGACAGGTTTTTTTTTTCATGTCAGAAGGCATATGCCCATACACAACTGGGGGGGGGGGGTAAAATAGACAGAAACACAGCACAACACACCACATGGGCTTCATAATAACATAGATTAACAGAACAAAGAATAAATAAATGAATAGAGCTGATGCAGAAATCACATTCTTCATATTAGACATTTGACACAGAAATAAATGGACACATAGACACAGAACACAGAGATGGGCACACACAGACAAAATGGAACACATATACAAGGTGTATAGCATGTAAAAAAATGTAAAAAACACACACATACACTGGGGGGGCACTGTATGTCATATACAAATGTATTGCTGTGTGTGTAAATACACATGTTTGTATACACACATGTTAGTAGAAATTCATATGTTTTTCACATGTCATAATCCACCAATGGACTTTCACATATAATTGGCTCCATATCAATATCATTCAGATCAGTTCTGACTGAAGCCACTGAATCTGTAACTCCTCAAACATGTGTCACGTCAGCTTGTTCCATGGGGTCCTGAAGAACTGACTGACCTCCACACGCAACCCCTGATAGGATTTCCACGGTTTATTTAGCTGAATCTGCTTTTGCCTGCTGCTATCACTACCACGTGAATCTAATTATTGTTTTCTTCCATGGCATTGAGGATGTTTCACTTCAGTTCCCCACACACCTTTGCAGCAGGTGGTGGGAAACAAGGACACTGCACATGATCTGAGCACATCATCGATAACTTGGATCACAGCTTTCAGTTGACAGCTCCCCTCAGAGGCCCATTTGTGCACTTCCACGGTCCTTCATCTGCTTCCTCCCGAGCAGGCATTCACCACACTGCCCTGAGAATTGACCACAAAGAGATGTCACAGTCCATCAAAAAATTCTCAACAAATGACCAATCACAACTGATCCACCACATTTAAACCTCTTCCTGGACACACGGTTCAGAGAGGAGATGGGAGCTGAAGAAGGTTTGCAGCAGACTTGCAGCCTTACAGAGGGGCTGTTGTTCCCCTGTGCAGAATGAACTAATTATTAATGAGACCAAACAGAGTTTCACATCCTCCCCAGCCACCATGGGGACAGAACACTCACCACCAACAGAGCACAGGTGCCATGCTGGCTGCTGCTACATACAGTGTGCACCTGCTGTGAGCCTCACACTGAGGCACCCACCTTCACCACCACACAGGGCTGGGCAGTGTGGCCCTCCTACCACTTCTTCAGACACGGAAGGTGCTCCTAGAAAGAGGTGATCCAGCCAGCTGCACCTTCCCAGCATGGGCACATCTGTGTTTGCAGTGAGACTTTGAACTCAATCACAGCCCCACCTCTGACAAGCCCCTCTCTCATATGGTTGGGCCACTGGCTTGCAGGCAGGCTGCTGACTGTGACGTGACACGGGCAGGGGAAGGCCTGGAATGGATCACCAACAAAGGCACATGACTGGTGACATTAGTGATCTTCACCTCACAACAGAGCTGCAGACCTTCAGATCTCAGAATCTGCTGAGATCTGCTTTAGACTGTTCACCTCACGTGGCACGTGCAAAGAGCCACAGGTCATCAGCCACAGCACATGCGTGAAGCCCTGGACATAAGGGGCATGATGACTTGACGTCATCCCCACCTTCCTCCGAGTTGACCCCGGCAGTCTTCGATGAGTCCCCGCCATAACGCGCTGGCAACATCGAACGAGGGTTGCGCTCGTTGCGGGACTTAACCCAACATCTCACGACACGAGCTGACGACAGCCATGCACCACCTGTGACCGCCCCCGAAGGACCCCCCATCTCTGGAGGTTTTGCGGCCATGTCAAACCCAGGTAAGGTTCTTCGCGTTGCATCGAATTAATCCGCATGCTCCGCCGCTTGTGCGGGCCCCCGTCAATTCCTTTGAGTTTTAGCCTTGCGGCCGTACTCCCCAGGCGGGGCGCTTAATGCGTTAGCTGCGGCACAGGGAACCGGAGAGGCCCCCCACACCTAGCGCCCAACGTTTACAGCGTGGACTACCAGGGTATCTAATCCTGTTCGCTCCCCACGCTTTCGCTCCTCAGCGTCAGTATCGGCCCAGAGACCCGCCTTCGCCACCGGTGTTCCTCCTGATATCTGCGCATTTCACCGCTACACCAGGAATTCCAGTCTCCCCTACCGAACTCTAGCCTGCCCGTATCGACCGCAGGCTTGGGGTTGAGCCCCAAGTTTTCACGGTCGACGCGACAAGCCGCCTACGAGCTCTTTACGCCCAATAAATCCGGACAACGCTCGCGCCCTACGTCTTACCGCGGCTGCTGGCACGTAGTTGGCCGGCGCTTCTTCTGCAGGTACCGTCACTCTCGCTTCGTCCCTGCTGAAAGAGGTTTACAACCCGAAGGCCGTCATCCCTCACGCGGCGTCGCTGCATCAGGCTTCCGCCCATTGTGCAATATTCCCCACTGCTGCCTCCCGTAGGAGTCTGGGCCGTGTCTCAGTCCCAGTGTGGCCGGTCGCCCTCTCAGGCCGGCTACCCGTCGTCGCCTTGGTAGGCCATCACCCCACCAACAAGCTGATAGGCCGCGAGCCCATCCCAAGCCGAAAAACTTTCCACCACCAGCCATGCGGCCAGAAGTAATATTCGGTATTAGCCCCGGTTTCCCGGGGTTATCCCAAAGCTTGGGGCAGGTTGCTCACGTGTTACTCACCCGTTCGCCGCTCGAGTACCCCGAAGGGCCTTTCCGCTCGACTTGCATGTGTTAAGCACGCCGCCAGCGTTCGTCCTGAGCCAGGATCAAACTCTCCAACAAAAAATTAGTTGAACAGCATCCTGACAACAAACAAATGTTGCCAAAGGAATCCCAACCAGCCAGAAAAACTGACCAGTCCGGGGTATAAATCATAATTGGCACTGGCTTTACAAGCACCCTGTTGAGTTCTCAAAGAACAACCACACACCGATCAAACAACCCAACCAGTGGGCCACCATCCCGGGGCTTTTCGTTCTGCGTCCCCGCCGCTCTCGCGCCGGGCACTTTTACTACGTTACCTCACCGTCTTCGCCGTGTCAAACCGTGTGTCCCGGTCTGTCGTGCTTCGTACGGGTTGGCCCCGGCGCACTCACACAGCAGCGAACCGCTGCGTCAGGTCGTCGGATTTGGCAGGCCGGCCGCTGCGGTCTCCCGCAGTCTCGCCCGGTGCCCTGCCGGTCGTGAACCTTACCCGGTCGGTTCCGCTGCACCAAATCCGCCTCGCGGCTGATCCGGTAAGCCCCGCCCGAACCGCGTCCGCAGAGGCGAACCCCTGCCTGACCCGGTTACCTGCTCGATCCGGTGCTCCAGGACTTTCGCCCTGTTTGCCCCGTTCCGTGCTGGCAGAGAGAAAGTTACGCGTCCGTGGGTTTGATCGTCAAATCGGCTCGGGGCGTCCCGCGTCACACTCGTTCCCCTCCGGGCCCGATCAACCGCGCGGAGCCTCACCGAGCTGCGGGTGGAGGTCAGGACGCCTGCCGCCGACGGGCGGCGAACCAGGCTCGGATGCCGAGCACACCGACTGTGGTCCCAATGGCCAGCGACGCGGCGATCAGCAGGGCGTGCACCCACAGGAAGCTGGTGGCGGCGCCGTCGGCCACGGTGCCGGAGGCCCAGGATCGCGGGTCCTGCCAGATCGCGACGGCGAACCTCGGCCAGATCACCCAGGTCCAGATACCGACTCCGACCAGGAAGAGCGCCCACCCTCGCGACAGCACCATGGCAGCCGAGTATGCCAGCGGACCCGATCCGCGAGCTGGCCGAGGACGCGACTGGCGCGGCGTCCGGGCCGCACCGCCGACCAGGGCTCGCACCCCGGGTAACCAGTTTCCGGCCACGCCGAGGCGGGCACTGCGAAGGAGGACAACTGAGGACCGTCCCCCGGAGGTGCCCGTGCAACCCTCGATCTTCGATCCCTGGGCCTGGCGAGACCCTTCCGTCCTGGCCGGTGGATACACACAGACCACCCCCTCGGCCACCCCACCGGACGGCCCGGACGGCGCGCACGACGGCCCCGACGCTCCTGGTCCCGGCACTCAGGTGGACCTGGTCGGCTACCACGTGCAGGCGAGCGACGGGCGCATCGGCACGATCGACGAGGCGAGCGACGACGCGGACGCCGGACACCTGGTGGTGGACACCGGGCCGTGGATCCTCGGTCAGAAGGTGCTGCTGCCGGCCGGCACCGTGGAACGGGTCGACCACCTGGACCGTGTCGTCCACGTCGACCGGACCCGGCAGGAGATCAAGGACGCCCCGTCGTACGACCCGGAGTCGGCCGACCCGGAGTACCGGGACCGCGTCGGCAGGTACTACACGGATCGTCACCTGCCACCCCAGCAGCGACACCCCGGGTAATGTGAGGCCGTGGTCCGGAGGGGCAGTTGCGTGTCGGAGGCCGTCGATGTGGTCGACGGCCTGCCGCGCGGTGTCGTGCCCGCGCTCCCGACCAGCTCCGGCGACGGCCGTGAGCACTTCCTGGACGTACTCCGTGCCGGTGGTCTGCGGTTCCGCGCCGGCGCGCGATGGCGGACGGCTCGCTGAGCCCTGTTCTCCGCTGACCGAGGGGGCCTGTCCGCCCCGCTCGGCGCGCGCCCACGCGTGACCCCACCATCCGCACGAAAGGCACCTCGCCATGTCCATCGCACGCATGCTCACAGGCGACCGGCCCACCGGCCGCCTGCACCTCGGCCACTACGTCGGCAGCATCGCCAACCGGGTGCGGCTGCACCAGCGCTACGAGAGCTTCTTCATCATCGCCGACCTGCACATGCTGACCACCCGTAACCGCCGGGAGGACATCGATCAGGTCTCCGGTAACGCCCGCGAGATGGTGACCGACATCCTCGCCGCCGGCGTCGACCCGACGCGTGCCACGTTCTACCTCCAGTCGGCCATTCCGGAGGTCGGCGACCTCAACACCCTCCTGCAGAACCTGGTGACAGTGCCTCGGTTGGAACGGGTGCCCTCGTTGAAGGACATGGCCCGTGACGCGGGCAAGGAGGAGATGCCGTACGGGCTGCTGGGTTATCCGGTGCTCCAGGCCGCCGACATCCTGTGCGTGAAGGGGGAGGTGGTCCCGGTCGGCCGGGACAACGCCGCCCACGTGGAGGTGACCCGGGAGATCGCCCGCCGCTTCAACCACCTGTACGGGCAGGTCTTCCCGGTGCCCGAGCTGATCCCGGCGGACACGCCCAGTCTGGTGGGCACCGACGGCACCGCCAAGATGAGCAAGAGTCGGGGCAACACGATCGCGTTGTCCGACGACGCGGCCACCGTGCGCCGCAAGGTGCGCGGGATGTACACCGACCCGAACCGGGTGCGGGCCGACGTGCCGGGGACCGTGGAGGGCAACCCGGTCTTCGCGTACCACGAGGTGTTCAACCCGGACCGTGCCGAGGTCGCCGACCTGGCCGATCGTTACCGCGCCGGGCAGGTGGGTGACGTGGAGGTCAAGGAGCGGCTCGTCGTCGCGCTGGAGACGTTCCTGGCGCCGATCCGGGAGCGCCGGGCCGCGATCGAGGCCGACCGGGGGCTCGTCGACCGGCTGATCGTCGAGGGCACCGAGCGGACCCGGCAGGAGGTGCGCCAGACCCTGGCGGAGGTACGCCGGGCCATGGGGCTGACCGGGACGTACCAGCAGGTGCGGCGGCGGGCCGAGCGGAGCCGGCGGCGGACGGAGGCGTCGGCCTGACGTAGGCGACCACGGATCGGGTCTCCCCATCGTGCCGGGGAGACCCGGCGTGGCCTCCCGAGGGCGCAGAATGCCAGGATGAGGATGATTCGTCCGGTCCCGGTGGATGTCGCGCACCGGACGACGATGTTCGAAATCTTCTTCGACCTGGTCTTCGTGTTCGCGCTCACCCGTGTCATCGCGTTCATGGCGCAGCCGCCGAGCGCGCTCACTCTGGCCCAGGGACTGCTCCTCCTCCTGCTGTTGATCTACTCCTGGGGCCCGTACCTCTGGCTGGGGAACCTGGTCCGCGCGGACGTCGGCCCGGTCCGCGCGGCCACGCTGCTGGCGATGGCCGCGATATTCGTGGCCGCTCTGGTGCTGCCGGACGCCTGGCGGCAGGGTCCGGGGCTCTTCGACCCGCCGCTCACCCTCGCGTTTGCCTACCTGGTCACCCGGGCGGTGCAGCTCGTGGTGCTCCTCTGGGCGAGCGCCGACGATCCGCCGCTGCGCTCGACCCTGCGGTTCTTCGTCGTGCCGGTCACCGCGGCCTGGCTTCCGCTCGTCGTCGGCGCGCTGCTCGGGGGCATCGCCCAGACGGTGCTCTGGACTGTGGCGTTCCTGGTGGACATCGGTGGCTCCCGCGTCGCCTCCGCCTACCGCCCGTGGCCGCTGCGCAGCCTGGACCACTTCACCGAACGGTTCGGGCTGGTGCTCATCATCGCGCTCGGCGAGGCGTTGATCGCCGCCGGCACCGGGCCGAGGACGATGGCACCGACCGGGGCCGGCCTGGTCGCGGCGCTGCTCGGGCTCGTCGTCACGGTATGCCTCTGGTGGCTCTACTTCGACAGGCTGGCGCCGGCCGCTCGGAATTCAGTGCTGCTGGTGCCGCCGGAGCGGCGGTCCCACGTGGCCGGCGACGCGTACGGCCTCGCGCACGCCCCTTTGATCATCGGCGCCATCTATGTCGCGCTCGGCATCGAGCAGGTGCTCGGCCAGCTCACCGAGGAGGCGTCGCACACCGCCCGGTTGAGCTGGCCCTCCGCCACCGCCCTCTGCGGGGGCGCCACCATCTACCTGCTCGGAAGGCTGGTCTTCCGCCGGCTCACCCTCCGTGCCGTACACCCGGGGCAGGGTATCGCCGCGCTGCTGCCGCTGCTCCTGCTGCCGGTCGGGCGATCACTGCCCGCGCTGGCCGAGTTGGCCCTGCTCACCCTGCTGCTGATCGCCGTAACCTGGTATGAGCGGCGGGTCGACAGCCGTGACGAGCCGGTCGAAACGGCGCGATCGGCACGTCCCTGAACCTCGGAAAAGTTCCGGCCGCCGTGTCGACATCCCCGCCTCCCGTTCGTCGTCATGCTGTACGGCGACCCCGCCGCACCGAGAGGAGTCGACACATGAAGTACATGCTGCTGTTCATGAGCCCCGCGAACGACGGCGAGGCCGGCAACGGGTGCACCTTCGAGGACTGGGTCCGCTACGACCGGGAGATGAAGGACGCCGGGATCTGGGTCTCCGGGCACCCCTTGCAGGACCTGACCACCTGTACGACGGTGCAGGTGGGCCCGGACGGCGAACGCACGATCACCGACGGGCCGTTCGCCGAGACCCGCGAGGTGCTCGGCGGGTACGACATCATCGACGTGCCGAACCTCGACGTCGCGCTGGAGTGGGCGGCCCGCAGCCCGGGCGCCGTCGCCAGCGGGTCGGTGCAGGTACGCCCGGTCGCCGAGATCGAGGTCGAGGTCTGACCGTGGCGGGCGCGGAGGCGACAGCCGGCGTGGAGGCGGTGTTCCGGGAGGAGCACGGCCGGCTGCTCGCCTCGCTCGTACACCGCTTCGGTGACCTCGACCTGGCCGAGGAGGTCGCCTCCGAGGCGATCGAGGCGGCGCTTGTGCACTGGCCCGTCGACGGCGTCCCGAGCCGGCCCGGCGCCTGGCTGCTCACCACGGCCCGCCGCCGCGCCGTCGACCGTCTGCGCCGCGACCGGGTGCTGGCGACCCGGCTGGCCGTACTCCAGGCGGAGGCCGAGCGGGCCGACCCCGCGCCGCCCGCCGACGCGGACCGGGACCTGCCCGACGACCGGTTGGCGCTCTTCTTCACCTGCGCCCACCCGGCCCTGCCCGCGCAGGACCGCGGGGCGCTCACCCTGCGCTTCCTCGCCGGGCTCACCACGGCGGAGGTCGCGCGGGCCTTCCTGGTGCCGCACGCGACAATGGCCCAGCGGCTCGTCCGGGCCAAGCGGAAGATCCGTGACGCCCGCATCCCGTTCCGGGTGCCCGGCGCGGACGAACTGCCCGGGCGGCTGCCCACGGTGCTCCAGGCCGTCTACTCGGTCTTCACCGAGGGGTACGCCGCCAGCTCCGGCCCCGATCTCCAGCGCACGGACCTCGCCGAGGAGGCCATCCGGCTGGCCCGGATCCTGCGCCGGCTGCTGCCCGGCGAGCGGGAGGTAGCCGGCCTGCTGGGGCTGCTGCTGCTGGTCCATGCGCGGCGTGCCGCCCGGACCGGGCCGGACGGCGCGGTGGTCCTCCTCGACGACCAGGACCGCGCGCTGTGGGACCACGCGATGATCGACGAGGGACGCACCCTGGTGCTTGTCGCGTTGACCGGCCCGACGCCCGGGCCGTACGGCGTGCAGGCCGCCATCGCCGCCCTGCACGACGAGGCCGCCGACGTGGCCAGCACCGACTGGCCCCAGGTGGTGGCGCTCTACGACGTGCTGCTCGACATGGTCCCGTCACCTGTCGTGGCGCTCAACCGTGCCGCCGCGGTGGCCATGCGGGACGGGCCGGACGCCGGGCTCGCCCTGCTGGACGGGTTGGCCGACGATCCACGTCTGCGCGGCTATCACCTTTACCCTGCGACCAGGGCGGACCTGCTGCGTCGGCTGGGCCGCCCGGACGAGGCCGCGGCGGCGTACCGGGAGGCGTTGGCGCTTGTCGGCACCGAGCCGGAACGGGCGCACCTGCTGCGCCGGTTGGCATCGGTCAGCGAGGACTGAGCGGATACCCGCTGTACCCTTCCCCGATGACTCTGCCTCTGCCGCCCGGTGAGTTCGCCGCGTACCTGTTCGACTGCGACGGCACAATCGTCGACTCGATGCCGCTGCACTATGTGGCGTGGCAGCGGGCGCTCGACGAGTGGGGCTGCGAGTTCCCGGAGGACCTCTTCTACGCCTGGGGTGGCCGGCCGACCGCCGACATCATCGTCGCGCTGAACGAGCGGAACGGTCTGGCGATGCCTGTGGCGACAGTCGTCGAGAACCGCGAGCGCATCTTCGAAGAGTTGCTGCCGCAGGTCACCGCCGTGCCCGAGGTGGTGGCGCACATCCACGACGCGCACCGCCGGGTGCCGTTCGCCGTCGTCTCCGGCAGCACCCGGGCCACGGTCACCGCCTCCCTCGACGCGCTCGATCTGCTGGACCGCTTCGACGTGCTGGTCTGCGCCGAGGACTACACGCGCGCCAAGCCCGACCCGGAGGCGTTCCTGCTCGCGGCGCGGCAGCTCGGCGTGCCCCCGGGCGCCTGCCTGGTCTTCGAGGACACCGACCTGGGCATCCAGGCCGCGACGGCGGCCGGCATGGCGTCGGTACGCGTGCCGCAGCAGCGCGTCGGCTGACGCCTCAGGCGATCGTCAGCAGCAGCTTGCCCAGGTAGGAGGTCTCCAGGCGCTTGTGCGCCTGGTGCACCTTGCCCAGCGGGAACGTCTCGGCGACGTGCACCACGAACGGCCCGGCCTCGATGAGCTCGTTGAGGCGCTGCAACTGTTGACGGTTGGACACACCGTCGTACGCCCGGACCGACACACCGGACCGTTCGCGCGGTTCCGGCCGCACCCCGTTGGCGTACGCCACGACCGCGCCGTCGGAAAGCGTCTCGCTGAGCCGGTCAAGCGTCTTGCCGCCGGCCATCGCCAGCATGCCGCCCACCCCTCCCGGTGCGGCGTCCCGGATCGTCGCGAGCACCTCGGCGGGATCGGCGTGCCCGTCGAGAGACACGTCGGCGCCGAGGCGGGTCACCAGCGCGACCCCGTCCCGACCGGAGGCCACCGCGATCACGTTGAGGCCCTGCCGCTTGGCCAACTGCACGGCCAGGTGGCCCTGCCCGCCGCTCGCACCGAAGATCAACAGCCAGGCGCCGGCCGGCAGGCTGAGGGTGTCCAGCCCGGCCAGCGCTGTCAGCGCGTCGGTGGACAGGGCGCCGGCGTGCTCGGCAGGCACACCGTCGGGCAGCTTCGCGGCGTAGTCGGCCTTGACTGCCGCGTACTCGGCGTAGAAGCCACCCTTCGGTCGGGTGGTGGCCGAGACGTAGACCAGGTCGCCCACCGCGAGGTCGGTCACCTGGCTGCCGGCCGCGATGACGGTTCCGGCGCCGTCCGAGCCGGGCACGATCGGAAACTCGGTGCCCTCGGGCACCAGCACGCCCTGCCGCTCGTACACGTCCCACACCCCGACGCCGGCGCTCAGGACCCTGATCAGCACCTCGTCGTCGGCGGCCTCCGGCACCGGAAGTTTCCGCAGGGTGATCACCTCCGGCCCGCCGAACTCGTCCAGGGCCGCAGCCTGCATCCGCTCGGGCACGTCCGCGTCAACCATGTGGGCTTCCTCTCCGGGCCGGCGTCACCGTCGCAGCATGCCGGGTCGGCGGCGGGCCCGACCCGGTGCCGAGTGCCGTTCACCCACAAGGGCGACCGTGCGGTCTCGGGTCGCCGTCGACCTGATCCGACGCGCGGTCCCGGCCGCCGGACGCGGCGGCGCTGAGAAGAGGCGCTCAGGACGTCTTGGGCTCCCGGCCACCGAGGGCCTGCGCGACCGCGTCGCGCACCCGGGCATCCTCGCGCGAGCGGCGCTGTGCCCGGCTGCGGCGGCGGTACAGGTACGCCCCGACGACCGCGGCGATCAGCACGACGAGTGCCAGGACGACCATCCACGGCAGGGCCCAGCCGTGTGCCGTGACCTCGACCGGCTTGAGCGAGGTGGTGGAGCCCGACGCGTCGGTGAGCAACGGGGTGACGGTGGCGGTCGCCGCGAGCCGGACGGCGGGAGCGACACCGCGTACGGGCACCGACACGTCCCAGCTCTCGCCGGGAAGCAGTTGCGGCGGCGCGGCGATGTCACCGGCCCGGGCGCGCAGCACACCGAACGGACCCGAGACCGAGACTGCCTGCTTCCCGGACAGGGCGGCGTTGCCGGTGTTGTGGATCGTGTAGGAGACCGTGGCGTCACCCTTGCCGAACGGGTGGGACGACCCGTCGTACGTCACGTGGAGGTTCTCGACCGCGAGGTTCGGCTTCAGCTCGCCGCCGACCCGCAACGTGATCCGGATGCCGAGGCGGCGGTCCACGTTGATGCCCTCGGCCTGGTCGGCCTGCGTCAACGTGGTGAGGATGCCGCCGACGTGGTCGCCGGGCGTGGCGTTGGCGGGAACGTTGATGGTGAAGGGGACCTGCGCGGCCTTTCCGGGCTGGACCACGACGCTGCCGGCGCCTGCCTTGACCCAGGCGCCGACCGCCACGGACTTCTTGTCCCTGGTGAGCAGGTCGAGCTGCCCGGCGTCGGTGGTGAAGCCGTCGGCGGCGTACACGGCCAGGGTCAGCGGCGCCGGGCCACGGTTGGCCACCACCATGGCGTCCTCGACCGCCCCACCGGGATTGACGTTGTAGCTGTAGCTGGACCTGGCTTCGCCGTAGCTGTTGGAGGCCGTCCGGACCGTCCAGGCGACGTTGCCGTCGGCCGCCCGGGCGGGGCCGGTGCCGACGCCGGCTGCCGCGACGACGGCGAGCAGGGACAGCGCTGTGGTGCGGACGAGTGTCTTCCAGCGCGTGACGGACGGCTGCATGTCGGATCCTTGAGGTGATCTTGGGAGTGGGCGAACCGGTGGCGGGGCAGACACCTGAAGGTGCCTACCCCGCCCGGTGGAACAGGTTCTTCTCAGCTGCTCAGCGCAGTGATCGTGAGGGTGGTGCGGTAGCTGCCCTTGGCGATGCTGTCCGGGATCTTCAGGTCCAGGTCGGCACCGAGCTTTGCGCCGCCCCGGGGGTGACCCTGAACGGCCGCGCCGAGCCCGCTGGAGGCCGAGAGGCCCTTGCCCTGGTCGTCGAGGGACGACAGGACGGCGGCGCCGGCCTGGGCGCCCGCGCCGGCGTCCAGGACGTACGGGGTCCAGCCCAGGTACGAGCCGGAGAACGTCTTGTCGGCGTCGGAGAAGTCGCCGACGCTGGCCGAGATCGACCACGGGGCGAGCGAGCGGCGGCTGTCCGACACGAGGATCGGGTTGATCTTGCCGGTCGCCTCGAAGTAGGTGCCGTTGCGCTCCTGCGCCGTGCCCAGGTCGACCAGGCCGTTGTAGCCGTCGATCGTCCAGCCGAACTCGCCAGGCGCCGCGTTGGGAACGTTCACCTGGATGGCCTGGCCGTCACCGTGGTACGGGTGCACCGTGACCTTGTCGACGATCGAGCCGACCGGCTGACCCTCGGGCGTGTTGACGCAGGAGAGGCCGTTCTCGACCGCCGCGTTCGGGGCCGCGCAGGTGCCGCTGCGGACGTTCGCCAGCACCAGCTTGTCGCCGCGCACCTGCACCTTGACGTAGCTGCGGACGTGCTCCTGGTTCTGCACGGAGTTGTACCAGTACTTGTTCGGGTCCAGCGGGTCCGGTCCGTTGCCACGGATGCCAGTGCCGGTGTCGTCGGGCTTCTTGATGTCGTAGTACTTCGAGCCGGACGCCGAGTTGGCAGTCACGTAGATGACGCCACCCGGGCCGGGGTAGACCTCGGGCGCGCCCGGCTCCTCAGCCGGGTTCTCCTTCTGGCCGTTCTTGATCGAGTAGCTGCGGGAGTAGCTGTGGTCGTGGCCCTGGAGCACCATGTCGACGCCGAGGTTGGAGAAGGCAGTGGTGAAGTCTTCCCGCCGCTGCTTGTTGTCGGTGTCAGTCGCGTGGCTGGCCGGGGAGTAGATGGAGTGGTGGTAGACCAGCACCTTCCACTTGGCCTCGGAGCCGTGCTTCTTGATGACGTCGGTGACGTACGCGACGTGCGCCGCGTCGCCGCCGGCCGAGCCGTCCGCCGGGTTGGTGTAGCTGTTGCTGTTCAGGTCGATGAACAGCACGTCCTTGTGGATGAACCAGTAGTCGCCGCCGGACCGGGTCGCCTGGTCCCCGTTGTAGTACTGGGCCGAGCGGTCGGTGTTCGGGGTGAAGTGGTGCTGCTCGTAGGACTTGCCACCGACGTCGTGGTTGCCGATGGTGGCGACGAGGGGAATCTGACGCAGCTGGTCGGGGGCCAGGAACGAGGTCCACTGGCCCTCGTCGTTGGCGCTCTCCACGTGGTCACCGGCGGAGACCAGCAGCTCGGCATTCGGGTTGGCGCCGGTGGCGACCTTCAGGGTCTCCTCCCAGCCGGCCTGGTCCTTGAGCCGGTCACCGGAGGAGCCGATCTGCGGGTCACCGAAGAACAGGAAGTCGTAGTCGCCCTCGAAGTCCTGGGTCTTGAACGCGTACGCGGGCGACCAGCTGCCCTCGGCGCCGACCCGGTACGAGTACGCGGTGTTCTCACGCAGGTTGCTGATGGTGGCGTGGCGGTTGAAGCCGGTCGTGGAGGTGTTCGCCGCGCCGACGGCGTCGAAGCTGACGGCGTCGGCCGGGAACTCGCCGTTGACGATCTCGGCGGTCGGGGCGAGCTGGATCTTCTGGGCGGTGTCGGCGGAGGAGTACCAGGACACGATGCGCTGGGTCTCGTTGGCGCCGACGCCGAGGACGATGCCGGACACCGTGGTGGGGTCGGCGGCGCTGGCGGCGGTCAGCAGACCGCTACCGAGGGCCGCGCCCACTCCCAGGAATCCGGCTACGACCCCGGCGACTACGCGCCGCCGCACGAGCCCGGGGGCCCGTGTCGAGGTGCTCAATGTCATCGACATTGTTCCCTTTTCGAATAGAGAAATGGATTGTTCTTCACCCGACACCGGGGGAAGCAGATCAAAACTTTCGTCGGGCGATGAACCCGCCATGAACGTGATCTTGCGAATGGCTGCACTTCACGAAGTGGTTAGCCGTACTCAGGATCCGGTGACGCGCTGAACAAACCAGATCAGCCCCATGATGGACACTGCCGCCGAAACAGCGCCGGTCACCCAGAGGCCCGCTTTCGGCGCACGACGGCGCAGCACGAAGAGCAACGGGAAGACAGCGGCGATAATCGTCAACTGGACGACCTCGATACCGACGTTGAACACCAGCAGCGACCACAGCAGGGTCCACGACCACGCCTCGTCGATGCCCAGCGCGCCCGCGAAGCCCAACCCGTGCACGAGGCCGAAACAGAAGACGACCCCGAGGCGGATCCAGCCCCGGCGGTCCAGGCTGAAGTGACCGCGCCCGGCCGTCTCCAGATCGCCTGCGTGGTCACCGCGCCGCCAGATCCCCCACAGGTGCCAGCCGGCCACGATGGCGATCGACAGCGCGATGACCGGCTCCACGATCCGCGCCGGCACCTCGACCAGGCCGAGGGCTGCCAGCAGGAACGTCACCGAGTGCGCCAGGGTGAAGCTGGTGGCCGCGAGCACGATCTCCCGCAGCCGCCGCGACCCGGCGATGAGCGCCAGCAGGAACAGGATGTGGTCGATGCCGGACAGCAGATGCTCGGCGCCCAGCAGGAAGAACTCACCGAACCGTTGGTAGGCGGTCTGGGCCGTCGAGAAGGACGGGTTGGCGGCGTCCAGGGCGGCGCTGCCGGACCGGCCGTCGATCTCGTAGGTGACGATCGTCTTGGTGCCCTTGACGTACGCCTCGTCGTCCGGGAAGAGGCCGCTGCGCACCTCGTGCTCGTCGACCCGCTCGGCGCAGGTCCAGTCCAGCAGCAGGTACGCGTACGGCACCCCCTCGCGCGCGCCGATCGTGGCGTCGCGCACCTGGGTCGGCTGACAGGCCGCGCCTCGCGCGGTCACCGAGAGGCGATCGGTGACATAGCGCAGCACCGTCGGGGCGTGCGCCTTCAGCGCCGCGGCCTGCGCCGCGGAGTCGCCCGCCTCGAACGCGGCGGTTCCCACCCGGAAGAGCGGATCGTCGTCACCGGAATCGGCGGCCGACACGATCAGCAGGTCGTATTCGAGCTCCACCTCGGAGCGAATGTGACCCTCGTCTCCGGCGGTAATTTTCGCGTACACGGTCGATGAGAAGCCGTGCGCGAAGGCCGTTCCGCCGCCGAGGAACGGAAGCACCGTCGCGGCAAATACGACAACGGCGACGACAACGGTACGGCGAATGTGCCTCAGCATGCGGCTCCCTCGGTTGGCCAGTGCACGCTGCACCTCGTGGGTGAACACCAACCCGCCCACCGACGAACCGATGGCGAACAAACACCCGGGCCGACCGTCCACGGATTGTCGGCCGTCCGATCTGGGATAGGAATACGAGGCGTACGCGCACTTCCCGCCACCATTCGAAAGGACGACCACCTTGCGCCCCCCGCTTCGGGCCGTCGCCCTGTTGGCCGTGACCGCCGCGCTCCTCGCCGCCTGCGACTCCGGCGACGACTGGTCACAACCGCGTCCCGCGCCGAGCGCCGTCGGCTCGCTAGGTCCGGGATTCGTCGACCCCTCGGCGCCGCCCGCCCCGGAGGCGACCATCACGCCACGCCCCGGATCGTGGGCCGACGTCCACCCGTCGACGGACTACCGGGTGGTGCTGCTGACCGCCGGCACGGACGCCCCGACCAAGGCCCTCGCGACGGCGGTGCGGGACTGGGCCGACGACGAGCACGTCGACCTGAGGACCGTCGACGTCGACGACGCGCACGACGCGGTCCCCAGCATCACCAAGGCCATGGAGATGGGTCCGGACCTCATCGTCAGCGCGGGCAACGAACTCATCGACGCCCTCGCGCTTGTCACCCCGAACCATCTGGACGAGAAGTTCCTGGTGGTCGGCGCCGAACTGGCCGAGCCCACCCACAACGTCACCGCCGTCGACTGGGACGGTGCGTCGTACCGTGGCGAAGGGCTCGGCATGTCCTCGTCGTACGACGCGGGCACGTTCACGGCCGAGCGCTGCGCGGCCGCCATCAGGGCGGGCGTGGCCGCCGTGCTCAACGACCTGACCGGGATCGTCGTCTGGCTCTGACGTCGGCGCGGCACGCCGGGGCGGACGTGCGAGCCATCGGTCGATGGCGATGTTATCGATAACGCTCGCCCTTCCCGACTGGCGCGACGGCCGCCGGGGCCGCCTGGCGCAGCGCACCGGGACAACCGCGTTGACGTGCCCGAACACCCGCACGGCCGCGCCCATCCGCCTTCAAGGCATCGAGGTTGATGGTTTGGGAGCGCTCCCGTAACATGGCCGACGCGGCTGTTAACGCTCACCTAACAATGATTCCCACGAATGTGGAGGCCGCCATCCCGTCAGGAGGGTGCTTGATGACCATATTCAGACCGACAAATGTCGGCCTCGTCTCGGCCGGTGTCGCGTTGCTGGCGTCGGCCACTGTCGTCGTGGCGATGCCGGCAGGCGCCGCCGCCGCAGGCTGCTCGGTGAACTATGCCGTGTCGTCGCAGTGGCAGGGTGGGTTCGGCGCCAACGTGACGGTCACGAACCTGGGCGACCCGTTGAGCAGTTGGACGCTTACCTGGTCGTACGGCGCCGGACAGACGGTCACGCAGGCATGGAACACGACCTTGACGCAGAGCGGCGCGGCGGTCACCGCACGCAACGTGAGCTATAACGGGTCGGTCGCGACCAACGGCACGGTTTCGTTCGGCTTCAACGGGTCGTGGACGAGCAGCAACCCGGACCCGACGAGCTTCGCCCTGAACGGTGTGACCTGCAACGGTGGGACCACGCCGACGCCACCGGTGACCGACACGCCCGCACCGCCGACGAGCCCACCGCCCACGACCCCACCGCCCACCACCCCACCGCCCACGACCCCACCACCCACGACGCCGCCACCCACCACGTGTGATCTGCCGTCGTCGTACCGGTGGTCGTCGACAGGCGCGTTGGCGCAGCCGAAGTCCGGTTGGGTGTCGCTCAAGGACTTCACAGTCGCGCCGTACAACGGCCGCCAATTGGTCTACGCCACCACCCACAACTTCGGCTCGTCGTGGGGCTCGATGAACTTCGGCCTGTTCACCAACTGGTCGGACATGGCCTCGGCCAGCCAGAACACGATGAACAACGGCACCGTCGCACCCACCCTGTTCTACTTCGCCCCCCGCAACATCTGGGTCCTGGCCTACCAGTGGGGCGGCGCGGCGTTCTCCTACCGCACCTCCACCGACCCCACCAACCCCAACGGCTGGTCCGCCGCGCAGACCCTGTTCACCGGCAGCATCTCCGGCTCCGGCACCGGCCCCATCGACCAGACCCTCATCGCCGACAGCACCACCATGTACCTCTTCTTCGCCGGCGACAACGGCAAGATCTACCGCGCCAGCATGCCGATCGGGAACTTCCCCGGCAACTTCGGCAGCAGCTACACCACGGTCATGAGCGACTCCACGAACAACCTGTTCGAAGCCGTGCAGGTCTACAAGCTCCAGAACCAGAACCGCTACCTCATGCTCGTCGAGGCCATCGGCTCCCAGGGCCGCTACTTCCGCTCCTTCACCGCCACCAGCCTCGGCGGCACCTGGACCCCCCAGGCCGCCACCGAGAGCAACCCCTTCGCCGGCAAGGCCAACAGCGGCGCCACCTGGACCAACGACATCAGCCACGGCGAACTGATCCGCACCAGCGCCGACCAGACCTTCACCGTCGACCCCTGCAACCTGCAACTGCTCTACCAGGGCCGATCCCCCTCCTCCAACGGCGTCGACTACGGCCTGCTGCCGTACCGGCCCGGCCTGCTCACCCTGCAACGCTGACGCTCTCCACCGCACGCCCTCGGGGCGGGTTCGGCACGATGCCGAACCCGCCCCGGGTCACGTGCCAGGCCGTCCTCCGATCGTGCAGTCGGAGCGGGAACCAGCGTTCCGGCGCTACCGCTGGTCGCCGTCGAGGTAGCGCAGCACGGCGGTGACCCGGCGGTCGGCACTGTCGTCCGGCGGGAGCTGGAGTTTCGCGAAGATGCTCCGGATGTGCTTGTGTACCGCGCCGTCGGTGACGAACAGCCGCTCGGCGATCGCCGTGTTGCCGAGCCCTTCGGCCATCAGCCCCAGCACCTCACGCTCGCGCGGCGACAGCTCGGCCAGCGCCGTGTCCGACCGGCGATTGCGGGCGAGCAACTGCGCCACCACCTCCGGATCGATCACGCTGCCGCCGTCCGCGACGCGACGCAGCGCGGCGAGGAACTCCTCGACCCGACCCACCCGCTCCTTCAACAGGTAACCGAGCCCGGCGGCGCCGACCGAGAACAGTTCGGTGGCGAACGCCTGCTCCACGTACGCCGACAGGACCAGCACCGCGAGGCCGGGCCGGCGCCGCCGGGCCTCCACCGCGGCCACGATGCCCTCGTCGGTGTGGGTCGGCGGCATCCGTACGTCCACGATCGCCACGTCCGGCGCGTGCTCGTCGACCGCGACCAGGAACTCGCCTGGGGTGCCCGAAGTGGCGACCACGTCCAGCTCCTCGGCCCGCAGCAGCAGCGCGAGCCCCTCCCGCAACAGCGGGTCATCCTCGGCGATCACGATCCGCATGGCAGCTCCACGTGCATCCTCGTCGGCCCTCCCGATGGGCTGGTAAGCGTCATTCGCCCGTCGTACGCCTCGACCCGCCGGCGGATGCCGGTGAGCCCGGAGCCGCGTGCCTCGTCGGCGTCGCCGCGCCCGTCGTCCTCGACGGTGACCAGCAGCCGGCCGTGCTCGCGGCGCACGGCGACGTCCACCCGGCTCGCCCCGCTGTGCCGGACCACGTTCGTCAGTGCCTCGGCCACCACGAAGTACGCGGTGGCCTCGACCGACGCCGCGCAGCGGACGGCGACGTCCACCGTGAGCCGGCACGGCACCGCGCAACTGCCGGCCAGGCCCGCCAGCGCCCCGGCGAGACCACGGTCGTCAAGCACGGGCGGCAGGATGCCGCGCACCACCGTGCGCAGTTCGCCGAGCGCCTGTTCCGCCGCGTCCTGGGCCTGCCCGAGGATCTCGTCGGCCCGGTCCGGGTCGCGCCGCACCGCCCGGCGCGCGGCGCCCAGCAGCACGTTGACCGCGACCAGCCGGTTCTGCGTACCGTCGTGCAGCGACCGTTCGATGCGGCGCAACTCCACGGCGTGGGCGTCAAGTGCCGCGGCCCGGGTGGCGGTCAGCGTGGCGACCCGCAGCGACAGGTCGACCCCCGGTGGCGGGGGCAGCAACCACCGGGCCGGCCAGGACTGGAAGCGGGCCAGCGCCGGGCCGAACCCGATCGCGGCGACAAGCCAGCCCACCCCGAGCACACCGACCACGAGCGCCTCGGAGAGCCCGTCGATACGCCACCAGAAGAACCCAGGTGCGCCGTCCTCGGGCCGGACCAGCCGGTACCAGAGCGGGAACGTGATGTCCTGGAGTGCGTAGAGCGGCAGGGCGAGGCCGACCAGTCCGGACACCAGGCCGGTGATCGAGTGGAGCGTGACCCAGCCGACCTCCCGGCGGACGAACGGGTCGCGCACCGCCTCCCGCAGCTCCTCCGGCACCGGCCCGGGAGTCGGGATCGGCGTACCCCGACGGGACAGCCGGGCGCGCTCCCGGTCGGCCACCGAGCGGACCGCCCGCAACGCGCCGGGCGCCAGCCGCAGACCCACCCCGACCAGGCAGGCCATCGCCACGACCACCGCCCAGAACAGCGCGCCCACCGCCAGCAGCGCGGTGCCCAGCCCGCCGACGAGGTGTTCGAAGGCGTCGACCGAGGCGCGCACCCGGCCCCGCACGTACGCCATCGCCGCCCACCTCCCGCGCCAACATAGGCCACCGCACGCGCGGCCGGCAGCGCCTGCTGCGGAAAGTACAGCCTGCTGTACCGGTGTCGTCGAGCTGGCGGGATCGTTGCGCCGAGGTCGCCCGCCTAGCGTCGATGGTGTCGTCGAACGCCCACCGAGGGAGACAGTCATGACCGATTCGTACCGCAGCACCGAGGCCCCGGCCGCCGCGCCGGAACGGCCCGGCGGCCTGCTACGCCCGCTGCTGTGGCTTGTGCTCTTCGTCAGCGCGGCGACCAACGCCGTGTTCTCGACAGTCGTGGACAACCCGTGGATCGGCTCGGTGTTCGGCCTGGTCGCGGTGCTCTGCGCGGCGGCGCTCATCGTCCACCACCGCCGCAACCGCTGACGCCGCCGCGCCGACGGGACGCCGCGGTTACCGCTTCGCGGCCCAGAAGACGTACACCGCGCCGTAGGGCACGGCCGCCGTCTGGCCGTCGACGCAGGCGCCCGCCGGGGCGACGCCGCCCGAGGTGAACAGACGGCTGACGTACGCGACGTTGCCGAGAATGCCGCGGCCGGCGTGGGTGTCCACCGTCAGCAGCAGCTCGGGGATCGTCCCCGGGCGCGGGCTCTCCGCCGTCTTCTTCGCCGTGATGAGGGAGCCGTCGCGCTCGGACTGCCAGCTCGGACCCTTGAAGTGGTGGACCCGACCACCGGTGCCGATCAGCTGGGCCTCCGGCACGGACGCGCCGGTGAACACGCCACCGGCACACGTGTAGGTCTGCGTTCCGCGAGTCACGACGTACGCGCCGACCGGGCGGGATCCCGCCGGTGGCTTGATCGCCGAGGCGATGCGCGGGATGTCGACCCGGGCGTTGGGCCCCATGGTGGCGCCCTCGGCGACCTCCGCCGCGGACGCCTGCCGAGGCACCGGGCCGATCGCCGCCAGGACACCGGCCATCCCGATGACCGCAAGCGCTCGGATCCGGGAGCGAGACGAGCTGATCATGTGATCCTCCGATCGAGGCAGACGCGTTCGCGCCCACGTGACTCCTCACGGAAAGAATGCGCAACCCGATCAATTTCGCGGCGACTTTGACCGATCGTTCACCCGTGGGCGGTCGTGGGTCGGGCACATCGGCGGGTCCGCCGTGCTCGTCGGGCACAGCACCGTCGGCGGACCGTCACTCGACGGCGGCCGGGGGCGTCACCCGACCGAGGCCGGGGGTCAGCGCTCGGCGGCGCCGACCTCCATGCGCTGGGTGCCGAGCACCGAGAGCAGGCGCAGCGCCTCCGCGGAGGGTGAGCCCGGCACCGCGGTGTGAATGACGAGCCGCTGGTCGCGGTCGGCGATGTCGAGCACGTCGCAGTTCACGGTCACCGGCCCGACCAGCGGGTGCTGGAAAGTCTTGATCAGGGTGCGTTCGTCGTCGACGTCGTGCGACTCCCACAGTTCGCGGAACCGCCGGCTGCCCGCCAGCAGGTCGCGGACCAGCGCCGTGACCTCCGGGTCGTCGGGGTAGCGGGCGGCGGTGGCCCGCAGGCGTCGGGCCGAACTACTGGCGAACCCCTCGACGTCGGACACCCCGTACAGCACCCGGCCGTCCGGGCGCGGCCCGAGGAAGGCCAGGCGAACGAGGTTGCGGTCGCGCCGGGGCAGCGCCGAGAAGTCCTCCATCAACGCCGCAGCGAGATCGTTCCAGGCGATCACCTCGTAGCTGGCCGACGTCACGTGGGCGGCCGCCTGCGGTAGCCGCTCGATCAGGTCGAGGATGCTCTGCCGCACCTCGCGCGGCGGCCCGACGGGCGGCGCCGGCGGCCGGCCGGCCAGGTGGTGCAGGTGGTCGCGCTCGGCGTCGGAGAGGCGCAGCGCGCGGGCCAGGCCGGCGAGCACCTCGGGCGAGGGGTGCGGGGCGCGGGCCTGTTCGAGCCGGGTGTAGTACTCGATGGAGATGAACGCCAGCCGGGACACCTCCTCCCGGCGCAGCCCAGGCGTGCGACGCCGGGCCCCGGCCGGCAGGCCCACCTCGGCGGGGGTGATCCGCTCACGCCGGCTGCGCAGGAAAAGGGCCAACTCCTGTCGGTTCACCCCTCTAGTGTGCGCCGCCGGACGGGCTCAGCCAGGTATCGACGATGCCTGGCTACGGCCCGGACGCCGGACGCAAGCTGGCCACATGACACCACTGCTCAACGACAAGGTCGCGTTCGTCAGCGGGGCGGGACGGGGCATCGGCGCGGCGGCGGCCCGGCTCTTCGCCCGGGAGGGTGCCCGAGTGCTGCTTGCGGCGCGGACGGAATCCCAGCTCAGGACCGTCACCGACGAGATCCGGGCGGCCGGCGGCACGGCCGACCACGTGCGGTGTGACCTGGCCGACCCGGACAGCGTCCGGGCGGCGATCGACCGGGCCGTCGCCCTCTACGGGCGACTCGACGTGGCCTTCAACAACGGCGCGACAATCACCCCACCTGGGCCCGTCGACCGGGTGAGCCAGGCCGACTTCGACCGGCTCTACCAGGTCAACCTGCGAGGTGTGTGGCTGGCCATGGTCGCCCAGGTCGCGGCGATCCGGGCCACCGCAGGCCAGGGGGCGATCGTGAACAACTCAAGCGTCGGCAGCCTCACTGGCAACCCGGCGCTGCCCGCGTACGGGGCGATGAAGCGGGCGGTGAACAGCCTGACCGAGTCGGCGGCGATCACCTTCGCGCCGGAGGGCATCCGGGTCAACGCGATCGCTCCGGGCAACACCCGTACCGAGATGATCGAGAGGTGGCAGGAGAACTCGCCCGGCCTGGTGGAGCGCCTGATCGCGGCGACGCCGCTGGGACGCCAGGCCGAGCCCGAGGAGATCGCCGAGTCGGCCGCGTGGCTTCTCAGCGACCGTGCGTCGTTCGTGACAGGCGTCGTGCTCCGCGTCGACGGCGGAGCGCGAGCCTAGGAACCTCGGTCACGACGGGCACGGCCGGACCATTGATCGGATCATCACCACTTGTTCAATAGATGCTGACAAATTTTGGCCAGTCTTGGCGACATGGCTATCACCCAGCGACGCCTCCTCGCCACCACAGTCGTGGCCGGGCTGGCTCTGCTCGCCGCGTGGGCACCGGCACGCGCCGCAGAGCCCACCCCGACGCCCGCCGCCACCGCGCCCAACATCATCTTCGTCCTCGTGGACGACCTCGCGTGGAACCTCGTGCAGTACCTGCCGCAGGTCCGACAACTCCAGAGCGAGGGGGCCACCTTCACGAACTACACGGTGACCGACTCGCTGTGCTGCCCGTCCCGCTCGTCGATCCTGACCGGCCAGTTCCCCCACGACACAGGTGTGTTCACCAACGGCGGCGCCGACGGCGGCTTCGCGGTCTTCAAGGGCCGGGGCAACGAGAACCGGACCTTCGCGACCGTGTTGCAGGGCAAGGGCTACCGGACCGGCTTCCTGGGCAAGTACCTCAACGGCTACCTGCCGGCGGACACGCAGGGAGGTGCGCTGCCGTACGTCCCGCCCGGCTGGTCGGAGTGGTACGTGGCCGGCAACGGGTACCCGGAGTACAACTACGACCTCAACGAGAACCACACGGTCGTCCACTACGGCAGCCAACCGGCCGACTACCTGACAAACGTCCTGTCCCGCAAGGGCAAGGACTTCATCCAGCGCTCGGCGGCCGCCAACACGCCCTTCCTGCTGGAGGTCTCGACCTTCGCCCCGCACAGCCCGTTCACCCCGGCCAACCAGGACCTGGACGACTTCCCCGGGCTCACCGCCCCGCGCACCGCGGCGTACGACAGGCTGCCCACCAACCCGCCCTCCTGGCTGGCCGACAACGGACCGCTCACCGCGCAGGAGAAGAGCACCCTGGACACGAACTTCCGCAAGCGTGCCCAGTCCGTGCAGGCGGTCGACAGGCTGATCGGCAACCTGCGCGCCCAGCTCACCACAAGCGGCATCGCCGACAACACCTATGTCGTGTTCAGTTCCGACAACGGTTTCCACATGGGCGAGTACCGGTTGACAGGCGGCAAGCAGACCGCCTTCGACACCGATGTGCGAGTGCCGCTCGTCGTCGCCGGGCCGGGCGTCGTTCCCGGATCGCAGCGCGCCGAGATCGTGCAGAACATCGACCTGGCGCCGACCTTCCAGCGCATCGGCGCCGCCGACGTCGGCACGCACGTCGACGGGCGCAACCTGCTTCCTCTCGCGCAGGGCGAGGCGGCGCCGAACTGGCGTACCGGGGCGCTCATCGAGCACCACGGCCCCAACCAGGCCGCCGACGATCCCGACGCCCAGGACCGCCGCAACGGCAGCCCGATCACCTACGAGGCCCTGCGGACCGCTACCTACACCTACGTCGAGTACTCCAACGGCGAGCGGGAGTACTACGACCGGACCGCCGACCCGCAGCAGCTCAACAACATCGCGGCCGGGCTCTCGGCCACGCGGCGGGCCGCGCTGCACGACGCGCTGGCGGCGTACGTCGCCTGCCACAGCCACTCGGCGTGCTGGACGGCCGGTCACGTGCCCGCGTGACGACGGACCGGGTGGGGCCGCTCGTCCGACGAGCGGCCCCACCGTCACGCTGCGCCCCGGCTTGATGGCGCACCGACGTCACCGCGCGAAGGTGGTCCGCGACCGGGGTGAGGCTCAGCGGTCCGCCCGGTAGCGACCCGGAGTCGTCCCCATGACCGCGCTGAACGCCGCGATGAAGCTGCTGGGGTTCGCCCATCCGCAGTCGTGGGCGGTCCGGGTGGTGTCCCGGCCGTCGGCCAGCAGCACGAGTGCGTGGTAGACGCGTAGCTGTGTGCGCCACTCGTAGAAGGTCATGCCGAGTTCGGCGCGGAACAGCCGGCTGAGGGTACGAGGGCTCGCTCCGATCGTCCTCCCGATCTCGGCAAGCGTGGCGTTGTCGGCAGGCGTCTCGTACAGCATCCGGGCGATGGCCTGCAGGCGGTCGTCACGCGGCTCCGGCAGGTGCAGTGGCTGTTCGTGTGCTTCGCGGAGTTCGTCGACGAGCACGCGAAGCAGGCGAGTGCGGGCAGGACGGCGGTAGCCCGGCGTCGCGTCGTCGTAGTTGCCGGGGCCGGTCAGGGCGAGCACGACCTCGCGGGCGAGGCCCGAGGCCAGGAACACGGCGGGGCGTTCCGGTAACAGTCGGGCGAGGGACGGCGCGAGAAACACGATCCGCATGTCGGTGTCGCCGTGCGCCCGGTGGTCGTGCGTGAACCCGGCGGGCGTCCAGGCGACCCGGTTGGCGGGGACGATCGACGTGCCGCGTTCGGTGTGCACGGCCAGGATTCCGCTGGCCGCGTACACCAGGTGGCCCCGGGCGTGCGTCTGCGCGGCGCTCGTTCCCCCGGAGGGCCAGAGGTGGCGGCCACCCGAGGGCCAGATGTGCGACGTCACTTCGGCGGTCGGACGAGATTGGCGGGGAACGGGCATCCGCTGACTTCCTGTCGGTAGTAAGCCACTCCCTGACCCGGCGACACTATCTCCGTGCGGTGCTTACCGGCCGCTTTCCGGCCGTGCAGAGCGTCCGACCGGCATCGAGGTGACGCCTCGACGCCGAGGCTGAAGAGAGGAAAAGACAATGACGACGTACGTCCTCGTGCCCGGCGCGTGGAAGGGTTCCTGGTCGTTCGAGGCGGTGGTTCCGCTGCTGGAGCAAGCTGGTCACACGGTGCATGCGCTGACCCTGACCGGTCTGCGGCCGGACGACGACGACGCGACGGTCGCGACAGCCAACCTCGACACGCATGCCGACGACGTGGTGCGGCTCCTCGATCGCGCCCACATCACAGGCGCGACGCTCGTCGGCCACAGCTACGCGGGGATGGTGATCACCGCCGCCGCGGACCGCGCCGACGGCCGAATCTCACGACTGGTGCATCTCGACGCGTACGTGCCGCACGATGGCGAGTCGTGCTGGTCAGCGACGAACGAGCACTTCCGGAAGGTGTTCGCCGCCGGCGCTACGGACACCGGTTACTCAGTCCGACCGCCGGAGGGCGGCGATCCCCGCCGCCATCCCCATCCTCTCGCCTCGTTCCTGCAGACGATCCGGCTCACCGGCGCCGCAGCCCAGGTCCCGCGACGCGATTTCGTCTACTGCTCGGGGTGGGAGGACAAGACTCCGTTCGCCGCGCTCCGCGCCCGCCTCGACGCCGATCCCGAGTGGCAGGTCCACGACCTCCCCACCGGCCACGACGCCATGCACGAGGCCCCGGAGGCTGTCGCCGCGCTGCTGCTCGACCCGTCGACCGGCACCCGCTGACGCCCCTCCGCGACGGTCCGACGTCGACGGTGTCAGGCGATGACGGGTGTCCATGGGCGGGCAGGCCGAAGGCTGCCTCGCCGGTAGGGTGGGGCGCGGCACACCTGGGGGAGGAAACGTGATCAAGCGCTGGGGATCTGCCGGGCTGGCACTCGCGCTCGCCCTGCTGGCGGCCGGATGCGGCGACGATCCGTCGCTGACCGGCACATGGATCATGGCGGAGAACCAGTCCCGCACGATGACTGTGCGCGACGACGGCTCCGTGTCGGCGAACATCGACGTCCCCTGCACCGGCACCACGAAGGACCAGGGCGACCGGGAGTACCGGCTCGAGCTGGACTGCGGCATCACCAAGATATCGGCCGACTGCGTCCTGAACGCCGACGGGAACACCCTCACCGTCAAGGACCCGAGTACCGGCCAGGACGCGGCCTGGAACCGCAAGTAGTCCGCCTCGGGCCGCCCGTGACCGGTGCGCGGTCGCCGGCGCGCGGGGGCTGCGGCGCCTCGATAGCGCGCGATACGGTGCCAGGCGTGCCGCCCGGCGGTCCTGACGTCGCCGGCACGGCACGTCACATCAGACGGTTGCGGCGGAGGCGGACACGTGGCGGTTGCGGAGGTCGCGGGCGGCGTTGTGCAGCTCCTGACGGCGATCATGGAGTACCGGCGGTTCCTGGCCGAGCAGCAACAGCAGCAACTGCTACGGCAGCGTGCCGCGACCGAGCGGCAGCTCGAGTTCGCCCAGGCCGTCGGCGACAGGCAATTCGACGTCCGCAGTGAGCTTGCCGAGCAGGCTGCCCACCTCGACCCGCACCGCACCCGGGAAGTGCACGACCAACTGCACGCGCAGTACCGCCAGGACGCGGCGACCTGGAACCGCGCGGCGGACCCGCAGTGGTGGCAGAAGGCCACGAACGCCGACATCGCCGAGGTGTGGCGCGCCTCCACCGCCTGGCAGGCCGTCGACCCGGCTGCCGACACGGCGCGTCGGGCCGCCGGTGAACGACTCGCCGAGACCGGCGTACGGGTGCCTGCCCCGGGCGGGCGTACCCACACCGGCGACGCGTTGTCCCGGGCCGTGAGTGGCGCCGCGGAGCGGCAGGGGCACGCCGCTGGGCCGCGCACGGCGACGTCGGCGGCGGAGCGCAGCGCGACCGACGGCCGTGGGCCCGCTGACCGCTCAGCCCAGCAGCGGGAGGCCGAGGGCCGCCGCGCCGGCGCCGACGCCGACGCGACCTGGCATCGCGCGGCGGCCGCCGACGACAGGCATCTCGCCGGTGCGTGGCACGACGTCCGGCTGGACGCCGAACAGGGGCTCGTTCCCGGTACGGACGTGCCCGCCTACGCCGAGGCGCGCGCCGATCACGCCTACGCGCGGGAGCAGGACTTCGCCGCCGAGGCGACCCACCACGACCAGTTGGCCGACGCGGCCGGGCAGACGGCTGCTGTCGCCGACCAGGCAGCGGTGCCGGGCCAGGCCGCCCCGACCGGAGCCCCCGCGCCGGGAACCGCTGAGGGCAGGGGCGCACAGGCCGCGGCCAAGGCCTACCCCCGACCGACACGCAGCGCGGTGGGTCGCGGCGCGGACCGTTCGGCCGCCGCGCGGAGCGTGCCGGGCCGGGGGCGGGTGCAGCCGCAACGCGTACCTACCCGGGCGCCGCAAACAGCCATCCGCTGAGCTGCTCCGGCGCGGCCGTCGGCACGAGGAGTTCGACAGTTCACGTCGGCCGGCGCGACCCGCTGGACAGCACCCCGGGCACCCTTCCTGCGGGGCACAGGTGGTGGGCGGGTGGAGAGGGCCACGCCTGCGGTCAGCCGCCCAGCGGCGCTCCGACGCCTGCCATGAACGCGACGGGGTCCACGGAGTTGCCGAAGGTCAGGCTCTGACCGGGGGCGACGCCGCGGTGCACCTCATAGTGCAGGTGCGGCCCGGAGGAGTTCCCGGAACTGCCGCTCAGGCCGAGGACCTCACCGGCCGCGACCTTCTGCCCGACCTGGACGAAGGGTTGTTGGATCATGTGGCAGTAGCGGGTGGCTATGTTGCCGGCGTGGCGGACGTCGACGTACCAGCCACAACCGCCGAGGCCGGGGTATCCGTCGCTGTCGCAGCCGTGCCACGCGGGGGCGTTGCACTTGCTTGTCGACACGACGCCGGCGGCAGCGGCCCGGATGGGCGTCTTCTTCCCGGCGCCGAGGTCGACGCCTGCATGCCTGTGGTCGCCCCGGTCCTGGCCCCACGGTGCGACCACGCCGGCCCGTACCGGCTGCACCCAGCCGCCCGGACCGACCGGGACGGGTTCGAAGGCACCGGGCCCGCAGGGTGCGCCTGGTGCGCCCCCGCCCAGTTCGTCGATGCTGCCGACCTTCAGGATGGCGGCTGCCAGGGCGTTGGCGTCGTCCTGCCACTGCTGGTAGGCCTCGGGGGTGCCGGAGTTCTGCACGGCCTGGGCCGCATCGGTCAGCCGCATGCCCTGCCAACCCTCGACCTTCAGCAGCGACGTGTAGAACTTGCCGGAGGCGTACCGGGGGTCGGTCAGTTGCGCCACGGTTCCCCAGCCCTGACTGGGACGCTGCTGGAAGAGGCCCACGGAGTCGCGGTCCCCGTAGTTGAGGTTGCGCAGCGTGGACTCCTGCATGGCGGTGGCCAGGGCGATCACCAGGCCACGGGCCGGTACCTTCATCTCCTGGCCGACCGCGACGATGATCGCGGCGTTGGCGACCTGGCTGTCGTTCCACTTGGTGGTGCCCTCGGCGCCTGGAGAGGGCACCGACACGGGGACCGGCCCGCAGGGCGAGGCGCTTGCCGCGCCGCCCATCAGGAACAGCGGCAACCCGATGAGGCAGCCACCCAGCATCAGGGTTATCGCGACGACGGCGCCAACCACACCTGTCGTCTTCTTGTCGGTCATTGCCCGGCCCGTTTGAAGTCGTTGCCGGTGACCAGCCAGCGGCCCTTGATATCGGCGACACTCACCAGCAGCGTCCCGCGATCCGTGGAGATCGCGAACTGCCCGCCGCCGTCGCGGACGGGGTAGGTCGCCCTGGGTCGGCCGGTGATGCGGGACGCGGGCAGGTTGGCCGGATCGACGGTGCGCATCCGCTCGGCGAACCGCGGGACACACAACGGCGCGACGCCTTCCAGCCAGCGTGCCGCGTCGAGCCCCGGCCGGGCCCACGCGGTGGCGAAGGCGGCAGCGGCGGGCGCCGCCTCGGCGACCGGCGCGGCGGGGCCCTCATCGTCGTCCTCGTCGTCGCGGCCGAGGGCCTCCGGTGGCGTGGCGCTGGCGACCGTACCGACGACGGCCGGCGAGGGGTCACTGTTCTGCGGCACCTCACTGCCGGCCGGCCCGGATCGGAAACAGCCGGACAGCGTCGCGAGCAGCATCGGTATCGCGACTGTGAGAACCGCCGCCCGTGCGGCGAGTCCATATTGCACGGATCCGCCTTTTTCCTTATTCATAGCCGCTTTACCCCCGTGCTGACCGCTTGCTTCGTATCCACTGTGAACCGTCTGGTCAGGGACCGGCTCCGCACGTCTCGATGTGGATTCACCATATCGATAGCCGTGCAGCCGGGTGCTACTGTCTGCCGCGAAGTTACGTCAGGTACGGGGGAAATCACATGCACGGTCGAGCGCAGGGCGATTCTTGACGTGCCCTCGGTCAATGCGCAGATTCGTACGCGGTACGACACGCTGCCAGGTCTCTCCGCCGTACCGGTGCCGCCGCAGGCTGTTGCCAGCGGGTGGCCTCCGGTGTGGTGGGTCGGCTGCCACGGCGGTAGTGGTGCCACGACACTGGCGACGTTGACCCAGATCGGCTACGACTACGGGCCGGTGTGGCCGCAGTTGCCGCCGAACTCCCCGATGATCAATGTCGTCCTGGTCTGCCGAGCCAGTGCCGCGGGAACGTTGGCGGCGGCCGGCGCGGTCGAGCAGTGGCGTCGGCGAGCCATCCCGGTGCACGCCCAGGTGCGGGGAGTCGTCGCGGTCGCCGCGTCGCCGCGTCGACCGCCCAAGATCGTCAACGAGCGTCTGCAACTGCTGGGTGGTTGGGCACCGAATGTCTGGCGCGTCGGCTGGCAGGAGGTTCTGCTGGCCGCCGACAAGCCCGTCGATCTGGGCGTCCCCCCACCCGACATCGCCGCGCTACGCGATTCCATCGTGGAAGCTGTTTCGATCTAGGAGAAGGATTCATGTCGTTGTTGCTGCATCTGCACGACGCGGTCACCAGCGTGCAGGACGCTGCGACCGGTATCATCGCCGCACCGAATCCGGGCAACGTCGCGCCCCCCGGCTCGGACAAGATCCTGACGATCCTTGGTTGGGTGAAGTGGCTCGTCACGGCCGTAGCCGTCGGGGGCGCCATGTTCATCGGTGCCAAGATGGCGATCGCCCACCGCCGGGGTGACGACACCAACACCTCTGCGCTGGGCTGGTGGCTTGCTGGTTGTGTGCTGCTCGGCGTGGGGCCCCAGTTGGTCGACGCGCTGACCTGAGCACGGCGATCACGGGGGGAGGACCGCCATGCGTTCGAAGAACTACCACGCCGACTACGCCGAGGAGCCGTCGCCGTGGACGCGGCCGGGCTTCGTGCTGGCCGCGGTGCTGCTGTTGGTGATCGTCGCACTCGGCGTCGTCGTCGCCGTGCAGTCCGGCGACGACGACAAGCCCAGCCCCGCGGCACCCACGGTGTCCGCGGGGAGTACGGCGCCGCAGCCGGAGACCACTGGCAAGCTACCCACGGCGGTCCCGGTGACCGCACCGGCGGGCGTCACGTGGCAGGTCGTCCGTGGCACCGCGCTGCCGTTCAGCGACCGAGCCGGGCCTCGGGAGCACAGCGACAAGCAGGCCAAGGGCTTCGCACGTACGCCGGAGGGCGCGCTTATCGCCGCCGCGCAGTTGGTCAGCCGGGTGGGCGCCGCCGCCGGCCGGGCCTCGTGGGAGCCGACCCTGACCCAGCAGTTCCTGCCCAGCGCCGACCGGGACACGCTGCAGGCAGCGCTCGCCGCGGAGCCGGAGCAACAGGCGCAACCGGGCGATCTCGCGCCGCTGGCGGGCTATCTGTACCTGACCTACACACCGGACACGGCGGTGATCGGGCTGGCCTACCGGTCGGTCAACGGTGCCACCGCGCGGTGGTTCATCGTCACGACCACGCTCCAGTGGCGCGACGGTGACTGGAAGATGGTGGCGCCGCCCGGCGGCGCCTGGACCTCGTTGAGCCGCACCGTGACCGACCTGAACGGCGTCGTGGAATGGGGGGCCCGCTGATGTGCAATCCGATCACGCAGGCGGACTGCAGCCTCAAGGACGCGGCCGGTGACCTTATCGGCGGCGTCACCACCTCGTTCGCGGACTCCATGCTCGAGGGCCTCGCCAAGGCCATGGGCGAGACCGCGGCCTGGGCCCTGAAGACGCTGATAGCCGGCTGGATCGCGGTGCCGTCCCCGGTCCTCACCGGGGGGGCGGTCGATCGGCTGCGCGAGTACACCTACTGGATCACCGGCGCCGTCGCGGTGTTCTCACTGCTCATCGCGGCCGGGCGAATCCTGTTGGAGCGCAACGGCAAGGCCGCCACCGACGCCGGGAGGGGCCTGCTGCAGCTGACGCTTATCAGCGCCGCGGGCGTACCGACGGTCGCGCTCCTCAGCGAGTTCGGTGACGGTTACTCCAAGTGGATCGTGGACGCCTCGACCGGCGGTGATCTCGGCGAACGCCTGGTGATGTTCGCGCCCGCTGCGGGCGTGGCCGCCTTCAACGGCCTCACGTCCATCGCGCTTATCGCGATCGCGTTCATGCTCCTGCTCATCTCGTTCGCGCAGATCCTGCTGAGCATCGGCATCGCCGCGATCAAGGTGCTGCTGTGCGGGTTGATGCCTCTGGCCGCGGCGGCGGCGATGACGGGCACCGGGCGCGCCATGCTGGCGCGCTACATGAGCTGGCTGATGGCGGCGCTGCTCTACAAGCCGGCCGCGGCGACCGTGTACGCGGCCGCGTTCTGGATGATCGGTGACGGCAAGGACCTCACCACAGTGCTAACCGGCATCGTGCTGATGTGCATGGGCATCGTGGCGATGCCGGCCCTGCTCAAGTTGCTGGCCCCGGCGACCAGCCAGATCGCCATGGGCGGTGGCGGCGGCGGAGGGGGCCTGGCGGCCACCGGAGCCATCGCCAACGGCGCCATGCTGCTCAACTCCACCCGCGGCGGCGGTGGCGGCGGCGGCGGCGGCGGAGGTGGCGGTGGCGGACAGAGCGCTCCGGTACGCCCCTCCGGCTCCGGGCCAGGCCCCACTGCCGCACCGGCACCGACCGGCGGTGGGCTGTCCGCCGGCGGGCCGGCGATGGCCGGAGGTGGCGGGGGCGCCGCGGCCGGCGGTGGTGCGGCGGCCGGCGGTGGCGCCGCAGCCGGCGGGGGTGCGGCAGCGGCCGGCGGACTGGCCGCTGCGGCAGGCCCGATCGCCGCCGGTGTCGTGGTCGGGCAGGCCGCCGCGAAGGCCGGCCCGGGCGCGATCAGGAAGATCGGTGGTGCTGCCGCGGGCGCGACGGGACCGACAGGAGCTGAGCAGTGACGACGACGGCCGCGCCGCCGAACCCGTCGCAGCAGCGCGCCTACGGCAACTGGCGTCGCGGTGTGTCGGCCGGGCTGTTCGGCCTGGGCACCATCGGCACGCTGATCATGTTCGGTCTGGCCCTGCTGACCGTGTTGATGCTCGCCGTGTCACTGGTGGCCGCCCTGCTGACCGCGCTGTGCGGTGCTGCCGTCCTGGTCCCGCTGGCCATCCGCGTCAACGGGCGCACCGGACTGCAGGTCATGGCGGCGCGGTTCGCGTGGTGGCGAGGGCGTTCTCGGCGGCAGCACCTGTACCTGTCCGGCGTGGCCTCGAAGGTGACGCAGACACACCAGCTGCCCGGCATTCTCGCCCGGTCGCAGATCTACGAGGTCGAGACGGGCCGGTCCGGGCGCATCGGCGTGGTGGTCATCCCACAGTCGCGGCACTACACAGTCACGCTGCGCTGTTACCCGGAGGGCATGGACCTGGTCGACCAGAGCGCCATCGACGCGCGCGTGGCGCACCTGGCCGCCTGGCTGTCCAACCTCAGCCGTGAACCGGGCCTGGTGCAGGCCGCGGTCACCGTGGAGAGCACCCCGGACCCGGGCACGCGGCTGGCCACGGAGGTCAACGACACGATGTCGCCGCAGGCGCCGGAACTGGCCCGCCAGGTCCTCCAGGAAGTGGTACGCAGCTATCCGGCCGGTTCGGCGACAGTCGAGACCCGGGTCTCGCTCACCTACACGCTGCCTCCGAACCGGCGGCAGCTCTCGCACGAGGACATGTGCCGGGAGGTGGCCGCCCGGCTGCCGAACCTGCACTCCGGGCTCTCGGCCGCCGGCGGTGGCGGCGTACGCCCGATGATGCCGCGGTCGCTGGTCCGGGCCGTGCGCGCCGCGTACGACCCCGGCACGAGCATCGAGCTGTCGCGTACGCCCGACCTGGACCTCACCTGGGAGAACGCCGGCCCGGTCTCGGCGCGGGAGAGCTGGGACCACTACCGCCACGACTCCGGGGTCTCGAGGACCTGGGGCATGGTCGAGGCTCCCCGCGGTGTCACCTTCGCCAACACGTTCGCCCGGCTGACCGACCCCGACCCGCAACTGCTGCGCAAGCGGGTGTCACTGATCTACCGGCCGTACTCGCCGGCCGAGTCGGCCAAGCTCGTCGAATCCGACAAGCGCGACGCCCGGTTCAACGCCACGAAGAAGTCCCAGGCCACCGCCCGGGATCTGGCCGACCTCAGCGCGGCCGAGCAGGCCGCACAGGAGGAGGCTTCCGGCGCCGGCGTCGTGCGCTTCACGGTGCTGGTCACCGCCACCGTCTCCTCGGTCGAGCAGCTCGACGAGGCCACCCGGATCATCGACTCGCGGGCCGCCGAGGCGCGGCTCATGCTCCGCCCGATGTACGGCGCCCAGGCGGCGACCTTCGCCGCCACCCTGCCGACCGGGGTGGTGCTGCCCGTGCACGCCACCGTGCCGTTCTAGGAGGCGGACCTGATGCCCCGATCCGTCATTCCGATCCGACGTCCCACCCGATTCGGCTACGCCGGCCCCGGCGGCGGCCGCGTGTCGTGGGTCGAGTCGCCCGCCGAGTACCGCGGTACCACGGTGCAGGTGTGCGGCTTGTGGCCGTTCGGCACCGGCTCGTCCACCCCGACTATCGGCGCTCCGCTCGGCCGGCACCGCTACACGAACGCGACCGTGTGCTTCGACCCGATCTCCTGGTACGAACGTGCCAAGCTGATCAACAACCCGTCGGTGTGGATCCAGGCCGAGCCGGCAATGGGCAAGTCCACAAGCGTGCGGCGGATGCTGCTGAGCCTTGTCGGCCAGGGAGTGACCCCGCTGATCCTGGGCGACCTCAAACCCGACTACGCCGAACTGGTCGCCGCGCTCGGCGGGCGGGTGCTGCGCGTGGGTCCCGGCCTGCATCGGATCAACCCGCTCGACATCGGCCCGTGGCAGCAGGTGCTGGCACACGTGCAGGACCCCAAGGAGATCGAGCAGCTCCGTGCGGAGATCGTCGACCGGCGACTCAACGCCGCCCTGGTGCTGGCAACCCTGACCCGGGGCGCTCCGCTCGCGTCGGACGAGATCACCGTGCTGGCGGCCGCGCTGCGCTTCCTGACCGAGCGGGAGAGCACCGCCCAGCCGCTGCTGTCGGACGTGCTGCGGGTCATCGAGGAGGCACCCATGCAGGTGCGGTGGGTGACCCTGTGGCACGACGACCACGACCTGGACCGCTACCGCCTCGAGACGGAGAACCTGCGGCGTACGCTGCGGGCGCTGATCCACGGTCCGCTCGGCTCGACCGTCGAGGGCCACACCACGGCCTCGATCGAACTCGACACCACCGCACTGTGCGTGGACATCTCCGGTATCAGCGAGACCAACCAGGCTCTGACTGCCGCCACCCTGGTCACCACCTGGGCCGCCGGCTTCGGTCAGGTCGAGGCAGCGCACCGGATGGCCGACCTGGGACTGGCCCCGCCGCGCCGCTTCTTCCTGGTCCTGGACGAGATGTGGCGCGCGTTGCGGGTCGGGCACGGCATGGTCGACCGGATCGACGCGCTGACCCGCCTGAACCGTTCCAAGGGCACCGGCACCGCCTTCATCACCCACTCGCTTGGCGACCTCCAGGCTCTGCCGAACGAGGAGGACCGCGCCAAGGCCCGCGGCTTCGCCGACCGGTGTGCGGTGCTCATGATCGGCGCCTGCTCCGAGCAGGAGCTCGACGCCGTCGCGCGGGTACGTCCCCTGTCGCAGGCCGAACGAAGCGAGGTGCTGTCGTGGTCGGCGCCGCCGTCGTGGACGACCGGGCCGGAGGATGAGGAGGTCCTGATCGGCCGCGGGAACTTCCTGATCAAGGTCGGGACCAGGCCCGGCATTCCGGTGCACCTGGAACCCACCGAGATCGAGAAGCAACTGGGCAACACCGATTTCCGTTGGAAGCGCACATGAGCCGAACAGTGGGACCTGGCGGAAGCAGCGACTCCTCGGGCCTGATCGCCGGTGGCCTGGCCGTGCTCGCGCTGGCGGCGGCCGGGGCGGTGTGGCTTCCGTTGCGGCTGACCGAGCCGCCCGGCTATCACGGTGAGGGTCTCTTCAGCGCCGCTGGGGCGCTGATCTCGGGCAGGATCACGTGGACCGTCGCGTGCACACTGGTGGCCGTCGGAGAGGTGCTGGTGGTGGCGGCGCTGGCCACCGGTTTGCTGCTGCTGACCAAGGGGCGCCGGCTCCGGGGCAGCCGGGTCGACGAGGCCGCGCGGCACATGGCCCGCCGCGGCGACCTGAAGCACCTGAGCCCCGACGGCGTCACCGCATCCGCCAAGCGGCTGCGGGCCAGCCTGGCCGACGCCGGCACGGTCGCCCCCGACGACGCCGGTGTCCTCATCGGACGTACGGTCGCCGGAGGAATGGAGCTGCGTCAGTCCTGGGAGGACATGGCAGTCGACATCTGGGGTCCGCGTACCGGTAAGACCACCGCCCGTGCGATCCCGGCCACCGTTTCCAACCCCGGGCCGACGCTTGTCACAAGCGTCAAGGGCGACATCATCGACGCCACCCGGGAACTGCGCGCGACCCGCGGCGAGATCTGGGTGTTCGACCCACAGCAGGTCTGGGGTCAGCCGCAGCAGATGTGGTGGAACCCGCTCGGCGGAATCACGACCATCACCGACGCGCGTCGGCTGGCCGAGCATTTCGCCTCGGCCGAACGTGAACCCGGCATGCAGCGCGACGCGTTCTTCGACCCCAGCGCCGAGGAGTTGGTGGCCAATCTGCTGCTGGCGGCGGCGGTGGGCGGCCGGTCCATCCTCGAGGTGTACCGATGGGCGGTGAACCCGCGCGACGAGTCGCCTGCCGACATCCTCACCGGCGCGGGCTTCCAGTTGCCGGCCGACTCGATCATCGGTGTGGTCAACATGCCGGACCAGACCCGCGGCGGCGTCTACGCCGGTGCGCAGAAGATGCTGATGTGTCTGACGGAGCCGAGCGTCACCGCCTGGGTCAGCCCGCCGGCCTCGTCGACGATCCGGCAGTTCCGCCCCGAGACCTTCGTGGCCACGTGCGACACCGTCTACCTGCTCAGCCAGGGCGGTCCGGGATCACCGGCCCCACTGATCGCCGCGCTTACCGACGCGGTGTTGCGGGCGGGGGAGCTGCGCGCCCGCGCCTCGCAGGGCCGGCGCCTCGACCCGCCGCTGATGTCGGTGCTCGACGAGGCGGCAAACATCTGCCGCATCCGCCAACTGCCGGCGCTGTACTCCTACTACGGCTCGCACGGCCTCCCGATCATCACGGTGCTGCAGTCGTACGCTCAGGGCATCGACGTGTGGGGTCGCGAAGGCATGCGCAAACTGTGGTCGGCGGCGAACGTGCGCACCTACGGCGGTGGCGTCGCGGACCCCGAGTTCCTCGAGGAGCTGTCCCGCCTCATCGGTGAGCACGACGTCATGACCCGATCCACGTCGACAAACGGTTCCGGCTTCGGTCAACAGTCCGTGTCGCGGCAGACCCGCCGTCAGCGGGTGCTCGACGTCGCGGAGCTGCACGCGCTGCCCCGGGGCCGGATGGTCGTCTACAGCTCCGGTGCGCCGCCGGTGCTGGCGCGCACCGCCCCCTGGCAGACCGGCCCGTACGCCGAAGCCATCAAGGCATCCATCGCCCAGTGGGATCCGGACAGCCGGAACGACTGGAGTCTCAAGGCCGACAACCCGCAACTGCAGTCGTTCGACACCCCTGTGCAGGAGCCGCGATGACCACGCCCACCGGCCAGAGCGACTCGGAGAGGGCCGTGGCCGAACTGTCCGCTCTCCTGGAGCAGTTGTCGGGCGCCCTGCCGCACGGCGACACGCAGCCGGCGCCGCAGGCAGCCGCTGGCGCCGCACCACAGCCGCAGCAGGCCGCCGACGAGGTGCCGGAGCCGGCGTTCCGCAACCTCGACGACTTCATGCGGCTGTACCTGGCCGAGGTCGTCGAGCGCCGCGTTCTGAGCGGCCCCAAGAGCGGCATCTACTGGTGCGACCGATGGTGGGCGCACCCCGAGGCGATCTCGCGCTTCTACGCGATGTGGCGCGAGTGGGAGAGGGCCCGCATCGACGACACCATGAGCACCTGGTGGCTGCACCACCTCGATCCGCACCTGATGACGATGACCACCGAGTACGGGCCGTTCGCCAAGTGCGAACCCGGTCGGCACACCGAGCCGAAGACCCTGCCGGCGATCGCCGCTCCGCGTGAGGTCCTCGATCAGCTGCCCGAGGGCTGAGCCCCGGGCGGGCCTCCCCGGCCCGTGCGGGGCTAGCCGAGGGCCGGGTGGAACGCCAGCGCGGTGGCGTCCGAAGGGTCCGCCGCGAGCCCGCCGTGAGCCGTGACGGCCACCGGAGCCACCCCCGGCGACACTTCCTTGTCCGTGCCGGTGCGCGCGTCGAGGACGACTGCGGCGTTGTTCACCGTGCCGTAGACCGCGCCGTGCCACGCCACCGTCATCGACGGTGCGCGGCGACCCGTCGCGGGCAGCTGCCACAGGTCGTCTCCGGTGGTGGAGTCCAGGGCGAACAGCGGCTGCGAATTGCCGATCGCGCACACCGTGACGGCCGCCTCGTCGTAGGAGCAGCGCAGTCCCGCCCCGTACTCGCCCTTCGTGCGGTTGACCAGTGTGCCGTCCCTCTTGACGAGCGTGTAGAAGCGCTTGCCGTCGGTCTGCTGACCCACCGCGACGATGAAGGACGGACCGCCCGCGGCGAGTTCGGCGTTGGCGACCGAGAGCGCCGACCAGCGCTTGGCGCCGTCGAGCATCGCGAGTCCGGTGATGGACCGGCGGTAGCCGGTGTCCGGGGCGGTGAGGCCGACGACTGTGTCCCCCAGCAGCGCCGAGGCGTCGAAGTCGTTGTCGCGCCAGAGGGTGCTGCCGGTGCTGACGTCGACGGCCACTGTCACCTGCTTGCCGATGCCGAGCACCACGGCGGATCCGCGGCCGCCGACCACGCGGACGTGGTCACGGGCGACCAGGCTGAAGTCGCCCTCGGCCGGCTTGGCGTCCACAGTCACGGTCTTCGTCAGCCGGCCGTCGGTCGCATCGATCACGAGCAGCTCGACTGCCTGCCGGGCCGCGACGGTGCCGGAGGCGGGGATCTCCACGGCGTACGGCACGACCACCGCGGGGCGTCCGGCTAGCTCGATCAGCACCGGCCGGTGCCCGGCGGCGGCCGGGTTCTGAGTGATCGGCGACTGCTCCGGCGTGAGCGCCGACAGGCGGCGTCCGCTGGCCACCTCCACCACAGTGGTCTGGGCGTCGCCGGCCAGAAACGCGGTGGTGCCGTGCAGGAGGACGTCGCCGGGGCGGGCCTCGCCCAGCGCGGTGCCGGTGGGCGCGAACCGGGTCGGCGGGTCGAACGCCGGCATCGACGGGGTGGCAGCGGGGGCCGACGCGGCCGGTGGTGACGTTGGTGGCGGCGGGTCGTCCTTGCTGCACGCGGCGGTCGTCGCCACGAGTGCAACGATCACCGCCGCCGTCTGGAGCCGCGCTCTCACCACTGGATCCCCGTTTCCCGCGATCGTCCACCCAGCGCCGAAGCATAGCAACGGGCATCGATCAGACGGATGTTCGCCGAGGTCCACGGCCGTGTCGGCCCGTGGAGGACTGCCGGATCGGCGGCTACGTCGCCCGATACTCGTTGCGGCGTTTTCCTGGCCTGTCGCGATTGGACAGGTCGATCTATGCTCACCTCTGCACGCACCGTGAGCGGATTCGGCAGCTGGCCACCGCATGGGCGTGCCTGTGCAGTCGTGCGTTCGGGGGAGGGCGCTGCATGAGTCTGCTGTGCGTGGACCGCGGGGCCGCCGTAGCCGCCACCGGTGCTGCCGCGCCTCGCTGGCCTCGTCCTGCCCGTCGCGCCGATGAGCATCCCGTGAGCTGCGAGGCCACGACCTTTCCCGCTGGCGTAAGGATGTGGACATGGAGGTAACAAAGGTGACAAAGGTGTCGGATTCCTGGGGATGCATGCTCAGCACGCACCGTTACCTCTGGAACGAGCGGGACGAATCGGTACGGCAGAACCTCACCTTCGCTGAACAGGCCGCCCTGTCCCGCAGGACGCTTGCGGGCGAGAGCGACGCCGAGCCACCACGGTCCGTCGAGATCGCCAGCACCGAGGCGCTCGTGGCCGCGTCCCTGCTCCGGGAGATGTCGGCCCGGCTCCGCCACGGCGTCACTACCGACGCGGTGAGCACGGACGCCGTGGAGCTGGCCGACGTGGCCGACGAGCTCGTCGCCCGGCTGTACGCAGCGACGGGAATGCGTGGCTGACCGTCGCCGCGACCGCGCGCCGGACGATTTCGGTGCCCTGACCGCCGACCAGGTATCCGCAGAGACCAGAAGAGGGCAGCAGAGATGACAGTGCCATTGCCGCCGGCCCGGGCGGAGGCGCAGACCCGGCCGTTGAACGTGCTCACGCTGTGCGACAAGTGGGTCGGCGGCGGCCCGATCGCCGTCAACCGGGAGATCTCCATAGCGCTCGCGGAGCTCGGGCACCGGGTGACCACCCGGGTGAGTGTCCCCTCGCCGTCGCATCCCCTGGTCGACATCCAGGTGCTCGACCCGGTCCCCGGGGTGTCCGACACGCGGGCGCAGCTGCTCCGGGCGGACCGGCTCCCGGCGGACGTCGACGTCATCATGGGCCACGGCCGGTTCTCCGGTGGGGCCGCCTCCTACCTGCGCGACAACTTCTACCCGCACGCGAAGGTGGTGCACTTCGTCCACGTGACGGCGGACGAGATGGACCGCGGTCGCGGCGAACCGTTGGAGTCGAACCAGCACACCGAGACCGAGCGCGCCCTGGTGTCCCGGGCCGACCTGGTGGTCGGGGTGGGTCCGCTGCTTACCGACGAGGGCCGCCGCCTGGCCCGGATGTGTGAGAAGCCGCCCCCGGTGGTGCAGATGACCCCCGGAGTGATCCTGGAGACGCCACCCCGGTACGACCCCGAGCAGACCCGACTGAATCTGCTGGTCTTCACGCGCACCGACGACCGCCTCAAGGGTGCCGACATCGCCGCTGCCGCCGTCGGCGAACTGCACAACCGAGGCATGGACGTACGGCTGACCATGCTTGGGGCGCACAAGTCCGACGTCGCCGAACAGGAACGCGTGCTGTCCGACATCGCCGGCTTCCCGGTCCGGGTCCGGGGCTACACCTCCGATCCGAGCGTCATGGCCGCCGAACTCCGCGGGGCGGACATGGTGATCCACGCGGCACGCCACGAGGACTTCGGCCTTGCCCCGCTGGAGGCCGCGGGGCACGGCGTGCCTGTCCTGGTCGGGAACCACACCGGAGTCGGGATGTTCCTCGGCGACCCGAAGGAGGTGCCGGCGGCTCTGGGCGCACCGTCGGTGGTGAACACCCGGGGAAGCTCGGAGGCGACACTGCCCACCGTCTGGGCCGACCACGCCGAGGCCGTCCTGAAGGATCTGCCGGAGGCCCGGCGTCGGGCCACGGAACTGCGTGAACACCTCGGGCAGCACCACACCTGGCGACACGCCGCCGAAGGGGTGGTCGAGAACATCCGGACCCTGGCGCCGCCGACGCGCGGCACCACCGCCGCGACTGCCGCGTTGCAGGTCGCGCACCAACAGACTCGTCCTCCGTCCGTAGCGCCCCGGCGTCCGCAGGGATGGCAGGAGGCTTTCCGGCCGGGGCGCGGCCGGTGAGCGGTACGGAACCCGCTGCAGACGACAGCGTGAAGCCGTGGCTGTTGCTCGACATCGACGGGGTCCTCAACCCCGTCGGTGACCATGCCGACCGTGGCTTCACACCGCATGACCTGCACGGCTACCAGGTGCAGCTCAACCGCGAGCACGGCCAGATGCTGAACGCCCTCGACCGTGAGGGGCTTGTCGACCTGCGCTGGGCGACGACCTGGAACGACGCCGCGAACGCCTACGTCGCGCCCGTCGTCGGTCTGACCGACCCGCTGCCCGTCCTGGTCATCGACCGGGCCCTGGCCGGCCCGGTGCCGTTCGGCGTGAACTGGAAGGCCGCGAGCGTGCTGGCCGAGGCGGACGGCATGCCGTTCGCCTGGCTGGACGACTTCTTCACGGAACCCGACCGGCGGTGGGCCGAGGCGCGTGTCCTCGACACGGGCGTACCCACGCTGCTCGTGCCGATCGACCCGGCGGTCGGGTTGCTCCCCGACCACCTCGATCAGGTGCGCTCCTGGGCCCGAAGTGTCAGCGGTCCCGGAGTCCTCACCGGCGAGGACCTTCTGGAGCGCACCCCGCAGCTGGCGGACAATCCAGTGTCGCGGGAACGGGCGGAGTGGTTCGCGCGTACCTGCAACGCCCTGCCAGGCCAGGCGGCCGGCCTCGACCGGAGGGACCTCACCGTCTCGCTGTGGGACCGCTGCGCGACAGCGGTCACGGCCGAGCACAGCGGTGAACCGCGCGGGGTACGCCCCACCGACGAGTTCGTTCGCCAGTCCTTCCGCCGGTTCCTGCGTGGCGACGGCGCGGCGGCGACGGTCTGGGCCGATCGAGCGGCCCTGCGGGCCACGCACCCGGAGCGCGGTGACGTGGCGCACGCCCAGGACTCGTACCGTCTCGTTCTCGAAGACCCCGCCGACCGCGACGCCGGCCAGCGGATCCAACTGCTTGTGGATTCCGCTGTGGCCGACCTCGGCATCAGCCCGGACATCCAGCGCACCCACCGCTCGGTCCTGATCGGATCGCCCGGCCCGCTCGTACAGGTCTCCGTTCGCGCCGACCGCCGCGACACGTCTAGTGACCTGACCGTGGCCTTTGGTCACGGCGGCCGGGCCGAGCGCGTCCCGTACGATCAACTGCTGCGCGACGGTCCGGACGCTCTGCTCAAGCGGGTCACGGGAGTGGCCAGATCCGTGGCGGAGATGCAGGAGCGACGGTCCGCCGCCGCCGCCTACCTGGCGAGGCCCGTCGCACGCCGCCACCAACAGCAGCCGCAGCAAGCGACACCTACGGTTCGTCCACCTACGTCACCACAGCCATCAAGGGGCAGGCGATGACATCGGGAAGCCCGAGGCACGAGGGTAAGGCCATCGACGAGGCTCGCCAGGACTACGAGGCTCTGAGCGCGGTCGGCGAGCTGTTCCCCGGCACCGCTCTTGAGGAGAGCAGCCGGCAGCTCGGGCAGGGCGGTGACTGGCCGGAGAATCTGAGCGAATCCCCACTCGTCATCGACGCCGCCTCCGCCTGGGGCCCGGGCACCGTCCTCGCGGTGGCGGCCGCCGCGCGCGGCGTCCCGCAGCTCGCGCTTGTGCTGGTGGGCGACGAGCCGGCCCGATCGGCGGCACGCCGCCTCCTGGACGGGGCGGGCCGCGCCGAGGTCACTGTCGTGAACCGGCCCCCCGATGTGCCGTCAGTCGTCCGGTCCGCGTGCGGCGACAGCGGGCAGCCGATCCGCTGGGTCAGTTTCGGAGAGCCTCTCCGCCTTGCGCGGTTGATCCAGCACGATTCGGGCCTCGCCGGCCGGTTGCGTGTCACCCAGTCGGCGGGCACCGAAAGGTCGACAAGCGCCGAGGCCGCTCGTACCGTGCTGGATGCGGTGCGGGAGGGCCGGCTCGCCGCGCTCGACCTGGTGCTCACCGGCCCGGGAGACGCCGGGCCGTCAATCGACCGCAGCCGCCGCCAGGCCATGGCGCTGGCCGAGGCGCTTGACGACACTGTCGACCGGTCGGACACCGCCGCCGTGCTCAGTGACTCCGTCGCCCTGAGCGCCGCCGTGATGTTGCCCTTCGTCGACGTCGAACAGGCGGCCACCGAGGTCGACAGCGAGGGCGTCTTCAAGCGTGGCCACGACGGGGTGCGTCTGTGGTGGGGGGCCGTCGAGGAGTACGAGACGCTGGTCCGCTGGCTCACCCGGGTCGTCGAGCCGTCGTCGCGGCCCGACCGAGGGGCGTGACAGGTGGCGGCCACCGAGGAGTTCACCGGACTCGACGCGATCTATGAGGCGTACGGCCTGGAGTCCGCGAGCGACCGCTCGGCGGTCGCGGACGCGTACGCCGTCTTCCGCGAGCACCACGGGCCCTATGTCACCTCCATCGCCGCGGAGATGCTCGACGACCTGCGGGCTTCCGTCGACGCCGACCCCAACACGCGTGTCGTCTTCGTCGGACGGGACGGCTTCAGCCTCGGCGTGGCCGTCCGTGCGATGGACCGCGAGTTCTTCGACGCGCACTGCCACAACGTGGTGCTCTCCCGAGCACTCGCCGAGGCCGCTGTCCAGGACAAGGAGAAGAACGGCGGGGCCGAGTACCCACAGCTCCAGCCGTACCGGGAGATCTCCAAGTCGATCGACGACCGGGATGTCGACGGCGCCTACCAGCGACTCACCCGGTACCTGCGGGGCAACGGAATTCCGGTGGGCACGGAAGGCAGCAGCGTCACCTTCGTCGACAGTTGTCTGAAGGGAACGATCCAGGAACTGTGCGCCGCGGTCTACCCCAAGACCGAGTTCACCGGCAGGTACATGTTCTACAAGGGCATCGAAGGTGATCCGCATCCCGGGAGCAAGAAGGGATATGCGCTGCACATCGAGGGTGGCATCGGCGGGGGCCTGAAGGCGCTCCCGGACGACCCCGCTCTCACCTTCGCCAGCATCCCCGCGATCCGCGTCATCGAGAACGCGTTGCAGGGCCCGCTGAGCAGCCCGAAACGGATCACTGACGACGCGCCCGACCAGACCCGTCTGATCGACACCCCGGACCGGACGTGGGGATGCAATCCCGTGCTGATCGCCGAGCCCTACCGCATTCCCGCCGTGCGCGAAGCCAGCAAGGTCGCGGGGTTGCTCGCCGTCCACGACAGTGCGGTGGATGTCGGGAACGGCGCTCCACTCGACACCGCGGCGGTGCGTGAGCAGTTCACCACGCAGGTGCGTTCCTGGATCAACCGCGGTGACGATGTGGAGCCGGGACTGAACCGGATACTTGACAGCTTCGTCCACCGCGACGACCACCGCCTCGTCCGCCGCCTGGACGATCTCATGCACGAGGCGCGTCTTCCCGAGGACACCCGAACCCAGTTCTGGACGAAGTTCGACGAGGTCACGTCGATGGACGACAAGAAGAACTTCATCGAGCAGTTCCGGAACGTGACCCAGCGGGGTCCTGACGTCGCCGGGCCGCGCGGCGAGAACGACCCCACGCACCGCCGCGCCGAGACCGGCCAGCCGTGGCTGCGGGGCATCGCACCGGCGGCGGGCGGCACGGTGTCTCAGGCGCCTCCCCAGCGGGCGCGGCCGCCCGGCAGCGGCGCCCCGGGGCGAACCTCCGGCGGTACGCCCCACACCGGGCACCCCCGGCGACCCGACGCTCCGAGTCGCTGACCCGCCCCGGCAGGAAGGATCCCCGCACATGCCTACCGATTCCGGCCTCGCCGCCGCGTACCCCCTGCTGTTCGCCCCGCAGCGGTGGGAGTGGGGCGGCCTCGACGCCCAGTTCACCACCGAGACACCTGTGGACGCGCTTGTCACAAACGTGCACGTCGTGGGGTTCAGCGGTGCGGAGGTCATCCTCTGCCGCGATGACCGCGACGTGTGGTTTCTCCCCGGAGGCACACGCGAACCTGGTGAGAGTGTCGAGGACTGCGTCGGGCGGGAGCTGCTGGAGGAGGCGGGCGCGGTGCTCACCAGCCCGCTGACCGTGGTGGGCGCGCACCACTGCGTCACCGACCGCCCGTTGCCGTACCGGCCGCACCAGCCGCATCCGGAGAAGGCCTGGCTGTGGTGCGCCGCGGACGCCGCGATCGTCCAGGCGCCGACGATGCCGGAGGACGCGGAGCAGATCGTCGAGGTCCGTGCGGTGCCGGTGCCCGAGGCCGCCGTGCTGCTGCTCACCGACCAGCCCTGGCTTCCCGACCTCCTCATGCTGGCCGTGGAGACTCGCAGGCGCACCGCGCGTGACGGTGATGTCGCCTCCCGATAGCACTGGCCGGTGTCGTCAGCCGAGCATCGGCCCGGTGGTACGCCGGACGGCGGAGCGGCTGGTCATACGGACCCGTGGGCGGGCAGGTCGAGCAGTTCGCGGGCGCCTTGGCGCAGCAGGGCCGCGGCCACGGAAGTCCCGAGGGTGAGGGGATCCGCCGCCCACTCGTGCGCGTCGAGCACGGTCTTGCCGTCGAGGCTGAGCACCCTCGCCCGCAGACCGAGGCGGCCGTCGGGTTCGGTGCGCGCGAGCGCGGCGATCGGTGAGTGGCAGTTGCCCTGGAGGATGTGCAACAGGGTGCGCTCCGCAACTGTCTCCCGCGCGGTCCGCGGGTCGCCGAGGCTCGCCACGAGGTCACGGGTGCTGGTGTCGTCGTCGCGGCACTGCAGGACCAGGGTTCCGGAGCCGATGGCCGGGACCATCGTGTCGACGTCGATCGGGTGGGTGATCCGGTCGGCCTGCCCGATCCGTTCCAACCCGGAGACCGCGAGCAGCAGCGCGTCGTACGTGTCGCCGGCGTCGAGCTTGGCCAGCCGGCTGTTCACGTTGCCGCGTACGGGCACCGGCACCAGGTGCGGCCAGTGCAGGGTCAGTTGCGCGATCCGCCGGACCGCTGTGGTGCCGATCCGGGCGCCTGCGGGCAACTGCTCGATGCTCAGTCCCCCCGGGTGCACCAGGCAGTCCCGCACATCGTCCCGAGCGAGGTAGGCGGCCATCACCGTGCCGGCCGGCACCGGGCGGTCCCCGGGTACGTCCTTGACGCAGTGCACCGCCACGTCGACGTCCCCGGCGACCAGGGCGGCGTCCACCTCCTTGGTGAACGCTCCCTTGCCACCCAACGCGGCCAGGTCGCCGTGCCACCGATCGCCGCTTGTCGACATCGACACCACGTCCACGGCCACCTCGGGGTGCCGGTCGGCGAGCAGCGCGCGAACCCGCTCGACCTGGGCCAGCGCCATCGGGGAGTTGCGGGTACCGATGCGGAGCAGCCGGGAGTCGGACATACCGGCGACTGTAGACCGTTGCGGGCAGGCGACGACAGTCAGCCGACGCTACTGCGCTCTTGTCCGCACACTCGGAGACGGGGCGTGCGCCGACGAGGCGCGGTGGGCACGGGTCAGATGGGCCCCGCCCGGTCCGACCGAGGTCGAACCGGGCGGGCCGTCTCCGGTCCGAGCCGCGCCGTCAGGCCGGGGCGGCTGGGCAGCTCGCGCCGGCCGGCGGTACGGCTCTCTCGATGAGGTACCGCTCGACGTAGGTCCGGGTGCACGCAGTCCGCGGGTAGCTGGCGTGGCCCGAACCCTCGTAGGTGACGAGCGCGCCCCGCCCGCCGAGCTGGCCCACCACCCGCAGGGCCCCGTCGTACGGGGTGGCCGGGTCGTACCGTCCGTTGAGCACCAGGAGCGGGGCTCTGGTCTCCACCCGCAGCCGATGTTGCGGGTTGACGGCCGTCCAGCCCAGGCAGATGGCGGCGAACCGGACGGCCACTGGGGAGGCCCGCAGGTGGGGCGCCGCGGCGCGGGACAGTTCGAGATACCGCTTCCAGTCGGCGAACCCGTCGACAGGCAGCGACCAGTCCTGGCAGAACGCCTGTAGCGCGTACTCGGTCAGGGCCTGGCTGGTGTCGACCGGCACCATCGGGGACGCGAGTGAGGCAGCCTCCCCCCGCTCCAGCGCGAGAAGCATTGTCGCGAGGTCGGCCCAGGTCGCGTCGAAGAAGTTCACGAAGGTCGCGAACCCCAGCTCGAACCAGGTCAGCGTCGCGCCGGTGGACGCGTCGACGAGCGTACCGGCGTCGGCGCGGCGCATCAGCCGGTCGAACAGCGCCGGTACGTCGCGTCCGTGCAGCGCGCAGCTCGGGGTCCGCGCGCACCAGGTCACGAATTCGTGGAACAGGGCCTCGTTACTTGCCGCGCCGCTGCGGAAGACCTTCCCAACCCCCTGGCTGTGGTCCATCACGCTGTCCATGGCCAGTGCGCGGACGCGGTCGGGGAACATTTCGGCGTAGGACTGCCCGATCAGGGTGCCGTAGGACCACTGGTAGAAGCTGAGTTGCCGCTCGCCGAGCGCCGTCCGGATGGCGTCGGTGTCGCGCGCGACACTCGCACTGTCGATGTGGTCGAACAGCGGGCCGCTGTGAGCGCGGCAGTCGTCGCGCAACTGGCGGTTGTAGGTGCGGAGTCCCTCGAACTCCGCCGCGCTCGTGGGCGTCAGGGAGGGGTGCCGGGCCAGCAACGCCGACGAGCAGCGCACCGGTGCGCTACGGACGGTGCCCCGAGGATCGAAGCCGACGAGGTCGAAGCGACGCAGCACATCCGGCCCGAGCTGGCTGGTGGCCGTCAGCACCGTGTCCACCCCGGACAGGCCGGGGCCGCCGGGGTTGAAGACCAGGACGCCGATGCGGGCGGCCGGGTCGGTGGCGGTACGCCGGGCCAGGGCCAGTGGGAACGTTTCTCCTCCCGGCCGGGCCCAGTCCACCGGCAGGCGCAGGGTGCCACACCGCGTACCCGGATCGTCGGGCCGCTCCGGGCACGCCTGCCAGTCGATGCGGCCGTTCCCACCGCGACTGGCGTCGCCGACGGCCGACCCGTTGCCGCCGGCCGCCGCCGGGGTGGTGCCCGCGAGCGCCGGCGGGGCGGTGAGCGACAGGGCGACGAGGACCGCGACGACGGCCCAGAGGGTACGGAGAAGCCGTCGGCGTCGACGGTCAACCCCGCGGGGATGCCAGGAGGTGGTTCTCTTCGTGGTCAGCATTCGCCAAGCCTGCCGACGCCCGGTCCACGTCGGATCCATGCCGGGCCGGGGGCGGTCGACGCAGGGCATTCAGCGGTACGCCGCCAGCCGCTCGGACAGCACCACGGCCTGCGGATGACCGATCCGATCGAGGATCGCCAACGCCTGTCGCCACAGGTCGACCGAGGTGTCGTGCTCGCCCACCGCCTGATGGGTGTCGCCGAGGCGGACGAGCGTGTCCGCCCTCCCGCACGGATCCTCGACCTCGGCATAGAGCGCGAGAGCGCGCCGGTAACAGTCGGCCGCGGTCGGATGCGCCCCGCGGCCGTGGTGGGCGAGGCCGAGACTGTCCCAGGTGTGGGCCGTGCCCAGCCGATCCTCGGCCTCCTCGTAGAGCACGAGCGCCCGCTCACAGTAGGCGATGGCGCGTTCGTACTCGTCCAGTCGAGCATGGCCCCAGCCGAGCCCGTTGAGCGCCGCCGCCATGCCGCGCCGGTCGTCGATGCTGCTGGCAAGCGTCAGCGCCTGCCTGGCGTGTGGCAGGGCCGAGCGGGGGTCGCCCTCGGTGTCGAACAGCCAGGCGAGGTGCAGATGTGCGCTGGCCTGGCCCGGGCGGTCGCCGACCTGGTCGTACCGCGTCATGGAGCGCCGAAGGTGATGGTGGGCCGCACGGAACCGGCGGAGTTGGATGTGTGCCAACGCGAGGTCCCGGTGCGCCAGCGCCTCGACCAGTGGATGATCGCGGCGTTGCGCGACAGTGACCGCGGTGGCCTGTACGGCGGCCAGGTCGTGCCACTGCGAGAGCCGGCTGAGCAGGGGGCTGAGGGCCTGGGCGAGCTGCCCGGCGTGCCCGTCGAAGCCGTGGGCGGCCGCGTCGTCGACGGTGGCCAGCAGTACCCGCTGTTCGCTGCCGAACCAGGCCAGCGCGGCCCGGTGATCGGCGAACGCCAGGGAGAACGCGTCGGGGGAAACGGGCAGCGGATCAACCGGCTGCCAACCGGCGTCGACAAGCCTCGCCGCGTCACGCGCGACACGCAGGTAGTGGTCGAGCACGCGTTTCCGGGTGGCTTCACGGTCGGCCGCCGAGTCGTGGGCGTCGGTCAACTCCGCACCGTAGGCGCGGAGGAGATCGTGACAGTGGAAGCGATCAGGCGACTGCTCGGCCAGCAGGTTCGCCCGGGTCAACTCGTCGAGCGCCGGCCGGATCAGGCGTGGCGGTACGCCCGCGAGGCTGGCCGCCGCCGCCGCGCTGATGTCCGCCGCCGGGTGCAGGCTGAGCTGCCGGAACAGCCGGGCCGCGGCCGGACTGAGCAGGCGGTACGACCAGGAGAGCACGGTACGGAGGTCGGTGGCGGCGTCGTCGGTGACCAGGGCGGCGAGCCCGCCCCGACTCGCCGCCAGGTCGTCCGCGATGGCCTGGAGCGGAAACGTGGGCCGGGCTGCGGCGCGCGCGGCCACGATGGACAGGGCGAGGGGCAACCGTGCGGTACGGCTGATCAGCTCGTCCACCGCCGCAGGCTGGGTGGCGGCCCGCTGCGTACCCAACCGGCGTACGAGCAGTTGGCGTGCTTCGGCCGTGCTGGGCAGGTCGAGTGCGACCGGATGCGCGCCGTCGGCGGCGACCAGCCCGGGCAGTGTGTGGCGACTCGTCACGAGCACGGCACAGCGGGCCGACCCGGGAAGCAGCGGCCGCACCTGTTCGGCGTCGCGCGCGTTGTCGAGCAGGACGAGCAGCTCCCGGTCAGCGGTCAGGCTGCGGAACAGGGCGAACTGGGCCGCCGGTTCGGCGGGGATCTCCAGTGGCTTGACGCCCAGGGCGGGCAGGAATGAGCGGACGACTACTGCCGACGGTGACGCCTCCTGCGCCGAGCTGCCGAAACCGCCCAGGTCGACGTGGAGTTGCCCGTCGGGGAAGTGGCGCAGGTTGTCGTGCGCCCAGCGCAGAGCCAGCCAGGTCTTCCCGACGCCGCCGGTGCCGGTGACGACCACCGTGCCGGCCGGCCCCGCGTCGCCGAGCAGCAGCGTCGTGAGGTGAGCCAGCTCGCGGCTCCGGCCGGTGAACAGCGTCGGCAGGGCAGGCAACTGTCGGGGGACGACCCGCGGCGTGGGTTTCTCCGCCGGCGGCGTCCCGGACGTCAACAGCTCGTGGTCGGCCCGCAGGATGCGGGTGTGCAGGTGTTGGAGATCGGGACCGGGCTCGACCCCCACCTCGTCGGCGAGCAGCCGATGGAGCTTGCGGTACGTCGTCAGCGCGTCGGCGCGCCGGCCGGCCCGGGCCAGGGCCACCATGAGCTGCCCCCACGGACGTTCGCGGAGTGGGTCCCCGTCGATCTGCGTCCGGAGCGGCTCGATCAGCTCGTTGTGCCGTCCGATCCGCAGCTGGAGGTCGGCGACCTCCTCCAGCAGACTCGCCCGCTGCTCCTGGAGCCGCGTCCGGACGGAGAGCAGCACCCCGCAGCCGGGCAGGCCCGCGAAAGGCTCCCCACGCCACAGCGTCAGCGCCGCCTCGAACGCCCGCAGGGCATCGGAGCAGCGGTCCTGGCGCAGCGCGTCGTACCCCCGCTGGGTGAGGTCGTCGAAGGCAGCGCTGTCCAATGCCTGTGCGCCGAGGACGAGACGGTAGCCGGTGGTCCCGGCGCGGATGGCCGGGTCGGGGCCGCCTGCGGAGTGCAACACCCGGCGCAGGGCCCAGATGTAGGTCTTCACGTTGCCGGCCGCCGTCTTCGGCGGGCGTCCCTGCCACAGCTCGTCGACGAGCTGGTCGATGGACCATGGGGTGCCCGGCCGCGCCATCAGGGTGGCCAGCAGGCGCACCCGCATCGGCGTGCCAAGGGCCAGCGGCGCCCCGCCTGGTGACCGCACCTCCACCGGCCCGAGGAGGCGGTACCGCATCGCCGGAGTCCCTTGCGCAGGGTCCATCACGTTATCGTAGGGACCCGCCTCGTCCGCCCTCATCGGCCAGGCGGCTGGTGGCCCACGTCCGCTGCGACCGAGCCGCCTGTTTGCGTTGCCCAAGCTCACCACCGCGCGCGCCTCGGCGCAGGTAATCCTGCCGACGTCCGAAGGTGACCAGGTCACCTGTCGGAAACGAACTCGCTTGGTGGTGGATCAAAAAGAGTCATGACGAGCGCAACTGTGCTGAGAAATCCGCCACCGAGCGATAGCACCAACGAAGGAACGAACGCGGATGGCGGCGGGATCCATCCGCCGAGAACCCAGGGTGTTGCGATGATAAAGAGCACAGCCAGGCTCGTCACGGCCTCATTTGCGGCCAGCACGATCGACAGGCGCGAGCTGCGATTCCGTAGGATTCGAAAGGTGGAGTCGGCCGACGCAGCGACCAGCAGGGCGCTGAGCACGACGAACGCCAGCGCACCCCAGATCGGATCAAGACCGGCGAGTACGAGTGGCACGACGAGCGGCAGACCGGTCAGCAGGAACACGCCCCGCACCCCCGATCGTACGTATCGGTCGGCCCCGGACTGACGAGCGCGGCGCTGCCCTGAGTCGAGATAGAAGAACACGCCAACGAGAAACGTCCCGAAAAGCGTGGCTGCGATTTCTGCGAGGCCGACCAGCAACTCCTCGTCCACTTCCCGCATCTCGATCAAGCTCCTTACGGCTCACCACCTGAAGCGGAGCACCACCAGTAACCTAGTCGGACATTTCAGGCAGCGGGGAGCTTTGGCATCTCGCGCACACTGGTCGGCGCGCTCGCCAGAGCCGAGATCGGGGTGGGCTCGGAAAGCCAGAGGACTGTCGACGTCGCTAGCCTCGGGAGGGACCTCGGCAGAGAAGACGGAGGAGGTAATGGCCTTACGGTTCGAGCATCGCGACACCGAGATCGACGTAGGTGTCGTCGACCGTGTGTGGCGCACCCACTCTGACGCGGAGGAGACGATGACGTCGGCAGCACGAACCTGCTGGCATCTGATCCTCTCGCGGGCGCAGGGACGCCTACTCGCCAGCCTGCGCAGGCCGGAACAGACTGGTGGCGGCGGGTCCCGGTGCGACCGGAGCCCGCCGCCGCCCGAGCGTCAGCCGTTCGGCAGGTGCGGCTCAGCTGCAGCGAGAACTGCTCAGAGAAGCTGCCGAGCCGGCGTACTCCAGCTGTCGCACTCGTCGTGATCAAAGTCGATCACCGGAAACTTGAGCCGGTGACGGACCCTCACGCACGGTTTCCCACTCAACCCCGGACGCCTCCGGTCGCGTCTGTCTCTGCGTCCGCTCGTGATCGCGAGGCGGATGTGATCTGGAGGTGGCGTGAGTCGGCACGAGGACGACGAACAGTTTCGGCTGTTCGTACAACGACAGTGGGGGCCGTTGCTCCGAACGGCCTACCTGCTGACCGGCGACCGGGGGACAGCTGAGGACCTGGCGCAGTCGGCGTTGGAGAAGACCCATCGGCGCTGGGGGCGGGTACTGCGGAGGGACGCACCCGAGGTCTACGTACGCCGGGTGATGGTGAACACCGCGATCTCCTGGCGGCGTCGGCGGCGGCCGCTGGAGGTGCCGCTGCTGACCTCCGACAGCGCGCAGACGCCGGACGCGTACGCGCAGGTGGAGGAGCGGCAACTGCTCCTCACCGCGCTGCGGCGGTTGCCACCCAGGACCCAGGCGGTTCTGGTGCTGCGCTACTTCGAGGATCTCAGCGAGGCGGACACCGCCAAGGTTCTCGGCTGCTCCATCGGCTCGGTGAAGAGCCAGGCGTCGCGCGGGCTGGCCCGGCTGCGGGTCGAGTTCGCCCCACCCGCCCCTCAGACCCCGGTACGGCTCGAGGAGGAACTGGCATGACCGAGAGCTTCGCTGATTCGACGCTCAGTCCCGCGCTGTGGCAGGCCGCTCACGGCCTCGACGTACCTCAGGACCCGTGGCCAGGGTTCGCCCGCCGCGAGCGACGGCACCAGCGGACGCGGCTGATCCGGACGGCGGTGGCCGCTGCGGTCGGGGTCGCGCTCGTCGGGGTCCAGACCAACGTGGTGCCCCTGCCCGGGTGGGCACCTGGCATCGCGGTCGCCGCCGCCCCGGCGGCGCTGCTCGACGCGCCACCGCGGGGGGCGCTGGCCGGGGATCAGGCCTGGCTGGACACGCTGCGGGCGCGGATCAGCACCGATCCGCCGGTGAGCGCCGGCAACCCGTTGAGCGGCTGGAAGGTCGGCGATCGCGACCGAATTCGTTTGGTCTACGGCAGTGACCAGCCGGGCCACCGAGTCGCGCTTGTCGCGGTGCCGCTGCGGTTCGGCCTACTGACGAAGGAGACCCTGGTCTGGTACGTGGGTCCGGCCGGGGCGGGCGCCAAACAGATGCGCTACGCCGGCCACAGCGAGGGCGTCGGCGACCCGGTGATGACCCTGATGCAGGCCGATCCCGACCGGGGCGGATTCGCGGTCGTCGTCGGGCCGGCCGAATCGACCGTGACAATCAGTGGCGACCCTCGGTACACGCCGAGGGGAACCCTGGAGTACCAGGATCTCGCCAGGGCGGACGGCAGCGGGGTCGGGTTCGCCGTCCTGCCCACCGCGCCGCTTCGGAACGAACCCGTCGTCCGGGTCAGCCGTGGCGGCCACGTGCTCTACCAGGGCGGTCTGGGCGGCGGCCCGTACGCCGCGATCGTCCCGACGGAGATGGACGTCCTGCTCACCGCCGCCCGACGGGGTGCCCGAGGTACGCCGCCGGATGACGCCAACCTGCGCAACTTCATCGAATCGGCGCTCCTCAACAGTCGCCTCCCGGCTGCCGGGACGATGGTACGGGTGCGCTGGTCGGGCAGCGGGCACGGTCAGGCCGCCACGCTGCTCACCGTGCAGCCTGCCGGCGGCGGGGTGATCGCGTACGTCATGCACGGTGACGACCGAACCGGCTGGTCCGTCGACCTGCGCCTGCTGCTGCCGGCCGAGGGCGCCGACGAGCGACCAGTCGGCTGGCGGATCAGGGCCGACAACGGCACCCGCACGCCGACGGACCAGGTGCGGGTGATCGCCCCGCCAGACGCGGCCCGCGTCACGGTCACGGTTGACGGCGCACCCCCGACCACGGTCACCCTCGACGCGTCGAAAGCCGGCACCACCCGGATACCGCCGCACCAGCCGGCCACCCTCACCGCGTACTCCACGGACGGCAGCGTCCTCGGAACCACCCCGGTGCCGCCGGTCGAGGCCGACATGTCGGGCCTGCCGGGCGACAGCCCGGCTACCCGGGTGACCCCCTGACGAACCGAAAGCGTGGGCGAGCCGGTCCGAAGACGGCTCGCCCACGCCGCCGTCCGCAGTCAGGGTCCGGTTGACGTGGCGCCCCCGGGCGGCGGCCCGCTCCCAGGGGAACGGGTCGGGGTCGCGCGCCCGAGGGCGCGCGACAAAATGCCCCTCCGTCGATCGACGAAGGGGCATTTCCCTGATAACTGCTGTGCGCCCGAAGGGACTCGAACCCCTAACCTTCTGATCCGTAGTCAACGCAAAGGAGTTGCCGCGACCTGCATGTATGTGCGTTTGGCCTGATTTGATATGTAGCAGCGTAAACGGAACGTGACGGCCGAACACGCTTCACTCCTGCAAGGTGCCACTCAAGTGGCACGCCTGACTCGTGTCGAAGTACTGTCGGTCGCACGCCCCGACGATCGGCCGGCACACTCTCTGCCCGGAGAGCGCAACAGTCCTCTCGGGTTGGGTTGCGATCTCCACCAATCGGTCGGATAGCAGGCAGAGGACAGATGTCCTCTCAGGATCGCGGGGACGAGAGGCTTCCCCTACACTTCGTGCGTGGCCGACAACGAACAGGTGCTGCTCGATCAAGTTCTGGTCCAGCGGCAGGCCGAACGATCCGTCCCGATCCGCGACGATGAAGCCTTCGAACTATTCGCAGCGGAACAGGCGCTCGCAACCCGGCAACTATCCGCAGAGGAAGTCGCCGAGGGAGTCATCGGCGGCAGCAACGACGGCGCCATCGACGCGATCTACGTATTCGTCGATGGAATGCTTCTCTCCGAGGACAGCGATGTGCTGCAGGCCGGATTCTCGTCGAGCAAGCTGCCACGGGGCGTCAAGCTGCAACTCTGGTTGGTACAGGCCAAGCGGGAGACCTCATTCACCGAGACGGCCATCGACAAGGCTGCAGCTGCGCTCGCGCGGTTACTGAGCCTCGCAGAGAACGAAGATGATCTCCTCAAGCTCTACTCCTCAGGCACCGTCTCGCGGACCGGATTCTTCCGAAAGGCTCTCCGGGCCCTAGCCACGCGGCATCCCCAGGTGGAAATCCATTTCGTCTATGCGACCCGTGGTCGGGCCAACGGCCAAAACTCGATCAACACCAAGGTCGAGATCAAAGCGCGCGACCTGGAGACCCAACTCGCTAGCGTCATATCCGGCGCGAAGGGCCACGTCGAGTTCCTCGGGGCGGCCGAGCTATGGCGACGGGCGAACACCGTCGCGTCATACACGACCGAGCTGACCTACCAGGAAAACGCGACCAGCGGCAACAGCCACGTCGCTCTGGTGAAGCTCCGCGATTACATGATCTTCCTTAAGGACGAGGACGGTCAACTCCGGCGGCACATCTTCGACTGGAACGTCCGGGACTATCAAGGCGACGTTGAGGTAAACCGAGAAATCCGGGCCTCGCTGGAAGACCCCGAAGGCCCCGAATTTTGGTGGCTCAACAACGGAGTGACTATCGTCTGCTCCAAGGCAACCGCAGTCGGCAAGACCTATTCTCTAGACGATGTCCAGGTAGTCAATGGGCTGCAGTCCTCGCACACCATCTTCAATTTCTTGCGTACCGCATCTGAAAGCCATCCTGCCCTCGACCGCTCAGTGCTAGTCCGCATCCTGGTGACGGGCGACGACCTGGCTACCCGGGATCTCGTCATCCGCGCCACCAACCGCCAAACGTCGGTTCCGGCCGCCTCGCTGCGGGCCACCGACAACATCCAGCGCGACATTGAGGCGTACTTCCTCGGACACGACTGGTACTACGACCGCCGGAAGAATTTCTACCGCAACAGCGGCCGCAGCGCCGAACGGATCGTGAGCATCTCCCTGCTTGCGCAGGCTGTTATGGCTATGGGGCTGAGCCGCCCCGACAACTCCCGTGCCCGACCTTCTAGCCTGCTGAAGCGTGACGAAGAGTACAAGCGGATATTCTCCAAGGACATCCCGGTGGAGATCTATCTCTGGGTCGCCCAGGCTCAAAAGGAGATCGACGCCTTCCTGGCGTCGGAGACTGCCGGCGTCAGCGTGCCTGAGCGCAATAACTACCGCTTCCATTTGGCAATGGTTGCAACGGCGAAGCTCGTGGGCCAGCCCGTACGGTCTCCGAAGCAGCTCAGCCGCTTGGCCTCGGCTGGCACCCCGCTGGCAGACGCGGACCTACCGGCGACCTTGGCCTTCCTTCGCGGCGAGTTTGCTGTACACGAACGCCGCACGGGGAACTCGCTCGACAAGATCGCCAAGGGGCCTGACTTCGTCGAGCACCTGCTGGGGATATCGCACGACCGAACCACCAAGGGGCCTGACTTCGTGGAGCGCCTGCTCAAGCGTTTCTCGTAGGGCAAGGGAGCTTCAGACGACCGACGCCTGCGAACTCCTGGACCACGGCGGACCCACGCTGATCTTCCAATCTAGCCTCGCTGCCAGATGACCACTCGGGCACGCCGGCCCCCTGACCATCCCGGACCGTCGCCCTGCTTGGCGATCCCAGGTGGTCAAACCCGGTGGCAAGGACGAGCAAGGGGTAGGGGCGTCGAAGCAGGCGGCGCAACCTCATCGGATATGTGGCCGCTTCACTCTGCGTCACGGTGAGCCAACATCGAGGGTCCAGCGTGCCACCCAAGTGGCACAAAAACGCCCCTCCAGTCGACTTTCATCGATGATTGGAGGGGCGTTTTTCCTGCTCAACTGCTGTGCGCCCGAAGGGACTCGAACCCCTAACCTTCTGATCCGTAGTCAGATGCTCTATCCATTGAGCTACGGGCGCTCGTGCTCAGCCAGTGTACACATCCGGCTTTCGCGCGGAGACTCCGGGATTCGAACCCGGGAGGGGCTTTAAGACCCCAACCGCATTAGCAGTGCGGCGCCATAGACCAGACTAGGCGAAGTCTCCCTGGTGGCCCGCAGACCACCGCGCCCGAGGATACAGGTCGCCACCCACCGGGAGCAAAACGACTTCCGAGGTACGCCCACCGCGGCTGCCGACCCCCGTGTTTCGACGCTGTGCGGCGGCGTGATCGGGACTACGCTCCATCGATATGCAGGAGCAGCCGCCGAGCGAGCCGACCCGTCGAGAGCCTGCTGAAAGAGCGCGTCGACGCTCTCCGCGGCCCACCTTCACGCCGCCGACCGCCGCCGAGCAGCCCGACGAGACGGCAGCACCGCCGGCAGCCGCTCCGGTGAGCCCGCGTCCTCGACGGGCCAAGGCTGCCCCGGCCGTGCTGTTCCAGCCACCGGACCCGGAGCGTCCCCTGCCCCGGCAGCCGCGCCGCTCGTCTCCCGCATCCAGCGTCCCATCCGCCGCCAACCAGGCGAGCCCGCCAATCGACGCCCCACCTGCGGACCAGGCTGGCCCGCCGGAGATCACTCCGGCCAACGACCAGGCCGACCCGCTGGAGATCGTCCCAGCCCTCGACCAGGCCAGCCCGCCGATGAACACTCCGGCCAAAGACCAGGCCAGTCCGCCGGAGACCGCCCCAGCCACGGACCAGGCCAGTCCGCCGGAGACCGCCCCAGCCACGGACCAGGCCAACCCCTCCGGCGGCACCCCGGCAGCGGGGATGGACCAGCCGGGCAAGCGGGCTACCCCCGGCAGGACGGCCACTCCCCGCAAGAAGGCCCTCCCCGCGAAGAAGGCCCTCCCCGCCAAGAAAGCCACCCCCACCCAGCGGGCGACCTCAGCCAGGCAGACCGCCCCGGCCAACGAGGCCACGCCCGCCAGAGCAGCGGCCCCGGCCAACGGGATCACCCCAGCCAGAGCAGCCACCCCGAGCAACGAGGCCACCCCCGCCGGGGAAGCCACCCCGAGCAACGAGATCACCCCGGCCAGCGAAGCCGCCCCGGCCAACGAGATCACCCCGGCCAGGAAGGTCTCCCGAGCCAGGAAGGCCGCCCCGGCCACCAAGCGCGCCGCGGCCCCGCGCCAGAACGCCACCCCCACGGAAGCCACGTCGACGCCGCAGCCGTCGACCGCGCTGGCCACAGCAGCGGACGACCAGGTGCCGGCTTTGGGGCGTACACCGGAATCGGATGTGCGGGCGGTGGTCGCCCGCCTGCGCGACCACCCGGGCTTCGCACCGGAGTTGCTGGCGCTGGAGGCGGTCCGGGCGCTCGGTCCGGGCGCCGCCGAGTGGGCCGAGCGGCTGCGGGCCCGGTATCCGGACGCGCCGGCGGACGGCCTGGCGCGGCTGGCGACCCGGCGGTACGTGCGGGCGGCGGGCGCGGGAGGGGCGGCGGCAGCTCTGGCTGGGCTCTTCGCGCCGCTGGCGGAGCTGGTGTCGGTGCTCTGGACCCAGTCGAACCTGGTGCTGCACCTGGCGGCGGCGTACGGCCGGGATCCGGCGCATTCCGACCGGGTCGCGGAACTGTTGGTGTTGACCCAGGTGCATCCGGACGCGGCGAGCGCGCGGGAGGCGTTGGCCGGTGCGCGGGAGGCGGGCGATCCGGTCGAGGGGACGTGGCCGAGGGCGGCGGAGGCCGCGTGGCGGCTGGCGGCGCCGCTCACCGCCCAGGCGGGCGGCTGGGTGGCGTTGCGGTTGGCGTCCCGCCTGTTGCCGGGCGCTGCGGTTGTCGCCGCCACGTTGGGTGACGCGGCGGCTGCCGATCGGTTGGCCGCACGTGCGGTGGCCGCCTACCGGCCGGGCCGGCGCTGACCGGTCAGAGCCAGGTGAACCAGTCGCGGGGCAGCAGCGCGTAGCCGACGAAGGCGACCACGTCGAGCACTGTGTGCGCGATGACCAGCGGCAGCACCCGCCGGGTCCGCAGGTAGAAGAGGCTGAACACGACGCCCATGATCGCGTTGCCGACGAACGCGCCGAAGCCCTGGTAGAGGTGGTAGCTCCCGCGGAGCAGCGCGCTGGCCGCGATGATCGCGGCGAGCCGCCACTGGAGCTGGCGCAGCCGGGTGACCAGGTAGCCGACCACGATCACCTCCTCCAGCACGGCGTTCTGCACGGCGGAGAGGATCAGCACCGGAACCGCCCACCAGACCGACGGCAGTGCGGCCGGCACGAGCGTGGCGTTGATGCCGAGCTGCGCCGCCGCCCAGAACAGCGCCAGGCCGGGCAGGCCGATGAGCGCGGCCAGGCCGGCACCCCGGGCCAGGTCCTGACCGGGTCGCCGCGCGTCCAGGCCGAGGGTCCGCGCCGGGTCGCCGGGGTCGCGGCTGAGCAGGTGTACGGCGAGCAGCACGGGTAGCAGCGCGAAGACGATGCCGAGGAGCTGGTACGTCAGGTCCAGCCAGGGGCGGGCCGACGCGGAGGTGTTGAGCGAGGCGGTCTGCTTGGAGAGCGGGCCCTCGGCGGTCAGCTTCGCGATGATCGAGACCACCGCGTAGACCGCGGACTGGCCGAGGGAGAGGCCGAGAACCAGCAACGTCTCGGTCCCCAGCAGCCGGCGGGACACCTGGCGGGTCAGCTCAACGGTCACCGCACCACTCTGCCCGACGGACGGCACCACGGGCACGGCCGATCGGCCTGCGTGAACCGATCGCACATTCTGTGCGACCAGTGAGCACGCTCCGTGGAGATTCTATGAGCGCCCGATCCGCTGCCGTCTGGAGAAGGAGCACCGGTGGACAACGTCGCACGGTTGCTGAAGGAGAGCTGGACCCTGGTCGAGGAGGACCGGGAGCGGCTGAGTGGTCACTTCTACGCTCGGCTGTTCCTGCTCGACCCCGCCCTGCGGCAGCTCTTTCCGGTGCAGATGACCGGCCAGGGTGATCGCCTGCTGGAAGCGATCATCACGGCGATCCACACCCTGGACGACCCGGAGAGCTTCGACGAGTTCCTCCGGGGGCTGGGCCGAGATCACCGCAAGTACCAGGTGGCCGACAAGCACTACGCGACGGTGGGGGTGGCCCTGCTGGACGCGTTGCGCAGCATCGCCGGCGATGGTTGGAACCTGGAGTACGACCAGGCGTGGCGGGACGCGTACGCGGCGATCGCGGCGAAGATGATGGCCGGGGCGACCGATGACGACAACCCGCCGTTCTGGCACGCCGAGGTGCTGACCCACGAGCGGCACGGCCCGGACATCGCCGTGCTTACCTGCCGGGCCCTGCAACATCCGCTGCCGTGGCGTGCGGGCCAGTACGTCAGTCTGGAGCTGCCCCGCTTCCACCCGCGGGTGTGGCGGAACTACTCGGTGGCGAACGTCCCGAACGACGACAACGTGCTGGAGTTCCACGTACGCAGCCCCGGCGCGGGGTGGGTGTCCGGGGCGCTGGTCCGCCGGGTGCGACCCGGGCACCTGCTGCGCCTGGCGGCGCCGATGGGGTCGATGACCCTGGACCGGTCCTCCGAGCGGGACATCCTCTGCGTGGCCGGCGGCGTCGGGCTGGCACCGGTCAAGGCGCTGGTGGAGGAGTTGGCCAGCTACAACCGGACGCGATGGGTGCACGTCTTCTACGGCGCCCGGCACGCGACGGACCTGTACGGGCTGGCCGGCCTGCGGGAGCTGGTGGGCGCACACCCGTGGTTGTCGGTCACCGCGGCGTGCAGCGACGACCCCGACTTCGACGGCGAGTTGGGCGACATCCCGGACGTGGTGGCCCGGTACGGCCCGTGGACGACGCACGACTGCTACGTCTCCGGGTCGGCGCAGATGGTCCGGTCGACGCTGCGGGTGCTCGCCGCGGACGAGGTGCCCCCGCCGAACATCCGCTACGACACGTTCGGCGACATCTAGACGTTCCTCCCCCCACACCGGGGCGCGTGCCCCTGCCCCCTGGGGCACGCGCCCCGGTCCCCCTTGCTCAGTAGCGCCAGGGTTGCCCCGTCTCCCGGTATTCCTCCACCGGCACCAGCGGCACGCCGGGCGCCATCCGGTCGACGTAGAGCCGCCCCTCCAGGTGGTCGATCTCGTGCGCGACGAGCCGGGCCATGCCGAACTCGAACGAGGTGATGATCCGGCTGCCGTCCCACTGGGCGTGTTCCACGTCGAGTCGCAGCGGTCGGGGCACCAGACCCCGGTGGTCGAAGAAGGAGAGGCACCCCTCGTACTGCTCGTCGGTCTCCGGGTCGGCGTCGACCACCCGGGGGTTGAGCAGGACGACCGGTTCCGCCGACCGGTCGGGGGGTCGGACCACGGCGGCGGCACGGCCGATGCCGAGCTGCGGTGCGGCGATTCCCACTCCCTTGCTGAACGGGTGCAGATCGTCGAGCCGGGACAGCGCCATGGTGAGCCGGTCCACGACGTCCCGGGCCACCTGTTCCTCGCCGGGCAGGTCGAACTGCCGGACCCGCTGACGGAGGAGGTCGGCGCCGCGCTGGACGATGCCGATCCCGCGCATCCGGTCGCTGGGGCGGACCCGGGCGGCGCCGGTGCCGGCGTCCGGGTCGGTGTCCGGTCGAGCACGGAAGCGCCACTGCATCCGGTAGCGGGCGTTGAGCGGCGGGGCGTCGGTCTGCCAGTCGTAGATCGCCCGGTCGCCCTCGTCGTGGCGCTGCGGCGCCGTCCGCAGCGGGCCCTCCTCCGCGGAGAGCGAGGTTTCCACGCCCCAGACCTGCGGGTCGAGGGCCGCCGGCAGGTCCAGGCGTACGGCGAGGTGCCGGGTGGGCAGCCGGACGGCACGCTGGAACCAGGGGCCCCACTTCTCGTGCCCGACGCTGTACGCGTACTCGATGATGGCCCGGTCGCCGGGGTAGAGCGGGAAACGCCTGTCACCGTTCTCGAAGAGCAGCCAGATCTCCTTGAACGCGTCCCGGTCGTGTTTTGCCCGCCAGTGCATCGGCTCCGGGTCGCCGCCGCCGTCGTCGCGGCGGGCCTGTAACTGCAGCTCGGCGAAGGTGAGCGGGTGTTCCCGGTGGTGCCGGTTGGAGCGGCCGGGGTCGTTCGGGTAGCGGTCCACGGCGACGCGGACGAGGTAGCGGGTGACGGGTTCGGTGCCGGCGTTGTAGAGCTCGCGGTGGATGACGCACCGGTACGCGTCGTCGGCATGGGTGAGGGTGGCCAGTTCCCGTTCCACGACGAGGCCGGTGCCGGGGGGCAGCCACTGGCCGGGCAGCGGGGGTTCGCGGTGCGGATGGCCGGAGCGGGCGTGCCGGAGGTCGTCGTACTCCCGGAAGCGCTGCCAGATCGCGCCGCTGGCCTCCAGAACGGCCTCGGCGCGGCGGGCGAAGTCCTCGGTCGGGCGGTGTCGCCGCCCCTCGACGTGGCTGACGTAGGACGGGTCGAACCCCATCAGGATGGCCAGTTGCTTCTTGGACAGGCCCCGCCCGGCACGGTGGCGGGCAAGCTCGGCCGCGAAGGAGTCGGCAGCCCGTTCGAGGGGTGACGTCGTCATCGGCTTCCTCGTGGCCGGGAGTATTAGTTTCACGTTCCGTGGCGAAGCGCACACGCATCTGCCACCTTGTCGACACAACGCTTGACAATCCACCGATGATGATCGATCCTGCGTCGGCGTTTTCGGAGGCCGGGCGCGGGTAGATACGGCGGGGCGCGGAGCGCTGCTCCCGCGGGGAGCCGGAGTGACCCGGACCTCCCGATCCGACCGAGGCAAGGCTTCCCTTAGGCCGACAGGCGTGGTTAGGCTAGCCTTAGCTCAGGACGGCGCTTGTCGTCCGCCGGGGGGCATGTCCCCCCGGTCACGCGGACGGGGGATGACACGGTGACAGCGGTGATGCCGAGGCGGGACGTGACCGCCACGCCGCTCGCCCCCGTCACCGCGGCGCTGCGGGCCATGTTCGGCACCGACGACCTTCCCGGTCTCGCCCGGGGCCTGCTTGTCGACGACGAGTTCGGCTGGGCGCCCGCCACCACCCTGATCGACGGCACCCGCCTGCCGGAGCTGCTGCGCGCGGCAAGCGTCCGCTGGGGTGGCACCCCGCACGCCTGCGCCGCGCTGGCCTGGAAGTCGTACAGCTACTGGACGGCGCTGCCGGTCGTGCTCGGCTGGGCCTCGGCCCGCCGGGTGCCGCTGCTCGACCCCTCCGACGTGCTGATCCACTTCGAGGACCACAGGCCCCTGCTCACGCTGGGCCTGCGCCGTGGCACCACCGTGGCGGTGCTGCCGAGCGACCCGCTGGCGCTCTCCGGCCTGCCGGAGGTGCGCGTGGTCGCCGGCGAAGCGGAGCTGCTGGCCGAGCTGCGTGCCTCCCTGCTCGACGCCCACCTGGCACCGCTGATCGCGGCGATCCAGGCGGAGGTGCGGGTCGGCACCCGTACGCTGCTCGGCTCGGTCGCCTCCGGCATCGCGCACGGCATCCTGCGGGCCACGGACGCGCTGCCCGGCTCGACGGTGGAGAGCATCGACACCGTGCTCGGCGCGCTCGACCTGGCGGACCTGATCGAGCTGGTGCCCGGTCCGACCGGTGAGCCGAGCGTGCAGCGGCGCACCTGCTGCCTGGCCTTCACGCTGCCCAGCCCGAAGGTCTGCCAGGGCTGCTGCGTCCGCTAGGGCCGAGCCCGCGCGTCCGTTCCGGGCGCAGCCCGCTCAGTCGGTAAGCGGCCGGACGTCCCACACCCACACCCCGCCGGTGAAGGCCGGCTGGATCCCGGTCAGCTCGGTCATGCCGCGGCGCAGTTCCATCTCGTGCTCGTGCGGCCCGAGGATCACCACGCCGGCCCGCCAGTAGCGCAGATCGTCGACGGCCTTGACCCGGCTCTGCGGGGTGATCGGCGGCACCGCGCCGGTCCGCCGGATGGTGGCGAAGAAGCTGCTGGTCGGCCGGGGCGGCGCGGTGAACAGCGCTACCTTCGGCGGCTCCGCGCTCGGGCGGGTGTCCGGTCCGAGGAAGTACCCGCGGGCCAGCGGCATGTCCAGCCGGGTCGCGGCGGACCAGCGCAGCGGCTCCGCGTAGGTGGTGTCCGGCAGCGGCAACGTCACCACACTGCGCCCACCGGCCACGTACGGCCGCCACGCCCCACCTGTCACGAAGGTGGGGACCGGGTCCAGTTGGACCACTGGCAGCGGGGTGGGCAGGATCGGCAGTAGGGCCATCGTCAGCACGGTCGCGGTGGCGAAGCGGATCTGCGGCCGGGCGGCCGGGCGCGTACGACCCAGTTCGCGGGCGTGCTCGGCGCCGTAGGCGAGCAGCACCCCGACGATCGGGGTGATCGCCAGCGCCCACCGGGTGGGCACCACCGAGTGCAGGATCGGCAGGTTCTCCAGCGCGGCCCAGGGCCCGGGCACGCCGGTGCCGTGACCGGCGAAGCGGATCTCCCGCCCGAGGGAGAGCACCGCGAAGAGCAGCCCGAGCCCGGCCAGCGCGAGCACCACCGCCGACCGCCGCAACCACCAGACCAGGGCGACCACAAGCACGAGCAGCGACCAACCGAAGAAGCTGTTCTCCTCGGTCGGGTTCTTGGCCAGCCCGGCGGCGGTTCGCGGACTGCCGGCCAGCGACTCCCGGGAGTACGCGACGAACGAGGCCAGGTCGCTTGAGTAGCCGCGGATCAGGCTGGACAGCCCGGAGTAGGCGCCGGGTCCGAAGAACTGCACATACAGCGGGTACGCCAGCAGCAGGCCCGCGACAACGGCGGCGACGGCCAGCCCGGCGAGGAAGGACCGGGCCCGTGGCCGCAGGGCGGGGCGGGCGAGAGCCAGCGCGCCGACGATCACGCCGAGCCCGATCGCGGTCATCAGCAGGATTTCCAGGTTGAGAAACGCCTGCCAGACGATCACCAGTGCGAGTAGCAGCCCGTTGCGCAGCCAACGGCCGGCGTCGGCGAGCCGCAGCGTACGCCAGATGATCAACGGGACGACGAACTGCGACACGATGTTCGGGTGCCCGTTGGCGTGCGACACCATGGCCGGCGCGAACGCGCAGAAGCCCGCGCCCAGCCAGGCCGGCCCTCGGGCCAGGACCAGGACGCGGGAGAGCAGGAAGTACCAGGCCGTGGCGGTGGCGATCATTCCGAGGGTGAGGAAGAGCAGGAATGCCGCACGCGGACCGAACAGCAGGGTGATTGGCGTCATGGGCAGCGAAATGGATAATACGGACGTATTTGCCATAAGGTTGACGCCCTCGGGCACGTTCATCTGATCCGAATGGAACGGGTAAGCGAAATGCGTGACCACTCGTGCACCGTGCGCCATCATCCATTCGAACTGCGACTGGTCCGAGCGGTTGTCCCGTACTCCGCTGCCCGGGTCCCACCAGAGGCGCCCGGTGATCCAGAAGCCGAGCACCACGAAGCTCAGTACGGCGGCCAGGTCGGTCCGCTTCCCGTTACGGCGCAACCGATCGCCGCCGCCGGCCTCCTCCACCGGCGACGCGGTGGCCGGGCCGTCGCCGGGCGCGTCCGGTTCGGGAGTAGTCATGACAATTCATAGGGTAGTCAGGCTATGACGGTGCCGTGACATGTTTCGGGGTACTGCCGTACTATGTGCCGGGTTCGCCGACCGCCGATCACGTGCCCACCCCCCGACCGCAATTCGGCCAACCGCTCCCCCGATTCTTCTGCCATCCAAGCGGATGATTCACTCTGTCGGTCCAGGCACGGGTCGAGTTCATATCGTGAGGAATCGACGCATGGCAGAAATCACTGGGGATCAGCGCGTCCAGTCCGAGGTTCTGGAGGGCCTGGCGACGGCCGTCAACCACCGCCGCTGGTTCGTCGAGCTGGCGGTGCCGTACCTCGGTGACGACCCCATCGAGATCGGCAGCGGCCTCGGTGACTACGCGCTGGAATGGTCACAGCGGCTGCCCCGGTTCACCGCCACGGAGGCCGACCCCGACCGGCTTGTGCAGCTCAAGGAGCGCCTCGCCGAGCAGCCGGGCATCGACGTCCGACAGATGCTGCTGCCGCACAACGACCGGGGGGACTACAGCGCCGCCGTGTCGTACAACGTCCTGGAGCACATCGAGGACCACGTGGGCGCGCTGCGCAGCATGCGCGACCTGGTCCGCCCCGGCGGCGCGGTGATCATCATCGTGCCGGCGTTCCAGTTCGCGATGAGCCCGGCGGACATCGCCACCGGCCACGTCCGCCGGTACACGAAGAAGACGCTCGGTACCGCGATGACCGAGGCCGGCCTCACGGTGGAAAAGATCCACTACGCGAACGCGCTCGGGTTGATCGGCTACTTCATGGCCACCAAGGTCTTCCGGCTGATGCCGAAGGAGGGGCCGATGGTCAAGGTGTACGACACAGTCGTCCTCCCCGCCACGAAGGCCGCCGAGCAGGTCGTCCGACCGCCGTTCGGCCAGTCCGTCTTCGCGGTGGCCCGCGTCCCCGCCTGACCAGTCCCAGCCCACCGCACGGTGCTGCACGACATGATCCACTCCGGGTCGCCGACCTGGGGGCATCCAGACGCCTGGACGCCTCCAGGTCACCGACCCGGGGTGGATCAGCCGTCGGGGTTACTCCTTGATCTGGTACGTCGGGCGGATCACCGCTCGCGCCAGGGTGTGGAAGGTCAGGTTGAAGCCGACGTACGCCGGGCTCGCGTCCGGGGTGAGGTCCAGGCGGTCGACGTCCAGGGCGTGCACCGCGAAGACGTAGCGGTGCGGGCGGTCACCGGGCGGCGGCGCCGTCCCGCCGTACCCCTGCTCGCCGTAGTCGTTGCGGACCGAGAAGGCACCGCCGAGGTCGGAGCCCGCCGCGCCGCCCGCGCCGCTGGGCAGCTGCGTGACGCCGACCGGGACGTTCACCAGCACCCAGTGCCAGAAGCCGCTGCCGGTCGGGGCGTCGGGGTCGTAGCAGGTCACGGTGAAGCTCTTGGTCTCGGCGGGGAAGTCCGACCAGGTCAGCTGCGGGGAGACGTTCTCACCACCGGTGCTGCCGTGGGCGTGCCGGGCGTCCATCGGCTCGCCGTTCTGCACGTCGTCACTCGTCAGAGTGAACGAGGGCACGGTCGGCAGCAGCTCGTACGGGTCCGGGGCGATCGGTCGTTCGAGGGTCATCGGGACGCGTCCTTCCGGGTGTTCGCAAGATTCCTCCGCCCTTCTTACCCCCTCCGGGTCGGCCGGACTCGGGAAGTACCGGGGTGCCGGGGGACGAACTGCCCGCCGCTATCGTTATCGACCGGCACCGTGGCGCAGGGGGACTTCTTGGCACGCATCTGGCGCGACTTCCTGGTCGCCGTGATCACCGCATTTCGCCGACCCGACGAGCGGAAGCTCGCTGAGGAGCGCCGACGCGCCATCGACCGCCTGGCCACGGAGACCATCCGGGACAACCGACGGGCCACCGAGCCGCCGGAGTGACGCCGCGGTTACCGGGAGTCGATCGCGCCGCGCACAGTCAGGGGACTCTGGCTCACCGGAGACAGTGACGTTCCAAGCGGTCAACGACGCCGGACATGCCCGATGGCCGGGCGGCTGGGCCGTCCGTCCAGCGACAGGGTCACCTGCTGCGAAGCCGGGACGCTCCGCTGTTCACGGAAGCAAGGGGGTGGGATTCACACCTACCGGGGAATCGCCACCTATCCGCTTCCACCTGCGGGGATAATTGTCGGATGCGCCATTATGGGCAGGGGCGCGAATTGACGATTCCACCTTCGGCAGAATTCGCGCCCCTGCCTTGTTCAGATCAGTAGCAGGGCGAAACGGAGTAGACAGGGTTCCAGTCGGCAGAACCAGTGGACGGGCTCTTTGCGAGGACCCGGATCGGGATGCCTTCGGAGCCGAGGAGGTACGGGTTAGGGGCACCGCTGGACTGGTTGTTACGCCAGTAGCCCGTACCCGTCCAGTTGTAGACGTCGTAGATCTTGCAATCGTAGAGGTAGAAGATCTTCCACACGGCACCGGCCCAGACCTGCGCACAGAAGTAGCCGTAGGAGCAGGTGTAGGTGCCGCCCGGCAGCACAGTCGACGTGCGGACGGACGGCGAGATCGTGGGCGACGCGGCGATTGCCATGTCAGTGGGCGCCGGGGGCGTGGTTACGAGAACACCGCCCGTATCGGAGTTCGAGGAAGCCGCCGCACCAGCCGACTCGGTGCCAACGGCTACCGATCTGGCTGCTGCGGAAGCTGTGGTGGGGACGCCGGTGGCCACGACCACAAAGGCCGCGGCCACGATCAGCGCACGCGAAAATCGCTGCATAGTAGTCCTCCCGTGATGGCATGTAACCGCCCCTACTACCCGAGCAGTATTCAGCATCGCAACGAATCTGTCGAGTGGTGTCACTGGGATTGACGGGCTTGCCCCTGGGGTATTGACACCTGCGGTGGAGTAGCGCGGAAATAGAGAGCGCGACAGACGGTTATGCGCAGGGCTTGGGATTCGAATGCGCGTCGTTGCCGCCCGACCGCACTCGAGACGCCAAGGGCAGCGCCGCGCTGGCACAGCGCCGTGAGGCTGCCGCTGCCGGACTTCCTACGCGGACCGGTCCTTCGACGACACGACGGCGGATCGGCCATCGACGGCCCGTCCGCAACCAGCGCTCGCCCCGATCAGGGTGCTTCTCGCGGGGCGCGCTGCGGAGGGTGTGGGATTCGAACCCACGAAGACATCGCTGCCTTACCGGTTTTCAAGACCAGCGCCATCGGCCACTAGGCGAACCCTCCCGGACCGCCACCCGCGGGTGTACGGCCGTGAACAGTCTGCCACGACACCCGCCGGTCGGCTCGGCGTCCCTCCCCGAATGCGCCGGCCAGGCGGTGGCCGCAGCGTCCACTGTGGCGCGGATCGCCGTCACCCGACGGGAATCGAGACGCGCGCCGCAGCGTCCAGCGGCGTGATCGACTCGGATTCCATGAAACCGGGGCATCGGACCGCCATGGATACCCCGGTTTCAAGGAACCCGGGGCCGAGTCTCGACGGGCGGGCAGCGGGGTGCTCCCTGCGGCCCACTGGCGCATCGGGTAAGACTGAGCCCATGCGAGCCATCACCGTTCCGCAGCCCGGTGGACCCGACGCGCTGGCCTGGGCCGAGGTCCCCGACCCGGAGCCCCGTCCGGGCGAGGTGATCGTCAGGGTGCGGGCCAGCGGGGTCAACCGCGCCGACCTGCTGCAACGGCAGGGGCACTATCCGCCGCCTCCGGGTGCGCCCACGTACCTCGGGTTGGAGTGCTCCGGGGTGATCGACGTGATCGGCCCGGAGGTGACCGGGTGGTCCGTCGGCCAGGAGGTCTGCGCGCTGCTGGCCGGCGGCGGGTACGCCGAGCGCGTCGCCGTGCCCGCCGGGCAGTTGCTGCCGGTGCCGTCCGGCGTCGACCTGGTCGACGCCGCGGCGCTGCCGGAGGTGGCCTGCACGGTCTGGTCGAACGTGGTGGGGGTGGGTCGGCTCGGCTCGGGTGACACGCTGCTGGTGCACGGTGGTGGCAGTGGGATCGGCACGTTCGCGATCCAGTTCGGGGCGGCTCTCGGCGCCACGGTCCTGGCGACGGCCCGCACGGCCAAGCACCCCCGCCTGCGCGAGCTGGGCGCGGCGCACACGATCGACTACCGGGAGCAGGACTTCGTCGAGGAGGTCCGCAAGGCCACCGACGGTCACGGCGCGGACGTCATCCTCGACATCGTGGGCGCGTCCTACCTGGGCCGGAACGTCGCCGCGCTGGCGACCGGCGGCCGGCTCGTGGTGATCGGGATGCAGGGTGGTCGCAAGGCCGAGCTGGATCTCGGCGCGCTGCTGACCAAGCGGGCAAGCGTCTCGGCGACGTCACTACGGGCCCGGCCGCTGGCGGAGAAGGCGGCTGTCGTCCGGGGCGTACGCGATGAGGTGTGGCCGTTGGTCGAGGCCGGCGTGGTCCGCCCGGTGGTGGACCGGCGGCTGCCGATTGCCGAGGCGGCGCAGGCGCATCGGCTTGTCGAGTCGAGCGACCACGTCGGCAAGGTGCTACTCACCGTCGGGTGACGCCTGGCGGGGCAGCATGAGGCGTGCGCCGGGGCCCTCGCCGGCCAGCGCGTCCCCCGGGTTGTAGAGGGTGCAGCGTTGCAGGGACAGGCAGCCGCAGCCGATGCAGCCGTCCAGGTCGTCGCGGAGTTTGGTGAGCAGCCGGATCCTCTCGTCCAGCCGGCCGCGCCAGCTCGCGGAGAGTCGTTCCCAGTCCTGCGGGCTGGGGGTACGGCCCCCGGGCAGCGATTCCAGCGCCTCGCGGATCTCGTCAAGCGAGACACCGACCTGCTGGGAGATCCGGATGAAGGCGACCCGCCGCAGTTCGGCGCGGGCGTAGCGACGTTGGTTCCCGCCGGTGCGGTCGGCGCGGATCAGACCGAGCCGCTCGTAGTAGCGCAGCGCCGACGGCGCGACGCCGGAGCGGACGGACAGCTCGCCGATCGTCAGTGCGTCCTGCATCACCGGTCCTTGAATTGAAGTCGACTTCAACTCAAGGTTAGCGACGATCAGCGCGCGGACGAGACCGCGGGACGACGGCGTGCGCGCTCGCGACCGAGGATCCAGATCGCCTCGACGCCGTCCTTCCAGGTGATCTTCTTGCCCTCTTCGCGGCCCCGCGCCCGGTAGCTGATCGGCACCTCGTACGGGCGGATCTTGCGGCGCAGCAGCTTGCCGGTCACCTCGGCCTCCATGCCGAAGCCCCGCGAGCGCACCTCAAGCGACCGGTAGAGCTCCACTGGCATCAGCTTGAAGCAGGTCTCCAGGTCGCCGATGTACGAGTTGAACAGGACGTTCGCCGCCATCGTGACGCCCTTGTTGCCCATCACGTACCAGAAGCTGTAGGCGCTGTGGCTGCCGAAGGTGCGGTTGCCGTAGACCACCGTGGCCCGCCCGTCGAGCACCGGGTCGAGCAGCTTGGGGATGTCCTGCGGGTCGTACTCCAGGTCGGCGTCGAGGATGACCATGTAGTCGCCCTCGGCGCTGTCCACAGCCGTCTTGATGGCCGCGCCCTTGCCCGCGTTGCGCTGGTGGGTGATGACCCGCAGGCGGGCGTCGTCGGCGCGACCGAGGACCTCGCCGGTGCCGTCCCGGCTGCCGTCGTCGACGACTACCAGCTCGATCTCGCAGGGGTAGTCAACCGCCAACGCCTGCTTGAGGGCATCCGCGATGCGTTCTTCCTCGTTGTAGACCGGCATGAGGATCGAGAGCTTCACGGGAATCTCCACGGTGGCGACAACACGTCGGGCATAGCCTAGCCTGGCTGGTCAGCCCGACAGCCGCCGCCACCGTCGGACAGCCGGCGTGGCGGCTTCAGCCGGATGGTGTTTACTTCCCGCCATGTCGGCTGCCGGCTCCCTGCTCGCGGTGCTTCCCGCCGCCTCGGTGCTCCTGCTCACTGTCGCGACGACGCCGCGCGGGGTCGACCCGGTGGCGCCGACACGGCTCGCCGCGGTGCGCGCGGCCCTGGTCGCCGGGGCGTACGCGGTGCTCGTCGTCGAGGTGCTCGGCGCGCTGCACGCGCTGACCCGGCCGGCGTTCGTCGTCGCCTGGCTGCTCTTCCTACTCGCCACCGCGACGGCGGTGGGCCTGCGCTGGCGCCGGGACACCCCGCCAGCCGAGGCGCCCGCCGCGACGCCACTGCGGGTGCCGGTCGGCGCGGCGGTGGCCGCCGGCGCCGGCCCGGAGACCTCCGTCCCACTCAGCGACCGCGGCCCGGCGGACGGGCACGACGCCGCGCCGATCCAGACCGGTGGGGTACGCGCCAGAGCAGCCGACACCTGGCGTACGGCGAGCCGGGGCGAGCGGCTGCTCGCCGGCGTCATCGGGGGGCTGGTGCTGCTGGAGTTGCTTGTCGCGCTGCTGGCCGAGCCGAACAACTTCGACTCGCAGACGTACCACCTGCCCAAGGTCGAGCACTGGGTGGCCCAGGGTGACCTCGACTTCTGGCCCACCGCCATCCACCGGCAGGTGACCATTCCGCCCGGCGCGGAGTACCTGCTCCTGCACCTGCGCCTGCTCACCGGCGGAGACGCGCTGCACAACCTGGTGCAGTGGGCGGCAGGGGTGCTCTGCCTGCTGGTGGCCGCGCGGATCACCGCGCAGCTCGGCGGCGGCCGACGGGCTCAGTTGATCACGGCGTTCGTGCTGGCCAGCACCCCGATGGTAGTGCTCCAGGCGACCAGCACCCAGACCGACCTGGTCTGCGCGGCGTGGGTGGCGTGCGCCGCGACACTCGTCCTGGACGGGCTGCGCCGACGGACCGGTTGGGGCACGCTGCTCGCACTCGGTGCGGCCACCGGGTTGACGGCGGTGACCAAGACCAGTGGTCTCATCGCGGTGGGCCCGCTGCTGGTGCTCTGGGGCCTGGCCCAGCTCCGGCTGGCCCTGGCCGCCCGGGCACCGGCCGCCGGTCGGGTGCGGCCGGTCGGCGGGGTGGTCCGCGTCGTCGGCGGCTCGGCGCTGATCCTGGTGGTGGCGGCGCTCGTGGTCGGCCCGTTCCTGGCCCGGGTGACAGCCGAGTTCGGGCATCCGCTGGGCCCGCCGCGGCTGCGGGAGTCGATTCCGATGGAGCGGCACGACCCGGCGTCGGTACTTGTCAACGCGCTGCGGATCGGGCACACGGCGTTCGACACGCCACTGGCGCCGCTGCGCAGCGCCAGCGCGGACGCGATAATCGACGGCGCGGACGCGATAGGCGTCGACCCCCAGGACCGGGCGATCACGTTCGGTCGGGAGGTCTTTCCGGTGCCCGCCTGGTACCCGGACGAGGACCGGGTGGCCTTCCCGATCGCCGGGGCGGTGGCGTTGCTCGGCGCGCTTGTCGCGCTCGTCCGCCCCCGCCGGATCGACACCGGTCAGGTGGGGCCGCTGCGGGCGTACGCCGTGGTGGTGCTGACCACAGTGCTGCTGCACACGGCGATGCTCAAGTGGCAGCCGTGGGGCAACCGACTGCTGCTCTACGCCCTGGTTCTCGCCGTGCCGCTCGCGGGGCTGTGGCTGGACGCGCTAATGCGCCGTCAGGCCAGCCGCTCGACCAGCGCCGCCCCGACGACTGATCGTGCCCGGCGGTCGGTGGCCGCTCTGGCGGTGGTCGCCATGTTGGCCACCTCCGCGCTGGCCGGGGTGCTGGCGCTGTCGTACGGCTTCCCGCGCCGGCTCGTCGGCTCCGGCTCGGTGTTCACCACCTCGGACTGGGACACCCGGTTCCTACGCCGGCCGGAGTGGGCCGACGAGTTCCGCTGGGCCGCGGCGGCGGTGCGCGACAGTGGCGCCCGGCGGATCGGGCTGGTGGAGCAGAACGACGACTGGGAGTACCCGTGGTGGCTGCTGCTGCGCCAGCCGGACGGCAGCTCGCCGGAGCTGGTGTCCTTGCAGTCGGTCCTGCCGGAACGGCCGCCGGCCGACCCGGCCTCGGTGGACGCGATCGTCTGCACGGGCAGTCAGCCGGCCTGCGCCAAGCTGGTTCCGGCCGGCTGGCGGTTGGAGTTCCGCGGCTACGTGGGCTACGCCCTGCCGCCCGGCCGCTGAGCGCCGGCCGCTCGGACCGGACCCGAGCGTGATCAACACGGTGTCGGCGATATCGGGGCGTCGCACCGACCGGGACACGCCCATGTCACCGAAACCGTGTTGACCAAGCCTGAGCAGTGCGGGCCCCCGGGCGTGCACCCGGGGGCCCGTCGCTCACTTGTCGCGCGGGATGAGGATGAGCCGGGCCACGCCCTTGTCGCCGTCCTTGGCGCCGGCGACGCCTACCTTCGCCCCGACCTTCACCTCGGTCGGCTGCACGGTCGCACGCCGCTCGACGACCCGCAGGTCGTCGCCGAAGGTCCAGGTCATCGTGAAACCGTCGGTGGACTTGACGGTCATCGAGCTGCCGTCGATGGCTGTCACCTCGCCACGCTGGACGGCGACCGTCTGCGTACCGTTGTCCTTGGTCTGCACCACCGCCTCGCCGTGCAGGGTGTTCTTGCGCAGCTGCACGCGGGCCTGGTGGCGCTTGCGCCACTCCTCGCCGCGCTTCTGCTTGTCCTTGTCCTTGGCCGTCGGAGAGGCGCCGGGCGTCGGGGTGGCCGGCGCGGCGACTGTCTGCACGTCCAGGTCGGTGGCGTCGAAGCCCATCGCGGTGAGCGCCTGGCCCTCCACACCCATCGCGGCGGCAACCTCGACAGCGGCGTCCCGCGCGGGCTGGCTGGCCACCTCGGCCGCGCCGCAGCCGCTGACGCCGAGCGCCACCGCCGCGAACAGTGCCGTGGTGCCGGTGACGAATCCCCAACGTGGCATGACTCTCCCTCTCGTCCGTGGAGCCCTCAGCCTTCCTCGCGCGGACGAGCGGACCGTCAGGCCGATGTACGGATCCGGTAAGGATCACCGGGCAGCCGGACCGTGAAGGCGGCCCCGCCCTCGGGCGCGTGACCCGCGACGATCTCCCCGCCCAGCCGGCGGACCAGCCCGGCGGCGAGTGCCAGCCCCAGCCCGCTGCCCACCTTGCGCACCCCCCGGTAGCGCTCGTGCAGCGCTCCCCGCTCGAACGCCACCGCCAGGTCGTCGTCGGTGAAGCCGGGTCCGCCGTCGCGGACCTCCAGCACGCCGCCGGCCGCCGGGTCCGCACCGACCGGCCGGACCGCGAGCACCACGGGCGCCCCCGGGGGTACGACCCGCAGCGCGTTCTCCAGCAGCCCGTCCACCACCTGCCGGATGCGACCCGGATCGGTGTACGCGGACACCGGCTGACCTGGCGTCTCCACGCGGAACGACACTCCCACCGCGGCGCACCGACCCGACCAGGTCGGTTCGGCGTCGGCGGCCAGGCGGGTCAGGTCGACGGGCACCGGTTCCAGCGGGAAGTCGGCGGCCTCCAGCCGGGCCAGCGCCAGCAGATCGCCGATCAGCCGGTCGAGGTGCTGGGCCTCGACCAGCATGGTCCGGCCGGCGTCGGCGGTGCCGTCGGTGTCGATGACGCCGTCGGCGAGCGCCTCGGCGTACCCCCGGATGGCGGTCAGCGGGGTCCGCAGCTCGTGCGAGACGGAGAGCAGGAACTCGCGCTGCCGGCCCTCGCTCGTGGTCAGCGCGGCGGCCAACCCGTTCAGCGCCTCGGCCAGGTCGGCGACCTCGTCCGGCGGTTCGACAGGCACCCGGACGGCGCGGTCCCCGGCCCGCAGTCGGGCGGCGGCGGTGGCCGCGACGCGGATCGGTCGGGCCAGGCGGCGGGCCAGCAGGAGGCCGGCCACCACGCCGGCGGCCAACCCGGCCAGCAGCGGCAACCAGAGGCTGAGCAGCACCTGCGCCCACAACCCGTTCGACGAGGCGCGGGACAGCACCACCCCGTTGCCGCCGGGCAGCGCCCGGCCCTCCACCAGGGCGCGGTGACCGTTGACCGGGCGGCGGGCCGACACGTTGCGGCCCTGCCCGATCCGCTGCACCACGCGGGTCGGTAGGCCGGACCGGTCGACGGTTCCGCGCCGGATCAGGTACGCGTCGATGCCCTGGTCGCGCAGTTGCTGGATGAGCCGCTCCTCGTCTGCGGTGCGACCCCGGTCAAGTCGAGTGCGCAGCACCTCGGCGGCGAGTCGGGCCTGTGCGGCGAGGGCCTGCTGATCGCGTCGCTCCGCGCCACGGATCGCCAGTGGCACCGCGACGATGGCCGTGACGAGCACCGACACCAGTGCCACCGCGCAGGTGACAAGCACCGCGCGGGCGGTGAGCGTCCGGCCGAGCCGACGGCGCCGCGGTACGACCGGCGGGCGGACGCCGATCACCGGCAACGCCATGGTCGGCGACTCGGCGCGTACGGGCTGCTCAGGCATCGACCGCGTACCCCACGCCCCGGTGGGTGCGGATGACGCTGGCCGGGCCGAGCTTCGCCCGCACCTGGGCGACGTGCACGTCCACAGTGCGGGTTCCGGCGTGCGCGGCGTAGCCCCAGACGCCGGCCAGCAGCTCCTCCCGGGTGAAGACGCGGCCGGGGCGGGCCATCAGGTGTGCCAGCAGGTCGAACTCCGTGGAGGTGAGCTGCACCGGTACGCCGGCAGCGGTGACCGTCCGCCGGGCCGGGTCGAGGGTCACCGGGCCGACGACGCGCTGTCGTTCCGCGCCCTCGGGGCCCCCGGCGGTGCGGCGCAGCACCGCGCGTACCCGGGCGACCAACTCGCGCGGACTGAACGGCTTCGTGACGTAGTCGTCGGCGCCCAGCTCCAGGCCGACGATCCGGTCCACCTCGTCGTCGCGGGCGGTGAGGAAGATGACTGGCGTCCAGTCACCGGCCTCGCGCAACCGGCGGCAGATCTCGGTGCCGGGGAGGCCGGGCAGGGCGATGTCGAGGACGCAGGCGACCGGGCGCAGCCGGCGGGCGGCGCTCAGGCCGGCCTCGCCGTCGCGTTCCAGGTGTACGCCGAACCCGTCGCGGGTGAGGTAGAGCCGGACCAGGTCGGCGATGGCCGGCTCGTCCTCGACCACGAGGACGAGCCCGCGGTGCGGCGGTTCGACTGTCACCGGCCCATGATTGCCGACCCGGTCGGCTCGGCGCGATCGGTGCGTGTTCGAGTTCGGTAAAGGCGACGTGAAGGGCGACCGGCCGGTCGGCGTCAGCGCGCCACGGCGGGGCGGAACGCGCTGGGTCGGACGGCGGCCGGCGCGTCGCCGATGGTGGCGACGATCCGCTCGCGGGGTGCCCGCAGGCGGGTCCGGAAGGCGTGGTTGAGCAGCGCGTCGAGCTGCCACACCTGCTTCGGGTGGTTGGTGCGGATGAGGAACCGCTCGCGGATCCCGTCGATAGCGGTGGCGGCCAGCTCGACCGACCCCAGTCGGGGGTCCGGGCTCCAGGTGACGTTGCTCAGCTCGCGCAGCTCGGTGTTGAGGTGCAGGCGCAGCCGGTGCAGGAGCCGGGTCTGCTGGGTCACCACCAGGCGGCGGTGGGTGAGCAGCAACAGGTAGTCGCCGGTGACCGGGCGGTCGGGGCGACTGCAGCGGGTGACCAGGATTGTGGCGTCACCGGAGCCGACGCAGCGGCGGAAGACCGGCATGTGCCGGCTCACTGTCTGTACGGCAAGGCCGGCCTCGGTGGCGGCCGGGAGGAACGTTCGGGAGAAGACGTCCATGACCTGCCCAACGACCTCCCGGACGGGGTGACGTGGGTCACGTCGAAATTTTGGAAGTTCCACGCGGCGCGTCGCACCGCCTGTCCGACTTCCGACTTGGACGGATGCCGGTCAGCGGTCGGGCTGAAGAGGGGTGGCGGCGAACAGCTCGGCGAGCCACCCGGGTACCGCCTCGGCGTACTCCGCGCGGGCCGGGTCGGCCGTGTCCAGGGCCCGCCGCCAGGAGAGCGACCGGCTCACCGCGCCCAGGTTCATGGCCAGGTCGGCGGCCTCGACGAGGGTCCGGCGGTCATGGCTGTCGGTCCACGCCTCCAGGTAGCAGTCGCGCAGCCGGACCAGGCTGGCATCGCCGGCCGACGCCTCGGTGGCGTACCGGACGGCGCGCAGGGTCACCAGCAGCGTGCCGAACGGGTGGGCCACCGAGGCGTCGCCCCAGTCGAAGTAGCGGTACCCGGCCGGGCCGGCGAAGACGTTGCCGTCATGCAGGTCGTCGTGCTGCACGGTCGCCGGAATGCCGATGTCCGCGAGCCGGCGACACCGCCGCGCGTACGCCGGAAGCTCCGCCCGCAGCCGCTCGTACGTCGCGACGGAGAGCCCGCCCTCCGCGCCGACGCGCAGCGAGTCGCGATCGTCGAGCAGCTCGGCGAGCAGCCCCGCCAGCACCTCCGGGCGGTGGTCCGGTACACCGAGGGCGACCAGTTCGTCGGCGCGCGGCGCGGTGGCGAGTTGGAGTGCCGCGTACCCGGGCAGCGCCCGCTCCCAGTGCGTCAGGTCGGGGTCGCGGCCCAGCACGTCACGCAGCGACTCGCCGCCGTCGGGAAGCAGCGACCAGCCCCGCTCCCGGTCCACGGCGATCGGGGTCAGCACCCGCTCGGGCGCCAGCCCGGCCAGCGTCGCGATCAGGACCGCCTCGTGCGCCGTACCCCGGTTGTTGGCCTTGAACCAGACTGGCCCGGCGTCGGTCGGCACCCGCCAGACCAGCGACCACGGCCGGACGCGGGGCTCCACCGGCCCGGTGACCAGGCGACCGGCGTTGCCGAGTCGCTCGTCGACCCAGGATCGGGCCTCCTGCTGCCACTCGTCGCTGGACCAGTCGGGGGCGCGCTCGCCGGCGATCGTCGTCACGATGGGCACCCTAGGCGGCGTGCCCCGACCGGGGCGAGACCATTTCGCGCGGCGCTCCTCGGCTGCCAGCCGAGCCGCCGGGTCGGACCAGCTCGACGTGCCTCGGCTGGCTGCCGAGCCGCCGGGTCAGACCAGCTCGACGATCGTGGCGTTGGCCATGCCGCCGCCCTCGCACATCGTCTGGAGGCCGTAGCGGAGCCCGTTGTCCCGCATGTGCTGCAGCATCGTGGTCATGATCCGGGCACCGGAGCCCCCGAGCGGGTGCCCGAGGGCGATCGCGCCACCGCGCGGGTTGAGCCGCTCCGGGTCCGCCTCGGTCTCCGCCAGCCAGGCCAGCGGCACCGGGGCGAACGCCTCGTTGACCTCGTACACCCCGATCTCCTCGATGCCCAGCCCCGCGCGGCGCAGCGCCTTCGCGGTGGCCGGAATGGGCGCGGTGAGCATCGTGACCGGGTCGTCGGCAGCGACCACGGCGGTGTGGATGCGCGCCAGCGGGCGCAGGCCGTGCCGGCTGGCCCACTCGGACGTGGTCACCGCGAGCGCCGCGGCGCCGTCGGAGATCTGGGACGCGGACCCGGCGGTGACGACGCCGTCGGTGCGGAACGGGGTGGCCAGTTCGCCGAGCTTGTCCAGCGAGGTGTCCCGGCGGATGCCCTCGTCGGCAGTGAACTTGCCGCCGTCGGCGAGCGGCACCGCCGTCAGTTCCGGGTCGAACGCCCCGGCGTCCTGCGCGGCGGCGGCCTTCTCGTGGCTGGCGAGCGCGAACTCGTCGAGCTGCGTACGCGAGAGACGCCACCGGCGGGCGATCAGCTCGGCCCCGACGCCCTGGTTGAACGGCAGCGGCGCGTCGTCGGCGAAGCCCTCGACACCCCGGTAGCGGGCGCGGAGCTGGTCGCTGAACGGCATACCGCCCGCCACACTCGAACCCATCGGCACCCGGGTCATCGACTCCACCCCGCCGGCGACCACCAGGTCGGCCTGGCCGGAGAGGACTGTCGCGGCGGCGAAGTGCAGGGCCTGCTGGCTGGAGCCGCACTGCCGGTCCAGCGTGGTGCCGGGCACCGTCTCGGGCCAGCCGGCGGCGAGCACGCCGTTGCGGGCGATGTTCCACGATTGCTCGCCGACCTGGGACACGCAGCCCCAGAAGACGTCGTCGACCTGCGCCGGGTCCAGGCCGGTGCGCTCGGCGAGGGCGCGCAGCACATGGGCCGACAGGTCGACCGGGTGGACACCGGCGAGGCTGCCCCTACGCCGCCCCACCGGGGTACGCACCGCGCCGACGATGACCGCGTCACTCATGTTTACTCCCCGGTAACGTGGGCTGACCCGATCCTACGTCGTCGATCGACAGTCCGTCCGGCCAGGCGGCACCCGACCACCGCTGGCATGCTGGGCGGGTGAACGAGATCTCCTCGGGGCGGCAGTGGCGGGTGTCGGCGAACCTGCCGGTGGCGAAGCTGGCCGGCGCGGTCCTGCTTGTCGCCCTCGGCCTGCTCTTCGCCGACGGTGACGCGGTCCGGCTGGTGCTTGCCGTTCTGGCCGCCGCCATCCTGGCCGGCTGGGCGGTACGCGACCTGGTCGCACCGGTCCGACTGGCTGCGGACCCGACCGGACTCACGGTCATCCACGGCTTCGCCGGCAGGCGGAAGCTGCCCTGGCCGACGGTCGAGGCGATAAGCGTGGACCGTCGGCAGCGGCTGGGGCTGACGTCTGAGGTCCTGGAGATCGACGCGGGCGAGTCGCTGCACCTCTTCGGCCGGTACGACCTGGGCGCCACCCCGGAGGAGGTGGCCGCCGAGCTGCGCGCCGCCCGCCGATACTCCTGAGCCGTCAGCCCAGCAGTTGGGCCGTTCGGAAGAGCACCAGGCCGAGAAGGATCAGCAGGATGATGGCGGCGCCCACGGCCTGCACAAGCGTGCGCCGACCACGTGGCGCGTACGCGAGCACCAGGGACATCGCCGCGCCGACCACCAGGCCGCCGAGGTGCCCGGGGATGGAGATGCCCGGCACGGTCAACGTGAACACCAGGTTGATCACCAGGATGGGGATCACCTGGGAGATGTCCCGGCCAAGTTTCCGCTCGATGATGATCAGCGCGGCGAAGAGGCCGAAGACGGCAGTGGAGGCGCCGGCCGTCGCCGAGTTCTGGGCGCTGAAGAGGTAGGCGGCCACGTTGCCGCCGAGGCCCGCGACCAGATAGAGCGCGCCGAAGCGCAGCGGCCCGAGGTTGGCCTCCAGCGACCTACCCAGCACCCACAGCGCCCACATGTTGAGCAGCAGGTGGATCACGCCGTAGTGCAGGAACATCGCGGTGACCAGCCGATACCACTGGCCCTCGGCGATGCCGCCGAGCGTGCCGTCGGGAAAGACCGCCAACCCGAGCACCGAACCCCAGTTGGTGAGCGGGGTGCCGCCGCCCATCAGCCCGCCGAAGCCGGAACCGCCCACGGCCGCGTCCCCACCTCGGTCGGAGGCGATGGACAGCAGCATGACCAGCACGTTCAGGGCGATGATGCCCTTCGTGACGTAGCCGTGCCGGCCGGCCGTACCACCACCGAAGGCGGTACGTGCCGGCCGGACGGTGCGACGTCCCTCGTTGACGCACTCCGGGCACTGGTGCCCGACGGACGCCTCCCGCATGCACTCCGGGCAGATCGGCCTGTCGCAGCGGGTGCACCGGATGTAGGTCTCCCGACCAGGGTGCCGGTAGCAGACCGGGGTGGTCGGCGGGGACTCGCTCACCGGGCCGATCCTCCGTCCGCCACCGCGCGACGCACCGACGCTGGCCGGCGCGGTGCTCCGGAGCGCTCAATCATGCGAGCAAAGGTACCTCGCGGGTTCGTCAGGCGGCAGACCGCTCGATCTCGACCCGCTCGATGACGACGTCCTGCAACGGACGGTCGCTCGGGCCGGTCGGGGTGTTCGCGATCGAGTCGACGACCTTCACCGACTCCTCGTCGGCGATCTGGCCGAAGATGGTGTGCCGGTTGTTGAGGTGCGGCGTCGGGGACACGGTGATGAAGAACTGCGAACCGTTGGTGCCCGGTCCGGCGTTCGCCATCGCCAGCAGGTACGGCCGATCGAAGCGCAGCTCCGGGTGGAACTCGTCGGCGAACTTGTAGCCCGGCCCGCCCCGGCCGGTACCGGTCGGGTCGCCCATCTGGACCATGAAACCGCTGATCACGCGGTGCGAGATGGTGCCGTCGTAGTACGGCCCGCTGCCCGGCTGGCCGGTGCGCGGGTCGGTGTACTCCCGGTTGCCCTCGGCCAGGTCGATGAAGTTGCGGACCGTCTTCGGAGCGTGGTTCGGGAAGAGCTCCAGCCGGATCGGGCCAGCGTTGGTGTGCAGGGTGGCGTAGACAGCCTCGGCCACGGGTACTCCTCACTCGTTGGTCAGTTCCATGCGGATCCTCCCATGTGCCCGATCTGGCATCGCGGAGGCATCCGTTGGTGGAGGATGACGAAGGAACAACTCCCAGGAGGTAGGACCGTGTTTGGAATCGGGCGGCGTCAGTCCCAGGGCCAGCTCGCCAAGGCTGAGCTGAACCAGAGCATCAGCCACCTGATGCAGGCAGCCAACCACGCGGCCAAGGGCGCAGGCGCATCCGTCGGTCCGCGGGTCCAGGTGGCCCGGGGCTACGTGGGGCCGGCTGCGGTGAAGGTGCGCGACCGCGCGTCGACCGGCTGGGGAACCACACTCACCACGCTGGCACCGCTGGCGGCGGCAGCCCGGGACGGCGCCGCGCAGGCAGGGCCGCTGACCAGGAAGGCCAAGTCGAAGACCATGCGGATCACCGGTAAGAAGAAGCAGCCGCGCCGTCGCGGCTCGATGATGACCGGCCTGCTGGCCGCGGGCGCCATCGCCGGCCTGGCCGGTGCGGTCGCCCTGCGTCGCCGCCGGGAGCAGCAGGAGTGGGCGGAGTACGACCCGACCCGCACCCTGGAGCCGATGCGCGACGAGGTCGACTCGATCGAGGTGCGCACGCCGGCCGCGACCAAGGGGACCGACGGGTCCGCCATGAGCGGCGCGGCCGGGATGACCGGTGCGGGCAGCTCGGCGGTCGCCGGGGGCAGTAGCGCCAGCACCACCGCCCCGGCCAAGCAGACAGGTGTCCGGCCGACCGACAAGGTCCCCTCGGTCGCCGAGGGCGCCACGGACGTCACCGGTCGGCCGACCGACGACCTCACCAAGGCGCTGGGCAAGGACACGGCCCGCACCAACGGCCGTCGCTGACCCCCGACACAGCAACGCGGCGAGCGCCGGCGACGCGGGTTCTCCCCGCTCGTCGGCGCTTTCGCGTGGAGCGGCTCGCCCCGCGCGAGCGGAACCCTCGCAAGATCCACTCGGGTTTCCTGAACACGAGTGGATCAGGGTGCGCGGTCGGGCGGCTCCCGCCGCACGGTCAGAGCCAGCCGTTGCGGCGGAACCAGCGGTAGAGGGCCAGGGAGACACCGAGCATCAGGGCCAGGGCCACCGGATAGCCGTACGTCATCTTCAGCTCGGGCATGTTGTCGAAGTTCATGCCCTCGACGCCGGCGATGGAGGTCCAGACCGCGGCGATTGCCGCCCACGCGGCGATCTTGCGCATGTCGTTGTTCTGGTCGACGCTCACCTGGGCCAGCCGCGCCTGAAGGATCGAGTTCAGCAGGTCGTCGTACGAGTTCACCTGCTCGACGGTGCGGCTCAGGTGGTCCTGCACGTCCCGGAAGTACTTACGGATCTCCTTGGGCACATCCCGGTTCATCTGGGAGGTCAGCGACATCAGCGGTCGCTGCAACGGGATCACCGCCCGCTTGAACTCCACCAGTTCCCGCTTCATCTGGTAGATCCGCTGGATGCGGCCGTGGCTGTTGCGGTCGAAGACCTCGGCCTCCAGCACGTCCAGGTCGTCCTCGAGCTGCTCGGCCACCTCCAGATAGAGGTCGACCACCCGGTCGGTCACGCCGTACGCGACCGCCCACGGGCCCTGGAGCAGCAACTCCTGCTTGGTCTCCAGGTCGGCGCGGACCGGGGAGAGCCGGCAGGCGTCGCCGTGCCGGACACTGATCAGGAAGTTCGGGCCGATGAAGAGCATCACCTGGCCGGTCTCGACGACCTCGGAGGTCTCGGTCAGCTCGGTGTGCTCGCAGTACCGGGCGGTGCGCAGCACCAGGAAGGTCACGTCGCCGAAGCGCTCCAGCTTGGGCCGCTGCTCGGCCTTCACCGCGTCCTCGACGGCCAACTCGTGCAGGCCGTACGTCTCCGCGATGGCTGTCATCTCGGCCAGCTCCGGCTGGTGCAGACCGATCCAGACGAACCCGTGCTCCTCCCGGCGTGCCGCCTCCAACGCGTCCGCGTACGTCCAGTCGCCGGGCTGCCGCTTGCCGTCGACGTAGAGCGCGCAGTCGACGACCCCGCTGCGGCCGGTGCCGCTGGGCGACGGAGTGGGCGGCGATCCGTCGGCGTTGAGCATCCTGGTCACCGCCCGCACCGGGGACGGCCAGGCCCGGGGTCGCAGCACCCGGGACGCGTTCGGCGGGGCCGTCCGGCCCCGCTCTGCCCGATCCGTCATCGCGACACCTCCCCGCGCTCGCCTGCGGCTTGCAGGCTACGCCGATGGTCGCCATCGGCAGGTGTGACGGCGGTCGCGGGTGCGGCGCCGGGCGGGCCGGGCCGTATCGGGGGGTGAAGGACGACACGGCCCACCCGGCGCCCGTGGGGGCGGGGGTTGTGCTGCACGCGTGGCCCGAGGTGGCGGCGGGGCGGTGATCCTCGCTACACCTGACGGGTGACGCTCGCAGCATTGTGAGCCGCCGGCCGCCCGCTGGGGAGTCCCGGGACGGCCGGCATCGTCGTTCTGTCGGGAACCCGACAGAACATCAGCTCCGGATGGCCTCGACGGCCGCCGCGAGCCGACGGACACCCTCGTCGATCTTGTCGGCCGTCACTGCCGAGAAGGCCAGCCGCAGGGCGTGCCGCCCACCGTCGAGAACGAAGTCGCTGCCCTTGACCACGGCGACCCCACGCTCGGCCGCCGCCGGGGCGAGCCGGTCCACCAGCACGTCCTCGGGGAACTCCACCCACAGGAAGTAGCCGCCGTCGGGCTCCACGAACCGGGCCTGCGGCAGGTGCCGGCGCAGCGACTCGGCCAGCACCCGGGCACGTTCGCCGAGCGCCGACCGAACGGTCTCGATCGAGCGGTCGATGTCGCCGGAGACGCAGAACTGGTGCACGATCGCCTGCGACACCATGCCGGGCGAAATGTAGAGGCTCGTCGCGTTCTTGGCGATGTCGGCGATCAGATCAGCCGGGCCGACCAGGTAACCGACCCGTACGCCCGGGCAGACCGTCTTGGTGAAGCTCGACGCGTGCACGACCACGTTGCGGGTGTCCAGCGAGAGCATCGACGGCAGCGCCTCGCCGCGGAAGCGGATGTCCGCGTACGGGTCGTCCTCGAAGATCGTGAACTCGTACTCGGCGGCCAGGTCGAGCAGCTCGCGGCGCTTCTCCAGCGACAGCGTCATGCCGGCCGGGTTCTGGTAGTTCGGGATGACGTGCGCGAGCCGGGGGCGGACCCCGGACTCGAGCAGCTTGCGCAGCTCGGCGGTGTCCAGACCGTCCGGCTGGACCGAGATGCCGTGCAGCTCGCCGCCCATCCGCTGGAGGTTGAGCAGCGTCCGGTCGTACGTCGGACGCTCGACCACCACCGCGTCGCCGGGCCGGACCAGGTGGTCGAAGAGGAAGGCGTCGGCCTGGAGCGAGCCGTTGGTGACAAGCACCTGATTGGCTTCCACCCCGTGCTTCTCGGCGATCCACTTTCGCAGCGGAGCGTAACCGACGGAGGTGCCGTACGCCGTGACCCCCGCGGGGTCGGCGTCGAAGGCGCGTACGGCGGCGGCCTTGAGCCCCTCGACATCGACGATGTCCAGCGAGGGCGCCCCACGGGCAAAGGAGATCAGCTGCTCGGCGGTCATGGATATTGAGCGTACGGGCGGCGGCGGGGAACGCGCGGACGGCACGGCGATGTCCGCATCCTGAGCCACCGGGACGGGTGACCCGGGTCGACCGGTCGTCGTCAGATCAGACCGGAAGTGCGAGCGAGTCGTGCTGCGTGGCCCGGGAAAGACCCTCCAGCTGCACTCCGAGCGCGTCGAGGAGCTGGCTCCAGTCGAAGTAGGAGCGCCACGCGACGATCCGGCCCCGGCGTGCCCGGACCACGTCGGCCACCTCCCAGCTCACCGACCGGCCGGTCGGAGCGACGGTGCCGTACGGCGAGTGCAGCGTGCCGGTGTGGGTGCCGCTGAGGCGCAGCTCCACTGCCGCCCCGCCGGACGTACGCACCCCGCCCAGCGGGTCGACCCGCAGGTCCGGAAATGCGCCGGTCCAGGTGCGCAGCAGCGCGGGCAGCTCGATGGGCCGGACCGTGACACCCGGCATGGCGTAGAACGCCTCCGGGGCGTACAGATCCGGCAGTCGGGCCACGTCCCGCCGCAGGAGCATCGCGTACTGCTGCTCGACCAGGCGCTCCGCGTCACGCATGATTCCCTCCCACGGCACGGCGGTCCGTGCCCGCGAGAAAGTAGTACCCATCGATCCCGCTGCCACACCAAAGGACCGGAGACTCAGGCACCGAGGTAGTCGGTCACGTCGAACGGGTCGTCGAGCGGGTCATGATCGATGCTCAGCCGCTGCCCGGCCCGACTCCTGAGGTCGTCAATCATGTCGAGCGACACGCCAGCCACTCCGCCGGACATGCTGACGTACTCCAGGAGTGGCAGATCACCGAGCGCGCTGATGTCGCTGAGGCGATGACACCGGTTGAGATACAACCGGCGAAGCCGTGACTGGTTCCGGAGGAAGTCAAGCGTATGGATCCCGGAGTTGCTCAGGTCGAGCACCTCAAGCCCGGCGAGGTCCTTCAGCGGAGCGGTCGGCTGCGCCAGCAGTTCGCAGTTGGGCAGCACGAGGTGGGTCAGCGACGGAAGGCGGGGTAGCTGATCGAGGTGCGTCAGGTCTCGGATTCCGCCCGTACGCAGCACCTGGAGGCCGGTGGCCGGGGCGAGCGACCGCAGGTCGGAGACATAGACCGGACCACCCAACTCGACCTCGCGCAGGGTCACCGACAGCGCGGGGAACGGCGCGCGACGAGTGGACGAGAAGACCACGTTGAGGCGGCGCAGGCTGACACAGCCCGCGATCCCGCTGATGTTGTCGACCCCGTCGACCGAGCGGACCCGCAGGGTGCGCAGATTGCCGAGAGGCGAGCAGAAGTCCAGTTCGGTGACCTGACAGCGGTCCAACGAGAGGGTGCGGAGGCCTTCGAGCCGGGAGATCCACGCAAACTCGTAGAGCTGCCGGCAACCGTCAAGTACCAGCACCCGCAGTGAACTCCGCCCCGCTAATGCTTCCACCTGCTCAGGCGGAAGAGCGCCGCAATTGCCCAGATGGACCTCGGCCAGGTTTGGCAGTTGCGCCAGCTCCGCGACGTCACTCATGTTGTTGCAGCCGGTGAGGTTGAGTCGCCGCAGCGTGGGCAGTGCCGCCAATCCTGCCGTGCTGCGCAGCCCGGTCACATGCGAGCAATCCAGTTCCTGCAGTTTGTCGAGCTTGGCCAGGCAGGACAGATCAGCGAGCTCTCCGTCGATGGTGATCCGTACCGCCCGAGCCGACGTCACATGCTTCAGCGCCTCGAGCTGCGGCCGGGTCCGTACGGCCACCTCGTGCTCGCCGAGTTGGAGTGGTGCCAGCACTTGCTGGGCGTACAGTTCGGCGTCGAACCGATTCCAGGCGGCGAGAAGCGCTGGTACGACAGACGTGGCAATCGGAGACGCGGCATAACGCGCAAGGATCTTCATCGCCGCCGGACCACCGACCCGGGCCGCAGCCGCGATACAGGCGCTGACCACCTCCGGTGACCGTTGGTGGTGACCGTCCAGCCAGCTGAGCAGTTCCTCGCCGAGGCCGGTCAGGGAACGTGCCTCCTCCAGCGAACGAGGTGGCAACACCTCTTCGATCATCGCGGAGGCCCGCCGCGCGACGGACTGGCTCACCCGACCGGCGGCGGTGAGGCACTCAGCCGCGAGCAGGAGCAGATCCCGGCGGCTCTCCAGGGACATCTCGGCAACGTCCAGGATTGCCCCGACCAGAGCGGAGACCGCCCGTTCCTGCACCGGTGCGCTGGCAGCGAAGACGATCACCCGCCGCCACTCGGGCTCCAGCACATGCGCCACGAGGTCCTCGATAGGCCCGTCGGCGTACGCCCAACCGGTCAGGAACTCCTGGATCGAGCGGTGCGCGAACTGCGCCTGATCGTCGGCGACCCGCTGGAGCACAATGCTGCGGGACAGCAGGTGGGTGAGGGCGTCCTCAGCTCTGACCCGCACTGACACCATGCCGTTGAGCTGCTCGGCGACGATCTCCTGGGCGGTCTTGGCCCGCAGGTCCAGGTCGACTGCATCGCCGCGCTGCACGAGTTCCTCATCGCGCAGCCGGCTCAACGGCTCCACTCGGATCGTGGTGGTGGAGGTCGCGGTCATGTGCATGGCGATCGCCTCCAACAGAACGAGCTTCTGCCGGTAGGTGAGACCGCCCTCGTCGCTCCGATCGACCTTCCGCGCGTCGTCCCGAAAGTGGATCAAAGCCTCCACGACGCGCTGGTAGAGATCAGCACGGCTCTCCGGAGCGGAGTCCGAGAGCTTGTGCGCATAGAAGGCGCAGAGCATGGCGCAGAGCAGCGGGGTCTCGCTCAGGTCGCGCACAGTCGGGCGATTCTGGAAGTCGAAAATGAGCTGCTGGTGCTGCTCCCGGTATTCGTTTACCTTGCTCGCCACAGCGGTACCGCTGATCAGGACATGAAACCATCGGTTGATGCAGTCGCGCGCCTCACCTTCCGACATCGGCATCAACTGCAGGCCGTCGAAGTACCGCCGGGCAAACCACCCGTAGTCGAGGCTGTCGGGCCGGGACGTGACGATGAAGTTCGCACCCGGATGGGCCTTGAGCAGCTTGTCGAGCCATACATACGCCCGCAACTTGTCATGGTGCGACAGCTCGTCGAAACCGTCGAAGAGTACGAGCGCCTCCCCGCGGTCAAGGCAATCGCGGACCCACGACCCCGGCACGTCCGACCCGCGCCAGGCGGCGGCTCGAATCAGGTCGTCGTAGTTCGGCTCGCGACCGGGAACGAACGCGTAGCGCAGCTGGGCGACGAATGGTACGCACCCTGACCAGCTCGCCATGGACTCCGGGAGCCGGCGCTGGGCCGTGCTGATTGCCAACCACTGGCTGATCGTGGTCTTGCCCGACCCGGCCGAACCAGTGAGCAGCACCCGCGCCCCTCGCCTCGGTTCACGGGCGGTGGCAATGCGACCCAGCGCGGCATCGACGGCCGGGCTCCCGTCGACTGATGCCTGCCCCCCGGCGCCCGGCACCCTCGATGCCCGGAGCCGGATGTACGACACGTCGACCGGATGGCGGCGCAACTCGATCGGCAGGTTCAGGCCAAACAGATCGGCGTACCGGTAGGTGCTCGCCACGTCGGAGCGGTAGCCGGCCTCGAACCGGCTCATTTCCTCGGCCAGCCCTGGCCGGAACTTCGGCAGCACCACGCTGGTGATCCCGCGCTCCAGCATCGCGTCGATTCTCCGCGTCGCCACGTACGTCTCCCAGGCGACATCGCTGTCGAAACCAGGCAGGTCGCGGACCAGCGCGGAAACGTACGCGGCCGCTTCGATGAGGTACAACCTGCCGTAGGAGACCGCCTTCTCCCCCAGATGATCGGCCCGCCAGCGGCGCTCGGCGGCCGGTGCCAGCGCGGCACGGAGCTGCTCCGTGGTGATGGCCTCCTGGACGATCCGACTCTTACTCGGCCTGAACTTGGTAAGCGCCTCCTCCACACCTCGCACCGCGCGGCGACGCTCGGCGTCGTCCAGGCCCGCATACTCGATCGATTCAATGCGCCCGAGTCGGTCGGCGATGCGGTCGGCGGCGTCGGCGAGACGCCTGGGCAGCGCCTTGCCCTCAAGGCTGTCCGCGTCCAACTTGCCGATTGCGCCGACGACGTCCTCGATGCCCTGGATCCTCGCCTCCGCGCCTGGGAACAGAATCTTGAAGCCGGCGGCGATTATCTTCCTGGCCACACCCTCGCGCTGAACAGGTGACGTCATCGACCGACTCCTCAGCTTCGACGGACCGTCCATTGTATTTCCGGGCGACCAGCTCCATTCGGTTAGATCAATTAGTCGACACTGTCAGCCGGTGGGCTCACCCCGCAGCGGCCACCTGGCTCTCCGCCCAGACCCGCATGATGTCCCGGACCGAGATCACCCCGGCCACCTCCCGGCCGTCGAGCACCACCAGGTGCCGGAAACCTCCCCGGGCCATGGCGGCGGCAGCCTCGGCAACCGTCCACTCCGGGCCCGCGTAGACCACGTCCCAGGTCAGGTGGGCGCCGGTGCGTTCGGTGTCGCAGTCGAGGCCCGCGCCGATGGCCTTCAAGACGTCGCGTTCGGTCATGATCCCGACCCCCTCGGACTCGGGGTCGATCACGACCGCCGACCCGACACCGCGGGCCGACATCATCCGGGCCGCCTGACGGAGCGTGTGCTCCGGACCGACGACGAGGACCTGGCTGGACATCGCTTCCCGTACCTGCATCACACATCACTCCTTTGGGACGGTGGCACTCGGTACGGACATGGTCGTCCGTGGATGTTTCCGGGACAAGACCGGGCATCGTCGCGATGCCGGGGCGCTCGCTACTGTCGAAGCGTGTCCACCGAGCCCCTGCGCTGCGCCGGCGCGTTGATCGTCGACGGCGACGGCCGACTCTTCTTCCAGCGCCGCTCACCACACCGACGCCTGTTTCCCAACTGTTGGGACATCGTCGGTGGCCACCTGGAACCCGGCGAGGACATCGACGAGGCGCTGCGCCGGGAGGTCACCGAGGAGACCGGCTGGCTTCTCTCGCACGTCCTGGGCCAGGTGGGCGAGTACCACTACGTCGGCGACGACGGCCTGGCCCGCATCGAGTACGACTTCCTGGTCCGGGTGGACGGCGACCTCGACCACCCAAGGCTGGAGGCCGGCAAGCACACCGAGTACCGCTGGCTGGCCGAGCACGAGGTGACCGTGCTGGACGAGAACCGCGACGTCAACGACGGTCTGATCCGGCGGATCGCGGAGGAGGGCTTCGCCGTCCTGCGGTCGATCGGTAGGTGAACACCGTCGAGCTGGCGCCGCACCGGATCGCCGGCCTGCTCGCCCCGGCCGTGGACCGGACGTTCCGCGCCGGCATGCTCGCCGGCCGCGACGGTGGCGGCGCCGAGCTGAGCCAGCGGTACGGCGGGCCCACAGCGAACGGCTTCCTGGTGGACCTGCGCACCCGGCTCGCCGCGCCGGGCGGCACCGTCGACGGGCCGGCCTTCGCGGCGGTCACCCGCTACGCCGACCCGGTCACGGTCCGCCGGGCCGTGGACAAGCAGGTGGCGTACGGCATGCTCCACCGCCGCCGGGACGGAGCGCTCTCCGCCACCGAGCGGGGCGCCGCCTTCCTCACCGAGCTGTACCAGGTGCACGCCGAGGTCACCGAGGAGCTGTGGGCCGGGCACGACGAGCGGGTCACGCGGCTCGTGGCGGCGCTCGGCCGACTGCTGACGTACGCCCTGGTGCTTGCCGACGCCGACGGCGACCGGGAGGGGTCGGCGTTCGCGGCGCTGGCGCCCCCGCACGAGCCGGACGGCACCCCGCCCGGGGTGCTGCTGCTCAACAGGCTCGGCACGCTGCGCTACCACCGGGCCGACGCGCACGCCGCCGCCTGGACGGCCGCCGGACACACCGCGTCAAGCGTCGCCGCCCTGCCCGCCGGCCCCGAGCGACTGGCCATCGAGCTGGAGACCGACCGCCGGGCCGCCGGCCCGTACGCCGCTCTCGACGCGGAGGAGCGGCTGACGATGCTCGCCGACCTGGCGGCGCTGCCCGGTTGACCCGGCTGACCCGGTTGGCCGGAGCCGCACGGCCGGCCGGCGCTATCCTCCACCGGTGACGGGGAGCAGGACGAGGGAGGATGTCGCGATGATCGGAATGGTGCTCGCGGCCGGAGCGGGACGACGGCTGCGCCCGTACACCGACACCCTGCCCAAGGCGTTGGTGCCCGTGGACGGCGAGACGACGATCCTGGACATCGCACTGGGCAACCTGGCCGAGGTCGGGCTCACCGACATCGTGATCGTGGTCGGCTACGCGGCGGACGCGGTCCGCGAGCGGCAGGCCGACCTGGAGAAGAAGTACGGGGTCACGCTCACCCTGGTGCACAACGACAAGGCCGAGGAGTGGAACAACGCGTACTCCCTCTGGCTGGCCCGGGAGTACTTCGCGCGCGGGGTGCTGCTTGTCAACGGGGACACCGTGCACCCGGTGAGCATCGAGAAGACCCTGCTGGCCGAGCGCGGGCCGGGCATCCTCCTCGCGGTGGACACCCTCAAGCCGCTGGCCGAGGAGGAGATGAAGACCACCTTCGACGCCGCCGGCCAGCTCACCCGCATCACCAAGATCATGGACCCGGGCGAGGCGTACGGGGAGTACATCGGCGCGACGCTCATCGAGCCGCAGGTCGCCGACGCGCTCGCCGACGCGCTGGAGGCCACCTGGCGACGGGACCCGAACCTCTACTACGAGGACGGCTACCAGGAGTTCGCCGACCGCGGTGGCGAGGTGCGGGCAGCGCCGATCGGCGACGTCCCCTGGGTGGAGGTCGACAACCACGCCGACCTCGCCCGCGCACGGGAGATCGCGTGCCTCTACTAGCCCGAAGCGTCCTCACCCCGCTGCACATCGACGTACGGCGTGGAGCGGTCGCCGACCTGGGCGCGATCCTCGCCGACGGGCGGATCTCCTCCGGGGGCGACGTCGCGGTGGTCGTCGGACCGGGTCAGGGCGCCCAGATCGCGGAGTTGATCCGACCGTCTCTGCGCTCGGCCGACGTGTTCACCGTCGCCGGGGCGACCCTGGACGCCGCCGACGACCTCGGCGGCAAGCTCCGCGCCCGCTCGTACGACGCGGTGGTCGGGATCGGCGGCGGCAAGACCATCGACGTGGCCAAGTACGCGGCGACCCGCCGAGGTCTCCCGATGGTGTCGGTGGCGACAAGCCTCGCCAACGACGGGATCGGCTCCCCGGTGGCCAGCCTCATCACCGACGGGATCAAGGGTTCCTACGGGGTGCACATCCCCATCGCGGTGATCGTGGACCTGGACTTCGTGGAGAGCGGCCCGGACCGGCACAACCGGGCCGGCATCGGTGACGTGATCAGCAACATCAGCGCGCTGGCCGACTGGGAACTGGCCCGCCGGGTACGCGGTGAGCCGGTGGACGGCCTGGCCGCCTCGCTCTCCCGGGCGGGTGCCGAGGCGGTGCTCAACCACCCGGGTGACATGAGCGACGACGCCTTCGTGATCGTCCTCGCCGAGGCGTTGATCTCCAGCGGCCTGGCGATGGCGGTCTGCGGCACCAGCCGTCCGTCCAGCGGTGGCTGCCACGAGATCATGCACGCCGTCGACTCGCTCTTCCCCGGCACCGCCTCGCACGGCGAACTGGCCGGGCTCGGGGCGCTGTTCTGCACCTGGCTGCGCGGCGACCTGCGCCGCTTCGGGGAGATGTCGGCCTGCCTGGCCCGCCACGGTCTGCCCCGACTCCCCGCCGAGGTGGGGCTCACCGACGACCAGTTCGTCGAGGCGGTGCAGTTCGCCCCGCGTACCCGACCGGACCGGTACACGATCCTCGAGCACCTGGCCCTGTCGCCTACCGAGACGCGGGAGCGGCTGGCAGACTACGCCGGTGCAATCCGCGACCAGCTTGGCTGAGCCCCGTCCCACAGTTGCCGACTTCCACCGGGTGAACCGGGGCGGCGGCCTGTTCAGCGAGTCGATCAGCCAGTGGCTGGGCGCCGTCTTCGCGCTCGTCGCGCAACGCCTCGGACTGCGCCCGACCGCGCTGACGATCACCAACCTGGTGCTCGGGCTGGCCACCTCGGTCACCGTGGTGGCGCTCGCCGAGCCGGTCGCGGATGGGGACGTACCGGCCTGGGTGGTCGGCCTGCTCGCCCTGGTCGGCTGGCAGGTCGCGTACTCCCTGGACTGCGCCGACGGGCAGCTCGCCCGGGTGACCGGCCAGGGCAGCGCGGCCGGGGCCCGGGTCGACGTGCTCTGCGACGTGGCCGCGCAGATCGCCCTGGTGGCCGCCCTGGCCGCCACCGCCGTGGCGCAGGAGCCGTCCACGCCGACCTGGCTGGTGGCGACCTTCGCGGGCACCTGGATGGTCAACCTGGTGACGTCGGTGATGCAGGCCGGCCCGAACGCGGCAAGCATGGTCACCTCGACCTCGCTGCCGGTACGCCTCGCGAAGCTGGTCCGCGACTACGGCGCGGTGGTGTTCGTGGCCGCCCTGGTGCTGGCCGTGGCCCCCGCGCTGGTCCTCTGGGTGCTTGTCGCGTTCACAGTCGTCAACGGCGGCTTCCTGCTGGCGAGCATCGCCTTCTCCGCCCGCGCCTCCCTGCGCTGACGAACCCGCGCCCGTCCGCCGGGCGCGCTCGGCCCGCCCGACCCGCCGGCCCGCTCGGCGCGCCGGCCCGCTCGGCGCGCCGCCCGCTCGGCGCGCCGGCAAGATCCGCACAACTTCCCTGATGTTGCTGCTTCCCGCACCCGGGAGACCCCAACATCCCTGATGTTGCGCGGATCTTGCCGACCGAAGCGAGGCGCGGGGTGGGTCAGGGGTGGGTCATGCCCGCGTAGATGTCGATGAGTTGCTTGGTGACCACGTCCGGGTGGAAGGTCCGCTCGTAGCGGGCGCGGGCGGCCAGGGCCAGCCCGGACGCGCCGGCCCGGGCCACCGGCAGGGCCGCCGCCAGCGCGGCCGGCTCCGGAGCCACCACCCAGCCGGCCTCGCCGAGGCCGATCCCGACCGGCACGACCGGCCCGCCACCGCCGGCGACCGCCGAGGCGGACATCCCCGCCGGCATGGCCGGCCCGCCCCGCCCGGCGACCGCCGAGGCGGTCTCGGCCGGGCCGGTGCCGGCGGGCTCGTGCGGGGCGTCCGCTCCGACGAGGTACGGAATGCCGCCCAGCGCGGTGCCGAGCACCGGCCGACCGCTGGCCAGCGCCTCGATGATCACGGTCGGCAGCACGTCGTGCCACATCGAGGCCGCGATCACCACGGCGCTCGCCTCGACGGCGGCGCGCACCCCGGCGCGGTCGAGTTGGCCGAGGTAGACCACGTCGGGTCGCTCGGCGGCGGCGGCCTCCACAAGCGGGCGCAGCTCGCCGTCACCTGCCACCCGCAGCGTGCCAAGGGTGCCCACCGGGTGTCGACGCCAGGCGTCCAGCAGCAGGTCGACACCCTTCTCGGGGGAGAGCCGGGCCATGTAGAGGAAGCCGTCACCCAGCGGCGCCGGCCGGCCCGGGTCGGGTACGGCATTCGGCTTCACGACGATCCGGTCGTCCGGAATGCCGTAGTCGCGGAGGTGGTCGGCGATGGCAGTGGTCAGCGCGATGTACCTGTCCACCGAGCGCCAGGTGCCCCGGTGCACGGCCAGGGTGGTCGCCATCAGCGCGCTCTGCGCCGTCGAGTCGCGGTAGCAGCGGTGCCTGATCGCCGGCACGCCAAGCGCCCGACCCTTGCAGTCCTGGCAGATCACCCCGTCGCGGAAGTAGATCCCCGACGAGCAGACCTGCCGGTAGTTGTGCACCGTCTGCACCACAGGCACGCCGTGCCGGTGCGCCGTCCGCACCACCCAGGGCGACAGCAGGGGGTACGGATTGTGCAGGTGCAGGACGTCGGGTCGGTGCTCGGTGAGTAGCCGGCCCAGGTCCTGCTGAGCGCGCGGCGCCCAGATCGGCGAGATCGGCAGCAGCGCCTTGGCCGCCTTCGACATCGACGGGATCTCGTCCGAGCTGCGGATGAAGGGCAGCACCTCGACGCCGGCAGCGGTGAGCTGAGCGATCTCCGAGTCGACAATCGTGTTCTCACCCGAGGGCTGAGCTTCCCGGTACCGGTTGTGCGCCACCACGATTCTCACGGGAAAGAAGGCTACCGTTGGCTGGTGCCCGAACTACCGGAGGTTGAGGCGCTCGCGGGTTATCTGCGGCAGCGCGCGGTGGGGCGGCGTGTCGACCGGCTGGAGATCGCCGCGATCAGCGCCCTGAAGACGTACGACCCGGCACCGTCCGCGGTCGCCGGCCGGGCGGTGGTCGACGCTCGCCGGCACGGCAAGTTCCTCGACGTGGTCATCGAGGGTGACCTGCATCTCGTGGTGCACCTGGCCCGGGCGGGCTGGCTGCACTACCGGGAGGGTTTCGGATCCACGACGCCGCTGCGGCCCGGCAAGGGCCCGATCGCGGTGCGCGTCCGACTCGACGACGGTTCCGGCTTCGACCTCACCGAGGCCGGCACCCAGAAGAAGCTGGCCGCGTACCTGGTCACCGACCCGGCGGCGGTGCCCGGGGTGGCCAAGCTGGGCCCGGACGCGCTCGCCGCCGACCTGCCCACCTTCGCCGAGCGGCTGCGCAGTCGGCGCGGGCAGGTCAAGGGGGTGTTGACCGACCAGTCGGTGCTGTCCGGGGTGGGCAACGCGTACTCGGACGAGATCCTGCATGCCGCGAAGCTGTCCCCGTTCGCGATCACCGACCGGCTCACGGACGCCCAGCTCGCCACCCTGTATTCGGCGACCCGGCAGGTGCTCGGCGACGCGGTCGAGCGGTCCCTCGGCCAGCGTGCCGCCGAGCTGAAGGGCGAGAAGCGGTCCGGGTTGAAGGTGCACGCCCGCACCGGTCTGCCCTGCCCGGTCTGCGGCGACACCGTGCGGGAGGTGTCGTTCGCCGATTCGAGCCTCCAGTACTGCGCGACGTGCCAGACGGGCGGCAAGCCGCTCGCTGACCGACGGCTCTCACGCCTTGTACGGTGAGTAATTGCACTCGGCGACTACGGAGCGGAATCGGCCAGAGTGAGCCGAAGCTCCCGTCCACCGTTCTCGCCACACGCGCATCCATCGGTATAGTGGCCCGGTCCCCGGCTTCTGAAATGGTGCGGAGCCGGCCAGATCCCGCCGGCACCATCGGTCGCCAATCTCCTTCGGGGCGACGACCGGTCGGAGCCCGCGTGGGAGACTGGGACGGTGGGCGACCCGGGCCCTCACGCCGAGTGAGCGGCCCGTGTCATGCGGGAGGACATGGGTGAGGTGACGGCAAGCCTCCAGCGCCCGGTAACCGACGAAGGCCGGAGCAGACTCGTGCGGCACGTGGACAGCTTCGAGATCCAGCCGCCGACGCCGCCGTCGCACAACGGCGTCCCTCGGTCGGCGTGGGCCAGGGCGCGACGCCGCGTCTCCCGCTGGCACCGTCCCTACATCGCCATTCTGCTGCTGCTCGACTTCGGTGCGGCGGCCTTCGCCAGTTGGATCGCGATCCAGCTCTTCGACCAGGCGGCCTCCGGGTTCTCCGGCACGAAGCAGGACCCGACCTGGTTCCACACCGTCTCCTACCTGCTTCTTCCGCTGGGCTGGGTGCTGATCCTCTGGAGCAACCGGGCCTACGACAGGCGCTACCTGGGGCTCGGCCCGGACGAGTTCAAGCGGGTGATCCGGGGCTCGGTGACGGTGGCCGCGAGCGTCTCCTTCCTCGCCTTCTACACCAAAACCGAACTCTCCCGGTACTCCGTCGGCACCGCGTTGGTCGGCGCCACGCTGTTGATCCTCTGGGGCCGGTTCGTGGCCCGGTGGGCGCTGCACTACATCCGTCGACGGGCCGGCCAGGCCGCGCACCGGATGGTGCTGGTCGGGACCCTGCCGGAGTGCCTGGAGGTCTACGCGGCGGTGACCCGCAGCCCGAACGCCGGGCTGGTCCCGGTGGCGATCCACGTCACCGACGGGTACGCGGCGGCCCGCGGGGTGCCGACCCCGGTGCCGGTGCACGCCGGCCGTGACGTCCTGGCCCTGGTCCGCGAGGTCGGTGGGGACACCATTGCGGTCTGCGGATCGGCCAGCGCCGAGCCGGGCGAGCTGCGCCGGCTGGCCTGGCAGCTCGAAGGCTCCGGCGTGGATCTGGTCGTCGCCCCGCAGTTGACCGACATCGCCGGCCCACGGGTGCACATCCGGCCGATCGAGGGCCTGCCGCTGCTGCACGTCGAGGAGCCCACCCTCTCCGGGCCGGCGCTGCTCGCCAAGAACCTGATGGACCGGGTCGCCGCCGGCCTCGGCCTGTTTCTGCTGGTCCCGCTCTTCCTCTCCATCGCCGTGGCGATCCGGATCTCCGACAACGGGCCGGTCTTCTTCCGCCAGCCCCGGGTGGGCCACGAGGGGCGCACCTTCCGGGTCTGGAAGTTCCGGACCATGTACGTCGACGCCGAGGACCGGCTGGCCAGCCTCACCGACCAGAACGAGACCGACGGCATGTTGTTCAAGATGAAGCAGGATCCACGGGTCTTCCCGGTGGGTCGCTTCCTGCGGGCCTCGTCGCTGGACGAGCTGCCACAGTTGATCAACGTGCTCTGGGGTGAGATGTCGCTGGTCGGGCCCCGCCCGCTGCCGGCCGACGACGGTGACTTCCTCGGTGACGTACGCCGCCGCCTGCTGGTCCGCCCCGGCATGACAGGTCTCTGGCAGGTCTCCGGCCGCTCCGACCTGTCCTGGGACGAGGCCGTCCGGCTGGACCTCTACTACGTCGACAACTGGTCGCTGGCGTACGACCTGAGCATCCTGTGGCGCACCGTCGGCGTCGTGCTCGCCCGCAAGGGCGCGTACTAGCGCCGAGGGCCACGAGCCGTCAGGATCGCTCTCGTGGGTGGCAACCTCTCCGCCGTCGTCGGCGTCGTCTCGCTTGTCACCGCGCTGACCGGGGCCCTGCTGGCGGTGCTGCGGCTGCGCGCCCGACGCGGCATCGCCACCGCCACCCAACGGGCCACCTACGAGGTGCTGCACACCGCCGGGCTGGCCGCCGAACCGCTGCGGGCGGGGCTGAGCGCGGCCGGCGCGACGAAGGCCGTACGCCATCTGCGGGCCCTGGTGGGCGCGGTCGGGCTGGCGCTCACCGACGCCGACGAGGTGCTCGCCCTCGACGGGCGCGGAACACATCACGGCGAGCAACTGCTCGCGGCGGCCCAGCGGGCGGTGGTCACCGGGCGCTCGACTGTGCTCGGGGAGTCCGACCTGCACTGCGACCGGGTGGACTGCCCGATCCGCGGTGCGGTGGTCGCGCCACTGCACGGGGCGGACGCGCGGGTGGTCGGCGCGCTGGTGGCGATCGCCGACAGCGCGCCCGCGCCGGGGCTGGTCCAGGCCACCCTGGAGACGGCGCACTGGGCGGGCAACCAGCTCGCCCTGGCCGAGCTGGACTCGTCCCGGGAGCGGCTGGCGCGGGCCGAGGTCCGGGCGCTGCGGGCGCAGATCAGCCCGCACTTCATCTACAACGCGCTGACCGCGATCGGCTCGTTCGTCCGCACCGACCCGGAGCGGGCCCGGGAGTTGATCCTGGAGTTCGCGGAGTTCACCAGGTACTCCTTCCGGGCGCACGGGGAGTTCACCACGCTCGCGGAGGAGCTGCGGTCGATCGACAGGTACCTGACCATCGAGCGGGCCCGGTTCGGCGACCGGTTGCAGGTGCGGTTGCAGATCGCCCCGGAGGTGCTGCCTGTGACGCTCCCGTTCCTCTGCCTCCAGCCGCTTGTGGAGAACGCCGTCCGGCACGGGTTGTCCCGCAAGCCGGGCACGGGCATGGTGAGCATCGAGGCCCGGGACGCGGGCGCCGAATGCCACATCACGGTGGAGGACGACGGGGTGGGAATGGATCCGACCACGCTGACCGCCGGCATCGCCGAGCTGGCCGGCAGCACCGGCGATCCGGGGGACGACCAGGGCCAGCACGTCGGCCTCTCCAACGTCGACGAGCGACTGCGGTCGGTCTTCGGGGACCGCTTCGGTCTGGTCGTCGAGACCGGGCTGGGCTCGGGGACCCGGGTGAGCGTGCGGGTGCCGAAGTTCCACCCGGGCGTACGGGCCGGCTCGTGACGACAGGTTTCCTGCGGGTGCTGGCGGTGGACGACGAGCCGCCCGCCCTCGACGAGTTGGCGTACCACCTGCGGGCCGACCCCCGGGTGGCCCGCCTGCACACCGCCGGGGACGCCACCGAGGCGCTGCGGTTGCTGCGCGACGGCGACGTGGACGTGGTCTTCCTGGACATCCGGATGCCCGGCCTGGACGGCATGGAGCTGGCTCGGGTGCTGCGCCGGTTCGCCCGGCCGCCGGCGATCGTGTTCGTCACCGCGTACGACGACGGCGCGGTGGACGCGTTCGACCTGGGCGCCACGGACTACGTGCGCAAACCGGTACGCGCCGAACGGCTGGCCGAGTCGCTGCGGCGGGTGATCGGCTCGCGGGTGGTGCCGTCGCATCCGGCGGCGCTGGCCCGCACCGAGGAGGACCCGACCATCCCGATCGAGCTGGCCGGCACGACCCGGATGCTGCCGCGCTCGGCGGTGCGCTGGGTGGAGGCGCAGGGGGACTACGCCCGGCTGCACACCGCCGAGGGGTCGCACCTGGTGCGGGTCTCGCTTGCCACGCTCGCCGAGCGGTGGGCCGATGCCGGCTTCGTGCGGGTGCACCGGTCGTACCTGGTGCAGTTGAAGTTGATCGCGGAGCTGCGCCTGGTGAACTCCGGGTATGTGGTGGTGGTCGACTCCACCGAGCTGCCGGTGAGCCGGCGGCACACCCGGGAGTTGAAGGACAAGCTGGTCAGGGCGGCGAAACAGGACTGGAGTCGCTGACGAGGGAATGCCTCCGACCTTCCCGTACGTTGTACGATAGTCCATACGACTATCGGGAGGCCGCCGTGCACGACGCTCCGTTCGACGCCGAGACCGAATTCGACAGCCAACTCGACCAACTGGTCCGACTGGACTACCCGGCCCTGGCCGGGATGCCCGAGAATGCCTTCCGCGACCTGGTCGCCCCGCTGCGAGCCCGCGCGGTCGACGGCGCCGCCGGCCTGCCCGCGCCGACCGCCGCCCGGGTGCCGTTCCTGCTTGTGATCACGCGGGACCTGATCGGGGTGGAGTCCCGGCTCGCACTCACCACCCTGGCCGGCAAGCGCAAGCCCGGCTTTCTCGACAGGCACTACGCCGAGGACGACCTGCCGCGCTTCGACCCGATCAAGGAACTGGAGGTGCCCGCCGGGCCTGCGTACCTCCTCTTCGACGTCGACCGCGGTGAGGAGTTCCGCAACCTCGCCCCGGCCGTGGCGATGGAGGACATGACCGCCCAGGATCGGCTGCCGCTCACCATCGACGAGGGGCTCGCCCTCATCACGCTCCATCCGGCCGCGCTGGCCAGCAACAGGTGCTTCTCGCTTGTCGGCTCCCGATGCGGTGACAAGCGGGTACCGGCCCTGTGGATCAGCCAGGGCGCTCCGAAGCTGGGCTGGTGCTGGTACGGCAATCCGCACACCTGGCTCGGCTCCGCCTCGGCCCATCCGGTACGCGTCGGCCTGGGCTGACCACCGCCGGTCCACCGAGGACAGTCGTCCGGTCGGGCAGTTCCGCAGCCATCGTCGGTGACCTATCCTCCGTGTGCCGACCTCGTACGGGGCGCAGGGACGGTGCGGGCGGAGCCTGCTCAGGCAGCCCCACCATCCTCACGTTGGGACATCGATGCAGCTATTCCCAGCCCGCCGCGCCCTGCTGGCCGGTGCCGTCGTGGCAGCGCTCGTGCTGCCCGGCGCCACCCCGGCCCAGGCTGCGGCGACGGGCGCGGTCAGCGGACGACTGACCACCAGCGACGGCACCGCCGCCGCCGAGGTTCTGGTCCAGGTCTACCCGGCCGACGACTACGAGAGCGTCGGCTACACAAACACCGACGCCGACGGCAACTACACGGTCGCCGGTCTACCTGCCGGGTCGTACCGGGTGGGCTACTTCCCCTGGCTGCAGCCCGAGCAGTACCACCACCAGAAGTCACAGATGTCGGACGCCGACCCGGTGACCGTCACGGCCGGCACGACCACCACTGTCGACGAGCAGCTCTTCGGCACCGGCACCATCACCGGTCGGCTCGTCGACGCCTCCGGTCGACCCGCCCCGAGCGTGAGCATCAGCGCCAACGAGGTCGACACGTACGGCTGGGCCGGCGGTCTCACCGACGAGGACGGCCGCTTCACCATCAACGCGCTGCCCGGCCGCTACCGGGTGAGCTTCAACCCGATCGAGGGCTCGTACCAGACCCAGTACGTCCCGGGGAGGCTCGACGAGGAGGGCGCCAGCGTCTTCGAGGTCCGGGTCAACGCGGCGACCGAGGTCAACGAGACGGTGCTGCCGGTGGGTGGCCTCACCGGCCGGTTCACCACCGCGACCGGTGCCGCGCTGCCCAACGCCGAAGTCAACGTCAACACCGCCCACTCGTACGGCGGGGCGTGGACGCAGACCGACGCGAACGGTGAGTTCAGCGTGCAGCTACTCCAGGGCTCCTACCAGGTCAGCGTGATCGCCGGTGAGCGGCAGCAGTACTACCGCGGCAAGCTGACCCCGGAGGAGGCCAACGTGGTCGAGGTACGGGGCGGGCAGCAGACGCGCATCACGGACAGCCTGCTCGGCACCGGCTCGGTCACGCTGTCCGCCGTCGACTCGGTCACCGGAGCCCCGATCGCCAACTTCTGCGCGCAGTCGATCTGCAGCAACGGCACCGGCACGGTGACGGTCACAGGTCTCCCGCAGGGCCGACACACCCTCTACCTGGACGCACCGGACAACCTGCACTTCTACCGCGAGGTGACCGGAGTGCGGGTGAAGGCGAACGAGGACACCAAGCTGACGGTGAAGATGCGGCCGGGCGCGGTCATCAGCACCACGATCGTCGACCGGCAGAGCGGCGCGCCCGTGTCGAACATCTGCCTGGACGCGTACCTGCCCAAGCAGGCGTCCCTCGCCGACGGCTACGGCGACTGCAGCGACTCCAACGGCAGAATCCAGGTGGGGCCTCTCGCCGCCGGCAACTACAAGCTCTTCGCGGTGCCGCGCAGCGACGCCTACGGTCGTCAGTGGGTGGGTGCCGACGGCGGCACCGGCGACGAGCGGAAGGCAGCAGTCGTTCCGGCGACCGCCGGCCAGGTCGTCACCGGGCCGCAGGTGAAGCTCGACCGGGCCGGAAAGGTCACCGGAACGGTCACCGACGCCACCGGCGCGCCGGTGCCGAACGCCAGCGTGTCGGTGCTGACCGGTCACCCCGGCGTCGGCACCGAAGACGCCGTCGCCGACGAACGCGGCGTCTACACCATCAAGCGCCTCGGCCCGTACGCCTGGCCGCTGGTGTTCGGCGGCCACCCGTACGCCTACGAGTGGTCCGGCGACAAGCCCAGCCGGTTCACCGCCACTCCGATTCAGGTGACGGCCGGGACGACCGCCACACACAATGCCCAACTGGACCAGGGCGTCGAGCTGACCGGCACCTTCCGTGCGCCGGACGGCACCCCCTTCACCGGCGGGCACGTCATCGCCCGCAGTGCCGACACCGGCGACATCGCCGGCAACGGTTGGATGGAGAACGGACAGTTCACCATCCGTCTGAAGGGGCCGCAGAAGGTCTTCTTCACCTACAACGTCTCGCTCGGCGACAAGTACTTCGACGGTCGCTACCTGGTGACGCAGCCGGACGGCACCCGCAAGCTGGCGCAGTTCTCCGTACCGGCCAGCGGCAGCATGTCCGTGGACCTGGTCGTGCCGACCAGCTGACGGTGCGACACAGCGGGGCCGGTGGCGCTGCCACCGGCCCCGTGCCATGCCCGCCAGCACCGGTCATTCGCCGAGGCCAGCCGTCGTGGGCCCTCGGTTATCCACAGGCGTGAACCGTTCTCCACAGGTTATTCACAATGCCAGCCACTGATCTCCACGGCGGCTCCCTACAGTCAGACCCCATGAAGGAACGCCGCGTCCTGGTCGTCGAGGACGAACGCACCATCGCCGAGTCGGTTGCCGCCCGACTCCGCGCCGAGGGTTTCGCCGTGGAGATCGCCACGGACGGCCCCAGCGCGGTCGAGCGGTTCCGGACCGGCCAACCGGACCTCGTCGTCCTCGACGTGATGCTCCCCGGCTTCGACGGTCTGGAGGTGTGCCGGCGGATCCAGGCCGTCCGGCCGGTGCCGGTGCTGATGCTCACGGCCCGCGACGACGAGACCGATCTGCTGGTCGGGCTCGCGGTCGGCGCGGACGACTATCTCACCAAGCCGTTCTCGATGCGGGAACTGGCCGCCCGCGTCCACGTGCTGCTGCGCCGGATGGAACGGGCCGCGACCCCCGCCCCACCCGCCATCCGCCTCGGCGACATCGAGATCAACGAGGCCGAACGGCGGGTTCGCCGCTCCGGCGCGGACGTGCACCTCACTCCGACCGAGTTCGACCTCCTGATCCACCTCGCCGGGCGGCCCCGCACGGTGCTGCCGCGAGAGCGGCTTCTCGCCGACGTGTGGGGCTGGGCCGAAGGCACCGGCACCCGCACCGTGGACAGCCACGTCAAGGCTCTGCGCCGCAAGCTCGGCGCCGATCTCATCCGGACCGTGCACGGCGTCGGGTACGCCCTGGAGGTACCCGCGTGACCAACCACCGACTGGTGGACTGGCTGGACCGCGCGCTGCCCCGCCCGCTGGACCCGGTCCGCTCGATCAAGATGAAGCTCGGCGTCCTGCTGGTCGCCTCCTGGGCCGTGGCCATCGGCTACTTCTGGTACGGCATCGGTTGGCTCCCGCCGGGCACCGCGATCACCGTCATCTGCATCGCGCTCGTCACCTCGCAGGTGCTCGCCCACGGGATGACCTCGCCGCTGCGCGAGATGACGGCGGCCGCCGGGGCGATGGCCCGCGGCGACTACACGCGCCGGGTACGCGCCACCTCCCGCGACGAGGTGGGTGAGCTGGCCCAGGCGTTCAACAAGATGGCCGAGGACCTGCACGCGGCGGACCAGCGCCGACGCGAGCTGATCGCCAACGTCTCCCACGAGCTGCGGACGCCGATCACCGCGTTGCAGGGCGTACTGGAGAACATGGTGGACGGGGTGGCCGAGCCGGAGCCCGCGGCCCTCCGCACGGCGCTGTCCCAGACCGAACGGCTCGGGCATCTCGTCGCCGACCTGCTCGACCTGTCCCGCCTCGACGCCGGGGTGGTGCCGCTGCGCCGGGTCCGCATCGACGTCGGGGACTTCCTGGACGAGGCGGTCGAGCACGCCACCGCCAGCGCCGCCGGAGCGGGGCTCGACGTGGACTTTCAGCTCCGCGACCTGGCGGCGCCGCTGACCGTACGCGCGGACCCGTGGCGGCTGCACCAGGTGTTCGCGAACCTGTTGGACAACGCGGCGCGGCACAGCCCGCCCGGCGGCACCGTGCGGGTGAGCGCCGAGGAACACGCCGGCCAACTCCACTTCGAGGTGAGCGACGAGGGGCAGGGCATCCCGACGGCCGAGCGTTCCCTGGTGTTCGAACGGTTCACCCGCGGCGACCGGGCGGCCGGCGGTGGGACCGGCCTGGGCCTGGCCATCGCCCGCTGGGTCGTCGAACTGCACGGCGGCCAGATCGCGGTCCTCGACCCGGTCGGCGCCGCCAGAAACTCCCAGCCCGGTTGTCGCATCCGGGTCACCATCCCGAGCAACGGGCCACACCGAGAAGAGGCCGCATGACCAGCCCCGGCAGCATGTCCGCACCGGCGACGGGACCGACCGGTCCGGCGACCGGACCTGTCGGACCGCAGCCCACCCCGCCAGGCCAGACCGGTCAGCCCACCCCGCCAGGCCAGCCCGGTCAGCCCACACCGCCAGGCCAGCCCGGTCAGGCCGGCCCGCCAGGCCAGCCCGGTCAGGCCGGCCCGCCCCGGTCCGGTCCCGGCCCGACGCCCCCGCCGGTGGCCGGCCGGCCGCACCCCTGGCCACCGCAGCCCTGGCCGTCCCAGTCCGTTCCAACCCGGCCACCGTCGCTCCTCGCGCGGCGCTGGCCGGGGCCGACCGGCACCGCCCGTCCGCTGCTCCTGGGCGTGCTGACGGCGGCGGCGGTCGTCGGCGCCTCGGCGCTGACTGTGGTCCGTCCCGGACTGGGCTGGCTGGTCGCCGCGCTGGCGGCCACCGCCGCGCTCGCCACCGCCGGTGTCGTCCGGTCCGGCACGTCGTCCCCCGCGCAACTCACCGAACGGACCGCGCCCACCGCCCCGGCCTCACCACCGGCAGCGCCGCCCACCGCACCGGGGTCACCGCCAGCGCCAGGCTCATCGCCGGCACCGTCGCTGGCCAGCTCCGGGCCGACGCCCGCCGGCACGCCATCCGCGACGGAGGGAGCGGCAATCCTCGCGTCGGCCACGACCGCCAGGCCACCGGCGTCGATCCCGGCCGCCGCGCCCGCCGCGCCCGCTGCGCCCGCCGCGCCCTCGGGGTCCGACACCACCGCGACGCCGTCCACGACACCACCGCCGGCCGCCACCAGCGCCGCACCGCCGCCGACGGCCACGCCGACCCGGCCGGCCGCAACGGCTCCGCCGACCCCGCCCGCCGCGCCGGCTCCGCCCGCCGCAGCGACGCCGACCGCCGCGCCGGCTTCGTCTGCGGCCGCGACCACCGTCCGTCCCGGTGCCACGGGGGCACCGGGGCGGGCGGCGCAGGTCGTCTGGGCTGCCGCGACTGTCGCGCTTGTCGCCGTCGGCTCGGTCCGGGCCGCGGGTTGGCTCTTCGTGCTCTGCCTGCTCGCCGCCGCGGTGACCGCGACGCTCGCGGTGACCGGTGGACGGACCCCGTTCGGGATGCTGCTGGCCGTGACGTTGCCGCCGGCCGCGACGGTCCGAGCGCTCCCCTGGGCGGTACGCGGGCTGCACGGCACCCGCTCGTCCGGCCCCGGGATCGGGCGGATCCTGACCAGCCTGGCGATCTCGGTCGGTCTGCTGACGCTGTTCGGCCTGCTGTTCTCCTCCGCCGACGCGGTCTTCGCCGACCTGCTGGCGGGCCTCCTGCCCGACGTATCGCCGCCCGGTGTGGTCGGCTGGTTGCTACGCCTCGGACTGATCGGCCTGGGCCTGCTCGGCGGCGCGTACCTGGTCAGCCGGCCGCCCGACCTGGACAGCCTGCGGGCGAAGCCGGGTCGGCCGGTGCACCGGCTGGAGTGGGCCCTGCCGCTGGTGCTGCTCGACGCCCTGTTCGCCGCCTTCGTACTGGTGCAGTTGACTGTGTTCTTCGGCGGCGCGGGGCACGTGTTGCGCACGGCCGGCCTCACCTACGCCGAGTACGCCAGGGGCGGGTTCTGGCAACTGCTCGCCGTCACCGCGCTCACCCTGCTGGTGATCGCCGTCGCCGCCCGCCGGGCGCCGAAGGCCACCCGTGCCGATCGGCTGCTGGTCCGGGCGCTGCTCGGTGTGCTCACGGCACTCAGCCTGGTCGTCGTCGCCTCGTCGCTCTACCGCATGCAGGTCTACGCCGACGCGTACGGCGCGACCCGTCTGCGGCTCTTCGTGGCGACCGTCGAGCTGTCGCTGGGGCTGCTCTTCGTCCTGGTCGGCGTGGCCGTGGTGCGGCTGCGAGCCGAGTGGCTGCCTCGACTGGTGATCGGCACCGCGGTGCTGGCGCTGCTGGGGCTGGCAGTGGTCAACCCGGACCGCCTGATCGCGGACCGGAACGTCGACAGGTACCTGGACACGGGCCGCCTCGACATCACCTACCTCTCCGGGCTGTCGGCCGACGCCGTACCGGCCCTGGACCGGCTGCCCGAGCCGATGCGCACGTGCGCGCTCCGGGAGATCGCCTTCGAGCTGCCCGAGGACGGCTTCTGGGCGGCGAACCTCGGCCGGGAACGGGCCCGGTCGATCCTTGACGCGGGCCAGGTGAGCAGCAGCACGACGGTCTGTGTCGCGCAGGTGCGCTGGTGAGCGCGAACGCTTGACAATCGCGCTGGGCGGGCCAGACTGCCGGGGTGGCCGAGCAACTGTCTGACGTGGGGTCGGGCGGTGCGGTACCGCCGCCCCGGCGGGCCCGGATCGTGTTGGCCGACATCACCAGGCGGGACACCCGCTCCGAGCGGACCCGCGCCGAGTTGGCCCAGCAGACCCAGGTCGGCGAGGCGCTGGTCCGCGGCCTGGTACGGGCGCAGCTCGCGCTGGCGTTGCGGTTGTCGCTCGTGGTCGCCATCGGGCTGGGCGGGCTGCCCTGGTTGTTCGCCATCGCACCGTCGCTCGGCCGGACCACGGTGGCGGGCGTCAACCTGCCCTGGCTGCTGCTCGGGCTGGTCTCGTTTCCGTTCCTGATCGCGGTGGGCTGGGCGTACGTGCGGCTGGCCGAACGCAACGAGCAGGACTTCACCGACCTGGTGCAGCGGCCGGAGCGCTGACGTGGGCAACGACTACGTGGTTCCGGCCATCGTCGCGGTCACACTGGTCACCGTCGGGATCGGCTTCTACGGGCTGCGGCTGGCGCGGACCACGTCCGACTTTCTGGTGGCATCCCGGGCGATCAGCCCGACCTGGAACGCCGCCGCCATCGGCGGGGAATACCTGTCGGCCGCGAGTTTCCTCGGCATCGCCGGCCTGGTCCTCAAGTACGGCGTGGACGTCCTCTGGTATCCGGTCGGGTTCGCCGCCGGCTACCTGGCCCTGCTGCTGTTCGTGGCCGCGCCGCTGCGCCGCTCCGGCGCGTTCACGCTTCCCGACTTCTGCGAGCTGCGGCTGGGGTCCCGCCGCCTGCGCATCCTCGCCACGGCCTTCGTGATCTTCATCGGCTGGCTCTATCTGGTGCCGCAGTTGCAGGGCGCCGGGCTCACCCTGGCCACGGTGGCCGGCTCCCCGTACCCCGTGGGCGCCCTCCTGGTGGCCGCCGTGGTCACCGCGAACGTGGCGCTCGGCGGGATGCGGGCGATCACCTTCGTCCAGGCGTTCCAGTACTGGCTCAAGTTGACAGCTCTCGCCGTACCGGTGATCTTCCTGGCGTTGCAGTGGCAGGCCGACGGCCGCCCGGCGGTGACGCCGCCCGACGGGCCGACGTTCCGGGCCGCGACCACAGTCGTGGTCGAGCACCGCGCGACCCTCACCCTTGCCGACGGCGACATCCGAGAGGTACGCCCCGGCGACGAGCTGTCCTTCGCCGCCGGTGACCCGGTGCCGGAGGTGTCCGGCGTGGCCACCGACGCGGGGGACTGGTTGCTGCCCAGCGCGGCCGGCGACGACGACCGGGGTCTGTTCGGGACGTACTCGCTGATCCTGGCCACGTTCCTCGGCACGATGGGCCTGCCGCACGTGCTGGTCCGTTTCTACACCAACCCCGACGGCGCGGCGGCGCGCAGGACGACGCTCGTGGTGCTGGCCCTGGTCGGCGCCTTCTACCTGCTGCCCACCCTGTACGGGGTGCTGGGCCGGATCTACACACCGCAACTGCTCGTCAGCGGGCAGACCGACGCGGTGGTGGTGCTGCTGCCCGGCGCGGCCCTCGGTCACGGGTTGGTCGGGCGGCTGCTCGCCGCGCTTGTCGCGGCGGGAGCGTTCGCGGCCTTCCTTTCCACGTCGTCGGGACTGCTCACGAGCGTCGCCGGGGTGATCTCGACGGATGTGCTCGGCCGAGGCTCGGTACGCGGCTTCCGGCTGGCCACCCTCATCGCCGGCGCTGTGCCGACGGCGCTGGCCCTGCACGTCTCCGGGCTGGACGTGTCACAGGTGGTCGGGTTGGCCTTCGCGGTCGCCGCGTCGAGCTTCTGCCCGCTGCTGGTGCTCGGCATCTGGTGGCGAGGGCTGACCGACCTGGGCGCCGCCGCCGGTGTCCTGGCCGGCGGCGGGGCGGCGATCGGCGCGGTGCTGGTCACCGTGCTCGGCCCGCCGCTGTCGGGCTGGCCCGCCACGCTCACCGCGCAGCCCGCCGCCTGGACGGTGCCGCTGGCGTTCACAGTGATGGTCGCGGTGTCCATGGCGACCCGCCGACGTGCGCCGGCCGACGTCGCCGCCACCATGCTGCGCCTGCACACCCCCGAAGCCCTGCGCCTGTGAGTCAACGCGCGTGGATGATCCACACCAGATCGCCGATCTAGCGGCATCCCGACGCCCGAACACCCCCAGATCGCCGATCTGGCGTGTGCCAACCGCTGGAATCGCGGATCCGTCCGTTGCCGGAGGGCGGAACTGGCGGTCGGCGGATAACGTTCGGTCCATGACTGGTGAGCACCCCGCGCTCGCGCTACGTGGCCTGGCGAAGCGGTTCGACGGCACGATCGCGGTGGCAGGCGTCGATCTGGACGTACCGGCCGGATCCTTCTACGGTCTGCTCGGCCCGAACGGCGCCGGCAAGACCACCACCCTGTCGATGGCGGTCGGGCTGTTGCGGCCGGACGCCGGTTCGGCGTGGGTGCTCGGTCAGGACGTGTGGCGCGATCCGGTCGCGGCCAAGCGACTGCTGGGCGTGATGCCCGACGGGGTACGCCTGTTCGACAGGCTGACCGGCGCGGAGCTGCTCGCGTACCACGGATTGTTGCGGGGGATGGACCCGGCGGTGGTCGACCAGCGCGCCGCGGAGCTGCTCGACGTGCTGGCGCTCGGCGACGCCGGCCGGACGCTCGTGGTGGACTACTCGGCGGGCATGAAGAAGAAGATCGGCCTGGCCTGCGCGTTGCTGCACGGCCCCCGGGTGCTGGTGCTGGACGAGCCGTTCGAGGCGGTCGACCCGGTGTCGGCGGCGCTGATCCGCGACATTCTCACCAGGTACGCGGCTGGCGGCGGCACGGTGATCTTCTCCAGCCACGTGATGGAGGTCGTCGAGCGGCTGTGCTCGCACGTGGCGATCCTCGCCCAGGGCGCCATCAAGCGTGTCGGCACGATCGCGGACGTCCGTGGCGGCCGCTCGCTGGAGCAGGTCTTCGTCGAGGTGGTCGGCGGGCGCACCGCGACGGGTGACGAGCTGTCATGGCTGTCCCGGTGACCGTCGCCGCCGCGCCCGCGGGTCCGGCGCGGACGGTCTCCGCCCGACACTTCGTACGCCTCAAGCTGCGGGTGATGGGAAACAATTTCCGGGGTCAGAGCTGGCGGATCGCGCTGTTCATCGGCGGCGCGCTTGTCGGCCTCTGGTTCGCGGCCAGCGGCTTCTTCCTCTTCGCCGCGCCGGGCCTGACGGGCAACGGTCGGTACGCGGTGCTTGTCGCGGCGGCCGGCGGTGGCCTGCTGGTGCTCGGTTGGCTGCTGCTGCCCCTGGTCTTCTTCGGCGTGGACGAGACCCTGGACCCGGCCCGGTTCGCGCTGCTGCCGCTGCCGCGCCGCACGCTTGTCATCGGCCTGCTCGCCGCCGCGCTTGTCAGCGTGCCGGTGCTGGCGGTGTCGGTCGCCGTGCTGGGCCTGGTGTTGACCGCCTGGGCGTTGGGCGGTTGGTCCGCCGGTCTGGTGGCCGTGGTCGGCGTACTCGCCGGGTTGTTGCTCTGTGTGGCCGCCAGCCGGGCGGTGACAAGCGCGTTCGCCAGCATGCTGCGGTCACGCCGGGTGCGGGATCTGGCGGCCGTGCTGCTGGCGGTTGTCGCCGCGCTGCTCGGGCCGTTGCAGGTCTTCGGCCTGGCGGCGCTGCGCGAGACGGACTGGACCCGGCTGACCGGGGCCGCGACGGTGATCGGGTGGACGCCGTTCGGGGCGCCGTGGACCGCCGGCATCGACGTGGCGCAGGGACGGGTGTGGGCCGCTCCGCTGAAGCTGCTGATCACCGTGGCGGCGATCGTCGCCCTGCTGGCCTGGTGGTCCCGGTCGCTGGAGTCGGCGATGGTGGGCACGGCGAGCACCGGAAAGGCCCCCACGCAGCGCGGCGTCACCGGCGGGGCGGTCGCCCAACTGTTCCCCCGCGCCGCCAACTGGGCCCGGCGGGACCGGTTCGGCGCGCTTGTCGCCCTGCAGGCCCGCTACTGGTGGCGGGACGCCCGCCGTCGCGCCAACCTGATCACGATCGCGGTGGTCGGCATCTTCATTCCGGTGCTGTTCAACGGCGGCCTGAGCTTCACGTCCGGGGACGAGCAGGGCTTCAGCATGGGTGCCGGCGACGGCTCGCCTGTGGTGGTCACCCTCTCCATGGTCTTCGTCGGCGTGCTCGCCTCGGTCACGCTGGCCAACCAGTTCGGCTTCGACGGCAGCGCCTACGCCGCGAACGTCGTGGCCGGGGTTCCCGGGCGGGTCGAGCTGCGCGCGCGGATGACAGCATTTTCGCTGTACGTCCTGCCGATGCTGGCGTTCGTCGCGGTGCTGCTGTCGGTGCTGCTCGGTCGGCCGGGCTGGCTCGGGTTGACAGCCGGCAGCCTGGCCGCCACTTACGGCGTCGGGTTGGCGGTGAACAGCTTCGTCTCGGTGCTCGGGGCGTACTCGCTGCCGGAGACGAGCAACCCGTTCGCCATGAACGGCGGCGCGGGCATGGCGAAGGGTCTGCTGACCGTGCTGTCCATGGTCACCACGGCGGTAGTTGCGGTGCCGATGGTGGTGGCCGCCGCGCTGCTCGGTGACGCCTGGCTGTGGCTGGCACTGCCGGTCGGCGTCGCGTACGGGCTGGGCACCGCGTTGCTGGGCGCGTACCTGGCCGGCGACGTGCTGGACCGTCGTCAGCCGGAACTGCTGGCCACTGTCACCCCGCGTCGCTAACCGGCGTTTCGGCCGGTACCCGGGGCGGTCTGAGCGGCCTGGGCGACGGAGTCACGCCAGGCGGCCGGAGCGGAGCTCATTCGTCGAATTCCTCGTCTGCCTCCTCGTCCGGGACCATCAGCCAATCTTCGGGGAGCGGGCAGGCCAATTCCGCCTTACCACGATGGAGGGCGCGGTGGTCGTACCGCAGGAGGAAGGCCGTGGTGCCGACGACCGTGCCGGTCGGGCCACCGCCGTGGGCGAGACGGCCGGCGGTGGCCGCGCCACCATGCGGCCGGCCGCCTGACTCGCGCGGGCCGAAACGCGGCGTGTCGCGCCCGGAAGCCGGACAGCACAGCGAGCGGTATGACTCAGAGGCATAAACATGACTCGGAGTCATACGGCTCATTGGCGCATTGCCTTCCGGCCGGACCGCGCGAGTGCCGGCCGGCGCGGCGGAGGCGGGCGACCAGCTTGCCCGGCTCAACGGGCGACCCGCCGACCTGCACGAGCGCTTCGTGGGTTGGGCGCGGGGTCGGGGCGGCACAATGTTTCACGTGAATCATGAGCCGGGTGCCGAGATCCACCACACCGACCCGTTCGCGGTGCCGACCGGGCAGCGGTCGCCGGTTCGCCGACTGCGGGGGAGGCTGGCCGCGCCGGTGACCCTCTGGACGGCGCCCGGCCCGGCGGGCCTGACCGTCTCGTCCACCCTGGTCGCCGAGGGAGAGCCGGATCGGCTGCTCGGGCTGATCGACGCGGAGTCCGATCTCTGGGCCGCCGTCGAGGAGGCGGGCCGGTTCGCTGTCGCGCCGCTCGGCCCGCCGCACCGCCAGCTCGCCGACCGGTTCGCCGGCCTCTTTCCCGCCCCGGGCGGGCTGTTCGCCAGCGGCACGTGGACCGAGACGCCCTACGGGCCGGTGCCGACCGACGCCGGCGGCTGGGTGGGCTGCCGGCTGGACACCGCCCGGGAGTACGGCTGGGGCCTGCTGGTGGAGGCCACCATCGAGGTTGTCGACCTGGCCGAGGAGGCCACGCCGCTGCTGCACTACCGGGGGCGCTACCACGAGCTACCAGGCTGACCCGGCAGTCCGACGGACCCGACCGGCGCGACCGGGCCGACCGGTCACCGGGGTGACCTGGGTCACTCGGCGCAGCCAGTCAACCGCTCGGCGCACTCGACGACCGGCGTCGATCTCGGCCTTCCCCGTCGGGGAGCGCGCTCTCTACGGTGCGCGGAACTACCCCCGACGCCTGTGAAGGTGGTGATCCACAGATGTCCACGGACACACCCGCGCCTACCGCTTCCCAGCCGGACAAGTACCTGGCCGTGCAACGGTCGGACGAGTTCGCCGGGCTGCGGCGTGCGCTGCGCGGCTTCGTCTTCCCGATGACCGTCGCGTTCTTCCTGTGGTACGCGCTCTACGTCATTCTCTGCGCGTACGCCCGGGACTTCATGGGCACGAAGCTGTTCGGCAGCAACATCAATGTCGCGCTGGTCTTCGGCCTGCTCCAGTTCGTCTCCACGTTCCTGATCGCGTGGCTCTACGCCCGGTACGCGGACCGGAAGATCGACCCGGTCGCCGACCGGATCCGCGCCGAGATCGGGGAGGTGACCCATGAACACGGTCCTCGCGGCTGAAGCCGGCAACCACACCGCCCGCAACCTGACCATCACGCTGTTCCTGGTCTTCGTGGCGGTGACGCTGGCCATCACCATCTGGGCCAGCCGGCAGACCAAGACGGCCACCGACTTCTACGCGGGCGGTCGGTCCTTCTCCGGATTCCAGAACGGCATGGCGATCGGTGGCGACTACATGTCGGCCGCCTCGTTCCTCGGCATCGCCGGCATCATCGCGCTCTACGGCTACGACGGCTTCCTCTACTCGATCGGCTTCCTGGTCGCCTGGCTGGTGGCGCTGCTGCTCGTCGCGGAACTGCTGCGCAACTCCGGCCGGTACACGATGGCCGACGTGCTGGCCTTCCGGATGCGTCAGCGGCCGGTGCGGACGGCGGCGGCGGTCTCCACCATCACGGTGTCGATCTTCTACCTGCTCGCGCAGATGGTGGGCGCCGGCGCGCTTGTCGCGCTGCTGCTCGGCATCAAGCCGGGGACGACCTTCCTGGGCATGGACGCGGCCACCGCCAAGGTGGCGACCATCATCATGGTCGGCGCCCTGATGATCATCTACGTGACCGTAGGTGGCATGAAGGGCACCACGTACGTGCAGATCGTCAAGGCGTTCCTGCTGATGACCGGCGCACTGCTGATGACCGTGCTGGTGCTGGCGAAGTTCCACTTCAACCTGTCGGAGCTGCTCGGCGCCGCGGCCGCCTCCTCCGGCAAGGGCGACAAACTGCTGGAACCGGGCCTGCGGTACGGCGTGGAGGTCGCCGGGAACGCCACGCAGACGTTCTACAACAAGATGGATCTACTCTCGCTCGGCATCGCCCTGGTGCTCGGCACCGCCGGTCTGCCGCACATCCTGATCCGCTTCTACACCGTGCCGACCGCCAAGGCGGCCCGCAAGAGCGTGCTCTGGGCGATCGGCATCATCGGCACCTTCTACCTGCTCACCCTGGCCCTCGGCTTCGGTGCCGCGGCGCTGGTGGGCAGCGAGGCCATCACCGCTCAGGACAAGGCAGGCAACACCGCCGCGCCGCAGCTCGCCGAGGCGCTCGGCATCAGCTTCTTCGGCGGTGACCTCGGAGGCGCGGCCCTGCTGGCGGTCATCGCGGCGGTCGCCTTCGCCACCATTCTGGCGGTGGTCGCCGGGTTGACCCTGGCCTCCTCGTCAAGCCTGGCGCACGACTTCTACGCGAACGTCCTGAAGAAGGGCGAGACGTCGGAGCGCCAGGAGGTGCGGGTCGCCCGGATCTCCGCCCTGGTGATCGGCGCGATCTCCATCCTGTTGTCGATCTACGCGCAGAACCTCAACGTGGCGTTCCTCGTGGCGTTGGCCTTCGCGGTCGCCGCCTCGGGCAACCTGCCGGCGATCCTCTACAGCCTGTTCTGGCGGCGGTTCAACACCTCCGGCGCGGTGTGGGCCATCTACGGCGGTCTGCTCTCGGCCGTACTGCTGGTGTTCTTCTCGCCGGTGGTCTCGGGCGCGGCGACCTCGATGTTCCCGAAGCACGACTGGCAGTGGTTCCCGCTGTCCAACCCGGGCATCCTGTCCATCCCGTTCGGCTTCCTCTGCGGATGGATCGGCACCCTCATCTCCAAGGAGAACGACGAGGCGAAGTACGCGGAGCTGGAGGTGCGCGCCCTCACCGGTTCGGGCGCCCACTGACACTCCGGACGGGCCCCCGCCGACGCCACGCGTCAGCGGGGGTCCGTTCCCGTATCCGAGGATCGGTAGGCTGACCGGCATGAAGGTTGCTGAGCGCTTCGGTTCCGGTCACCGCGTTCTCGTCACCGGCGGCGCCGGTTTCGTCCCGTCGCACCTGGTCGACTCCCTGATCGCCCGGGGCTGCACGGTGGTGGCGCTTGACAACTTCGTCACCGGTTCCAAGGAGAACGTCGCCCACCTCCTGGACCGGCCGACCTTCACGCTTGTCGAGGCGGACCTCTCCGACGGCCTGCCGACCCACCACCCGGCGCTTGCCGAGCGGTTCGACGCGATCCTGCACATGGCCTCGCCGGCCAGCCCCACCGACTTCGCGCAACTGCCTGTGGAGATCCTCCGGGTCGGCTCGGTGGGCACCCTGCACCTGCTGGAGCGCGCGGTCGCCGACGGCGCCCGGTTCCTGATGGCCTCGACCTCCGAGGCGTACGGGGACCCGAAGGAGCATCCGCAGCGCGAGACCTACTGGGGCAACGTCAACCCCATCGGCGTGCGCAGCGTCTACGACGAGGCGAAGCGCTTCTCCGAGGCCGCCACGATGGCGTACCACCGCTACCGCGGGCTGGACGGGGCGATCGTCCGGATCTTCAACACGTACGGCCCGCGGATGCGCCCGGACGACGGCCGGGCCATCCCGACCTTCATCTCCCAGGCGCTGCGCGGCGAGCCGATCACCGTGCACGGCACCGGCAATCAGACCCGGTCGATCTGCTTCGTCGAGGACCTGGTGCGCGGCATCCTGCTGCTGCTCGACTCGACCGAGACCGGCCCGGTCAACTGCGGCACCGAGCACGAGATGTCCATGCGTCAACTCGCCGAGTTGATCGTGTCACTCTCCGACAGCAGCTCCCAGGTGACGTACATCACCCGCAGCGCCGACGACCCGGAGATGCGCCGCCCGGACCTGACCCTCGCCCGTGAACTGCTCGGATATGAGCCGACCGTGGCGCCCGAAGACGGCCTGCGACGCACGATCGAGTACTTCCGGGCGCGGCTAGGGTAACCGCTCGCCACCGACCTCCGATCGCTGAGTGTCGCCTGAGGGCGGTAGTGGCTCGCGCTACGTACCCTGAGTTACATGTCAGCGACCTCTGCCGGCGTTCCTCACCCGCATCTGCACCGCAGCACCGGGCGTGCCTCGGTGCCCGGCCCCGACCGGGGCGCCTCCGGACGCGCGCGTCCCGCCGAGGCGCGCTTCTACCCGTCGTACGACGAGCAGCAGCCCGCCCCGGGCGGGCCGGGAGGGCCGGCGGGACCGGGCGGGCCGGGTGGCGCCGGCGGGCCGGGACGCCGTGGCCCACGGCCGCGCTGGGGGCGGATCGGCCTGGTGGCCGGGATCGCGGTGCTGGTGTTGGCGCTGCTCGGCGGCCTGGGCGCCTGGCTGTACGCGCGCAACCTCAACAACGACCTGGCCCGCACCGACCCGTTCGCGGAGATCACCGGGGGTCGGCCGGCGAAGACCGTCGACGGCGCGCTGAACATCCTGCTGGTCGGCAGCGACTCCCGGGACCCGGACGCGCCTGTCGACAGCAAGAGCCAGTGGCGGGCCGACACGGTCATCGTGATGCACATCCCGGCCGACCATCAGTCGGCCTACCTGGTCTCCATCCCGCGTGACCTGTACGTGCCGATTCCAGAAAGCGCCGGAGCGGACTGCGGCTCCGGCAAGCGCGCGAAGATCAACGCGGCGTTCGCGTTCGGTGGGCTGCCGCTGGCAGTGCGCACGGTGGAGTGCTTCACCGACGTCCGGATCGACCACGTGATGGCGATCGACTTCGGCGGTTTCAAGGAGGTCACCGACGCCCTCGGCGGCGTGGATCTGAAGGTCGAGCGGACGATCACCTCGATCCACAAGCCGTACCGGACCTTCACCAAGGGCACCAACCACATGGACGGCACGGAGGCGCTGGACTGGATCCGGCAGCGCAAGCAGTTCCCGGAGGGCGACTTCGCCCGGATGCGGCACCAGCAGGAGTTCCTCCGGGCGCTGATGGACAAGGCGGCGAGCAGCGGCACCCTCGCCAACCCGAAGAAGCTCAACGACTTCCTCAAGTCGGTGACCGCTGCCGTGACCGTGGACCAGGGCTTCTCGGTGACGGACATGGCGGTGCAGTTCCGCAACCTGCGCGGGCAGAACCTCACCTTCCTGACCAGCCCGAACTCGGGCAGCGACACCATCAACGGCGAGTCGGTGGTGGTCTCCGACCGGGAGAAGGCGCTGGCGATGTACCAGGCCATGTCGGCCGACACCATGGCCGACTGGGTCAAGGCCAACCCGCCGAAGAACAACGACGGCGGCTGAGCGTTGGGGCGGCGCGGGCTGGCGGGCGAACGTGACACGGACTCACCGTTTCGGTGATCGAGTGGGGCCGATCGCCCGGTTGACGGGATCTGTCGTCTCGATTGAGCCCGGATGAACTCGCAAAGTCGAATTGATGTACGTACAGTGGGGCCGCCCCCTCCTGATCACGAGCTGGAGCACGCATGCCGGTTCAGGCCAGCCGTCGCCCTTCGCCCCCCGGATCCGCCGCGCCGAGCGGCCGGATCGGCGCGTCCATTCCAGTGCAGCCAAGCCCGTCAGGCGGTGGGCCGGGTGGTCGCCCGCCGGGCAAGGGTGACGGCCGAACGGGTGGGAAGGGGCCGGCGAAGAAGCGCCCGCGCCGCAAGGATCCGCTCTGGGCCCGCCTGACCGTGATCTTCGGTGCGGTGCTGATGCTCAGCAGCGGCGCGGCCATCGTCGGCACCAAGGTGCTCATCGGCCAGGCGACCGGGGACATCGCCCAGCGCAACCTGCTCGGTGACGCCGGCAAGTCCGACGCCGAGGGCGGCGCGAGCCTGGACGGCCCGATCGACATGCTGCTGCTCGGCGTGGACGCACGAGAGCGGTGGGCCGCCGACGACGTCCGGTCGGACAGCATCATCATCCTGCACATCCCGGCCTCGCACGACCAGGCGTACCTGATCTCGATCCCCCGCGACACCGAGGCGCAGATCCCGCCGTTCAAGAAGAGCGGCTTCACCGGCGACACCGACAAGATCAATGCCGCGTTCCAGGCCGGTGCCCGTAACGGTGGCGGCTGGGAGGGTGGCGCCCAGTTGATGGCGCAGACGATCAAGCGGCTCACCGGGATCAGCTTCGACGGCGCGGCGATCATCAACTTCGGTGGCTTCAAGAACGTCATCGACACCCTGGGCACCGTGCGGATCTGCGTGAGCCACGAGGTCAAGTCGCACCACATGTCGTTCGTCGACGGCAAGCCGATGTGGAACGCCGACGCCAAGAAGACCGGCAAGCAGATGACCCCTGTGGTGCACAAGAAGGGCTGCCGGGAGATGGAGGGCTGGGCGGCCCTCGACTACGCCCGGCAGCGCTACGGGCTCCCCGGCGGCGACTACGACCGGCAGCAGAACCAGCAGCAGCTGATCAAGGCGATGGCCCGCAAGGCCACCGACGGCGGCATGTTGACCAACCCGGCCAAGATGAATCAGCTCATCAAGGCGGCCGGCAAGGCGTTCGTGCTGGACACCGGCGGTGTGCCGATCGAGGACTTCATCTTCACCATGCGTGGGGTCACCGCGAACGAGCTGACCATGCTCAAGACCAACAACGGCAGCTTCAACGGCAACGGCAACAACCGTGAGGCGTTGAACGAGGAAACGATGCAGATGTTCGAGGCGGTCAAGAGGGACAAGCTCGCCGAGTTCGTCTTCAGCCACCCCGAGGTGATCTCCGGCCGCAAGTGACGGCCGCCGCGGCGCCTCAGCGGGCCGCGGCTCTCGAAGTCGCTAGTTGAAGTCGGGGAAAGCCCGGCGACCGGTCCGTCACCGCCCGTAGCCTGACGTGAGCAGGTTTCACGTATCGGCTGCGGGGAGGCGGTCACGACCAGGTGGGGACGGACCGCAGCGGACCGGGCACGCCCGGCCGCGCCACGCCGCGCCCTCTGGCCGCGCCTCCTGCTCGGCGTCGGCCTGGCCCTCGTCCTGCTGGCCGGGCTCGCCCTGGTCGGCCTCAAGACGCTTACCCACCGGTACGACCGTACGGTGACCAAGGAGCAACTGCTCGACGCGGACGCCCGCACCGACCGGACCGACCTGGACGGGCCGCTCAACTACCTGCTGATCGGCACCGACCGACGCGCCGGCAGCAGCGAGCCGGACCAGCGCTCGGACACCATCCTCATCGTGCACGTGCCCGCCGGGCGGCGGGAGGCGTACCTGGTCTCCATCCCGCGTGACCTGCTGGTCGCCATCCCGCCCGCGAACGGCTTCGGCGGAGGTCAAGACAAGATCAATGCGGCGTACGAGCACGGCGGCGGCGGGCAGGCCGGCACCCGACTGCTCTCCGTCACCCTGAACCGGCTCACAGGCATCCGCTTCGACGGCGCCGCGCTTATCGACTTCTCCGGCTTCCGGAAGGTGATCGACCTCCTCGGCGGGGTGCAGATGTGCGTGGACACCGAGGTCCGCTCGATCCACACCAACCGGGTCTTCCCCACCGGCTGCCAGCGGATGGACGGAGCGCGGGCGCTGGACTACGTACGCCAGCGCTACGACCTTCCCAACGGGGACTTCGACCGGCAGCACCACCAGCAGCAACTCCTGCGGGCGATGCTGGACAGCGCCGGCCACGCCGACCTGCGCAGCAACCCGGTCAAACTGGACCAGGTGCTCCGGGCGGTCGGCGGCTCGTTGACAGTCGACACCAACGGCGTACCCCTGGAGGACCTGCTCCTCGCGCTCCGCGCGCTGCCGCCCGACGGGATGCACGGCGTCCAGGTGCCCTCGTCCCCGCAGACCATCGACCAGGTCTCGTACGTGGTGCTCGACAACGGCGGCAACGGGCTCTTCCAGGCCGTCCGGGGTACCCGCGTACCGGCCTGGGCGCAGGCCAACCCGCGCTGGGTGACCCGGTTGTGACAGTGCCGACGGCCGGGTCGGTGCCGATCCGGCCCGCGAGGATCTAGTGTTGCTTCCTGTGTTCGGACCCCAGGTTCCCACCGTGCCCGTGACCGAGATCGCCGACGACACCTACCTGCTCGACGTGCGGGAGGCCGACGAATGGGCGGCCGGCCACGCCCCCACCGCCCACCACCTGCCGATGATGGAGCTGCCGGCGCGGCTGGCCGAGGTGCCCACCGACCGGGACGTGGCAGTCATCTGCCGCTCCGGTGGACGTTCCGCCCAGGTCGTCGCCTACCTGGTCAACAACGGCTGGGAGCAGGTGCGCAACGCCGACGGCGGGATGCGCCAGTGGGCAGCGGTCGGCCGTCCGGTGGTCGACGCGAACGGGCAGCCCGGCCAGGTCATCTGAGGCGGCCGGGATGGGCGGGCCTCTGGTCTTCGCGCACCGCGGCGCCTCGTACGACCTTCCGGAGCACACACTCGCCGCGTACCTGCGGGCCCTCGACGAGGGCGCGGACGGGCTGGAGTGCGACGTCCGGCTGACCCGGGACGGGCATCTGGTCTGCGTACACGACCGACGACTGGACCGCACCAGCAACGGCCGGGGTCTGGTCAGCGCCCGTACCCTCGCCGAGCTGGACGCGCTCGACTTCGGGTCCTGGCATCCGGGCAGCGCGCCGAGCGGTGACCTGCCGCCGGACGAGTCGCACACCCGGCTGCTGACGCTGGCCCGGCTGCTCGACGCGGTGCTCGCCGCGGGGCGGCCGGTCCGGCTGCTGGTGGAGACGAAACACCCGTCGCGCTACGGCTCGAACGTGGAGCGGCGGCTTGTCGAGCTGCTGCGGCGGTACGGGCTCGACGATCCGGCGCCGGACGATCCGGTCCAGGTCACAGTCATGTCGTTCTCCCCGCTGGCGGTGCGCCGGGTCCGGGAGCTGGCCCCGGCGCTGCCCACGGTGCTGTTGCTTGAGGTGCTGCCGCCGTGGCTGGGGCTGGGCCGGCTGCCGTTCGGCACCCGCATCGCCGGGCCGGGCATCGGCCTGGTCCGGGCCCGGCCGCGCCTGCTGCCCGCGCTGCGCGCCGCCGGCAACCAGGTGTACGTCTGGACTGTCAACGAGCCGGCCGACCTGGAGCTTGTGCTCGCCGAGGAGGTGGACGGGATCATCACCGACCGGCCCGCGCACGTCCTGGCCCGGCGGGACCGCTGAACGGGCCTCGACCCGGGGGGTGCCGAAAGCCGGACCGGCGGGGCAGACTCGGCACATGCCGGAGCGAATCGATTTCCCCGCTCTCCTCGCCGGCCAGGCCGCCGTGATCGAGATGATCAACTCTGGGGACGCGGGCCTGCCGGTCCTCACGCAGCTCCTGAGGGTGACCCAACCGGCGCTCGGCGCGACCGGAATGGCGTTCGTCGAGTTCGGCCCGACCGGCGGCCGGGTGATCGCGGCCACCGGCGCGGCGGAGTGGGCGCTCGGCCGGCCGCTCGCGGCGGACGACCCGGACACCGTCTGCCTGCTCTCCGGGCCACGGGTGAGCCAGGTCCGGGTGGCCGAGCTCAACGGCAAGCTCTCCGCCGAGCTGGCCGGCAGCGGGTTGCGCCGGATGGTGGTGTCCCGGGCCGAGATCGGCGGCCACACCGTCGGCAGCCTGCACGCCCTCTACCCGGGCGACGACGAGCCGGGCGACGAGCAGCAGGGGGTGATCGCCTACCTCGCCTCGTGCATCGCGCACATGTACGGCGACCAGAGCGGGTTGCCTGTGCACGGCGACGGGCCGGTGGTGGCGGCACTCGCCGACGGGCTGGCGGTGGTCGACCGGGACGGCCACGTCCGGCTGTGGAACCCGGCCGCCGCCCAGGTCACCGGCCGGACCGCGGAGCAGGCGTTGAACGGCCCGCTGCCGTTCCCCCTGCCGCCCTCCGGTCAGGTCCGCGACCACCGGCTGCCGGACGGCCGCTGGCTGCGCATCACCTCCGGCGACCTGCCCGGCCCGGGCGCGCTGCGCGTGGTCACCTTCCGCGACATCACCGACCAGCAGCGCCGCGATCACGACCGGGAGCTGTTCGTCGCGGTGACCAGCCACGAGCTGCGCACGCCGGTCACCGTCATCAAGGGGTACGCGGACACCCTCACCGACCACTGGGAGTCGCTGACCGAGGTCGACCGTCGACAGGCCGCCCGGGTCATCGGGCAGCGCGCCAACGAGCTGGCCCGGCTGGTCGACAGGCTGCTCTCCTCGGCGGCCGAGGCGGGGCCGGGGGACGACCCACCGACACCGTTCGACCTCGGTGAGGCGCTGCGCGCCGCCATCGTGGACCTGCCTGCGGAGTTGCGGCACCGGCTGACGGTGCGCCTCCCGGCCGACCTGCCCAAGGCGCTCGGCCACCGGCCCAGCCTGGCCACCGTGCTGACCGAGTTGGCCACCAACGCCGGCAAGTACTCGCCGCCGGGCTCCCCCATCGAGATCACCGCCGGTGTGGACGGCCAGTTGGTCGCGTTCCGGGTCAGTGACCGGGGAATCGGCATCCGGCCGGAGCACGTGGAGCGGGCGTTCGACAGGTTCTGGCAGGGCGAGTCCGGCGACCGGCGCGGCTACCCGGGAGCGGGGCTCGGCCTCTATCTCGTCCGCCGGATCGTTGAACAACAGAATGGATGGGTATCCCTACGTCCGAGGACCGACGGCGGTACGGTCGCAGAGGTGCGGCTACCGCGCGGTTGACCGACGGTGGCGCGACGTGGAGGCGACGGTGGCAGCGGCAGCGAGGGATCGGGCGTGGTGCGTGGTGGTTCCCCACCACCCCGCCGGAGCACGACTGGCGCGACACCGGCTCGCCGAGGATCTGGCTGACGTCGTGGCACCGACGCTCCTCGCGGATCTGATCGCGGTGCTCGCCGAGCTGGTGGGCAACTCGGTCCGGCACGCCCGGCCGCTGCCCGGCGGCGTGGTCCGGGTGGCGTGGCGGCTGCGGCCCTCCGCCGAGGGCCCCCGGATCCAGTTGCGGGTGACCGACGGCGGCGCGAACACCAGCCCGCGGATCCGCACGGCCAGCCCGGACGCCGCGGACGGGCGGGGCCTGCAGATCGTGGCCGGCCTGGCGACCCGCTGGGGCGTCGAACGCGACGGCATGGGTCAGCGCGTCTGGGCGGAGTTCGACCCGACCTCCCACCCCGACCTGGTCCCCACCGGCTGACATCGTCGATCGTGAAGTTGTTGCGGCGACACGCCGGACGTGGTGACAACAACTTCATGATCGACCGGCGATGGGGTGGGTGGGTCCGGGCTACGGGCCGACCGTTGGGGCTCTAGGCTGTGACGCCGTGAGCAAGCGTCGAAAGAGCCAGCGAGCCGCCGACACCGCGCCCCGGAAGGACAAGGTGCGCGACGTCTTCGTGCCGCGACCGTTCGAGGGGCTGGCCGACGAGTCCGAGTGGATCGCGCTGCGCGAGCTGGTGCCCGCCGCGTCCGCGCCGCTGCGGCTGGCGCCCGCCCTCGTCGAGGAATTCGGGGACCGGTCGGCCACGCTGGCCACGGTGCTGCCGATGGCCGCGCCGGCGATCAGCAAGGCGGACGGCCGCGTGCTCATCGGTCTGCAACGCCACCAGCAGTCCGGCGACGTCTCCCGGGACCTGGCCGAGGCGCTGCTCTGCGCGCTGCGGGCCGAGCCGGGCGGCCAGGTGTCCGTGCCACCGCTGCCCGGTCCCGGGCCGCGACTGCAGGACGTCCTGGTGGACGGCCCGCTGGAGATCAGCATGCACGACGGGTTCGAGTTCTGGCTCGACCCCGGCGCGACAGACGACCCGAGCGTCCAGGCGTCGCTGGAGCGGGCGAACGCCGCCATCTACCCGACCGTGCGGATGACCGCCGCGAAGGCCGCGTACTGGTGCCGGGTCCCGGAGAAGGCGCACGTGCGCTGGGTGCTGCCGGACGACGAGGACGCCGCCCTGGACGCGTTGGCCCGCCTCGGCGCGGCCGGCACGCTGACGCTCGGCGAACAGACCAAGTTCGCCGGGATGTTCCGCGCGCACGGCCGGCTGGTGCCGGTGTGGGACCTGCCGGAGGAGACGCCGGCAGCCGACTGGGAGGACCCGGTCGCGCAGTTCGCCAAGCGGTACGCGGAGGCGCTCGCCACCACCGAACCGCTTGACGCCGCCGGCAGGCGGGCCCGCCAGGGGCTGCTCGGCCGCCAGCTCACCCTGCGCTGACCCGGGCACGCGGCCCGCTCACCCGTGCACGGGCAGCGGGTCGCGGACGATCGGGCAGGACATGCAGCGCGGGCCTCCCCGGCCGGAGCCCAGCTCCGAACCGGCGATCGGGATGACCTCGATGCCGGCCCGCTCCAACTGCGCGTTGGTCTCGGTGTTGCGCTCGTAGCCGACGCAGAGCCGGGGCGCCAGGGCGAGGGTGTTGTTGCCGTCGTCCCACTGCTCGCGTTCCGCGGTGACCGGGTCCAGGCCGGTGTCGATGACCCGGAGCTGGTCCAGGTCCATCGCGTCGGCGGCGGCCCGCAGGAAGGGCGCCGGGCCGTCCACGCGCGGATCCTCACCGTCCGCGCCGGCGATCACTGTGTACGCCGAGAGCGTGCTGGCGATGTTCGGGTACATCAGCACGGCGTCGGCGTCGACCATCGTGCACACGGTGTCCAGGTGCATGGTGGCGCGCTTCTGGGCGATCGGCACCACCAGGATGGTGTGGGCCAGCCCGGCGGCGAAGACCTGCCGACCGAGGCGTTCGGCGCCGGCGGGGGTGGTCCGCTCGCCCACCCCGACCGCGAGGACGCCCGGTGCGAGCAGCAGGACGTCCCCGCCCTCCAGGTGCTCCAGGTTCGGGCGGTAGACGAACTCGGTGCCGGCGAAGCGCGGATGGTGGCGGTAGATGGCGTCGGTCAGGGTCGTCTCCCGGCGGCGGGCCGGCATGGCCAGGCTGGTGACACCCACCCGGTCACCGATCCACAGCGACGAGTCCCGGGTGAACAACAGGTTCGGCAGCGGGTCGATGACGAAGTCGTGCCGGTCCATCAGGGTGTAGACAAGGCCGCCCGGCCGCTCCGAGCTGATCCGCAGCTCCTCGTGGGCGAGCCCGGCGGTGAGCACGTCGGCAAGCGCGACCGGGTCCAGATAGGCGAGGTGGTCGGCGACCCGGGCGCGGAGCGTGTCGCCGAGTCGACGGGAACGCAGCACCTCCTCGGTCAACTCGGCGCGGGCCTCCTCGACGGCAAGCGTCTCGGCCAGCAGGGTGGCCAGGTAGAGCACCTCGACGCCGCGCTCGCGCAGGGCGGCGGCGAACGCGTCGTGCTCCTCCTGGGCGCGGCCGACCCAGGGGATCGCGTCGAAAAGGAGTGAGTCGTTGTTGCGAGGGGTGAGCCGGGCCAGTTCCGGGCCGGGCCGGTGCAGCAGCACGGTGCCGAGCCGACCGACTTCACTGTCGACGTAGTGGGTCACCCCCGCAGCGTAGGGCAGGGTTTGGCGGCATCCGAGAAAAGAACTGTGGATGAATATGGCATTCATCCACAGTCACTCCGGCGCTCCGGCTTGCCGAACACCGGGAGTGGCAACGTAGGGTAGTGAGGACATAACTTCGAGGGACCTTTTGCCGGAGGTCGACGACGATGACTGTCTTTCCCGCACGACGAGCCGTACCGACCGCCCGGGCACTGCCGCCCATCGCGGTGCCCCACCCCCGGGTCGAGTCACCCGGGGCTCTGGAGCCGGTCCGTCCGACACCGCTCGAATGGGCCCGCCGCCGCCGTGCCGAGCGGGGAGCCCGTCGACTGGAGGCGGCCGGAGCGCGGGCGCTCGGCCAGCTCGACCATCTCGGGCCGGCCTGGCACGTCATCGAGTGGCCCCGCACCGACGCGTCGGACGTCCTTCTCGACCGCACCCAGGACGACCGCGCCGGGTTCCTCGCCATCGGGCCGAGCGGCCTGTTCGCGGTGACCATCGCCGACCACGGCCGGGCCCGGGTGCTCGTCGCCGGGGACGTCGTGCAGATCAACGGCAAGCGGCCGCCGTACGTCACCGAGGCCCGTCGGGACGCCAAGCGGGCCAGCAAGGCCCTCTCCGACGCGGTGGGGCTGACCATTCCCGTGACGCCGGTGCTGACCTTCGTGGGCTCCGGCGTGATCAGCGTCTACGGCCTTCCGAAGGACTGCCTGATGGCCACCCACCGGGAGTTGGATCGGCTTCTCGTGGCCGGTGGCAGCCGGATCAGCCCGGCCACGGCCGAGAAGCTGTCCCGGGTGGCACAGCACCCCAACACCTGGCTGAACGGCACGTACCGTCCATCGGCCGACTACCGGTGGTACGAGGAGGGCCGAACGGCCGCTGACAAGCCGGCCCACCGCCGGTAACGTCACCGGCGACGCCACGCGGCCCCGGTCCCCCACCTACCCCACCGGCTCCCGCGCCGTCGCCGGCCGCCCCGGTTCGAGCTGTGCGGTCCGGTGACCTGGTGCGCTCGGTGATTCCGTCGGCGACCGGCTAGCGTGGACAGTCCGTCGGTGGACATAGGAGGCGCGGTGGCCCACGTCGAACTCTCGCTCTCGGAAGTGTTCGTGCCGTCGGCGCGGGCCTCGACAGAGCTGGAGTCCGACAACGTCGGCCAGTGGTCCTCGACTGTCGACCGGGCCGACGAGCCCTGCCTGCTGATCGACGCCGACACCCGGGTGGTGGCCATCTCCACCGCCGGCTGCGAGCTGCTCTGCCTGGGCGACCCGGCGGGCCTGATCGGGCGACCGCTGCTCGACGGCGGGCTGCGCCTGCTGGACTTCACCGCCAACCGGGGCGAGCTGACCGAGGCCGAGATCGACAAGATCCCGCCGCTGCTGGCGCTCTCCTCAGGCCGGCTCGCCCGTGGGCTGCTGCGGGTGCAGGCCGCCTCGGCGGACAGCTCCGACGCGACTGTCGACGCGATCTCCACCCCGGTGCTCACCGACGGTGCGGTGGCTGGCTCACTCACCTTCTTCTCCGAGGTCTGACCTGCGGCGCAATGTGTCGTTCGCCGCACGCGGCGATGACGGGGTGGGCCCACACCCACGCCGTAAGGTGCCCTCATGCTCGATATCGCTCTGCTCCCGGGGGAGTACGCCGTGTGCCGGTTACGTGCCGGCACCGCCCTGCCGGACGCGCTGTCGAGTGGGCTGGGCAGCGCCGATGTGGTCACGGTGAGCTGGACCGCCGACGGGATCTCGGTGATCTGCCCGACCGACCGGGTGCCCACCCAGGCGGTGGTGGAGACCACCTGGCGCTGCCTGCGCGTCGTCGGCCCGACGGGAGTGGACGGCACCGGAACACTTGCGGCGCTCGTCGACCCGCTCGCCACGGCCCGGGTCAGCGTGGTCACGTTCTCCACCTTCGACACCGACTACGTGCTGGTGCCGACCGTCCGGTTGACCGAGGGCACGGCCGCCCTGGAGCGCGCCGGGCACCGCGTCCTCGGCTGAGCTTCACCCGGCCGACCGCTCGCCCTACGATGGGCTCGGCCACCCGGCCAACACGACGTTTCCCCTGTCCCGAGGATCGGCCCGTGCCGTTCACCACGCCCCGCCACCCGATGCCCCCGCCCCGGGTGACGACCGCCATCACACACGTGGCGGTTCGTGCGCTGCCCGTGGCCGGGGCCCTGCTGGCGCTCCTCACCGTCGGGGCGCTGACCGGCTGTGGCGCCCCTCCCGAGCTGCGCGACCCGGCAGGTGTGCCAAGCGGTGCCAGCACTCCGACCGCGCCCGGCCCGACGGGCGTCCCGACGAGCACGCCGTCCACCGTGCCGAGCACTCCGCCGGTCGCCACTCAGTCGGCCACCGGAGACCCCGGCCTCGTCGCCACGGCCTGCCGGAACGGCCCCAGCGGCCAGCGAGTGGTGCAACTGCTGCGCGGTCGGGCCTCCGTGCTCCCGGACAACGTGCGGGTCCGGGTCCGCACCGGGCCGCTGTGCGCCGCCGACTGGCAGTACACAGTGCTGGAGGTGACCGGGCACGAGGAGCTTCAGGTCGTCACCCGGGGTCGACCCACCGCCCCGGAACTGGTCACCGCCGGCACCGACGTGTGCACCATCGAGGTCCGGGCCACCGGCCCCGCCGGGATCCGTACGCTCGCCTGCGATGCCGGTCCGGCGGTCCGGCCGGGTGCGTAGTCTGGTCGACATGCCCGGAACACCGCCTACGCGCTTCGTCTACCTCGGCCCGGAGGGCACCTTCGCCGAGCAGGCCCTGCGCACCATCCCCGCCGCCGAGCACGGCACCAGGACGCCGGCCCGCAGCGTCGGGGAGGCACTGGACAGCGTCCGCGCCGGGGATGCCGACGCGGCGTTGGTGCCGCTGGAAAACTCGATCGGTGGGGCGGTCGGCGTCACCCTCGACGAGATGGCCGAGGGCGAGCCGTTGGTGATCACCCGAGAGGTGATCCTGCCCGTCGACTTCGTGCTCGCCGCACGCGCGGGCACCGCGCTGCCGGCGGTCCGCACGGTCGCGGCGCATCCGCAGGCGTCCACCCAGTGCCGGGGCTGGCTGCGCGACCACGTTCCCGACGCGGTGGTGGTCGACGTGCTCTCCAACGGCGCGGCAGCCGCCGGCGCCGGTTCCGGTGAGTACGACGCCGCGATCTGCGCGCCGATCGGGGCGGCCCGACACCGGCTCGCCCTGCTCGCTGACAAGATCGCCGACCATCCCGACGCGGTGACCCGGTTCGTCCTGGTCTCCCGCCCCGGGCCACCCCCACCGCCGACCGGCGACGACCTCACCTCGCTTGCCGTCTACATCGCCCACGACCGGGTCGGCGCGCTGCTGTCGGTGCTCATGGAGTTGGCCGTCCGCGGCGTCAACCTGACCCGGATCGAGTCCCGCCCGACCGGTGAGGCGCTGGGCCGGTACGTCTTCTTCCTCGACTGCACGGGGCACGTGGCCGACGTGCGGCTGGGCGAGGCGTTGCAGGGGCTGCGCCGGGTGTGCGCGGACGTCCACTTCCTGGGGTCGTACCCCCGGCACCGCTGGGTCGAGGCGGCGGGCGAACGGCCCGTTCCCGCGCCGGCCGGCCTCTCCGACGTCGACTACGCCGACGCGGCGGCCTGGCTGGCCCGGCTGCGCACTGGCGAGTTGAGCTGACCGGGCGGGGCTCTCCCGGATCAGGGAGCGCCCCGCACCGGCGTGGTCAGCTCAGCAGACCGCCGAGCAGACCACCCTCCTGCTGCTGCTGACCGCTGCCCATGACCGGCGGCTCCTCGGACGGCTGGACCACCACAAAGCCCTGACCTGCGAAGCTCATGGTGAACGACTCGCCGGTGCGGCGGCCCAGCAGCGTGCCGAGGCCGAGCTGTTCGGCGCGGTGGTAGCCGGTCTGGAGGTTTGCCGACCAGCAGACGGCGGCCTGCGGGTCGACGTACGTCGGGGCGTCCACGTTGAGCACCACAGGGGTGCCCTTGGTCGTGATGGCGATCCGGCCGTACCCGCTGAACACGCAGTTGAACAGGCCGGACGAGGAGGCCATCCCGGCGCCGCCGACCATCCTGATGTCGTACTGGAGGGTCGAGTCGAAGGCGAGCACGCTGGAACCGTTTATGGAGAGCGCGTCGCCCGGCTCCAGGTCGATGATGTGCACGTCCTTGGCCAGCTCGGCGAGGAAGACGTCACCCTGGCCGGTGACCTTCATCAGCGGGACGCCCTCGCCGGTGAGCTTCTGCTTGAGGAACTTGCCGAGCCCACCCGAGCCCAGCGCCTGGAACTGCACATTGCCCTGGTAGGCGACCATCGACCCGACCCGGGCCATCGCCTCGCCGTTGAGCTCGATCTTCAACATCTTGGAGTTCTGTAGCCGCATGCCGGCCTGCGCGGACTCCTTCTCCAGATTTTCCGCCGAGAACAGCTCGCTGCGCATGAAAGGTGCCTCCTGAAACGGTCGCGGTCGCTGCTCCGACCGTAGGCGACCACGGCAACCGGGGGCCATCGGCCGAGCGGCGTGCCGCGGCCGGGCGTCGCGGTGAGCGGCCGGGCTTCAGCCCCAGCCCAGTGCGTGCAGCCGCGCGTCGTCGATGCCGAAGTGGTGGGCGATCTCGTGCACGACAGTCACCGCGACCTCGTCGACGACGTCCTCGTCGCTGTCGCAGATCCGCAGGATCGGACGACGGTAGATGAAGATCCGGTCCGGCAGCACGCCCGAGTAGTCCCAACCGCGGCTGGTGAGCGCATGCCCCTCGTAGAGGCCGAGCAGGTCGGGTTCGGTGTGCGGTGGGTCGTCCTCGACCAGGATCACCACGTTGCTCATGAGGCCGAGCAGTTCCTCGGGCACCTCGTCGAGGGCGTCAGCAACCAGCTCCTCGAAGCGCTCGCGAGTCATCTCCACCGGCACGCGTCCATTCTGCCCGACACCTGACCGATCGGCCGGCTCGTGCTCGGCCACCGGGCCGGATCCGTGCGCTGATCGAGGAGAGCGACCACCCCCGGCCGGGTCCGCGCGCTCAGCGGCGGGAGCGGCGACCGGCGCCGCTGTCCGCGCGTTCACGAAAGGCAGCGGCCGCCCGGGACCGGGCGGAGGCTCCTTCCGTGAACGTGCGGCGTGCGGATCGTCGGGTCAGGAAGCCAGGCGAGCGGTGAGGGTGATCTCGGCGCCCGGCGAGAGCAGGCGGGAGATCGGGCAGTTGGCCTTGGCGGCCTCGGCGAGCTTCTGGAACTCCGCCTCGTCGACCCCGGGCACCTGGCCGACGGTCTCCAGGTCGATCCGGGTCACGCTCATTCCGGCGTCGGTCTTGTCCAGGTGGACCTTGGCGGTGGTCTCGACCGAGGTGGGCGTCGAGCCGGCGTCGGCGAGGGCCTTCGAGAACGCCATCGAGAAGCAGCCGGCGTGTGCGGCGGCGATCAGCTCCTCGGGGTTGGTGCCCTCACCCTCCTCGAAGCGCGACTTGAATGAGTAGTTGCCGGACAGGCCGCCCTTACCGGTGCGGACGGAGCCGGAACCCTCGGTGAGATTGCCCTGCCATTGTGCGGAAGCGGTACGGATAGGCATGAGGAGAACGCTAGCGGAAACGTGTCTCCCGAGCGACCGACCGGCACCGACGCCTGCCGTGCGATTCCCGTCACCCCTCGTGGAGGCGCGACGCGGGCGGCTTCGGCAGCGACACCAGCGCGACCCCCTGTGCCATGATTCGACGCAGGCCCGTGACCGGCGGAAGGATGGCCGATGTCCGAGGAGCTGCCCATCCCACGGCAGGGCGACCCGTCCGACGGGCCGACCGTGATCGAGTGGGGCGCCGACGAGCCCGCCACTGGACGCCGCCGCCTCGGCTGGTCCCTGGCCGGCATCACCAGGGACCCCCGCCTGCCCGTGCTGCTCGCCGGTCTCGGCGCGGTGGCGGGGGTGGCCTCGCTGCTCGGCGAGTGGCTGGTGATGACCCTGCCGAACGGCGGCCCGGCCGGTTCCACCTCGGTCGACGTGCCCGCCGGAGTGTCCGACACCGGCGGCTTCGGCGTCGGCTGGCTGGTCGGCCTGCTCGGACTGGTCTGCATCGTGGCACTGGCGCTGCGGGGCACGCCGGCCGTCCGGCCGAACGCCCGGCTGGTCGGGTTCACCCTGAGCGGGGCGCTGCTGGCACTGCTGGTGGCGGCGACGGCGACGCTCGACGACGCCGGTCAGCGCAACTACTTCTACGGGTCGGAGGACAACCTCCGGGTCGAGTACGGTCGCGGCCTGGTGATGGCGTACGTGGCCTGCGTGCTGTTCGCCGCGGCCCTGCGGCTGGCCCCGAACACGCCGACGAGGGACGACCCGCCCGAGGCCGCGACGGGGCAGGGCTGGCGCCGTCGGCACCTCGACCCGGTCGAGAAGGACGCGCCGCCCGCGCCGGCTGACCTGACCGTGACGTCGGCGGCCCCGTTCGCCCGCCCCGAGCACCCCGCCTGAGCCAGGCAGACCCGCCCCGACCCGTCGACCGCGTCGATCTTGCACCTTCTGCACCAACAAAGGGTGCATTCCGCCGCACCTCGGTGCCGGAAAATGCACGACCGCGGGGGTGGGGGAACGCCCCGCGAGTTGGTGTTCGATTCGCCTGGAAGCCATGGTGGGGGGCTGTTTCCCGAGGTACGGTTGCTGCCCGCCGTCACGCCGGGACCTGGCAGGTGCGACGGCGGCGGGCGAAGGAGGAACGATGACCCGCCCGGGACTGCCCAAACTGATCGCGACCGACCTCGACGGAACGCTGGTCCGCAGCGATGACACCGTCTCCGCGTACACCCATGGGGTGCTCGACCGAGTGCGGGCCGCCGGAATTCCGGTGGTCGGCGCGACCGGCCGGGGCCCCCGACTGACCGAGCTGACCCGCAACGACATCCGGGCCGCCGACTTCCTGGTGATGGCCGGCGGTGGGCGCGTGGTCGACCAGAGTGACCCGACCGGCCCGGTGGTGCTCCGCGACGAGCGGCTGCCCGCCGAGGTGCTGGCCCGGCTGCTCGCCGACCTGGAGGCCGAGGTAGGCCCCCTGACCGTGATGGTCGAGGCGTCCGACGAGCACGACGCCCCGCTCTGGGGTGACTACCACGAGAGCTGGCCCTACCAGGACCGGTTCGAGGCGCGCAGCCGCGCCGAGTGCCTCGCCTGCGACGTGATCAAGGCGTTCGCCCGGACCGCCGACCACCACGTCGACGAGTTGCTGGCGGTGGCCCGTCGGATCGTCTCGCCGCAGGTCGCGACGCTGACCCAGGCCGGGCTCGGGTTCATCGAGATCTGCCCGCCCGGAGTGGACAAGGCGACCGGGCTGGCCGTGGTGGCGCAGAGCCTGGGTGTCGACCCCGCCGACGTCCTGGTCTTCGGCGACATGCCCAACGACCTTCCGATGTTCGAGTGGGCCGGCTGGTCCCGGGTCGCGGTGGCCAACGCGCACCCCGACGTCCGGGCCGCCGCTGACGAGGTGACCCTGCGCAACGACGACGACGGGGTGGCGGTGTACCTGGACCGGCTACTGTCCCGGTGATGGGAGACACCCCTCGGCTGGTCGCCACCGACATCGACGGCACCCTGATCCGCGACGACCGCACGCTCAGCCCACGCACCGCAGACGTGCTCGCGCGGTTGACCGCGCGAGGCACGCCTGTCGTCCTGGTCACCGGCCGTCCGGTCCGCTGGCTGCAGATGGTGTACGACCAGCTCGCCGAGCCACTGCCGGCGGTCTGCGCGAACGGGGCAGTGGTCTACGACCCGGTGCGGGACGAGGTGCTGCGGGCCGATCCGCTCGCCCCGCAGCACCTGGCCGAGGTGGCCGAGCGGCTGCGGGCCGAGGTGCCCGGGATCAGCTTCGCGGTGGAGATCCTGGACAGCCGGGAGATGCGGCACGAGGCGCACTACCCGCTGCGCTGGGACGCCGACCACGACCTCATCCGCCCGGTCGAGACGCCGGAGGAGCTGCTCTCGCTTCCCGCGGTGAAGTTGCTCGCCCGCGCCGGCGAGCAGGACCCGGACGCGTTCGTCGCGCTGATCGGCGCGGCGGTGGCGGGGTTGGCCGAGGCGACGCACTCGTCGTCCTCGGGGCTGGTAGAGATCTCCGCGGCCGGGGTGACCAAGGCGGCCGGGCTCGACTGGTACTGCGATCGGGTCGGTGTGGCCGCCGCGGACGTGCTGGCCTTCGGCGACATGCCCAACGACGTGCCGATGCTGAGTTGGGCCGGGCGCGGCGTGGCGGTGGCAAACGCGCACCCCGCCGTCCTCGCGGTCGCCGACGAGGTGACCGGGGCGAACTCCGAGGACGGCGTGGCGGCGTACCTGGAAAAGGTCTTCGGGGTCGACTGACCGGCCGGTTACAGATACTGACCGGTGTTGTGGCCCTCACCGCCGCCCGGCTGGCCGACACCCGGCATGCCGGGCACGACCCCGCCGGGGCCGCTGGGCAGCGCCTGCCGGCCGCCGCGCATCTGCTCCAACTGGACCCGCGCGGCCATCTGCTGGGCGACCAGGGCCGCCTGGATGCCGTGGAACAGGCCCTCCAGCCAGCCGACGAGCTGGGCGTGCGCGATGCGTAGCTCGCCTTCGCTCGGGGCCTTGTCCTCCGCGAAGGGCAACGAGATCCGCTCCAGTTCGTCGCGCAGCTCAGGGGCGAGGCCCTCCTTGAGCTCGACGATCGAGCGCTCGTGGATCTCGCGCATCCGGTTGCGGCTGGCGTCGTCCAGCGGGGCGGCCTTGACCTCCTCCAGTAACTGCTTGATCATGCTGCCGATCCGCATCACCTTGGCCGGCTGCTCGACCAGGCGGGTCGGGTCCTCACCCTGCCCCTCATCGGTCTGCATGGTGCCCATCGGCCGGCCGTCCGGACCGACCACCACCACGGTGCCGGAGTGGCCGGAGTCGTCGGGGCCGGGCTGGTCGTTCTGCTCAGCGGAGCGCGCTTCGGTCATGGGGTCCATCTTTACCCAGTGGGCGCGACACATGCTGCCCGGGACCGACTCCCTGGGCCGAACCACCCGGGCGGGGCGCGCTACCGTCGCGCCATGCCTGCCGACCCACGTGCCGTGCTGACCCGGCCCGCGCCGGCGCCGGACCTGACCGTGGCCTACGGCGTCGACCCGGAACAGGTTGCCGACCTGCGCCGCCCGGCCGGTGTCGGCCCGGCCAGGCCGCTCGTCGTCGTGGTGCACGGCGGTTTCTGGCGGGCCGAGTACGACCGCCGGCACACGGGGCCGCTGGCCGCCGCGCTCGCCGCCGAGGGCTACCCGGTGGCGCAGGTGGAGTACCGGCGTACGGGGCAGCCGGGCGGTGGCTGGCCGGGCACACTTACCGACGCGCTGGCCGGGATCGCGGCGCTGCCCAAGCTGGCCGCCGAGGCGCTGCCCGGTCGGGTGAGCGGGGCCCCGCCGATCCTCGTCGGTCACTCCGCCGGCGGCCATCTGGCGCTGTACGCGGCGGCCACCGCGCCGTCGACTGTGGGCGGGGTGCTGGCCCTGGCCCCGGTGGCCGATCTCGCGGCGGCGTACCGGCTGGATCTGGACTCGGGTGCGGTGGCCGCGCTGCTCGGCGGTGGCCCACTGGACTTCCCGGACCGGTACGCGGCGACCGATCCACGATCGTTGGTACCGATGCGAACACGGACAGTAGTCGTGCACGGCTCTATGGATCAGCAGGTGCCGGTGGCGATGAGCCGGGAATTCGTCGGGGCGGCTCGTGCCGCAGGATCCGATATTTCCCTTGTCGAGCTGCCCGGATGTGAGCATTTCGGGCTGATCGACCCGGAGTCTTCGACGTGGCCCCGGGTCCTCGGTGTGTTGCGGTCCCTGCACGATGATCACTAGCCATTGACGCAGCGTCGCGAAGCAGGTAGAACGCCGGAGGGGCGGTGTTCCTGCCCTGCAACGCTCCTGGAAGGAACTCGGTGTCGCAGATGAATCGCAGGCGGGCGCTCCAACTGTTGGCCGCGCTCGGAACGACCGGGTTCGCCGCCGGGTGCGGCTCCGACAGCGAGGACAAGCCGGCCGCCCCCAAGAGCCCGATCAAGATCGGTCTGATCGCGCCGAAGTCCGGCGGCTTCAAGTCCATCGGTGACGACATCACCAACGGCTTCCAGCTCTTCCTCGACCTGCACGGCCAGCAACTGGGCGGGCATCCGGTCGAGCTGCTGACCGCCGACGAGGGTGACACCGCCAAGACCGGCAAGGCCGCCGTCGACCAACTGCTCAAGCAGAACGTGCTGGCGCTCACCGGCGTCGTCAACTCGGCGGTGATGGTCGGCATCCGCGACACCGTGGAGGAGGCCCGGGTCCCGCTCATCGGCTCGAACGCCTCGCCGAGCAGCCTGCAGAGCGTCGTCTACATCTGGCGTACGTCGTACGTGCTGGACGAGGCCGGTCGGGCGCTGGGCCGCTACCTGCGCGACCAGCTACCGGCGAACGGCCGGATCGCGATCATCGTGCCGGAGAACGTGGGCAGCCCGGACGTGGTGCGGGGCTTCCGACAGGAGTTCGGCACCTCCGACCCGCGCATCGCCGACCCGGTGACCAACACCAACCCGACCACGACCCCGGGTAAGGCCACCTACGTGGCGGACATCGAGAAGGCGCTGCGCAAGAAGCCGACAGCCGTCTTCTGCTTCTTCGCCGGCTCGGCCGCCGTGGAGTTCATCAAGCAACTGCGTGACCAGTTCACCGGCCCCGTCTACGCGCCCGGCTTCCTCACCGAGGGCACCGTGCTGGAGAGCCTGGACCGGGACGCGCTGGGCATCCAGACCGCGCTGAACTACTCGGCAGACCTCAACAACACGTCGAACCGGGTGTTCGCCTCCGCCTACCGCAAGAAGCACCAGACCACGCCGACGACCTACGCCATGGCGTCGTACGACGCGGCGCAGGTGCTCGACCAGGCGATCCAGCTCAGCGGTGGGTCGCCCAAGCCGCAGGATGTCAACCTGGCGCTCGGCCGGATCGGCCAGATCGACAGCCCGCGCGGCATCTGGCAGTTCAACCAGCCGCGTACGCCCCAGCAGAAGTGGTACCTGCGTGAGGTCCAACGCGACGGTCAGGTCATGTCGAACGTGCTGATCAACGAGCTGGCCACGCTCGGCTGAACCGCCGACCAGAAGCAGCAGCAGGGGCCGGTTTCCCGCGGGAGGCCGGCCCCTGCCGTACGCGGCAGTGTTCGGGTCAGTGCCGCAGTTCGGCGATGCAGCACTTCACGCTGCCGCCGCCCTTCTTCAACTCGGCCAGCTCGACCGGCACCGGGTTGTAGCCGGCGGCCTTGAGCTTGCCGGCCAGTCGGGTGGCCTCGCTGTTGAGCACCACGTTCGCGCCGTCACTGACCAGGTTCAGCCCGAAGGCCATCGCATCCTCGTCGTCGGCGATCACCGCGTCCGGGAAGAGTTGGGTGAGCACCCGCTGGCTGGCCGCCGAGAACGCGCCAGGAAAGTAGACGACGTTCGCGTCGTCGAGCGCGGCGAGCGCCACGTCCAGGTGGTAGAAGCGGGGGTCGATCAGCCGCAGCGACACCACTGGCCGGCCCAGCACCTCCTGCGCCTCGGCGTGCGCCGCGATCTCGGTACGGAAGCCGTGCCCGGCCAGGATGAGCCCGCCGTGCGCCTCCGGCACGTACGCGAAGTCACCCTCACCCTCGTTGGTCTCGCTCGGCGCGACGAACCGCCAGCCCTGCTCCGCGTAGAACGCGTGGTGCGCGGCGGCCTCGCCGGCCCGCTGCTCGTGCTTGAAGCGTGCGCCGTAGACGCTGCCGTCGACCACGAAGGCACCGTTCGCGGCGTACACCATGTCGGGAAGGCCGGGCTCCGGCGTGAGCAGGTGCACCTCGTGGCCGAGGCCGACAAGCGTCTCGCGCAGGCGGTCCCACTGCTTGACGGCCAGTTCCCGGTCCACGGGAGTGGTCACGTCCATCCACGGATTGATCGCGTACTCGACCGCGAAGTGCTCGGGCGAGCACAAGAGATATGTCCGCTTTCGCGAGACTCGCTGCTGGTTCACGGTCACCAACAGTAGGTACCGTTGAACTTTGGTAACAGCCACAACCATTGCTTCCCAGAGGCGGAACGTTGCAGATAGACGCCGTTGACCAGCGGATCATTGCGTTGCTCGTCGCTGACGCCCGCGCGTCGTACGCCGACATCGGCACCCGGGTGTCACTCTCCGCCCCGGCGGTGAAGCGCCGGGTGGACCGATTGCGCTCCACAGGCGTGATCAGGGGATTCACCGCCGTCGTGGACCCGGCGGCCGTCGGCTGGACCACTGAGGCGTTCGTCGAGCTGTTCTGCGCCGGCCGCACCACCCCGGCGCAGATCGGCGTGGCCGCCCGCCGGCACCCCGAGGTGGTCGGCGCGTACACCGTCTCCGGCGAGGCGGACGCGCTCGTGCATCTGCGGGCCGCCGACATCGCCCACCTGGAGGCGGCGCTGGAACGGCTGCGCGCCGAGTCCTTCGTGACGTCCACCCGCAGCACAATCGTGCTGTCCCGGCTTGTCGAGTCGCCCGGCGTCGGGCCGTCCACCAGGGCTTGACCTCAAGCACGGTTCAGGTGTTGGACTCATGGCGGCCTGGAACGACACGAGGGGGACTCCATGCGGGCGATCTGGTTACGTGAGTTCGGCGGTCCCGAGGCGCTGGTGCCCGGCCCGGCGCCCGACCCGACGCCCGGCCCGGGCCAGGTGCTCATCGACGTGGCGCACGCCAACATCACCTTCATCGAGACGCAGCAGCGCTCCGGGCGTCCCGGGCCGTTCCGGGTCACTCCACCGCTGATCCCCGGCAACGGCGTCGGCGGGGTGATCGCCGCCGTCGGGCCGGACGTCGACCCCGCCGGCATCGGGCAACGGGTGGTCAGCGCCACCGGCGGCTCCGGCGGGTACGCCGAACGCGCCGTGGTGGACGCGTCCGCGCCGATCGAGGTGCCGGCCGGGCTGGCCCTTGACGCGGCAGTGGCCATGATGGCCGACGGACGTACCGCCGCGATGCTCGTCGACGCGGTAGGCGTCCGCCCCGGTGACCGCGTGCTCGTCGAAGCCGCGGCGGGTGGCGTGGGCAGCCTGCTCGTCCAGCTCGCGGCGCGGGCCGGCGCACGGGTGATCGGCGCGGCAGGCGGGCCGCGGAAGGTGGACCTGCTGCCCGACCTGGGCGCCGAGGTGGCTGTCGACTACCTGCTGCCCGGCTGGGCCGACCGGATCCGGGACACGCCGGGTGGGGTCGACGTCGTCCTCGACGGCGTCGGCGGGTCGATCGCCCGGACGGCGTTCGAACTGCTGGACCCGGGCGGCCGCATGGTCAGCTTCGGTCTGGCCAGCGGCGAGTGGTCCCCGGTGGCACCGGAAGCCGCCGCCGAACGGCAGGTCACGCTGGTCCGGCCGGACGTGCCACCCGCGCGGCTGCGGGCGTACACCATCCAGGCGCTGGCGGACGCGGCGGCCGGCCAACTCCGGCCGCTGATCGGCCAGCGCTTCCCACTGGAACACGCCGCCGACGCGCACGCCGCCATCGAGGCGCGCGCGACCGTCGGCAAGACCCTGCTGGACGTTGACTAGCGGCCCTACAGGTACATGCCGGTGCGGTGCTCCGACTCGTCGCTCCGGGCCGGCTTGTCACCCTCACCGAAGAACCGCTTGCCGCCGAACTCGCCGTGCAGCCGGTCGTCCAGCTCGTCGGCGAGGCCGGTCATCACCTGCACCGCCAGCATGAGGTGGGTGGCCTGGAAGTTGCGGCCGAAGACCGGGATGGACGCCCAGACCGTGTCGTCGGCGCAGTAGAGGCGACCGATCGGCATCCGGTTGGTCAGCTCCGACAGCTTGACGTAGAGCCGTTCGGTCGGCTCGACCTCGGTGAGCACCGGGGAGAAGACGTCCACCAGTGGCGGATTGTCGCGCACCCGCACGAAGACCATCGCCGAACCGGCCCGGATGGTGATGTCCCCGTCCGAGTCGATCTGCAACCGCTCGGCGTCGGACTTCAACATCGTGGACACCACAGTGCGGACGCGGTCCGCCAGATCAAGCACGTCATCCCGCTCGGTCTGCGCGGCGGCCGCCTCGGCCAGCGCCTCCTCCAGGTCGCCCTCGACGTCGGAGTCCGGCCCGAACTCGCTGCGCGCGGTGCCCAACGGCTCCACAGTCAACGGCTCGCCCTCGGCGTCGTTGACCACGTACACGAGGAAGGCCGGGTGCGGGGCGCCGTACACGTCGCGCAGCGTGCGGGACAGCAGCGGGGCGATCCGGGCGGCCTCCGCCGTCGTACCGTCAAGCCCGAACGAGCCGCCGGAGCCGGCCACCACACCGGGCGGGGACCAGCCCAGCGCCACCATGTCCGCCACCGCGGCACGGTCCAACCGGTAGCCCTGCGGCAGGGCGGCGTTGCCGACGGCCCGAGCGGAGAGCCCGCCGTCGCCTGTCACGTCGACGCTTATCGAGTAGACGGCATCCCCCGTACCGGAGGCGGTGGGGTCGAGGGTCAGTTCGAGGTGCGCGCCGGCGGGCAGCTCTCGCAGCCGCAGGGCGAGCATCCGGGCGAACTCCCGCCACGCCTCCGTCACCTTGGCGCGCAGGTCGGTGGTGCTGGGCTCGTCGAGCAGGATCGACTCCGCCGGCTCGGATGTGCCGTCGGGCTCACCGTCCGGCGCCGAGGGGTGGTCAGCCGTCATGATCGCCTCCGTCCGTCACGATCACCCTACTCACGCCGTCCGGGCGTCGAATCAGCCCGGACCGGGATCGGACACCGGCCGGCCGGCAGCCGTCCCCTCGCTGTGGGGACGGCTGGATGGGGACGGCTGGGTCACGGGGACCGCGGCGGGGCAGGTCAGGCGGTGGGATCGTCGGACGGGGCGGTGGGATCGTCGGGGTCAGCGCCCAGCCGGACCGGCCAGTCGGCGGCGAGAGCGCTCAGCCGGGCCGCGGCGTCCGCCGGGTCGGCACCCCTGCCGACGGCCAGCCCGAGGAGGTACGCGGTGACCGGCGCCCCGGGCCGCAGCACCTGGTGGGCGACATCGCGAGCCAGGTCCAGCACCGCCGACACGGGCACCTCGGTCGGATCCAGACCCACCTCGGCGCAGGCTGCCGTGACCCAGTCGTCAAGCACCGTCATCGCACCCACTCCTCCGCCCGGCGTACGTCCTCGTCAGTGTCGCAGTCGAACCAGGGCGGCGGACCGTCACCGACCCACGGCACCTCCCGGACGGCGAGACCGGCCCACAGCCCCCGTACCGGAGCACCGGCCAGGCTGCCGCCCCGCTCGGCGGCCAGCCGGGCCAGCCCGGTCCGCAGCGCGGCGACCCGCCACACCCCGCACAGCGACTGCCGCCGGCCGTCCGCGTCGACGAAGCACACCCCGTCGATTCGCCGCTCCAGGCCGACAGGGCCGGTGCCGGCCTGCGAAGGGCCAGTGCCGGCCTGCGAAGGGCCAGTGCCGGCCTGCGAAGGGCCAGTGCCGGCCTGCGAAGGGCCAGTGCCGGCCTGCGAAGGGCCAGTGCCGGCCTGCGAAGGGCCGGTGCCGGCCTGCGAAGGGCCGCCTCCCGTTGTGACGGGTGACGAGCTGCCGGCCGGGGCGAGGTGGGTCAGCAGGTCGCCGATCGCGGCGCGGGTGAGCAGTGGGAGGTCGGCGGCGAGCACCGCGACAAGCGTCGTGTCGGGATCGAGCAGTGCCAGCCCGGCCGCCATCGCGGCGACCGGCCCGCCGCCGGGAGGATCCTCGCGGGTGACCCGCACACCGTCCGCGACACCGTCACCCGGGCCGACCAGCACGCGCGGGGCAGCATCGCCCACGGCGGCCAGCACCCGGTCACGCATCGACAGGCCACCGACCGGACGCGCGGGCTTGTCCACCCCGCCCATCCGTCGGGCGGCCCCACCCGCGAGCACCACTGCCGCGTACGTCCCCACCCGGTCACGGTAGCCGTCCCGGCGGCCGTGCGGCGCGCGCCGCCGGGTGCCCGACGACGGCCTACGCTGCCCGATGCCTGCGGCGCCGGCTTGCGCTGCCGGAGAACCCGGCGGTGGCCTGGCTGCCGAAAGCCCCGGCGTCGGCCTGCCCTGCCGGAGACCCCGGGTCGGCCTGCGCCGACGAATGCCTTGGCGGCCTGCGCTGGCGGGTGCCGGATGACCGGCGGCCGTGCGGGTGGGCCGGGGTGGGGTGCAGGATGGCGGGATGGGACGGGCGACTGACCGACGGGGCGTACTGCGGATCGACCTGGACGCGGCGGCCGACGGACGCGTAGCCGTCCGACGGCCGGACACCCTGGCGGTGGAGGAGCCGCTGGAGATCCGGGTCGGCGCGGCCGGCCCCGGCCGCCGCAAGCCCCTCGCGGTCACCATGCGCACCCCCGGTGACGATCTGGACCTGGCGATCGGGTTCCTGCTGACCGAGGGACTGATCCGGTCGACCGACGACGTGCTGACCGCCCAGCTCTGCGCGGGCGCGGAGACTCCGAACACGTACAACGTGGTGGACGTGGTGCTCGCCCCCGGGGCGCCGGAACCCACCACCGACCCGTCCCGGAACTTCTACACGACCAGTTCCTGTGGGGTGTGCGGCAAGGCGAGCATCGACGCGATCCGGACGCGGTCGCTGTTCGACGTCAGGACGGACCCGCTCACCGTGGCGGCCGCCCTCCTCGCCGAGCTGCCCGACCGGTTGCGCGCCGCCCAGCGCGCCTTCGACCGCACCGGCGGGCTGCACGCGGCGGGCCTGTTCAGCCCGGCCGGAGAGCTGGTGGTGCTCCGGGAGGACGTGGGCCGGCACAACGCCGTGGACAAGGTGATCGGCTGGGCGGTGCGGGAACGCCGTCTGCCGCTGACCGGGCACGTGCTGCTGGTGTCCGGTCGGGCCAGCTTCGAGCTGACCCAGAAGGCGTGGATGGCCGGCCTGCCGCTGCTGGCCGCGGTGTCCGCGCCGAGCACCCTCGCCGTCGAGTTGGCCGAGGAGGCGGGCATGACGCTTGTCGGCTTCCTGCGCGGCCGAACCATGAATGTCTACACCCGCCCCGAACGGGTCACCACCTGATCTCCGTCACCGACGGATCCGATGGTCGCCGGCGGTGCGTGGCGCAGGCGGCGATCTCCGCAGCGCGCGACAGCGTCAGTTGACCAGAACGATCCTTCCTGGCGCATGGCGTGCCTCGCTCAACTCGTGTGCCGCCGCAGCCTCGGTCAGCGGGAACGTGGCGGCGACGGGAATGTGCAACCGACCGGATTCGGCGAGGCCCACCGCGATGTCGAGGCCGTGTACCGCGAGCGGGTCGGCACCGGACCCCACTGCCTTGCCGGTCCGGTCGGCGGGTGCGCCATGCGACAGGTGGACGCCGTGGGCGGCAGCCGCGAAGTCGGCGATCGTCACCACGCGTGCCGCGTCTCCGGCGATGGCGATCAAGTCGGGCAGCGCTCCTCCGGCGCAGTCGAACACCGCGTCGACCCCGTCCGGCGCCAACCCTCGGATGCGGGCGGGCAACCCGGGGCCGTACGTCGTCGGCACCGCGCCGAGAGAGCGCAGGAAATCATGATTGCGCTCACTTGCCGTGCCGATGACAACTGCGCCACGGGCGGCTGCGACCTGAACTGCGACGCTGCCGACCGCGCCAGCCGCGCCGTGCACCAGCACAGCGTGCCCCGCCGCGACCCCGAGCCGGTCGAGAACGCGAGTGGCCGTCTCGACGCTGCCGGCGGCACCGCCCGCCTCCTCCCAACTCCAGTTGGCGGGCTTACCGGCCCACGCGCTCAGCACCACACGGTCGGCGTTGGCGCCACGCGTGGCCGACGACGCCATGCCGAACACCTGATCGCCGACGGCGACGCCCCTGACGCCGTCCCCAACCTCGTCGACCACGCCAGCCGCGTCGAAACCGGTCCGGCACGGGAACGTCACGGGGACCATGTCGGCCAGCTTGCCGGACCGGATGAGCACCTCCCCCGTCGAGACCCCTGATGCCCGGACGGCGATGCGGACCTGACCCGGCCCAGCGTGCGGGGCTGCGACCTCGGCGACGTGCACAACGTTGGGCGGCCCGAATTCGGCGAACACGACAGCTCTCATGGGCCGAACCGTAACGGAGCACCCCGTCCGGTTAGCTAAAGTGAGACCGGTGACGGCCGAAGTGAGACAGGTTCAGCGGTCGGATGCGCGCGACAACCGGGAGCGCATCCTGGCCGTCGCTCGCCTGGCGTTCGCGACCAACGGCCTCGACGTGCCGATCCGGGAGATCGCACGGCGCGCACAGCTCGGCGTCGCCACGATCTACCGGCACTTCCCCACCAAGGACGCACTGCTCGCCGAGGCGTTCGCCGAACAGATGACCGTCTGCTCGGCGATCGTCGAGGACGGCCTCGCTCAGCCCGACGCCTGGCTGGGCTTCCGCCTGGTGGTGGAGAAGCTCATGGAGACGCATGCCCACGATCGAGGCTTCGCCCGCGCCTTCATCAGCCAGCTTCCCCAGGAAGCCGGCTTCACCGCCGATCGCACCCGAACACTGCGCATGCTGGCCGAACTCGTCGACCGCGCGCGAGCGACGGGAGAGCTTCGGGACGACTTCGTCCTGGATGACCTCATCCTGGCGCTGATGGCCAACGAAGGCATACGAGCCGAGTCAGCCGCCAGACGATTGGCAGCCGCCCGTCGTTTCGCGGCATTCATGATCCAGTCGTTCCAGACAAGTTCGGCGCGGGCGCCACTGCCGCCGGCCGTGCGCCTACCGCTCTCGACACCCTGATCAGCACGCGGCAGCGAAGGCGTCGGCGTCAGGCTGCCGACAGGGTAACGGTCACCCCGGCACACCTCGGGCCAACTCGAGGATGCTCCAGTTGGTGGGGAGCCCTCTCGCCGCCGCCTTGGGGTGCGCTGTCGCGTAGTGCGCCTCGTGGATGAGAGCCGCACGGGCGGCATGGCCGGATGAGATGTCTCCGTCTACGGCGCGGGCCAGCTTGCCGGTGTCTCGCACGTCCTCGGCGCCGAGCGGCAGGATGCGGATCATCGGGGCAGTCATCATCAGTGCCAGTAGCGCGGCATCGATCTCGTCGGCCACGCTCGCGAAGGCGACCGCCAGGCAGGTCGCGGGGATGGCCACCTGCCGACCCTCGTCGGCAACCTCCAGCATCAGTTCCCCCACCGAGACGTTGCCCTCGATGTAGGCCGTCACCGCCGACGCGTCGAACACGACAGCGATCCGATCACTCATCCTTCGCGTCCCAACATCCGGCGTCCCTCGACCAACGCGTCCGCCGGAATGGGTGCCGCCAGGCGCTCCCGCCACCGCGCCCGGCCCGCCTCGGTCACCTCGATGCCAGCTCGCCGCAGCACCTCGTCGAGGTGCGCACGGGCCATCTGGACCCGTACCGCGGCAGTGATGGCGGCCGAGACGTTTGGCTGCTGGTCGAGCCAGTCCGCGACGTCGTCGGGGAGGCTCACGGAGCGCTTCACTGTCACATCCGCCAGCCTATCAATTCCGGTAGCACCAACGGTGTTACCGCGCGCTCGGCGGGACCCGTCAGCGGCGGCCACGTCGGCTCCGCTTCCGTGGCCGGACCACGCCAGGCATCCCTACCGACGGCCAGCCGTCCAGCTCGGACGGGGGCACACCGCGCCGGAGCAGGTCGTCCAGGAGCAGGGCCAGCGAGTAGTCGGGGTGCAGGCTCAGCGTGCGCTCCAGCGCGACCGCCGCCAGCGCCCCCTGCCCCGCCCGCCAGGCCGCGAACGCCAACAACGCGCCCGGGGCCGCGGTCAGCTCCGGCTCGGCCCGGCGCAGCACGTCGGTCCAGAGGGCGATGTCCCGGTCACGACCGTCGGTGCGCTCCCAGGCGTGGTCACGCACCGGCAGGTGGCTCAGCAGCAGGCTCAACCAGGCCACCTCGTCGTCGTCGAGCCGCTCACCGCGCCGCTGCCGGCGTTGCGCCTCACGGACCGCCGCCACCCCGGCGGAGCGCAGTGCCCGCCCGCCGAGCAGGTCGCCGTCGGGCGCCTGCTCGAGCAGCTCGACCAGGCGCCGCTCGGCCTGCACGGTGGCCGCGTGCAGCGCGTCGCGGGCCGCGCCGTCCACCGGCGCCACCTGCGCCGCGAGGGCCGCCCGGTCGGGGAGCGCGACCTGACCGGCGAACACGGCAGACGCGGTCACCGGGTTGGCCGTCGGGTCGTAGCGCCGACCCTCGGGTGGGCAGCAGTCCGCCTCGGCGCACAGGTAGGACCACCAGCGGCAATCGGTCACCCGCAGCGCGTCGAGCACCTCCAGGCCGACGCCGGTGAGGGCGGCGCGTACCGCGTCCACGCTCGGCGTCACCCGGTCGGGTGGCCCGTAGCCCACGACGGTGGCGGCATCCGCGCCCTGCCGCTGGATCACCCCTGCCAGGTGTCGGGCGCTGTCGACCGGGTCCGTGGACGGATCAGGCAGGTCGGCGCGGGCGGCGAAGATGATCTGCCGGCCGCGCAGGGCCACCGCGACCACGCTGTCGGCGGGATGGAACCCGAGCAGGTACGGCACGGCGGCGAGCAGGTCGGCGGGTGAGCGGACGGAGAGCTTCGCACGTTCGGTCGAGGTCATGCCGGCAGCCTGCGGCGAGCCCACCCGGCCGCGCCGCCCCTGTGGATGACACGCGGCTTATCCACAGTGACTGAGCGTATTCATGCAGGTGGACGAGTTTCGATGTGCGCACACGACACTGCGGTGTCATGCCCAGCGGCTACCGTGCGCTGATGGACCTGGCGTACCTGCGCGCGCACCCGGCACACCTGCCGACGTTCCGGACCCATCAGCGACTCCGCGAGACGCCTGTCGCCGGGGGGAACATCTGCGCCGCCGCCCGGCTCACCCTTGACGACGGTCACTCGGTCTTCGCCAAGTCCTGGCCGGAGCGGGCCGACCGGCCGGCGCCCGAGGGCTTCTTCGCCGCCGAGGCCGCCGGGCTGCGCTGGCTGCGGGAGGCCGACGCGATCGGCGTACCCGAGGTGATCGTGGCGTTGCCCGACCTGCTGGCGCTCGACTGGGTGGAGCCCGGCGAGCCGACGCCGGAGGCTGCCGAACGCTTCGGTCGGGAGCTTGCCGGCCTGCACCGGGCCGGTGCGCCGGCCTTCGGTGCGGCCTGGGCCGGCTTCATCGGCGCCCTTGAGCAGGACAACACCCTCGACGACGGTCCCTGGTCGACGTGGTTCGCCAAGCGTCGACTCGCCCCCTACCTGCGGCTGTCGGTCGACGGCGGCGCGTTGACAAGCGCCGACGCCGCGCTTGTCGAGCAGGTGATCGACCGGGTCGGCGAGTTCGGCGGGGACGAGCCACCGGCCCGGGTCCACGGCGACCTGTGGCCGGGCAACGTGCTGTGGGGTGTCGACGAGCGGGCCTGGCTGATCGATCCGGCGGCGCACGGCGGGCACCGCGAGACCGATCTCGCCCAACTGGCGCTCTTCGGCGGCGTCGCGCACCTGGACCGGGTGCTGGCCGCCTACCGGGAGAGCTGGCCGCTCTCCGACGGTTGGCGCGAGCGGGTGCCGCTGCACCAACTGAATCTGCTGCTCGTGCACACCGCGCTGTTCGGCCAGGTCTACCGCGATGCGGTCGTCGAACTCGCCCGAGCCGCCCTGGGCAGCGTCGAGCGCGCTACGGTCGACCGGTGAGTGTCGCCCCACGGACCGACGGCGTCCTCGTCGACCGGTACGGCCGTGTCGCGCGGGACCTGCGCGTGTCCCTCACCGACAAGTGCAACCTGCGGTGCACGTACTGCATGCCGGCCGAGGGGTTGCCCTGGTTGGCCGGCCCGGAGCTGCTCACCGACGAGGAGATCGTCCGGCTGGTCAGGGTGGCCGTCGAGCGGCTCGGCGTGACCGAGGTGCGGTTCACCGGCGGCGAGCCGCTGATCCGGCCCGGCTTGCTGGGCATCGTGACAGCTGTCGCCGCGCTCGACCCCCGCCCGCGGATCTCGCTCACCACGAACGGCATCGGTCTGGACCGGCTGGCGCCCGCGCTGCGCACGGCCGGCCTGGACCGGGTGAACGTCTCGCTGGACACGTTGGACCCGGCCCGGTTCACGCAGCTCACCCGCCGTCCCCGCCTCGACGCGGTGCTCGCGGGGCTCGCCGGGGCGGCCGCCGCCGGGCTCGACCCCGTGAAGATCAATTCCGTGTTGATGCGCGGCGTCAACGAGGACGAGGCGCCGGCCCTGCTCCGCTTCGCGCTCGACCACGGCTACCAACTGCGGATCATCGAGCAGATGCCGCTGGACGCGCAGCACGGCTGGGACCGGAGCACGATGGTCATCGCCGAGGAGATCCTGGCCTCCCTGCGTACCCGGTTCGATCTCAGTCCTGACCCGACCGAGCGCGGCGCGGCGCCGGCCGAGACGTGGTTGGTCGACGGCGGCCCGGCCCGCGTCGGCGTGATCGCCAGCGTGACCCGGCCCTTCTGCGGCGACTGCGACCGCACGCGGCTCACCGCCGACGGCCAGATCCGCGCCTGCCTGTTCGCCACGGAGGAGTCCGACCTGCGGGCGGCGCTGCGCGGCGGCGCGACCGACGACGAGGTGGCGCAGCGGTGGCGCACCGCGATGTGGGGCAAGCGCGCCGGCCACGGCATCGACGACCCCACCTTCCTTCAGCCGACCCGTCCGATGTCCGCGATCGGGGGTTGACCTGTGGAGCCGAGACCGCTCACCGTCCGCTACTTCGCCGGTGCGCGCGCCGCTGCCGGCCGCGCCGAGGAGGTCACCCCCGCCGGCCGGTCACTCGACGACCTCACCACCGAGTTGGGCCAGAGGCACGGCGTCCGGCTCGCCGCCGTGCTGCGGGTGGCCAGTTTCCTCGTGGACGGCGTCGCCTGTCATGATCGTCGGGCACCCCTGCCGGGCGGGGCCACGATCGATGTCCTGCCCCCGTTCGCGGGCGGCTGAGGGGGGCACACACATGTTGGCGGTTCTGGGGTTCATGGGCGTCCTGGCGCTGGTCACCGGTCTCATCCACCTGTACCTGTGGAAGCGCCTCATCCGGGACACCACCACGCCGGGTCGCTGGCGGCGGGCCGGCGGGATCGCCGCCCTGGTGCTGGCGGTGCTCGTGCCGGCCACCCTCGTCGGCACGCAGGCCGGCCTCTACTGGCTGGCCTGGCCCGGCTACCTGTGGCTCGCGGTGATGTTCTACCTGCTGGTCACGCTCGTCGTGCTGGAAGTGCCGATGCTCGTCGCCCGGCTGGTGCTGCGCCGCCGGGTGACCGCCGCCGAGCCGACCACCGCCGCGCCCGAGCCGGCGCTGGTCGGGGCGGCCGGGCCCGCCGATCCGCCGGCCACCGGCGCCGTCACGGCGCCGGACCACGACCCGGCCCGCCGCCTGCTGCTGGCCCGCGGAGCCGCCATCTTCGCCGGCCTCACCGCCACCGGCATCACGGGGTACGGCGTCCGCACGGCTCTCGGCCCGCCCCAACTCGACCGGGTGCAGATCCCGCTGCGCAAGCTTCCGCGCAGCATGGACGGTCTGCGCATCGCCACCGTCTCGGACATCCACCTCGGCCCGCTCCGCGGGCGTGCGCACACCGAGCGGATCGTCGCCGCCATCAACCGTCTCGACGCGGACCTGGTCGCCGTCGTCGGTGACCTGGTCGACGGCTCGGTCGCCGAGCTGGGCCCGGCCGCCGCGCCGCTGCGTGACCTGCGCTCCCGGTACGGCAACTTCTTCGTCACCGGCAACCACGAGTACTACTCAGGGGTGGAGGAGTGGGTCCAGGAGGTGGACCGTCTCGGCCTGCGGGTGCTGCAGAACCGTCGGCAGGAGATCCAGGCCCGGGGCGGCGTGCTCGACCTGGCCGGCGTGAACGACCTGGACGCGGACCCCGCGGGCACCGGCCTCGCCGCCGGGCCGGACTTCGCCGCCGCCCTCGGTGACCGCGATCCGAGCCGCCCGGTCGTCCTGCTCGCGCACCAGCCACTCGCCGCGAAGCAGGCGGCCCGTTACGGCGTCGACCTGCAACTCTCCGGGCACACCCACGGTGGGCAGGTGGTGCCGTTCAACCTGGTCGTCGGCCTGGCGCAGCCGGTGGTCAGCGGCCTCGGCGAGGTCGACGGCACGAAGGTCTACGTGACCAACGGCGCCGGTTTCTGGGGCCCGCCCGTGCGAGTGGGCGCCAAGCCGCAGATCAGTCTCGTCGAGTTGCGCTCGGCATAGCGGACGTCACGTCCGCGCGTGGCGGAAGGCGGCCGGCGTGGCGGGCGTGACAGGATGCGGCGTGCCCCCGTTCAGCGCCGTACCCCCCGGTGGCCTCCCGCCATTCGTCGCGGACCTGCACATCCACTCGAAGTACTCGCGCGCGTGCAGCCGTGACCTGACGTTGCCGACCCTCGGATGGTGGGCGCGACGCAAGGGCATCGCCCTGCTCGGCACCGGCGACTTCACCCACCCCGCCTGGTACGACCATCTGACCGAGACGCTGCGGCCGGCTGAGCCGGGCCTCTACCGGCTCGACCCGGAGGCGGAGCGCGACATCGCCCGCCGGCTGCCGCCGCGACTCGCCGGCACGACCGACGCGGACGCGGTCCGGTTCATGCTGAGCGTGGAGATCTCCACCATCTACAAGCGGGACGACCGGACCCGCAAGGTCCACCACCTGATCTACCTGCCCGACCTGGAGTCGGTGGCCCGGTTCAACACCGCGCTCGGCCGGATCGGCAACCTCGGCTCCGACGGCCGCCCGATCCTCGGCCTGGACTCGCGGGACCTGCTGGAGATCACCCTGGAGGCGAGCCCGGACGGCTATCTCGTCCCGGCGCACATCTGGACGCCGTGGTTCTCCGCGCTGGGCTCGAAGTCGGGCTTCGACGCGATCGCCGACTGCTATGCCGACCTGGCCGAGCACATCTTCGCCGTGGAGACCGGCCTGTCGTCCGACCCGGCCATGAACTGGCGTGTCGGCAGCCTGGACGGCTATCAGCTCGTCTCCAACTCGGACGCCCACTCGCCGCCGGCCCTGGGCCGGGAGGCGACAGTGCTGACCGCGGAGCGGAACTACTTCGCCGTTCGCGAGGCGCTGCGTACCGGCGACGGCCTGGCCGGCACCATCGAGTTCTTCCCTGAGGAGGGCAAGTACCACGCGGACGGGCACCGGCTCTGCGGGGTCAACTGGACCCCGGAGCGCACCCGGGCCGCCGACGGGCGCTGCCCCGAGTGCGGCAAGCCCCTCACCGTGGGCGTCCTCAGCAGGATCGAGGAGCTGGCCGACCGCCCCGAGGGGCACCGGCCGGCGCACGCCCGGGACGTCACCCACCTGGTGCCGCTCGCCGAGATCCTTGGCGAGATCAACAAGGTGGGCGCCCGCTCGAAGAGGGTCGAGGGCCGACTCAACGAGCTGCTCGCCGCGCTCGGCCCGGAGCTGGAGATCCTGACCAGGACCCCGTTGTCCGACATCGCGCAGGCCGGCGGCGAACTGCTCGCCGAGGGGATCGGGCGGCTGCGGCGCGGCGACGTACGGCGGGTGCCGGGTTACGACGGCGAGTACGGGGTGATCACCCTGTTCGACCCGGCGGAGCTGGGCACGGGGGCTGGCGCGGCACAGGAGACGCTTTTCGACGTACCCGTGCCGGCGCAGCGGCGGCCCACGGAGCCGGCGGCCAAAGCCACGGCCACGGCCACGGCCACGGCCAAGCGTCCGGCGGCGGCCAGGGCGGAGCCGAAGCGCAAGCCGGCCCCCACGCCCGCGCCACCGATCGCCTCGCCGCCGTCACCGCACGAACCGTTCGAGCCGATGCTCTCCGGCATGGAGGAGGTCGGCACCGGCCTGCTGGACCGGCTGGACGCCATGCAGCGGGTGGCGGCATCCGCGCCCGGCGGGCCACTGCTCATCGTGGCCGGCCCGGGCACCGGCAAGACCCGGACGCTTACCCACCGGATCGCGTACCTGTGCGCGGAGCTGAATGTCTTCCCCGAGCACTGCCTCGCGATCACGTTCACCCGACGGGCGGCCGAGGAGCTGCGGCACCGCCTCGACGGTCTGCTCGGCCCGGTCGCCGAGGACGTCACAGTGGGCACGTTCCACGCGCTGGGGTTGACGATCCTGCGGGAGAACGCCGACGCCGCGGGCCTGCCGGCCGGGTTCCGGATCGCCGACGACGCCGAGCGGGCCGCGGCTCGCTCGGAGGCGGGCGACGACAGCGCCGCCTACACGGCGCTGCTACGGAAGCAGGACCTGGTCGACCTGGACGAGCTGGTGAGCCTTCCGGTGGAGCTGCTGCGGGCCGACCGCACGCTTGCCGAGCGGTACCGGGACCGCTGGCGGTGGATCTTCGTCGACGAGTACCAGGACGTCGACGCGGTGCAGTACGAGCTGCTGCAGTTGCTCAGCCCCGCCGACGGCAACCTCTGCGCGATCGGCGACCCGGACCAGGCGATCTACTCGTTCCGGGGTGCCGACGTCGGCTACTTCCTGCGCTTCTCGCAGGACTTCACCGACGCCCGGCTGGTCCGGCTCAACCGCAACTACCGCTCGTCGGCGCCGATCCTGGCCGCCGCCGTGCAGGCCATCGCGCAATCCTCGCTGGTCCGCGGCCGGCGGCTGGACCCGGCGCGGCTCGACCCGGAGGCCCCGCTCGTCGGGCGTTACCCGGCGGCGTCGGTGGCCGAGGAGGCCGACTTCGTGGTCCGTACCGTCGACGAGCTGGTCGGCGGCCTGTCCCACCGTTCGCTGGACTCGGGTCGGATCGACGGCCGGTCCACCTCGCTGTCGTTCTCCGACATCGCCGTGCTGTACCGCACCGACGCGCAGGCCGCCCCGATCGTGGACGCCCTGGCCCGGGCCAACATCCCGGTGCAGAAGCGCTCGCACGACCGCCTGCGGGACCGGCCCGGGGTGGCGGCCATCGCCCGCGAGCTGCGGCACGCCGACGGGCTGGCCGGCTCGCTGGCCGCCCGGGTGCGGCTGGCCGGCCAGGTGGTCGCGGAGCGGTTCGCGGTGCCCACCCTGGACGGCACGGGCAGCACGGTCCGCCCGGACGACGTCCGCTCGGCGGTGGACCTGCTGACCCCGCTGGCCCGCCGCTGCGGCGACGACCTGGAGACGTTCCTGTCCCAGTTGGCCACCGGCGCGGAGGTGGACGCGCTCGACCCGCGCGCCGAGGCGGTCACGCTGCTCACCCTGCACGCCGCGAAGGGCCTGGAGTTCCCGGTGGTCTTCCTGGTCGGGGTCGAGGACGGGCTGCTTCCGCTGCGCTGGCCGGGTTCGACACCCGACGAGGACGCGGTCGCCGAGGAGCGCCGGCTCTTCTTCGTCGGCCTGACCCGGGCCCAGGACCGGCTGTACGTCAGCCACGCCGCCCGCCGCATCAGGCACGGCGCGGAACGCGACTGCGCGCCGTCGCCGTTCCTCGCCGCGATCGACCCGGGCCTGTTCGAGCGGTTCGGCGAGACCGAACCACGCCGCCCGAAGGACCGCCAACTCCGCCTGATCTGAGCCCCGTGACGGCTGGCGACCGTCGGCGTGGCGCGCTCGGGCCGACTCATGCCGACGAGCGGTATACCTCACAGTCATAACTATGACTGTGAGGTATGGCGCTCGTGCCGACGAGCGCCACCGGCGAGGTCACTGACGGTGATTGTCCGGCCCTGGGCCCGGCAGCGCGGCGGCAGTCAGCGGCCACGCGTTCCGGCCTGGTCAGCCGAGGAGCACGGCGAGCCACGCGCCGGCGAGCAGCGCCGGGCCGACGGGCAGCAGGGCGTCGCGGCGGACTCGCCGCGCCGCGAGCAGGCCGAGGACCAGGGCACCATGCAGCAGATGCGGCAAAACCAGCCCGGTGAGCAGGGCGTCCCGCCCCAACCAGCCGAGCGGCAGGCCGAGGACGGCGGCGAGTTTCACGTCCCCGAAGCCCAGCCGAGACCCCGGCAGCAGGGCCAGCAGCACGTGCGCCGCGCCCGCGACCGCCGCACCCCCCAGCACGCCGAGCAGCCGGGCAGGAGTGCCGGCCAGCAGTGCCGCAGCGCTCAGACCCGCGAGGGCCAGCAACCCGGCGACGAGAACCAGCGGGTCGGGCAGCCGCAGACAGGCCAGGTCGACCAGTGCCAGCACCAGCCCCACCGCCGCCACCGCGAGGAGGACCGGCAGCGCCGGGTCGTCACCCCGCGCGACGGCGAGCCCCACGAACACCACGGCCGCCACCGGCGGGCTCAGCCAGGCGCCGCGCCGCAGCCGAGCAGGCGTGATCGTGAAGCGCCGGGCCAGTGAGGGTACGACGACACCGACCGCCCCACCGAGCAACGCCACCCCCACCAGCCCAGCGGCCGACATGAGCCGGACGTTACCGCCGGTCCCCCGTCGACGCGGTCCCCGATCGTGATCCCGTGCCCGTCCGGCGGGGGCGTTCGGTGGTCACCACCAGGGCCACCCCGGCGACGATGACCGCCCCGCCGAGCAGCACCCGCGGGGTGATCGGCTCGGCCACCAGCAGCGCCCCGAGCCCCACCGCGACCGCCGGGTTCACGTACGCGTACGTCGAGACCAGCGAGATCGGCGCGTTCTGCAGCAACCAGACGTACGCGGTGAAGGCCACCAGCGAGCCGGCCACCATGAGGTAGCCCAACGCCAGCCAGGACCGGGTGCTGACAGTCGTCGGATGGAACTCGCCCAGCTCGCCCCGGGCGGCGGCGACGACGGCCAGCGCCAGCGCGCCGGCCAGCATCTCGTACACGGTCGCGACGAACGGATCGCCGGGCATCCGGATCCGTCCCGACAGGAACGACCCGACCGACCACGTGACGGCTCCCGCCACCACTGTCAACGCCCCGACCAGCGGCACCGCGTCCGAGCTGCCGGCGGGCAGCACCAGCAGCACCAGCCCGACGAAGCCGAGCGTGACCCCGGCGAACGTCCAGACCCCGGGCCGGTCCCCGGTGGCGGAGCGCAGCAGCACCACGAGCAACGGCACGGTCGCCACCAGCAGAGCCGCGATTCCGGACGGCACCGCCACCCCGGGCGGCCCGGACTCGGCGAGCACCACCAGGCCGTTGCCACCGGCGAGCAGGAGCACACCGACAAGCGCGGCGGACCCGAGTTGTCGACGCTGCACCCGAAGCGCGCCCGGCCCTCGGCGCAGGCGCAGCACCACCGCCAGCACCAGGCCGGCGACTGCGAACCGCAGGGCTGCCGACAGCAGCGACGGCAGCGTCTCCACAGCGACCCGGATGGCCAGATAGGTGGAGCCCCACAGCACGTAGACCACGATCAACGCGGTCCAGACCAGGGTTGGCGCGGCGGCGGCGCGGCGGCCGGACAGGGCGGCGGCGCTCGGTGGAGATGAGCTCATCGGTGGACCACGCTACGGTGACCTCGGAGTCGGCGTCGCGCATTGGTGGCCGGCCTCTCACCACATGTGCAGGAGGGCGGCATGACGAACTACGGACCACCGGGTGAGGGCTTCCGAGGCCCGTGGCGTGGGCAGCGGCCCGACGAGACGCCCGGCCGGCCGCCGCAGCAGCCCTATCCGCCGAGCCCCGAGCCCTACCCGCCGACGGTGCAGTCCTACCCGCCTGCCCCGCAGGAGCGACAGGGGTCCTACGGCGACGGTCCGTACGGCGGCGCACCGGCCAGGCCCTACGGTGGCGGGCCCTCGTACGGCGGTGAGCGCGGGGCACCCTACGGGGCTGAGCCGTCCGGCGCCCCGTACGGCGGCGAGCCGGCCGTCGCGCCCTACGGCGCCGGACACTACGGCGGGGAGGCCGGGACGCCCTACGGTGGTGCGTACCGGCCGGCCGAGGCGAACCCTCCGTACGGCGGGGAGCCCTACCGGCCCGACGGCGGCCCGTACGGTGGCGAGCCCTCGCCCGGCCCGTCGAGGCGCGGCAAGGGCCCGCTGATCGCGGTGGTGGCCGTCGTGGTGCTGCTGGCGTTGGCCGGTGGCGGCGCGTACTGGTTCCTCGGCCGGTCCGACGACCCGGTCGCCCCGGTCGCCGCGCCGACCGGTTCGGCAGGTGTCGGGGAGCCCAGCGCGGACGTGACCGAGCCGGCCGAGCCGGTGCCGAGCGCCGCTGCGCCGGAGTCGTCGGCCGACCCGCGTTTCGTCAAGGTCGGCCAGTGTGTGCGTAACGACGGGGCGGCCGGCGGCAAGCCCAAGCTGCTGATCAGCGGCTGCACGGCGAAGTCGTACGAGGTGCTGCGGCGGATCGACGGCGCGACCAGCGGCGAACGCGACGCCGAGGCGAAGTGCGCCAAGGTCGAGGGCTACACCAACTGGTACTTCTTCGACAGCGAGCTGGACACCCTCGACTTCGTCCTCTGCCTGAAGCAGCGCTGACCACCCACCCCTGGGGATGAGATGACGACCTACGGATCATCGGGTTCCGGGCAGCCGGACGACCCGTACCAGCCCCCGCCCGTCGGCCCCGACGGCCCGTCCCCGGTCGACCCGACGGTCCCCCAGTGGGGTCCGCCGCAGCCGCCACAGCCGCCGCAGTGGGGTCCGCCGCCGCAGGCCCCGCAGTGGGGCCCGCCGCCGCAGCCGGCGCAGTGGGGTCCGCCGCAGCAGCCCTCGGAGTGGGACGCGCCACCGGGGCCGTTCCCGCCCGCCGGACCCACCCCCGGCCAGCCGGGGGCGCCGTGGTCCCCGCAGGCGCCGGGCGGGTACGGCATGCCACCGGCTCCACCGGTACCCGGCGCGTACGGCATGCCACCGGCTCCGCCGGCGAAGAGGAGCGGCGGGAAGATCGCCCTCATCGTCGTGCTTGTGGTGCTGCTCCTGGTCTGCCCCTGCCTCGGCCTCGTCGGCTGGGCGGTGTGGAAGGCGGCCGACAACAGCAGTGACTCTGCCGCGCCCACCCCGTCGCTGAGCGCACCCGTCGTCCCGCCGGTCCTGCCCAGCGACCTTCCGAGCCCCAACCTGCCGTCCCCGGACGAGGAGGAGTTCGCCAAGGGTGACTGCGTGGTCAACGACGGCAGCGAGGACGACGCGGACCTGCGCAAGGTGCCGTGCGGCCCGAACACCTACCAGGTGCTGCTGCGCATCCCGGCGACCACCGACGGGGACCGGTGCAAGACGCTCGCGCCGCAGGCGACCGCGAACTACGTGCACGACAACACGATCGACGTGCTCGACTACGTGCTCTGCCTGAAGAAGCGGTAGTCGCTTCCGCAAACTAGGGCTGTCTAGCGTCCACGCTAGACAGCCCTAGTTTTGTGTCGACTGCTGCAACCCGCCGATAGCCCCATCTATCCATATCTAGCTTCGCAGCTAGAGGGCCCGATATTCTGCGATGCGTGGATCCGGTCCGCAACCCGTACGCCCCGGGCGCCGGCCAGCGCCCGCCCGAACTCGCCGGGCGGGGGCGGGAACTGGACGTCTTCGACATCGTGCTGGAGCGCATCGCCCGTGGTCGGCCCGAGCGCAGCCTCATGCTCACCGGCCTGCGCGGCGTCGGCAAGACCGTCCTGCTCAACACCCTGCGGTCCCAGGCGATCAATCGACTCTGGGGCAGCGGCAAGATCGAGGCCCGCCCGGACCAGTCACTGCGCCGCCCGGTCGCCGCGGCGTTGCACATGGCGGTCCGTGAACTCGCCCCCCGGCACCGCGCCCCGGACCGGATCGACGCCTTCCTCGGGGTGCTCAAGGCGTTCGCCCAGCGGTCCGCGCCCACCGGCCGCGCCGGCGCTCCGTCGAAGCTGCGCGACCGCTGGCAACCCGGCATCGACGTGCCCGCCGCGAGTGGCCGGGCCGACTCCGGCGACATCGAGATCGACCTGGTCGAGCTGTTCAGCGACGCCGCCGCCGTGGCCAGCGATGTGGGCACCGGCATTGCGGTCTTCATCGACGAGATGCAGGACGTGGGGCCGGAGGACGTCTCGGCTCTCTGCGCCGCCTGCCACGAGCTGTCCCAGATCGGTGCGCCGCTGATCGTCGTCGGCGCCGGGCTGCCACACCTACCGGCCGTGCTGAGCGCCGCCAAGTCGTACTCGGAGCGGCTCTTCCGCTACCAGCGCATCGACCGGCTCGACCGGATCGCCGCCGACCAGGCGCTCTGCGCGCCGGCCGAGCGCGAGGAGGTGGAGTACGAGCAGAAGGCGCTCGACCTGCTCTACGAGAAGTCCGGCGGCTACCCGTACTTCGTCCAGGCGTACGGCAAGGCGACCTGGGATCATGCGCCGCGGTCGCCGATCACCGCCGCCGACGTCCGGGTCGCCGCCCCGGAGGCCGAGGCCGAGCTGGCGGTCGGCTTCTTCGGCTCCCGGTTCGAGCGAGCCACCCCGGCCGAGCGCGAGTACATGCGGGTGATGGCCACGCTGTCCCTGGTGGAGGGCGAGTCCGGCGGCGCGGTCCGGGACGACATGGACGCCGCCGTGCCCACCGCCGAGATCGCCCGTGCCCTCGGCCGGAAGCCGGCCAGCCTCTCCCCGGCCCGGGACGCGCTGATCAAGAAGGGGCTCATCTACTCGGGCGAGCGGGGCACGGTGGCCTTCACCGTTCCGCACTTCGGCCGGTACCTACGCACGCAGCCAACCTGAGCGCCGCGCCCGCCGACGTTTCAGACCCTGGACCAGGGTGCCGGGAAGACCACCTCGCCACGCGGCGGTGGCCCCTCCTCGCTGGTGGACGGCGGCAGCACCAGCGCCTGCCAGGGCTCCCCGAGCCCGGCCCACGGGCTGGTCAGACCCAGCTCGGTGGCCGGCCCGAAGCCGAAGCGGCGGTAGAAGGCCGGGTCACCGAGGACCACGACGAGTCGCTCGCCCAGCTCGGTGGCGGCGTCCAGGGCGGCCTGCACCACCGCGCTGCCATGACCGACCCGCTGCCGGTGCGGCGCGACCGCCACCGGACCGAGCGTCAGGGCCGGTGCGACGGCACCTCCATCGGGTCGCACCCGCACCCGGGTGAGCAGCGAGTATCCGACTACCTCACCGCCGTACTCGGCGACCATGGCCAGCTCGGACACCCAGGCGTCGGTGCCGCGCAGGTCGTCGACCAGCTCCACCTCCGGCGGCGTCTGCACCTCCGGGCGGGCGAAAGCCGAGGCCAGCACCCGACGCACCGGGCCGGTGTCGGCCGGGCCTTCGGGGCGGAGCCGCAGCGTCGTCACCCGCGCGACGTTACCCGTGACGGGCCGTCCATCAGCGATGGTCGCTCGAATCGGCGTGGCGCACGTGCACACCGACCGATCCGGATCCGGCGGTTGCCGGGGTAGCAAACGCCGCGACGGGGTATGACTGATCCATGACGCCCGTACGCTCCCTCGCCCGCGCCATGCTGAGCGGCATCTTCGTGGTCAGCGGGTATCGCAACCTCCGCAACCCCGGCCGGCTCACCGTGGCCGCCAAACCGGTGACCGACAAGGTCGCGCCGATGCTGAAGATGGCGCACCCGAACTTCCCCACCGAGACCGAGACGTTGATCCGGCTCAACGCGGCGGTGCAGGTCGGTGCCGGGCTGATGCTGGCCACCGGACGGTTCAGCCGGCCCGCCGCGCTGATCCTCGCCGGCACGCTGGTGCCGGTGACCGTCGCCGGGCATCCGTTCTGGAACAACGACGACCCCATCGCCAAGAACAACAACGAGATCCACACCCTGAAGAATCTCGGGCTCTTCGGCGGTCTCCTGCTCGCCGCCGCCGACAACGGTGGCAAGCCGGGTATCCGCTGGCGTACGGGCCACCGCATCGGCCACTCTCGACGTTCCGTGCAGCGCGCCGTCCGCACCGCCCGCCGCGAGGCCCGGATCGCCGTCCGGTCAGCGGCCACCGCACGTCGACTCCCCGGCTGACCTGCGTCTATCTGCTTCGGTGTCACCCCCACCCCCCGCTAAGGCCACGAATTACCTGAACCACCCGGTAGGCGTTAACGCGGTGGAAATGTCAAAAACATGTGTGGGATCGGACACGGTCGCATAACGCGGGAGGCACTGACGTGAGGCGCCGTTCTAGGCTCCGTGCAGGACCTGGACGGGTAGGACGACCTTGGTACGGGGGTGGCCACGCCATGCCGACGGCTGTCGGTAGACGGGCGGACCGCCTCGCCCCAGTTCAACGCATGACGCGGGGGATCGATCGCAGGAACGTCGTACGGGGTGCCATCGTGGCCGCCGTCGCCTACGCCGCATGGCTCGCCATCGGTGAGTTCGGGCGACCGTACAACTTCTTCGATATGAAGATCTACCATGGTGCGGTGGCGTGGTGGGCGAGCGGTCACGAGCTGTACGAGTTCATCGCGCCCGGCACCACCCTGGGCTTCACCTACCCGCCCTTCGCCGGGCTCGTCATGCTGCCCATGGCGCAGCTGCCGATCGAGGCGGCGGGAATGGTCAACGCCCTCGCCAGCATCGCGGCGTTGACACTGGTGCTGGCCGGGCTGCTCCGCCCCATCGTGGACCGGCTGGCCTGGCCACTGTGGTTCACGGTGGCCCTGGCGGTGCCGCTCGCGCTCGCCATCGAGCCCAGCCGGGAGACGCTTGGCTACGGCCAGGTCAACCTCCTGCTGTTCGCACTGATCATGGCGGATCTGATCGGCCTGCGCTGGCGCTCGCGCCGGGGCACCCACTACGCGGCGACCGACGGCCCGCTGCTGCGCTTCGTCTACGGTGGCGCCTGGGCGGGCGCCGGAATCGGCCTGGCCACGGCGGTGAAGCTCACTCCGGCGTTGTTCATCGCCTACCTGCTGATCACCCGCCAGTGGCGGGTGGCGGCCACCGCGATCGGCACCACCATCGGCGTGACGATCGGGACCTTCGCGATCGTCGGCGACGAGTCGCGGACGTACTTCGGCAGCGTGCTCTGGCAGACCGAGCGGGTCGGCGCGGCCGACATGACGCCTAACCAGTCGCTCGCCGGCCTGCTCGCCCGGCTGTACGACTCGATCGAGACTCCCGGGCTGCTCTGGCTCGCCTTCTCGGTGCTGATCCTGGCGGTGGGTCTGTCCCGTGCGGCCAGTTCACGCGCCGACGGTGACGAGCTGACCGCGTTCACGCTGGTCGGGCTGACCGCCAACGTGATCAGCCCGATCTCCTGGACGCACCACCTCGTCTGGGTGATCCCGGCGATCATCGTGCTGGCCGACGCCGCAGTCCGGCGACGGGAGGCGAGCAGGAGTCTGGGGCAGCGCACCGGCCAGGGCAGCGCATTCGGTGGTCTGAGCGGGCTCAGCGGTCTTCGCCCGCCGATCTGGTATCCCACCTTGACCGGGTTCCGGCACGGCGTCGCCGCCCTCGGCCTCTATCTGCTCTTCCTGATCTCCCCCATCTGGCCGTACGAGCACCAACTGCCGGAGGTGTCGCACTACCAGGACGGTCTGTTCGGGGCGCTTATGGAGAACTCGCTGGCACTCGCCCTGATCGTGCTGGTCGCGGCGCTGCCCTGGCGCCCCGGCGCCGAGCCGGCGTTCTACGGCGAACGGCTCGCCCGAGCCGTGGTGGTCAACGGCCGCCGCTGAACGGTCAGGGACAGTTGACCCATTCCTCGCCACCGTCGGCGAAGACCTGGCGCTTCCAGATCGGCAACCGGGCCTTGGCCTCGTCGACGAGCCGGGCACAGGCGGCGAAGGCCGCGGCGCGGTGGGCCGTGCTCACCGCGGCGACAAGCGCCACGTCCCCGATGGCCAACGGCCCGACCCGGTGCGAGACCGCCACCGCGTAGACGTCAGGATCGGCGGCGATCTCGTCGGCCACCTCGCGCAGCACCTGCGCGGCGCTCGGGTGCCCCTCGTACTCCAGGCTCACCACCTGACGCCCGTGGTCGTGGTCGCGCACGACGCCCTTGAAGGAGACGACAGCCCCGGCCCGCCTGTCGGCGACCGCCGCCTCGTGCGCGGCGAGGTCGAGGGGCTGGTCGGTGACCTCGACGACGGTGATCGTCGGCGCGGTCACGACGCCCGCTCCCCGGACAGCAGCGGCAACGGGACGATCGGCACCCGGTCGCCCGGGCCTCCGTTGGTGCCCGGTCGGATGACGGCGAACCCGTCGGCGCCCGCGAGACCACGCAGCATCGCCGAACCCACGTGCCGCACCGGGTACGCCGTGCCGGCGGCACGGTCCAGTCGGACCAACGCCAGATGGGTGTGGTCGCCGCGCCCCGGCACCGCCTCGGCAAGCGTGGCCTGGGGCAACACCGGCATCGAGCGACCCTGGAGCCCGGCGAGCAGCGGCGCGACAAGTGACACCAGCGCGACGATGGCGGACTGCGGGTTGCCCGGCAGGCCGGCGACGAACCGGACCCGGCCGTCGTGATCGGCCAGCCGGGCGAGCAACATCGGGAAGCCCGGGCGGACCGCCACCGTGTTGACCACGTAGTCCGCGCCCAACGCCTCCAGGGTCGGGTGCAGGTGGTCGACCGGGCCGTGCATCGTGCCGCCGGTGGTGCAGACCAGGTCGGCGTTGGTGAGCGCCGCGCGCACCGCCGCCACGTGTGCGGGCAGCGTGTCGGCCACCGGGCCCACCACGTCCGACGGGCGGACGTGGCAGCCGTACCGGCGCAGCCACGCGGGCACAGCCGGGCCCAGCGCGTCGCGCACGCGGCCCGCCCCGGGCGGACCGGCCGTGAGCAACTCGTCACCGAACACCAGCAACGCGGCGCGCGGCGCCCGCCGGACCCGCAGCGTGTCGTGCCCGCAGGAGGCGGCCAGGCCGATCACCGCCGGGTCGATCGGCGTGCCGACAGGCAGAAGTTCCTCATCGGCGTACGCCTCCTCGCCCGGCTGCCGCCACTCAGGCGTCGGCCGGGGCGTGCCGCTGACCAGGCCGCCCGTGACTGTGGACTCCTCGATGCGCAGCACAGCGGTGGCGCCCTCGGGCACCATCGCGCCGGTCGCGATCTCGACTGTCGTGCCGTCCTCGGCGAGTGGCGCCGGGGTGTTGCCGGCCAACACCCGCCCGACGACGCGCCACGGCCCGGTGCCGCGGACCGCCCAGCCGTCCACGCTGGAGGTGGGGAACGCGGGCAGGTCGGTGCGGGTGGTCAGCGGCTCGGCCAGGGTCAGCCCGTCGGTGTCGACAAGCGGCCGCGCGACGGCAGGCAGCGCGGCGGCCAGACCCACCGCGTACACCCGGGACCGCGCCTCCTCCCACCCTGCCGGCGGGGGCGCGGCGACCCGGTCCGCGGTCGGTGCGGTTTCCGTGCTCACCTACCGAGCCTATCGGGACGGACCGACGCCCGCCGGGCCTGGGCGCGGACCGGCGGGTGGTCGCCGGCGCGGACCGATCAGTGGTCGCCGCGGACCGGCAGGTGGTCGCCGCGGACCGGCAGGTGGTCGCCGCGGACCGGCAGGTGGTCGCCGCGGACCGATCAGTGGTCGCCGCCGCGGAGCTGGTCGACGGCGTGCCCGAGGATCGGCCCGAGCACTGCCAACCCGTCGCGGGCGCCGCCGGTCGAGCCGGGCAGGTTCACCACAAGCATCCGGCCGGCCACCCCGGCCAGGCCCCGGGACAGGACCGAGGTGGGCACCCGCTCGCGACTGTGCGACCGGATCGCCTCGGCGATGCCGGGGATCTCGTAGTCCAACAGAGCCCGGGTCACGTCGGGCGTCCGGTCGGACGGGGTGACCCCGGTGCCGCCGCTGGTCAGCACCACGTCGACGCCGTCGCCGAGGGCGTCCCGCAGGGCGACGCCGACGGGCTCGCCGTCGGGCACCACCACCGGCTCGTCGACCTGACAGCCCAACTCGCGCAGACCGGCGACGAGCAGCGGGCCGCTGGTGTCGGCGTAGACGCCGGCCGCAGCCCGGTTGGACGCGACGATCACCCGGGCCCGGATCACTGCCGATCCTCCGGCCGGACCCACTCGCCGGTCTTGCCGCCCTCCTTGCGCAGCACCCGGACCGCCTCCACCGACGCCGCCGGATCGACCGCCTTGACCATGTCGATCAGGGCCAGGCCGGCGACCGCGACCGCGGTGAGCGCCTCCATCTCGACGCCCGTCCGATCCGCCGTACGAGCGGTGGCGGTGATCTCCACCGTGTCCGCGGTGAGCCGCAGGTCGACTGTGACACCGTGCAGGGCGATCGGGTGGCAGAGCGGGATCAGGTCCGGAGTGCGCTTGGCCCCCATGATGCCGGCGAGCCGCCCCACCGCAAGCGCGTCACCCTTGGGCAACCCGTCGCGGTGCAGCAGGTCGACGACCTCGGGCGTGGTGCGCAAACGGCCCGCCGCGACGGCCACCCGGCCGGTCACCGGTTTGGCGGAGACATCGACCATGCGGGCCGCGCCGGCACGGTCGACGTGGCTGAGCTGCGCGGGTTCGGTCACGGCCGTGAGCCTATCGGTGCGGTACGACGAAGGGCGCTCGGCGGCGGCGCCCGGCGCGCGGGGGGCGCCTGGGCGGTGTCCCCACGTTCGTACAGGCCCCGCATGAGAAGGACGTACGCCGACTCGCGGAGCGGGTGCCGGGCGACCACCTCCCTCAACAAGGGAATCGCCAGGTCGTCACGGCCCGAGCGCAACTGCGCCTCGGCGAGGAGTTCCGTGGCGACCAGGCGCTCTTCTCCGGCGGCCACCGCGCGGGCGGTCAGCACAGGCCCAAGTGGGATGCCGGCGAGCATCGGACCGCGCCAACGAGCTAGCGCGCGACTAAGCAAATCCCGAGCCTGATCAAGACGGCCAGCCGCAAGGGCCTCCCGACCCGCGCTCCGGTCCGACTCGAAGCGGAAAACGTCGATCAACTCAGGCCGTACGTCAAGCCGATAGCCGTTCCGCTGTCGCACGACGGCGCAGCCGCCGGACGGCAAAGACTCAAAGGTCCGACGCAGATTGGCGGCATAGCTCAGCACATTCGCAACCGCTGATCGCGGTGGGTAATCACTCCACAACTCGTCAACGAGATCGTCCACTGGCACCAGTCGACCCGGCTGAAGTACAAGCATCGCGAAGATCGCCTGCTGTTTGGGTGTGCCAAGGCGCAAACTGCGAGTCGGCAGTCGCACCGAAAGACCGCCCAGCACCTCAATCTCCACGTGCCCCGCTCCAGCCGTCGCCGGTGTTCATTCGATCACGCAACGAAGTCTACGGCCCCCTCTTCGACGCCACAGCGCCTGAGTGGCGCACCGGAACAGCCCGGGGGCAGATGGGGAATCCCGCGAAAGGCAGCCGGCCGGTCGTCGCGAACGCATCGTGGCAACAGCAAGTTGCACCGCCACGTGCCGCGACGCGACTGTCACGCGTTGTCCGCTGCGGCCTCTGTCACGCCGCAAACCCGCACGTTTGCCCGACCCGCGCCGCGCGCTACCCAAACTTCGGATGAAACAACCCCCGAAAGCCATCCAGACTCAACGAATAACACGATGATGAACAGGGATAAGGTACGCAGTTACCTACCGCCACCTGGAAGTCGGCGCCCGCAAGCCCCCGACCGCACTCCGTTTAGTCGTGATGGACAGAACGTAGCAAAGCCGCTCTATCTTGACTAATATTGCGCATACCGACATATATTTCTTTTAAGCTGACCATCCTCCTCTTAAGCTGCCATTCATACGAAGACCTCCCCAGAGGCAGGTCACCGAATGGCACGAGAAGAGGAAGGGGCATTGCGATGCGCGGCAGCGAGTGGGACTGACAAGTCGACTGGGACGTGCGTGAGTCCCGGCCGGTAGGCTACGAACACGGCGGAGGCAGTTCTTCGGGGGTGGTATGACCCTTCCTCAGCGACGAGAGATTGAGACCGATCGGCGGCTACGGCTGCTCGTCGGTCTCGTCGTCGTTGTGGCGGCAGTCATCACCGCCGCGTCCCTGCCTGTCGCAGTGCACTCCGCACGGACCGCCACGATGAACGATGTCGCGGTGCTCGTCGTGCTCACCGCGACGATCGCGCTGGGCACGATGGTCAAAGCGAGGGTGCGGATCCGCTCCACCACCCACTCGATCAGTTGGACCGAAACCGCGATCATCATCGGCCTCGCCATCGCTCCGGCCTCGATGGTGGTGCTCTGCACCGCGGTCGGCATCGCCTTCACCGCACGCCGTCAGACGCCGATCAAGCTGGCTTTCAGCATGGGAAAGAACGTCATCGTGGCCTGGGGTGCCGGCATCACCCTGGCGATGACGACCTGGAACTGGCCGCCCGAGAACCTCGTCGCCCTGATCATGCCGATGACGCTGGCCTACCTGGTCGCGGCTCTCCTGGACGACGCGTTGGCCATCCCGGTCATCGCGCTGGCATCCAGAACCAAGATCTCGAAGCAGTTCCGAAGCAATCTCGACCTCCGTATGGCCGGCTTCGCCGTACGGTTCATGGTCGCGGTTTGTACGCTGCTGATCCTCGACGCCAACCTCAAGCTCCTGTTGGCCGTCCCACCGCTCGTGGTCAGTCTGCACCTGGCCTACTCGACAAGAATTCGCACGCGCACCGAGCAACAGGCGTGGCAGCGGCTCGCCCGCACCACCGACGCGCTCAACGTGGTCGACCTGGACAACGTGCTCACCACCGCCGTCACCCAGGCCGCCGAGTTGTTCTCCGCCGACGAGGTCGAGATCGAGCTACGCGACGGCGGCCGCACCGTTCGCGGCGGCACCGGCGGAATCACCTTCGACGGACCGACCGGCACGTCCACCGACGTGGACGGCACCATCGTGCCCGCCCCGCTGGAAGGCCACGACCGCTCCGTCGACGTCGGCATCCTGCGCCTGCGCTTCCGTGGGCCGGTGCAGCTCTCCGAGCGGGAGCAGTACACGCTGCGCACCTTCGCCTCGGCCCTCTGCACGGCCGTTCGCAACGCCCAGGCGTACGCCGAACTGGCCCGCGTCGCCGACGAGCACGCGTACGCCGCCACCCACGACGCGCTCACCAACCTCGCGAACCGGCGGCACCTCCTCGACCAGGGCACCGAGCATCTGAGCGCCCGGCACGCGGACGGGGTCACCGCTCTGGTGTTGATCGACCTCAACCACTTCAAGGAGGTCAACGACACCCTCGGCCACGCCGCCGGCGACCAGGTACTGGTCCAGGTCGCCGACCGGTTGCGACGCGCCGCCCAGTCAAGCGATCTGGTGGCACGCCTCGGCGGCGACGAGTTCGCCGTACTCCTGCGGGGGCTGCCGGCCCCCGCGGTGGCCGCGCACCGGGCCGAGACGCTGCTCGCCGCCCTGCACGAGCCGTTCGAGCTGGACGGCATGCGCATCAGCGTCGAGGCCAGCGGCGGAATCTCCGTCGCACCGGCCAGCGGCGGCATGGCCGAGCTGCTGCGCCGCGCGGACGTCGCCATGTACCAGGCGAAACGGGCCGGGCAGCGCATCTCCACGTATGCCCCGACCCGGGACACCGCTGACCTGAGCCGCCTCACTCTCGGCGGTGACCTGCCCCGCGCCGTCGCCGACCACGAGTTCATCGTCAACTTCCAGCCGATCGTCGACCTGGGCACCGGCGAGGTGACAAGCGCGGAGGCGCTGGCCCGCTGGCACCACCCCACCCACGGGCTGATCGACCCGCTGCGCTTCCTGGAGGCGGTGGAGCGTTCGGGAATGCTGCCGGCCTTCGCCGAGGCGATCCTCGACCAGGCACTGATCGCCGCGGTCAACTGGCGCGACGCCGGCTTCGACGTACCGGTCGCGGTAAACGTGTCGCCGCGCAGCCTGCTCGACGCCCGCTTTCCGGGCTCGGTGCTGGCCCGGCTGCGTGCCCACGACCTCCCGCCGGACCGACTGGTGCTGGAGCTGACCGAGACGCTGACACTCAGCCAGCTCGACGTGGTCGACCGGGTGCTCAGCCGGCTCCGCGACGAGGGCGTGCGGTTGGCGCTTGACGACTTCGGCACCGGCTACTCGTCGCTCTCCCTGCTCTCCCGGATCCCGGTGCACGAGCTGAAGATCGACCGCAGTTTCGTGACGACAATGGAGAGCTCGGCCGAGGCCGCAGCCGTCATCCGCTCCACCCTCGACCTGGGCCGCAGCCTCAACCTGGCGGTGGTGGCCGAGGGCGTGGAGAGCGAGCCGCAGCGACGCGCCCTCTGGGAGTTGGGCTGCGTGGCCGGCCAGGGGCACCTCTTCGCCCGGCCGATGCCCGCCGGCACCCTGCTCGCCGCGTTGCAGCGCGGGTCGGGGGGCCAACCCGGCACCCTGGCGCCGCCGCTGCACGACACCGGCGCGGTGATCCGGCTGAGCCAGAGCCGCCGCCAGGCTGGACGCTCCCGCCCCGACCGCCTTCCGCACCTCCCGGCCTGACCGCACACGCCGCCCGGCAACGCTCCACCGCCGCTCGCACCGGCACCGCCACGAGAAGCCTCGCGCCAGCACCACCACGAGAAGCCTCGCACCGGGACCGCCACGGGAAGCAGAGCGGCCGCCGCCGGTGTGACCGAGGCCGGCCGGAACCCCGCGGACGACCGGGTGACCAGCGAGGTCTGCCAGACTGGCGCCCGTGATCGCCGACGCCCCGACCGCCCGCCGCCACCGCTGGCGGACGCTCGACACCGCCGCCGACGGACTCGCACTCGACCTGGGCCTCTACGCCGTCTCGACCCTCTTCGCGGCGATCACCGCGGTCACGTCGACCCTGCTGCCGCACCGCGCCTGGGGCGCGGTCGCCGCCGTCGGCTACCTGATCGCGACACTGACCGTGATCGTCCAACTCCTCAGGCGTCGGCGCAGCCCGGCGTCCCGACTCGTCGGCCTTCCGGCCCGCTGGGCGGTGACCGGCTTCGCCTGGGTGAGCACCGCGCTGCTACCCGCGTTCTGGCAGAGCGTCGAGCGGGCCACCGGACGCACCGACCGCGCGCAGGAGGAGGTGCTGGTCGTCGAACAGGCCGGCATCCGCCTGCTGGAACACGGCACGCCGTACCTCGGTCGAGACGCGATCGCCGCCCTGCCCGCCGGTGACCAACTGCTCGGCTACACGCCGTACCAACCCGGTATGGCGCTGTTCGGCCTGCCCCGGGCACTCGCCGACACCTGGTGGACCGACGCCCGGGTGTGGTTTGCGGTGGGCACCGCGCTGGCGCTCGCCCTGGCCGTGGCCGCCCTGCGCGCCGCGCCGGGCACCGTCGGCGGGCCTCTCCTCGGGGCGCACCGCTCCGACGCCGCGCTGCTGCGGGGCGTGCAGGCCGCCACAGTCCTGCCCATCTGCGCGCTCACCCTCGCCACCGGCGGCGACGACATGCCCGTACTCGCGCTCTGCCTGCTGGCCCTCGCACTCGCCGCCACCGGTCGGCCCGGCCGGGCCGGCCTCGCGGTCGGGTTGGCGGGCGCGCTGAAGCTGTTCGCCTGGCCGATCGCCCTGGTCCTGATCGTCTGGGGTCTGACCCGGCGGGCCGGCGCCCGCGTCGCGGCCGGCGCGATCGGGTTGCCCGTCGCCGCCCTGCTCCCGGCCCTGCTCGTCGACCGCGACGCGCTGACCGAGAACGTCCTGCGCTTCCCGCTCGGGCACGGCCTGGTCACCAGCCCGGCGCAGTCCCCGTTCCCCGGGCAACTGATCGCCGCCACGCTGCCCGGCGGCCGGCTGATCGCCGCCGCCCTGCTTGTCGCGGCCGGAGCCGCCATCGCCGTCCGACTCGCGCGCCGCCCGCCCGGCACCGCCGCCGCCACCGCAATGATCTGCGGGTACGGACTCCTCGCCGCAATCGCGCTGATGCCCTCCACCCGATTCGGATACCTGCTGTACCCGCTGGCCCTGCTCACCTGGGCACCCGCACTGCACCGCCCCGACACCGCACCGACCACTCCGGCGCCCGACCCTCTGCCCGGTCGGGCCACATCGGTCTAACCGGCGGGCGGAACGTCGCCGCACCGCGTACACCTGAAGGCATGACCACCTACCGCGACCGCGCCGAGGCGGGCCGGGTGCTCGCCGAGCGGCTCAACGCCCTGGTCGGCGAACCGGACGCCGTCGTCCTCGGCCTCGTCCGCGGCGGCGTACCGGTGGCCCGGGTCGTCGCCGAACGGCTCGGCGCCCCACTCGACGTGCTGGTCGTCCGCAAGCTCGGCATGCCCTGGGCCCGGGAGGTCGCCTTCGGCGCGCTCGGCCCGGGTGGGGTGCAGGTGCTCAACGACGCGATCGCCAGCCGCCTCAGCAGCGACGACATCGCCGAGGTCAGCCAGCGCGAACAGGTTGAGCTGGAGCGGCGCGAGCGGCTCTACCGGGGCGGTCGCCCACAGTTGGACCTCGCCGGGCGCGTCGCCGTGATCGTCGATGACGGCCTGGCCACCGGCGCCACCGCCCGCGCGGCCGTCGAGGTCGTCCGCCGGCTCGGCGCCCGCCGGGTGGTGGTGGCCGTGCCGGTCGGCGCGCAGGAGGCGTACGAGCTGCTGGCGGCCGAGGCCGACCAGGTCGTCTGCGCCCAACGCCCGCCGGATTTCGGCGCGGTGAGCGTCTACTACGACGACTTCCACGAGGTCTCCGACGACGAGGTCGTCGACGCGCTCACAGCAACCGCTTAGCTCGACCAGGTACCGTCGGGTGATGAATAGCCTCACCTGTCCCAAGTGTCACGGCGAAATGCGTCAATATGAGCGCAGCGGTGTCGTCATCGACCAGTGCGGGGAGTGCCGGGGCATCTTCCTCGACCGCGGCGAGTTGGAGAAGCTGTTCGAGGCAGAGGCCAACTGGAGCCGCCAGCAGGCCGGCGGCCCGCCGCAGCAGCCCGTCCAGCAGCAGCCGGGTGGCTACCCGCCGCCGCACCAGCCCGGCTACGGCGCGGTCCCCCCGCCGCCGCCCCCGCCGCCCGTCCACGGCTACCCGCCGGCGCCTGCCTACGGCCATCAGCAACAGCACCAGGGCTACCACGGCCACTACCGGCAGAAGAAGCGCAAGGGCTTCCTCGACGAGATGTTCGGCTGAGCCCTTCCGGCGGAGTCATCCCAGGCGACATGCCTCTGAGTCCCGGGACTCAGAGGCATGTCAGTCGTCGCAGTTCGCACGTCTCGTGTGCGGCCGGGCGCAGCACCACGCCGTCGATGGTTGGCGGCCGGGGCGCCTCATGCGAGGCTGCATCGCATGACCGAGATCCGGCCGGACGAGGCCCTCGCCCAGGCGTACGACGGCATCACGGCGGTGGTCGGCGGCCTGGACGACACACACCTGCAACGCGCAACCCGCTGCCAGGGCTGGCTCGTGGCGGACCTGCTGCTGCACGTGCTCGGCGACGCCCAGCGGGCACTTGTGGCCCTGGCCAGCCCCGTCGACGGCCCCGCCGACACCGACGACGTGTCCTACTGGCGCGGCTTCCCCGGCGGCGCTGACGGGGCCGTTCGGCACGCCTGGTGGGTTCGCCGGTCGGCGTCCGCCTTCGACCGGCCGACAGGCATCGTCCGGCTCTGGGAAGAGACCGCCCCGGCGGCGGTCCGTGCCGCCTCCTCCGCAGACCCCGAGGGGTACGTCACCACGCAGGGGCACGTGCTCCGCGTACCGGATCTCCTGGCCACCCTGACCACCGAGGCCGTGGTACACCACCTGGACCTGACGGCGGAAATGCCGGACGCGCCTCCACCCGGCCCACTGGCGGTACGGGTCGCGGTGTCCACTATGGACGGCCTGCTCAGCGACGACGCGGTCCGCCCCGCCGCATGGGACGACACCGAGTTTCTCCTGAAGGCCACCGGCAGGATCCCGCTCAGCGACCGGGACCGACTGGAGTTGGGTGAGGCGGCGGGCTGGTTCCCCCTGCTCGGGTAGGGTGCTCCGGTACGCCTTAGCCGATGGCCATGTCGACGAAGCGGGACAGGTGCAGCTGGGCCGCGACAGTCACCGTGTCGGTCGGCCCATTCCGATGCTTGGCAATTATGAAATCCGCCTCTCCCGCCCGCGGCGACTCCTTGTCGTAGTAGTCGTCACGGTGCAGCAGGATGACCACGTCGGCATCCTGCTCGATCGAGTTGTGGGTGGCGATGCCGTTGGCGATGAAGTTGTGCTTCTCAAGCACTGTCGCGTCGAACACCTCCTGCTCACCGATCGACTCGATGGACACGATCGAGTCCCAGAAGATGTCGTTGGTGGCGTGCAGGTCCAGGTCGGCAGCGTCCAGGACGCCAGCGATCGCCGCCAGCCGGGAGCGGCTGGGCGCATGCTTCCAGAGGGTGCTGCCGCAGAACTGGGTGCCGATCGCCTTCGCAAACTCGCGATGGGTCATCCCCTGCTCGACCAGGATCTCCTTGACCCTGGCCCACACCTCGCGCGGCACCGTGTCGACGTTTGTGTTGCTCTCCGTCGCCTCCAGCGAGGCAAGGAGAGCGGTACAGCCCTCCGACCGCTGCCCGTGGACGCCAATCTCGCGCAGGAACCTCAACTGGTCGTCGCGGCCGGAGATGTCGAGTGTGTACTGCGGACGATGACCCACCACTGGGACGTTCTTCAGCCGGGCCGTGATGCCATACCTCAGGAGCAGTCGAGAGATGTCCTCAAGCAAACGTCGGCTCGTGGACGCGAAGTAGACGCGTCCGCCGCGACCTGACTTGTTGACGGTCACCGACCCGTCCGTCGACCACAGGTGGCCCAGGAATCTAGTGATCTGCTCCTTCGGCAGGCTGAAGAGAGGCGGGGGAAGGAATTTCTCGTGTGCTCTGAGGCCGAAGAGCCCCAGGCTGTCCAGCCACTCCGCGATCGGGTTACGCCGACCACGCGCCAGTCGGTACGGAGCGGGCAGGCGGAGCGTGGTCACTCTCGCCACCGGATAGTCGTCACGCACGGCGCTGATCCCGAAATGCTTCGCCGCGTCCGTCACAGCCTGGAGGTTCAGCTCATCGCAACTCGCGTACCGGATCGGCTGCCGCCGCACGAAGGAACCATCGCCGAGGAGATGCGCCAACATGACGACCTCGGCGTCGTCCCACGGCCGGACGGCCATGGGAGGCGGCAGGTGTCGCGGCGTGGCGATGCGGTCTCCCGGCGAAAGTTCACCCAGGGGCACCCATCCGGTGAATGCCAGGAACGGGTGGTTGGCTGTGGCGTCAATTCGCTTGCCCGAGGCGAGGGTCAAACGGAAGACCTCGCGGGTACCACTGGGAAAGACGTGGGTCATGGTGCGCGGGGTGTAGCGAAGGCCCTCATCCAGTGCCCAGACCGGGATGTCCTTCGCGCTGTTGGCGAGCAGCTCACCGAGCGTGATCTCGCTATTGTCATCCGCCCGTATCAGCCGGGTATCAGCCGTGAGGCACCCAGATTCCCGCAAATCGGACAGTTGCGGGCGCTTGTCGGTGCGCTGCTCGGGACCACGGTTCAGCTGGCTGACCGCGATGACTGGGCACTCGACCTCCTTGGCGAGCAGCTTCAGGCCACGGGAGAGGTCCGCGACCTCCTGCTGCCGACTCTCGGTGCGCTTCGGCGAAGTCATCAGCTGGAGATAGTCGACCACGATCATCTTGAGGTCGTGTCGCTGCTTGAGCCGGCGGGCCTTCGCCCGGATCTCCATCAGGTTCATGCTCGGGGTGTCGTCGACGAACAGCGGCGCCTCGCTGATCTCACCCATGCATCGGGCCAGCTTGGTCCAGTCGTCGTCGGAGAGCTGCCCGCTGCGCAGCACGTGCAGTGGCACCCGTGCCTCGGCCGAGAGCAGTCGCATGACGATCTCGACCTTGCTCATTTCCAGCGAAAAGATGGCAGCAGCCTGGTTGGCGCGAATGGCAGCATTTCTGGCAAAGTCCATGCTAGCGGTCGATTTGCCGAGACCAGGCCTGCCCGCCACGATAATTAGCTGGCCGGCATGCAGGCCGTTGAGCAGCCGGTCCAGGTCGGTGAAGCCGGTCGGCACGCCGGTCATCATCCCGCCCTGCGCACCCACCGCCTCGATCTCGTCGAGCGTCGGCTGGAGCATGTCGGCCAGGACCGCGAAGTCCTCGCTGACCCGCCGTTCGGTGACGTCGTAGACGGCCTGCTGCGCGAGGTCCACGACGTCGTCGACGTCGCGGCTGCCACCGTTGGCGGTGCCGTAGCCCAGTTGCACGATCTTGGTGCCGGCCTCGACCAGCCGCCGCAGCACCGCGCGCTCGCTGACGATCCGCGCGTAGTACGCCGCGTTCGCGGCGGTGGGCACGCTGGCGATGAGTGTGTGCAGGTAGGGCGCGCCGCCGACGCGGACGAGGTCGCCGGAGTCGGCGAGCGCCGCCGCCACGGTGATCGAGTCGGCCGGCTCACCCCGGCCGTAGATGTCCAGGATGACGTCGAAGATTGTGGCGTGCACCGGTCGGTAGAAGTCGTTGGTCTTGAGGATCTCGACGACGTCGGCGATGGCGTCCTTGGAGAGCAGCATGCCGCCGAGGACGCACTGCTCGGCCGCGACGTCCTGGGGTGGTGTCTTGTCGAACTGGCCGTCCCGCTGCACGGGCGGCTGGCCGCCGCCGGGCCGTGACTCCGCGCGCCTGTCGTCGGTGACCGACACCGGTCCCCCCTCCACTGCGTCGGATCCGGTCCCAGCTCTACCGCTGGGGTACGACAGTTCTCCTCCGACCAGGCCGGTCGATCGGGGGCCATCGCCGGCGGTCGAGGGCCAACCATACGGACCCCGAGGTCAGCGACTCAACAAGCCCGGTGGACGAGCCTCGGGACAACCTGTGGACACCGGTGGACGAGCATGTGCGCAGGGTGTGCACAGGCTGTGGACAACGGTTGGGGAATTCTCAGCCACAAGCCTCTGAGCTGCTGAAACGCGGTCCCCAGCCTGTGGAGGAGAATATTTCGGTCGGTTCTGTGACACGATCTTCCCGTACTATCTCCAGCGAACGGCTACACCTGGACAGCGGATTACGCTTTCGGTTCAGAAGGGTCACACTCCGGCCGTGAGTTACCGGGACTGGGGACGCGGGGAGGGCAGCCCGCGCGAGCGCCCGCCGACCGCCTCGTGGGTTGAGCCCATGCTGCCCGCTCGGGTCGACCCGTACGACGAGGACGCGCGCTATCGCACCTCCAGTCGGCGGCGCGCGCTGGACCGTGGGCAGGACGAACCGGTCGACGCCTACCTGCCGCGGTGGGCGCTTGAGTCGGGGGTTCGGCACGCCGACGGCGGTGGCCGGCATGCCGCGCCCGACGAGGACGAGCCCGAGGTCGAGGTCGAGCGTCCGAGTTCGGGGGGCGGCTGGCGGAGCGCCGAGACGACGGGTCCCCGACGGCGTGCCATCGAGACGGGTTGGCGCGAGCAGCCGGCGATCGGCGCGGGCCCCGATTCGGACCACACCCGGGAGTGGACGCTCGACCGACCGCAGGAGCGGGGGTACGCGGGCCGTCGGCGTGCCGACGCGGCGGAGGAGGAGCCGGTCTCCGGCGCGGCCCCGGATCGTCGTCCCCGCCGTGCGCCCGCAGGCCGTCCGCAGGTGATCTGGTCCGGTGGGGACCTGGAGGCCGACTCGGCCGAGGTCACGGCTCCTCCGGAGCCGAGCCGGCCGACGCGACGCAGCCGGCGGGCGGCGGAGGAGTCCTGGACGCGTCCGGCGGTGGATCCGTGGGAACGCGGGTCGGAGCGGGCCGCGGAGCCGGAGTCGTCGTACGCGCCCGCGGTGGATCCGTGGGACGCCTCGGGTGTGCACGCGTGGCCGCCGGCCGGCCCGGACGGCACGGACCTGAGCGAGCAGTGGTCGCAGGCGGAAGGCGTCGGTGGCTGGGAGCGGTCGGACCGCACCGGCCAGTGGGAACGCTCGGCTGTCGAGGACGATCAGTGGGACCGCACGCTCCCACCCCGTTCGGACCGGTTCACGGCGGCCGAGGGGTGGTCCAGTCGGGACAACGGTTTCTGGCCCGGGACGCGGTTGTCCGGCGACGATCCGCGCTGGATGGATACGACGACGTCGGCGCCCCGGTCGCCGGTGGTGGGCTACACGGCTCCGCGACCGCGCAGTGCTCCCGTACCCCCGGATGGCGCGCGGCGTCGGGCGGACCGGTCGCCGGTCGGCGCGGCGTCGGTCCGGCGGCGGGTCGAGTCGGTGGCCACGGGAGGTTGGGCGCGTCGTCTGGAGGACGACCTGCTCGACCCGGATCCCGGTGGGTCCGTCCGTCCTCTGCTCTACACCGCCGCCTGTTACCTGGTGCCGGCTGTGCTGATCTTCCTGTGGTTGCTGACGTTGGACGGGCAGGCGCCGGCGGGGTGTGTCACCGACATCAGCGGGGGTGGCTGCGACTCCGCTCGGTCACGCGCGCTGGAGTCGCTGTTGGCCGGCTCGCCGCGGTTCGGGTTGGCGCTGGTGAGCAGTCTGGTGGTGGCTGCCCTGCTGCGGCGGGTCGGGACGACGTGGCGGTCGGCCACGATCGCGCTGGCCGCGGCGGTGGTCGGCGGTGGTCTCTCCACGGTGCTGATCAGCGTGGTGACCGGTCAGCCGATCGGCTGACGGCGGGCCTGTCCTGCCAGGGCATGCGCGAGGGCCCGCACCGATCGCTCGGTGCGGGCCCTCGTCGTGGTGCAGCTGGTCGTCAGCCCTGAACGACGTTCAGGTTGAACGACGCGGTGACCTCGGGGTGCAGCTTGATCTTCACCGGGTAGGTGCCTGTCGACTTGATGTGACCGGGCACCTCCAGCCGGCGACGGTCGAGGACCGGACCGCCGGCGCCCTTGACGGCGTCGACGATCTCGGCCGAGGTGACCGAGCCGAAGAGCCGACCGCCGTCGCCGGCGCGGGCCTTCAGGTTGACCTTGAGACCCTCGAGCTGACCCTTGACCTCGTTCGCGTGGTCGAGGTCGCGGATCTCGCGGGCCGAACGGGCCCGCTTGATGACCGTGACCTGCTTTTCCGCGCCCTTGGTCCAGGCGATCGCGAAGCCCTGCGGCAGCAGGTAGTTACGGCCGAAGCCGTCCTTGACCTCGACGATGTCGCCCGGGGCACCGAGGCCGGAAACTTCCTGAGTCAGGATGATCTTCATATCGGTGCCTCCTCTCAGCGGGCCGTTGCGGTGTACGGCAGGAGCGCCATCTCGCGGGCGTTCTTGACCGCGCGGGCGATCTGCCGCTGCTGCTGCGAGGTCACACCGGTGACCCGCCGAGCGCGGATCTTGCCGCGGTCGGAGATGAACTTACGCAGCAGCGCCGTGTCCTTGTAATCGATATAGGTGATCCCGTCCTTGTCGAGCGGGTTCACCTTCTTCTTCGGCTTGCGAAGTGCCGCAGCCTTGGCCATTGACCTTGCTCCTGGTTTGCGATCGCGGGCGCTCGGCGCCATTAGAACGGAGGCTCCTCGTCGAAGTTGCCGCCCGAACCAGCACGCGCGGGAGAGGGTGCGGCCGAAGCCCAGGGGTCGTCGAAGTTGCCTCCGCCGCCACCCTGGCCACCACCACCGCCGCCACCACCGAAGCCGCCGCCACCGCCACCGGAGCGGGACATCTTCTGCACCTTCGCCGTGGCGTAGCGCAGCGACGGGCCGATCTCGTCGACCTCAAGCTCGATGACTGTGCGCTTCTCACCCTCGCGGGTCTCGTACGACCGCTGACGCAGCCGACCCGAGACGATCACGCGGGCGCCCCGCTGCAGCGACTCGGCGACGTGCTCCGCCGCCTGACGCCACACGGTGCAAGCCAGGAAGAGCGGCTCGCCGTCCTTCCACTCATTGGTGGTCTTGTCCATGAAACGGGGCGTCGAAGCGACCCGGAACTTGGCGACCGCCGCACCGGACGGGGTGAACCGCAACTCGGGGTCATCGGTCAGGTTGCCGATGACCGTGATGGTGGTGTCTCCTGCCATGACCATCTCCTCGCGCACTCAGCGTCTCGCCGTACAGGCTCTCAGAGCCGTACGACAGAGTCGCGGAGGCTGATCCGGGCGAACCGGGTTGAATGCCGGACTGAATGCTTAGCGCATCTCCGGCCGGATGACCTTGGTGCGCAGCACGGACTCGTTCAGCCGGAGCTGACGGTCCAGCTCGGCCACGGCAGCAGGCGTAGCCTGCAGGTCGACGACGGCGTAGATGCCCTCGGCCTTTTTGTTGATCTCGAACGCGAGGCGCCTGCGGCCCCACACGTCCGTCTTCTCAACCGAGCCACCCGCGGTCCGAATCACGTTCAGGTACGTGTCGAGCGACGGGGCGACGGTGCGTTCCTCGAGGCTGGGGTCGAGGATCACCATGATCTCGTAATGACGCAAGACGTGCTCACCTCCTGTGGGCTAAGCGGCCACGGTCCTTCCGTGGCAGGAGGTCGTGCGTCGCTGCCCGCACGTGCCGGGGGAACCCGGCCGGACGCGGACAACCTGACCAGGATACCCGGTCCGGACGATCATGCCCGGGGGTGGTCGGGTCGGTGTCCCACGCACACCGACGGGGGCCCGCCACCCGACCGTTACTGGTCGGTGGCGAGCCCCCGTCGACGAGGCCGCGGAGCGTCCCGTCCGCATTCCTTGGGTGGGACCTGGGGAGGAACGACCACACCGATGAGGTTGGACCGAGGACGCCCCGCGGAGCTTTATCGTGTTGTTATCTGACGATACAACGGCTCTCGTGCCTTGTTGGGGCAAAAGGCGGAATTTTCCGAGATTCTGCGGTGGCGGAGATCTGGCACGTCGGGGGGCCGCCCCCGCGGCGCCGGGCCGCGCCGCAGGGGTGACCTCGCTCCAAGCCGACGAGCGCCGACTGCCATGCGCGGTGTACCCGCCACGCGCAGCCCCGGGCCCTGCTCGCCGGGTTCCATCAGATCAACGATCGTCGAGCAGCCGGGGTGACGCGACGAGCGGCGACACCGCGCCGGCCGTCACCGCAGCCGTCGGGGTCGCGACGTAGGCTCGCTGCCATGCGTATCGGAGCCCACGTCGACTCGACCGACCCGCTGGCGGAGGCGGCCGCCCGGTCCGCCGACACCGTGCAGTTCTTCCTCTCCGACCCGCAGGGATGGAAGGCCCCCAAGCCGCGGGAGGACGCCGAGCGGCTGCGCGCCTCCGAGGTCGACCTCTACGTGCACGCGCCGTACGTCATCAACGTGGCGACCCTCAACAACCGCATCCGGATCCCCAGCCGCAAGCTGCTGCTGGGCCACGCCACCGCGGCGGCCGCGATCGGCGCCCGGGGCCTGATCGTCCACGGCGGGCACGTCAACGCCGGGGACAACCTGGCGGTCGGCTTCGACAACTGGCGCAAGACATTCGCGTACGCGGCCGACTCCGGCGGCTTCGGCGTCCCCGTCCTCATCGAGAACACCGCAGGCGGCGACAACGCCTGCGCCCGCCGGCTGGACGCGCTGGCCCGGCTCTGGGACGCCATCGGCGACCACGAGGTCGGCTTCTGCCTCGACACGTGCCACGCGTATGCCGGTGGCGAGGAGTTGCTCGGCCTCGTCGACCGGGTGAAGGCGATCACCGGTCGGATCGATCTGGTGCACGCCAACAACTCCAAGGGCGCGTTCAACTCCGGTCAGGACCGGCACGACAACCTGGACGGCGGGACGATCGACCCGGAGCTGGTGGTGGCCGTGATCCGGGCCGCCGGAGCGCCGGTGGTCGTCGAGACCCCGGGTGGCGTGTCCGGTCAGGCGGCCGACATCGACTTCCTCCGCCAGCAGCTCGGGACGGAGCGCCCGGCAGCATGACGACCGGACAGCCCGGGACCGGGAACACCCGACCCACCTCCGCCGGGGACTCGCAGGTCCCGCCGGCCACCCCACCCACCGGTGCCACCTCCGCGGGATCGGCTCGCGCGGTCGCCACGGCGTCCGCGGCCTCGACCGCCGGGGACCGCCCGGACGGGGACGCCGGGACGGACAGCCCGGCTCGGGGCAGCGGTACAAGGGCCGACGCCGCCACGGACGGCGGAGCGAAGGGCACCGCTGGCCCGACCGACGGGCCCGCTCCGGACGCCGCGAGGAACGGGACCGCGACGCTGGACTCGGCCGACGGCACCTCGGCCAAGGACGGCGCGGCCGCAGGGAACACGGCCAAGCGTGGCGACCGCGTCGCAGCCTCCGCCGCTGGAGACGACAGCGCCACCGGCGGCGACCGGGCGAGCAGGGCGACAAGCGACGACAGCGCCAAGGACGGCGACACAGCCAGGGGCAGCGACGCGAAGACCGGCGCAGCCGGGAACGGCCGACCCGCCAGGCCCACCAAGGGCAAGAAGGCGAAGACCGACAGTCCGGCGAAGACCGAGACTTCGGTGGAGGCCGACAGCCCGGCGAAGACCGAGACTTCGGCGAAGACCGACAGCCCGGCGAAGACCGACAGCCCGGCGAAGACCGAGACTTCGGTGGAGGCCGACGGTGCGGCGAAGCCGGTGACGGCCGAGCGCTGGGAGGCGTTCGCGTCCGCACCGGAGCCGGCGCCCTCCCGGCTCACCCGGGCGGCTCGTGCGGTCGGTCGTCGCCTGGTCCACGAATGGACCCTGGCCACCCTTGGCGCGCTGGCGCTGGCCGTGCTGATGACCTGGCCGACGCTGCGCTACCCGCGCTACACACTTCCGCAGGACCACTGGGACCCGAGCCTGCAAGCCTGGCAGATGGCGTGGTCCGGGCACATCCTGCTGGCCGACCCGGCGCGGCTGTGGCAGTCCAACACGTTCTTCCCGGAGCTGTGGAGCTTCGCGTTCTCCGACACGCTGCTCGGCTACGCCCCGGCCGGGATGCTCGGCAGCGGCCCCGAGGACGCGGTGCTGCGCTACAACATCATGTTCGTGCTGGCGCACGCGCTCGCCACGCTCGGGGCGTACGCGCTGGCCCGGCAGCTCGGCGCCGGTCGGATCGGCGCCGCCGTGGCCGGGGTGGGCTACACCTACGCGCCGTGGCTGCTGGCCCAGGCCGGGCACCTGCACGTGCTCTCCAATGGTGGCATCCCGCTGGCCCTCGCGATGCTCGCGCGGGGACACGGCTGGTCGCTGCGGCACGGCTACCGGCCGGAGCGGCGCCACGACGCCTGGGTGTACGCCGGCTGGCTGGTGGCGGCCTGGCAGATCAGCCTCGGCTTCGGCATCGGCCTGCCGTTCGCGTACTTCCTTGCCGGCGCGGCGCTCATCGTCGCGGTGCTGTTCGGAGTTCGCCGGCTGAGGTCCGGCCGGGTGCTGCCGTTCGGCCGCCGACTTTTCGTGGCCGACGTGGTCGGTGGGGTGTTCTTCGCCGGGGTGGGCCTGCTGATGGCGCTCCCGTACTTCCAGGTGACCGAGCTGCATCCATACGCCGAGCGGACGATCCGCGACATCAGCATCTTCTCGCCGCCGGCGTCCGGCTTCGTGACCGCGCCCGCCGAATCACGGATCTGGGGTGGGTTGCACGAGGGTGCCCGCGCGGCGCTGCCGTGGCATCCGGAGATGACGCTGCTGCCGGGCTTCGTGCTCTACGCGCTGGCCGTCGGTGGGCTGTTCTTCTCGGTCTGGCGGCTACGGCACCGACTGCTGCTGCTCGTCGGGGTGCTGGTGACGATGGCCTTCGCGATGGGCACCCGCTTCTTCGACGGGACGTTCACCTACGTGCCGCTGTTCGAGCACGCGCCGGGCTGGAACGCGCTGCGTACTCCGGGCCGCTTGATGCTCTGGGTCACGCTGCTGCTCGCCCTGCTCGCGGCGGGCGCGGTCACCGCCCTCACCGACCGGGTCCGTGAGCTGGCCGCGCAGCGGATCCCGTCCTGGCCGGGGCCGTGGCTGCGGATGGCCACCCTGCTGCCGCTGCTGCTTGTCACACTCGAGGGGTTGAACGCCACCCCGCATCCGGTGGTGCCGACCCAACCGGCGGCGATGCGGTCGGCGGAAGGGCCGCTCCTGGTGCTGCCCAGCGACCAGAGCACCGATCAGCACGTGATGCTCTGGTCGACCAGCGGGTTCCCGGATGTGGTGAACGGCGGCAGTGGTTTCACGCCTCGGCAGCTCGACGACGTCCGACGGGTGAGCCAGTCGTTCCCTGACCAGATGAGCGTCGACTACCTGCGGACGCTCGGCGTCCGCACGGTGGTGCTGCTCCGCGGCCAGGTGCCCGGCACGCCGTGGGAGATCACCATCGACGCACCTGTCGAGTCGCTCGGCATCACGCGCCAGGACGTCGGCGACGCCGTCGTCTATCGGCTCTGACGTCTTTCCCCAAGGGCGGTTCGCCGGGGATCGGTCGCCGTCACCTCGGGGACAGCGTGTGACGGTCGTCCGATGTGACGGCGATGAAATAGCAATGGCGACACCCCCCACGCTGAGGGCTCCCTGATCCCCCGGTGCTGTTCGCGCGCACTTCAGCCACCACGGCGCTTACTTCCGGCCTTGCTCACGGCGTCTGAAGGCGAATGCGGCCGCATCGAGTCCGAGAGGAGTCCGATGGCTCGTCGACGTTCCCGATCTCCGGCACTACTCGTCGCCGCGGTGGCCTGTGCGGTGCTGCTTCCCCAGTCGGTGCACGGCGTGGCGTTCGCAGCAGCCGCGCTGCCTGCGCCGCCACCCGCTGCGGATACCCCGTCGTTCACTGTCGATCCGCAGCGTCGGGCCGATCTCCTCACCGAAGGCTATAAGGAGTCCCAGGACGTCGCGTGGACGACGTCGGGAGACGGCAACGGCTTCCATGTGCTCGCCGCGACCGCCAGCAGCGGTTACACGTGGCGGACAGTGGCCAGTCTTTCCGAGCCGGGATTCGATGCGGACCAGTGGATCGGCAACGCCTGCCTGACCGGTTCCGGTCGTCGGCTCGTTGTCGTCTACGCGCCGCGCACCTTCACCAACAAAGCGGATCTTTTCGATCGCGGCGGCTTCACGGCATCGGTGGACCTGGTGACCGGCTCGGTGCGCAAGCTGCCGGTGCAGTCGTCGCTGGCTTACTTCAACCCGGGGTGCGGCGCCGACGAGACGGCGGTCCTCACCCAACTCGGAGGCAAGCTACCGAACGAGCAGGTCGACGGACCCGCTCGTACTCGACTGTTCCGGCTCGATGCCGACAAAGGCCAACTCTCGCAGCCGATCCTCGTCAATGCCGAGGTGACCTCTGCGCTGCCGGTGGGACGCACCATCGTGGCCGCCGGAGCTTCGCGCTTGGTGCAGGTGGGAGGCAACGGCACGCTGACGCCCGTCGCCTCCACCTCGGGAACACCGTTCCAGCTCAAGGCGGACGGTGCCGGCGGCGTCGTGTTCATGGACCGCACGGGTGACCGGGTACGGGTCCGGCGCGCCCTTCCTCAAGCAGGGACCGAGCCGCGAACGCTCGCGGAAGGGCAACTGTCCAAACTAGGCATCACGCCTGGCGCTGGTGGACGGGCCTTCATCACTGGCCGGGCAGACCGGACGCACGCCCTACCGAAGGACGTGTCGAAGGTCGAGGTGGCGGCCGGGTCCCAGCTGTCTTCGCAAGGGCAATTGGCGTTGACCGAGGTCCGCTGGGCGGGTCAAGCCGACCCACGGGTTGCGGTTCCGGACTCGACGTCGCCACGGCAGGTGAAGATCCAGGCCACTGTGTTGGCCAACGGCAAGAAGGTCGATTTCCAGGTGCAACCCGGCGACGCTTCGGACGCCCAGGCCGCCGAGGGTAGGCGGATCCATCCAAAACTTTCATCGGCCGGTGGGGGTAGCCGGGCCTCGGCAGCAGCCGCGGGCTCACCGACCAACCCGGTGGAGGCGGAAGCCTACTGCTCGGTCCCGCGCAACGATCCGCACAACCAGGCATTGCAGCCCAAGCCGCGCCAGGTCGAGTGGGCAGTCGACCAGGCGATCACCAATTCGCTCTACGTGCAGCGGGAGGCCAACTGGAAGAACCTTGGCATGTCCGCCTACCGACCTCAGGATCTGTTCCCGCCGATCCCGTTGGTCGGCGGCGGCCGCGTTCCGGCCCAGGTCATGCTCGGCATCGCAGCGCAGGAGTCGAATCTCTGGCAGGCGTCCTTCCACGCTGTCCCGGGCGTCACCGCCAGTCCGTTGATCGGCAACTACTACGGCCGCGATATCTACAACGCCAAGGAGGAGGACGACTGGGACATCAGATGGGAAGAGTCAGACTGCGGGTACGGCGTCACACAGGTCACTGACGGTATGCGGTTGGCGGGCCGGGAGAAGGAAGGTGAGGTCGCCATGCCCCCGAACAAGCAACGTGCCGTCGCTCTGGACTTCGCCGCGAACATCGCCGCCGGGCTGCAGATTCTGCAGTCGAAGTGGAACGAGACCCGGAGTGCCGGGTTGATCGTCAACAGCGGGGATCCCGGCGGGCTCGAGCACTGGTTCTTCGCTCTCTGGGCATACAACAGTGGCTTCCACCCGGACCAGGGCAACGGATCCCCGTGGGGCGTCGGTTGGGGAAACAACCCGATCAACCCGAGGTACCGGGCCGACCGCGAGCCCTTCCTGGAGTACACGTACGCCGACGCGGCGAATCCGCAGTTCTGGCCGTACCAGGAGAAGGTGCTCGGTTTCGCCGGACACCCGCCGGAGTTGCTCGAGGGCCCGGACCAGTTGGTCTCGGGCTTCCGGGCCGCTTGGTGGAACGACACTCGGCAACGGATCACCGTCAAGCCGCCGATTGATCTCTTCTGCGACGACTCGAACTCCTGCCACCCAGGGGAGTTGAACGTTCCGGATGATCCGGATGTGGTGGGCGAAGAAGCCGGCCCGTGTGCCCACAAGAACGCCGCCGGCCGCTTCGACCTCGTGTGTTGGTACAACCGGCCGGTGAAGTGGAAGGAGGGCTTCGACGCCGGCAACGAGGTGCTCCGATTCGACCCTGGGTACGCCTATCAGGAGGACGCCACGAGCTACGCACCGAACTGCAGCCTGTCGGGCTTGCCGAGCGGCGCTCTCATCATCGACAACGTCGTCGACGGCACACCGTCGGTCAGGCCGGGCTGTGGACGGCCCTGGACGAACGCCGGAACCTTCAATCTGGACTTCGCCGCGGACAGTACTGGTCACTACCCGTCCAAGGTCGATTTTCACCAGATCGGTGGGGGATTTGGGGGCCACTTCTGGTTCGCGCACACCCGGCGGCCCGATGACCAGGGAGGAAAGTTGCGGGTGTCCGGTACGTGGTCGCTGAGCCAGCAGGTCCAGGGCTGGGCCCGGGTGATGGTGCACATGCCCGACCAGGGCGCGCACACCCGTCAGGCCGAGTATCAGGTAGACCTTGGACAGGGCTTCGACAAGGGCAAGAAGAGGGTCCTCCTGCAACGCACCCAGGAGCACCGCTGGGTGTCACTTGGAGTCTTCAAATTCGCCGGGACTCCCCGCGTCCGGCTGTCGACCGAGACCCAGGACGGCACCGGGGTAGAGGATGTGGCGTGGGACGCGATCGCGGTGCAGAAGCTGAACGCGAAGCCGCGTCACCAGGTCGTGGCACTCGGGGACTCGTACTCCTCCGGCGAGGGAGCCTCGGAAAACCGTGGTGCCGACTACTACCGAGAGACCGATTTCAAGCAACTCAACGGCGATGACGTGCTGTTCCAGAACGACTGCCACCGCTCCAAGTACTCCTGGTCGCGGCAGGCGGTGCTGTCGGACAGTTCGGCATCGATCGGCAGCCGGGCCGATTCCTGGGATCCGCAGATGGACTACCAGTTCCATGCCTGCTCGGGAGCCCGGACTCACAACCTGCTGCCCTTCCGTACCGTTCCCACCGGGCAGTCACCGCCGGCGAACGCGTTCAACAAGACGGGCAGCGGCTCGTACGGCGAAGTGTCCCAACTGGACAAGGGTTTCCTCGATGAGAACACCACCCTGGTCACTCTCTCCGTCGGGGGTAACGACTCCGAGTTCAGCAAGGTGGTCCAGGAATGCATCTACGGGTCCGGCCTCCAACTCTGCCAGGACAGCACGTTGAAGGGCGACACCGAACCGGTGAGCACGGCCACCAGGAAGCGCATCGAAGGGCCGGTCAAGGAATCACTCAAGATCGTGCTCAGAGAGATCCACAAAAAGGCACCGTCAGCCAAGATCTTGCTGATGGGCTATCCCAAGCTGGTCGAAGGGTACTGCGTCCTCGGCATCGGCGCGGGCGAACTGCCCTGGCTCAACTCCACAGCCGACCTCCTCGCGACGAAGATGGAGGAGGCGGTCAACGAGGTCAACGCCGAGGGGGTGCAGGTGTGGTTCGGCAACCCGATCCAGCGCTTCGCGGGCAAGGGTATCTGCGGTTCACCAGAAACGGTTAATGGTGTCATCAAGGACCTGACTGCCGGTGAAGAGGGACCGCTCAAGAGCCCGATACCGGACTCGTGGAACGTCTATGGGGCCTCACAGCAGTCATTCCACCCGAAGATCAGTGGCGCCGGTATCTACGCTCAGGTGATGAACGACGTCACGCGCGGAAAGATGGGGCTTTGACCAGACCCCTATCACCCGTGCCCGCGAGAAGGCTGCTCGGCCTTCTCGCGGGCACGGCCCTGGCCGCGTCGAGCCTCGGCTGCGGTGCCCCCGACCAGGAGCGGGAGGCCACGGAGAAGGCCACCGCAGTGGTCCGCGAGAAGGCCGAACGGTCCCGGCAGGCGATGTCGAACGCGCTGGCCGACCCGGGGGCCCCGCGCCAGGAGGCGCTGCTCGGTGCAATCGCCGAGTTGGTGGAGAGCGGGGAGCGCAACGGGTTCGTCTTCGGTCGCCGGTCCGAACCGGGTGATCGGATATGGCTGGACATAGCCTTCGACGGCACCGGCTACGCCGGAGGACTCGCGCCCGCCGAGGTGACGGCGCGGCTGTGTGTACGGATCAGCGGCGTCCGGGGCACAGAGCCGGAGGTGACGATGGCGGACACCGAATGTGACGTCGGCCTCGACCGGGAACTCGGCCAGGCGGACGCGACGGTCGGCCTACGGAAGTGATCGTCCCTCCGGGACGGCTCCCGTCGGGCGGCCAGGTCTGAGTTCCCTGTCGGCCAGCAGTTCTCGATCACCCGGCCATCGACCTGACGGCGCCGCACGACACGGTGTCAGACCCGCACGTCCTCCCCCTCGGCGACCGTCGTCGTTGCGCTGGGCCGCAGGCGGAAGCGGTCGACCCAGCCGACGTCGGGTGCGCCGTCGAGCACGCCGCCGTCCGGGTCGTCGGCATAGGTGGCCCGTACCGCGTCCTGCTCGGGGTGCAGGATCTCCCGGATGACCAGCACGCAGAGGGTCACCACTGTCGCCAGCCGCAGCGTCGAGGCCAGCACGAACACGCCCTCCGGGAAGACCGGACGGCTGGTCGCCGCGCCGAGCAGCTCACCGTAGAAGGCGACGAAGTAGCAGATCTCGGCGAACTGCCAGGCCAGGAAGGCACCCCACTTCGGGCGGGCCAGCACCACCAGCGGCAGCATCCAGAGCACGAACTGCTGGGACCAGACCTTGCTGAAGATGAGGAACGCGGCGACCACCAGGAAGGCGAGCTGGGCGAGCCGCGGCCGGCGCGGCGCCCGCAGCGCCAGCACTGCCACGCCGAGGCAGGCCAGCCCGAACAGGGCGTACGAGAGGGTGTTGAGGGCGGGGATGTTGGCGTTCAACCAGTCGAAAGGGCCCTGCTGGCCGGGGTCGTTGCCAACCTTGCCGTCGAGGTAGCGACCGATGTACCAGAGCGTGCCCCAGTCGATCGGCCGAGTGGTGTTCAACTCGAAGAACCGGCCCCAGTTGTCCGGGTTGGCGCGGAAAGCCGGCAGGTTCACCAGGACCACGGCCGCCACCGCCGTCCCGAGGGCGGTGAGCGCGGCGCGGAGCCGGTTCGCCCGCAGCGCCAGGACGAGGATCGGTCCCAGCACGAACAGCGGCCAGAGTTTCGCCGCGCCGGCGAGGCCGAGCAGCACCCCGGCCACGGCTGGTCGTCGCCGGGCCCAGGCCAGCAGACCGAACGCCGCCAATCCGACGGCGAGCAGGTCCCAGTTGACGGTCGCGGTCAGCACCAGCGCGGGGGCGATCGCGAACAACGCGGCGTCCCAGGGTCGTCGGCGGCGTAACGCCAGGATCACCGCCACGGTGGCCACGGCGAGCGCGCCGAGCACGAGCGCGTTGAGGTTGTAGAACCACTGGCCCTGGTTGATGCTCGGGTCACCGTCGCCGATGGCGTGCACCGGCAGACCCAGCGCCCCCATGAAGTAGCCGGTCAGCACCGGGTATTCCACCGGGTGGTCCCGGTAGGGCACCTTGCCCTCGTTGAGACCCTCGGCGTAGTAGAGGGCGAGCACGTCGGTGTAGCAGAACCGCGTGTACTGGACGTTCTTCTGCCAGGCGCCGTCCTGGCACGGGGATTTCTGCACCCAGTGCAGCGCGAGCGTGAGGCAGGCCAGCGCCAGGACGATCCGGACGGCGGTCCAGAATCGGCGCTCGTGGCCGGCCGGCCGGTCGAGTGCCGTCGCGTGGTCGCCCAACGGGCCGCCGATCGCACCGGAGAGGCCGCGGACGAACCCGTCGGAGCGGGACGGGTGGTCGGTGGTGCCGGCGTCGTCGATGCCGGGCGTCGACTGGGTGCTCATGAAAAGGCATCCTGCCGTACTCGCAGCGGTGAGTCATGTGTTCCTCTGCCCGTTCGGGTCGCGAACCGGCACCATTCGGTCAGCGAACTGTCACGCGGCGCTGAACAGAGGCTTCTCATGTGGATCGACGGTGATCAGAAGCCGGCTCGACCGGCTCGCCTTCGATGGTCGGTCGCGAGCGGCACGGCTCGCGCCTGCCGACCGTCTGTCGCGTCGTCGGCAAGCGTTCCTACCCATCCCTGGCGGCTCTCGCTTGCACGGGCAACACGCAGGCGATTCTCCTGCGGAACGCACTGTGGAGCGTGAGCCGATATTCCGACATCACTCACATCCGGGGCTGCCCACCTTCGGCCTTCGTGATCTTGAGCAGGCTTGACGGGCATCTACGGCTGGCTATGCTGATTCACGGCTCGCAATGGCCAACGCACCGCACGCAACACGGGGGCTCAATTGGAAATGTCGTTTTTAGGACCATTAACCGTTAGATCGGGCGTAATGGTCCTACCCCTTGCTGGGGACCGGAATCGCAGACTTCTCGCCGCTCTTCTCCTCGACGCCAACCGACCAGTGCCCATTGACCGGCTGATCGACGTGCTGTGGGGCGAGCAGCCACCCAACACCGCACGACAGCAGGTCCAGAATCGACTCGGCAAGCTGCGGTGCCTCCTGGGGCAGGCGCGCACCGCGCAGATCAACCGCATCGGTCGGGGGTACGCCCTCGAGGTGGACGAACACCAGGTCGACGGGCTCAGATTCCGGAAGCTCTGTGCCCAGGCCGAGGACGCTCAGCGACTCGGGCAGCTCGATCGCGCGGCGAACCACCTCTACGCCGCGCTCGGCCTCTGGCAGGGCACCGTCCTCGAGGGCATCGATTCGCCCGCGCTGCGGGCGGACGCTCTGTCGTGGGAGGAAGCCAGACTCAAGGCCATCGAGACATTGGTGGAGTTGGAGTTCAGCCGCGGCCAGCACAGCGCTGTCACCGCGGCTCTGCACACCTGGGTCCAGGGCTACCCCTACCACGAGGGTCTGCACTGCCGGCTCGCCGAGGCCCTGCATCTGGGGTCGCGCACGGGCGAGGCGTTGATGCTGCTACACCAGCTGAAGATCCGGCTCGCTGGGGAACTGGGCATCAGTCCGGGTGCCCCGGTGCAGGAGCTGTACCTTCGCCTGGTCGGCACCTCGACGGAGCCCGACACCTCCCGGCAATCCAGCCAAGCAGTTGAAGCGCTCCGGCGAGCGTTGACCGAGACGACACAGTCGCTGAAGGTGCTCACCAACGCCCTGGAGTTCCTCAATAGGTGACGCGGTCGGTGCCGGAGATCCGGCCTCGGGGCGAGCGCGCCGGTCGGCGCGCTCGCCCCGAGGGAACAACGGGTCGGGTCACCACCAACTGGTGCAGTTCCACCCATCCGCCGGGCCGGTCGGGTCGTAGCAGGCCTGCGCCTCCAAGCCCGCGTCGTTGACCATGTTCGTGTATTCGGACGGGTAGAAGGCACTCATCGAGGTCCGGTAATTCCCGTTGGTGTAGCGGCTGACCACCTTGAACAGCACGTCACTGGCGGCGGTCTTCGCCCAGGCCGTACGGCAGCGAGGGCTGTAGCGCAGGCTCACGCTGCCGAACGAGTCGGAAACGCTGTACTTGGTGATCGCATCGTCGGCGCACTTGTAGTAGCTCGAGCCGTTGTAGTAGATCTTGAAATAGGGATCCTTACCGTCGCACGACGATCCGCAGCCGCTCGTGGCGAGCGTCGCCGCGTCGATCCGCGTGCCCTGCCCCGCTGCGATCACCGCTTCGACATCGGAGGCCGGCACGGGCTGGGCCGGCGCGGCCTGGGCCGGGGTGGGTCCAGCGAGAAAGCTGAGGGCGAGGGCCGAGGCCAGGCCGGGGATGAGCAGCAGTCGTTTCACGGTTACTCCTACGCAGGTGGAAGGGACAACGGCAGACTGGCATCGGCCGTCATCACCGCACCACCGACCGCTCATCAGTTCCGGGTAGTCATCGACGTCCCTGTCTCGGTCCGGTGGACACGCAAAACGCCGCCGCCGGCCGAACAGATCGTCCGGCCGGCGGCGGCGTGTGCGCTGCCGGTCTAGTCCCGTGTGGTCGGAGACAGGCCGGGCAGGATCCCGCCCCCGTTTCCGCCGTTCCCGGGACCGCCGGGACCGCCCGGACCGCCCGGACCGTTGCCGCCGGGGTTGCCGTCGGTACGCGGGCAGAAGGGGTTGGTCAGCGGGTCACAGGCCGGCCCACCCGGCCCACCCGGCCCACCAGGCCCACCCGGGTTTGGCGGCGGCGCCGCGGGCTCCTTGCCGTTGCCCTTGGTGACGTCGCCCTCGCCGGTGACTGTGGGCAGGGGGATTTCCTCCTGGCCCTTGAGCGCGATGTTCATGTACTTCTCCCAGATCGGGCCCGGGAGAGTGGAACCACCGACGTCGTTGCCGTTGGCGAGATGGATCTGCGGCTTCTTCGGATCCCGGCTGCCGACCCAGACGGCGGTGGCGATCTGCGGGGTGTAGCCGACCGTCCACGCGTGTGCGTTGTCCTTGCCGTCGTACTCCCAGGTCCCGGTCTTGGCGGCGGCCTGGCGCCCGTCTTCAAGCGAGAGCTTGTTCGGCCCGGGAATCTGCTTCAGAACAGCGGTGACCTCGTCGGTGACCTTCTTGGAGATCCGCTGCTCCGGCTTGATGCGCTCGCTGCCGACCACCTTCCACTTGCCGGTGTCCTTGTCCTGCTTCTCCACCTTGACGACGAAGTGCGCCTTGATGTACTTGCCGTCATTGGCGAAGGTGGCGATGGCGTTCGCGTGGTCGAACACGGTGATCGGGTACTTACCGAACCCGGTCCAGTTGTCGAACGGGTTCGGCCCCTTCTTCGACAGGTCGAAGGCCTGCGGCGGGTTGATGCCCCACATGGTGGTCACACCGGCCTTCCGGGCCATGTCGACAACCTTCGCGGGGCCGATCTCGTCGGTGACCCAGTAGAAGGGCACGTTGTACGACTGGATCGTCGACTCTTCGAGGGTGCACCACTTGCCGCACTTGAGGTTGGTGCGGTTGGCGTTGCCGATCGGGTCCTTGGCGCCCTCGGGCTTGAACGGCGTGGGATCCCAGTGCGACTTGACCGAGATGCCCGCCTCGATCGCGGCGGCGAGGGTGTAGACCTTCATCGAGGAGCCTGGCGGGTGGCCACCGGCCAGGTCGCCGTTCTTGTCGGTGTTCTTGCCGGCCCAGTCGAGGTCGGCACCGCTGTCACCACCGTAGTAGGCGAGTACGCGGCCCTTCTTCGGATCGATCGAGACCACGGCCGCCATCAGGTTCTTGGGCTGGTCGTTGAGCTCGGAGCCCTTCTTCGACTGCATGGCGATGTTCTCGGCAGCCGTCTGGAGCTTCGGGTCGATTGTCGTGGTGATCCGGTAGCCGTCGTCCCGCAGGGCGTCGACGCAGCTCGTCTTGCCCTCCGCCCCGGTGTCGGAGCAGAGGCCCATCGCGTCCATCTCCTGACGGACGTAGTTGATGACATTGCCCCGAGGGCTGTCGACACCGAAGCCGTTGCCGCCCTTCTTCGGTGGCAGGACCTTCGGGTACGCGGTGGGCGCCGCGGGGTGGTTGGGGGAGTCCAACCACCCTTCCTTCTTCATGCCGTCGATCACGTAGTCCCAACGGGTCTTCGCGTCCGTCGGGTTGACCGCCGGGTCGTACCCCCGGTGGGTGTCGGTCGCCTGCGGCTGCTTGATCAGCGCGGCCAGGACCGCCCCCTCGGCGGGCGTGAGCTTGATCGCCGGCTTGCCGAAGTACGTCTGCGCCGCCGCCTCGATGCCGTACGCGCCGCGTCCGAAGTAGATCACGTTCAGGTAGTGCTGCATGATCGTCGGCTTGTCGTATTTGTCGTTCAGCTTGGAGGCGAGGATCGCCTCCTTGACCTTCCGGCCGTACGTGTCGTCCTTGAGGTTCGCGAACGCGTTGCGGGCGTACTGCTGCGTGATCGTCGACGCGCCCTGCTTGTCACCGTTGGAGACGTTGTTCCACGCGGCCCGGACGATGCCCTTGTAGTCGACGCCCGAGTGCCGGTAGAAGTTCCGGTCCTCGGCGGCGGCGACCGCGTCCTGCACGTACTGCGGGATCTGGTCGATGGTGACGAAGGTGCGATTCTCGTTGCCCAGCTTGGCCAGAGCGGTCTTGCCGTCCTTGGCGTAGACGGTCGTCGACAGCGGCAGCGGCATCTCGTTGGGCATGACGACGTTTGTCGAGTAGTAGGTGAACCCGACCACGCCGACACCGGCGAGCATGATGAAGATGGCGAACCCGGCGATCAGCAGGTTCATCCGCTTGCGCTTCTTGGCCCGGGCCGCCCCGGCCGGGTCACCCGCGCCGCGGCCACCTCGGCCACCTCGACCCGGGCCGTTCGGCCCACCGGGTCCTGCGGGGCCGCCCGGCCCACCGGAGACCGGGGAGACGCTCGCCCGGGCGACCGCGGCGCGGCCGCCCACCGACGCGGAGCCGACGCTGGCCCGGCCCGCCGACGCGGCGCCGACGGCAGCGGCGCCGACACGTGCCCGGCCCGCTGGCGCGCCCGGCGCCGGTGACACCGGCACCGAGGCCCGACCCGCGCCGGCCCGTCCGGCCGCCGCGCCCGGCGCCGGCGACACCGGCACCGAGGCCCGGCCGCTCCGACCGGGCGTGGCCGAACCCACCGATGCGGAACCGGCGGCGGCACCACCGCGAGGCGGCACGGACGCCGAACCACCCACCGACGCACGACCACCGGCGGGCGGCGGTGTCACCGAGGCCCGGCCGGGGGGCGCCGCGGGCTCCTCAGAGGCGGACCAGCCGCCTGCACGAGAGTCACCTCCGGGTCGGCGGTACGCGTCGTCCGCACCCGGCCCGGGGTCGCCGTTCGGACCCGGGTACTGGGCCCGACCGCGCGCAGAACTTGGATCGCCGTACGAGTTCATTCCTCACACCCTGCCGGTCGCGGTGGGGCGCGGCTGCGCCGCCACCGGGTTGCCGTGAGTTGCTTCACCCGGGATGCCGGCACGAGGGTGCCGACTCGCCAAGGTCATTGCCGTATCAATCGGGCCAATCGGACCAACGATTGGTCGACCGTCCCGGGTTATGTGCTCGGCCCCGAAGCCGGTCGAACCAACTGGGATCACCGTTGCGCCTCTCGCCTCCGCCGACCCGCGCCCTGGGCGCCCGCCGCGTCCTGCTCGCTGCCGCCAGTACCGTCACCGTCGCCCGTGAGACCGTCGCGACCGAGCAGGTACTGCTCGACGAGATGGTTCCAGTCACAGCCGAGGCACACCTCCACCACGAAGACCTGGAACTCACGTAGCGTCATCGCCAGCACGGGCAGCTCGGTAAGTGTCCGGGCCTGTCCGGCGGACTGCTTGAGTTCGTCCCCGTAAACGTAGTGGACGAGGGTCAGATTCTCGCTGCGACAGATGGGGCAGCGACGGTCGGTCGGTTCACCGTGGAACCGGGCAGCGTTTTTCAGGTAGGGCGACGCGTCGCACACGTCGTACGTGCCGACCCGGCCGGCGAGGAGCTCACGCAGCACTGCTCGCTTCTGAAGCGAGTAGTCGACGACCTGGCGCTGCGTACGCATGCGGAGAAGGGTACGCGGTCCGGCTCGACGAGGCGACCACGGTCACGATCCGTGACGACAGCACCCCGGAACGGGGGTTTGCCCTGGCCCACGCGACCCGCTAACGTGCGATGTATCGGTCCGATACATCGCGGCGGTTACCGCTCCGCGCCGGAGGGTAAAGAGAGGGTGGCTCGTGCTCGAATTCGCCATCCTCGGCCTCCTGCAGGAGTCTCCGATGCACGGCTATGAGCTGCGCAAGGAGCTGACCGCCAAACTCGGCGCGATCCGGGCGGCGATCAGCTACGGCTCGCTCTACCCGACCCTGCGCAGGTTGCAGGCGGCGGGATGGATCACCGAAGCCGCCGAGACACCCGCCACCGCCGAGGAGGTTCCCGCGCTGACCAGCCGACGAGGTCGGGTGGTCTACAAAATCACCGCGGAGGGCAAGGAACGCTTCGCCCAGCTGATCGCACAGGCCGGGCCCGAGACCTACGACGACACGGGTTTCGGTGTGCACTTCGCGTTCTTCGCCCGGACCGACCAGGCGACCCGCCTCCGCATTCTGGAGGGTCGCCGCCGCAAGATCGAGGAACGTCGCGAAGGGCTTCGCGACGTGCTGGGCCGGGCGGCCGAGCGCCTCGACGCTTACACCCTGGAACTGCAGCGCCACGGCCTGGACGCCTGTGAGCGTGAGGTCCGCTGGCTGGAGGAGCTCATCGCCAACGAGCGCTCCGGCCGAGCCCCGACGGTCCCGCACGTGGGGACGGCCGGTGGCCGACGAGAAGACAACAGCCCGCCTCCACCTGGAGAGACCAGGAAAGAGCGGCCGTGACAGAAAAGAAGGAGGCAGACGCTATGGGCTCCGTCCGCGTCGCCATCGTCGGTGTGGGTAACTGCGCCTCGTCCCTGGTTCAGGGCGTCGAGTACTACCGGAACGCCAACCCGAACGACCGCGTCCCGGGTCTCATGCACGTCGCCTTCGGCGACTACCACGTCAACGCCGTGGAGTTCGTCGCGGCATTCGACGTGGACGCCAAGAAGGTGGGCATGGACCTCGCGGAGGCGATCGTCGCCAGCGAGAACAACACCATCAAGCTCTGCGACGTACCGCCGACCGGCGTGTCCGTGCAGCGCGGTCCGACCTTCGACGGTCTGGGCCAGTACTACCGCGAGATCGTCGAGGAGTCCGACGCCACCCCCGTGGACGTGGCGCAGGCGCTGCGTGACGCGCAGGTCGACGTCGTCGTCTGCTACCTCCCGGTCGGCTCCGAGCAGGCCGCCAAGTTCTACGCCCAGGCCGCGATCGACGCCGGTTGCGCGTTCGTCAACGCCCTGCCGGTCTTCATCGCCTCCGACCCGGAGTGGGCCCAGAAGTTCACCGACGCGGGCCTGCCGATCGTCGGTGACGACATCAAGAGCCAGGTCGGTGCCACGATCGTGCACCGCGCGCTCGCGAAGCTCTTCGAGGACCGCGGTGTCGAGCTGCTGCGCACGTACCAGCTCAACTTCGGCGGCAACATGGACTTCATGAACATGCTGGAGCGCAAGCGGCTGGTCTCGAAGAAGATCTCGAAGACCCAGTCGGTCACCTCGCAGATCCCGCACGAGATGAGCAAGAGCGACGTGCACATCGGCCCGTCGGACCACGTGCCGTGGCTGGACGACCGCAAGTGGGCGTACATCCGCCTGGAGGGCCGCTCGTTCGGCGACACCCCGCTCAACGCCGAGCTCAAGCTCGAGGTGTGGGACTCGCCGAACTCGGCAGGCGTCATCATCGACGCGGTGCGCGCCGCGAAGATCGCCCTGGACCGGAAGATCGGCGGCCCGATCCTGTCGGCCTCGTCGTACTTCATGAAGTCCCCGCCGGTGCAGTACGCCGACCACGACGCCCACCAGGCCGTCGAGGAGTTCATCGCCGGCGAGGTCGAGCGCTGACCCGCTGAAACACCAGCAGCACCGTCGAGGGCCGGGTCCGCATGGACCCGGCCCTCGCCACGTTCAGCCCGCCATCTCCAGGTACGGCGACAGCCGCAGCGCCAACTCGTCGACCGAGTCGACCTCACCGCTGACCAGCGCGTCGGTCAACGCCATCCGCTCCTTCGCGGGCATGTTCAGCGTCACGCCAGAGCGGACGAGGTAGATCCGCATCGCCACCTCGACGGTCTTGTGCATGGACCGCTGCTCGGCCTCGGCAAGCTCCTTGAGGCGCTGTTCGACTTCAGGCTTGAGCGTCAGGGTGAAGGCCATACCACTTTTGTTTAGCTCCTCCGGTGGCACGTCAACCACGGTCAGGACCAGGCGTGTCGCAGCGCGACCCCGGCCTCCAACTCCAACAGCTTGACCTTGCGGGGCAGACCCCCGCCGAAACCGACAAGCTTGCCGCCCGCGCCGACGATCCGGTGACAGGGCACGAGCACCGGGATCGGGTTGCGGTTGCAGGCCACGCCCACCGCCCGCGCCGCACCGGGATCGCCGACCAGGCGTGCCACCTCGCCGTAGGTAAGCGTCTCGCCGTACGGGATGTGGGTCATCTCCCGCCACACCGCCCGTTCGAACTCGGAGCCGCCCGGCGCCGACACGGGCACGGTGAACGCGGTCAGCTCACCGACGAAGTACGCCCGCAGCTCGGATACGGCCTGCCGGGAGGCGTCGTCACCGGGCTCGTCGGCCGCCGACTCCACCCTGCCGAAGTGCGCCGCACGGACGCCCTCCGCGTCGGTGCCGACGGAGAACTCTCCGATCGGCGAGTCGAGCACAGTCCACCTCATCCCGACATTGTCCCGCGCGGCGAGGCTGAGCCGTTCGGCCGGTCGCCGCCTTTGCGTGACGTCGATACCGTGCGGGTCGTGGCCACGGGGACGCTCATCTTTCTCATCATCGGTGGGGCGGGTGTCGGGGTGCTGGCACTCGCCCTGCTCGGCAGCGAGCTGCTGCACTTCGGGCACGCCGACGTGGACGGGCCCATCTCCACCGAGACGGTCGCGGGGTTCGCCGGCGCGTTCGGTTTCGGCGGGGCGATCGTCAACGAGATGCTCGGCGCGCGTACCCCCGCGCTGATCGCGGGCGCGGCGGCCGGCGGCCTGCTCGCGGCCGTGCCCACGGCGTGGTTGGCGTCGCGGCTCAGTCGGGCGGCGCGCAACATGCGCACGGACCCCACGCCCACCCGGGACGATCTGGTCGGCGCGCTCGGCCTGGTCGTGACCCCGGTGCCGGTGAACGGGTACGGCGAGGTCCGGGTACGCGTGGCCGGCCAGCCGGTCAAACTCAACGCCCGCGCCGACCAGCCGATCCCGATCGGCGCGCAGATCTTCGTCGTGCAGGCGCTCAGCGAGACAAGCGTGCACGTCGAAACCTACTGATCACCTCCTCGCAGACGGGACTTCCCCTCCATGCCCCTGTTGATAGCTGTCGGCGGCGCGGTTCTCCTCGCGCTCATCCTGGTGTTCTTCGTTCTCTCCCGGATCAAGGTCGCCGGGCCGAACGAGGCGTTCATCGTCACCGGCCGCAAGGGCCGCACCACGCAGACCGCCGACGGCGCCCGGTCGACCGACAACTCCGGGCAGAAGGTGGTGCTGGGCGCCTCGGTCTTCGTGCTCCCGGTGGTGCAGAAGCTCCAGTCGCTCGACCTGTCCAGCCGCCGGATCGACGTCGGCATCCGGGGCGCGGTCAGCAAGCAGGGCATCCGCGCCGACCTGCACGGCGTGGCGATCGTCAAGGTCGGCGGCACCGAGGACGCGATCCGGGCGGCGGCCCAGCGGTTCCTGCACCAGCAGGCCGAGATCGACAACTTCACCCGGGAGGTGCTGGCCGGCGCGCTGCGCTCGATCGTCGGCCGGCTCACCGTCGAGGAGGTCATCCGGGACCGGGCGGCGTTCGCCAGCGCCGTGGCCGAGGAGGCCGAGCACTCGATGACCAACCAGGGTCTGGTGCTGGACACCTTCCAGCTCCAGGACATCCTCGCCGAGGGCTCGTACCTGCAGGATCTGGGGCGGCCCGAGGCGGCCCGGGTGCTCAAGGACGCGGCGATCGCCGAGGCGCGGGCCCGGCAGCAGGCCGAGCAGGAGCGGCTGCTCGCCGAGGAGGCCATCGCGGAGGCGAACCGGAACCTGGCTCTGAAGCAGGCCGGCATCCAGGCCGAGATCGACGCGGCGAAGGCCAAGTCCGCAGCGGCCGGCCCGCTCGCCCAGGCGGAACGGGACCAGGCGATCCTCTCCGAGCAGCAGAAGGTTGCCGAGCGCAACGCCGAGCTCAAGCAGCGCCAACTGGACACCGAGGTGCGCAAGCCGGCCGACGCCGCCCGGTACAAGGTGGAGCAGGAGGCCGAGGCGGCCCGCAACGCGGCGGTGCTGAACGCCGATGCGCGGCGGCAGGCCACCATCGCCGCCGCCCAGGCCGAAGCCGAGCAGGCGCGGCTCACAGGTGAGGGCGAGCGGGCCCGGCGGGCGGCGCTTGCCGAGGCGAACGCGATCGAGGGCGCCAAGGAGGGTGAGGCAGAGCAGCGGCGGCGCTCCGCGATCGCCGAGGCGGTCGAGCGCGAGGGTACGGCCGAGGCGGCGGCGATCCTGGCGAAGGGTGAGGCCGAGGCCGACGCGATGGCCCGCAAGGCCGAGGCGTTCGCGGCGTACGGAGAGGCTGCGGTGCTGGACCTGCTGGTCAAGGTGCTGCCGCAGGTGGTCGAGGCGGCGAGCGCTCCGATCGGGGCGATCGACAAGATGACTGTCATCTCCACCGATGGCGCGTCGTCGCTGACGAAGTCGGTGGCCGGCAACGTCGCCCAGGGGCTTCAGCTCGGCAGCGACCTGACCGGCATCGACCTGGCCGGCCTGCTGGCACGGCTGGGCTCGGCGTCCACTCCGGGCAACGGCACGTCGACAGGCAAGGGCGCGGTCTCCGTGGACGGGACGGCAGTCGAGACGCGCTGACCGCGGTACGCCGACGGGCGTCACTCCCTGCTCGGGGGTGGCGCCCGTCGGCGTACGGGGTGGCTTCGTTCGATTCCGGTTCGGACTGATCACGACTGACGCGAGCCCTTGACTCCCGTGAAACATCCCGCCAAGATCTGACAACGTTGTCATCTCTGGAGGCGCGATGCCCGAGCAATCCCCCATCTCACGGCGAACCTTCCTCTCCGCCGGAGCCACGCTGCTCGCGTCGGTCGGCGTGACCGCTGCCCTACCGGACGCCGCTCTCGCCGCGCCCGCGCCCCAGCCGGCCGCCGACCTCGCCCGGTACCGCCCGGTGGCGGTCTCCTCGACGGACTACGCGCCGACGCCCGGCACGTTCGCCGTGGATGGTCTGCCGCAGGTCGGCGTGCGTGGCAGTGGCTGGCGGGCCGCCCCCGGCGATCCTCAGTGGATCTCGGTGGACCTGCAGACGCTGTGCCGGATCGAGGCGGTCACCCTGGTCTTCGAGGCCACGCTCAGCGACGGCCCGTTCGATGGCAACTACACCGACACCGACGGCGACGAGATCCTTTCCAGCGCCGCGACGGCGTACCGGATCGAGGTCTCCACCGACGGCCGCGAGTGGCGGTCGGTGTACGAAACCAGCGAGGGCCAGGGCGGCACCCAGGCCATCAAGCTTGCCGAACCGGTGACCGCGCGCTGGATCCGGATGACCTCCACCAAGCGCTCGAACAGCAACCCGGTCGGCCTCAACGGCTTCCAGGTGTACGGCGTCGCCCTCTCGGGCCGCCCGGCGGCCGAGGGCTGGACCAGTTGGGAACGCGGCAACACCGGGCCGGTGCCCGAGCTGAAGGTGGCCGCCGACGGCACGGTCCCGCTGGAGTCTGGCTGGTCGCTGACGATTGACGACTTCGCTGGCACCGCCGACGGCGCCGAGCTCTCCCGCGCCGGCGTGGACGTGCGGTCCTGGCTGCCGGCGACGGTGCCCGGCACCGTGCTGGGCACCCTCGTCGACCAGGGCCACCTGCCCGACCCCGTCGCCGGCTTCAACAACATGCGCATCCCGGAGGCGCTGTCCCGGCACACCTGGTGGTACCGGCGTGCGCTGCGCCTGCCGCGCGGCCTCGACATGTCGGCCGGTCGCCGGATCTGGTTGGAGTTCGACGGCATCAACCACGAGGCCACCGCCTGGGTCAACGGCGTGCGGGTCGGCAGCGTCGCGCACCCGTTCGCACGGGCGGCCTTCGACATCACCGACGCCCTGGCCGGTCACCGCGAGCACGTCCTCGCCGTCCATGTCACCCCGATGCCCCACCCCGGCACCCCCGGCGACAAGGGCACCGACGGCCGTACCTTCCTCCAGTCGGCCCACCACTACCTGGACGCGCCGACCTACCTGGCGGTGTCCGGCTGGGACTGGATGCCCGCCGTCCGGGACCGGGTCACCGGTCTGTGGGACCACGTCCGGCTGCGCAGCACCGGCGCTGTGGTCGTCGGCGACCCGCACGTCCAGACCACGCTGCCCGACCTGCCGGGCACCGGCACGGCCGAGGTCACCATCAGGGTGCCGGTGCGCAACGCGGCGGCAACCGCGACCACTGTCACCGTCCGCGCCGAGTTCGACAAGGTACGCGTCGAGTCCACGGTCACCGTCCCCGCCGGCGGCGACACGACCGTCACCTTCGCACCGGACCGATTCGGTGCGCTGCGCCTGCGCAACCCCCGGCTGTGGTGGCCAAACGGCTACGGCGACCCGCACCTGTACGACCTGTCGCTCACCGCCACCGTCAAGCGCTCGGTCAGCGACCGGCGGCAGCTCCGCTTCGGCATCCGCGAGTTCGACTACGACTGGCACCAGCCGATCGTCATATCGCCGCCCGGCAAGCCGCCCCTGGAGTTCGTCGACGGCGCCGCCACCCAGACGGTCACCTTCGACCGGCAGCACGCCCGGCACGTCCGCATCCAGGCCGGTCAGCGTGCCACCGGGTGGGGCATCTCGATGTTCTCGCTGTCGGTGGCCGACGGCACCGGCCCAGATCTCGCGCTGCGCCGGGAGGCGACCGCCTCCTCGACGGAGAACGACACGAACGTGGCCGCCAAGGCCGTCGACGGTGACCCGACGACGCGCTGGGCCTCCCAGGCCGAGGACAACCAGTGGATCCAGGTCGACCTCGGCGCGGCCGTCGACTTCGACCGGGTCACCATCTCGTGGGAGCAGGCGTACGCCCTCGACTACCGCGTCCAGGTCTCCACCGACGGCGGCGCCTGGACCGACGTGAAGTCGGTGAGCAACGACACCCCGCTCGGCAGTCGCGCCACCCAGGTCGAGACGTTCCCGAGCCAGACCGCCAGGCACCTGCGCATCCAGACCGGCGCCCGGGTGACCTCGTGGGGCGTGTCCATGTGGACGCTCTCGGTGCAACGCCAGGCCGAACCGACCGTCGACCTGGCCTTGGGCAGGACCGCCACCGCCTCGTCCTCCGACGGCGACTCGAACGGCCCGGAGCGCGCCGTCGACGGCAACCCGAGGACCCGCTGGTCGTCGAAATTCGAGGACAACCAGTGGATCCAGGTCGACCTCGGCTCGCCGGTCGCCTTCGACCAGGTCACCATCGTCTGGGAGCAGGCGTACGCCCGCGACTTCGTCATCCAGGTCTCCGACGACGGGCAGCGGTGGACCGACGTCAAGGCGGTCAGCAACGCCATCACCCAGCTCAAGATCAGCGTGAACGGTGTGCCGGTGTTCGCCCGGGGCGGCAACTGGGGCTGGGACGAGCTGCTGCGCCGGGTGCTGCCCGACCGGCTGGCCGACACGGTCGAGATGCACCGCGACATGAACTTCACGATGATCCGCAACTGGCTCGGCAGCAGCAACCGCGAGGAGCTGTACCAGGCCTGCGACGAGCAGGGCATCCTGGTGTGGAACGACTTCTGGCAGGCCGGGCAGTTCCTGCCCAACCCGCCCGGCTACGTGGACATCGCCGCCGACACCATCCGCCGGTTCCGGCACCACCCCAGCATCGTGGTCTGGTGCGGCGCCAACGAGGGCGACCCGCCGCCGATCGTCGACGCCGGGCTCAAGCACGCCGCCGCCACCGAGCACCCCGAGATCCTCTACATCCCCAACTCCGCCGGCGGCATCGTCAGCGGCCACGGCCCGTACCACTGGGTGGAACCGGGCACGTACAACAACCGGAACACGTACGACACCGGCGCCTTCGGCTTCCACACCGAGATCGGCATGCCGGTGATCCCGGTGGTCGAGAGCATGCGCAACCTCGTCGGCGACGCCCCGCAGTGGCCGATCAGCGAGGTGTGGAACTACCACGACTGGTCGACGATCGGTAACCAGCGCGTCGGCACGTACCAGGCCGCGATCGACGCGCGGCTCGGCGAGTCCGACTCGCTCGACGACTTCGCCGCCCGGGCGCAGTTCGTCAACTACGAGAGCCACCGCGCCATGTTCGAGGCGTGGAACGCCAACCTCTGGCAGGACGCCACCGGCTTGCTGCTGTGGATGTCGCACCCGGCCTGGCACAGCACGGTCTGGCAGACGTACGACTACGACCTCGACGTGAACGGCGCCTACTACGGTGCCCGCAAGGGCTGCGAGCCGCTGCACGTCCAGGCAGACCCGGGCACCTGGCAGGTGCGGGTGGTCAACCACACCACTGCGGCGCTCACCGGTGTCACGGTCACCGCCCGGCGTTACGACCTGAACGGCCGCGCTCTGGGCACGCCGCAGCGTCAGAAGGTGGACGTCGCGCGCTCGTCGACGACTGCCGTGTTCCCCCTCGCCGCACCGGACGGCGGCGGGCTGCACCTGGTCCGGTTGGAACTGCGCGACGACCGCGACCGACTGCTCACGGAGAACACCTACTGGCGCTACGACCAGGCCGAGCAGATGCGGGCGCTCAACGACCTGCCCAGGGCCCGCCTGTCGACGACGACAGGTGTCGTCCGCGTGGTGAACGGCCGTTCCACGGTCACCACGACGGTCCGGAACCAGGGGCGCGCGGTCGCCGCGCTGGTCCGGCTGGCTGTCCGCGACAAGCGGGGCAACCGAGTCCTGCCGGCGCGGTACGACGACAACTACTTCTGGCTCCTGCCGGGAGAGACGCGTCAGGTGCGGATCTCCTGGCCGGCACGGCCGAACCTGGCCCGTGCCGTCACGGTGACGGCCGAGGCGTACAACTAGGTGGTCCTGCTCGTGGTTGGTCGCCGACCCGCGTGGCGGTGTCGGCGACCAACCCGGCGGGTTACGTGATCAGGCCCTCGGCGCGGGCCCAGCGCAGCAGCTCGGCCTCGGCGGCGTCGCGATCCAGCGGGCCGTGCTCCAGACGCTGCTCCTTGAGGTGCTTCCAGGCACGCCCCACCACAGGCCCCGGCGGCACGCCGAGCAGCTCCATGATCGCGTTGCCGTCCAGGTCCGGGCGGACCCGGGCCAGGTCCTCCTCGGCGGCGATCCGGGCGATCCGATCCTCCAGCGCGTCGTAGTCGGCGGCGAGCTGGGCGGCCTTGCGACGGTTGCGGGTGGTGCAGTCCGAGCGGGTCAGCTTGTGCAGCCGGGGCAGCAGGTCACCGGCGTCGGCGACGTAGCGGCGCACCGCCGAGTCGGTCCACTCGCCCCGCCCGTACCCGTAGAAGCGCAGGTGCAGCGCCACCAGAGCGGTCACCTTCGCGGTGATCTCCTTGGGGTAGCGCATCGCCTTCATCCGGGCCTTCGTCAGCCGGGCGCCGACCACCTCGTGGTGGTGGAAGCTGACCCGACCGTCGGAGCCGACGGCCTTGGTCGCCGGCTTGCCCACGTCGTGCATGAGGGCGGCCATCCGCAGGATGAAATCGCAGCCCTCCTCCTCGAAGGAGACCGCGTTCTCGACGACTGTGAGCGTGTGCTCGTAGACGTCCTTGTGCTGGGCGTGCTCGTCGATCTCCAGCTTCAGGCCGGTCAGCTCCGGCAGGAACCGCTCGGCCAGCCCGGTGTCGACAAGCAGCCGCAGCCCGGTGATCGGGTCGGTGCCACAGAGCAGCTTGGTGAACTCGTCCCGCACCCGCTCGGCCGTGATCCGGTCCAGGTCGGCGGCCATCTCGGTCATCGCCGTGCGCACGTCCGGGTGCACGGCGAAGCGCAGCTGGGCGGCGAACCGGGCCGCCCGCAGCATCCGCAGGGGGTCGTCGCCGAACGACTCACCCGGGGTGCTCGGAGTACGGATGATCTTTGCCGAGAGGTCGTCCAGCCCACCGTGCGGATCGGTGAAGCGGTGCTCCGGCAGGCTGACGGCCATCGCGTTGATGGTGAAGTCCCGCCGCTTCAGGTCCTCGTCGAGGCTGGTGCCGTACACCACCACCGGGTTGCGACTGACCTGGTCGTACGACTCGGCGCGGAAGGTGGTGATCTCCAGCCGCAGGCCGTCGCGCTGGAGGCCGATGGTGCCGAACTCCCGGCCGGTCTCCCAGATCGACTCGGCCCAGCCCTTGATGATCCGCAGCGTCTCGTCGGGGTGCGCGTCGGTGCAGAAGTCCAGGTCGTCGCCGAGCCGGCCGAGCAGGGCGTCTCGCACCGAACCGCCCACCAGGTGCAGCTCGTGACCGGCGCGGACGAAGCGGCGGCCCAACTCGTCGGCGACCGGGGAGACCCGGAGCAGTTCGGCGACGGCGTTGCGCTGCGCGGCGGTGAGTTCGCGGCGGTCGGCGGCGTGAGGAGCGGAGGCTTCGGACATGGGATCGCCAGCTTATCGGGCCGAGGTGTGATCCGATCCGCCGGGCGTGGGTAACGGGCAGGGGTTGACTATGGTCTGTGACGTGCGGGTCGGTGCCCGGCTCGACGTACCCCTGGGAGGCTGGAGATGAGCGGCGGGCTCTACCGCAGCGCGAACGCCGCGCAGGACGGCGGTGCGGGAGCCGACGTCCGCCCCTCCGACGGCGCCACGTTCATTTCCGCCGAGCCACTCAACCAGCCGGCCATGGAGTCGACAGCCCCGCCACAGGAGCAGGTGGGCGAGGCGAGCGCCGCCGCCAACAGCGCGGTGATGGCGGTCGGCAGCCTGGTCAGCCGGGGTACGGGCTTCCTGCGCAACCTGGTCATCGCGGCGGCGCTCGGCGGCGCGCTTGTCGGTGACGCGTACACCACCGCACAGATCCTGCCCGGGATGGTCTACGAGTTCCTGCTCGGCGGCGTGCTCACAAGCGTGCTGATCCCGGTACTGGTGCGCCGCCGCAAGGTCGACGTCGACGGCGGTCAGGCGTACGCCCAGCGGCTGCTCACCCTCGCGGTGCTCGCCCTGGGGGTCGCGGCGCTGCTCGCGGTCGCCTTCGCCTCGACGCTTACCTGGCTCTACGGCAGCGGCCCGTCGAATGGCGATTATTCGCAGCTGGTCACGGGGCTGGCCCGCCTCATGCTGCCGATGATCTTCTTCTCCGGGTTGAGCGCGCTGATCAGCGCGGTGCTCAACACCCGGGGGCACTTCGCCGCCCCGATGTGGGCGCCGATCCTCAACAACCTCGTGGTGATCGGAACGGCGGGTCTCTACATCGCCGTGTTCGGCGCGGAGATCGTCCGTCCGGAGGAGATGACCACCGGACGGATCCTGCTGATCGGCGGTGGCACCCTGCTCGGCGTCGCGGTCCAGGCGGCGGGTCTGCTGCCGGCGCTGCGCAAGGTCGGCTTCCGCTGGAAGCTGCGCTTCGACTTCCGCGCGCTCGGCCTACGCGAGCTGGGCCGGCTCGGGGCGTGGATGATCTGCTACGTCGCCGTGAGCCAGGTCGGCCTCATCGTGCTGTTCAACCTGCTGAACCGGGCCGGCAAGGAGAACGCCGCCGGCCCGCTGATCTACAACAACGTCTTCCTGCTGCTGATGACCGCGCACGGCATCATCGCCGTCTCGATCATCACCGCGCTGATGCCCCGGATGAGCGCCGCCGCCGCCGACGGCCGGTACGCAGACGTCGCCGCCGACCTGTCGCGCGGCACCCGCACCGTCACGGCGGTCCTCGCCCCGATCGCGGTCTGCTACGCCGTCCTCGCCACCCCGATCGCGTTCACACTGTTCCGGTTCGGCGCGTTCAACGCCGACAACGCCACCGCCACCTCCGTCGTGCTGCTCGCGGCGGCGCTGGCGCTGGTCCCGTTCGCGGTGAGCCAGCTCTTCACCTTCGCCTTCTACGCCCTGCCGGACACCCGCACCCCCGCGCTGATCAACATTCCGGTGGTGGCGCTGCGGATCGGCGTGCAGGTCGTGCTCTTCGTGGCCTTCTCCGCCAGCTTCGCGGGCGCCGGGATGATGATCGGCAACGCGGTCTCCTATGTGGCGGCGGCGGTCGGCTCCGCCTGGCTGCTGCGCCCCCGGGTCGGGCGTATCGGCCTCGGGGAGATCATGCGTACGGCCGGTCGGGTCCTGGTCGCGGCGCTCGGCGCGGCGCTAATCGGTCTGCTGGTGGTCAAGCTGCTGCCCGGCGACGACACGCCGACCCGACTGCAGGCCATCGTTCAGCTCGTGATCGGTGGCGCGGTGATCGTCGGGACGTATCTGGGTCTCGCCATGGTGCTGCGGATCGGCGAGATCACCGAGGTGGTCGGCATGGTCCGCCGCCGCCTCGGCCGCTGACGGCGGGCTTTCCAGGCCAGAGGTGCCGGCCACACGGAACGTGACCACGGATCACCAGGCTGGGGACGCACCTGTGGATAACTCCGCGATTCGCCGGTCAGGAACCAGATCTGCCTGTGGATAACCAACCGTACGGATGAGCGTGCCTGTCCGATCGGAGGGAACGCGGCTGCTGGCGGGGGCGCCACGCGGGCGCGGCCCCGACGTCGGTCACTTGCAGTGAAGCCGTAGATTGAGCTAGTACATGTGCCAGCAACGTGGCTGACAACGGTCGTAACCGGACGACTTCCCCGACTCCCGGCACCCCGCCGGGTACGGCAAGAAGATGACATGTCGGGGAGACGGGCAACCCGGGTAAGGTCGCTCTCGACGGGTACGGCAGGCGCCGACGCTGCGCGTCGACACCGGTTGGCCGGTTCCTTCGACGGCAGAGCGGGAAGCCACATGCCCAGCAGTGCGGGTCCATCGATCGACACGATCACCGAGGGAGGACGGGTGACCCAGGTCGGCGAGGGTCAGGAGGCGGACGAGAGCGCTCCGCCGGTCATGACCTTCGGTGCTCCCACGGCCGGTGAAATCCTCGCCGAGCGTTACGAGCTGGTCGAGCACATCAACAACGACAGCGCGGGTCGGCTGGTCTGGCGCGGGGTCGACGTCATCCTGCGCCGCCCCGTCGCGGTGGTGCTGCGCTACCCGGGTGGCGACTCCGCCACCGAGATGCTCCAGGCCGCCGTCGCGGCCAGCCGGGTCATCCACCCCAACCTGGTCGGCGTCTACGACGCGATCGACGAGGCCGAGCGGGCGTACGTGGTCCGCGAGTGGGTGGACGGGCAGTCGTTGCGCGACCTGGCCGCCGAGGGTCCGCTGGACCCGGCGCGGGCCACCGCGATCGGCAACGCGGTCGCGAGCGCGCTCGCCGCGGTGCACGCCACCGGAATGGTGCACGGCAACGTCCACCCCGGCACCGTCATGATCAGCGACGAGGGCCGCGTGGTCCTGGCCGACGCGCGCACCGACGGCGACGACAGCCAGGAGAGTGACATCCGGGCGGTCGGCGGCGTCCTCTACTTCGCGCTGACCGGGCACTGGCCGCACGCCGAGGCACCGCTGCGCGGCGCCACCGCCGGCCACGGTCGGGCCGCCATCCCGGACGCGGTCCGCGACGCCGGCGGTGCCCTCGCGGCACCCCGCCAGGTTCGGGCCGGGGTGCCCGCATACCTGGACGACCTCACCATGGATCTGCTCGACGCCGAGATCGCGCCGCCGTCGTCCGACGTGCTGGCGGCCGAGTTGGCCAGGCTGGACGTGCCCGCCGAGGAGGAGCACTACCTCGACAACGGCGGGCCGCTGCGGTTCGCCGCCGACACCGAGGAAGAGCCGTCACCGCTGGCCGCGGCCGGTGGCCGCAAGGTCGCCATCGGCATCGCCGGCCTGCTGGCGGTCGCCCTGGTCGGCCTGCTCATCGGGATCAGCGCGCTCGGCGGCAAGGACAAGGACCCGCAGGACACCGCCGGGGCCACGCCCTCCGCCAGCGCTCCGGCCGGCGACGCCACCCCGGCCGCCGCCACGGTCCGCAACCTCCGCGTGCAGGACATCCGGATCATCGACCCGGACAGCAGCAAGCGCGACGAACTCGGCGACTCCAACAAGATCATCGACGGTGACAACGACAAGGGTTGGGAAACCGACCGCTACCCGAACGCCACGTACGGGAACCTCAAGGCCGGCATGGGTGTCTGGCTGGACCTGGGTTCACCGCACACGGTGAAGTCGGTGCAGGCCGTGCTGTCCGGTCGAGGCGCCACCGCGAAGCTGCTCGCCGGCACGGCCGGCTACCCGGCGACCTCCAACGGCGACAAGCAGATGGTGGCGAACTACAAGACCGAGATCGGTGTCCTCAAGGAGCACGACGGCACCACGATGACCTTCAACGGCTTCAACGCCGACCAGAAGTACCGCTATCTGCTGCTCTGGTTCACCGAGCTGCCGGCCATCGGCGACGAGGACGGCTTCCGGCTCGGCGTGCAGGAGATTACGGTCCAGGGTTCGTGATCCGGGCAGCACGATCCGGGCGCCGCATCCGCTGGACGTGGTGATGGACGGGCGCGACACGGCAACGGATCTTGAGCTGCTGCGCGCCCACGCCACCGGCGACCGGGACGCCTTTACCGTGCTGTTCCACAGGCACCGCGACCGGCTCTGGGCGGTGGCCCTGCGGACGCTCGGTGACCGCGAGGAGGCCGCCGACGCCCTCCAGGACGCCCTGCTGTCGGCACACCGGGCGGCCGGCCGCTTCCGCGGCGACTCCGCCGTCACCACGTGGCTGCACCGCATCGTGGTGAACGCGTGCCTGGACCGGATCCGACGCCGGCAGGCGCACCCCACAGTGCCGCTGCCCGACGGCAACCGGTCCGGCGACGGATCGGGCACCGGCGGTGTCGAGCCAGCCGCGCCCGCTCAGGACCACGACACCGCGCTTGTCGTCCGCGCGGCGCTCGCCGCGCTGCCGGTCGAGCAGCGGGCCGCCCTGGTGCTCGTGGACGTGCAGGGCTACCCGGTGGCCGAGGTGGCCCGCATCCTCGGTGTCGCCGAGGGGACGGTGAAGAGCCGGTGCGCCAGAGGTCGGGCCCGGATGGCGGTGCTGCTCGGGCATCTGCGGCCGGCGACGCCATCGCATCCCGCCCCGGCCGCCCGGATCGCGGACGTGCCCGGCGTCACGCCGGGGAACCCGCGCCCTGCCGAGGGCGTCGGATCGGGGTCGGTTCGGTACCGGCAGGACGCCAACCAGGAGGACGCGTGACGAACGAGGAGTTCAGGGAGGTCGACACCGACCTGCTCGCTGACTACCTCGGCGGCGCGTTGGACGGCACACCACAGCAGGCGGAGATCGCCCGGCTGGTCGACGCGGATCCGGCCTGGGCCGAGGCGTACGCCCTGCTGGCTCCCGCGGTGACGCAGGTCCGCGCCGAGCTGGCCCGCTGGGCCGAGCCCTCCCCTGAGCTGCCCCCCGCCGTCGCCGAACGGATCGCCGCTGCGCTGGCCACGGCGGACGCCCCGCCGGCCGACGCCCCGGCCGACGTACCCGTCACGCTCACCGGCGCCACCGGTTCGCCCGAGCCGGCCGCTCCCGCGACGCCTGTCGGTGTCCCCGCACAGGGCGGCCGTCGCCCCGGCAGTTCCGCACCTAGCGAGTCGGGGCGCGGCAGAGCCACCGGCCCGGGTCGCCGGCAGCGCCGCTGGGCCCGGACCGCCGCTCCGGTGGCCGTCGCGGCGGTCGCCGTCGTCGCGGTCGGCCTGGGCCTGGGCCTGCGCCAACTGTCGACGAACACCACGGACAGCGGTGCCATGGACCGTCCGGCGAGTGCGCCCGGAGATGTGGCAGCGGCCGGGGCGGCCCGTACCTCCGGGCCGGCACTGCACAGCGGAACGGACTACAGCCCGCAGACCCTCGGTCAGGCGCTGGGCAGCGCCTCGTCCAGCCGGCCCTCACCGCTGCTCGGCACCACCAGCAGCGCCCCCCAGCAGCAGCCCGGGGTGGACGCCGAAGGTGGCCGACGGCCCGCCCCCGACGGGTCGGACCAACTGGCTCGACTGAGCAGCGAGGCGGCGCTGACCGCCTGTCTGGCGGCCGTGGCGGCGGAGCACGGCTCGACCCCGCTGATCGTCGAAGTGATCGACTACGCGCAGTTCCAGGGCGAGCAGGCGCTTGTCATCCGGTTCACCGACCCGACCGGGGCCCACTGGGCCTGGGTGAGCGGCCCCGAGTGTGGCGTACCCGGGTCCGGCTCGGACAGCCGGTATTCGGCGCGGGTAGGGTGAATCCGTGGTCATCGGTGCGATGAGCCTCCACGTGACCTGACCCACCGGATGCCCGGCTCGGGAATCCCCGCTTCGTACGATGACGTTCTGGAAGTCAGCTGCCGGCACCCCCCAGGCGTCGGCACTCGGATCGGCATCGGTGCGCGCGCCGACGCCGAACACACACAACTCGGGAGACGGCAGTGGACGAGGTCCGCAACCTGATCATCATCGGCTCCGGCCCGGCCGGTTACACGGCGGCGGTCTATGCGGCGCGCGCCAACCTGAAGCCGCTGATCATTGAGGGCGTGCAGTCCGGTGGCGCGCTGATGACCACGACCGAGGTGGAGAACTTCCCGGGCTTCGCCGACGGCATCCTCGGCCCCGAGCTGATGGACAACATGCGCAAGCAGGCCGAGCGGTTCGGCGCCGAGTTCCTCACCGACGACGTGACCCGGGTCGAGCTCGTCGACACCGGCGACTCCGGCGCCGGCGCGGTGAGCACCGTGTGGGTCGGCGAGACCGCCTACCGGGCCCGCTCCGTCATCCTCTCCACCGGTTCGGCCTGGCGTCCGCTGGGCGTGCCGGGCGAGCAGGAGTACCTGGGCCACGGTGTCTCCTCGTGCGCCACCTGTGACGGCTTCTTCTTCCGGAACCAGCACATCGTGGTCGTCGGCGGCGGTGACTCGGCGATGGAGGAGGCCAGCTTCCTCACCCGCTTCGCCGACTCGGTGACAATCATCCACAGGCGTGACTCGTTCCGGGCCAGCAAGATCATGGCCGACCGGGCGCTGAGCAACGAGAAGATCAAGGTCGAGTGGAACAGCACAGTCGAAGAGGTCCTGGGGGCCGACGGCAAGGTCACCGGCGTCCGGGTCCGCAACGTGCACACCGGCGAGAGCAAGGTGCTGGACGTGACAGGCGTGTTCGTGGCCATCGGTCACGACCCGCGCAGTGAGCTGTTCCAGGGCCAGGTCGAGCTGGACGACGAGGGGTACGTGAAGGTCCAGGCCCCCGGTACGCGGACGAACGTCCCCGGTGTCTTCGCCGCCGGTGACGTGGTCGACCACACCTACCGCCAGGCGATCACCGCGGCCGGCACCGGCTGTGCCGCCGCGCTCGACGCCGAGCGGTTCATCGCGACGCTCAGCTGAAACAGGAAACACATCCCGGAGGAGGGCAATAGTGGGAAATACCAAGGCGGTCACGGACGCGAGTTTCGTCGCTGACGTGCTGCAGGCCGACAAGCCGGTGCTGGTGGACTTCTGGGCCGAGTGGTGCGGGCCGTGCCGCAAGGTGTCGCCGCTGCTCGAGGAGATCGCGGGCGAGATGGGCGACCAGGTCACCATCGTCAAGCTCAACATCGACGAGAACCCGGAGACCGCCCGGGCCTACCGGGTCATGTCGGTACCGACCCTCACCGTCTTCAAGAACGGCCAGCCCGTGCAGTCGATCGCCGGCGCCAAGCCGAAGGGCGAGCTGGTCCGGCTCATCGAGTCGGCCCTCTGATCCGCAGAGACACCACCGAACCCCGTACCCGCTCGTCGGGTGCGGGGTTCGCTGTCTCCCCGGCCGGCACGCACGGAGTTTTTCCAGGCCGAGCCACCTGGCCGCTCCGGAACGCATAACCTCAAGCCGGGGCCGCCCGGCCAGCCAGACTCGTGCAGAGGGGGTCGTGCGTGCGTCCGATCCGAGCCGGAGACCGGGGACCCGCGGTCACGGAGATCCGTACCATCCTCACCGGCCTCGACCTGCTCGCCGCCGCCGGTTCGCCCACCGACGAGTTCGACCTGGACACCGAACGCGCGGTCCGGGCGTTCCAGCAGTCCCGTGGGCTCAGCGTGGACGGCCGGGTCGGCTCCGAGACCTGGGGCGCGTTGGACGCCGCCCGCTGGCGGCTCGGCGCCCGCACCCTCTACCACGCGATCCCCGAGCCGCTCACCGGCGAGGACGTCCGGTCGCTGCAGGAACGGCTCCTGGAAATGGGGTACGACGTCGGCCGCGCCGACGCCATCTACGGCATCCGGACCTCCCGGGCGGTGGCCCAGTTCCAGCGTGAGGTCGGGCTCACCCCCGACGGCTCCTGCGGGCCGCACACGATGGACGCGCTGCGCCGGATCGGTCGCAAGGTCGTCGGCGGTCGCCCCCAGTGGCTTCGCGAGTCCGACGCGATCCGCCAGTCCGGGCCGGCGCTGGTCGGCAAGACGGTGGTCATCGACCCCGGGCACGGCGGCACCGACCCGGGCATGGTCGTGCCGGACGGGCCGCTGCGCTGGACTGAGGCGGACCTCGTACACGACCTGGCGAGCCGGCTGGAGGGGCGGCTCGCCGCGTCCGGAGTGCGGGTCCAGCTCACCCGCGGCCCGGCGCCCGACAAGTGCCTGCCGGACACCGACCGGGCGCTCCTGGCGAACTCACTCGGCGCCGACGTGTTCATCTCGCTGCACCTGGACGGACACGCCAACCCGGACGCGGAGGGGGTGGCGACCTACCACTACGGCACCGACAACGGGGTGACCTCGGCGACCGGTGAGCGGCTGGCCGGATTGGTGCAGCGGGAGATCGTGGCGCGGACCGGGTTGCGGGACTGCCGTACGCACGCCAAGGCGTGGGACCTGCTGCGGCTGACGCGGATGCCGGCGGTCCGCGTCGAGGTCGGCTACCTCACCTCGCCCGTGGACCGTGCCCGGCTCGTCGACCCCCTGTTCCGGGACCGGGTGGTGGAGGCGATCGTGGCGGCGGTGCAGCGGATGTACTACCCGATCGAACGGGACGTGCCGACAGGCTCGCTCGACGTCAGTGAGCTGCGTACGGTGGTGACCGCCGGCACGGTGGTCGACTGAGGTCCGCCTCAACCACCAGTCGAGCGGGTGGCCGGGGCGGGGCGGACGGGCCGGAGCAGGGTCTCCGGGCTCATCGACCCGAGCAGCTTCTCCAACGCGTACTCGACGTCGGACTTCCAGCTCAGCGCGGTGCGCAACTCAAGACGCAGCCGTGGGAACCGGGGATGCGGACGTACCGTCTTGAAGCCGACGGAGAGGAAGAAGTCTGCCGGTGCCACGCACCCGCCGGCCGGGTCGTCCGCGTCACCGAACTTGGCGTCGCCGAACGCCTCGATCGCCTTGATCCCCCGCTTCGTCAGGTCCCGGGCGACTCCCTGCACCAACATCCGGCCCAACCCGCCACCGGCGAACGCGGCGACCACGTTGGCGGTCATCAACAGGGCGGCGTCCGCGGAGACCGGCGAGGTCGGGAAGGCCATCGAGCGGGGGACGTAGGCGGGCGGCGCGTACATCACGAAGCCCGCCGGCATGCCGTCGACGTACGCGAGCTTGCCGCAGGAGCCCCACTCCAGCAGGGTCTGGGAGACCCACGCCTCCTTCTCCAGGCCCGGGTCACCGGCGGCGCAGGCCCGGTCGGCGGAGACCGGATCCAGCTCCCAGTAGACGCACTGGCGACAGGGACGCGGCAGATCCTCCAGGGTGTCGAGGGTCAGGCTGACCAGACGTCGCGACATATGGCGCATCCCCACAATAGGCTCGGTCGTGAGGCCGGCATGGAACGACAGTGCCGCCTTCTGGCCCCGACGAGCGATCGTACGCCGCCGATCGACCGCACGGGAGGGGACGCGCAGATGCCCACCACACCGGGGACGGTCCGCCATGTGGTCGATCCGTTCCGGCACGGCGGCAGGCTGCCCCTGGGCAGCTAGGATCGACAATCGGTGTGCCGCCGCCATGGTCACGAGCGTGCGGGGTACCCGGGGCGGGAGCCACCCGAGCAGCGATCGAGGTGAGGTCATGACCGGCACGACACTCGACGACTACACCGACCGGTACGCCAGGCGGGTACGCGGGATGACCGCCTCCGAGATCCGAGCACTCTTCGCGGTGGCCAGTCGACCCGAGGTCGTCTCCCTCGCCGGCGGCGCCCCGTACATCGCCGCGCTGCCGCTCGACGCGGTCGGCGAGATGCTGGGTCGGCTCGGCTCCGAACACGGCACGACCACCCTGCAGTACGGCATCGGGCAGGGCACCCTGGAGCTGCGCGAACGGATCTGCGAGGTGATGTCGCTCTCCGGGATCGACGCCGCGTGCGGCGCCTCACCGGAGGACGTGGTGGTCACGGTGGGCGGGCAGCAGGCGCTCGACCTGGTGGCCCGGCTCTTCCTCGACCCCGGCGACGTGGTGCTCGCCGAGGGCCCGACGTACGTCGGCGCGCTCGGGGTGTTCCAGGCCGCCCAGGCGCAGGTGGTGCACGTGCCGATGGACGCCGACGGGCTGATCCCCGAGGCGTTGGAGACGGCAATCACCGACCTCGCCCGCGCCGGCCGGCGGGTCAAGTTCCTCTACACCATCCCCACCTACCAGAACCCGGCCGGCGTGACGCTCAGCGAGGAACGCCGGGAACGCGTCCTCGACATCTGCGAGCGCGCCGGCCTGCTCGTGATCGAGGACGACCCGTACGGCCAGCTGGGTTTCGAGGGTGAGGCCCCGGCCCCGCTGCGGGCCCGGCGGCGCGAGGGCGTCTTCTACCTCAGCACCTTCTCCAAGACGTTCGCCCCCGGCCTGCGGGTCGGCTGGATCCTGGCGCCCCACGCGGTCCGCGACAAGCTTGTCATCGCCAGCGAGGCGCAGATCCTCTGCCCCAGCAGTTACGCGCAGGCCGCCGTGGCCACCTACCTCGGCACCATGCCGTGGCGGCAACAGCTCAAGGTCTACCGCGAGGTCTACCGCGAACGTCGCGACGCGCTGCTCGACGCGCTGGCCGATCTGATGCCCGAGGGCACCAGCTGGACGACCCCCGCCGGCGGCCTCTTCGTCTGGGCCACCCTGCCGGACGGGCTCGACTCGAAGGCAATGATGCCGCGTGCCATCGCCGCCCGGGTCGCCTACGTGCCAGGCACCGGCTTCTACGCCGACGGCACGGGCACCGACGCCATGCGGCTGAACTTCAGCTTCCCGCCCCCGGAGCGGATCCGCGAAGGCGTCCGCCGACTGGCCGGCGTCATGGAGCAGGAGATCGCGACGCGACGCGTCTTCGGCGCCGTGGGCGGTGCCGCCGGGCGGCGTGGCCGGCCCGGCTCCGACGTGCCGGGTCCTGACTTGGCATGATGCCGGCATGGGTACGACCGCCGCCGAGCGCTTCTCCGTGACCGCTTCCGCCGTCGCGGCCGACCTGCGTGTGCTGGTGCTCGCCGGCGGGCTCTCCTACGAACGGGACGTCTCGCTGCGCTCCGGTCGCCGGGTGCTCGACGCGCTGCGTGCCGTAGGCGTCGAGGCCGAGCTGCGGGATGCCGACGTGGCGCTCCTGCCCGCCCTCAAGGCCGACCCGCCGGACGCGGTCGTGATCGCCCTGCACGGCGCCACCGGAGAGGACGGCTCGCTGCGGGGCGTGCTGGACCTGTGCGGCATCCCGTACGTCGGCTGTGACGCCCGAGCCTCCCGACTCGCGTGGGACAAACCCTCCGCCAAGGCGGTTCTGCGCGAGGCCGGCATCCCCACGCCCGACTGGGTGGCCCTGCCGCACGACCGCTTCTCCGAACTGGGCGCGGTCGCCGTACTGGACCGGATCGCCGACCGGCTCGGCCTGCCGCTGATGGTCAAGCCGGCGCAGGGCGGCTCCGGCCTGGGCGCCGCGGTGGTCCGCGACGCCGCGTCACTTCCGGCCGCGATGGTCGGCTGCTTCGCGTACGACTCGACGGCTCTGGTGGAGCGGTACGTGCCCGGCATCGACGTGGCGGTCTCCGTGATCGACCTCGGGGACGGCCCGCAGGCGCTGCCGCCTGTGGAGATCGTGCCGCGCAACGGCGTGTACGACTACGCCGCCCGCTACACCGCCGGTCGGACCACGTGGCACGCCCCGGCCCGGCTGGAGCCGGACGTGGCCGCCTCGGTGGCCGACGTGGCCCTCGCGGCGCACACCGCGCTCGGTCTGCGGGACCTGTCCCGGGTCGACGTGATCGTGGATGCCGCCGGCCGGCCGCACGTGCTGGAGGTCAACGTCTCGCCCGGCATGACGGAGACGTCGCTGCTGCCGCTGGCCGTCCAGGCCGCCGGCCTGGACTTCGGCCGCCTCCTCGGCTCGCTCGTCACCCGGGCCGCCGCCCGCGTCACGGCCTGACCCTGGCCTGACCCAGTCGCACGGCCGCCGGCCGTGCGGTCGGCTGAGGCTCGGCCGCCTCCTCCGCTCGCTTGTCAGCCGGGCCGCCGCCGGCTTCGCGGCCCGACTCCGGCCTGACCCGATCGCACGGCCGTCGTCCGTGCGATCGGCCTGTACTCCTTGGTCGCGGCTGGCCACCTCGACGCCTTATCGCGCCTTCGGTCGGCCCGACGGCCGCACGGTCGGCGAGCGCCGCACGCTCGGCGAGCGCCGCACGGCCGGCGAGCGCCGCACGCTCGGCGAGCGCCGCACGCTCGGCGAGCGCCGCACGCTCGGCGAGCGCCGCACGGCCGGCGAGCGCCGCACGGCCGGCGAGCGCCGCACGGCCGGCGAGCGCCGCACGGTCGGGCCTCTCGCCAACCCGTGGCCGTACCGACGGTCAGTGTGGCGTGTGCACGTCGGGTGGGGTGCGCCCGTCGGCGGTCACGACGGTGGGGGCGCTGCGGGGAGACGGGATGACCGGTCCGGGCTCATCGCCTGCCAAATCGCGAGCGTCTTCGGGAGCGTCTTCGGGTGCGGACGCGGATGCGGCCACTGGTTCGGCTGCCGGACCGTCGGAGGGCGTTGACGCGGCAGCGGACGTCGGGGTGGCGTCGGGCGCCGGCTCACCGAGACCGCCGGAGGGCACGGCTCCCAATTTGGTGTCCGCTACCGGGCTCTGCGGACCCTCGTGAGCGTCCCCATCCCCGTCGTCCCCATCCCCGTCGGCACCGTCAGCGCCGGCGGCGTCGTCGGTGTCGGTGGTGCCGGCGTCGTGGTCAGTGGTGCCCTCTACTGCTGGCTCCGGGATCTCCTCGGCCGCCTCGATGACCGACACCGCCTCTTCCTGCGCGGCTGCGGCATGCGCGGCGGCTGCGGCGGACTGGGCCAGCAGGCTCGACGGCGCCTGCCACTGGATGCGGGGCGGCTCGGCCAGCGGCCGGCCACCGAACTCGGCGAGCCAGGCAGCGACGAGCGCCAGATTTTCCCGCCACTGCTCCTCGGAGATCGGGGGCAGGATCGAATCCCACAGGGACAGGAAGGTCCCTCGCAACTGAAGCCGGCCGTACGGTCGGGCGAGGAACCACATGTGCAGGTGTGCGGAGCCGTCACCCCATCGGTTGACGTGCACCCGCGCCACACCGTCCAGCGACCGGATGGCCCGCTCCAGACGTACCGTCATCACACCCAGCTCGGCAGCGAGCAGATTTGGCAGGTCACCCAGGTCGAGGTGCGTCCGCGATTCCAGGATGAGCACCATCGGCAGGCCGGTCGGCCGGTCCATGGCGCGGACCCGCCATCGCTCTCCCACCCAGATGTAGGCGTCGTCGGGCGCGTTGCAGGCGGTGCATTCCCGGAGGCCCTCGCCCTTGCGTGGCGGTTCGACCGGGACCGGGTCGTCGAGCTGCTTCACGCGGAGATCACCCTCGAAGGGAAACGAGGGCCATTGGGTGAAGTCCGGGACTGAGGGAGGGGTGTCGTGCACGACGCTGACCCTAACCGAGTCTGGCACCGCTGTCCCTACCTGTTCGCCCGGTCCCGACCCTCCCGATCAGCGTTCGTCGTCGATCGCTGTGGTGGTCGCCACTGGTCGTCAGAGCGATATCCACAGGCTGCCGAGAACGCGAACACAGGCCGTCATCCACAGGCTGACACCCGCTTTCACGCGGGGTTTCACGTGAAACGAGGGGTGCCTGTGGACAACGGGTGTGGATAACTTTTCGGGCCCTCAGTCGTTGCTGCCGAGCCGTCTCGTCGAGGCGTCGGGCCCGTGGGATGCCGAGATCGTCGCGACCGGAAGGGGTGGCCCCTGGCTGGTGTGCACACGTGCCGGCGGCCGGTGCCGCGCGGTCGCCGTTTCACGTGAAACGGGTGGCTGAATCAGGTCCCGCGACGGATCACCGATCCGGGCTGAGGAGCAGATGTCCCCGTGCGCCCTCTCAGTGGGCCTCTGCCGCTCCGGAAACGAAGAGGGGTGCCTCGGGGCCGGCCCGAGACCCCGCAAGCGCCCTCGTCGCTCACGTAGGTCATCCGCCCTGCCGTCCGCCCACCCTCGGCCCGGTTCCGCACCCCGAAGGGCATGCCGGGTGCCGCGCTGAGCGCGCTCCCGGTTCCGGCGGTCACTCTCGCTGACTCGGTGCCGCCGTCGCTGGCTCCCGCGCCGCCGTCGCTGGCTCTGCGGGGTTGAATCCCTCGCTGACTTCGCAGGGTCGGGCCTCGCTGGCATTGCCTCCGTCCACCCTCACGTTGGCCATCCGGATTGAGGCCCGCCATCGACTGTCCCGCCCCTAGCCAACCGTCGTCGGCCGTGGCGAACTGGTGCCCCTCGTCCGCCCGTCGCCAGGTGGCATCTGCGGGTTGGCGTGGCAGGCGAGTCCGGGACTCGGCCAGCCGGGAGCGGCCGGGTCGTTGACCGCTGGACGTACGGCGCCGTTTCACGTGAAACGCGGACGGATGTGGAACGGCCGCGCATCCCGAGGGGAGGCGCGGCCGCAGATGGAGACGGGACGGTCAGTCCTCCGTCTCCCCTTCCTGCTGCACGCCGATGATGCCGACGATCCGCTCCAGGTCGTCCACCGTGGCGAACTCGATGGTGATCTTGCCCTTGCTCCGGCCGATGTCCACCTTCACCCGAGTGTCGAAGCGGTCCGACAACCGATCGGCGAGATCCGTCAGGGCGGGCGCGTGTGGCTTCGGTCGGCGTTTGGCGGCCTGGCCCTTCGCGGGACCGTCGTTCAGGGTGAGAGCCACGATCTCCTCGGTCGCCCGCACCGACAGCCCTTCGGCCACGATCCGCAACGCCAACTGCTCCTGGGCCTCCGAGTCGTCGAGGCTCAACAGCGCGCGGGCGTGACCGGCCGACAGGATGCCTGCGGCGACCCGGCGTTGCACCTGGGCCGGCAGGTTCAAGAGTCGGATCGTGTTGGAGATCTGCGGCCGGCTACGGCCGATCCGGCGGGCCAACTCCTCGTGGGTGGCACCGAACTCCTCAAGCAACTGCTGGTACGCGGCGGCCTCTTCCAACGGGTTCAGGTTGGCCCGATGGATGTTCTCCAGCAGGGCGTCGCGGAGCATCGCGTCGTCGCGGGTGTCCCGGACGATCGCGGGGATGTTCTCCCGGCCCACCGCCTGGGCGGCCCGCCAACGGCGCTCGCCCATCACCAGCTCGTACTTCTCCTCGTCGAGCTGACGCACGACGATCGGCTGAAGGAAACCGACCTCCTGGATTGAGGTCTTCAGTTCCTCCAGCGCCTCCTCGTCGAAGACCTGGCGGGGCTGCTTCGGGTTCGGCACGATCGCGTCGACCGGGATCTCCGCGAACCGGGCACCCGGCACCGGACTGAGCGCAGGCTCGCTCTGCTGGAGTGTCGGTACGACAGGTGCCGTCGACAGGGTCCCGGACGCCACACCGTCATCGTCGACGTCAACGTGCCCGTTCTCCGGCTCGGCCGTTACGGTGCCGGCGGCACCCGGCACCGGCCCGGTCGGGATGAGCGCCCCCAGGCCCCGTCCCAGACCGCCCCGAGGACGGTTCTTCATGCCACGCCTCCCAGCGACTTGTCCCCACTACGCATTCCGGCCCACCGGCTCCTTGACGCCCCGCTCGGCGATCTCCTGGGCAGCCTCGAAGTAACTCGTGGCGCCCCGCGAACCGGGATCGTAGGTCATCACGGACTGGCCGTAGCTCGGTGCCTCGGAGACGCGCACGTTGCGGGGGATGACCGCCTGGAGGACCTTGTCGCCGAAGTGGTTCCGGACGTCCTGTTCGACCGCGTCCGCGAGGCGGGTACGCCTGTCGTACATGGTGAGCAGGATTGTGGACACGTCGAGCTTCGGGTTGAGGTGTTGCCGCACCAGGTTGATGTTGTTGATCAACTGGTTGAGCCCCTCCAGCGCGTAGTACTCGCACTGGATCGGGATCAGCACCTCCTGCGCGGCGACCAGTGCGTTGACCGTGAGCAGGCCGAGCGAGGGCGGGCAGTCGATGAAGACGTAGTCGAACTGGCCCGGGTAGGCGGCGATCGCGCGGTCGAGGCGCGACTCTCGCGCCACCACCGACACCAGCTCGATCTCCGCGCCCGCGAGGTCGATCGTGGCGGGTACGCACCACAGGTTGGGGATGCCCTCGACCGCCTGCGCCACCTCCGAGAGCGGCACACTGTTGATCAGGCAGTCGTAGACGTCGGGGATGCCGGTGTGGTGCGGCACGTTGAGGCCCGTCGAGGCATTGCCCTGCGGGTCGAGGTCGACCACGAGCACCCGGTTGCCATGCAGGGCGAGTGCCACCGCGAGGTTGACCGTGGTCGTGGTCTTACCCACGCCGCCCTTCTGGTTGGCGACGCACATGACCCGGGTCCGGTCCGGTCGAGGCATGGTCACCTCGCCACTGGGATTCAGGATCTGCACGGCGCGCATCGCCTCCATAGCCAACGGTGGGTCATCCTCTTCGCGCGTCGGGGTTTCACGTGAAACGTACGTGGGGTCGGCCGCGACCGCGGCCAGCGACTCGGTCGACGCGACAGGTACGTCGGGGACCACCGGCGCGGCGTCGCGTGTCGCCGCGGCGGTCGGCTGGTGCGGCACTGCCGGCTCGAAGCGAACCGCCGCAGCCGTGTTCCGTCGACCGAGCGGCTGTCGCACCTCGGCCGCGTTGCCCGGCCGACTGGGACCATCCGACGTTCGACGACCAGCCGCCGACTCGGGAGTCTCCAACCCGGCGAGGTGAACCGCCGAGTCGTCCCGCGCTGCCAGCGGATCGCCGTCCGCCGGATGGATGGACGGCCCGGTGGCACCGGGCGACCAGCTGGGGTAGTCGGTTTCACGTGAAACAGGGTCGCTGGTTGACCCGGTCACGCGTGGATCGTCGTACCTGCCGTCGTCATGCACCTGTCATCCCTGCCCGCTTCGGATGGTCGGTCCGCGCCCCGGCCAACTTGGCCACACCCGCGCTCGCACCCCGGAGCGTACGGCCCCTCGGGAGCGGTCGGAGTCCGCGACGTCCGTCGGCCGCTCCACACTATCGACGCGCGGTCAGCCTACGGCGGACGGGCGCGGCCGGTCCACGTCGGGTTCTCATCCCCTCGTCCATCCGTACCGGTACAACGACGCAACCCGCCGACCGGACGCCCGATGGCGTGATGCTCAGCGGCGGCGCGCCCGCCCGCCGCGGGAGCGCTTGGCAGCGGCCGGCCGGGCCGGGCCGACCATCCGCTCGCGGACGATCTCCACCACGGTCGTGGGCGGGTCGATCACCCCGACACCACAGAGGTGTACGGCGGCCTCCCCGCCACCGAACCGCGCCACGACGTCGGCGTGCTCCTCGATCTCCGCAGCGGCGGACGATCCCTTGAGCGCCAACAGCCGCCCGCCTCGCACGGCGAGCGGGAGACACCAGGTCGCCAACCGGTCCAGCGGTGCGACCGCGCGGGCCGTCACCACGTCGCCGCTTATCGGTTCCCGGCCACTCGAACCGCTGGCGGCTTCGTCGGCCCGGCCGCGGAACACACGTACCGACCGGGTCAGGCCGAGTCGCTCCACTACCTCGATCAGGAACGACGTCCGCCGGGCCAGCGGCTCGATCAGGGTCACCGTCAGGTCGGGGCGCGCGATGGCCAGCACCAGACCGGGCAGACCGGCGCCGGAGCCCACGTCGAGCACGCGCGCGTCGGTCGGAATGCGCTCGATCACCGCGGCGCAGTTGAGAAGGTGACGGTCCCAGATCCGAGGCGCCTCGCGTGGACCGATCAGACCGCGGACCACGCCGTCGGTGGCCAGGATTTCGGCGTACGCGGCGGCCAGGTCGAGCCGGTCACCGAAGAGGGTCAGTGCCGCCGGGGCCAGCTCGGGCGGCAGCGCGACGTCCGACGGCGACGGTGCGCCGTCGGCCGAGGCGCCCTGTGCACCGTCGGCCGAGCCGCCCGGTGACGGCGAACCGTCGGCGGGGAGAGCCGAGGAGGTGCTGCCGTCGTACCCCGTCGGGTCGGTGTCGGTGTCCGGGGTGGTGCGCCGGACAGCGGACGGCCCGGACGGCGTGCCGCCCGGGCCGGTCACGGCGTCAGCCGTGGTGTCGTCGTGGGTCACCCGGTCAGTCCGCCGGCCGCACGACGATGCGCCGGTTGGGCTCGACGCCCTCCGACTCGCTCTCCACGCCGGCCATGGCGTTGACGACGTCGTGAACGCACTTGCGCTCGAACGCGGACATCGCCTCCAGGCGCACCGGCTCGCCGTACTCCTTGACCTTCTCGACCGCGTTCTTCGCGACGGCAGCGAGTTCCTTGCGGCGGTTCGCCCGGTAGCCGCCGACGTCGAGCAGCAGGCGGCTCGGCGTACCGGTCTGCCGGAAGATGGCGAGCCGGGTCAGCTCCTGGAGCGCCTCCAGGGTGGCACCGCGCTGGCCGACCAGGTTCTGCAGTCGGGCGCCGACGACCTCGACCACCGGACGGCCACCGGCGACCAGTTCGTCGATGTCGCCGTCGTAGTCGAGGATGTCGAGCAGCCCTTCGACGTAGTCGGCCGCGATCTCGCTCTGCCGGAACAGGTCGGACTCGCCCACGGCCTTCTTCTCACGACCACCGCCGGTGGCCTCGGTGTCGTCGCCGTCGGCCTCGGTCTCGTCGACCTCGGTCTCGTCGCCGTCCACCGCGAGCGTCGCGGTCTCCTCCTCGTCCAGGGACTGCTCGGCGCGGGGGATGCTGGTCTCGGTCACGGTCTCATCTCCGTACTCGCTCGGCCGGACCGTCGGGTCCGCTGGTTTCCCGGGGCCGGCGGGAGGTCGCCGGTGCCCACGGGCACGTCTGTACGGGCAGTGTCGCCCGTGACCGCGTCGCGCGCGGTCGGTTCCGCCCGGCGCCGGCCGTACGGCGGCTGCGCGATGCGGGGTCGGGCCGCCGCCGGTTGCCCGACGACGGCCCTGCGGGGATCAGCCCTGCCGCTTGGCCGGGCGGCTCTTCTTCGGGTTGGCCGGCTTGGCGCCCGGCTTCGGGCCCGCCACCTTCGGCGCGGTCGCCTTGACCGGGGCCGCGGGGGCGGCCTTGCCGCGCCCGAACAGGCCGCCCGACTTGGCGGGCTGCACCGGGCTGCGGGTGGCCGCGGGGGCGGTGACCTTCTTGGCGGTCACCGGCGGCGGGAACTTCCGCAGCACCCACTGCTGCTGGGCGAGGGTGAAGAGGTTGTTCGTGACCCAGTAGATGATCACACCGATCGGGAAGATCGAGCCGGAGATCAAAAGCGACGCGGGGATGCCGTAGAGCATCAGCCGCTGGATCATCCGCTGCTGCGGGTCCTCCGCCCAGCCGGTCTTGAGGATCATCTGACGGCTGGTCAGGTAGGTGGTCGCGATCATCACCAGGACCAGGACACCAGCGATGATCTTGACCGTGGTGCCGTTGGCGCCGAGGCGGGCCAGATCCTCCGCGGTGGATCCGAACTTGCCGGAGAGCGGGGCGGTGAAGAGCTTGGCGTTCGAGGCGCTGTTGAACTGGTCGACGGTCCAGCCGTAGATCGTCTTCTTGTCTTCCGGCTTGAACGGGTCGAGGCGCCGCAGCACGTGGAAGAGGCCGAGGAAGACGGGGATCTGGAGGAACATCGGAAGGCAGCCCATGAGCGGGTTGGCCTTTTCCTTCCGGTAGAGCTCCATCATTTCCTTCTGGAGCGTCTCCCGGTCACCCTTGTGCTTCTCCTGCAGCTCCTTGACCTTGGGCTGCAGTGCCTGCATCGCCCGCTGGGACTTGATCTGCTTGACGAAGACCGGGAACAGGATCACCCGGACGGAGACCACCAGGAAGACGATGGCCAGGATCCAGGCGAAGTTGGTGCCGATCACCGCGTCGACGGGCACCCCGATGGCGTCCCAGGCGGAGTGCCAGGTCAGCAGGATCCACGAAATCGCGTAGTAGATCCAGTCGAGACTCAATTCGGTGCTCCAGTCACATCGGCACGGCGGCGACCGCCCGGCTCCGGCACCGGGTCATGTCCACCAGGGTGGAAGGGGTGGCAGCGCAACAACCGCCGGACCGCAAGCGCGGCTCCCCGGAGCGCGCCGTGCCGGGCCACCGCCTCCTGGGCGTACGCACTGCACGACGGGTAGAACCGACAGCGAGCCGGCAGTGCCGGACTTATCCACCGACGGTACGCGATGATGGGCGCGATCAGCACCCTGGCACCCGTTGACGTCGGGCGCGTGGCGGTCGGGTCGGTGCTCACCGGGACCGCCTCTCCCGGGGTGCCCGGGCAACCGCGATGGCGGAGTCCAGGTCCGTGGCGAGCCGAGGGTACGACGCCTCGGCCGCGGCGGGCAGCGCCCGGACGACAAGGGTGCTGCCGACGGGCAGCGCGTCCAGCCGTTCCCGGACCAACGCCCGCAGTCGACGCCGGACCCGGTTGCGGACCACCGCGTTGCCGACGGCCTTGGATACGACGAAGCCGGCGCGGGCCGGGGCGGAGGGCTGCTCCGCAACGGTGTCCCGCGCCGGCTCCGGCGAGGTCGTTGTGCTGGCTCCGGTGGTCGACGGCACGGTCAGGTGGACCACGATCGCGCCTCGGCCGACGCGTCGGCCACCGCGAACCGCTGCGGCGAAGTCAGTGCTACGCCGCAGTCGCTGTGCGGCGGCCAGCACGACTGCCCACGTCCCCCGGACCGGCCCGGTCGGCTCAGGCCGACAGGGTGGTGCGACCCTTGGCGCGGCGGCTCGAGAGGATGGCACGGCCGGCACGGGTGCGCATGCGCAGCCGGAAGCCGTGGGTCTTCGCGCGCCGGCGGTTGTTCGGCTGGTAGGTGCGCTTGCTCACGTCAGGCTCTCCGTTTTCGTACGCGCCCCGAGCGACGGGATCGCCGGGGTCGTGGGGTGGTCCAGGCCACCTCGACGGTGACCACGATTCGGTGCTGCCCTGCGGAGCCGAACCTCGGCGGTGCGGGGATGCGACCGCGGACAGCAAGCACCCATCACCCTAGCAGAGGACGAGAGAGCAGCCGCTCCAGCCTACGCAGGGGTGCAATGACCGTCAAACACCCACAGCGGGGGACATCGGGACGCGGCCGGGACCGAAGGGGTGGTTTTCGCTGATGCCGACAAGGTCGCTGCGGCGTCGCCGGTTGATGGGGCAGGGACAACGCTGTTACCGTGCCCGATTGCGGTGAGCGTCGGAAGCTCCGGTCGTCGCGCGCAGGCAAGACCGGACACGCTGGTGAATCGTTCGGCACGGTGAACCCGCTTCAGCGCACGTCCAGGCAGGGGGCACGTCCCACCCGCGCCCGGCGGGCGGCCACAATCGGTCGGTACACAGGCTGTGGATAACCTGTGGATGACCGCTGGTCAGCTGTCCGGGTGGGTGATGTTCCACCCGCGCACGCGGCGGGCCCGGGACGGCCGGCTGGCAGACAGCGGCGGCCGGGAGCAGAGGCGAGGGGGTGGCACGACGGTGGCCGGTACGACCGACCTTGCCGCGGTGTGGTTGGCGGCGACCGACGAGCTCGCCGACGAGATCATCTCCGCTCAGCAGCGTGCCTATCTCCGGTTGACCCGGCTCCGGGCGATCGTCGAGGACACCGCGCTGCTCTCCGTGCCGGACGCGTTCACCCGGGACGTGATCGAGTCACGGCTCCGCCCGGCGATCACCGAGGCGCTTACCCGCCGACTCGGCCGGCCGATCCAGGTGGCCGTGACCGTGCGGGTGGCCGAGGACGCCACCGGGCGCCCGGCCGGCACCGTCTACCGCAGCACCCCGGAGCCGGGACTGCTGGACGTCGAGGGTCCGCCGGCCGGCCCGCTCGGTGACGAGTACCCCGGACGGCCCGTGACCGACGACTACCCCGGGCGACCCGCGGCCGACGAGGCCATCCCCGAGCAGCAGCGCCCGACCGCGGTGCCGCCGGCGCCGATGGGTCCGCCTCCCGCGTCGGCCGTCGACGGGCACCGGTCCGGCCTGATCCCCGCCAGCCGGGACGGCCAGGAGGCCCTCTTCAGCGCGGCCTTCGTCGAGCCGATGCGCTCGCCCCGACCGGCGCCCGAGCGGCGCGGGTACGACGAACAGGCGGCCCGCCTCGACCCGCCCGGCCCCGACACCCGGCCCTACGAGCCCCGCTACCGCGAGGACGCCGCGTCGCCCCGGGACCAGCACGTGATCCGTCCGCTACCCCGCGACGGTGCGACGGACAGCGGTCCCGGCCGCAGTGCGGTGGACCACCGGGCGGGCGGCCGCGACGACCGCCGGCTACCCGGCACCGACACCGGCGGCAACCGCCTGAACCCGAAGTACATGTTCGAGACGTTCGTCATCGGCTCGTCGAACAGGTTCGCCCACGCGGCGAGCGTGGCGGTGGCCGAGTCGCCGGCGAAGGCGTACAACCCGCTGTTCATCTACGGGCACTCCGGGTTGGGCAAGACGCACCTGCTGCACGCCATCGGGCACTACGCCACGACGCTCGGCAACGCCCGATCGGTGCGGTACGTCTCGACCGAGGAGTTCACCAACGACTTCATCAACTCGCTCCGGGACGACAAGACCAGCGCGTTCCAGCGGCGCTACCGCGACGTCGACATCCTGCTGATCGACGACATCCAGTTCCTGGAGAACCGCGAGCGTACGCAGGAGGAGTTCTTCCACACCTTCAACACCCTGCACAACGCCAACAAGCAGATCGTGATCACCTCGGACCGGTCGCCGCGTCAGCTCGCCACCCTTGAGGACCGGATGCGAACCCGGTTCGAATGGGGACTGCTGGCCGACATCCAGCCACCGGACCTGGAGACCCGGATCGCGATCCTGCAGAAGAAGGCGGCGCAGGAGCGGATGTACGCCCCGCCGGACGTGTTGGAGTTCATCGCCTCCCGGGTGTCGAACTCGATCCGGGAACTGGAGGGTGCGCTGATCCGGGTGACGGCGTTCGCCAGCCTGACCCGGTCGACAGTCGAGCTGTCCCTGGCCGAGGAGGTGCTCCGGGACTTCATGCCCGACGGCGCCGGGCCGGAGATCAACGCCGACCAGATCATGGCCTCCACTGCCGACTACTTCGGGGTGAGCCTGGAGGACCTGCGCGGCCAGTCCCGCTCCCGGGTGCTGGTCAACGCCCGCCAGGTGGCCATGTACCTCTGTCGGGAGCTGACCGAGCTGTCGCTGCCACGGATCGGGCAGGCGTTCGGCGGCCGGGACCACACCACTGTCATGCACGCGGACCGCAAGATCCGTCAGCAGATGGCCGAGCGGCGCTCGCTCTACAACCAGATCGCCGAGCTGACGAACCGCATCAAGCAGAACACCTGAGAGGTACGTCGCACGACGCAGCGGACACGCCCGGCCGGATCTTCGGCCGGGCGTTCTTTTTCGTCCCCGGCGGGCCTCGGCGGGCCTCCCGGGGCGGCTCAGGCTTGACCCTCGACATGGTGCAGACCACAGGATCGACGCCGTGTCCACCTTGATACTCATTCGTTGTCCACAGCTCGTTATCCACCGTCGGTGGATAACTACGGTCCGTCCTCCGCCAGTTACCCACAGGCTGTGGAGAAACCCTGTGTACGACGCTGTGGACGGCTGGGGACAACGACGAGGTTGTCCACCGATGATCGTCGACCTGTGTACGAGCTGTTGAAGGTTCTGGGGACAACGCCAATGGTGATCTTCTCCGTCGTCCACAGGCATGGGGAGAAAGTCGGTGGATTACCGGTGGACAACCGGTGGACAACGGTGGACAACTCGCCGTCGTCGCCGGGCTGTGGACACACGGGGCAGTTTTACCCCCGGTTCTCCACAGCCAACTCACCGGTGGATAACCTGTCTGAGCTGCGCAGACCCGAGTTCTCCACAGTTTGCACAGGTGCGATGAAGACGATGGGTTATCTCTTCTAAGAGAACAAAAACCAATCATCACCGTTGGGCTTTCTGTGGATCGGGCCGAACGCTGCCGGACAGGCCGGTCAGCATCGACACGATCCATGGGGTCGGGCGCACAGCCGATGTCCCCGCGCCCTAAGGTGCGATGGGTACCCGCACGGTCGGGCGGGACGGTAGGCAGCGGTCGGCATGAGAGAGTTGTCGCTGACGTCGACGCGGAGGCATTGATGAAGTTCCGAGTGGAGCGCGACGCGCTCGCCGAGGCCGTGGCCTGGACCGCGAAGAGCCTGCCGAACCGGCCATCCGTACCGGTGCTCGCCGGGGTGATGCTCCGCGTCACCGACGGCAACCTGCGGGTCTCCGGTTTCGACTACGAGGTCTCCAGTCAGGTGACCGTCGAGGTGCAGGGTGACGCCGACGGCGCCGCGCTGGTCTCCGGTCGCCTGCTCGCCGAGATCACCAAGGCGCTGCCGGCCAAGCCGGTCGACATCGCCGCGGTCGGCGCCCACCTCGAGCTGGTCTGCGGCAGCGCCCGGTTCACCCTGCCCACCATGCCTGTGGAGGACTACCCGGCCCTGCCCGAGATGCCGCAGAGCGCCGGCACCGTCGACGCCGCGGCGTTCGCCACAGCCGTCTCCCAGGTGGCAATCGCCGCAGGCCGTGACGAGACGTTGCCGATGATGACCGGCGTCCGCGTCGAGCTCTCCGGCAGCACGCTGTCGATGCTCGCCACCGACCGCTACCGGCTGGCGCTGCGCGAGATCCAGTGGCGGCCCGACGACCCCGACGTCAGCATCAACGCGTTGGTCCCGGCCCGCACCCTCAACGACACCGCCAAGGCGCTCGGCCCGCTGGGCGGCGAGGTCACCCTCGCCCTCGCCCAGGGCGCGGCCGGCGAGGGCATGGTCGGCCTCGCCGGTGGCACCCGTCGCACCACCAGCCGGCTGCTCGACGGCGCCAACTACCCGCCGGTGCGCTCGCTCTTCCCGGCCACCCACAACGCCGAGGCCCGGGTGTCGGTCAGCACTCTGATCGAGGTCGTCAAGCGGGTCGCCCTGGTGGCCGAGCGCACCACCCCGGTGCTGCTCAGCTTCAGCGTCGACGGCCTGGTGGTCGAGGCCGGCGGCTCCGAGGAGGCACGGGCCAGCGAGGCGATGGAGGCCACCTTCACAGGTGACGCGCTGACCATCGGCTTCAATCCTCAGTACCTCATCGACGGCCTGGCAAACCTGGGCGCGCAGACCGCAGTGCTGTCGTTCGTCGACGCCTTCAAGCCCGCGGTGATCTCACCCGCCGGCGAGGATGGCGAGGCCATTCCGGGGTATCGGTACCTCATCATGCCGATCCGCGTGTCTCGCTGATCGCGCCACGCAACACCCAGATCCACGGAGGTAGGAACAGATGCAGCTCGGCCTGGTAGGACTCGGCCGGATGGGCGGCAACATGCGTGAGCGGTTGCGGGCTGCCGGCCACGAGGTGGTCGGGTTCGATCACAACCCGCAGCTGAGCGACGCGGCAAACCTCGCCGAGCTGGCGCAGAAGCTCGAATCGCCGCGCGCCGTCTGGGTCATGGTGCCCGCCGGCGTCACCGACGCCACGATCGACGAACTCGCCGAGGTGCTCGGCGACGGCGACATCATCATCGACGGCGGCAACTCCCGCTTCAGCGACGACGCTCCGCGCGCCGAGCGGTTGCACGAGCGCGGCATCGGCTACCTGGACGTCGGCGTCTCCGGCGGCGTCTGGGGCCGGCAGAACGGCTACGGCCTGATGGTCGGCGGCGCCCAGGAGCACGTCGACCGGCTCATGCCGATCTTCCAGGCGCTCAAGCCGGAGGGCGAGTTCGGTTTCGTGCACGCCGGCCCCGTCGGCGCCGGGCACTACTCGAAGATGGTGCACAACGGCATCGAGTACGGCCTCATGCACGCCTACGCCGAGGGCTACGAGCTGATGGCCGCCTCGGAGCTGGTGACGAACGTCCCGGGCGTCATCAAGTCCTGGCGCGAGGGCACCGTGGTCCGCTCCTGGCTGCTCGACCTGCTGGACCGGGCCCTCGACGAGGACCCGGAGCTGGCCGACCTGAGCGGCTACACCGAGGACACCGGCGAGGGCCGCTGGACCGTGGACGAGGCGGTCCGGCTCGCCGTCCCGCTGAACGTCATCACCGCCTCGCTGTTCGCCCGGTTCGCCTCCCGGCAGGACGACTCACCCGCCATGAAGGCCGTCTCCGCGCTGCGCCAGCAGTTCGGTGGCCACGCCGTCCACAAGCGCTGAGCGGTATCCACACCCTGTGTACGTCCACCGGCTGGAACTGGTCGACTTCCGCTCGTACGAGCGGGTCGCCGTCGACTTCCAGCCGGGGGCGAACGTCCTGATCGGCGCCAACGGCGTCGGCAAGACGAACCTCGTCGAGGCGCTCGGCTACGTGGCGACCCTGGATTCGCACCGGGTCGCCACGGACGCGCCGCTGGTCCGGATGGGCGCTGCCTCTGCCGTGATCCGCTGCGCGGTGGTCCACGAGGGCCGGGAACTCCTCGTCGAGCTGGAGATCGTGCCGGGCCGGGCCAACCGGGCGCGGTTGGGCCGATCCCCGGCGCGGCGGGCGCGGGACGTGCTCGGCGCCCTGCGACTGGTGCTCTTCGCGCCGGAGGACCTGGAGCTGGTCCGCGGCGATCCGGCCGAGCGTCGTCGCTACCTGGACGACCTCCTGGTCAACAGGCAGCCCCGCTACGCGGGCGTACGGGCCGACTACGAACGGGTCGTCAAGCAGCGCAACGCTCTGCTGCGCACCGCGTACCTCGCCCGCAAGACCGGCGGCTCCCGGGGCGGCGACCTCGGCACCCTCGCCGTCTGGGACACCCACCTGGCCCAGCACGGCGCGGAGCTGCTCGCCGGCCGGCTGGAACTGGTCGCCGCGCTCACCCCACACGTCGCCAAGGCGTACGACGCGGTGGCGGCCGGGCGGGGTGCGGCCGGCATCGCGTACCGGCCCTCGATCGAGCTGGCCGAGCCGACCACCGAACGGGCCGTGCTTGTCGAGGCGCTGACCGCCGCGCTGGCCGCCTCCCGTTCCGCCGAGATCGAACGCGGCACGACCCTGGTCGGCCCGCACCGCGACGAGCTGGCCCTGTCCCTCGGTCCGCTCCCCGCGAAGGGGTACGCCAGCCACGGCGAGTCCTGGTCCTTCGCGCTCGCGCTGCGGCTGGCCGGGTACGACCTGCTGCGCGCCGACGGTATCGAGCCGGTCCTGGTGCTCGACGACGTCTTCGCCGAGCTGGACACCGGGCGCCGGGAGCGGCTTGCGGAGCTGGTCGGCGGGGCGAGTCAGCTGCTTGTCACCTGCGCCGTGGACGACGACGTGCCGGCCGCGCTGCGCGGCACCCGCTATCAGGTCGGCGAGGGGACGGTACGCCGTGTCGAATGAACCGGACGCCAGGCGAGCGGGGGCCGACCGCACCGGCAGCGGCCGCCAGGCCGGTGACGCCGCGAACGGGCGTACCGCAGGGTCGGGGGCGACCGCAAGCGGCGCGGCAGGTGTCGACGGGAGGCCGGCGGAGGGTGCGTCGGGGCCGGAGCTGGCCCGGGCGGTGCTCGACGCGGCGCTGTCCCGGCGGCAGACGGCGGCGCGCACCAGGCGTGCCCCCGGCGGCGGCGCGGGCACCGACGGCGCCGACGGCTCCGGACGGCGACTGCGTGGCTACTCCGGCCCCGGCCCCGACCCGCGCGACCCGCAGCCCCTCAGCGCCGTGCTGAACCGGCTGGTCAAGGCACGCGGCTGGCAGCAGCCCGCCGCCGAGGCCACCGTGTTCGGCGCCTGGGAGCGGGTGGTCGGCGCCGAGGTCGCCCAGCACAGCCGGCCGGTCAAGCTGGAAAACGGCGAGTTGACCGTGGAGGCGCGCTCGACGGCCTGGGCGACCCAGCTGCGGCTGCTCGCCGGCTCGCTGCTCAAGCAGATCGCCCAGGAGGTCGGTCACAACGTGGTGCGCAAGCTGCACATCCACGGCCCGGCGGCGCCGTCCTGGCAAAAGGGGCCGCGCCGGGTGCGCGGTCGGGGGCCGCGCGACACGTACGGCTGAGCCGGACCCCGCTCAGCGCCGCCGGTCGGCGTCACGGGCCGCCCGCTTGCGGTCGCGCTGCTCCTGGGTGTAGCGCTTGCGCTCGGCCAGGTCGCGTTTCCACGCCTCCCGGGCCGCCGTCGAGCCGCCCTGCACCGCGCCCTGGACGCCGTCGGCCGGACCGGCGAGGTGTCGAAAGGCCCACCGCAGGAGTCGACCGCCCTCGCCCGGGGCTCTGGTGGTCGCGCCGTCCTCGCTCATCTGCCGCCCTCTCGTCCACGTCACACCGGACCCTTGGTGTGGCAATGATTGGTGCACCAACAATCGTTACGATAGTCAGCATGCATCCCGAGGGCAACCGATGAGCGGCCAACCGGAGGGCGTCGACCCGTTGGCACTGGAACAGCAGGTCTGCTTCGCCCTGTCGGTCGCGGCACGCAGCGTGGTGGCCGTCTACCGGCCGCTGCTGGAACCGATGGGGCTTACCCACCCGCAGTACCTGGTGATGCTGGCGCTCTGGCAGCACGCGCCGCTGTCCGGCCGCGACCTCAGCCGCCTGTTGCAGCTCGACCCGGGCACCCTGTCACCCCTGCTCAAGCGGCTCGAAGCAGCCGGCTACCTGCGCCGCGAGCGCGACGCCGCCGACGAGCGCAGCCTCGCCGTCACCCTCACCGCCACCGGCGCGGAGCTGCGCGCCCAGGCCGAGCGGATTCCCGCCGCGATCGTGCAGCGCCTCGGGCTGCCCGTCGAGGACCTGCAGCACCTGCACGCGGTGCTCATGCAGGTGATCGCGGCGGCCAACCGGCCCGGCGGCGACCAGGCCGCGCCGCAGAGCGGGACGGCCGCTCAGGCGTCGGCGTAGACGGCGAAACCGCGCTCGGCACAGCGCCGGTAGAACGCCGCCAGCACGCCCAGCTCCGCACACGTGAAGTTCCACTGCGGCGGATCACCGCGCTCGTCGCGCAGCGCGTCGAGTCGGGTCTCCAGCCAGCGCAACTGCTGCTCGGCCAACCGGCCGTCGCCGAGCAGTGAGCGCAGCACGGTGCTCACCGACTCGAAGGTGACCGCTTCGCCGTTCGCGCGGTGCGCGCCCACGAACCGCTCGATGCCGCCCGCGATCCAGGAGCAGCCGTCCGGGTCGATCACCGGGTCCTCGTCCTCGGCGGCGGCGTCTGTGGCATACAACACACCTTCGAGGCCGAGCAGGAGATCCACAAGCTCGGTGTACGCGGTCGCCCGGACGGTGCCGGTCTTCGCGATCAGCTCGGCCAGCGCCGCCGTCGGCGCGGAGATCCGCGGCAGGTCGACGATCTCGCCGAAGTCGACGAACTCGGCCGGCGCCACCGGATCGTAGAAGCGGCCGGTCCGCGGCCAGTGCACCGCGACGTTGTCCAGCCCCATCTGTCACCTCTTAGAGAGCACGTGTCGGGTCGATCGGGTCGATCGTCCCGGTTCCGGCCGCTAAAGATCAAGGCCGCTTCCGGGGCGCCGCAAACGTACGGCACGGACGGTCCGGCCGCGACCCCCGACCCGCCCGAGCGCGGGTCAACCCGTTCGGGGACGGCGCGTGCGATCGGAGCATGGCGTGTGGGGGGAGTCGCGGGTTACGGGGTTCTGCCGGCTACGGACATCTCAGCCGCCCCGTTGAGGGTGCCGAGTGGTGGTTCTGTCCTCCGCGCACAGTAGGATTGACAGCGAGACGAAGACCCGGTGCGGGGCGAGGGACGGGGCCGATGGCCCCAGGATCATTCTCCACTCCGGGTCGAGCCGATCGCGATCCGCGGGCAACCGCGGCGACCGGCGCGTTCGACCCGCTGTCCGGAGGTCTCCGGCACCGGTCCACGCGCCGACGTCGCGTCCTGTCCGCCGAACCCGCGCCCGACGCGCCCTCCCGGCGCCGACGACGCGAGAAAGTGGCCGAGGGTGGCAGCGCAGGACAAGCAGGAGTACGGCGCAGAGTCGATCACCGTTCTCGAGGGGCTGGAGGCCGTCCGGAAGCGGCCCGGTATGTACATCGGGTCCACCGGTGAGCGCGGTCTGCACCACCTCGTCTGGGAGGTCGTCGACAACGCGGTGGACGAGGCGCTGGCCGGATACTGCGACACCATCGACGTGGTGCTGCTCGCCGACGGCGGAGTGCGGGTCACCGACAACGGCCGTGGTTTTCCGGTCGACCTCCACCCGAAGCTCAAGAAGCCGGGCGTCGAGGTCGCGTTGACCATCCTGCACGCGGGCGGCAAGTTCGACGGCAAGGCGTACGCGGTATCCGGCGGTCTGCACGGCGTCGGCGTCTCCGTGGTGAACGCGCTCTCCACCAGGATGTTCGTCGAGATCCACAAGTCCGGTTCCGTGTGGCGGCAGCACTACACCAACTCCAAGCCGAGCCCGCTGGAGAAGGGCGAGTCCACCGACAGCACCGGCTCGGCGGTCTCCTTCTGGCCCGACCCCGACGTCTTCGAGACCGTCGACTTCGACTTCCAGACCATCTACCGGCGCCTCCAGGAGATGGCCTTCCTCAACCGTGCCCTGCGCATCCACCTGCTCGACGAGCGGGTGGCCGAGGAGGAGGACGGCCGGCAGCGCGAGGTCACCTTCTACTACGAGGGCGGCATCGCCGACTTCGTCCGGCACCTCAACGCCTCCAAGAACCCGATCCACAAGACGGTGGTCGAGTTCGGCGCCGAGGAGGAGGGCATGTCGGTCGAGATCGCCATGCAGTGGAACGAGTCGTACGGCGAGTCGGTCTACACCTTCGCCAACACGATCAACACCCACGAGGGCGGCACCCACGAGGAGGGGTTCCGGTCCGCGCTGACAAGCGTGGTCAACCGGTACGGCACCGACAAGAAGCTGCTCAAGGGCGACGAGAAGCTCTCCGGCGAGGACATCCGGGAAGGACTCGCGGCGATCATCTCGGTCAAGCTGGCCAACCCGCAGTTCGAGGGCCAGACCAAGACCAAGCTCGGGAACACCCCGGTGAAGAGCTTCGTGCAGCGGGTCTGCAACGAGTGGCTTGTCGACTGGTTCGACCGCAACCCGGCCGAAGCCAAGATGATCATCACGAAGGCGTCCCAGGCGGCCCGTGCCCGGATCGCCGCGCAGCAGGCGCGCAAGCTGGCCCGGCGCAAGTCGCTGCTGGAGTCCGGCTCGATGCCGGGCAAGCTGGCCGACTGCCAGTCCACCGACCCGCGCGAGTCCGAGGTGTTCATCGTCGAGGGTGACTCGGCAGGTGGTTCGGCCAAGCAGGGTCGGGACCCGCGGACGCAGGCGATCCTGCCGATCCGCGGCAAGATCCTCAACGTGGAGAAGGCCCGGATCGACCGGGTCCTGAAGAACAACGAGGTCCAGGCGCTGATCACCGCGCTGGGCACCGGCATCCACGACGACTTCGACATGGAGAAGCTGCGCTACCACAAGGTGGTGCTGATGGCCGACGCGGACGTCGACGGCCAGCACATCCAGACGCTGCTGCTCACCCTGCTGTTCCGCTTCATGCGTCCGCTTGTCGAGCTGGGTCACGTCTACCTGGCCGCCCCGCCGCTTTACAAGATCAAGTGGAACAAGAGGGGCGACGACGCGCAGTACGCCTACTCCGACCGCGAGCGGGACGGGCTCATCGCGCTGCGCCAGCAGAAGAAGCCGAACGCCAAGCCGGACGACATCCAGCGTTTCAAGGGCCTCGGCGAGATGAACTATCCCGAGCTGTGGGAAACCACGATGAACCCGGCGACGCGTACCCTGCGTCAGGTCACGCTCGACGACGCTGCAACCGCAGACGAGTTGTTCAGCGTCCTGATGGGTGAGGACGTCGAGGCACGCCGGTCGTTCATCCAGCGCAACGCCAAGGACGTGCGGTTCCTGGATATCTGACGGACCTCGGCGGGCCGGTCGGGCAGCACCCGGCCGGCTCGCCGGTCCACAGAGTTATCCACAGCTTGGTCGGTATCCACAGCCGTTATCCACAGCACGAAAACGACTCTGAGTCTGATAAGGGTATACAGTGACCGATTCCCCCGAGTCCACACCGAACGAGCCCGAGGCTCCCGCCGAGGCACTCGCCGCCGTGGTCGCGCACGACCGGATCGAGCCGGTCGGGCTCGAGGTGGAGATGCAGCGCTCCTACCTCGACTACGCGATGAGCGTGATCGTCGGGCGCGCGCTGCCGGACGTCCGGGACGGGCTCAAGCCGGTCCACCGCAAGATCCTCTACGCCATGTTCGACTCCGGCTACCGGCCGGACCGCGGCTACGTGAAGTGCTCCCGCGTCGTCGGCGACGTGATGGGCCAGTTCCACCCGCACGGCGACTCGGCGATCTACGACGCGCTGGTCCGGATGGCGCAGCCCTGGTCGCTGCGCTACCCGCTTGTCGACGGCAACGGCAACTTCGGCTCGCCGGGAAATGATCCGGCTGCCGCCATGAGATATACCGAGTGCAAGCTCGACCCGCTCGCCATGGAGATGCTGCGGGACATCGACGAGGACACCGTCGACCTCCAGGACAACTACGACGGCCGGGCCAAGGAGCCCACGATCCTGCCGTCGCGGATCCCCAACCTGCTGGTGAACGGCTCCGAGGGCATCGCCGTCGGCATGGCCACCAAGATCCCGCCGCACAACCTGCGGGAGATCGGCGCGGCGGTGCAGTGGTGCCTGGAGCACCCGGAGGAGGACGAGGAGACAACCCTCGAAGCCCTGCTCGGCATCGTCAAGGGCCCGGACTTCCCGACCCACGGCCTGATCGTCGGCACGACGGCGATCCAGGACGCGTACCGCACCGGGCGGGGCTCGATCCGGATGCGGGCCGTGGTGGAGGTCGAGGAGGACAAGCGGGGCCGCCCCTGCCTGGTCGTCAGTGAGCTGCCCTACCAGGTCAACCCGGACAACCTCGCCGAGCGGATCGCCGAGCTGATCAAGGAGGGCAAGCTCGCCGGGATCGCCGACATCCGCGACGAGTCCTCGGGTCGTACCGGTATGCGGATCGTGCTGGTCCTGAAGCGCGACGCGGTCGCCAAGGTGGTGCTGAACAACCTCTACAAGCACACCCAGCTCCAGGAGACGTTCGGCGCCAACATGCTGGCCCTTGTCGACGGGGTGCCGCGCACGCTCAACCTGGCCCAGTTCATCCGCTACTACGTCGAGCACCAGATCGACGTGATCCGCCGGCGGACCGCCTTCCGGCTGCGCAAGGCCGAGGAGCGGGCGCACATTCTGCGTGGCCTGGGCAAGGCGCTGGACGCGCTGGACGAGGTGATCGCGCTGATCCGGCGGTCGCCGACCGTGGACGATGCCCGGCAGGGCCTGATCCGACTGCTGGAGATCGACGAGATCCAGGCGACCGCGATCCTGGACATGCAGCTGCGCCGGCTCGCCGCGTTGGAGCGGCAGCGGATCGTTGACGACCTGGCCAAGCTCGAGATCGAGATCGCCGACCTCAAGGACATCCTCGCCAAGCCGGAACGGCAGCGGAAGATCGTCTCGGAGGAGCTGGGCGAGATCGTCGCCAAGTGGGGCGACGATCGCCGGACGCAGATCATCCCGTTCGACGGCGAGGTCTCCATGGAGGACCTCATCGCCCGCGAGGACGTGGTCGTCACGATCACCCGGACGGGGTACGCCAAGCGGACCAAGGTCGACCTGTACCGCTCGCAGCGGCGCGGCGGCAAGGGCGTCAGTGGCGCCACGCTGCGACAGGACGACATCGTGAGCCACTTCTTCGTATGCTCGACGCACGACTGGATCTTGTTCTTCACGAACAAGGGCCGGGTGTACCGGGCCAAGGCGTACGAGTTGCCGGAGGCCAGTAGGGTAGCCAAGGGCCAACACGTGGCCAATCTGCTCGCCTTCCTACCCGACGAGCAGATCGCGCAGATCATCGAAATCCCGAACTACCAGGTAGCCCCCTATCTGGTACTGGCCACGAAGAACGGCCTGGTGAAGAAGACGCGGCTCGAGGAGTTCGACTCCAACCGTTCCGGCGGAATCATCGCGATCAACCTGCGCGATGAGGACGAGCTGGTCGGTGCTGCGCTGGTGGCGCCGGAGAACGACCTGCTGCTGGTCTCCAAGAAGGCGCAGGCGATCCGGTTCAACGCCTCCGACGAGGCGCTGCGGCCGATGGGCCGGGCTACCTCGGGCGTGATCGGCATGCGCTTCACGGACGACGACGTCCTGCTCGCCATGGAGGTCGTTCGGGACGGTTTGGACGTCCTGGTGGCCACGAACGGGGGATACGCGAAACGTACCCCGATCGAGGAATACCCGGTGCAGGGCCGGGGAGGTAAAGGCGTGCTGACTGCGAAGATCACCGAACGGCGCGGTGGTCTGGTCGGTGCCGTGGTGATCGACCCAGACGACGAGTTGTTCGCGATCACCAGCAACGGTGGTGTCATCCGGACTCCGGTGAAGCCTGTACGCCGTACGCGTGACCGGAACACAATGGGGGTCAAGCTGATGGACCTCCCGGACGGCGTGACTATCGTGGCGATTGCTCGCAATGCCGACGAGCCTGACGAACAGGACTAGTTGAATGACGGAGACACAGGCGAAGTCGGGGAACACGGGGACCTCGGCCAACCCGGTCGACGAGGAGGCCGCCAAGGGCGGCACACCAGCGACCGGCCGCGCGGCCGTGGGCCGGGCCACGGTTCCCGCCGACGCGCCTGCCCCGAAATTCACCCGGGCTCCCGGCATGACACCTCCGCCGGAGCAGCCCGGCGAGGACGGGGGATCGGGCGACGCCAAAGCCGATACGTCGGCTGTCGAGGCACCGACGTCTGCCGGGGTGGCCCCCACGGCGGCCGCCCCGACCCCGGCCCGGCCGACGACCACCCAGCCGATCAACACTCGACCCGGTCAGGCGACATCGACCGGGTCCACCGGCACCCAACCCCGGATCATGCCGGGCATGTCCCAGCCGGACCCGGGGCGTACGGCCCCGGGCGGTCGGCCCGCAAGCGGCGGTGGCCTGCCGCCAGGGATCGGCAACGCGTCGGCAGTCGGGGCCGCTCGCGTCGGTGAGGCGGTACGCGCCGCGCGTAGCTCGGTCAGCTCGGCGGCGTCCCGCGGACCGCGCCGGGCCCGGCTGAACCTCAAGCGGATCGACCCCTGGTCCGTGATGAAGTTCGCGTTCGCCGTCTCGGTGGTGCTGTTCATCGTCGTGGTGGTTGCCACGTCGGTGCTCTACCTGGCGCTGGACGCGATGGGCGTGTTCCAGAGCGTCAACGACAGTCTCAGCGACCTGGTAAACGCCGGCGGTGGGCAGAGCACCAACGGCTTCCAGATCACCGCCAAGGGCGTGATCCTCAGCTCGGCGCTGATCGGCCTGGTCAACGTGGTGCTGTTCACCGCGCTGGCCACGCTGGGAGCGTTCGTCTACAACGTCTGCGCCGACCTCGTCGGCGGGATCGAGCTGACGCTCGCCGAGCGGGACTGAGTGTGACCGGGGCGCCGGGGCACCGCGGAATGCGGTCGCTCCGGCGCCCCGTACTCGGGTAGGTTTTGCAGGCGGCGACGGCCCGGCTCGCAGGTTCGGACCCCGATTTGGGGCCGGCGGAGCGGATGGGTTAATCTTGCTCGTCGCAACGCGGGGCTATAGCTCAGTCGGTTAGAGCGCAGAGCTGATAACTCTGAGGTCGATGGTTCGATTCCATCTAGCCCCACCGCACATCGTCCGACGCTAGTCGAGCGCGAGGGGTCGCCCCATGTTCAAGAAGCTGCTGATCCTGGCCGGCGTCGTCGGCGTGGCTGCCGTCGTCTTCAACAAGGTCAAGGCCGCCAACGACGAGCGTGCCCTGTGGCACGAGGCGACCACCGCGCCCGACCTGCGCTGACGTCCCGGCCGGCGATGACATCATCGCCGTCGCCGCTCACGGGGCCCTAGCTCAACTGGCAGAGCACTGCCTTTGCAAGGCAGGGGTTAGGGGTTCGAGTCCCCTGGGCTCCACCAGCACTTTCCTCGGTTGACCTCGGTCTCGAGAACAGCCAAGGGGTCACGCCGTTCACTCCTCGCCCAGCACGCAATCGATGGCCGAGGCTAGCCTGACGATGAGATCCCTGAATCACCCCGGCAGTCGCACGCCTTCAGTGCAGCCCTACGACCTGCTGAAGCAGTGTTCTGTCGGCAGAATTCAAGCCGTCGTCATCAAGCAGCGTGCGTAGCACCGACGCGTGTGCAGAGAACACCGCCCTGCACTGCTCGCGTTCCGGATGGTCGCTGTCGTTGCCGAGTAGCAGCACCGCGCGCTCGTTATCCGCGTCGACTGGCCGTGACAGCTCGGCGGTGACGACCACGAGGTCGAGCAGGTCGGACCGCACCGGAATTCCCGGATCGGCTGTCAGACGAAGCAGGAACGGCAACGCTGCTGGCATTGCCGCGCTCAGGTGGAAGACACCGCTCATCAGAACGTTTGTCAGCAGACGGGCGGCCTCGGGGGCGGCAACCTGATCCAGCAGTCCATAGAACAGAGAAGGAACGTCGGCGGGACAGCCAGGGATCTCAGACCACACAATCTCTGCGCAGCCCCGCAGCGCGGGATGCTCATTGTCGGCCCGACGAACATGCGCATGATCCTCAAGGAACCGGCCAACAGCGGCTTTGTTGGCCGCAGCATCCACCACGCACATCCGCCTTCGCCCCCATGTCGCATGACGCTCGTTCCAACGTCCCTGGTTGCGCTGTCCCCAAACCAAGGCGCGCGCAAGCACAGTGGACCATGCCCCGGTCGTACAGCCGAGCCAGCCGACGGGCAGGGTCCGCTGCGAGATCCGCCTGCTCGCGGCGCCCGGACGGTAGCCGCCCCGGCCGACTCGCCTGGAAGCCGTCTATCGCCGGGACGAAACAATCCCTCAAAGCAGGCGCCCGGCCCGACGAAGCGTCGAGCCGGGCGCGTTGAGTGAGTGAGCTATGCCACGAAGCGGGAACGGCGTCGGCGTCCGATCAGGTAGCCCGCTCCGCCGAGTACCAGAAGCGCACCGCCGATGCTGGCCACGGTCGCGGTGTCGGCACCAGTCACGGGCAGCCCGCCACCCCCGCCGCCAGGGGCGGCCAGGCTGACGGAGGGGGTCGGCACGACGGTCGTCGTGGCGCTCGGGGTCTGCGTGGGCCGAGTCGTCGAGGTCGGCGTGGGCTGGGACGCGCAGTCAAGCGCACGCGCCTCGTACAGGCCGTTGTTCAGGTAGGCCAGATAGACGTCGACGGACGACTGGCCAAGCACCTTCTGCGCGGCTTCCTCCACGTTGGGTCCGGCGTCAGTAAACGTCTGGTTCACCGTGACCCGCAGATCCGTTGACCAGATCCTCTGCACGTCCGTCTTGACGAATGCGCGGAGGTCGGCCGAGGGGTCGTTCAGCTGCGTCGTTATCGCGTCGGGCAGATCAGGCAAGGCGTCGGTCTTCGCAAAGTGCAGGAGCTGGGCGGTCAACACCCGCACCTCTTGATCGGTGGCGGTATCCACGTTGATGGTGTAAAGCTCGCGGATGTCCTTGTAGACCTTGCGCTCGACCGTTTGGCAGGCCGCGTCCAGCCCGGTTGACTCGGCTTGCGCCGCCGCCGGTGCCGCCGGGACCAGCAAGGCCAGCGCTATCAGGACACCCGCTGGGATTCTCCGTCGCATGTGGAACTTCCTCCCCGTTGCAAATCAAAACATGGGGATCCTACTGTCGATGGCCGTTCCGCGATGTCCTGGCCGATATGGCCGAGCTGGTAGGGACGGCTGTCACTGGCGATAACCTCTTTCGGAGTGCGCGACACACCGACATGATCTCCGGAATGGAGCAGAGTCCGACACCGGTCCTCATGCAGATCTACTGCCGGGTGGAGGTGCTCGTCACGGATCCCGCGGCTGTCACCGCTCACGCCGTGGCCGACCTGCGGGCTGCCGACATCGACTGGTCCACCGAGGAGGACGACCTGGCAACGGCAGTCGAGGAGCTGCGGGCCGATCTCCCCACCTCGTTGGCGGGTGTGGTGGACCTCGACCGGCTCGCCGACGGCATTCCGGGGGTGGAGTTTCGCGGCGGTCTCTGCTGGGCGGAGTCGGAGCCGCCGCGGGATCCATTCCGAGAGAGGCGGGTGAGCTGACTCGGGCCGAGGCGGTGACCGTCCGCAGGGCATGGGCGCGTGTGCGGATGCCGTAGACGAGAAGGCACACGGTCCGGTGAGCGTGATGACTCTCAGGTATGAATATGACTCTGAGGTATGGCGCTCGTTGGACCAGCCGGTCCCGCTCAAGCGTCAGCCGTCCGTGCCGGTCTCCTCGGTCTCGGCAGGGGCGGTCTCGGCAGGGGCGGTCTCGGCAGGGGCGGTCTCGGCAGGGGCGGTCTCGGACGTGGGCTGCGCGAGGTCCGGGCGGGCCGACGGGAGGTGCTCCACCAGTCTGGTGAGCGCGCCGTTGGCGAAGGTGGCGCCGAGCGCCGATCCGGCGCCGATCGTCCAGCCCACCGGGCCGAGCGGCGTGCAGCCGAAGAACTGGCTCACCCCTGGCGTCTGCACCACCACGACCAGCACCCCGAGCGACGCCGCCGTGGACGCCAGCACCGCCGGGCTGGTGCCGCCGGCCAGGATGGTCTGGCCGAGCTGGGTGCCGACCAGCGAGACGAGGGCGACAGTTCCCGCCCGCCGCTGGCGTCCGGTGTACCGGGCCAACGTCCAGCCTACTGTCGCGCCCAGCGTGGTGGACGCCGCGCGGAGCCCGATCTCCCTGGTGAGGGTCTCACCGAGCGACTGGTCGGGGCCCTCCCGGAGCAGCCCGTCGGTGCGGTCCGAGGCGGGTGGGCGGACGGCGATGGCCAGCGCCGGCGCCAGGTCGGTGAGCAGGTTGACGAGCAGCAGTTGCCGACCGGTGAGGGCGGAACGGCCGGTCACCGCGGCGGTGAGCACGCTGAACGCGATCTCGCCGAGGTTGCCGCCGACGAGGATGCTCAGCGCGTGGCGGACCGACGACCACATCGCGCGACCCTCGACCAGGGTGGCGATGATGGTCTCCAGGCGGTCGTCGGTGACCACCAGGTCGGCGGCGGCGCGGGCTGCCGGTGTGCCGCGTTGACCGAGGGCGATTCCGACGTCGGCCAGCCGGATCGCCGGGGCGTCGTTGGCGCCGTCGCCGGTCATCGCCACGGTCCGCCCGCACTTCTGCAACGCCTGGATGATCCGCACCTTGTGCGCCGGGGTGCAGCGGGCCACCACGTCGGTGTGGGCCAGCCGCTCGGCGAGCGCGTCGTCGTCCAACTGGTCGAGTTCGGTGGCGGTGACCACCCGCTGCTCGTCGTGCTCGCTGATGGTGGCGGCGATCGCCTCGGCGGTGGCCGGGTGGTCACCGGTGATCATGATGGTGTGGACGCCGGCCTGCCGGATCCGGCGTACCGCCGGGGCGGCGCTCTCCCGGACCCCGTCGGCGAGGGCCAGGAAACCCACGAACGTCAACCCCCGGACGTCCGAGTCGGTGACCTGCGCGGCGTCCACCTCGCACTCCGCGACGGCCAGGATCCGGTGCCCCGCCCCGGCCCGATCGGCCAGCAGCCGGTGCAGCTCCGCGCGGCCGGCGTCGTCAAGCGGCTCCTGCCGGCCGTCGGCACGCCGCGTCGCGCAGCGCGGCAAAACCGTCTCCGGAGCGCCCTTGACGCTCAGCAGCAGGCGACCCTCGGTCTCGCCGATGCTCGCGTGGTAGCCGCGGGACGGCTCGAACGGCAGCCCGCCGGCGGCCCGCCAACCGGCGGCGCCGGTCTGCTCCACCACCCCGGCCGTGGCGGCGCCCCGCCGGACCGCCCGGTCGGTCTGCAACGCCAAGTCTTCCGGCTTGGCCGCGGCGGGGGTGGCCCGCAGGGCAGTGGCGAGGGTCAATCGGAGCCGGTCGTCGAGCCGGTCCACCGGGGCGTACCGGTCGCCGACGCCGTCGCCGACCCCGGCGAGCAGCAGCTGACCCTCGGTGAGGGTGCCGGTCTTGTCGAAGCAGAGGACGTCGACCCGGCCCAACGCCTCGATCGTGCGCGGGTTGCGGACCAAGGCGCCGTGCTCGGCCAGCCGCCGGGCGGCGGCCAGCTGCGCGGCGCTGACCAGGAACGGCAGCCCCTCCGGCACCGACGCCACGGCGAGGTTCGCGGCGGTCGCCGCCGTCTCGGCCAGCGGTACGCCCCGAAGCAGCCCCGCGCCGGCCACGGCGATCGCGGAACCCGCGGCCAACGGGATCGCGGCGCTTGTCAACGAGCCGAGCCGGGCTTCCACCCCGCTGGTCGGGGGCGCCTGCTTGACAAGCGCCAGGCTGCGCCCGGATTCGGTGTCGACGCCTGTCGCCACCACCACTGCGGTTCCGTGGCCGGCGGCGACTGTGGTGCCCTCGTACAGCATGGAGTGCCGGTCGGCGATGGCCGCGGCGACGACCGCCCGGTCGCTCTTGGCGACAGGCAGCGACTCGCCGGTAAGCGACGACTCGTCCGCCTCCAACCCGACCGCTTCGAGCACCCGGCAGTCGGCCGGCACCGAGTCTCCCGGTTCGAGGCTGATGACGTCCCCGAGGACGAGGTCCTCGGCCGCGACTACCCGCTCGGCGCCGTCCCGGCGGACCCGCGCGGTCACCGCCGAACGGGACAGCAGCTCCGCCAGAGACCGTTCGGTGTTGCGTTCGTGTACCGCCCCGATCAGGGCCGACCCGCCGACGACGCTGCCCACCAAGGCGGCGTCGACAAGTGAGCCGAACGACGCGGAGAGCACCGCCCCGGCGGCCAGTACGGGGGTGAGCGGGTTGGACAGCTCGTCGAGGAACGCCCGCAGCAGTCCACCGCCGGCGGGTGTGTCCCCGCCGCCCGGCCCGTGACCGTCGTGTCGGCGGTGCGCCTCCGCGCTGGCCAGCCCGTCCGGGGTGGTGCCCAGGCGGTCGAGCACGGTCCGGACCGGCATCAGGTGCCAGGCGGTCGCCACGGGCGCCGGCGTGTCCGACTGGTCGGGCAACCGGCGGGCCTGCCAGACCCCGTTGGCGAAGGCCAACCCGGCCGCGCCGTTGACCGCGACGAGCGACCGGTGTGGAAGCTGGGTCGGTGGGGCCGTGAACGCGCCAAGCGCCCCGAGCCCGGTGCCCGCCACGGCGAGCCGGATGTTCTGCTGCGTCATTCGCCGGGCCGCCCCGGTCGCCTCGATGACCAGGGACACCACCCGCAGGTCGGTGCCGACAAGCAGGTGCGCTCCCCACGGCGGCAGCTCGTCCGGAGCGGACATCCCCAGCCCGCAGTCGGACGCGCCGAGCGCCGCCCGGTCCCCGGAGACCAGCATCACCACCGCCCCGTCGCGCTGCAACGCGCGTACGGAGTCCGCCAGCCGATCCCCGCCGGGCAGCAGCGCGTCGGCGAAGCCGTACCGCTGCTCGTCGCCACCGGCCACGATCAGCTTCAGACCGGCGTGGCGGGCGGCGGCCGGTAGGCCGTCGACACCCGGCGCGGGCTCGGGTTCGACCCGCAGCAGCGCCGCGAGCCGGCCGGAGTGGGTGAGCCCGAGCAACTGCCCGCCGGCCGCGCGCAGCCGTTCGCCGTCCGGCACGTCGCCGGGACCACCCGCCGGGAGTTGGTCCAGGGGTGCCAGCCGCCAGCCGTCCAGCTCCTGCGAGCCGGTCGGGTCGTTCGGGTCGAACAGTGCGAACGCCCGCTCGGCCACCTCGTCGACGTCCGCCTCGGATGCCGGGGCCAGGTCGGCGAGGACGCCCCGCTCCGAGCCGAGAACCGCGGCGTCCAGCACCAGCGTGTCGATCCGGTCCAGCTCCCGCAGCACGCCGCGGTCCATCGCGATCACCCCGCGCCGGGCTAGGACCCGGCCGAGCTGCGCCGCGTACCCCTCCCGTCCGCTGCCCGGGGCCTTGGGCAGCGCGGACAGGCCCAGTGCGGCGGCTCGCTTGCGCCCGGCGAACGGTGTCGCGGCCACCGCGGCCGCCGTGCCGGCGGTCAACATCCGGTTGATGTAGCGCTCGACCGGGCCGTCCGGCTTCGGGCGGGGACGCTCGACCGCCGGCCACCGTGCGGTGGCGCGCTCCGGGTCGCCGGTCAACCCTGGCTCGGCCTTCTCCCACGCGGCGAGTTGTGCCCGCGCCTCGCCCCACTGCACCATCCGTTGGGCGCCGTCGAGAACGATCCCCGTCCAACGGCCGGTCAGACCCTGCACCACCGCCTCGGCCAGCGGAAAGATGACGTCGGCGCGAGGGTCGGAGCGCAGCCGCCGGCCCACGAACGCGTGCAGCTTCGGTTGCAGGTCACCGGCGGCCAGCAGGCCGGCGACCTCGCCGGGCAGCGGCGCGAACGGCAGCAGCCGGGTGGCCGCCGAAATGGTCAGGCCCAGCGCGTCCGAGGCGAGTGCGCCCAGGGTGCGCGGGGTGCGCGGCCCCTCCTCCGGCGGGTGCGGGGGCGGGATCTCCGGGTCCGGCTCGTGGTCACAGGTGCTCTCGATCCGGTCGATCGTGGCGATGAGGTCCCGCAGCCTCGGCTCGGGGGCTTGTACGGCCACCACCACCCGGCCGGACGGGGCGTTCACCCGGGCCCAGGCCACCCCGGGCAACCGCTCCAGCGCGGCCTCCACCTGCCGGGCCAACCGGTCGCCACCGTCCTGGCAGACGCCGTGCACCTCGATGTGGTGCCGGCCGGGGCGCGACCAGACCCGACGCCGGGTCAGCCCCGCCGTCCGGGCCAGCCGGGTCGCCGCCGACCCGACGGTCCGGGATGCCTCCCCGATCAGATGCGGCACGCCGATGGACGGCAGGAGGCGGCCGGCGGCGCGACCCGCCGCCGTCATCGAGGCGTACGGCCGGACGGACGCCGACCCGACTCTCCGTTGTCGCTGCAGGTGCCGTCGGTCATCTCGTCCTCCCACCGCCTCACGTCCGGCGGCATGGCTTCCCGACCTGGCGTCCGTTATGCCCCTTGGAGCACCGGAACTTTGCGGGGCCGACCGCGCATGGACGGGGTGGGCGGTGGAACCCGACGACCATCACCGGACACGGGGAGGCCGGAATGAGCACGTTCACGCGACACCTCAACGGCGCACACGAGAACGTTCGGATGTATCGCCGGCGGTTCGAGCTGCCGATGCTGGGTGAGGTGGCGGTGCCACCACCGGACAAAATCGCCTACTACGCCGGGCTCGGCGTGCTGGCCGCGTTGCAGGTGATCGAATGGCCGCTCGCCCTGGTGATCACCGCCGGGCACGTCCTGGCGGACCAACACCTGTCGGGACTGGTACGCGGCGTCGGGGAGGCACTCCAGGAAGCCTGACGAGAGCCGGGTCACCACCTGTTGACATGAATCCGGGTTGAGGTCGCAGGCTCGGTGCATGTCGAGCCGAACCGCCACCCCCGTTCCGGCCCCTGCGGGGCTGTTCGTACCCCGGCTGCGGGCGATGACTGTGGGCAGCGTCGCGCTGGTGTCGCTGCTGGCGTTCGAGGCGTTGGCGGTCGGCACCGCCATGCCGACCGTCGCGCGCAGCCTCGACGGGTTGGCGCTGTACGGCATCGCCTTCGGCGGCCCGTTCGCCGCCGGTGTGCTGGCCATGGTCGTTTCCGGCATCTGGTGTGACGCACGGGGGCCCCGAGCACCGATGTGGCACGGCGTCGGCTGGTTCGTGGTCGGGCTGCTGATCGCCGGGACCGCGCCGGTGATGACCGTGCTGGTGGTTGGACGGGTCGTGCAGGGTTTCGGCTCCGGGTTGCTCTCGGTGGCGCTCTACGTGATCGTCGGGCAGGCGTACCCCGAGGAGCTGCATCGGCGGATCTTCGCCGCGTTCGCGGCGGCGTGGGTCGTACCGTCGCTTGTCGGGCCGGCGCTTGCCGGCCTGGTCGTCGAATACCTGGGCTGGCGGTGGGTCTTTCTCGTGGTGCCGGCGGTGGCCGTCCCGGCGGTGTTGCTGATCCATCCGGGCCTGCGGTCGCTGGACCGGACCGTGCCGACCAGGCCGCCGGCCGGAGCGCTGGCGCGCATCGGCTGGGCCTGTGGGGCGGGCGTGAGCGCCGCACTGCTGCACATCGGGGGACAGCAGCGTGGCGCGGCGGCCCCGGCGGTGATCGCGCTCGCCCTGGCCGGCCTGCTGGTCTGCGCGCCGCGACTGCTGCCGCCGGGGTTCCTGCGGGCGGCTCGCGGACTGCCCACGGTTGTCGGTCTGCGCGGTCTGGCGTCGGCGGCGTTCGTCGGCGCGGAGGTGGTCATCCCGTTGATGCTCTCGCGGGAGCGGGGACTGTCACCGACCGCCGCCGGGCTTGTTCTCACGGTGGGCGCGTTGGCCTGGTCGGTGGGCTCCTGGATGCAGGGCCGCTTTCCGCAGCCGGCCTCCCGGGCCAGCCTGCCCCGGCTCGGGTTGTGCTGCATCACGGCCGGCACCGCGACTGTGGCGCTGGCCGTCCGACCCGAGCTGCCGGTGGCCGTCGCCGTGCTGGGCTGGGCGGTGGCGGGGCTCGGCATGGGCCTGCTGTACCCGTCGTTGTCGGTGCTCACCCTGGAGCTGTCCGCGCCCGGCGAGCAGGGACGCAACAGCTCGTCGCTGCAACTGGGCGACTCGCTCTTCGCGGCGACCGTGCTGGCGCTCACCGGTGCCGTCCTGGCCGCAGGGAGCGCGCCCGGCCCCGCCAGCTACGTGGTGACCCTGGTGGTGGCGGCCGGTCTGGCGCTTGTCGGCGCGCTGCTGGCCGGCCGGGTGGTGGTGGACGGGACCGCACGGCCGGGCGGGTGATCCGCTGAGGATTCGACGTGTCCGGACCGGGTGGGCGCAAGGATGGCAGGCGATGAACTTCCTGACCGTCCTGCCGCTGGCCGTGGTGATGGTCGCCGGGACCCAGCTGGTCGTGGCGGTCTTCCTCGCGTCGTCCGACCGGCCGCGGGCCGCGTCGTTGGGCTTCCTCGCCGGCGCCGGCCTGGTCGTCGCCGCCGGGGTGACGGTGAGCTGGTTGCTGACCCGGTTGCTGGGCGGGTTGGCGACCGACGCCAGCGCGGCCGCCAGCAGGATCGATCGCGGTCCGGCAATCGACCTGGTGGTGCTCGCGCTGCTGGTCAGCCTGGCCCTTCTGGTCTGGCTGCGCCGCAACCGGTCCGGGCCGCCACGCTGGCTGGGCAGCGTCAGCCACGCCGATCCGCGCTGGGCCGCGCGGACGGGCGCGCTGCTCTTCGTGGTGACGCCTACCGACCTCCTCACCATGGCGACGGTGGGCGCGACAGTCGCCCGACACGACCTCCCGTGGTGGCACCTGGTGCCGTTCGTGCTGCTCACCGTGCTCCTGCTCGCGGTGCCGCTGCTCGCGTTGGTGCTGCTCGGGCAGAAGGCGGCGCGGGTGCTCGCGCGGATGCGGGAGTGGGCCGAGGCGCACTCCTGGATCGTCAACGAGATCGTGATCGCGTTCTTCGCGCTGCTGACCGTGCTGGACCTGATCCGCTCGGGGTGAGCCGTCACGTGTGCCGTCGCGCGGTCGTCATCAGCATGACGGGTCCGCGGAGGAGGAGAGGACGATGAGGGTTCTGGTCACCGGGGCGGGTGGTCGACTGGGGAGCGACGTGCTGGCGCGGCTGCGCGACGACGGGATGAGCGTCCGGGCCAGCAGCCGCCGGCCGCGTACCGGCCCGGACGTGGAGTGGGTCGTGGCCGACCTGGCCACCGGGGACGGGCTGGCCGAGGCGGTGACCGGGGTGGACGCGGTGCTGCACCTGGCGTCCTCGCCCCGGGCGCGTACGCACCAGGTGGACGTGCTGGGCACCCGTCGACTGGTGGTGGCCGCCGCCGCGGCCGGCGTCCCGCACCTGGTCTACATCTCGATCGTCGGGGTGGACCGGGTGCCGATTCCGTACTACCGGCACAAGCTGGCCGCCGAGCAGGTGGTCGCGGCCGGCCAGGTGCCGTGGTCGGTGCTGCGCGCCACCCAGTTCCCCCAGTTCCTCGACGATCTGTTGGCGAGAAGCGCGCGGCTGGGCCCGGTGCTCGGTGACCGGGCGGTGCTCGCCCAGCCGGTCGACCCCGGTGAGGTGGCCGCCCGGCTCGCGGCCCGGCTGGCCGCCGGCCCGCTCGGGGGAATCGAGGAGTTCGGTGGGCCACAGGTGCTCCGCTTCGACGAGGCGGTCCGTGCCTGGCGGGACGCGCGGGGGTCACGCCGACCGCTGCTGCCGGTACGGATTCCCGGCCGGCTCGGCCGCGAGCTGCGCGCCGGTGGGCTGGTCACCGAGGCGCTGCCGCGGGGTGTGCGTACCTGGGCCGACCATCTCTCGGACACGTACGGGGGAACCGCGCGGAGATGAGAGGGATGCCGGTTCACGTTCGTCTTACGGTGACGCCATGTTCGTTGTCGTCACCACGGTGATCCTCTACGTCTTCGGTTTCGTCTTCCTCTACGGCGTGATCCGGCTGGGTGTCCGGCACGCGCTTGAGGACCTGGAACTGCAACGGGCCCGAGCTCGACGCGAGGAGGAGCTGGCGGCCGCCCGCGACCAATCCTTCCTGCGCGACAACGCGTTCCTCGCCGGCAGTTGAGCCGCGACGTGGGGGTGGTGCCGCGGAACGGCTCGGGAGTCGGCGGGCGATCCGGCGGCGCGGGTGCGAGGATCGCACCCGTGATGGGAACGCTGAAGACCGAACCGGCCCGTGCCCGCCTTGATCTGCTCGCCGCCCCGGTGGCGGAGGCCATCGCCCAGTGGCCTGCCGACGCGCCGGTGGACGTCGACGACGTGCTGGTCGCGCCGATCGACGCCGACCTCGCCGACACGGCGGCGTTCTGCGAGGCGTACGAGGTGGGGCTCGACGTGTCGGCCAACTGTGTCGTGGTGGCCGGGAAACGCGAGGGTGTGGTCCGTTACGCGGCCTGCATCGTGCTGGCCACCACCCGGGCCGACGTGAACGGGGTGGCCCGGCGGGCGCTTGACGTGCGCAAGGCGAGCTTCGCCCCGATGACCGACGCGGTCGAGTTGACAGGCATGGAGTACGGCGGCATCACCCCGATCGGGCTGCCGGCCCAGTGGCCGATCCTCGTGGACGCGCGGGTGATCGCCACCCCGCACGTGATCATCGGATCCGGTGTACGGCACAGCAAGATCGCGCTGCCGGGGCCGGCGCTTGGCGCGCTTCCTGGCGCGCAGGTGGTGGAGGGCCTGGCCAGGCCGGCCTGACCAGGCACCGACATCGATACCGTTGCACGTGAAACATCGCCTCGGTCGATGCCTTAGCCTGCTGCGGCCTCCCGCTGCTCGACCTCGGCCAGCGCGGCGAGGAGCGTCTCCGTCTCCTGGGCGCCGCTGACCGCGTACTTTCCGGCAAGCACGAACGTCGGGACGCCCGTGATGCCCAGGTCGCGGGCGGCGGCCAACTCGGCGGCGAGTTCGGCGGTCCGCTCGTCCGAGTCGAGGAACCGGCGAGCGTCCGCGGCGTCCAGGCCGATCCCGCCGGCGACGGCGGCCAGCGCCTCCCGCGAGCCGAGGTCGACGCCCCCGGTGAAGTGCGCCTGGTAGAGGGCCTCCACCATCTCGGCCGCCCGGCCGCGCTCGGCGGCGTAGGCGACCAGGCGGTGCGCGTCGAAGGTGTTCGCGGCCACCGCGCTGTCGTAGTCCAGCCGAAGCCCGTCCCCCGCCGCGGCCTGGACCGCCCGCGCGACCATCTGCCGGGCGCGCTCCGGGCCGCCGAACTTCTCGGCCAGCGCGTCGATGACCGGGCGGGGCTCGGACACCGGCGACGGATCGAGCTGGAACGGCCGGTACCGGACGGTCACCTCGCCGTCGTAGCGGGCGAGCGCCTCGTCGAGTCGGCGCTTGCCGAGGTAGCACCACGGGCAGACGACGTCGGCGTAGATCTCGATCTCCATGATCGGTGGCAACTGCCCACTCAGTCGACTTGTTCCCGGACCTGCCGCTTGAGCCGACCCAGGATCGCCGTGCCGCCGCGCACCCGCAGTGGGCTGATCGCCTGGGCCAGGCCCATCCGCTGGTAGAGGTCGTCCGGCACGGCCAGCACCTCCTCGGCGCTCGCGCCGGCCAGACCCTCGGCGAGGATCCCGGCGAAGGCCCGGGTGGTGGGTGCCTCCGGCGGGCAGTCGAACAGGGTCTCGACAGTCCCGTCCGGTGTCACCCGGGCGCGCAGGAAGAACGCGGTCTGGCACTCGGGCACCTGCTCCATGCCCTCGTGCCCGGCGGCGTCGGCGGGCAACGGCGGGATGACGTCGGCGTACTCCAACAGCATCTCCAGCACCAGGTCGCGTGGCGCGGCAGCGAACTCGTCGACGATCTCGGCCAGTCGGGCCGGCATGTCAGCCATGCGTCGAGGCTACCGCCGGCGATTCCTAGACCGTCGGCGACTGTTCGCTGATCTCGCTCAACGCGCTTGTCGGGTCGAGCTGCATGGCCAGGTCACCGAGCGAGACGATCCCCACCAGCTTGCGGTCGCTGTCGCAGACCAGCACCCGGCGGATGCCCCGGTCCCGCATGAGCGCCGCAGCCTCACCCGCCGTGCAGTGCTGCTCGATCATGACCACCTCGCGGGTGACTATCGAACCGATTGTGGTGGCCGCAGGTGAGCTGTTCTCGGCCACCGCCCGCACCACGATGTCGCGGTCGGTGAGCATGCCGGCGAGGGTGGCGCCGTCGGTGACAACGACGTCGCCGATGTCCGCCTCCTTCATCACCCTGGCCGCCTCGTCCAGGGTGGTCTCGGCCGGCAGATACACGACCTGCTTGGTCATCACGTCGCTGACCCGGTAACCGGTCATGAGATCCTCCGAAGACGTATCACCCGATCCGACTGCACTACCCCGTGACGCGGTGGCTACACCAGGTTCGCACGCTCCCGCCGTGTCTCGTCGACGATCCGCTCCACCGCAGCGTCCACCGCCAATTCCGCGCGCCCGCCGCCGACCCGCTCGCGCAGTTCCACGTACCCGTCGGCCAGTCGGCGGCCGACCACGACGGTCCGTGGGATGCCGATCAGCTCCGCGTCGGTGAACTTCACCCCGGCCGAGACGTGCGTCCGGTCGTCGACGAGCACCCGCAGGCCGGCGGCGGCCAGGCGTCCGCCGAGGTCCAGCGCCGCGTCGAGCTGCGGGCCCTTGCCGGCGACCACAAGGTGTACGTCACACGGCGCGACCGCCGCCGGCCAACAGAGCCCCCGGTCGTCGTGGTGCTGCTCGGCGATGGCCGCGACCGCCCGGGAGATCCCGATGCCGTAGCAGCCCATGGTGGGCCGGACCGGCTTGCCGGCCGGCCCGAGCACGTCGACAGCGAACACGTCGGTGTACCGGCGACCGAGCTGGAAGATGTGCCCGATCTCGATGCCCCGCCGAATGGTCAGCTGGCCGTCGCCGCAGTCGGGGCAGCTGTCGCCCGCGCGCACCTCGGCCGCCTCCACGGTGCCGTCGGGCGTGAAGTCCCGCCCGCAGACCACGCCCGTCGCGTGTCGACCCGGCTCGTTCGCCCCGGTCAGCCATGCGGAGCCGGTCACCACACGGGGGTCGACCAGGTAGCGGACGCCCAGCTTGCCGAGCACCTGCGGACCGATGTACCCGCGCACCAGCTCCGGATGCTCGGCCCACTCGTCGAAGACGGCCACCTGGGCCGGCTCCAGCGCGGCGGCGAGCCGCTTCAGGTCGACCTCCCGGTCACCGGGCAGGCCGACCACCAGGAGTTCGGCCCGCTCGGCGCCCGGCTGACGCACGGTCAACACGACGTTCTTCAGGGTGTCGGCGGCGGTCCAGTCGTCCCGGTCACCGAGCCGGCGGGCGTTCGCCACCTCGACCAGGCTGGCGATCGTCGCGGTCTCGGGGGTGTCGTGCACCTCGGCCGGGGGCGCGGCGGTGGGGTCGCCGGCGGCGGGCGCCCGGGTGACGACGGCCTCGGTGTTGGCCGCGTAGTCGCAGGCGGTGCAGCCGACGAACGTGTCCTCACCGACCGGGGTCGCGGCCAGGAACTCCTCCGACGCCGAGCCGCCCATCGCGCCGGACATCGCGTGCACCACCGTGTGGTCCAGGCCCAGCCGGTCGAAGATCCGCTGGTACGCCGCCCGGTGCCGGGCGTACGCGTCCCGCAGCCCCGCCTCGTCCAGGTCGAACGAGTACGCGTCCTTCATCAGGAACTCCCGGCCGCGCAGCAGGCCGGCCCGGGGTCGCGCCTCGTCGCGGAACTTCGTCTGCACCTGGAACAGCGTCACCGGAAAATCCCGGTACGAGGTGAACAGGTCCTTGACCAGCAGCGCCGCCATCTCCTCGTGGGTGGGCGCCAGCAGGTGCTCCGCGCCGCGCCTGTCGGCGAGAGTGAAGATGTCGTCGCCGTACTCCGTCCAGCGGCCACTGGTCCGGTAGGGCTCGGCGGGCAGCAGCGCCGGGAAGTGCACCTCCTGGTCGCCGATCGCGACCAGCTCGGCACGCACGACCTCGGTGATCCGGTCCAGCACCAGCTTGCCCAGCGGCAGCCACGTGTAGCCGCCCGGCGCGGCGCGACGGATGTAGCCGGCGCGCAGCAGCAGCCGATGGCTCGGCACCTCCGCGTCGGCCGGATCCTCGCGCAGGGTCCGTAGCAACAGGGTCGACATGCGTAGCAGCATTCGCGCAGATTAGTACCGCGAGTCCCGACCCGACGATCCAATTCGGCCGCGCCTGCCCGACGGCAGGTTGCCGCTGGAGTCACCTGACGCCGGGGAGGCGGCCCTCGCAGCGGACGTCCGGGTCCGCCAGCGGTCGCCGGGGCATCATCCAGTTCAGCGCGGTCTCCTCCACCGGCCAGCCGCGCACCGACACCAGGCTGTACGGAACCGCAGCCGGCTGTGGGCAGAGGACCTGCGACTCCACCCACACGTTCGGCAGGAACCGCACCGTGGAGGTTCGGTCCAGCACGATCGTCGACGTGTCGGTCACCGCGATGAGCGCGCCGAGCACCACCTCCGGGCCGCCGGCGACCGACGGCGGGCCGTCCGGGGTTGCGGTGCCGCCGTTGGTCGGACGGTCCGTGATCGTGACGGCCGGGGCCGGCGAGGCCGGGCCGCCCGGCGCTGTCGAGGCCCCGATGTCCGGGGCCGTCGCGGCCGACTGCTTCGGAACCACCTCGACCGCGGCGGTGGGCAGCAGCGGCACCCGGAGGAAGACCGCGCCCATCACCACCGGGAGCACTGCGGCGACAGTGAACGCCAGACCGTGCGTCAGCGTCGGGGCGATCCAGCCGGGAATCGGGCCGGTGAGCACGAAGGTGGCAGCGGGCGGCACCGCCAGCAGCGCGGCGGTGGCCATCTCGTCATCCTGGTACGCCGTCCAGATCGCCGGGCCCAGCACGGTGTACGCCACGACCGCCGCCGCCAGTGGCAGGGCCACGCTTACCAGCAGGATCCGGGTCGGTTGGTCAGGATGCAGGTAGCGGGTGCGCAGCGCGAGCAGCCAGAGCCCGAGCATCAACAGCGACGGCAGGAAGCGGAGCTGCCAGGTGAGCGCCCCCAGCGCGACCGCCGCGGTGATCACCCACCCGGGGGTACGTGCCGTCCCGGAGGCCAGTAGTGACCGTTCCGGGTCGAACCGTTCCGGAGCACTGAGCCGGAGCAGTCGACCGAGGACGCCGAAGGCGAGCACGACAACGGGGAACGCCCACAGCAGGGCGATCAGCAGGGCGCTGAGCAGGCCGAGCGGGCTGACGTACTGGACCAGCAGCAGCATCGTGGACATGTCCTGTTGGCTGAGCTGCCACAGTCGCAGCACCAGGAGCAGGACGGGGAAGGTCGGAAGGAGGGTCAGCAGCCACTGTTGCGCCTGCCGCGCCCCCGCCATCCGGCGCGGGCGGCCGGTCTTGTCGGAGCTGGTGGTGATCCGGGGTACGCCGGGGGCGGTAGCGCGATCCTCTCCCACGGCCACTGTCGCACCTCCACCTTCCTCGGATCGGGTTGCTGCTGCTCCGCGACCGGCTGCGGGAGGTTGTATTCCTGCTGCCAACGGAGGTTGGCGTTGTACGCGTTCTCCCAGGTCGAGTTGTTCTCGTCGTTTGCCGACTCGTAGAGCGCGAGGTCGACCAGGTCGCGCAGCGCCTTGTTGGGGCCGGTGTTGACACCCCAACGCTCCCGCGGGGACGAGCCGATGTCCCAGTGCTTGAGTGGCTTCACGTTCTTCAGCGTGACCGGGAAGCGTTGACCGTCGACACCCGCCCGGTCCCCGGTGACGAAGCCGGCGAGGATCGCCGCGTCGGTGGTGACCGCCTCCACCCTGCCGTCGTACATCTCCTGGATGCACTCGCTGATCCGGTTGCGGCCCACAGGCTTCGCGCCGGCCTCGGCGAGCCGTTGGATCGACGTCGAGGTGGTGAGCGAGCAGACCGTCCGACCGGCCAGATCCTCCAGGCTGCTCACCTGGTCCTTGAAGGTCTTCAAGGTCACCACCGACTGCTCGGTGTGCAGGTAGGACGCGGAGAAGACGGCACCCTCCTCCTCGCGCTTCGCGTTGATGCTGTAGGAGGCGATGACCAGGTCGACGGTGACGAAGCCGTCATTGTCCCGGGCCTGCCGGCGGGCCCGGTCCTCGCTCTCGATCGGCAGGAACCGCACCTGGGAGTGGTCGAAGCCGAGATACCCCGCGATCATGTACGCGATGTCGACGTCGAAGCCCTTCCAGGTGTTGTTCGGCAGCTTCAGCGAGATGCCCGGCTGGTCGTCCTTCACGCCGATGACGAGCTGCTGTTTCCCCTTGAGATGGGCGTCCTCCAGCAACTCGTCCCGGGTCGGCGGGCCCATCGCGAGGACGATCGGAACCAGGGCGGCTGCCAGGACGGCCAGCGCGACGATGAGCCCCACGAGTCGGATCTGACGGGTCCGTGCGGTGCGCGGCGACGGAGGTGCCGCCGGGGCCGGCCCGGCGGGGCTCGGCTCGCTTGCCTGACTCAACTAGGCCCTCCCCACAGCGGTCCGGTGACCGGCCTCCCATTGTGCGGCCTGAATGCGAGCCACGACACTCCGCCACCAGCCGGATAGACGACTTGCCGCACGTGATCCACACGAGATCACTAAAACCGGGGTGTTCGAGGCGACGCGACACCGCGATTTCCGTGAACTCGTGTCGATCAAGTGCGATCCGCCACGTCGGCGGATCGGGGCGTCGTCGGGCGTGGTTCCGGTGGAAGACTGGTCGCCGCAGGCAACGGGTGAGGGAGGCGCGGTGCGCTGGCGCAGTTTTGTCGCGGTCGGGGACAGCTTCACCGAGGGTATGGACGACGCGTACCCGGACGGCACCTACCGGGGCTGGGCGGATCTGGTGGCGACCCGCCTCGCCGCCGATGCCGGCCCCGACTTCAGGTACGCGAACCTGGCCATCCGGGGACGGCTCTTCCCCAGCGTGGTGGCCGAGCAGGTGCCCTCCGCGGTGGCGATGAGGCCCGATCTGATCAGCTTCGCCGCAGGCGGCAACGACGTGCTGCGGCGCACCTTCGACCCGGCCACGTTGGTCTCCCGATTCGACGAGGTCGTCCGGCAGTTGCGCTCGGGTGGCGCGGACGTGCTGCTGTTCCGATTCGCGGACGTGATGGCGCGGTTGCCCGGTCAACGTCTCGTGGCTCCCCGGGTGGAGCTGCTCAACAAGGCGGTAGGTGAGACCGCCGAGCGGCACGGCGCCATCCTGGTCGACCTGTACGCCGACGACACCTTCCTCAACCCGATGCTCTGGAGTACCGACCGGCTGCACCTCTCTCCGGCCGGGCACCGGCGGGTCGCCGGGCAGGTGCTGAACGCGCTCGGTGTGGGCTGCGACGAGGAGTGGCTGATGGTCCCGCCGCACCCGGCGCCGTCACTGTGGCTCGCCGCCCGCGCGTCCGACCTGCGGTGGGCCGGTCAGCACCTTGCTCCCTGGGTGAAGCGGCGGCTGACCGGTCGGTCGTCCGGCGACACGGTGACCGCGAAGCGCCCGCTGCTCGGGCCGCTCGTCGACTGAGCGTGCTTACCCTGCACACCGCGCCGCTGCTCCGGCGCACCCCGGGCGGTGAGACGGTGCCGGGTCAGGCCGTGCTGGTCGGGGGCGACCGGGTCGAGGCCGTGGGTCCGCTGACCGAGCTGACCGAGGCGTACGCGGCTGTGCGGGTACGCCGATGGCCGGGCGTGCTGGGTCCGGGCCTGCTGCACGACGGCCCGCTGCCGACGGCGCCCACCCCACGTGAGCGGGTGCACGCGCTGCTGCGGCAGGGGGTGACGGCGGTGCTGACCGAGCACCTGGCCGACCCGTCGCTGCGGGCCGCCGTCGACCGGAGTGACCTGCAGGTGCTGCCCACCGCCGAGGCGCCGACGCTGCGTCCGGACGGGCGGGCCGACCTCGCGGTGCATGGCGTCGACGGCTGCTGCCTGGTGACAGTGGTCGCCGGTCGGATCGTGCATCGTCGCGCCTGAACCGACCGTGGTACGTCCACGTTCCAACTGACCACGGCACCAAAGATCTCGGCGACGGTCCACCAGCAGGGCGGCACCAGCGGCGGCCAGGGAGTTTCGATGGTGACCAGCACCGTGGCTGCGGCGGCCGACGGCACCGCCTCGGTCACCTGGGCGCCGACGAAGGCGGGTTTGACTCCGCTCACCGTCTGGAGTGTCGACCGGGACGGCCGGCCCGGCCCACCATCCGTGCGCGGTGGTGGGCCGGGTCCGTTACAGCGGTCGCGGGCGACGATCCGGCGTACCTTGGGGATCATGTCTGTGCCGAACGATCCTGATCCCCGCCTCCAGGCGTACGCCGACCCGCAGCGGCTGGTCACCACCGAGTGGTTGGCCCAGCACCTGGGCGATGAGGGCCTCGTCGTGGTCGAGTCCGACGAGGACGTCCTGCTCTACGAATCCGGTCACATCCCCGGCGCTGTCAAGGTCGACTGGCACCTCGACCTGAACGACCAGGTCACCCGGGACTACCTCGACGCGACGAGCTTCGCCGAGATGTGCGCCGCGAAGGGCATCGGTCGGGGCGACACGGTGGTCTTCTACGGCGACAACTTCAACTGGTGGGCCGCGTACGCCCTCTGGGTGTTCTCGCTCTTCGGCCACGCCGACGTGCGGCTGCTCGACGGCGGCCGGCAGAAGTGGATCGCCGAGGGGCGCGAGGTGACCCGCGACAAGCCGGCCCGGCCCCGCGCCGACTACCCGGTGCCGCTGCGCGACGACGCGCCGCTGCGGGCGTTCCGCGAGCAGGTGATGGCGCACATCGCCGTGGGGCGGCCGCTCGTCGACGTCCGGTCCCCGGGCGAGTACACGGGCGAGATGCTGCACATGCCCGACTACCCGCAGGAGGGCGCGCTGCGTGGCGGGCACATCCCGGGCGCGGTCAGCAAGCCGTGGAAGTCCGCGGCGAACGAGGACGGCACGTTCAAGTCCGCCGACGAGCTGAAGGCGATCTACGCCGACCAGCTCGGGCTGAGCCCCGACGACGACGTGATCGCGTACTGCCGGATCGGTGAGCGGTCCAGCCACACCTGGTTCGTGCTGCGGCACCTGCTCGGCTACCCGCAGGTGCGCAACTACGACGGCTCGTGGACGGAGTGGGGCAACCTGGTCCGGGCACCCGTGGTGAAGGGTGACCAGCCCGGCGGCATCGCCGCCTGACCGGCTTCCGAAGATGGCCGGCTGAGGTTCGAGTGCTCAGCCGGCCAGCACCAGCACACCGCGCAGGTCACTGATGACTCCGGTGATCTCGCCGGTCTCCGGGTCCCAGCGGGCCAGGGCGGCCGGCTCCAGGCGGAGCAGCACGGCGCCCTTGTTGTCCCAGCCCAACACCGGGCAGCAGCCCTTGGCGCGGTCCCGACCCAGGTCGAGCAGGTGGGTCACCGCGCCGGTACGGGAGTCCAGCACGGCCACCCCCTCGGCGCCGTCGATCTCGTTGTTGGTGATCCAGCCGGCCATCGCCAGCCGGCCGCCGTGCAGCCAACCCCGGCCGTAGAACTCGTTGACCTCGTACGGGGAGGGCAGCGCATCGTCGGTGATCCGCTGTTCGGAGCGGATCGCGGCGTCGCGGGCGGACCGGCTGCGCAGCGTCAGGCTGCCCCGCTCGCCGATCAGCTCGATGAGCGCCGCCTCGCGGCCGGCCTCCGGGTCGGGAGTGACCACGTTGCCTGCCGACACGTCGATGGTCCCCGCTGCCTCGCTGTCCCGCTCCACCGCGTACGTCCGGTTGTCGCCGCCGACCAGCACCCGGTCGTGCGCCCACACCACCAGCTCCAGATAGCCGTCGAGCGGAACCCGGCGTACGCCAGCCGTGGTGAGGTCGATCATGATCAGCTCGTTGGTCTGCGCGAAGGCGGCCCAGCGACCGTCCGGTGACAACACTCCCGGTTGCACGGCTGTCGCCTCGTTGCCGTCGGCGTCCCGGGTGGGCGCCAGCGTCACCACGTCGAGACTGCGGACGACGCCGTCGTCGCCGAGGATCCGGACCGGCCCGTCCGCGCGGTTCTCCTCGTCCACCGGCTGGAACAGCGCCAGCGCCCGCTGGACCGGTCGCTCGGACAGCCGCACGGTCGCCGGGCCGGTCAGCCGGTTCAGCGGATCGGGGGGAAAGGTCAGCTCGGCGGGTGGGCGCTGGACCGGGCCGGCGTGGGTGGGCACGACTGTCGGCGCCACCGTGTGGTTCAGGGGTGGACTGGGCGACGGCCGGCGGACGGCCGCCGTGGCACCGCCGACAAGCACCACGGCCAGGACGGCCGCGCCGACCGCCCGCCGGGTACGACGGGTGCGCCGCGCCCGGTCCCATCCGGCCGTCGCGGGCCTGCTGGGCAGCACGTCCTCCACGCTGACGGCGAAGAGGTGGCGTAGGTCCTGCTCGTTCACTTGTTCACCTCCAGGCCTGTGGTCGGGTCGCCGGAGCGGGTCGACCGGCCGTCGCCGGTGAGATCGGGGGCCACTTCGCGGAGCCGGCGCAGCGCCATGTGGCACTGGCTCTTCACGGTGCCGACTGTCACCCCGAGCGCCTCCGCCGTGGCGACCTCGGTCAGGTCCTCGTAGTAGCGCAGCACCAGCACGGCCCGCTGCCGGGGCGGCAGCAGCCCCAGGGCGTCGTGCAGGGTCAGCCGCAGCGCGCCGTCACGATCGGGGGCCGCCTGCTCCGGCGGCGTGGGGCTGAGCCACTCCCGTCGCCGCCGACGCCACCACGACACCGCGTCCCGGTAGAGGATGGTTCGTACGTAGGCGGCGGGATCGCCGTCGCGGACGGAGGTCCAGCGCAGCGCCAGCTTCAGGAGGGCGTCCTGGAGGAGGTCCTCGGCCTGGTGCCGGTTGCCGCAGATCAGGAAGGCCGAGCGCAGGAGCCGGTGCTGGTTGCTCTCCACGAAGGCGAGGTAGCCGTCGCGGCCTTCGTTCGCCGTCGATCCCATCCGCACCCCTTCCGGCCGCCGCGGCGCGCGTCACCCGACAGACGCACGGGCAGGGGTAAAAGGTTGGGTCAGGTCTGTGGCAGCCCGGTCAGATAGCGCTGGAGGGTCGGTGCGATCCAGGAGACCAGCTCCTCCGGGGCCATGTCCACCATCGGTGGGAGCCTGACGATGTAGCGGGTGAAGGCGAGGCCAAGGATCTGGCTGGCGATCAGGCCGGCGCGTCGGGCGGTCAGCGTCGGGTCGCTGCCGAACGCGGCCACGGCCGCGGTGAGCTGGTCGGCGAAGATGCCGCGCATGCGCTCGGTCGCCCCCGGGTTGGTGCTGGCGGCCCGCAGCAGCGCCACGAGCGTCTCGTCGCCCTCCCACCGGGTGAGGAAGTGCCGGACCAGCACCTCGCCGAGCTGACCGGGCGACACGGCGGCCAGGTCGGGCAGGCGGAGGTCGAACTCGGCCGCCGCCGCGAACAGACCCTCCTTGCTGCCGTAGTACCGCATGACCATCGACGGGTCGATCCGGGCGTCGGCGGCGATGGCCCGGATCGTGGCGCGCTCGTACCCGTCGGCGGCGAACCGCTCGCGGGCGGCTCGCAGGATCGCCGCGCGGGTGGCGTCCGAGCGGCGGGGCTGGGTCGGGTGGGTGGGCGCGGTCATGTCAACGACCGTATGCCAACGGCTGTTGACACACAACGACACCGGTTCTAGCGTTGCCAACGAGCGTTTGCCAACGACCGTTGGCAACAGTCGTTCCGGAGGTGGCCGTGCTGCCCACGAGTACCGACGTCCTGGTGGTGGGTGCCGGCCCCACAGGCCTCGCCACCGCACTGACGCTGGCCCGTCGCGGGGTCGACGTGACAGTGCTGGACCAGCAGGCCGAACCGCCGCAGACGTCCCGCGCGGCCGTCGTGCACGCGTACACCCTGGAGGTGCTGGACCGGATCGGCGTCGCGGCGCCGCTTGTGGCCCAGGGGGTGCGCGCGCCGCGTTTCACGGTCCGCGACCGGGACCGGACGCTGCTGTCGGTCCCGTTCCACAGGCTGCCGTCCCGTTTCCCCTACGCCCTGCTGGTCTCCCAGGCGGTCACCGAAGCCGTGCTCGCGGGGCAGTTGGCCGACCTCGGCGTCCGGGTGCGGCGGCCGTGCCGGCTGACCGACCTGAGCCCCACCGGCGACGGGGTGCTCGCACGTGTCGACGACGCGGACCTGCGCGCCCGGTACGTGGTCGGCGCGGACGGCCTGCACAGCACGGTCCGGAGGGCGGCCGGCATCGGCTTCGCCGGCCCCGACGACGAGGAGTCCTTCGTGCTCGCCGACGTGCGGGTCGACAGTGTGCTGCCCCGCGACGAGGCGGCGCTGTTCCTCGCCCGCCCCGGGCCGCTGATCTGGGCCCCCCTGCCGGGCGGAGTGGTCCGGCTGGTCGCCGCCGTGCCGACGGCGCCACCCGAGCCGGACGCGGCGTACCTCCAGGCGCTGCTGGACGAGCGCGGCCTCGCGCGGCGACCCGACCGGGTGACCGACGTGCTCTGGGGTTCGCGGTTCCTGGTGCGGCACCGGATCGCCGACACCTTCCGGTCCGGGCCGGTGCTGCTGGCCGGCGACGCCGGGCACGTGCACAGTCCCGCCGGAGGGCAGGGCATGAACCTCGGCATCTGCGACGCCGTGGCCCTCGGCACCGTCCTGGCCGACGTGCTCGGCGGTGGCCCGGAGGCGCTGCTCGACGCCTACACCGCCCGGCAGCGCCCGATGGCCGAGGACGTGCTGAGCTTCGCCGCCGGGCTGACCCGGATGGCCACCGCGTCCCCGGCCCGCCGACCGGTCCGCGACGGGCTGCTACGGCTGGTCGGGGCCGTCCCGCCGGCTCGTCGGCGGGTCGCACTGCGCCTGTCCGGATTGTCCCACCGGGAGCGGAGCGCGGGCTGAGCCGTTCACCGCGACGGGTGTCGCTCTCGCTGGGCCGGTGCCGTGCCGCCGGCGGGCGCGACGGCGGTCGCGACAGGCCGAAGTGTCCGCCACGCCGCAAGCGTGACAAGAGCGAACGTGCCGGCCGCCGCTCCCGCCACCGGCACCGTCCCGTACGCGGCGGCGGCCAGCCCGGCGACCGCCGCGCCGACAGGTGCGGTGAGCAGACCGACCATCCGCTGCGCGGCACCCACCCGACCGAGCAACCCGCCCGGCACGTGTCGCTGCCCGTACGACGCCGACAGGCTGTTCCACACGACTGTGCCGGCGGCGAAGACGGCCAGCGCGATCCCGCCCGGCACCGGTTGCCGGGCCAGCGCGAACCCGACAAGCGCGACGGTCTGCGCCGCGAGCACCGCCCGCAGCGCGAGCACCGTGCCGAGCCGGGCGGCGAGCCGGCCCGCCCCGAGCGCCCCGACCACGCCGCCGAGGATGGCGCCCGCCGCGAACAGCCCGTATCCGGCCGGCGGCACCCGCAGCACGTCAAGCGCGTAGAGCACGAGCACCGCCATGAGACCGCTGATCGCCAGGTTGCACGCGGCGGCCAGCAGGGTGACACGCCACAGCGTCCGATGCCCGCGCAGCCAGCGCATCCCCTCGACGATCTCGCTCCACACCGACCCGCGGCGGATCGCCGGTCCCGCGCCCACGGCGGGAGGCGGCGTGAGGGCCAGCACGAGCACTGCCGCCACCGCGAAGGTGACGGCATCCAGAGCGAACGGCAGGGCGGGGGCGGTGGCGAAGAGGACACCGGCGGCCGGTGCGCCGAGGAAACCGCCGGCCACCGCGCTCCCCGCCTGGAGCCGCCCGTTCGCCCGGGGCAGCGCGGCCGGCGGCACGACAGTGGGCAGCAGCGCGAACGAGGCCGAGTCGAAGAGGGTGCCCAACGCGGCGAGGAGGAACGCGGCCGACACGAGCGTCACGACGGCGGCCCGGTCGAGGACGACAGCCACCGCCAACGCCGCCACCACCGCCGCGCGTGCCCCGTCGACCACCGCCATCGTCCGCCGCCGTTCCCAGCGGTCCGCGTACACGCCGCCCAGCAGGCCGAAGAGCAGCGGCGGCAGCTGCCCGGCCACGGTGACCACCGCGATGATCCGAGGATCACGCGTCAGTGTCGCCGCCAGCAGGGCCAGAGCCGGCGTACGCAGCGCGTCCCCGAACCGGGACGAGACAGCGGCGGACCAGAGCAGCCGGAAGTCCCGGCCCAGAGCGGAGGAGGTCATGACGCCGACCGTGCCGGTTCGACCGGGTCGAGGGTCAAGCCGCCGGGCGAAAGGGGGACGCGGGCAGCCGGTGATCATCGGTACGGTGGGCGCCGGCATCGGGACCGGGGAGAACTCAGGCGTGGACCACACCTTCCAGGTCGACCTGCGTGGCGTGGTCGACCTGCTCAGTCATCACCTCTACGGGAGCCCACGGGTCTACGTCCGTGAGCTGCTCCAGAACGCCGTGGACGCGATCACCGCCCGGCGTACGACCGAGCCGGACGCGCCGGCGCTGGTCCGCATCGAGCCACCGGAGTTCACCGGCGACGGCACCCTGCGGGTGCACGACACCGGCGTCGGCCTGACCGAGGCGCAGGTGCACGAGCTGTTGGCCACCATCGGCCGCAGCTCCAAGCGCGACGAGCTGGGCTTCTCCCGGCACGAGTTCCTCGGCCAGTTCGGCATCGGCCTGCTCTCCTGCTTCCTGGTGGCCGACGAGATCCAGGTGCTCACCCGCCACGGCGACAACCCCACGGTCCGGTGGACCGGGTACGCCGACGGCCGTTACGCCGTGACCGTGGCGCCGCCGGAAGCCGCCCGCGCCGAGCCCGGCACCACTGTCACGCTGGTGCCCCGCCGCGACGCCGACACGTGGTTCGCCACCCCGACAGTCACCGACCTGGCGCGGCTCTTCGGCTCACTGCTGCCCGTCACCGTCCGGGTCGGCGACACGGTCACCACCACAGGCGAACCGCCGTGGTCGACCGCGCCCGGGGCGCCGCTCGACCGGGCGGCGCTGATCCGGTACGCCCGGGAGACGCTCG